>NZ_BLTJ01000001.1 GCF_013282095.1 Enterocloster alcoholdehydrogenati
TCCCGTTCCCTGAAGAATCAATCCGAGATGTCATAGCGGCAGAAAACCGGAAGAACCTGATTTCAGGGATACAGAAAATGAGAAGATAAAAAATGAAAGGAGCTGGAACCTCCGGCCGGGGTAATGCATATGCAGGCTTCTATAAAGATATGGAATATTTAGAGTTTTTGAAAAGTAAGATAGAGATTGCGCCAGACAGCGGTTTTTTAGCAGACCGGGCAGAGATCAATCCGGCGTTAAAACCACACCAGGCAGATGCAGTAGTCTGGGCTCTGCGTGGCGGCCGCAGGGCATTGTTTGAATCTTTTGGCCTGGGAAAGACGGTGCAGGAACTGGAATTTTGCCGCCAGGCAGTGCGTCATGAGGGCGGCAGGGCGATGATTGTCTGCCCGTTAGGTGTAAAACAGGAGTTTCAGCGGGACGCCGTGGAACTTCTGGGATACGGGAAACCGCAGTATGTCCGCACCATGGAGGAGGTCAGGGCAGCCGATTCCGACATTGTACTGACCAACTATGAGCGGGTCCGGGACGGCGATATTGACCCGGTATATTTTACGGCAACGAGCCTGGACGAGGCATCGGTGCTCCGCAGCTTCGGGAGCAAGACCTACCAGATGTTCCTGGATAAGTTCAAGGGCGTGCCTTATAAGCTGGTGGCCACAGCAACGCCGAGCCCGAACAAATACAAGGAGCTGATTCATTATGCCGGCTACTTGGAAGTGATGGATACCGGCCAGGCTCTTACCCGGTTCTTTCAGAGGGACAGCACTAAGGCTAACAACCTGACCCTGTACCCCAATATGGAAGATGAGTTTTGGTTGTGGGTATCAAGCTGGGCGCTGTTTGTCACAAAGCCTTCTGATGTCAGCCCGGATTATCCAGATGCAGGCTATGACCTTCCACCGTTAGAGGTACGATGGCATGAGATCCCGGTACACTATGGGGATGCCATTGACCGGGATGGACAGATGAGCCTGTTTCAGGATGCGGCCGTCGGTCTTAAGGAGGCGGCACAGGTAAAACGGGAAAGCATTGATGCCCGGGTACAGAAAATGAAAGAACTGGTAGAAGAATCACCGGAGGATCATTTTGTGTTGTGGCATGACCAGGAGGCGGAGCGGCACGCAATCAGGGCAGCACTGCCGGAAACCGCGGACATCTACGGTTCTCAGGATTATGAGGTTAGAGAAGAAAGGGTAATTGCCTTTTCAGACGGGAGGATCCGTCTGTTTGCAACCAAGAAATCTCTTTCCGGATCAGGGTGCAATTTCCAACGGTATTGCCATCGGGAGATATTTCTGGGGATTGATTATGAATTTAACGATTTTATTCAGGCAATCCACCGGTGTTACCGTTTTTTACAGACTGAGCCGGTGGTGATTGACATCATCTACATGGAATCGGAGCGCCAGATCAAAGAGGCACTGCTGGAGAAATGGAAAAACCACGATCACATGGTGGAAAAGATGATTGAGATTGTACGGAAATATGGACTTTCCAGAACAGGAAAAGAGCAGGCATTAAAGCGAAAGATGGGGGTAAAAACTGTGGAGATAAACGGAAAGAATTATACAGCAGTACATGACGATTGTGTGGAGGCAGTCCGGAGACTGGAAGATAGCCGCTTTGGGCTGATCCATACGAGCATCCCGTTTGGCAACCATTATGAGTACAGCGCAAACTATAATGATTTCGGCCATAACCAGGACACGGCACGATTTTTTGAACAGATGGACTTTTTGACGCCGGAGCTTTTGCGGGTGTTGAAGCCTGGACGGGTGGCGGCGGTCCATGTGAAAGACCGGGTACTGTACGGAAATGCCACCGGCACTGGGATGCCTACGGTGGAACCCTTCCATGCACTCTGTATCAACCATTACATAAAACATGGGTTCCAATATTTCGGTATGATTACCGTGGTGACGGATGTGGTGCGGGAAAATAACCAGACCTACCGGCTTGGATGGAGCGAACAGTGCAAGGATGGCTCCAAAATGGGTGTAGGCTGTCCGGAGTATATCCTGCTGTTCCGCAAACTGCCTACAGACCGGTCCACAGCCTATGCGGATGAACCAGTCAAAAAAACCAAGGAGGAATACACCAGGGCACAGTGGCAGATTGATGCGCATGGGTTTTGGCGCAGCTCCGGCGATCGGTTAATCAGCAGGGAAGAGTTGGGAAAGGTATCCGTTGATAATCTGCAGGCTGTGTACCGCAAATACAGCAGGGGTACTGTCTACAATTATGAAGATCATGTAGCGTTAGCCAGAAAGCTGGACACGGACGGAAAGCTGCCTGCCACCTTTATGGTGGTGGCACCTGGGAGCTGGGCCTGGGAAGTATGGGACGATATAAACCGGATGCGGACGCTTAACACGAACCAGTCCCGGAGACGGGCCCAGATGCACGTATGCCCCTTACAGCTTGATATTGTGGAACGGATCATTAACCGTTATTCCAATGAGAGAGATGAGGTGCTGGATCCGTTCGGCGGCCTTATGACGGTACCTATGTCTGCGGTTAAGATGCATCGGAAGGGATATGGAATTGAACTGAATCCAGATTACTTCCGGGATGGAGTAGGGTATTTACAGGCGGCAGAAGATGAGATTGAGGCCCCAACGCTATTTGATTATATGAAGTGAGGTAAAAAAGATGGGGAAAAGTAGAATAAGTAAAACTCGAACGGCTGGTATGGCGGTAGGTTTGACAGCGTATAGTAAACAATTTGGAAGCGGACAAGGCTGCACAATAGAAAGTGTCGCTTCCAATCGAATGTTAAGGCGGATGATGAAGGGGCAGGAACGCCGATCAGGAAAGGAGAATAGCCATGGCTAAGATTTTGATGCAGGGAAAAGAAAGATTTATGTGCCCAGTATGTGAGAATGAGAGGATTGAGCTGGGGCAGAAATACTGCCAGATATGCGGCGAGGCACTTGAATGGGAGGAGGAAGGCGGGAATGAAGAGATTAACACAGAAAGATGAGCAGGGAAATTGGTGCTTGGAGGGAGTGTCATGGGAACAGCTGCATGAAGGACAGGTAATCACCAAGCCTTTACGGGAGCGGCTGTATGGAGCCCTCTGGAAGTTGATGGAGTACGAGGATACCGGTCTGGCGCCGGAAGAAATCAAGGCGTTAAACGCGAACAGAAAAACATCGGAGCACCGCTGGATCCCGGTGGAGGAGAGGCTGCCGAAGCTAGGAGAACCAGTCTGGGCGACTGTAAAACATTCTAAATGGATCAGCGATTATGACGCTGACTGGCTTCCAGAAGAGAAAAAGACATACCACCCAGAGAACTATGGTGTGTATAAGGCAGAATATATAGGCGAAGGGATCTGGCAGTACTCCGATGATTATAACGAATGGGTATACTGTGATCTAGTGGAAAAAGAGAAAAGGAATCTGGCAAATGTGTATGACACAGTGACTGCCTGGCAGCCGCTGCCGGAGCCATACCGGCCAGAGGAGTGAGTTTCTCCCAAGGAATTACTTGGTATCTTTGGGAGCACAGAGGGCCTGATGTGCAGCCATAGTGGCCAGAGAGTCACCGATCTGTACAAAGATGGAACTGATCAGGGCGATCTCTTCCGGAGACCTGCCATCGGCAATACAGCAGGCCAGAGCAGAAATCGTTACTGTAAGTTCACAAGAATCCATGATATCACCTCAGGATAGTATATGTGTTGATATCATGTATAGAACAGAATTAGCCTTTGGAGGAGAAGATGAAAAACATAGATCGCATAAAAAGCATGAGCGAAGAAGAACTGACGGAATTATTTCATGAAATTCCATTCGATTGTGCGGAAAGATGTCCTGATTTTGGGAATGGCTGCCTTGGAACGTGTACGCATGATGCTGGCCGGGATTTTATACGTGACTGGCTGAATGAAGAAAATTAAGGTTGAAAGAATAAAAAAGGAGTAGAGGATGCAGCACATTGCTTCTTGGAGTGGTGGGAAAGACAGTACAGCAAGTATTATTCTGGCACATGAGCACAATGAGCCGTTGGATTTGATTATCTTCTCAGAAGTGATGTTTGATGAAAATACCAGCGGCGAACTTCCAGAGCATATTGATTTCATCAAAAACAAGGCAATTCCGATATTTGAAAGTTGGGGATATGAGGTAAAGATACTTCATTCACAGAAAACATACTTAGATTGCTTTCACCACATAGCGACTAAGGGGAAACGGATTGGAAGAAAGTTAGGCTTTCCGATGTCAGGAAGGTGTTTAATCAATAGGGATTGCAAAATGCCACAGATAAGAAAATTCTTAAATGAAATAAATGAAGAATTTACCCAGTATATTGGTATAGCCGTTGATGAGCCAGTCAGAATGGAACGCATTGCAAATTCTGGAAATAAAATATCTATGCTTGAGAAGTATGGATATACAGAGCAAATGGCGTTCGACTTGTGCAAGAAATATGATTTGCTATCCCCGATATACGATTTTGCACCAAGGGGAGGATGCTGGTTCTGCCCTAATGCAAAATATGCGGAATTGAAACATCTTAGAACAAATCATAAAGATTTATGGGATAAGCTTCTGAAGCTGGAGAATGAACCGGAGCTTATCGGCCATAAGTGGAACATCCTAACCAATACAAGCATCCATGACTGGGAAGAACGGTTATATTGGGAGGAACGGCAAATAAGTATATTTGATTTTATTTAAAATTAAGAATTTTGGAGGTCTGATATGGAACATGAATTAAAAATTTATCCGAAATATTTTGAAGATGTGCTTTCTGGAAAAAAGAAGTTTGAGATCAGAAAAGATGACAGGAAATTTTGCATTGGTGATGTTCTGATTCTAAAGGAGTGGGACAACATCAAATATTCTGGAAGAGAGGCAAAAGCAAAAGTAATATATCTGATTGATGATAAATTTGTTGGAATACAGCCAGGATATGTTGTTATGGGGATTGAGCTGGAAAATTAAGATTTGACGGAGGTAGACCATGAATAGATGGATACTGATTGATTATGATTTCAGAGACAAATTACCGAAGGAGGATTGTGAGATATGGATCACCAGGGTATGTTTCACAGGAGAAAGATGGGTGCAGAAGGTGGATTTCTATGCAGATACGAAGGATATTGAGTATGATGGGACAATTGCGTGGATGATTGTGGAGAATGACGTAATGCCAAAACCATGTAATGCCAGGCATACCATGGTGATTCAAGCTGTACGTTAATTAGGGTTTAGGAGGAGTGGAAATGAGTGATATCAAATTAAAGCCGTGCCCGTTTTGTGGTGGAGAATCGGTTGTACATGTTGAGGATGGCGTAAGAGTTATATGTGAAAAATGTGGGGCGATGACAAAATGTCTTGTAGACGGATATGCACAAGGACGTCCGACAGGTGGTGCCATTGAATCTGTTGTAAAAGCATGGAACAAACGAGAAGGACAGGAGTGTAACTAAACTGACATATAGCCCAGGAGGAAACAATGTGGCAGAAGAAAAATCCATACCTGGAATACGCCATAGCCCTGCTGCGGGGCCAGAAAGAAGGGATACATAATGGGGATTGTAAAAACGGAGGCCCAAAGGAAGGCGAACCGGCTGCGGAGAGAGCGGGCAGTAGCAGCCAGTGACGCAGAGGCGATCCGGGGGCCTAAGCTGGATGGGGGGTCAGCCCGGATGCCGGCCTATGCGTATACGTCATTGTGTCCGGATGAGAGATACAGGAGGTGATACCGTTGGAAATGACAATAAAGCGCTTGGAAAGCTACAAGAGACTGATGCAGGAAATTGCGATCCTGAGGTGGGAACTGAATGAAATGAATACAACAGATGCAGGGCTGGGGAGCAGCGTCATAAAAGACTATAGTAAGGGCTTTGAACGTCCGCAGGCAGTGGTGGGCTTTGATGGTGAACGATATAGAAGAAAGCGCCGGCTTCTGGATCAGAAAGAGGCAGAAGCAGAAGAAATTAGAAAGTGGGTTGAGGCAATCGAGGATACGGCTACCAGGAAAGTATTTGAATATTTCTATCTGGATGGGCTGCCATGGAAAGAGGTTGCAAAAAGACTGGGGTATCGGGATAACCCAGACTATCCGAGGTTACATATCCGAGATAAGTATCTAAAAAGTTGTGGAATTAAGTAAAAAAGGTCGTTTATGTCGGAAAAGTCGTTTTATAATAAAATCCGAAGCCAAAGGCATACAGCCGACGGCTTACACTTAGCCCCAGTCGGCCGCCGGGTGTCGCAGCCCCGCGGCCGGATCGTCTGGCTCTGGTTCCGGCCCAGGGCTGGACGTCCCCTTTTTCCTTTGCGGGATAGCTCAGCGGAAGAGCGACGGCCTTATGGGCCGCAGGTCACCGGTTCGATTCCGGTTTCCACGATTCAGTTTCATTTTTTTTCATGCGTTATTCTCCTTGGGAGAGGCTCCTGCTTTGGCAGGGGTCTTTCTTTTTTTGTCAACATATTGTGGAAAATGTGTGGATAAATACAAGATATTGATTTGAGGTAGCCCCGGCTATCTCTTTTCTTTTACCAAAACTGACGAATCGAGGTGAGACAGCATGGCGAGAGCGCCAGATTCAAGAATTACACAGGCGAAAGCCATGTACCTTCAGGGAACAAAATTAGTTGAGATTGCAAGTCAACTAAACCTGCCGGAAGGAACGGTTCGCCGATGGAAATCCACTTACAAGTGGGATGACGAGCGTTCGGATAAAAATAATGATCGTTCGGCAAATAAAACGAACAGAAAGCAGAAAAGAGGAAAGGTCATTGCGGAGGATGTGGAACAGGTTATGGAAAACCTCGAACTCACTGACAAGCAGCGGCTTTTTTGTTTGCATTATGTCCGATGTTTTAATGTGACCAAAGCGTATCAGAAAGCATATGGCTGTAGCTATGATACGGCTGCATCAATAGGGTATCGGTTGTTGGAGAATGATGGAGTGCGTGACGAAATCATGCGTCTTAAACAAAGTAGGCTTAATCGTGAGCTGTTGGATGAGCACGATATCTTTCAGAAGTACATGGATATTGCATTTGCAGACATTACGGACTATGTAGAATTTGGCCGGGAGGAAATCCAGGTTATGGGAGCTTTTGGACCGGTGGAGATAAAAGATCCGGAGACAGGAGAGAAAACCCCACTGATGAAAGAGGTCAATACAGTCCGCTTCCGGGAATCAGCGGAGGTAGACGGTACATTGATTACTGAGGTGAAACAGGGCAAAGATGGGGCAAGTATAAAACTGGCTGACCGTATGAAGGCATTGAATTGGCTGGCGAATCACATGGATCTGGCCACCGAAGAGCAGAGAGCCCGCATCGCCCAGATCAAAGCCCAGACGGATAAGCTGAAAGGGACAGACAATGACGCAGAGCTGAGCCGCCTGGATGAGGTTCTGAGTGAGATCAAAGGGGTTGTGTGATATGCCATTTTCCGATAAGCAGCAGGAGTTTTTCCAGAACGCAAACCACCGCTGGAATATCAAGGTAGGTGCTACACGTTCTGGAAAGACTTATATGGACTATTATGTAATTCCCAAGAGAATCCGTGCCAGAGCCGGAAAAGAGGGCCTGGTGGCAATTCTGGGCGTGTCTAAGGGCACGATCCAGCGTAACATCATCGAACCATTACAACGAATCTGGGGTACAAATCTTGTGGGAGATATCAATTCCCAGAACATTTGCCCGATGTTTGGCGAGGATGTTTACTGCCTCGGGGCCGAAAAGGTCAGTCAGGTATCTAAGATCCGGGGATCTTCACTGAAATACTGCTATGGTGATGAGGTGGTGGATTGGAACCAGGACGTATTTAATATGCTTAAATCCCGTCTTGATAAGCCATATTCCTGTTTTGATGGGGCGTGCAACCCGGATGCCCCACAGCACTGGTTTAAGCAGTTTCTGGATTCAGACGCTGATATTTACTGCCAGAAGTATGAACTTTTTGACAATCCATTTGTAAGCCCTGTATTTGTGGATGAGCTTTGTAAGGAGTACAAAGGGACGGTCCTATATGACCGGTACATCCGTGGGCTGTGGGTTGCGGCAGAAGGATCTGTGTATAAGCTGATGTGCGACGCAGTATCCAGTGGAGGGGTTAATCCCTTTGCAATCTATGAAAAGCCTAAGAGTATCATGCAGATCAATATCGGCGTCGACTTTGGCGGTTCCGGCTCCGGCCACGCATTTGTGGCTACAGCATATTCCAGGGCTTACCACAGTATTACTGCCCTTGCCAGTGAGCGCCATATGAGCAAAAACGGAAGCATTGACCCGGATAAGCTGGGGAATCTGTTCGTAGACTTCTGTCTGAAGATCATCAACCTATACGGCTTCATTACTGCTGTTTACTGCGACAGCGCAGAGCAGACGCTGATTGCAGGACTGAGGACGGCTGTCAGGAAGTCGGGGTTTGGATGGATCCGGATCGAGAACGCACTTAAGACAACAATCAATGACCGAATACGTTTTACGCAGCGGATGCTCAGCCAGCACCGCTTTTCTTACACGAAAGATCAGTGCCAGACGCTGGAGGATGCCCTTACTACTGCACTGTGGGATGAGGAAAAGAGTCTTGTGGAAGATGTGAGGCTGGATGATGGTACCAGTGATATAGATACACTGGACGCGTTTGAGTACACATTTGAGCGGGATATCAGCCGGTTTATCCGGTACGAATAGAGGTGATGAGGATGAAATTTTCAAAAATGCTGACAGCGATCACAGAGATATTGAATCAGAATTCCGACACGCAGATAGATGTATGCCTGACTTCTCAGATGGCCTCTGCGATTGAGTTATGGACAGCCATGTACGAGAATCATGCTCCCTGGGTAGACCGGGAAACAGTCAAGAGCGCACAGATACCGGCAGCTATCGCCTCAGAGATTGCAAGATTGGTGACATTGGAGATGCAGTCGGAGATAACCGGCGGCGCGGCGGCTGAATATCTGAACCAGGAGTACCAGAAAAAGGTGCTGGCTGATCTGCGGCGCTATGTGGAATACGGGTGCGCAAAGGGCGGTCTGATTCTTAAACCGTATATGACGAAAACAGGGCTTGCAATCCAGTATGTGCAGGCAGACAGCTTTTTCCCGCTGTCGTTCGATGATTCGGGCCGGATCATGCAATGCGTGTTTACGGAACAGTTCCGAAAAGGAAAGAAGATATATACCCGGCTGGAAGTACATACGCTGCAGAATGATGTAATCCACATCACAAACAGGGCTTTCGTGGCTACCAACGATTACAGCCTGGGAACAGAGCTCGAGGTCAGCAGCGTGGACCGCTGGTCTGAATTGGTGCCGGAGATATCACTTGCGGGATCGGACAGGCTCCTGTTTGGGTATTTCAAGGTACCTATGGCAAATGCGGAGGACACAGACAGCCCGTTGGGGGTATCGGTATATTCCAGAGCAGACGAGCTGGTAGCGGAAGCGGACCGGAGGTACTCAAATATCTGCTGGGAGTATGAGGGCACGCAGCTTGCGGTTCATATTGCTGAGAGTATGCTGAAATACAACAAAGACAGGGATAAGTTTGAATATCCGGGAGGAAAAAAACGATTATATCGGGAGTTGAACTACGAGGCAGGAGCCACAGACAAGCCGCTTATTGATACATTTTCTCCCGGAATTCGAGATACCGCCCTGTTTAACGGATTCAATGCCCAGCTGCGGCTGATTGAGTTTGCCTGTAATCTGGCATATGGCACCCTGTCAGATCCCCAGAATGTGGATAAGACGGCCACAGAGATCAAGGTCAGCAAGCAGAGGTCTTACACGTTTGTTTCCGACACGCAGATGGCTTTACAGCGAGCTCTGGAAGATCTGGTGTACGCAATGAACTTCTGGGCGGTGCTGTATGGCCTGATCCCTCCGGGAAATGATTATCAGGTATCCTTTGTTTGGGATGACAGTATCATCGTGGATGCGGAAACGGAGCGGCAGACAGATCGGCAGGATGTGGCTATGGGCGTAATGTCATTGGCTGAGTACCGCAGTAAGTGGTACGGGGAGACGCTGGAAGAGGCTACTAAAAACCTACCGGAGCCTGCACTGACAGAGGAGTGATACCATGACGCCCGAAGAACTGGAGAAGCTGCCAAAGCCATTAGAGCGCACCATGACAGCGTTGGAACTGTCTGTTATGTCTGAGATCATACAGCGGATCCGGGAAGTGGCTCAGATCACCCCAGTCATTGATTGGCTGTTGATCCGTATGGATGCTATTGGTAAAAGCAGGAAAGAAATTAAGCGCCTGCTCCGGGATGGCGTTGGATCGGCGGGGCTTGAGATCGACCAGATCTATGATCAGGCAATCCAGTCCGATTACATCCGCAACAAGGAGATATACGAGGCTGCCGGACAGGACTATGTGCCTTATGGGGATAATCAGTGGCTCCAGCAGGTAGCGGAGGCTGTCAGGGAACAGACCAAGGACACCCTAAGGCCTATGGAAAATATCACAAAAACCACAGGTTTTAATGTGCATATGGGAGGCAGGAAAGTGTTTACCCCGCTTTCTGAGTATCTGGAGCGCAGTTTGGACAAGGCTATGCTGGGAATTACCACAGGCACAAGGACATACAGTCAGGCGGTAGGAGAGGTTATTGATGAGATGACAGCCAGCGGCATACGAACGGTTGATTATGCATCCGGCAAATCGGATCGGATCGAAGTAGCCGCCCGCCGTGCAGTTATGACAGGAATCGCCCAGATCACGGACAAAGTAAACGAAAAGAACGCAAAAGAACTGGGGACGGATTACTGGGAAGTGGACTGGCACATGGGGGCCAGAAACACAGGAACCGGGTATCTGAATCATCAGAGCTGGCAGGGAAGGGTTTATTCTTCTGAGGAGATGAGAACCGTCTGTGGGCTGGGTGAAATGCTGGGATTTGCCGGGATTAACTGCTACCATATCCGCTTTCCATTTCTTCCAGGAATCAGCCAGAGAAAATATACAGATGAATGGCTGGAAGAGCAGAATCGGAAAGAAAACGAAAAAAGGCTATTTAAAGGGCGTGAATATGATACATATGGAGCCTTGCAGTATCAGAGACGCTTGGAGCGTACAATCCGAAAGCAGAAACAGGATATTAAGCTTTTAGTGGCGGCTAAGGCTGACCCGGATGATATTACAGCGGCTAAGGGCAGGCTGAGGCTGACGGATAAGACCTATGTGGAGTTTTCAAAGGAAATGGGGCTTAGGCAGCAGCGGGAACGGCTGAAAATTGGAAAAGATGTATCTGAGAGGGAAAAATCTTCTATTCAGATTGAAACAGAAAGTGCGAATATTGAAAATCTTCGTAAGGGTAGCAATATTGTTGATCTGAAAAAGATTGAATCCGATTTGTTCAGAAGTAAATTTACGCAACTTACTGGAAATTCAGCAGTAAATGACGCTTTGCGGAAATATGCAAGAGCCATGCTTGTGCATAGAAACGGAAGCGATGGAGAAGATCTGTATATTATTAGTGCCAAAAGCGGAAAAAGACTTTTTTCAAAAACAAATGGATCGAATAATTTGGGAGTAGAATTATCTAAAGAAGAAATTGAGGAAATCCAGAATTATGCTAGAACAGAGGGAGTTATAGGGATGCATAACCATCCAACAAATGTATATCCTACAGGAGGGGATTTTGTTTCCGCTGGAGCAAGAGGATATGATTTTGGAGTGATAGTTACCCATGATGGAAGAGTGTTTCAGTATAAAGCTGGAGACAAACCATTCCGCAGTGAATATTTTAATAAGACTGTTGACAAATATGTTTCGAGGCCATACACTTATGACATAGAAGAGGCGCAGTTGACAGCATTGAAAGAATTTGAGAAGGAGTTTGGAATCGAATGGAGGGAATTGAAATAAGAGGTAAGGATGTCATAGTCCATGAGGAAATGACGGAAGAGGAAAGAAATGCAGAATTAGAACGATTAAAAAAAGAAAGCGAAGCTTTAACCGAATGGGAAGAAGAGTAGATACCACCAGTCAGTAATGGCCGGTGGTTTTTTTGTATGCATTTTTAGGTTGTGCGACGTCGCAACAGGGAGGTGAAACCGATGATTACAGCAGTATTTACAGAGAATAACGATTACGCCCAGGTTTACGGCGTGTGGCAGTGGGATTACGGGCAGGAACTGCGGATCCAGGGCCTAAATCTTCCGGCGGCGGTTGAGATTCACTTCGCACTACAGGAAACCGGCGGCGAAGCTGTGACCCGTGTGGGAGTAACGCAGGATGGGATAACAACTGTCCCGATCCCGGACAGTATGTTAGAAGGAGCCGGAAACTCTAAGGACTATCAGATCTATGCGTGGGTGTACCTGGCAGATCAGGTATCTGGTGAAACGATCAAGCGGATCAAGATACAGGTCAGGGCAAGACCCATGCCAGAGGCTTTTGAGGCTCCAGAAGATGGGGAGATCTTCCGTCAGGCCATCGAGGCTGTCAATGAGGCCGCCAAGAGGGCAGAGGACGCGGGAAAGGAGGCAGTATCCTCCGCGGGTGAGGCCAGGGAGGCAGCCACGCAGGCGGGGAAACATCTGGAAACCGTCCAGGGGCTGGCAGATCAGGCGGAGATTAACGCTGATACCGTGGCACAGGACAAACAGGCAGTAGCCGGTATGCTCTCTCAGGTGCAGCAGGCGGCCTCAGAAGCGGCCCTGTCGGCAGAGGCGGCCAAGTTATCAGAGACAGCCGCAGGACAGGCCCAAACGGGCGCAGAGGCGGCAGAGGATGGGGCCAGACAGTATGCCGCAGACACGGAGGCAGACCGGCAGGAGGTTGCAAGCGCCCGGCAGGCAGTACAGCAGATGCGTGAGGACGTGGCAGCGGACAAGACAGAAGTTGAGCAGACAACAGCAGGTTTTGTAGATACAGCCGGGAAGGCAGTATCAGATGTTAATGCTGCGGGCAAGGCCCAGGTAGATGCTATTAAGACAGCCGGGCAGGGTGCGTCAAATGCGGTAGAGACAGCCAAAACAACAGCAGTACAGGCAGTCACTGCGGAAGGCGATAAGCAAGTACAGCGAGTGCAGGAAGCGGCGGCAGGTGTTGAGGCCGATCGGGAGCAGATCAACCAGAATAAGGCCGACATAGCTGGTTTGGCAGAAGGCATAACTGATCTGGCACCGGGGATCAAGATTACTGCCACTGGCACAGACATCACCATCAAGGACGCCGCCGAGGGCCGGGCGTTTAAGGGGCTGCGGGTGTTTGGGCGGACGGATCAGAAGGGAACGCCAAGCCCGGAAACTCCGCAGGAGATGGAGACGGCGGGGGAGAGCGGTAGTATTGAGGTATTGGTAGCTGGCAGTAATCTGTTAAAACCCAACAATTACAATGTTTTTTGCGAATCTCCGTTGGAAGCAAACACGGTAGTTACTCTTATGACGAATGGAAAAGCATCAAATGGTGGCAATATTAAATTTATCGGAACCGATGATTCAAATGTCTGGTTTAGTATTGATAAAGGACAAACCAAGGTTTGCAAATCTATAGGAAGTAAGCCTGTTAAAGGTTTTTACGATTTACTCACACAGACGTCTGGACTAGAATATATGCTTGCCGTTGGTGATGTAAAAACCTATGAATCCTACCGCACCTCCCAGTCCCTTACGCTATCCGCCCCAAACGGCCTTCCGGGGATTCCGGTATCATCCGGCGGCAACTATACAGATGCCAAGGGCCAGCAGTGGGTATGCGACGAGATCGATCTGGAAAGAGAGAAATATATCGAGAGAAGATGGCAGAAGGTATTTGATGGGAGTGAGGATTGGCGTATCTATTCATCGTCCAGATTTAAAGGATATATGATTGATGGTATCCTGCCATTCTCTGACAGTAGACGAGCTGGATTTTGCAATATGTTTACTGTTTCGGAAAATACCGAGATTATCGAATCCATATGGCTGGGGGTTGGTAATTCAATATTATATACCGTCAGTAATCGTTTTTATGATGAAAGTCTTGAAGATAAAGGACTTGCCAACTGGAAAGCGTTCCTCGCAGAAAATCCAATGAAAGTAATGACCTATTTGGATACCCCCATCGAACGCGGCCTCACCCCGGAAGAGATCGCCGCCTACAAGGCCCTTCGGACGTACAGCCCGACTACGGTTGTGAGCAATGACGCGGGGTGCCATATGGAGACAACCTATACCGCTGATACCAAGACCTATATCGACAACAAATTTGCGGCCCTTAATAAGACCATTTTAGATGCAGTAGGAGGTACATAATGCATGAGATTATAAGAAACGTAATCCAGTCGGGCAGCTATGAACTGACGGATATTCTGAAAAAGATCGATACCATCTGGCTTCAAGGCGCCCTCACGGATGAGGAGCGCACGGAGCTGGTTGATCTGGCCCGTACCCGCGCCGACCCGGAAAACAGTTATGCCCCATTGCAGAAACAGATCGACACCCTGTACACCAACATGACTGAGATGGGAAAGACAATCCTCAGCCTGACGGCCCGGATCGCCAAGCTGGAAGGCGGCAGCGTCACCCCGCCGGAGACGGAGGAGTACCCCGCATGGGTACAGCCCACCGGGGCACATGACGCTTATAGCACAGGCGATAAGATGACTTACGCGGACGGCAAGCGGTATATCTGCCAGATGGACGGCTGTGTATGGGGGCCGGATGCGTACCCGGCAGGCTGGAAACTGGTTGAGTGATGGGAGGTGAGCTCATGGGACTGATTACATGGTGGAGACAGCGCAGATGCAGGCACAGGTACCGTAAGCATTGGAGCCGGGAGGCTGGCGGGTATGTGCGGCGGTGCGTGAGGTGTGGAAAAATCGAATAAGTCATAGCAAGTCATAGAATTAGTCATAAGCACGCAGGCGGGGCCTGGGTGTTATTTTTATGCCTTTTTCCGGTCAGATGATGAGACCTAAAACAGTCTTTCGTTTGGTGGATGGTTACACACCTATAAATAACCTAACGGCGAATCATGGAAAGAAAGGAAATATGAAATGAAAACAGAAGATTTACAGGCAAAAGGTCTGACACAGGAGCAGATCGATTATGTTATGGCCGAGTATGGCAGAGAGCTGAATGGAGTCAAGCAGGACCGCGACAATTATAAGGCGCAGCTTGCGGCAGCTCAGGCTACACTTAAAAGTTTTGAGGGCGTAAATGTGCAGGAACTCCAGGGAAAGATTACCCAGTTGACTTCTGATCTGGCGGTAAAAGAAACTGAGTACCAGAAACAGATTGCAGACAGGGATTTCAATGACCTTCTGAAGACAACAGCAGAGGGCTTTAAGCCGCGTGATCTGAAGGCTGTCATGCCGTTCCTGGATGTCGAAAAGCTGAAGGCCAGCAAGAACCAGGAGGCAGATATTAAGGCAGCTCTGGATGTTGTAAAGAAGGATAATGCTTATCTGTTTCAGGATATCAATATCCCCAGAGTGGTTTCCACTACGCCTGGTCCGGGCGGTGCGGCAGCAGAGGACACAAAAGCCAGAGCCAATGCAGCATTAAGAAGCATTTTAGGAAGAGAATAAGGAGGAAACAATATGGCAGTACATATTACGAACAGAGCCGATACAGAGGCTATTATCCGGGAGCAGGTAGTTTCTACGATTTTTCAGGACGCACCAAAACAGTCCGTATTTATGTCTTTGGCACGCAAGCTGCCCAATATGACAAGCAACCAGACCCGTATCCGTGTACTGGATTTTCTGCCCGATGCACATTGGGTAGATGGCGATACTGGCATGAAGCAGACCAGTAAGCAGGCATGGGATAATGTGTACATCAATGCCGCTGAGCTGGCTGTTATTGTACCGATCCCTGAAGCGGTTGCAGACGATGCAGAGTTTGATATTTTTGGAGAAATTACCCCAAGAGTGAATGAGGCTATCGGAAAGGCTGTGGACTCCGCGGTTATCTTTGGCACGAATCGCCCAGCAGCATGGCAGAATGATATTATTACCCTGGCCCGCCAGGCAGGAAATAATGTGGCATCGGGATCCAATTCAGACTATTACACGCTTCTGCTTGGCGAGGGGGGCGTGATTTCCAAGGTAGAAGAGGATGGGTATATGGTGACCGGAGCCTTGGCATCCATGGGAATGCGGGCAAAGCTGAGAGGCATTAAGTCCACAGACGGAATGCCGATTTTTAAGGCAGATATGCAGGGAACTACGAACTATGCTCTTGATGGAGCTCCGATGTACTTCCCACAAAATGGATCTTATGATGGAAAAATTGCACAGTTGATCGTCGGAGATTTCAAGCAGGCTGTATATGCAATCCGTCAGGATGTAACTGTTAAAATCATTGATCAGGGCGTGATCCAGGATCCAACCACAAAGGAGATCGTTTACAACCTGGCCCAGCAGGACATGGTAGCGCTGCGAATCGTGTTCCGTATGGGCTGGGCGCTGCCGAACCCTGCAACCCGTATGGATGAGGACCGCGTGGGCTGCCCGTTTGCATATCTGGAGCCTGCAACTGCAGTAACCACCCAGAAGGTTACTTTTACAGTCAAGGATAACAACAGCGAGCCTAAGGCCGTTGAAGGCGCTATTGTGGATGTGAATGGTTCCCGACTGAAAACCAACGCCGCCGGCGTGGCAGAGTTCTATTTGCGTCCAGGTACTTATCCGGCAAAGATCAAAAAGAATGGGTATGGCACGATCACGGAGACCGTAACTGTAGACAAGGCTGCGGTACCTAAGGCGATCACTCTGATCCCCAATGCGTAGAAAGGAGCCATGGTGCTGATGAGTTATGCAGATGAAGGATTTTATACGGACCGATACCTGCTGGGGCGTAAGCCGGCCATCAGCGCCGGTTTTGACTTTTATGCCCGTCAGGCCAGCCAGATCATTGACCACTATACGTTCGGCCGTCTGGAGAATGCGGCCAAGATTCCAGAGGCAGCGCGTCTGTGCTGCTGCGAACTGGCAGAAACAGAGTATGCCAGGGAAAAGCAGAGGAAAGATGCTGGAGGGAAAACGTCAGAGAAGGTAGGAACTTATTCTGTCAGCTTCGGAACTACTGGAGAAAGCAATTCTGCGTTTACCAGAGAACAGAGGGCCATCGTGATGAAATGGCTTGGAAATACCGGCCTGTGTTATCAGGGGGTGTGATATGTATACCAACGCAGACGTAACGCTGTATTTGTACAGCAAAGAGGGCAAGGATGTACATTATACCCGTGTTCCCATTGAGGGAGTGTATTGGGAGGATGTGCAGCAGTCCACATTTCTTAAGACAGGGCAGAGGGATGCAGCCTCTGTCCTGTTGGTAATCCCCTATGAGAATCTGGACAGCTCTCTGCGATTTACCAGAGGCAAGGATCTGGCTGTTAAAGGTGTTGTCTTGGATGAGATTGACTGCGACAGCCAAGAGACCTTGTCGAAATCATTGGCAGCCTTAAAGGCTGCTTATCACTATGTGACGGTTACTACTGTGGATGAAAGGCTGTATGGCAGCGAATCCGTATGGCATTATGAACTGTCCTGCAAGTAAGGAGGCAGATATGGAAATTAAATTTGAAATGAAGCCTCCGAAGGATCTTCTGAGAGCCCGTGGGTTACAGGAAGGAGGGCCAGTGCAAAAGCTGGTAGACAGCGAGTGCATGAGGTACATGGCCCCATATATGCCCCGCAGACAGGCGGGAGAGCTGGAGCACATGATGGTTATGGCAACAGTGATCGGATCCGGGCAGATTGATATCCCTGGGCCATATGCCCATTACCTCTATGAGGGCGTCCTGTATGTGTCTCCCAGTACAGGCAGCGCCTGGGCAAAAAAGAATGAGATTAAAGAGCCTACAGGTAAAGAACTGACCTACGCCGGGGCCCCTATGAGGGGGAAGAAGTGGTTTGAGCGGATGAAAGCAGACCACAAGGATGATATCCTCCGGGCGGCACAGGCTCTGGCAGACAGGAGGGGAAACTAATGACAATCATAGATTATATGCGCCAGACATTGACGGAGTACCCAAAGATATCTGAGTTTCTGGCCGGGGATGGGATCCATATTGATTTTACGGAGCCGGAGCCGGTTAACTATGGGTTGTCCAGCAACGGGGACAGCCTGGTAAAAGAGGATGTGCTGGGGAATCAGATCTGGCAGCATAAATTTGTTATGTATGCGGTCGGCCAGTCCTTTACGGATTATAACCGGCTGGCAAACAGTAACTTCCTTCTGGAACTGTCGCTCTGGCTGGAGCGGCTGCCGTCCGGGGATGAACTGACATTTCAGGCCGGAGAACAGGAGTTAAAGGGAACTTTTTTAAAGGCAAGCACAGCCAATGCAATGAGCATGGGACTGATGGGTGAAACCATTGACAGCGGCGTAATGTATCAGCTTCAGATCTACGCCCAGTACAAAATAGAAAGCGAGGAATTTTAAATGCCAGGAACAGTAACAGGGAAAATCAAGCGTAAATTCATGGCACACTATATTGATGCGGCAGCGCCGGCAGCTTCCGGGGGTACGGCGAAATATGTCCGCTTAGGCAAGGACCTGGAAGAGTTTAACGTGGAAATGAATGCCAATGTAGACACCAAAAGTAATATCTGGGGGGAAACATCCGTAAATCTGGACAGCTATCAGCCCCAGGCATCCGCCGAGCCGTATTATGCAGAGATTGGGGATCCTTTGTTTGGGCGTTTGCAGACCATTATTGATGAGCGTCAGACCCTGGATGATCTGAAAACCTCTGTAGTAGAGGTACATCTTTGGGAAGAGCATGAGACCAAGACCGGTTCTTATGTTGCGTATAAGGAAGATGCTATTATTGAGGTTTCCAGCTATGGAGGTGATACAACCGGATACCAGATTCCATTTAATGTACATCATACCGGGAATCGGGTCAAGGGACTGTTTGCATTAGCAACTAAGACGTTTACAGAGGATGGAAAGGAATGAAGGGGAGAAGGTAAAGGATGCAGAGTATCAATTTTGATGAGGGAATAAAAACATTTTCTATCAATGGGGACGAGGCAAGGGTGATTCGTATCAATCCAGGAGATCTGAACTTGCTCATCCGATCAGAAGAGGCGCAGAAACATATAGCAGAATATCAGGAGCAAATTAAAAGAATCCCATTAAATCCAGACGGAACGCCTGTAGATGGATCAGAAGAATCGTCAGACGCTTTACGATCATTTAATTCTATGATGCGGAAGGAACTGAACTATATATTTAATGCAGACGTTTATGACACTGTGTTTGCTGGACAGTCCCCTTTATGTACTGTGGGGAAGGAAAAGATGTTCCTTTTTGAAGCCTTTATGCTCTCCATGATGTCGATTATCAAAAACGAGATTGCTGAATTTAATGCCGCCAGTCAGGCGCGTGTGAAAAAATATACTGGAGGATATTCAAAATGATAGGCAGGCTGCCG
The DNA here is from genome assembly GCF_013282095.1 of Enterocloster alcoholdehydrogenati. Classification (GTDB taxonomy): domain Bacteria; phylum Bacillota; class Clostridia; order Lachnospirales; family Lachnospiraceae; genus Enterocloster; species Enterocloster alcoholdehydrogenati. The sequence continues at coordinate 19,371 of NZ_BLTJ01000001.1, forward strand.
ACGTCCTTAACTGTGTCAGGCAGTGTTCTTGATATCAGAACCGATTTCCGTGATATCCTCGTTATCATGCAGGCGTTTAATGATCCAGAATTATATTTGGATGAACAGTATGAAGTGATGCTGACCATACTGTATGGGGACTTAAACTGTATCCCCCCAGACGCTTTTCCAGAAGCTATCAAGCAGGCGCTGTGGTTTCTGGACTGTGGACAGCAGGAAGAGGATAAAAAAAGTGCGGTAAAAGTAATGGATTGGGAGCAAGATGAGGCGATCATATTTCCGGCAGTAAACAAAGTTGCCGGATGTGAGGTAAGGGGGAAAGAATACGTCCATTGGTGGACATTTATGGGATATTTTATGGAAATAGAAGAAGGAACGTTTTCTACGGTTCTTGGCATTCGCCAGAAAAGAGCAAAGGGAAAGAAACTGGAAAAATGGGAGCAGGAATTTTACCGGAATAATAAAAGACAGTGTGATTTGAAACGTAAACACACAAAAGAGGAACAGGCAGAAATTGACTATTGGAATAGGCTATTGGGGTAGGCGTCGAAAGGCGTCTTATTTTTATACCCGGAAATGAGGTGAGAGCATGGCATCAGATGGCAGCTTAATATTTGACACGAAGATTGATACCTCTGGTTTTGAAACTTCCAGTCTGGAAAAGGCGGTAGATAGGCTTTCTGCGTTGGTAGACAGTTTATCTGCAAAATTGGACAAAACGTTTTCAGATTCAGGGACTGCAGTGTCTGCAACCTCCCGTAAAGTAGACGGCATGGCAGAAGCTGCCAAAAAGGCAGCAGACGAGATGGAGCGGCTCAGGAAAGAGAAAGCGTCAGTATTTTCAGGAACCATCACGAACAACAATGCGTCTGTATTGGCAACACCAGACAATGGAAAACGGTATGATATCTATGGAAATGATGTAGATGTTATGATTGCTAAAAATAAGGAACTGGAAGAGGCAGCGCGGCAGGCATCAACTGCGGTCACTGCCGAAACACAGAAGGAAGAAAAAAGTGTGTCCAGTTTTAAGGATACTGTGTTTTTGGCGGTTAATGCTTTCAAACATTTTCCCGGAAATATTTCTGCGCTTTTTAACCGCGTTGGAGAATCTATTGGCAGTACAGATTTTAAGTTCCGTACACTGCAGGATGAGTTAGACCACTATCAAGAAAAACTGTATTATGCAGAGCGAAAAGGGCTTGGTCTGGGAGATGCAGAGTATGATAAGGCATACAGGGGACTGATGTTGGCTAAAAAAGCGGCAGAGAAATATAAAAGTTCTCTTTTGAACGCAGATCAGGGGCAGAAACGGGTCGACAAATCCGCAAATCAAATGAGAAATTCCCTAAATAAAGCGGGAAAGTCCGCAAAAAGCACTGGGAAAGGATTAAATACCCTGGGGCGTTCCATTATTTTTTCACTGGTTTTTCGTTCTATAAGCATGATCGAGAATCAGATAAAAGAAGGTTTCCAGAATCTGGCCCGGTACTCAGACGAGACCAATAAAAGCGCATCCCTGCTTATGTCAGCTAATACGAGGCTTAAAAACAGCTTTGCAACGGCATTTGCGCCGGCATTACAGGTGGCAGCCCCCGCATTAAAGCAGATTATTGATCTGTTATCTATGGGGGCGACCTATGCAGGGCAGTTTATCGCTGCCCTGACAGGAAAAAGTACCTTTGTAAAGGCTGTGGATGTGGAGGAAGATTATGCAGCCTCTTTAAAAGAATCCAATGATGAATTAAAAGAGAAGGAAAAGGCAACTAAAAAACTGACATTTGCATTTGATGATCTGATACAGGCACAGGGAAGTGATGCTCAGTCAGCAGAAACATACAAACCTCCAACACCGGATCAGATGTTTGAAACTGTAGAGATTGAAACGGATATCGTAAAATTTGCGGATAGGGTAAAGGAAATCCTTTCCGGGCTTTTTGACCCTATGCAGCAGTCCTGGGATGAAAACGGATCTGCAGTTATGGACGCAGCAGAATTTGCCCTTAACCAGCTAAAAAAGTTGGGCAGCGATGTAGGCAGTACATTTATGACTGTGTGGGAAAAAGAGGGCTACGGGAAGGCTGTAACGGATGACGTTCTGATTTCTATTTCCAATCTCTTATATACAGTTGGGAACTTGGCACAGGGATTTGATGAGGCATGGACAAGTGGGAATACAGGCCTGCTTATCATGCGCCATCTGGGCGATCTTTTGCTGGAGGTAACTGGATTTTTTCGTGATGCAACAGGGGAAATTAGAACATGGTCGGCGACCCTTGATTTTTCTCCGCTCCTTGTGTCCTTTGATGGGGTATTAGTGAATATGCGCCCCATAGTGAATGCAATAGGTGAGTTGCTTTTGTGGTTTCTCAGTGACGTGCTTCTCCCGCTGGCAAAGTGGGGATTGGAGAATGCCGTGCCCGCCGCTTTTGATTTGATATCGGCAGCTTTAAAGGTACTGTCCTCAATTTTGAATGCGCTGAAACCATTGGCATTATGGTTATGGGATGAATTCCTGCAGCCGCTTGGACAGTGGACGGGGCAGCTTATCATAGCAGCCCTTGAAAAACTGGTAGAATGGCTTACAAGATTCTCTGATTGGATTTCACAGAATCAGACCTTGGTAGCCAATATAACGTTGGCGGTGTTGGCGTTTTTTGCGGCATGGAAAATCACGGAATTTGTTACAGGGATAGCTAAACTCATAAGTGGACTGGGCGGTTTCATAACAATTGGCGAACAGGTGATCGTTATGTTATCTCGGACTGTATCAAGTATAAGCCCTTTGACACTTGCTATATCCAGTATTATTTCTTTAATTTCTGTATTGGCTCTGAATTGGGACTCTATGACTCCAACAGAGAAAGTTATTACCGGTGTACTGGCGCTGGCATCCGCCGCGGGAATTCTGGCAGTTGCTCTGGGAGCGTTATCTGGCCCAGCTGGAGCAGCCGTGATGGCAGCCTCTATCGCAGCTGGAGTTGCTGCCGCTGTAATAGCTATCAACGCAGGTAAGCGTGCCGCGTCGTCTGGATATTCCAATAGTGGGTCCAGAGGCAGAAACGGCTATCCTGTATCAGCTTATGAACTGTCACTACACGGAATCCCCCGTTTGGCTACAGGCACGGTAGTACCTCCGCGTGCGGGAGAATTTGCGGCTATATTGGGAGATAATAACCGTGATACAGAGATTGTCAGTCCGATCCCTGCCATGAAACAGGCTTTTAAAGAAGCAATCGAGGAAATGGGTGGAGTCGGTGGAAATAACACACTGCGGGCAGACTTGATTATAGATGGGACAAAGTTTGGACAGTTGGTTTATAAATTTAATAATCAGGAGAAACAACGCGTTGGTGTGAGAATGGTGGTGGAAGGGCAAGCATGACCGAAACGATATTTTCTATAGATGGCGTAGAACTTAGGGTGAATGTAATGAGTCTCGAAAGGGGATTCTCGGTAACGGATACGAAGAACTCAGGACGACTTCAAAACTACGGTATGTATCGGGAAGTGGCCGGTACTTTTTATAATTACACGCTGGAGATTGAACCTTATCCGGGATATAGGGATGACTATGATACATTTTATGAAATCATATCCGCTCCTGTCAGATCCCATCAGATGACATTTCCTTACGCGCAGAGGAATCTAACATTTGAAGCCTATGTGACACAGGGGAAAGATAAAATGAAACGGATCAAAGGGAAAAACCTGTGGAGCGGGTTGTCCATATACTTTGTAGCCATGGAACCACAGAGGAGGCCATGAGAGATGTTCCTGAAAGAGTCAATCCGCTCAGACGCGGCAGAAAATACAGAAGGGTTAAAGATTGTATATGACGATGTGGCGCCATACGCAAAAGAGCACAGCAGCCCTCAGGTGATCCAGTCCGGCCTGCGCCCGCGGAAGGGGCTGTATCCAGGCAATGGGCTGGTGCCGCAAAAGACAGTCGTCCAGAAGGCATTTCCAGAACTTAAAAGAGATGACCTGATCTATCCAGGGTACTCCTTGTGCCTTCCGAGATTTGCGTTGATGAATGGTAAGTATGTCAATTTTCCTGATGATGCAGAAAATTACGGGTATATATCGGATGAGGTGTCAGATGAAAACGGCCGTCTGGCAAAGATAATAAATTCTGCAGGCGTGCGCCCAAGCAAAAAGCTCAAACCAGGCCTGTTTGTATTTCCATCCAGTACATTGCGACAGGTGACCAAATCCCCAGAACTTACCGTAATGTTTAGCCAAAAATTTACAAGTGTTGGCCTTCTGTTGACGTTTAATATGATGTCAGGCGATTACTGTACAAAGCTGAGGGTTAAATGGTATTCGGAAGGCAAACTGCTGTCCGACATGGAATTTATGCCGGATGCAGTACGGTACTTTTGCAGTAATTATGTGCAGCTGTACGATAAAATTGTGATTACGTTTTACGAAACATCACAACCATTTCGTCCGGTATTTATTACAAGGATTGATTATGGGATATACCGTGATTTCTTTTCCGATGAACTATTAACAACCTCCTGCTTACAGGAAGTCAACGCAATCAGCGAAAATATCAGTGTCAATACACTGAATTTTACGGTACGGACAGAAACCAATATACCGTTTGACTTTCAAAAGAAACAGAAACTTGCGGTGTATTTTAACGGGCAGAGGATCGGAAACTTTTATCTGAAAAACGGTGCCAGAAAAAACCGGACAGACTACCAGATGGACAGTCATGATGCTATTGGCGTGCTGGATGGAAATGAATTTACTGGAGGGATTTACACCGGACAGACAGCGGCAGTGGTGATCGGGCAGATATTTGACGGGGAAGATTTTGGCTATCTTCTGGATGATACGTTGTCAGATATTCCATTGTTCGGACACATCCCATATACAACGAAACGAAACGCTCTGGTACAGGTTGCCTTTGCGATTGGGGCAGTGGTAGATACGAGTAATTATGATGGGGTCATGATTTATTCGCATCAAACGGAATTGTCAGGGACATTTACCCAGGCAGATGCATTTGATGGTTTGACGCTGGAACACAGCGATGTAGTTACAGGTATAAGGATTTCTGTGCATACATACCAGCCATCAGAGGAGACAGAAGAACTTTATAATGATGTGTTAAATGGTACAGCGGAAGTTATTTTTTCAGAACCGCATTATGATTTGTCGGTTACTGGCGGAGAACTGGTTAAGCATGGCGATAACTATGCCGTGATTAAAGGCACAGGGGAGACAGTGATTCTTAGGGGCAAAAAATATACGCACTTGACGACATCGCTTTTAAAAGAGAACCCTGCTATTGTGTTCAATAAAAATGTAAAAGAGGTGTTAAGTGCTACTCTGGTACATACAGGCAATGCAAAAGAAGTTCTGAACCGTGTGTATGAATATTACCAGCGTGCTGAAAACGTAAGGGGTGACGTACTTTTGTCAAATAAGATGCTGGGACAAGTAGTAGGTGTTGATACTGCATATGATGGACAGAGGGAAGGAACGATCGAAAGCATATCATATCAGTTTGGAATAAAAGAAATCCGGGCGGAGGTGGTAATACATGAGTAAATATCTGGATGCGCTGATTTTTGACCGTGTGGCGGCAGATGTACAGGAACTGACAGACAAAGCGTATATTGATTACAGGGATTTAAATCGTATTGAGTCAGCGATCAAATGGGTTTCTTATGTGTTAAACAAATATGGATACAGGAATGTTACAGATAACAAACTTAACTGGAAACCCGAAAACCAACGAACAGATAGGGAAATGGATCGGCTGCGAACTAATCTTATAACAATTCGGGAGGCTTACTATACGCTTCCCAGTACCCCGCAGACCCCAGAGAAAATCACGTTTGCGTCTGTTTATCAGGCGAATTTTATTGAAAAGATTATATTTGATATAGGAGATTTGATTGAAAAATCATTTCCTGGTCCATATAGATTATCCTTTCATTTGGGAAAACGTACATTTGGAAACAGGAGCATAAACATATGAGTTTAAAGACTACTTACAGAGATGATAAATTTTCAGGACGCCGCAAATACCGGATGATCGAGAATGAAGATGGTACTATCAGCTTTGACGATGTAACGGACTATGCAGAGGAAGGGGATATATTTTCTTCTAATGATATCAATGTAACAAACAAAGCGATCAATGATGCAAATGAGAAAATAAAAACAACAAAAAAACAGATCGAAGATCTGGATGCAGAACTAAAGGGGCAGAGTGTGATAAATGTACCTGCCAATAATTGGAGTCAATCTGTTCCATATTCGCAAAAAATATCTGTTCCAGGGATTACGGCAGAGGATAGCCCGTCGGTCGGGGGGCCCTGGCTTGGGGATTCTCCGTCTGTAGATGTGGCCAAAAACAGAAAAAAGGCGTTTGGGTATGTGGATCGTGCTGTGAGTGGAGAAGGAACTATAATGCTGTATTGCTATGGTTCAAGGCCCACTGTAGATTTTTCAATCATGATAAAGGGGGTATAAATTATGGCAGAGTGCCGGGTATATAACGGAAGTGCTTTTAACAATGAAATCTTAACTGCAAAAAGGGAAGATGTTCTGCCTCCGTATATTTTTGTAGGAAATGAAAGTGAGAATGCAGCAGTTGGCAGTATGGTAGAAAATGGTACAGTTCAAGCAGAACTTCCCATCAATGGGACCTATACGATCCCGGAAGGCCACGCCAGCTCTGTGAAAGTGACGCAGGAAATTCCGGTAATTGGACCACAATATATAGTTCCAACAATCAATGGGCTAAAGGCAGGAGTGAAAGGGGCATATATGACTGGAAATGTGGTCATAGCTGCTATACAGGGAATATCGGAAGATGTAATAAAAAAAGGTGTGCAGATAGGTCCGTATACGGGAAAATTTGAAGGCTTCGTAGATTAGGTGGTGAAAACTGGTGGAGTGTATAATAAAGAATACAGGTGCGGCTTTAGACATCCGTGGATTGACGGCTAAGCCAGGGTATGTAAAAAAGGGCAAAACTTTTATTGGACAGGGCAGCGATGAAGAACAGATAGGCACCATGCCGATCATTGATGCCGCTGATCATGTCTTGACAATTAACGGGGAGTATCAGTCGGCAGCAGGCTACTATGCCGCAGGCAGCAGGATTGTGCAAAACATTCCGACCATGGGACAGCAATATATAATTCCTAGCGGCGAGCAGCAGACAGTAGAGACAAAGGATAAATATATGATAGAAGATGTAGTCATAGCAGGGCTACCAAATCTAAATGCCTTTAATATAAAAAAGGGGGCAGTTATAAAACTTGGTGACTACACAATTATCGGAGCTTATGAAGGGTATGAGAACAACGATCCTATGGTTCCATATTATAATGGCGTATTTGCTCCTGGCCAATCGATAAACTCTTTTCCTGCATTTGGAAGAAAAGCCGGAGAATATTATGTGGGAGATGTGACGTTCGGACGCGATAATCTGCATCTTGAAAATCCGCTGGATACACGTTATGTAACAACGGCAATCGTTTTTAACAGGCCATTGAATTTTGACGAAATCAATGAGATTGAATTGCGGTATTCTCTGGATAATGCAACAGGTGGATGTTCGATTCTGGCAGCGACAGGATATGAAACGGAGTATATTTATAGAAGGGCTGATAGTGGCTCTGGAAAAACTTATCACGAAGGACTTGGAACTTACTGGCAGCGTGAAATACCAGACACAAATGGCAATGTCAGCAACCGTACGCTTAATGTGGCATCAGTTACAGGAAGCAGGTACCTATACATATCGCTTAGTATGCGTACTACGTCAAGTATAGCGATTGCCAATCTGACATTACGAGAGTTGAAGTGTAAAAAGTAAGGAGAGAAAACATGGCAGAGAAGGAATATATACCTACACATTGGGTGAATGATTCAGAACCAGATATTGATGCGGAACATTTGAACAATATGGAAGAAGGAATTCAAGGTCTGTATAAACCGGAATTTGACGATAGTGGAACGGTAGAAGGGATTACAAGCTTTCCAGCATTCCTTGAGAAGGTAGTCAGTAAAATGAATCCTATTACATTTTACAAGAACTTTAAAGCTGGAATGTCATTTATCCTTCATGCTGGCCAGCTTGTAAATAATGGCTTGTGCAACGAACCGGGAAAGTATCCACTTGATGCTGCTTTTGGCAAGAATCTCCAGGATCAGATCACTCAACAAAATAGCAATATGTCTGATATTCCAAAACAGTATGCAGCATTAGATAAAGAAAACAGTTTTACGCAGGCCCAAAAGATAATTTCGGATTCTATCCCTGCCCTTCAAATAATTTCTGGTTCAACTGGTACTTCCAAGGGAACATTTCAGATAACAGCCCGAACAGACATAAATCCATATAGTAGAGCAGCGATAGATCTGATAAACAATGGACAAATCAATGGAACCTTGTATCTACATGAAGATGGATTTCTTCGGTGGTATGCACATGGGAACACCTATAAAATCAATGTAACACAAGAATAATATCTGATTCTCGTTAATTAGCAAATGATTATTTTGTGAAGGAAGATAACCCGTAAACCAGCCCATTTAAGGGCCTATTTTTATGCCTTGATAAAGAGGCGGAAAGGACTATGAAATGAAAGACACAATGATTTTAAAGGATGGAACCACAGTGGAATTGGAGGCGGGTGCATCTCTTGCAGCGATCCAGGTAGCAGCAGCTGACAGAACGGCCATGCTGCAGGTCTGGCAGAAACTGACCGAGGAGAACCTGGCAGAGGTACAGATCAAGAACGGAAGCGGGCTGACAGTTGGAACGTATACAAATCTTATGCTGGTATCTGAAACGTCCACAGTGGATGCAGATGGAGCCGTAACCACTACATACAATCTGCGGGAAAAAAGCGCGATAGAAAAGCGTCTGGACAGCGTTGAGACTGGTCAGAAGATTCAGGATGGCGCTATCGGAGATCTGGGAGAAACGGTTGGAGCGTTTGCAGAGGGAGGTGAGGCATAATGGGAGCTTTTTATGGAACACAGATCCGGGCAGGAGAGATCACGTTAGAAGATGTACCTAAATTCTGGCGTAAGAAAACAGAAAAATGGCTGAAAGAAAATCCTGAAAAATAAGAATGAGAGGTATAAGATGAAAGCTAAAGCAATTGAATACACAATAAGTGCAGCTATCGGAGCGTTTTTCAGTTTCTTTGGAGTGCTGGCAATCCCGTTAGCTTTGCTGATCCCCTGCAATATCATTGACTACTTTACGGGGATGGCAGCATCAAAGGTGAATGGGGAAAAGATTACAAGCGAAAAGTCATTTGCGGGTATTGTGAAAAAAGTAATGATGTACATACTGATTTTTGTGGGATACGGAGTAGACTGTATGATTTCCTATGTAGCAGCCAACTTACATATTGAAATGGCGTTTCCGCTGCTGTTCTCCGCGATGGTGGCGTCTTGGCTGGTAATCAATGAGTTGATCAGTATTACGGAGAATTGTGAGGCAACAGGAGTGGCAATTCCTGTATTAAGTCCGGTATTACGTTTTATAAAGAAAAAGATTGAAACGGTAGTGGATACCCCAGAAGAGGGAATAAAGAAAGAATAAGTAGAGTCGTGCGACGTCGCAACGCAGACAGGCCCCTAGAGATTCCTGGGGCCTATATTTTGATTGCGGTATAACTGCCGCTGTGCTATAATGCCTATGTTGTCATACCCAATCCGGCAACGGAAAGGGGGTGTATGCATGACAGAATTTGTTGTATCTCTTTTGACCACTATTTTGGGTGGTGTAGCCTGCCACTACATCATCAAATGGCTAGATAGTGGGGACGATGACAACTAGCCTGGGTTTGTTCCACCTCTAACGGTAAAGAAAACCCCAGAGTTGCCGCTCTGGGGTTTTTGTTGGTGCATACATAACAGCTGCACTGTTGTATCTCTTTGCCTACTGGCATTATAGCATATGCAGATTTTAAAAGCAAGATACCTGAAAATGATTTTTGTCCGGTTTTGTACCGGGCTTTTTTATTTGGAGGCAAAGACATATGGAAAACGCAGTAAAGAAACTCATTGATCAGGCCGCCCATTGGGACGGCTATCTGGAAAAGAAAAGCAACGCCCAGCTGGATGATTTTACGGCCAATGCCGGCAGCGGCAATTTCACTTGCTTTGCCAGGGACTATAAGACACACACCGGTCAGAACCTGCAGGCCCAGCCTTGGTGCGCCATGTTCGTATCAGAGGTATTTGTGCAGGCATTTGGTCTGGAGGTTGCTAAGAAACTTCTGGGCGGCAGCCTGTACCATTATTGCCCCACAGGGGTCAATCAGTTTAAAAAGGCAGGCCGGTGGGCCGCGGTGCCGGAGCCTGGGGCAGTGATCTTCTTTACCAACGGCCAGAGAGCCTATCATACAGGGATCGTTACAGAGGTGACGGCAACGCGGATCAAGACCATTGAGGGTAATACGTCCGGTGCATCCGGCGTGATTGAAAACGGCGGCGGGGTGTGCCGGAAGGCTTATAACCGGTCTTATGGGAAAATTCTTGGCTACGGGCTGCCGGACTGGTCGATTGTCCAGGCCAAGGAAAAGAAAGCCGGCTGGCAGCAGGAAGATGGCGGCTGGCGGTACTATCTGGGTAATACAGGGGAACCAGTAAAAAATGACTGGTATCAGGATGATGGAAAGTGGTACTGGTTTGACGGAGCAGGAATGATGGTGTATGATACCTGGTATAAGTATCAGGATCACTGGTATTATCTGGGCGCTGACGGGGCTATGGTCAAAGGCCAGCAGACCATAGACGGTAAGTGGTATATCATGGACGATCAGGGGCGGATGCTTAATGATCCGGTGACGCTGACACCTGATCAGGACGGGGCGTTGCGGTGGCCGGGATTAACAAAATGATTTTAAGATTTGACTACTATTTGACTACTAAGCTATAAGAAATTTATAGTTTAAACCTAAAATAGCCACACAAAAAGGCATTATACTCTCTCAAAAACAATGGAAATACAATAAAAATATTATGCATTAGGAGTAATATTTTCGTTCGTAATGCGTGGGTCGCCGGTTCGAGTCCGGCCAGTGGCTGTAAAAACCCCTTGTAAAATCAAGGGGTTTTTATTTTGCCATAAAAAGAACATACTTTCTGCCGGATAGAATGACTGATTTGATTCAACCTGTTTATTTTCCAATATCTCACTTCAATAATCTTTAATTCCCTGTAACAGTTCGGAAAGCGAGAAAACAGGCATTAAGCTCGCTTATAAGCATAATTTTGCATCTGTATCCACATTTCCATCTTCCCAAAGATGTTTCTGGAGTGCCGAAAGGCATTTAAGAAGAGGCCCTATTCTGAATTGTTACTATTCCCTTAAAATAAATGCAGATATATACATGGTGAAAGCGTATTCTACAATTTTTTTTTCTCAAAAATAGATACAATATTCTTGAATTTACAGATATAGGCATTCTTAGAAGCAAAATGAACAGAGGCTGCGCCTGGGATATCCAAAAATGCGCGTCTCCTGAGGGAAGAATAGAAACAGAGTGTCTGACTGGTAAAACCCGCCGGTATGCAGATATGTTTTCTGCCTATAAGAATCGGGCGAAAAGCATTCAGTGACTGTGGCGGTTTATTTATAGATATTAAAGTTTTGAGAAAGGCAGGGAAAGTATGAAAAAAAAGATAACGGCAGCTGCCGCCTTTGCGCTGTCTGTAGGATTTTCCACGATTTTATTTTTGGGCACAGCTCAGGCGGCAGAAGGTTGGAAGGCGGCAGACGGAGAATGGAGTTATTATGATCCCGATGGTCAGCCAGTGACTCTGACCTGGAAAAAGTCAAAGGATAGCTGGTATTTTCTGTCTGAAAATGGAACGCTCTTAAAGCACTGCATATTCCGGGACAAGGATTCTAATTACTATGTGGATGATGAAGGGAGGATGGCGCAAAGCGCATGGATTTTTGTGAATGTCGACAATGGGGCCGGAGATGAATTTGAAGAAGGATGGTACTATTTCGGCGCGGACGGAAAGGGCTGCAGGCGTAAGAGCAGCGGATTTAAAAGAAAAATTGGAGACGGCACTTATATATTTGATGAAAATGGAAAAATGCTGTCAGGGTGGTTTGATGAGGATGGGAATATGATTGACCATTCAGATGCACCGTTTGTTGAAGGTGTTTATTATGCGAGAGCAGATGGCAGGCTCCTGACGGATGAGTGGCTGGACTATGGAAATATAGATGAAGGAATCGGGGGATCGGATCTTGACAGCGAGGTGGCAGGAAGGAATTACATGGATTATGAAAAGATGTGGATTTTCTTTGACAGCCATTCAAAGAAGGTGAAAAGCAATGGCGACCGCCTGAGGCAAAAGACGATCAATGGCGCACAGTATGGCTTTGATGAGAACGGCGTCATGATTCCCTGGTGGAGTAAGGTGGCCAGTATTAACAATGCAGATAAGAGCAATCCCAGCAGTGATGTTTCAGCAAGATATTATTCCGGATATGATGGGGGCGTGCTTTTGAAAAACACCTGGTTTTGGATGTACCCTTCACAAAATCTTGATATGGATGATTACTATGATCAGGAAGCCAGCTGGTGGCATACAGATAACAGCGGCCAGGTCTATCGGGACAGTATTCGCAGGATCAACGGACGTTCCTATGCATTTGACGGGATCGGCAGAATGCAGACAGGATTTGTGCTGTTCGACGGAAAGTCGGAATTTGTTGCTCAATATGATGTGGATAACTGGAGTTCAGAGGATTTTATTGAGGGAAACATTTACGGCATTGAAAAAACAGATCTGTATCTGTTCTCACCGGATGAACTCAATGATGGCTCCATGAAAACAGGACAGGACATTGCAGTAGCATTGGATGACGGAGTATTTCATTTTGGCTTTGCCTCCAATGGAAAGGCCTTTGGCAATCGGAACCACCTTCAGAAAAAAGAGGATAGGTATTATATCAACGGCCTTCGTCTGGACGCGGATGAGGAATATGGATACGGCGTCGTAAAAGTAGAAGACGGATCAGATATCTATTATCAGGTTGTGGATACCTCTGGAAAAGTAGTGGAAGGAAAGAGAAGAGTTGTAAGGGACAAAGACGGAGGCTACCTTCTGATTATCCGCAATCGTTTTGCTGCCTGGTGTGGAGATGAGGACAAGCCCAGATGGAGAAATGGTAACGAGGGAAGTGGATTCTATCATTATGATAAGGAAAATACAGAGGACCATTTTGCAGAAGGCCTCATAGCCGCGCCTGGTACGCCCCCGGATACCAGCGGGCTGTCGGAAGAAGAACGGCTGAATTTTTAAAAAGGAGATGAACAAATGAACAGCAGCATACATAGATTATATAAGCGTCTGACTGCCATGGTTCTGGCTGTATGCATGATTACCGGAATGGCTCTGTGGCGGCCCGATATGCTGGCATATGCATCTACGGAATTGCAAGATCAAGACCTGGGAAATGGCGCCAGTGAGGCAACTGCATATACCTGGAAAGAGGACTATGTGACAGGACAGGGAACAGCAGACAGCAGAGAAAAATCCTGGCGTTTTGACCTCAGAGGCCTGCGGGCGGGACAGCAAAGCTATGATCAGGCAAGCATTAAAACTTCTTATAGAAATGGAGGATATGCAACCTTTTTTCAGGTTGGGACGGGGGCCAGGCAGATGATCGGAGGCTCTGCAAACGGCGGGGTACAGACTCTGGATGCATATGGCATAGAGATAAAGATCGCCGTATCCCCAAGTCCGGATAATAAATATGTATTTGTAGATTACTATGTTTATGATAAAAACGGCCAGGGCGGATCGGCTGGAAGGGAAATCAGGCTGGGAACCGGAACAGATGTAATGATCGGAGGAACCCGGGAGGATGATTCTGCTGTTATCTCTAAAAATAGCCGTGGATTCCACATGGTAAACCAATATGTCAAAACTACATTTGACTGTATCACCAATGACAGCAGTCTGGGTGTGACGCCTCCTGATACCAGATGGATTGGACATTATAGCAACTGGGGAACAAATGTTTTTAATGAAAGCGCGGAGAATGTAGTAAGAGGTACAGATTCAGGAATGGCCTATTCATGGAAATTCCAGCTTCATCCTTATGAGACGATCCACAGAAGAGTAGCGTTTGCAATCAGAGACACCTCCTATTATGTATCAGAACAGTACGGACAGGATACTGCCAGCGCAGAAGGCACCTACAGCAGCCCCTTTAAAACCATTGAGTATGCGCTTGAGAAAATAGGAGACAACAAGGGGTATATTTATGTAATGGATTATCAGGATATTTCATCTGCAATCCAGGTGACCGGCAGCGCTCAGAAGGATATCACCATTGCCAGTACAGACTATGATCATGACGGAAATCCAAAGAATGAGGATGAGGATTATATGAAAAGTCTGCGCCGCACAGATGGCTACACGGGCCCGCTGTTTCATGTATCAGGCCCTTCCCTAAAGCTGACAGACATCATTCTGGATGGAAATCATCAGGAGAGTTCGGATCCGCTGATTGATGTTTCATCCGGCAGACTGGAGCTTAACAGCGGTTCTGCCATTACGAACTGCCGCGGCAGTGAGTCAAGCCAGGGAAGCGCTGTCAATGTGACAGGAAGCGCAGGACTCTCTTTGAATTTCGGGACTGTTTCCGGAAATATTTCTGCCGGAAAGGGGGCTGTTTATTATAATGCCTCAGGCAGATTTGAGGTCAGCAACAGAAATCAGATATCTGATAATGTGACTCCCTCCGGAAAGAAAGCAAACGTATACCTGGCGCAGGGAAAATATATAACGGTTAAGAATGATTTGGATATATCCCGGATCGGCGTTACAACTGAGCAGCTTCCCGCCGCCTCACCAGGCGGAATTGCCTCTGAGGAAGGTCAGGAGGTAAAGATTGCCGTGCCGTCCGACGATTACCCAAAAACGGATGATTCGTGTCCTTTTGCGGATAATTTTACAGCCGATGGAGGGGATGGAAATCCCAACGTTTACACAAGCGCTGGAACCCCAGGTCTGGGGAACGGAAGAAATACTGTGTTAAGGCGAAATGGATATACCGTATCCTTTGTATACCGGGATTCTGCTACAGGCGGCGCTGTAAATGGCGAGCCGGAACATATATCCCTGTCATATGCGGGAGGGGATGCAGTTGCGGTAAACCCACCCTCTGCCATTACCGGATACACACTTGCAGGTGTTGTGATTGACCAGGGCGGCGAAAATACGCTGTCTGCACAGACAGATACAGGTGCCGCAGATTTTGGCAAGGTGACCGGAACGATGCCGGGACAGGATGTAACAATCATCTATGAATATACCAGAAATAACGGATCGATTGCGTTTGAGGCCAATGGCGGAACCCCGCAGCCCCAGACTCTGACCGGTTCTATTGGAGAAAATGTCAATGCCCTTTTGCCCAGCATCAGCCGCTACGGCTACCGTTTCATTGGATGGAGTACAGTAAATGACAGAGAAAATCCACAGGTCATAGACAGCCTTCCGTCGGTATTCCCTGAAAATCCCCTTACTTATTATGCGATTTTCATGCCGGACAGCAATGTGAAGTTTGACTATACGGTAGATTATACAAACGAGGATGGCTCTGTCATATTTCAGTCCACTACATCAGAGGATGCCTATAGCGTAGAAGCAGAGATCCAGTCCGCCAAAAAGAATATACACGGATATGTATGGAGCCTTGCAGATTCTTCTATGAGCCCCTCTGCATACGATTATGGGAACGGACAGGGAGCTGTGCCTTTTGGACGCTTTGATGGAGGTACGGGCGCATTCAGCGGCAAAATGCCGGGACAGGACGCAGCTGTAAAATATGGATATCAGGTAGACCGCGGCAATCCAAATGCGAGATCTGCATTTACAGTAAAATATGTGACAGAAAATGGTACAGAGGTTCATGCACCT
This sequence comes from Enterocloster alcoholdehydrogenati, assembly GCF_013282095.1. Classification (GTDB taxonomy): domain Bacteria; phylum Bacillota; class Clostridia; order Lachnospirales; family Lachnospiraceae; genus Enterocloster; species Enterocloster alcoholdehydrogenati. Next base: position 35,316 of record NZ_BLTJ01000001.1, read on the forward strand.
GTGGTACAGAATGTGTTCCCGGAGGATACCATCACGTCGGTACCTGTGGACGTATATGGCTATCGTTTTCTGACCGCAGGAATTACTGCCGGAAATAATGGGGATACTGCAGATGGAAATTTAGTCAGCGCTTTACAGGGCAGCTTTGATGAAAATGGAAAATTTACAGGAACCATGCCCAATCAGCCGGTGGAAATCACCTATCTGTATGAAGGGACAACTGAGGGCTACGAGTACAGAATCGACTACCTTGATAATGATACCCAGGATACCCGCCTGAAAAACATCACAGGACCCTATACCCAAAATATAACAGCCGATACCGCCGTAACTGCGGAGGCCAGGAACCTGTATGGCTATCAGCTGCAGTCCAGGAACGCCGATCCCGCATCGGCAGGAACCTTTGACGGTGAGAATCGTTTCAGCGGCTTCATGCCCAATGACAGACTGTCTGTTTCCTATAAATACAGCAGAGATCGGTCAAAGTGGGCGGATCTGACCTATAAAGCAGGTGAGCATGGAACCCTGCGCAGAGGAAATGAAACATCTGCGGACGTGACAGAGCTTTCAGCAGGCATTTATAGAACGTCTGTCCTGAAAAATGACGGAACGGCCGAGGGGGCTTCAGAAAGCTATACCTGGGATGATATACTGAACAGGAAACTGGCGCCGGAACCATCAGCTGCTCCCTATTACCGCTTTGAAGGGTGGTTTATTGATTATAACGAAAACGGAATAAAGGACGGAGACGAGAAACTGCTTACAGCCGACAGCCGTTTCACCGATTCTGTCACAGTAGTTGCATACTTTGGTGAGGATCCAAATCAGTGGATCAATATTAAGTTTGCAGCAGGAGAGCATGGCTCCCTTGATGGCGGAGAGGTATCCAGCCTCCATATCCCATACGACCATACCTGGGGTGAAATTGCCGGCGATCTGCCTTCTTATACAGCTGAAATTAACTACCTGACGGATGGATGGTATCACGAAAATACGCCAATGGAGAATGAAAACCGCCTTACAGACGGAGCTGTCTATACGATACGATTCTATCCCGACCCTGCTGTTTTTGGAACGGATGTGACAGTGCCGGATGCTTCGGCCGGAATTGATACCCAGGGAAAGGGGAAAGTGACTGCCTATGGAACGATCCGGGGATATCAGTATATCATCACAGATTTGGACGGCAATATTTTAGAGGTTGCGAGGGGAAATATATCCGGACGGGTATATTTTGAAGATCTGTATCCAGGAACGCGGTATCTTGTATATGAAGCAGCCGGGACAACACAGGCGCAGCCAGGACAGCCCATTGACAGTGTAACCGGAATTATAAGCGATCCTGCGGAAATATTAGTTCCTGTTGTGGAGACGAATTACCAGATACTTTATGATGAGGAGAATGAAGGAAAGACCGTTCTTGTCATTAAGCCCGCTGATACTGACTCTGATTATGCTCTTTTGGATAAGGACGGAAACGTGGTCATGGCTCCTGAGACAGGAACGGGAGGCTGGCAGTCCGTCAGGGAAAGTCAGCCTGCAGGTATTTCCTTCTCAGGTCTGAATTATAATGAAGAATATGTAGTGGTAGCAAGACCACATGGTGTTTCAGATATTACAGCGGAAAGTAAACGGGAAGACGGAACCTGCATAAGTACCGATCCGGGAGGAGAGCTGGATATACCTGGTTATGTAGCGGAGGCAGTCAATGGCCTGGTTCATTCAGTTAACGGAGAGGAATTAGATACACCCAGATATGATCAGGTTCACAAAGGCGATGAGGTAGCGCTCCACGCTGAGGATATGGATGGAAATGGCCGGCGTTTCCTTTACTGGAAGATAACCATTGGTACAGTGCCTGGAATGGAGGAAACCATACCCCATTCAGATGTGACGTTTACCATGCCGGATACCAATGTGGTGATGACCGCTTATTATGAGCAAAGAACAGCAACGCCCAGCAACGCATCTGTTATAGATGAGGTGCGGGGTGGAAATAAACATGAGATGGCTTTGGATCCAAATGAAATTGGAGACTTAGAGGAAGAACTTACAACCGATGAGGATCGGGTTCTTATGGATGTGAACCATGCAGATGTGACATATAAAGTGGTATACAGAAAAAATACCGTCAGGGCTACTGAGTCCAATGCAGTGAAACAGTCATCTTATTATGACAGAAATCATGAGTCAGCATACCAGGGAGCCTGGGGATTAAATGTAGATATTGAACGGTATGTGAATGGCCGAAAAACCGGAGTTGCCTCGCCATCGGATGCAGCATTTAATACATATGTACAGCTGGATAGAGAACACGTGGATATGATGGATTATCAGCTGTTTTCCATCTCTGAGGATCCGGACAGCTCAGATATGACAGTAGACCTGGTAGATATGTCTGACGATCCGGAGACGACAGGAGGGCTCTTCTCATTCACAGCCCAGGCAGGTATGCGGTACGTGCTCGTATATTCAAAGGCATACAAAGTTTATTTCATCAATAATAAAGAAAACCCCAGATACAGATATCATTTTAAGGTACGTCGGGGTGAGGCGCCGGGAGATGGAACATATTCTTTTGAATATGGCCAGGTAGAGACACCGACGGACACATTTGTCGATCATGAAGGGGTAGAATTTAACTATGTTGGATGGAGTTATCGGCAAGACCGCCTGAAAGACTTTGAACCAGACAGGAAAATCAAAAGAAAGACCTATGTATATGCATTTTATGATGATAACCGCAGTGAAATCAATGATATCCGAAAGCAGCTGGAGGATGCGATCAAGGAAGCGGTAGGAAAATCTGATGATTATTTTCTGACATTGAAGGAAACAGAAAAGATAAAAGAAGCCGTTGAAAAAGCAATGGATGTGTTTGACAAGACAGGCCCTGGGGCCACCCTTGAGGAGCTTCAGGAAGCGCTGGATAATCTAAACGCAATTTGTGAGCCGTTTGATAAGATCCTGAAAGAGCGGTATGACCATTATAACAAGATCCAGAACGGCGGAAACAGTGGAGGTACATCCGGCGGCGATGGCTGGGGCAGCGGAAGCCATGGAGGATCCGGCAGTTCAAAAGGAGGATCCGGAGGGGGATCAAAAACAGTCGGATCTGGACCGGTTTCGGTTCCTGCCCCTTATATAGCAGAAACGAGCAAAAGCTATGAGGTCGGAACAAACGGAAATTGGGTACTGCTGGATCAAAACAATGATAAATGGGCGTTTGTTCTAAACGGCGGGATACGTTTAACCGGTATATGGGCAAAGCTGGATTATGCCAACAACAATGTAAATCAGAGCGGCTGGTATCACTTTAATTCAAGCGGAATCATGGATTACGGCTGGTTCAGAGACGAGCATATGAACTGGTATTACTGCAACACAGTGAAAGACGGCTGGCTGGGAAAAATGAAAACAGGCTGGCATTATGATGAGGCGGATAAGCACTGGTATTATCTGGATCCGGCTACAGGCCAGATGGCAGTGGGATGGAAGAAAATTGAAGGGAAATGGTACTTCTTCACACCAAGTAATACTACAGCAACATACTCATATGATTACAGCTCCGAAAAATGGGTTTATATGCAGAACCGGCAAAGGCCGCTTGGTTCCATGTACAGCAATGAGATGACGCCGGACGGGTATCTGGTCGGAGCTGACGGGGCCTTAAAAGAGCAGTAGGAGGTTTTATGAAACGGACAAATAAGATAAAGGCATATTTGACGCAGCTTTTGGCGACCGCCATGGTTTTTACCATGGCCGCGCCGCCTGCGTCCGTATATGCGCTGGATTATGGAGATCCGGCAGAAATACGTTTTGATCCCCAGGAAGGACCGGATCTGTCACATTCCAACTACAAAAATGTGCCAAGAACAGAAAACAGAATTACCTATGCCACAGGTCAGGCGGGACATCCGCTGACAGAATCTGGAGATTTTAATGGAATCGCCGTCGAAAACCTGGGTTCCGGCGACCGACCGGTACTGCCTGCGTTTGATTCGGATCTGCACTGGCCAGGATATGTATTCGACGGCTGGTACAATGAAGAAGGAAACAAGATGGCATATCTCCCCTATGGATTTCCGTACCGTTCATCTACAACGTATGAGGCCCGCTGGAAGGGAGATACATCCAGCCAGTTTACATTTACTGTCATGCATTACCGGGATCTGAATCCAGACAGAAATTCCAATACAGACGGAACGGATCCAGGCGCATGGGCTGATATAGGAGACAGCCAGATCTATGAATTTTTCAATAACGGAAGCTGGACGGACAGAGTGACGGCGGATACGGCAGTTTCTGCAACCTATAAGAGAAACATACCGGGGTATAAGATTGCGTCCATACTGATTAAAAATAATAAAGTGCGCCGCTTTGACGATGCCTCCGGCCATGGCACTCTGGAAGAATCCGCAACTCTCAATACATCTACGCGATCTGTCCGTGGAAATATGCCGAACGATGATCTGACAGCAGCATTCAGATATGAGCCGGATCCCTCCAAAAAGTTTGCCCTGCGTGTGGAATATGTGGACAGACAGGGCCGTGCAATCCATTCCCCGGAAAGTCACCTCTATTCCGCGGAGTCGCAGATATCCGCAGCACCAATGCAGCTTGAGGCATATACGCTTTCAGGAGCACAGATAAAAGCGGGAAGCGGAGATATAGATGACCTTCCGGGAAGAGGAATTTATTCTGCGCGGACCGCAGGCTGTACATTTGACACCCAGAAAAATTTCACGGGGAAAATGCCTAATCAGCCGGTAACGGTAGTATATACCTACGATATGGATCCTTCCTATGTAACCCGTGTAACGATTCATCGGATTGATAACCATAACAATATTCTGGCTGAACCGGAAGTACGGGAAGTATCTCCAGCCGAAACGGTGACTATACCTGTGGAGCGCAAAGCAGGATATACCTATCCGCCTAATATTGAATGGGATGGAAATTTCACTGATATCAGCCTGGATCAGACGGCGTCCACACTGGATTTTAAGACAGATTTAACAGGCGGCACTGTCACAATCACCTATAATGAAGATCTGAATGACACAACTCAGTGGAGCAGGGTAAACTACTACAGCAGCGAACATGGAAGTCTGTCAGGGGACAGCAGCCCCCGTTCCTTCCGTTTGGGCGTTCACTCCATAGATGAGCTTACAGACGGGATCACTCCTTCTCCAGAAGAACATTACATATTTAACGGCTGGTATAAGGCCAATTCCTCCGGCACAGGTAAAGTTGGGGACGCGCTGAATGCAGCGGTAGAGTTGACGGGAAATCTAAAGCTTTATGCGGATTTCACAGAGGATCCAGGACAGTGGTGTGATATCAGCTTTGAAAGCGGAAACCATGGCACTATCTCAGGAACCAGGAGAGTACACATCGCAAAGGGTACCCAATGGGCCCGGATTTCACTGCCCCAGGTTATGCCGGACAGCAATTATATGTTTATCGGCTGGTTTGATGAAAACGGCAGCAGGATCACAGATTCCGATATGCAGATACTGTCAGACCAGACATACAGAGCGCGTTTTGCCCCTGTGGGAGGGGATGATGGCATCCTGTGTATCCCGGACGGAACCGGAAGCATCGGGAATGACGGCATGGGACAGATCCAGATAAGCGGAGCTAATGGAGCCCGCAAGTACGCTCTCACAGACAGAGAAGGACATATTATAGCAGTCATGACAGGAGAGCAGCTTGGCCATTGGCGCTTTGAAGGGCTTTTCCCCTGCGACAGCTATTATGTATACGAAATGGCAGAAAGTGCAGCTCCGATTGTGGGAGATATACTGACCGATACGATAGATCCGTCCCTTATCAGTCAGCCTGCCCGGGTGACCGTTCCCGCTCTTGGGAAAAACTATTCAACGGCAGATGACGAAACAGAGGGCAGAAAGAAGATTGTGATCCGTCCTGCGGCGGTCAATACAGTATACGCAGTTCTTGATATGGATGGAAATGTTATCAGTCAGGATGGAAGTGAGGACGGCTGGGTAAGCCCATCAGGCAGTCCGCTGACAGCACAGCTTATAAAGCTTGAGCCCAATTCGTCCTACACAGTAGTAGCGAAACCGGCAGATAATGCTGACGCACCGTCAGACCGTCTGTTAAACGGAAGCCAGGTAATGGTAGCCGATTCTTCAGCGCAGGAACGCACGTATACCTTTCAGGCCGTAAACGGAGGCTATGTGGAGTCTGTTATGAGAAACGGAGAAGCGCTGGATATTGATGCGTATGCAGAGAAAGTTCAGGTAAAAGCAGGAGATGAGATCTATATTTCCGCAGAAAACACGAATCACCTGGGGAACCCATTTGAGAAGTGGGAAGTGCAGATTGGAACTTTGGATATTTCATATCCAACCAGAAGAAATCAGGCGGTTCAAATGATGGAGGGCGATGTGATCATACAGGCAGTATATAGGCCCTCTTCAATCGCCACCTCATCTAATGCATCTGTGGATTATTCACCTAAAAATGGCGTATTTGCTCTGGATAAATCAGATGAAACGCTTCAGGAGCTGACAGAACATCTGATTGACAATGAACAGGACAGAATCGCCCTTGCAAATGGAACGCGCATAGCTTACACAGTGAAGTTTAACCGCCATGCTCCGGTGGCATCTGCTTCGGAGGCGGTGAAGCAGGAATTGAATGACGCAGACAATGTGAAAATACCGTGGAGTCTGGATATAGGGCTTTCGCGTAAAGCAGACGGCATCAACAAACCGTTGGCAGAGGGGGCGGATCGGACACCTGGAATAAAAGTTTTAGGAAAACTGGATACCAGTATTCTGGGCAATATGGAATACCGGTTATGGAAGATTCATTTTGGAGAGGAAGAAGGCAGTGCAGCCTGTGAGGAAGTAGAGCTTACACCAGATCCAAATGAAACCGGCACATTTACCGGAAGTTTTGCTTTTGAAGCCAATGTTGGTGATACGCTGGTATTCAGCTATTACAAAGCCTATGATGTAACTGTCATAGACACCAGCAGGGGACAGGTTCATACCTTCAGGGTAAAAGACGGTCAGTCTCTCAATGACTCCGCAGATTACATGGCTCTGGACATTCACGAAGGCTATAGGGATTCGGCCACCGGTATCATATATGAGTTTGCCGGTCTGTCAAAGCGTCCGGCAGGAGGACGTATGTATGATACCTCGGAGCCTGTGGAACAGGATCTGGAATTATATGCTGTTTATGAGCCGGAAGATGATACCTTATGGCAGGAAGCAAAGGAAAAGCTGCAGCAGGAGATCAATACGGCAAACGCCTTAAAGAACAACGGATCTGTAAGTGATGAAGATAAAGAGGCTCTGACTCAGGCAGTGACGGAGGCGGTTGAAGTGCTCAATCGGCTTCCAAGGCCTTCTGTGGATGAACTGGAGGACGCTTTTAACGCCCTTGAGGCTGTAGTGAACCGTGTCAGCAATGGAGGAACCGATATACCAGATGATAATGGAGGAACGGATACTCCAGATAATAATGGCGGCACGGATACCCCGGATAACAATGGGGGAACCGACCATCCGGGAAGCAATGGAGGATCCGGCGGCTCCGGAGGAGGCCATTCAGGCAGTTTTCGCGGATCGGCAGGCTTTGGCCCAGGCAGCAGTGCGGGAAATGGCTACCGTACCTATTCGGAAGGGATCAACGGAAGATGGGATCATTTTAACCAGGCTGAACATCAATGGGCATTTGTGTTAAACAACGGAACACGCTTAAAGGACAGCTGGGCCAATATCCGTTATACATACAACGGAAATACCCGGATAGATACATATCATTTTGACGGTGACGGCGTTATGGACAGCGGCTGGTTCCTGGATGAGAGTACAGAAAAATGGTATTTCCTGTCAGATGTACATGACGGCTGGTTCGGACGGATGATGAGGGGATGGCACCATGATGAAAACGACGGCAGATGGTATTATCTGAGCCCACTTAATGGTGCCATGATGCTTGGATGGCAGAAGATTGACGGAATATGGTATTATCTGACGGCAGACAACAGGCAGCAGACCTGGACGTTTAATCAAACATCAAAGCATTGGGAATATACAAATCCCAGCAGCCGCCCATTGGGATCTTTGTACATAAATGAAATAACGCCTGACGGATACCCAACTGATGGAAACGGCGCCTGGATTCAGGAAACACCCTAAACAAAATTGTGCGGTATGGGATAAAATAAATTCATTTGACTACAAATAAGGTGACAATATGGAAATGAGTGAGTTTCTGGCGCTGGCAAACACAAACTGTATGAGCGTATTTCTCATTTGTATTAAAAACAGGTGCGGGGAATTAAGCGGAAATATCGTGAATTTTTATTTAAAGGAGCCAGTAGCGTTTTGCGGCATACTGGATATGGCACTGAAAATTGATATCTTATGCACCAGGCTGTCCAGACCCATGGCAACAACCGAGATGCGGTTTTTGGATGAGCATATGAGAAAAACATACGAAAAACAGATGCTGAATCAGGTATATGCTCCGCTGAAAACGTGTTCGGACATTCAGGAAATGGATAAATTTATGTCATTAGCGGCAAAAGCATATGAAACCTTAGTGATTGAAATCCATCAGCGTCAGTTTTCCAGTATGCAGGGACGTATGAAGGGAGCCTGCCAAAAAGGAAAATTTGTTTCCTTCCGAAGCGCACTGGAACTGATGCGGATGCTGCGCGGATATGAGTATATACGAAATGAAAAAATCACCAAACGGCAGTAACCTGTCAGATGGAAACTGCCGGGAATGACAGGTAAGGATTCTCGGCAGAAGGGGTCAGCCGCATAAAGCTTTGTTCAGCGGCCGGCCCCTTCGTTTTCATACCCATATAGGGTATATTCCATCATCTGGTCTGTGGTAGCTTCATTTCGGATAAAGCTCATAAGGATCCGTGTGATTTTTTCGATCCTGGTACTGGGAAATTCCTTTCCCTCGATCGCCTCTCTTAATGCCTGACGCATTTCAAAAAGAGTGTCTTTTCGTTCCGGGCATTCAAGGCCCATAGCCCTGGCGATAGTTCCGACTGCACAATAGGCTTCAATAGGAGAGGACATATTGGCCGGCGGTTCAAACCCCGCTTTGATATCCAGGGCCATTTTTATGATGTATGACATAAGGAAATCCTTTCTTTCGCAAATGATGCGCTTTCCCCAATGGGGATGAACACATTCTTGCATTCTTAAATTCATTATACCATATTCTTTGCCTGTTACACTCATGGCATTATTAACTTTTTATGAAAATCCTTCCCTGCATTGTGAGAATACGGGAACCATGATATACTTGTTTAGAAACAGGCTTTCGGTTTTGACGCCGGAACTGTTTTAAAACATATCACAGGAGTACACAAACATGAAAAACCAAAGATTCCGGCTGTATATCAACTGGGGCCTCACAGCGCTGGCAGTCATTGCCTGCAGCGTCCTTTTTGCTTTTGCTCTGTCAAAGGCTTCGGATATCTTCGGAGTGATCGGTATGATCATCAAGATTCTGATGCCTATTATCTATGGAGGCGTTTTGGCCTACCTGATGCTTCCTATCTATAATTTTACCTATTCCCTTGTCTGCAAAAAGACTGTAAGGCTGTTTAAGGTCCAGAAGGTCAGGAACCGTATAGGGAAGATGGCTGCCACTCTGGTAAGCCTGCTCCTTCTTATATTTGTTGTCTCCGGTTTGTTCTGGATGATTATTCCTCAGATACTGGACAGTATCCTGGGATTTCAGGACAGCCTTACCGTTTATATCAATAACCTGACGCTGTGGCTTTCCAAACTGCTCCAGGACAATCCATCTCTGGAACAGGCGATCATGCCTCATTTTAACGAAGCGGTGATGAAATTTCAGACCTGGATGACCACAGACCTGGTGCCCAGCATATATCTTATCATTGACCGCGTTTCCACCGGTGTGATCAATATTGTGACAGTGGTAAAAAATATACTGATCGGTCTGATCGTTATGATCTATTTTCTGAACCTCAAAGGAACTCTTTGTGCGCAGTCTAAAAAGATTATCTACGGGCTGTTTCAGGTAAAGACAGCAAACCGTATTGTAAATGAGATCCGTTTCGTCCACCGTGTATTCGGCGGCTTTATTACCGGCAAGCTTTTGGACTCCCTTATCATCGGAATTCTCTGTTTTTTCGGCATGAGGTTTTTAAATATGCCGTATGTGCTCCTGATCAGCGTGATTATCGGCGTTACCAATGTAATCCCCTTTTTCGGGCCTTTTTTCGGCGCGATTCCCAGCGCCTTTCTCATTCTGCTGGTAAGCCCGCTGAAATGTCTGTACTTCCTGATTTTTGTACTGGTGCTCCAGCAGTTTGACGGAAATATTCTTGGGCCAAAGATTCTGGGAGACTCTACCGGCCTTCCAAGCTTCTGGGTTCTTTTTTCCATCCTCTTATTTGGCGGACTTTTCGGGTTTGTGGGAATGATCATTGCCGTTCCGGCGTTTGCCGTAATTTACCGACTTGTATCCAACTACATCTGCAGACGGCTTAAAAGGAAGAATCTTTCGCCAAGAACCGATGACTACCGGCTGTTGGACCACATCGATCCGGGAGCGGGTACATTTGTGGAACGCCAGGAATCATAGGAGAGCGTATTAAATAAGGAGAGCATACATGGAGGATCTTAAAACACGATATCTAGAACGGCTGGCAGAGCTTTATCCCACTGTGGCCGCGGCATCCACAGAAGTAATCAACCTGGAAGCCATACTGAACCTGCCGAAAGCAACGGAGCATTTTCTTACGGATATCCACGGGGAGTGGGAGGCTTTTTCCCATGTGCTTAAAAACGGCTCCGGAGCCGTGCGGCGCAAGGTAAACGATGTATTCGGCAATACCCTGTGCCGGGAGGATAAAAGGAGCCTTGCCACCCTGATCTATTATCCACGAGAAAAAATGACCCAGATTCTGGAACATACGGCTAACAAAGAGGACTGGTATAAAATTACTCTGTACCGCCTGATCGAGGTCAGCAAGCGTTCCGGCAGCAAATACACCCGTTCCAAGGTGCGAAAGGCCCTTCCGCCGGAATTTGCCTATGTGATCGAGGAACTTATGACAGAAAAGGCGGATATCCGGGATAAAGAATCCTATTACAATGCGATTGTAGCTACCATTATACGTGTGGGCCGGGCCGGAGAATTCATTGTCGCTCTCTGCGAACTGATTCAAAGACTGGTGGTGGATCACCTGCACATCCTTGGTGATATCTATGATCGGGGGCCTGGCCCGCATAAAATCATGGATAAGCTGATGGAATATCATTCACTGGATATCCAGTGGGGCAACCATGATGTGCTGTGGATGGGAGCGGCCGCGGGACAGCCCGGCTGCATCGCTAATGTGATCCGTATCTGTGCCAGATACGGTAATCTGGATATTTTAGAGGACGGCTATGGGATCAACCTGCTGCCTCTGGCTACCTTTGCCCTGGAGACGTATGGCGAAGATCCCTGTTCCTGCTTTGCCTTAAAAGGGAGCCATCCCTGCAGTCCCGGAGAAAAAGAACTGAATCTGCGTATGCACAAGGCGATTTCCGTCATTCAGTTTAAAGTGGAAGGGCAGCTGATCAGAGAACATCCGGAGTTTAATCTGGAGAGCCGGCTGCTTCTCCATCGGATCAATTATGAAAATGGAACCATTGTGCTGGATGGAAAACAGTACACCATGAAGGATATGTATTTTCCAACCGTGGATCCAGCGGATCCTTACCGCCTGTCGGCAGAAGAAACGGCTATTATGAAACGGTTGGAGCAGGCGTTTTTAAACTGTGAAAAGCTTCAGCAGCATATGCGTTTTCTTTTGTCCAAAGGCAGTCTGTATAAAGTGTATAACAAAAATCTTCTTTACCATGGCTGTATGCCTCTCTGTGAGGACGGCAGCTTAAAGGAGGTTAAGATCTGCGGGGAGCTCTGTAAGGGACGTCAACTCTATGATGTGCTGGAAAGCTATATACGGAGAGGGTTTCTGGCAGAGGATGCCGCAGAGAGGAAAAAGGGCCGGGATCTGATGTGGTACATATGGCTGGGAGAGAATTCTCCTCTTTTTGGAAAGGATAAGATGGCTACCTTTGAGCGGTATTTTTTAGCTGACAGGGAGAGCCACACAGAAAAAAAGAACTCCTATTACCGGTATCTTGAGGATGAAAAAACAGCGGATATGATTCTCGCTGAATTTGGACTTCAGGGAGAGGACAGTCACATTATCAACGGACATATGCCAGTAAAATCTAAAAATGGTGAAAATCCCATTAAATGCGGCGGTAAGGTACTGGTGATCGACGGAGGCTTTTCCAAGGCCTATCAAAAGGAAACGGGAATCGCAGGATATACCCTGATCTACAATTCTTATGGTTTTATTCTGGCTGCTCATGAGCCCTTTGAATCCCGATCGGCCGCCATTGAGCAGGAAAGCGACATTTATTCCGATGATATCATCGTAAAGCGCACGGCCAGCCGCAAGCTGGTGGGAGATACCGATACCGGCCAGCAGCTGAAGGAAAAGATCGGGGATCTGGAGCAGTTATTAAAAGCTTACAGAGAGGGGAGGATTGCGGAGCGTTTTGGCGGCCGCTTTTAAAGCAAAAAATCTGGAAAGAGGATATGGCAGGAGGGATATCACTCGTTTAAGGCGTAAAAGATAGCATGGCAGGAGGCAGTATTAAAGGAGGCCGTTTGGGGCCTCCTGAAATTATACGGCACATCTTACGGCGATACTAATGGATACTAAAATCGTGTGATATTCGTGTGATACTTTGATACATTTAGGCTGTAAAAAGGGGAAAAATAATTTCTGCAGTTACATAAAAATAAGTGTAAATAAAGAAAAAACCTTGTATTTACCAAGTTTTTCTGATAAATACAAGGTTTCTCCCTGCCAAGGGTGTAAAGCAGATGACGGGAATCGAACCCGCCTCCTCAGCTTGGGAAGCTGATATTCTACCGATGAACTACATCTGCGCGATGAAATCATTATACCAGCACTATACGATTTTTGCAAGCCTGTTTTTCAAATTTTTTACAGCTGCTTATAACATCTTTCACAGGATCTTTTTGGCGCGCGGCTCTGCATAATCTGCTGAGAATGAGGAATCCTATTCGTTGCACGCTTTCACGTTTCATAAAAGGAGAATTCCATGTATCCGAAACATCTTTATAAAGCCCGTTTCCAGGCTGTGAAAAACGAGTTTCCCTATCCGGAAAAAGACATCCTGGCCATGGATTTAGACCTTGTGATCGGAGGTCGGCCGGATCGGATTTTAGAGCTTTTATCCCATCTTGACTTTACCGGTGACCCTCCGGGGCCGGAGCTGTCGCGCCTGATCGAGGAGCTGGAAAAGAAACTTGGGATTGAGGGAGACGCTTGAAATATTTTATTAAATATGGTTTAATACTATGAGATAAACCGACACGCTCCTTAGCTTTAAGGGGCGTGCTTCGCGACTATGGAGGAATAGAATGGCAACAGAACAATATAATGCGGACAGCATCACCGTCTTAGAGGGCTTAGAAGCCGTCCGCAAGCGTCCGGGTATGTACATAGGCGGCGTTGGAACCAAGGGACTGAACCATCTGATCTATGAGATCGTTGACAATGCGGTAGATGAACATCTGGCCGGTTTCTGCTCTAAGATCTGGGTGAAACTGGAAAAAGATGGTTCCTGTACCGTAAAGGACAACGGACGCGGCATACCTGTAGAGATGCATAAAAAAGGCGTTTCCGCAGCCAGGGTAGTGCTTTCCACGCTTCATGCAGGAGGAAAATTCGACAATGAGGCATATAAAACCAGCGGCGGCCTTCACGGCGTAGGATCTTCTGTGGTAAACGCTCTTTCCGAATATATGGATGTAAAGATCAGCCGGGGCGGCCTAATCTATCATGACGCATATGAAAAGGGACTTCCGGTTGTGGCTCTGGAAAAGGGGCTTCTTCCCGTGACAGGCAAAAGCCGTGAAACCGGTACCCAGATCAATTTCCTGCCGGACGGCGAGATCTTTGAAAAGACCCGCTTTAAGGCAGACTGGTTAAAGAGCCGTCTCCATGAGACTGCCTACTTAAATCCCAATCTGACGATTTTTTATGAAAACCACAGAAACGGCGAGGAAGAGTCCGTCACGTATCATGAGCCGGACGGCATCATCGCCTATGTGCGGGAGTTAAATTCCGGGAAAACACCGGTTCATGAGCCGATTTATTTTAAAGGCAGCGTGGATCGGGTAGAGGTAGAGGCAGCCATCCAGTTTGTGGACACCTTTGAGGAGAATATCCTTGGTTTCTGCAACAATATCTTTACCCAGGAAGGCGGCACTCATCTGGCAGGCTTTAAGACGCGTTTTACGGCTCTTATCAACTCCTATGCCAGGGAACTTGGTATTTTAAAGGATAAGGATCCCAACTTTACCGGGGCTGATACCCGAAACGGCATGACGGCTGTGATCGCCGTCAAACATCCCGATCCCATTTTCGAGGGGCAGACCAAGACGAAGCTGGCCAGCGCCGACGCCACCAAGGCAGTATTTACGGCAGCGGGAGACGAACTCCAGCTGTATTTTGACCGGAATGTAGAGGTCTTAAAGGGAATCATTGGCTGTGCGGAAAAATCCGCTAAGATCCGTCGGGCTGAGGAAAAGGCCAAGACCAATATGCTGACCAAATCCCGTTTTTCCTTTGACAGCAACGGAAAGCTGGCTAACTGCGAAAGCCGGGATGCCTCCAAATGCGAAATCTTCATTGTAGAGGGAGATTCCGCCGGCGGCTCCGCAAAGACGGCCAGAAACCGTCAGTATCAGGCCATTCTTCCCATTCGCGGAAAGATCTTAAATGTGGAAAAAGCCTCCATGGACAAGGTGCTGGCAAATGCGGAAATCAAGACCATGATCAATTCCTTCGGCTGCGGATTTTCTGAGGGCTATGGAAATGATTTTGACATAACAAAGCTTCGCTACGACAAGATCATCCTCATGACCGATGCGGATGTGGACGGCAGCCACATTGATACCCTGCTTCTCACATTTTTATATCGCTTTATGCCGGAGCTGATCTACGACGGCCATGTGTATATCGCCATGCCGCCGCTGTTTAAGGTGATCCCTAAAAAGGGACAGGAAGAGTATCTTTATGATGAGAAGGAGCTGGAGCGTTACCGCAGAAGCCACAAGGGCGATTTTACCCTGCAGCGCTACAAGGGTCTGGGCGAGATGGATGCTGAGCAGCTCTGGGAAACCACCCTTGACCCGGAACGGAGGGTATTAAAACGGGTAGAGATCGAGGATGCCAGAATGGCTTCTGAGGTGACGGAGATGCTGATGGGCAGTGAGGTAGGCCCCCGCCGCCAGTTTATCTATGAACACGCTGACGAAGCGGAGATCGACGCATAACAGGAGAGGACGAAATGGCAGAAAAGATATTACGGACAGAATACAGCGAAGAAATGCAGCGCAGCTACATGAATTACTCCATGAGCGTCATCACAGCGAGAGCGATTCCCGATGCCAGAGACGGCTTAAAGCCGGTTCAGCGCCGGGTTCTCTACGATATGAGCCAGCTGCATTTAGACCATGACAAGCCCCACAGAAAATCGGCGCGTATCGTAGGCGATACCATGGGTAAATACCATCCCCACGGAGACAGCTCTATCTACGATACGCTGGTGGTCATGAGCCAGGAATTTAAAAAGGGCATGGCCCTGGTAGACGGCCACGGCAACTTTGGTTCCATCGAGGGAGACGGGGCCGCAGCCATGCGTTATACTGAGGCCAGACTGGAGAAATTTGCCCAGGAGGTTTATTTAAAGGATCTGGACAAAACAGTCAGTTTTGTGCCGAATTATGATGAAACGGAAAAAGAACCGGAGGTTCTTCCGGTACGGGTGCCGAACCTTCTGGTTAACGGTGCAGAGGGAATCGCAGTTGGTATGAGCACCAGCATCCCCACTCATAACCTGGGAGAGGTGGTGGATGTGGTACGCGCTTATATTGACAATCCGGCCGCCACCACGGCAGAATTGATGGAATATCTGCCTGGCCCGGATTTTCCCACCGGCGGCATCATTGCCAACAAAAGCGAACTGCCGGATATCTATGAAAGCGGTGCGGGAAAAATCAAGCTGAGAGGCCGCTTTGAGGTGGAGCTTGGCAAGCGCAAGGCAGATAAGGATAAGCTGATCATTACGGAAATCCCCTACACCATGATCGGCGCAGGGATCAATAAGTTTCTGGTGGATGTGGCGGATCTGGTGGAATCCAAGAAATTAACGGATGTGGTAGACATTTCCAATCAGTCCAACAAGGACGGCATCCGTATTGTGCTGGAACTGCGCAAGGATGCGGATATTGACCGGATCAAGAACATTTTATATAAGAAAACAAAGCTGGAGGATACATTTGGCGTTAATATGCTGGCGATTGCGGATGGCCGGCCGGAAACCCTGAGCTTAAAGGGAATCCTGCGCAGCTTCATGGAATTTCAGTATCAGAATACGGAGCGCAAATACAATGTACTCCTGGAAAAGGAACTGGAAAAGAAGGAGATTCAGGAAGGCCTGATTGCCGCCTGCGACTGCATCGATCTGATCATCGCCATTTTAAGGGGGTCAAAGAGTTTAAAGGATGCGAAGGCCTGCCTGACTGCCGGAGATGTATCAAACATCCATTTCCGTATGCCGGGTTTTGAGGAGGATGCAAAAAAACTGCATTTTACCGAACGTCAGGCCTCTGCGATCCTGGAAATGCGTCTTTATAAGCTGATCGGACTGGAAATTCTGGCCCTGGAAAAGGATCACAGGGAGACCTTAAAAAAGATTGCCTCCTATCAGAAGATATTAAGCAGCAGAGCCAACATGAATCAGGTGATTAAGGACGATCTGGCTTCCATCAAGGAGGAATTTGCTCTTCAAAGACGTACCCTGATCGAGGATGGCCCTGAAGCCGTCTATGTTGAAAATGCCGTTCCCGTTCAGGAGGTCGTCTTTGTAATGGACCGTTTCGGCTACTGCAAACTGCTTGACAAGACCACCTATGAACGCAATCAGGAGACGGTTGACACCGAGCAGGTGTATGTACAGCGCTGTCTGAACACGGACAAGATCTGCCTCTTTACCGCAGGCGGGATTCTGCATCAGATCAAGGCCTCCGATATCCCTTCCGGCAAGCTCAGGGATAAGGGGGTACCTGTGGAAAATCTCAGTAAATACGATGGAAGAAATGACCGGATCTGTCTTTTGACCTGTGCGCAGGCATTAAAGGGAAAAAGGCTGGTATTTGCAACCCGGCTTGCCATGGTAAAGCAGGTGTCGGGAGAGGAATTTGAGACAAACAACCGGATGGTAGCTGCGACCAAGCTTCAGGAGGGCGATGAAGTGCAGGCTGTGATCCTGACAGAAAAACAGGAGGCTACGGTCGTTTTACAGACCACAGGAGGATATTTCCTCCGTTTTCCATTAGATGAGATTTCCCTGCTTAAAAAAGCCTCCCGCGGCGTCCGCGGCATCAGGCTTTCCAAGAACGAGGAGTTGGAACAGATCTATCTTCTGGGGGAAGAACCGTATTCCATTTCCTATAAGGATCGTGAGATCAGCTTAAGCGGTATGCGGATCACCAAACGGGATGCCAAAGGCACGAAAAAATAAGAGGGCCTGAAAATTTACCTGAATGATGTACAGATTTTTATGGATGTGCGTGCAGGAAAAACAAATGTACGCAAAAGGCGAATTTCTTCTTGCATTTTTTTCTGCTTTGGTATAGGATAAAAGGCAGCGGTTTAAGTATGGAGAATGGCAGGTAAATATCTCCGTATAAAGCGTGAAAAAGAGAAGATGAGGAGAGCGAGACATGGAAAAGAAATTAAGAGTCGGCATATTAGGCGCAACAGGTATGGTAGGACAGAGATTTATTTCCCTCTTGGAGAATCATCCGTGGTTTGAGGTAGTGACCGTGGCAGCCAGCCCAAGATCAGCTGGAAAGACATACGAGGAGGCCGTAGGCAGCCGCTGGAAGATGGCAACTCCTATGCCTGAGGCGGTTAAGCAGCTGGTTGTAATGAATGTAAACGAGGTAGAAAAGGTAGCTGCCGGTGTTGATTTTGTATTCAGCGCAGTGGATATGACAAAGGATGAGATCAAGGCCATTGAGGAGGCTTACGCAAAAACGGAGACTCCTGTGGTTTCCAACAACAGCGCCCACCGCTGGACACCGGACGTTCCCATGGTGATCCCGGAGATAAACCCGGAGCATTTTGAGGTGATTCCATACCAGAAAAAACGCCTTGGCACCAAGAGAGGCTTCATCGCCGTTAAGCCTAACTGCTCCATCCAGAGCTACGCTCCCGTGCTGACTGCCTGGAAAGAATTTGAGCCTTACGAGGTAGTAGCTACTACATATCAGGCCATTTCCGGAGCCGGCAAGACCTTCAAAGACTGGCCGGAGATGGAAGGGAACTTAATCCCCTACATCGGCGGAGAGGAAGAAAAGAGCGAACAGGAACCGCTGCGCATCTGGGGCCATATTGAAAACGGCGTGATTGTAAAGGCGGAAGCTCCCCTCATCACCTGCCAGTGCCTGCGTGTGCCGGTATTAAACGGCCATACAGCCGCCGTTTTTGTAAGATTTAAGAAAAAAGCATCCAGGGAACAGCTGATCGATAAGCTGGTAAGCTTTAAGGGGCTTCCCCAGGAGCTGGGCCTTCCAAGCGCTCCCAAGCAGTTTATTCAGTACATGGAAGAAGATAACCGTCCTCAGGTAAGTCTGGACGTAGATTTTGAACACGGCATGGGGATCTCTGTGGGCCGTCTGAGAGAAGATACTCTTTACGATTATAAGTTCGTTGGGCTTTCCCACAACACCGTACGCGGAGCGGCAGGCGGAGCTGTGCTCTGTGCAGAGTTTTTGGCCGCCAAAGGCTATATTGAAGCAAAATAGGCAGAAGGCCCAGGGCATTCTGCATTCATGGAAGGGGTAAAACATATTATGGCAATCAGCAAAAATGTATTTGGCGTCATGCCTTCAGGCGAAAACGTTTATAAGTATACACTGACCAATCATCACGGCGTCAGCGCGGACTTTATCACCCTGGGAGGCACCTGGGTTACGATGAATGTGCCTGACAGGCATGGAAAGATGGCTGATGTGATCCTGGGTTACGATAACCTGGAAGGCTATCTGTCCAACAATCCCCATTTCGGAGCCATTATTGGCCGGAATGCCAACCGGATCGGCGGGGCAGTGATCACGATTGACGGAGTTGATTACAGGCTGGAGGCCAATAACGGCCCCAACAACCTGCACAGCGCCCCCGATCTGTATCACAGAAGGCTGTGGGAAAGCGAGACGTCTGAGACTGACGAGGGCAGCTGCGTAACCTTCTCCTTAAAAAGCCCTGATAAAGACCAGGGCTATCCTGGAAATGCCTCGATTCAGGTCAGCTATACACTGACAGAGGATGACAGCATCCGGATCCGCTACCGTATGATCTGTGATAAAGACACCGTTGCCAATTTTACCAACCACTGCTATTTTAATCTGGCTGGCCATGACAGCGGTTCTGTGATGGATCAGGAGGTGTGGCTGGCTGCCTCAAGGTTCACTCCTGCAGATGAAGTATCCATCCCCACGGGAGAGATCCTGCCGGTAGAGGGAACGCCCATGGACTTTACACAGATGAAACCCCTGGGCCGGGATATTGATGAACCCTATGAGGCTCTGATTCTGGGACATGGCTATGACCATAACTGGGTGCTGGATCATGATCCAGGCATCCTTTCTCTGGCGGCAAGAGCCAAAGATCCAAAAAGCGGCCGTATGATGGAAACGTATACGGATCTTCCGGGAATACAGCTTTATACAGCCAACTTCTTAAATGATCCCGTTCCGGGAAAGGGAGGCGCTCACTACCAGGGGCGCCACGCCTTCTGTTTTGAGACACAGCATTTTCCAGATGCCTGCCATAAACCGCATTTTCCGTCCCCGATCCTCAAAGCGGGAGAGGTGTACGACACTACCACGGTTTACCGGTTTTACCGGGAGATGGAGTAAGCGGGAGCCGGGTTAAAAACTCAGGAAAGCGGCAGACAGACATAGCGCGGCAAAAAAAGAATGCAGAATATGAGATAAATCCTCATGCGCTGCATTCTTTTTGCATCATTGTGTGTACGTCATACATCAATTTGTCCCAAAATATGCTTATGCAAGCCAGTTGGCAGCACATATTTCCACAAAAATTGCCGCATGGCTGAATAGTTATACGAAATATATGAGATTTTTTCGCAAACATTGCCATATCATCCATTTAATGGTATACTAATAAAATATGTCTGCGGTATTTTCTGCGAGATGCCCTTACATGATAATGCAGCAAATAAAGAAAAACGAGGGATGGGATGTCAAAATCGTTATACATTGCGGAAAAGCCCAGTGTGGCCCAGCAATTTGCGGATGCTTTAAAAATCCGCGGACGGCGGGGAGACGGCTATATTGAATCGGAGAGCGCCATTGTTACCTGGTGTGTGGGGCATCTGGTAACCATGAGTTATCCGGATGCATATGATATGAAGTACAAGCGCTGGAGCCTTCAGACCCTTCCTTTTCTGCCCAGGGAGTTCAAATACGAGGTTATCCCCGGAGTGGCAAAGCAGTTTGCCGTTGTTAAGGGGCTGTTAAACCGACCGGAAGTGGACACGATTTACGTCTGTACTGACTCCGGTAGGGAAGGAGAGTATATCTACCGTCTGGTGGCCCAGATGGCCGGGGTAAAAGGAAAGCGCCAGAAACGGGTGTGGATCGACTCGCAGACGGAGGAGGAGATCCTGCGGGGGATCAAAGAAGCGAAGGACGAATCAGAGTATGACAATCTGTCCGCCTCTGCCTATCTGCGAGCCAAAGAGGACTATCTGATGGGAATCAACTTTTCCCGCGTTCTGACCCTGCGTTACGGGCCGGCCATGTCTAACTACCTGGGAACCAAATTTACGGTACTTTCGGTAGGCCGTGTTATGACGTGTGTGCTGGGGATGGTAGTACGAAGGGAGCGGGAGATCCGCAGCTTTGTAAAGACCCCCTTTTACCGGGTGTTTGGTACCTTTGACGCAGCGGATAAGGACGGCAGGATCATTCCTTTGGAAGCTGAGTGGAAAGCCGCAGAGGGCTCCCGTTATTTCGGAACCCCTTATCTTTATAAAGACAATGGTTTTAAGGAACGGGAGCGGGCCGAAGAACTGATTGCTTTTTTAAGGGAAGAAGAGCCCCTTACAGCCAGAGTCATTTCCAAGGAGAAAAAGAAGGAGACAAAAAATCCTCCCCTTCTTTATAATCTGGCAGAGCTTCAGAATGACTGCTCCAGGATGTTTAAGATCAGCCCGGATGAGACCCTTAAGGTTGTCCAGGAGCTGTATGAAAAAAAGATGGTTACCTATCCCCGAACGGATGCCAGAGTCCTGTCAGCGGCAGTGGCCAAGGAGATTCATAAAAATATCAGCGGTTTATCGGGTTATGTTCCTATGTCCCTCTTTGTTCAGGAGATCATGCAGACGTCGGCATACCAGGGGCTTTCAAAAACACGGTATGTTAATGACAAGCAGATCACGGATCACTATGCCATCATCCCCACAGGACAGGGTCTTGGGAACCTGAAAACCCTTACCTCCCTGCAGGAAAAAGTCTTTCAGGTGATATGCCGCCGGTTTTTAAGCATTTTTTATCCCCCTGCGATCTATCAGAAGTATTCTCTGGAACTGGAACGAAAGAAAGAGCATTTTTTTGCCGGTTTTAAAGTCCTTTCGGAACCAGGATATCTGAAAATCGCAGATGTGAATCTGGCCAAAAAAACTGGGGTGGAGGAAACCTTTGAGGATGCAAAGGAGGGAGATTCGGACCAAAATCATACCGAATCCCCAAAAGTTGACAGAGCAGAACTGTTACAGGTGCTTGCAGATTTGAAAAAAAATGATATACTTACAGTAGCGGACCTGCGGGTGAAGGAAGGGGAAACATCTCCTCCCAAGCGCTATACCTCCGGTTCTATGATTCTGGCCATGGAAAATGCCGGCCAGCTTATCGAGGATGAGGAGCTGCGTGCCCAGATCAAGGGCAGCGGCATCGGTACCAGCGCCACCCGTGCAGAGATTCTTAAGAAACTGGTAAGCATACAGTATCTTTCCTTAAACGGAAAGACTCAGGTGATCACGCCGTCACTGCTTGGGGAGATGGTCTATGACGTGGTAGACCATTCCATCCGCCAGCTTTTGAATCCGGAGCTTACGGCCAGCTGGGAAAAAGGCCTGACCTATGTTGCAGAGGGTTCCATCACTTCAGATGAATATATGGAAAAGCTGGAACGCTTTGTGGCAGGAAGGACAGTAAATGTGATCCGCCTGAACAACCAGTATGATATGAAAGGGCTGTTTGACGCGGCTGCCGTATTTTATAAACAAAAAAGGAGAACTGATCAATGAAATTGGAAGAAATGAAGATGAAAGAGCTTTTTGACATGAGTCATACGATTGCAGAGAGAATCTTTGACAATCACGTATATCCATGGGGGGTACTGCCGGAGATTGGCGATTTCATCCGTTCTTTGGGTCCCCTCCTTCCTGAAAATGAATACCGTAAGATCGGTAAGGACATCTGGATCCACAAGACTGCAAAGATTGCCCCGACTATTATGATGACAGGCCCCATGATCATATGTGCAGGTGCCAATGTGCGCCACAATGCTTTTTTAAGAGGCAACGTGATCATTGGTGAAAAGGCTGTTGTAGGCAACTCCTGTGAGCTGAAAAACGCTCTGCTGTTTGATGAGGTTCAGGTTCCTCACTTTAACTATGTAGGCGATTCCATTCTGGGCTACAAGGCTCATATGGGCGCAGGGGCTGTCACCTCCAACGTTAAGTCTGACAAGAGTCTTGTAAAGGTTCACGCAGAAGACGGTGATGTAACCACCGGCTTTAAGAAGTTCGGCGCTGTTGCGGGCGACGGTGTTGAGATTGGGTGCAACAGCGTATTAAACCCAGGCACGGTGATCGGCAAAAACACGGTGGTATATCCTCTTTCCAGCGTAAGAGGCTGTGTTCCGGCCAATTCTATTTTCAAGAACCAGGAAAATATCATTGTGAAGGAAAACAGAGATGACGCATCCGTGACGGAAGAATCCAAGCCGGAAGAGCCAGCTCCAAAGCCAAAGAGAACAAGAGCAAAGAAGAGCACCGCAGGCAGCAGCACTGTAAAGGTGGTAAAATAAACCTTCCGTACGCAGATAAATGCATATAAAAAACCTCCTCCGAATCCGTGGAAAACCATGGGGCCGGAGGAGGTTTTTTATATTCTAAAGTGTATCAGACCTGAGTTACTTTGTGCCGAAGATCCGGTCACCTGCGTCGCCCAGACCAGGGCAGATGTAGGCATCTTCATTGAGACAGCGGTCTAAATGTCCCACATAGATCTGAATGTCAGGATGGGCCTTATGAAGCCGCTCCAGGCCTTCAGGCGCTGCGATGATAGCCATGAATTTGATCTTTTTTCCGCCGTGCTGTTTGATAAAGTCTACGGCAGAGACTGCAGATCCCCCGGTAGCCAGCATGGGATCCGTGACAATGATGGTACGCTCCTCGATGGGGCTTGGAAGCTTGCAGTAATACTCGTGAGGCTCATGTGTTACCTCATCCCGATAAAGACCGATATGGCCTACCTTTGCACTGGGAACCAGCGCCAGGATGCCGTTTACCATGCCAAGGCCCGCCCGCAGAATCGGAACCACTGCCAGCTTCCGGCCTGCGATCATAGGGGTCATACAGGTCTCTAACGGAGTCTCGACCTTTACATCCTCCAGGGGAAGATCGCGCAGCGCCTCATAGCCCATGAGCATGGCGATCTCCTCAATAAGAGCACGAAACTCGTTTGTTCCGGTGCTCTTATTGCGCAGGATCGAAATTTTGTGCTGGATCAGCGGATGATTAAAAACCATTACATTTTCCATAAATGTACAGCTCCTTTGTATAATTTTAAACATATGTCTATTATAACTGATAGGCGGTCATATAGCAATGAAAATCGGAAAAGGTTTAAGCCTGTTTCCTGCTGCGCTATTTGGTAGCCGGATCAAAGGCTACGATTACATAGTCGCCCAGCGCATGGGGGACAGGAAGGGAGAAGTAGACACGGCCCTGTTTTTCGTAGCTGAATGATTCCGGCCAGTTCTCACCTTCAGATACAGGGAAATCCGCATCCTTAAAAAGGGCTGTCAGATCCTCCAGCGTCTGGGTGCTGCGGTATTCCAGGGCTGCGCTGGTCTCTTCAGCATTCAGCTGCGGGAACTGAACATCGTCGCTGAGCACATAGCCGGCCATGGTATAGGCATCTGTAAAATCGTTTAATCCCATGTCCTGTATCTGGGCCAGGTTCACCGTGTTCGTATAGAAAATGTTTGTTGGATGAGCGCCGTTTTCTACCATCAGGCTGCCGGTATAAACGGCAGTAAGGCGCTTGCGGTCTGCGGATACGATCTCGCAGGAAACCGTAAGAGAATCTGTCTCCTCGTTAATCTCATATCCCTTCAGAACAGAAAGCGCATTTGCTTTTAAATGTTCATTGATCTGCTCCTGCTTCTGCGTATCCTCCATATCTTCAATTACCGGATACTGGATGGATACCTTTCCTGAAGTGTAGGTTGCGGTGACAGCTGACAGGCGGGAGGCATTCTCCTCTGCTTTTGCAGTGGTTTCCGTCTCAGAAACCGTCGTTTCCTGTGGTTTCACCTCTGTCTCTGTGGGCGCTTTGGTGGATGCCTCCGTGTGGAAGGTGGAAAGATCTGCCTTGGGAGGCGTCCGGCTTACGATCAGCCCGATGGCTACGCCTCCTGCCACTACGGCCGCACCGATGACTCCTATCATAATCTTTTTGTTCTTATCCATATGGTTCCTCCTTAGGGTATTTTTAATCATTATACAGGAAACTCATGGACATGGTTTGAAGAAAAACTTACAAATTCGTGAAGGAAAGAAAAAAACGGTCATATCGGTGCGCCTGTCTGCATATAGTATTAGAGCGTGTTAAGTAAAAAGTCCTCCGGGGCAGGGCTTCATAACAGGCAGAAGGAGGAGAGACACATGACATATCTTGAACTGATCGCCAAGGTAGGGACCAGTCCCATGGATGTGGTGAAAATGTATTTTAAGGGGATGCTCACAGAAAAAGAGCTGAATAATGTGATCGGAGGCAGGCGGGCAGGGATCGTAGAGGATTATAAGCAGCAGTGGAAAGAGAGAACAGTGGGTACAGCCTCTCTGGAAACTGCCTGTACAGAGGATACAGCCGGGAAATAAAATGTAGCGGCTCAGTCCTGCCATATGCCAATTTGTAGGGAAATATGCTTATGCAAGCCGGAGTGCAGCACATATTTCCCTACAAATTGCCGCATGGCTGAATAGTTACAACAAATTCGTTGAATTCTGATAAAAACACTTGCCAAATGTTTATTCCTATGGTAGAATAACTACCGTTGCAAAAGCAAGGCCGGCGTGTCGGAATGGCAGACGATGCAGACTCAAAATCTGTTGCGGGTAACCGCGTGCGGGTTCAAGTCCCGCTGCCGGCATAAGATCCCCGTATTTATTGGAGTTTCTGATAAATACGGGGATCTTTTTGCGTATGTGCCCTTATGAACGGCAAATTGTCCGCAATTTGTTATGATTGATTGAAAACAGGGTTATTTTATTGTATGATAGAGTTCAGCATAATAATAAAAGCCCAAAGGAGGTGCTTGGATGACCTGTGAGGAAGCGGAGCGTCTCGTAATGCCCTATATTAACGGAAGTATTACGGATGAAGAACTGGAAGGCTTTTTAAAACATATCGAGCACTGCCCGGAGTGCAGGGAAGAACTGGAGATTTATTTTACAGTAGACGTAGGCATCCGGCAGCTGGACGAGGGGACAGGAACCTACAACATCAAGGGAGCGCTGGAGACGGCCCTGGAGCTGTCCAGACAGAGGATTCACACGCTGGAACTGCTTCGCACGGCTGTATATGCGGTGAATACCCTGTGTTTCTGGTCTGTGCTTATGGTGCTGTTTCTGCAGGTTCGCATCTGGGAACAGTTTGGATTTTAGGAGCGCCTATTACAACAACGAAAGGATTTTAACTCAATATGGATAAACTTGTACTGATCGACGGGCACAGCATTTTAAACCGTGCCTTTTACGGAGTACCGGATCTGACCAACGCAGAAGGACTTCATACCAATGCAGTATATGGCTTTCTGAATATCATGTTAAAGATACTGGAGGAGGAAAAGGCGGATCATCTTGCTGTGGCTTTTGACCTGCCGGCCCCTACCTTCCGCCACAAAATGTTTGACGCATATAAAGGTACACGCAAGCCCATGCCTGAGGAGTTAAGAGAGCAGGTGCCCCTGATGAAGGAGGCCCTGACGGCCATGGATATTCCCACCCTGACCCTGGAGGGCTTTGAGGCCGATGATATTCTGGGCACTGTGGCAAAACGGTGCCAGAAGGAGGGGATTGACGTAGCCATTGTCTCCGGTGACAGGGATCTTTTGCAGCTTGCGGACGAACACATTAAGATCCGTATTCCCAAGACGAGCCGGGGCACTACGGAGATCCATGACTATTATCCAGAAGATGTAAAACGGGAATACCAGGTGACGCCTCAGGAATTTATTGACGTGAAGGCCCTGATGGGCGATTCCTCCGACAACATTCCCGGTGTTCCCTCTATTGGTGAAAAAACGGCTACCAGCCTCATCGCCGCCTATGGATCGATTGAAAATGCCTACGCCCATGTAGAAGAGATCCGCCCGCCCAGAGCCCAGAAGGCTCTGGCTGAGCATTACGATATGGCTCAGATGAGCAAGGAACTGGCAACCATCTGCACTGACTGTCCGGTAGATTTTACCTATAAGGATGCAGCGGTAGAGAATCTCTACACAGCCGAGGCCTTTAAGTTTATGAAACGCATGGGCTTTAAATCCATTTTAACCCGATTTGACGCCTCAGCAGCAGAGGAGGACACAATAAAGGCAAAAGAGCATTTTCGGGTAGTGACGGATAAAAAGGAGGCAGACCAGCTTTTTAAGAAGGCGAAAAAGGCAGACTGGACGGGCCTTCAGCTTATATTCGGAACAGAGACCTCACAAGGGGAAGAACATAATGAACAGTTGTCCTTTTCCTTTGACGCTTCCGGCGAATTGAGGTCTGGAAAAAAGGCAAAAAGCGGCTGTCCTCTGGTAGTCGGGCTGGGCCTGTGCCTGGGAACGGAGGACATTTTCTGCATTCGGGCTCAGGGAGAACTGGGGCAGGATGAGCTGATCCGTCAGACCAGGGAGCTGTGTCAGAAGGATAAGCCGGTCTGGGTACTGGATTTAAAAGCCATGCTGCCAGTGCTGAAGCTGGAGGATACCGCTCCTGTCTATGATGCGGGAGTAGCTGGTTATCTGTTAAATCCTTTAAAGGATGCCTATGGCTACGACGATCTGGCCAGGGATTATCTGGCCATGGAGATTCCCTCACAGAGTGATCTTATAGGGAAAGCGCTCCTGGGCGATCGCCTGGTTCAGGAGGATGAAAAGGCGGCAGACTGTGTCTGCTATATGGCCTACACTGCCTGGAAGGCTGCAGAGGTTCTTAAAAAACGGCTGTGTGAGGAGGATATGTATTCCCTTTACACAGAGATTGAAATGCCTCTGATCTACAGCCTGTTCCATATGGAGCAGGAGGGCGTTAAGGTTCAGAGAGAAAAATTAAAAGAGTATGGCGACAAGCTCAAAACCGGCATCGCCCGGCTGGAGACGGAGATTTATCAGGATACAGGAAGGGAATTTAACATCAATTCCCCGAAACAGTTAGGTGAGATCTTATTTGGCGAAATGAAGCTTCCCGGCGGAAAAAAGACAAAAACAGGCTACTCTACTGCAGCCGATGTGCTGGAAAAGCTGGCTCCTGATCATCCCGTGGTGCAAAAGATTCTGGATTACCGTCAGCTGACCAAGTTAAATTCTACCTATGCCGAAGGGCTGGCTGCCTATATCAGCGAGGATGGGCGGATCCACGGCAAATTCAACCAGACCATCACTGCAACCGGACGTATCAGCAGTACAGAGCCCAATCTTCAGAATATCCCTGTGCGCATGGAGCTGGGCCGGGAGATCCGGCGGGTATTTGTTCCAAAGGACGGCTGCGTGTTCATTGACGCCGATTACTCCCAGATCGAGCTTCGTATTCTGGCCCATATGTCCGATGATGCGGGCCTGATTGAAGCGTACCGGGAATCCAGAGACATCCATGCGGCTACGGCCTCTCAGGTCTTTCATGTACCCCTTAAGGAGGTGACTTCGCTCCAGCGGCGCAACGCCAAAGCTGTAAATTTTGGTATTGTCTACGGCATCAGCGCCTTTGGCCTCAGCGAGGACTTAAGCATCTCCCGAAAAGAGGCAAAGGAGTATATTGAGCGGTATTTTGAGTCGTATCCCAGTGTAAAAGCCTTCCTGGACGGTTTGGTAAAGCAGGGGAAGGAGCAGGGCTATGTAACCACTCTGTACAAGCGGCGCAGGCCGATTCCGGAGTTTAAGTCCTCCAACTTTATGCAGCGTCAGTTCGGCGAGCGGGTAGCCATGAATTCCCCTATCCAGGGTTCTGCGGCAGATATTATGAAGATCGCCATGATTACTGTAGACCGTGAACTGCGTGCCAGAGGATTAAAATCCCGGATCGTTCTGCAGATCCACGACGAACTGCTTATCGAAGCTCCAAAAGAGGAGGAACAGGAGGTAAAGGCGCTTTTGGTGGATCAGATGAAACACGCCGCCAGTCTTAAAGTTTCTCTGGAGGTAGAGGCGCAGACTGGTGATTCCTGGTTTGACGCAAAATAGTTTTTCTCTATGGCCGCGGATGAGATGCAGACACTGGCCGCGGCCATGAACCCATACGCGAAATTGTCAGGAGGAATTGAATTCATGGAGCATAAGCGCCCCTTTCTGCTTGGACTCATCGGAGGAGTAGGAGCAGGAAAAAGCACCGTTCTTTCATTTTTAGAAAAACATTACCATTTCCATGTGATCCAGACGGATCTGACTGCACGCCGCCTTTTAGAGCCGGGAGAGGCAGCCTATGAAAAGGTTGTATCTCTTCTTGGCCCTGGTGTCCTTGGGCCGGATGGAAGCATTGACCGTACAGCTATGGCCGGAATGATATTTAAAGATCCAACAAAGCGGCAGGCAGTCAACGCCATCACCCATCCTCTTACCTGGAAGGCGGTTATGGAGGAGGCATACGCCTGTAAAAAATGTCCGGTTGTCATCGAAACCGCTCTTCCGTCAAAAGAATTTCGTGACAAGTGCGACGAAATGTGGTATCTTTATACATCAGAAGAAAACCGCACAGACCGCCTGATGGAAAGCCGCGGATATTCAGAAGAGAAAGCCAGGGCGATTATGGAAAGCCAGGCTGCTGACCAGGAGTTCAGAGATCTGGCAGACGCTGTTATTGACAACAATGGCAGTCCAGAGCACACCAAATATCAGGTAAAGGCGCTGTTAAAGGGACGGGAAGGAATCAGATACACATGAGAATGGTAAGCATAGCAAGCGGAAGCAGCGGAAACTGCATTTACATAGGTTCCGATGACACGCATATCCTGGTGGACGCAGGCATCAGCAACAAGCGGATCATGGCAGGACTGAACGACCTGGGGCTGGCCGGAACCGACATGGCCGGTATCCTGATCACCCATGAACATTCGGATCATATCCGGGGGCTGGGAGTTATTTCACGAAAATACCACCTGCCTATCTATGGAACCCAAAAAACATTAAATGAAATCTCCTCCTGCAGCAGTCTGGGGAATTTTGATAAAGGGCTTTTAAAGCCCATTGACCCGGATGTGGATTTTATGGTAGGAGATTTAAAGATCCGACCCTTTAAAATCGACCATGATGCGGCGGATCCCGTGGCTTATCGGGTGGAGAACGGGAAAAAATCCGTAGCCGTGGCTACGGATATGGGCCATTATGACGAATATATTGTAGAGAATCTTAAAGGACTGGACGCAGTTTTGCTGGAATCCAACCATGACGTGCGTATGCTGGAAACAGGGCCGTATCCCTATCACCTGAAGCGCCGCATCCTTGGGGATCGCGGCCATTTATCCAATGAAAATGCGGGCAGGCTTTTAAACCGTATCCTTCACGATCATTTGAAAAAAATATTTTTAGGACACTTATCTAGAGAAAATAATTACCCGGAATTAGCCTATGAAACAGTCCGTCTGGAGATTGATGAGGGAAGCTGCCCTTACGGCGCATCGGATTTTTCCATTTCCGTGGCATCCAGAGACCAGATGAGCGATGTGGTTTACCTATAAAATGTAACGATTCAGGATATGGCGTATTTTTGCAACTGCTTTCCGCCAGCCTGAACAGCTGCAATAAAATCATATAAAAAGAGGAGAATGAATATGAGCAAAGCAATCATTACCGTAGTCGGAAAGGACACTGTCGGCATCATCGCAAAGGTATGTACCTATCTGGCGGAGTGTCAGATCAACATCCTGGACATTTCCCAGACGATTGTTCAGGGATACTTTAACATGATGATGATCGTAGATGTAAGTGCGGTAAACCGCTCCTTCGGCCAGGCGGCAGAGGATCTTGAAAAGCTGGGGGAAGAGATCGGCGTTGCCGTTAAGATCCAGAGAGAAGAGATCTTTACAAAGATGCACAGAATCTGATAACCGCGCATAAGGGAAGGAACGACGGGCTATGTTAAATATTTATGAAGTAAATGAAACCAACAATATGATCGAGCGTGAAAAACTGGATGTGCGCACCATTACCATGGGCATCAGCCTTTTAGACTGCGCGGACAGCGATCTTGACGCCCTGAATGAAAAGATTTACAAAAAGATCACCACACTGGCAAAGGATCTGGTAGCAACCGGAAGAGATATTGAGAGAGATTTCGGCATTCCCATTGTAAATAAGCGTATTTCCGTAACGCCTGTCGCCCTGGTGGGCCAGTCCGCCTGCAAAACCCTGGAGGACTTTGTCACCATTGCAAAAACTCTGGATAAAGCAGCCAGAGAAGTAGGCGTCAACTTTATCGGCGGATATTCTGCCCTGGTCAGCAAGGGCATGACGGCTGCGGATAAGAATCTGATTCTTTCGATCCCCCAGGCTCTGGCCCAGACCGAGCGGATCTGCAGCTCCGTCAACGTAGGATCCACAAAGACGGGCTTAAACATGGACGCAGTCGAACTGATGGGACGGATCGTAAAAGAAACGGCTGAGGCCACAAAGGAC
Source organism: Enterocloster alcoholdehydrogenati (assembly GCF_013282095.1). Taxonomy (GTDB): domain Bacteria; phylum Bacillota; class Clostridia; order Lachnospirales; family Lachnospiraceae; genus Enterocloster; species Enterocloster alcoholdehydrogenati. The sequence goes on from NZ_BLTJ01000001.1 coordinate 66,652, forward strand.
AGAGATTCCTTAGGCTGTGCCAAGCTGGTGGTATTCTGCAACGCTCCTGATGACAATCCCTTTATGGCAGGCGCTTTCCACGGCGTTACAGAAGCAGACGCCATCATCAATGTAGGCATCAGCGGCCCCGGCGTTGTAAAAGTAGCCCTTGAAAAGGCCAGAGGAGCTAATTTTGAGGTGCTTTGCGAAACCATCAAAAAGACAGCGTTTAAAATCACCCGTGTAGGCCAGCTGGTGGCCCAGGAGGCATCCAGACGCCTTGGTATCCCCTTTGGCATTATCGACCTTTCTCTGGCGCCAACGCCTGCCGTAGGCGACAGCGTGGCAGAGATCTTAGAGGAGATCGGCTTGGAGCGTGTAGGCGCTCCCGGTACCACAGCGGCCCTTGCCCTGTTAAATGATCAGGTTAAGAAGGGCGGTGTTATGGCCTCATCCTATGTAGGCGGCTTAAGCGGTGCATTTATCCCAGTCAGTGAGGATCAGGGTATGATCGATGCAGTCAGTCTGGGCGCACTGACTCTGGAAAAGCTGGAAGCCATGACCTGTGTCTGCTCTGTGGGGCTTGATATGATCGCCATTCCCGGAGATACATCTGCTGCCACCATTGCCGGCATAATCGCCGATGAGGCAGCTATCGGTATGATCAACCAGAAAACCACAGCCGTGCGCCTGATCCCTGTGATCGGCAAAAAGGTGGGCGATACCGCAGAGTTTGGCGGCCTTTTAGGCTATGCCCCCATTATTCCGGTTAATCCATTCTCCTGTGAGAAGTTTGTTACCAGAGGCGGCCGTATTCCGGCTCCCATCCACAGCTTTAAGAATTGATATGAGACTTTATTTTATACGGCACGGCCGTCAAAGCAGCAAACGCTGCAATGTGAATGTAGATTTGTCCCAGGAGGGCCGCCGCCAGGCAGCCCTTCTTGGCTGTCGGCTCACAGACTGGGGCATCGACGCCCTTTATTCAAGCGATCTTATCCGGGCTGTCCAGACAGCCAGGGAGATCAATCGCTTTCTGTCCCTTCCCCACACAATCTGTCCGGATCTGAGAGAAATCTCATTTGGGGAAATGGAAGGGCTGACCAACGAGGAGATTGGAGTTCGTTTTAAAGAATTTAAAAAACAGCAGGAGACTATGACTGCCGATTTGCCTTATCCGGGCGGAGAGTGCGCCGGCGATGTAGTCCGCAGGGTAGAACCGTTTTTGGATGAAATGACCCGAAGCCATTACAAACGGATTGCGGTTGTCACCCATGGAGGCGTGATCCGGGCCATGACCGCCCTTTGCCTGGGAATGCCTCTGGAAAAATGGAGGCTTTTGGGAAAGGATCTGGAAAATACCAGTATCACGGAGCTGAAATGGGATCCGGTTCACCGGCGCTTTACGGTGGAGCGATTTAATGACTATGCCCATCTGGAGGGCCATCCCCTGCTTTTAAGAAGCAGCTGGGCAGAACCGCCCGCATCACACAGCTGAAAGAATGAGACAAAAGGAGCAGCCCTATGGAGCAGAGCGAAAGAAAAAAACTTAAAGAAGGACTGGAACTGTTTTTAAATGAGGGACTGGAGCGTTTAACATTGAGCCATCCGGCAGACCCGTCCGGCTGCAGCCGGATCCGGCCTTTGCTGCTTAAGGGAGAGCTTGTATTTCAGGCAGAAGAACAGGTGGGAAGGCAGGCATTTCATCGAAACATGACAAAGGAACAGGCGGTTTCCTATATCTGTGGAATGCTGGACGGCACGCTGCGTCAGGCAGAGATGAGCGGGGGCTGGGGCACCGGCGTTGTTTTAGTAAGCAAAAAAGGAAAAGTGACCGTAAAGCTGCGCAGGAAGGCGGCCAGAGAGAACATGGCCGAAGAAGCAAATACCGCAAAGATACGCCCCCAGTTCCAGGAAGCATCCGCCCTTTTAGAACACAACCGCAGGAAACGCTACATTCTGGAAGAGGGACGTCCGGTTCCGTTTCTCATTGACCTGGGGGTTATGACAGCAGAGGGGAAGATTATTCGAAGCCGTTATGATAAGTACCGTCAGATCAACCGGTTTCTTGAGTTTATCGAAGATATCCTGCCTCATCTGAATGCTTCGAGGGAGTCTGTTATTCTGGATTTCGGCTGTGGAAAATCCTATCTGACTTTTGCCATGTATTATTATCTGAGGGAATTAAAAGGCTATCCTGTGCGGATCATCGGCCTTGACCTGAAGGAAGAGGTGATTTGCCGCTGCAGCGCTCTGGCAGAAACTTACGGCTATGACCGCCTGAGCTTTTTCTGCGGTGATATCGCGTCCTATGAAGGAGTGAACCAGGTGGATATGGTGGTAACGCTTCATGCCTGCGATCTGGCTACCGATTATGCTTTGGAAAAGGCAGTGGGATGGGGAGCAAAGGTCATCCTGTCCGTCCCCTGCTGCCAGCACGAACTGAACCGGCAGATCAATAATCCGCTGATGAGCCCCATAATGGGCTACGGCCTGATCAAAGAGCGCATGGCTGCTCTGTATACGGATGCCATACGCGCACAGGTGCTGGAATATGAGGGCTATCGTACCCAGATTCTGGAATTTATCGATATGGAGCACACTCCAAAAAATATCCTGATCCGGGCAGTGCGGCAGGATAAGAAAGGCAGTTGTGAAAACAGCCGCAAAAAAATGGGGGAACAGCTCCGCAGTCTGCTGGCATTTTTAAATGCAGAGCCTACCATCGTGCGCCTTCTGGCACCAGAGCTGATTTTAAAGGAACCACCGATAGATGCCCTATCCTGAAGCATTACCATCTGAGACACAAAAAAACCGAAACACCCCCGCAAAAAGGGCAGCTGTTTCGGTTTTCATTTTGTCAGATAATGCAGATGGGCTGATTATACTCATTTTGTACCGGGCCGCCGTATTTTGCCGTTTCCATACTTTGGCGGATATGGGAAGCATAGATATCCTGATAAAAAAGCTCCAGGGCAGCACCGGTAAGGAGCCTGGATACATCCGCTGTTTTTGTGATAAGGGGAATCTGTGAATGCGCCTTCAGTGCCGAGAGCAGCGGCCCCGCCTCCCGGCGAAACCCCAGGATCCTTGCATAAGGGGCGTATCCCGCTTCTTTGGCCTGAGAGATCTGGGCATCTGTGATTCCAAGTAAAATATGGGTCAGCGCACGGCTGATGCGGGTATAGGTATACTGTCTTGTCTTAAGCTGCCGGATGCGTCCCTCCCATCCGTCGTATTCCAGCAGCCGCTTTTTTAAACGGTCTGCCAGCTCTTTTGATACGTCCCAGTATGCGGTCAGATCTGCACCTTCATGTAAAAGTGTAAGGAGGCGGTAGTTCAAAAGCGCCGCGCCGTCCTCCGGCCCCAGGATCCGGCCCTGATGATACAGAGTAAGCACTTCTTCCGGGACATGGGCTTTAAAAGAGAGCGTGGATGCTTTACCACAGTCCCCTTTCTCTGTAAGGCTTCTGCGGATAGCAGAGGCAGAGGCCTGTCCGCCTTCTATGGCGCTGTCGTGATATCCATTTCCTTTTCTTTGGATCGTTACAGGACGGAGCGAACTGCCAAAACGTAAAATAGCCTTGCAGTATTCGATTCCCAGCAGATTGTTGGGCGAGAGAAGCAGGCGGTTAATACGTTGTGCTCCGACAGAATCCTGATCCGCTGTCAGCGCGCCCAGGGCCTGGCTCCTGGCCTGGGGCCAGCTCAGGCCCTTTTTTAGACCTTCCTGCAGACGCGCTGAAAATGCGGGTGTTTCTTTGGAAAAAATCCCAGCCGCCATCTGTATCCCGGCGATATCTCCCTCTTCACTCCCAAAACAGAGATGGGTCACTGCACCCAGCCGCTCCAGCAGCATGACTCCGCAGGCCGCAAAATCCTCAGCACTGCTGACTGCGAAAACAGACGGCATTTCCACCACTAGATCTGCCCCTTTGGCAAGCGCCATTTTCGTGCGCAGATATTTGCTGAAAATGGCCGGTTCCCCCCTCTGAACGAAATCCCCGCTCATAACCACCACGCAGTAATCGGCTCCGGTCTGTTTCTTTGCCTCTTTTATGTGAAAACTGTGTCCTCCGTGAAAGGGGTTATATTCCGCAATGATTCCCGTTATATTCATAGGCTGCTCCTTTTTTCTTATTTTCCGGCATTTATGCCCATTATATAGGGAAATGGCACGGGCGTCCAGAAGCAGTTTCTAAAAGCAGTTTATACTTTTATAAGAAAGTGAACACAGAATATCCATAATTATTTCACAAATACATCAATTCTATTCCGTATATTGATACCATCAAAAGAAAATACATCCCCCAAAGGGAAGCAGACGAAAGGAGCGTTCGTTATGTACGAAGATAAAGATAGAGAGAACATGGAGCAGAATCAGAGAGAGGGGCAGAACGTAAACTGGACCACACCAGATAAGCTTGAGCAGGGAACACAGGCTGAAAGAAGTCCGGAGCCCAAAACAAACACAGAAAGCGTCAGCAGACCTTCCCATACTCAGGAACGTCAGCAGACCTGGAGCCAGCCCCGCACGGACAATGCAGCCTGGAGAGAAAACAACGCATACGGTGGCGGTTCCCAGAATCATTTTACGCAGGAGCCTCGCAGAAACGATCCCGATCATGAAAACCGCAAAACCCGCAGAGCCAAGGGACGCTTTATGAAAAAGGCTGCCGGCATTACCGCTGCTGCCCTGTTGTTTGGTGTTATATCCGGAGGAACGATGGTTGGAGTCAATTATGCAGGTTCCCGGCTGATGAGCCTTTCCGGCATCAGTTCCCAGACGGATACACAGACACAGTCCGGTAGCCTTCAGACCTCACCGGCTGTAGCTAATTCTGCAAACAGCAGCCAGAACACTACCACGGTTTCAACCGTTTCTGATGTGTCTGCTATTGTGGAAAAGGCGATGCCTTCCATTGTTGCCATCAATGATACCATGACTGTGGAGCAGCAGGATTTCTTTGGAAGGACTCAGGCTTTTCAGGCCCAGAGCAGCGGCTCCGGCATCATTGTAGGCAAGAATGACACAGAGCTTTTAATCGCCACCAATAACCATGTGGTATCCGGAGCAACCGATCTGACAGTTACATTTTCTGACAATAAGGACGCGGCTGCAGCTGTAAAGGGCACGGATTCCGCTACCGATCTGGCCATTATCGCCGTAAAACTTTCTGACATTCCAGACGATACCATGAGCAAGATTCAGATTGCCAGCCTTGGAAATTCAGATGATGTAAAAGTTGGCCAGCAGGTGATTGCCATTGGAAATGCCCTTGGTTACGGCCAGTCCGTCACGGTAGGCTATATCAGCGCCTTAAACCGTGATATCACCGACGAGAACGGTATTTCCCATACCTATATCCAGACTGACGCAGCCATCAACCCCGGAAACAGCGGCGGTGCTCTTATCGATCTTGCCGGAAATGTGATCGGTATCAACGCAGCAAAAACCGCCTCTACGGAGGTAGAGGGCATGGGCTTTGCCATCCCCATCTCAAAGGCACAGGAGATCTTAAACAACCTGATGACAAAGAAAACCAGAGAGACGGTAGATGAAGCCTCCCAGGGCTATCTGGGCATCCAGGGCACCAATATTGACGCAAACACCTCAAAGGCTTACGGTATGCCTGTCGGTATCTATATCTATAAGATCGTACCAGGCGGAGCAGCGGCTTCCTCCGACTTAAAGGAAAAGGACATTATTACAAAATTTGACGGTCAGTCCGTTACCACGATGGAAGAACTGAAAAATATGCTGACTTATTACGAGGGCGGTTCTACTGTTACCATGACCGTACAGTCCCTGGTAAACGGCGCTTATGTAGAGCATGATGTAACAGTCACCCTTGGCACAAAACCTGCTTCTAATTCATAAATACGCAAAATTTTACACCATTTTCCCCTGGGATATGGTATAATAAGCCTAAACTGAAAAAGGAGGTTTTGGCTATATGAAGTTAATATACGCAATCGTGCGCAATGACAATGAGGATGATGTAGTGAGCCAGCTGACAAAACACCGCTACAGTGTAACCCGTCTCTCCACCACCGGAGGATTCCTGAAAAAAGGGAATACGACTCTGATGATCGGCGCGGAAGATGATAAGGTAGACGAGGTGATCTCTATCATCAAGCAGGAGTGCGGACAGCACCAGAAGCTGACGGTCAATATGCCCTACATCTCCGGTACTACCATGGTAAACTACGCCACTATGCCTATGACCGTTGAGGTAGGCGGAGCTACCATCTTTGTGATCAATGTGGATCATTACGAGAAAATCTGAGTTTCAGCTTTTATGGCGGATATCTGTTTTAGGTATCCGCCGTTTATTTTGCCTGCGCATATTGTCAGAACCCTGTGAAAAGAGTGGATTTTACCCCTTTTACGTTTTGATAATACATCTGGATCTGTTCCAAACAATGGTACAATAAATTACAACATCAACAGATAAACCATATGACAAAGGAGATGCTGTATGAAGAATATTTTGTGTGGCAGCGCGGATCAGACATTACAGACTTTTTTGGAGTCTGTGCCCTGTGACCATTCCCACCGCAGAATGGTGCAGCAGGAGATTAAGTGCGGGTTCGGCCTGGATGGAGTCTGCTGCAGGCTCTGTTCCAATGGTCCTTGCCGTATATCAAAGAGCCGCCCCAAAGGGGTATGCGGCGCAGACGCAGATACAATTGCCGCAAGAAATCTATTGCGTTCTGTAGCGGCAGGTTCCGGCTGCTATATCCATGTTCTGGAAAATGCAGTAAAGGAGCTTAGGCAGGCTGCGATTTCAGGGCGCCCGTTTAAAGGCCGCGATACCCTTTTACGGTTATGCAGTATGACGGAAATTTCAGGAGACAGCGACAAAGAAAAAGCGCTGCACCTGGCAAATCTCCTGTTGGAAGATATCAGAAGGCCGGCCGAGGAAAAAATGGTTCTGACAGAAAAACTGGCATATGGAATGAGAGTTCAGGCCTGGCTCAATGCAGATCTTCTTCCCGGCGGAGCTAAAGATGAGATTTTTAATGCTGTCATCAAAACGTCAACCAATCTTAACTCCGATCCCGAAGATATGCTGCGGCAGTGTTTAAGGCTGGGGATTTCTACCGGTATTTACGGACTGGTTCTGGTCAATATGATAAATGATATCCTCATGGGAGAGCCTCAGATCAGCTTTGATCCTGTGGGAATGCAGGTAATTGATCCTGAATATGTCAATGTTATGATAACCGGGCATCAGCATTCCATGTTTGGATATCTGACGGAGCTTTTAGAGAATCCGGCCATACAGAAAATGGCAGAACAGGTGGGCGCAAAGGGGATCCGCCTGGTTGGCTGTACCTGCGTGGGACAGGATTTTCAGGCACGAAGCGGTCTCTTTCAGGATACGTTCTGCGGTCATGCCGGCAATAACTATACCAGCGAGGCTGTCCTGCTTACCGGGTGTATTGATCTGGTTGTATCTGAATTTAACTGTTCTCTTCCGGGAATCGAACCCATCTGCAAAGATTTGGGAATTTCCATGATCTGTCTGGATGACGCGGCAAAGAAAAAGGGGGCAGATCTGATTTCCTATGCCCGGACAGGGAGAGAAGATTCAAATATCGCAGTCCTTGTTTCTGCCATTGCTTCTTATAACCGGAGAAAAAAAGCGGACAGGCACAACCCCATGAAGCACCACGGCTGCCATGAGGCGATGACTGGCTTAACGGATATTACCTTAAAACAGGCATTAGGAGGAACCTTTAAGCCTCTTTTGGAACAGATCAGAAAGGGAACCATCAAAGGCGTAGCCGCAGTCGTTGGCTGCTCGAATCTTCGGGCCAAGGGGCATGATGTTTTTACGGTTGAACTGGTCAAAAAGCTGATAGCTGCCGATATCCTTGTAATATCCGCCGGATGTACCTGCGGAAGCCTTGGAAACTGTGGCCTGATGTCCAGAGAAGCGGTCTCCAAGGCAGGGCCGGGCCTTTCTGGCGTATGCCGCAGTCTTGGCATCCCTCCGGTTCTCAATTTTGGCCCATGTCTGGCAATTGGACGGATTGAATGTGCTGCGGCAGAACTGGCAGCAGAACTGGGGGTGGATATCCCGCAGCTGCCTGTTGTTGTGTCAGCGCCTCAGTGGCTAGAGGAACAGGCGCTTGCAGACGGTGTTTTTGCACTTGCCATGGGATTTAACGTTCATTTGGGCCTTCCCCCGTTTGTTACAGGCAGTCCCTTCATCATGGAAACTCTTGGAGAGGGGATAGAGCAGATTACGGGAGGAAAACTTATAATTGAAACGGAGATCGATGCAGCAGCTGATAAAATCTTTGAAGTAATTGCAGAAAAAAGAAGGGGGCTGAAGCTGAATGGATGATAAAAATCTGAACTGTGTTTTTATTGCTGCTAATCATCCCTCTGTTCAGAAAGATCCCTCTTTGTGCGCAAACTGCGGTCACTGCCTTTCTGTCTGTACAGAGCAGATCGGACTTATGCACATGGCCGCCGGGAACGAGGATCGGTCATTCTGTATTAACTGCGGCCAATGCACAGCCGTTTGTCCTGAAAAGGCGCTGTATGTAAGGAGGCACTGGGAGCTTGTAAAAGAAGCGGTGAAGGATCCTGATAAGGTTGTAATCATATCTGCCGCCCCTTCCGTCAGAGTCGGACTTGGAGAGTGTTTTGGCGGAGAAAAAGGCCGATTTGTGGAGGGGAAAATGGTTTCAGCGCTGCGGGCGCTGGGGGCGGATTATGTGCTTGATGCTGCATTTGCCGCGGATCTTACGATTATGGAAGAGGGAACTGAATTTTTGAAACGTTTTCTCACAGGAAAAGGGCCTCTTCCTCAGTTTACAAGCTGCTGTCCCTCCTGGGTAAAATACGCAGAAACATTTCATCCTGAATATGTAAACCATCTTTCAAGCGCAAAAAGCCCCATCAGTATGCAGGGAGCCTTAATTAAAACCTATTTTGCAAAAGAAAAGGGCATAGATCCTCAGACAATCGTCAGCGTGGCTATCGCTCCCTGCGCTGCAAAAAAGGCAGAAATTGCCAGAGAGGAGATGTGTTCCTCCTCAATGTACTGGAAGATCCCCGGACTGCGGGACAACGATTACGTCCTTACGACCGCTGAATTGGCAGAATGGATGGATCAGCAAGGTCTGGATCTGGATTCTCTTGAACCCTCTGAATTTGACGGGCTGATGGGGCAGAGCAGCGGGGCTGGTCTTATTTTCGGCAATACCGGCGGTGTGATGGAGGCAGCTGTAAGAATGGCATATTCCGCAGTAAACCGTCAGGATCCGCCTCCGTTTATACGGGAATATGAATCTGTGCGGGGGATGGAGCAGGTCAAGTGCGCCTCTCTTTTGCTGGGAGGAAAAAAACTGAATCTCGCTGTCATTTATGGAACAAAAGCGGCCCATGAGATGCTTGAAAGCGGTGAGATTAAAAAGTTTGATTTTGTGGAGGTTATGACCTGTCCCGGCGGCTGTATCAGCGGGGCAGGGCAGCCGGGCTGCAAAGTGGTTCCAGTGCCGGATAGTGTTCGGAATGCAAGGATCCGTTCTTTATATGGGGCAGATCAGATGCGTAAAATCCGAAATGCGCTGGATAACGGCGAAGTTAAAACGCTCTATGATACATTTTTGGGAAACCCCATGAGTCCGCTCAGCGAACAGCTGCTGCACACGCATTATTACAGCCGGGCATAAAAAAAGATATAGATTCATAAAAGGTATTCAAAAAAGTGCAATATTTACGCAAAATCGGCTTGTATCCTTTTTTCCATCAGTATATAATAATGATGTATTTTTAAAACATAAAGGAAAGGGGCATTATTTACATGGGATTTATTGATACAATTAAAGCACGTGCAAAAGCCGACAAAAAAACAATTGTGCTCCCGGAGTCAATGGACAGAAGAACCTGGGAAGCTGCAGAGAAAATCTTAAAAGAGGATATTGCAGATCTGGTGATCATCGGAACACCGGAAGATATTGCGGATAAGGCAGACGGCCTGGATGTATCAGGCGCCACTGTCATCAATCCTCAGACATACGAAAAGACTCAGGAATATATAGATCTGTTTGTTGAACTCAGAAAAGCAAAAGGCATGACGCCGGAAAAGGCAAAAGAGATTATCTTATCCGACTATGCCTACTACGGCTGCCTTATGATCAAAAACGGAGATGCAGACGGAATGGTTTCCGGTGCCTGCCACTCTACTGCTGATACATTAAGACCATGTCTGCAGATTGTCAAGACAAAACCCGGCACAAAGTTAGTATCTGCATTTTTCCTGATGGTTGTGCCTGACTGTGAATACGGCGCTGACGGAACCTTTATTTTTGCAGATTCCGGTCTGAACCAGAACCCGACTTCCGAAGAATTAGCGGCAATTGCAAAGTCTTCCGCAGAGTCCTTTGAGCTGCTTGTTCAGAAAGAGCCGGTTGTTGCCATGCTTTCCCATTCTACCAAGGGTTCTGCAAAGCACGCAGATGTAGATAAGGTAGTAGAGGCAACCAGAATCGCAAAAGAATCCTATCCTGAGCTTAAGGTAGACGGAGAGCTTCAGCTGGATGCGGCTATTGTCCCCAGCGTAGGTTCTTCAAAGGCTCCAGGCAGCGAGGTTGCAGGCAAGGCCAATGTGCTTATGTTCCCTGATCTGGATGCCGGAAATATCGGCTACAAGCTTGTACAGAGACTGGCTAAGGCAGAGGCCTATGGCCCGGTTACCCAGGGTATTGCAAAACCGGTCAACGATCTGTCCAGAGGCTGCTGTGCTGATGATATCGTGGGAGTAGTAGCGATCACCGCTGTACAGGCTCAGGCATAATGAGGATTTTTGGAGGATGTATTAAATGAACATATTAGTAATTAACTGTGGAAGTTCTTCTTTAAAATACCAGCTGATCAACTCGGACTCCGAGGCAGTGCTGGCAAAGGGCCTTTGTGAGAGAATCGGCATTGACGGAAGCCGCATTACTTATCAGCCTGAGGGCGGAGAAAAGATCGTAAAGGAGTCTCCGATGCCAACCCACACACAGGCGATTCAGCTTGTATTGGAGGCATTGACTGACAGCACAACAGGCGTGATCAAGAGTCTGGATGAGGTTGGGGCAGTAGGACACAGAGTCGTTCATGGAGGAGAGGCATTTACCTCATCCACACGGATCACAGAAGAAACGATTGCTGCAATTGAAGCCTGCAACGATCTGGCTCCTCTTCACAATCCGGCCAACCTGATCGGTATTCGTGCGTGTCAGGAGCTGATGCCAAACACGCCAATGGTTGCTGTATTTGACACAGCTTTCCATCAGACAATGCCGGAGAAGGCATATCTGTATGGACTTCCCTATGAATACTATGAGAAGTATAAGGTCAGAAGATACGGTTTTCATGGTACAAGCCACAGCTATGTATCTAAGAGAGCCGCAGAGTTCCTTGGGAAACCATACGATAATTTAAAGACAATTGTATGCCACCTGGGAAATGGTTCCAGTATTTCTGCAGTGAAAAATGGCGAATCTGTTGATACAAGCATGGGCTTAACACCGCTGGAAGGTCTTGTGATGGGAACCAGAAGCGGTGACATCGATCCGGGCGTGATGCAGTTTTTGATGCATAAGGAAAACATGGATATTAATGAAATGTTAAATGTTCTCAATAAGAAGTCCGGTGTATACGGTATGTCCGGCGTATCCAGCGATTTCCGTGATATTGAAAACGCTGCAAATGAAGGCAATAAGAGAGCAGAGACAGCTCTGGAGTCATTCGTGTACAGAGTTGCCAAGTATGTAGGCGCTTATGCCGCAGCCATGGGCGGTGTAGATGCAATCGCCTTTACGGCAGGCGTAGGTGAGAATGATAAGATCACCCGCAAGAAAGTATGTGACTATCTTGGTTTCCTTGGGATTACCATTGATGACGAGGCAAATGCAAAGCGCGGAGAAGAGATCGTGATTTCTACTCCTGATTCCAAGGTATCCGTTCTGGTAATACCGACAAATGAAGAACTTGCTATCGCAAGAGAAACTCTTGCATTAGTATAAGCTGATAGAAAGAAAGCCGGCGTTTTAAGACGCTGGCTTTTTTTGATTATTTGCACGTCTGTGCAAATGGTTTTGAAATTACCCTTTTTTCGTACAGATAGAATAATAGTAAAAATCGATATAAATGGTAAAATTAAGTTGACTTAATTCACATTGGAAAGGGGGATCGTCAAGGGATTGTGCAGCCTGCTCACAGGCAAGATAAAAGAGAAGGGAGAATCGTTGCTTTATGAATATGTTTGCATTAATCGCATCATTTGGAGGAGGTATCATAGGAGCGTATATGGGGGCGCTTCCTGCGTTTATCCTGACAGGTGTAGTAGCTATTGCGGGAGCCGCTGTCTCAATGGCAGGCGGAGCGGATCTGACGGTTGGTTTTGTCGCCTTTGGGTCATACCTTGGACCGCATATCGCCTTTGCAGGCGGTGTAGCAGCGGCAGCCTATGCGGCCAGAAACAAAAAGCTGGGGGACGGAACCGATATCCTGTCCTGTCTGAATGGGCTTTCTGATCCGGCCACATTGGTGGTTGGAGGTATTTTTGGCGTATTGGGTTTTCTGATTCATTACGTGTTGGGAAGCGTACTGCATCTGAATACAGATCTTCCCGGCTGTACAGTTATCATTTCGGGAATTATCGCACGTCTTGTATTTGGAACCAGCGGGTTGCTCGGAAAAGCCCCGGCCGGACAGGTGAGAGCATATTTTACCCGCGGAAAAGGCATGGTATGTAATATTCTTTTAGGCCTTGGAATCGGCACAGCCTCCGGTTTTGTATATCAGGCGTTAGCGGATACAGGAGCATCGGCAGCGGTTCTTGGAAGCTATCCCGTGCTCTGCTTTGGCATTGCCGCTGTATCGCTTATTTTTACACAGACAGGATTTGCCATGCCCGGAACTCATCATATTGCCCTGATCTCAGCGCTTGCAGCTGTGACCTCTGCAAATCCGGTGATGGGAACGGTATTTGGTATTCTGGCGTCTTTATTCGGCGATTTTGTGGGAAAGACCTTTAACAGCCACTGTGACTCTCATATTGATCCGCCTGCATTTACAATTTTTGTTTTTACATTTATTATTAATCTGTTGTTTGGAACAGGCTTCTTCAGTGTTTAATCAATATGTAGGATTTCCTTTATCTTATCCAGACGGAAACCGGAGATTTCCTGATTCCCAATGACGGTTACAGGGAGGGCAGAATAGCCGCGCTTTTCCATAAATCGCTGCCCTTCCTGATCGCTGCTCAAATCAATCTCTTCGTACGCTAGCTGATGATCCGATAGAAACTGCTTTATTTGGCTACAGTAGGAACAGTTTGGCTGAGTGTAGATCCGTATGGTTCCATGATAAGAAGGCACAGGAGAGACTGAAATATGTTCAGACGCTGCAGACTTAAGCACAGGGGAGTTGATGGACCAGTCAGCGCCGCACAGACTTCCTGTCTGCAGTGCTTTCAAGACGCGCAGCGTTTCCTTTGTACTGCGTCCTACATTGTTATCATGGACCACACTATAACGGATCGTCTGATCCGGGTCAATGATAAACAGCCCGCGAAGAGCTATGCCTTCATCTTCTGACAGGACGCCGTAATCTGCTGCCATAGACATGGTTTTATCCGAGCCTAATGGATAGGATATTTTTCCAAGGCCATTTCTTATCCAGGCCTGATGGCAATATTCGCTGTCTGTGCTTACGGCAAGAAGATCTGCGCCTGCTTCTTTAAAACGGGCAAAATCACGGCTGAAAGAAGTGATTTCCGTAGGGCAGATAAACGTAAAATCCATGGGATAAAAAAACAGGACAAGCCAGCGTCCCTTATACGTATCAAGAGAAAGCCTGAGAAAATATTCACCGTCTCCAGATACCGCTTTGATGCAGAAATGAGGAGCCTGTTTTCCGACGATTCGATTTACCATAAGAGTCCCTCCTGTTATTAAAAAATTATATGTGCTATAATCATATCATAAATTAAAGAGTTGTAAACTGCTTGAAGGAGGAAAATGCGATGAAAGACAAAGAGTATTCCGGTAATTTCTACGAAGCAGACAAAGTGGAGGAACTGCCGGATGAGTGCCCTAACTGCCTGTATCAGAAAAAAGATATCCAAAAAGGGGTAGAGGAGTGCCCCAACTGCCATTATAAACCCACAAAAAAGAGTGATTAAACATAAGAATGCCGCCGGATCCGTCTGGCGGCATTCTTATGTTTTCCTGTCAGGTCTCCTGTTTTATTGCATACTCGGCCACGGCTGTATCCTGTTCGGCGGTCCCCCCGGATACGCCTAAACCGCCGATACACCGTCCGTTTACCATGATCGGCACACCTCCTCCGAAAAGGCAGAACCGTCCGGGATGCGTATTTTGCAGACCATAAAGTGCTTCTCCAGGAAGGATCATCTTTGCGGCATCCTTGGTTGAGCATCGCAGTGCGGCCGCAGTATATGCCTTGGATTGTGAAACCGCAATACTGGCTAAAAGCGAATCGTCCATTCGGTGAAATGCTATCAGATTTCCGCCTTCATCCACCACAGATATAGCCATTGGAACCTGTATCTCCAATGACATCTGTTCGGCGCGCCGTATCATTTCCAGTGCTTTCTGCAGTCCTAAACGCTCCTGCCTTAAAACCCCGGCAACCGCCGAGGCAATAGCGTGGATTTCATTTGAATGTTCCATCTCAAACCTCCTCACAAAACAGTATTGATTATTTTTTTACGCTGTCCTGAACCGTTATATTTTATTATAGAAGAAATCTCATGCGAATACAATGACACGAACGCCTAAAAAATTGAAGAATCCAATCCCTTTTCGCCAGGAGAGAAAATGGTTTGGATTTTACATAAAATCCGTCTGTCTATTGCTAAACCAAATCCTCGGACGAATGTTAAAATGATTGTAACTGTTCAAAACGGCGGGAAAACAGCTTTAGTTTAATATGAAAGGCGGAGCAAGGGATGGAGATAAAAAAATGGAATGGCAGTCAGGAAGATTTAATGCGGATTATCCAGGAATCCGTGCCGGGAAAACAAATTACAATGGCTCACATCATCGCCAGTCCTGACGAAATTATCTATAAAAAGCTGGGGCTGGATCCCAAAGTAGATTATCATCGCCTGGCCATCGGCGTTCTTACTTTGACCCCCAGCGAAACAGCTATCATAGCGGCGGATCTTGCAATAAAGGCTTCTGCGATTGAAATTGGTTTTATTGACCGTTTCAGCGGGACCTTAATTATTACCGGGACTATATCCGATGTAAACATTGCATTTGAACGCATCCTGGCATACGCGGCATCTGAACTGGGTTTTAATGTCTGCCGCATTACGAAAGCCTGAAAGGATCGTGATAAAGATATTATGAAGAAAATTATGCTGGTAGGACGCAGCGGAGCCGGAAAAACAACTTTGACCCAGGCGCTTAAAGGAAAAAAGATCACATATCATAAAACGCAATACATTAACCATTATGATGTAATCATTGATACGCCGGGGGAATATGCAGAAAACAAGACCCTGGCCAGGGCGCTGATCCTCTACTCCTATGAGGCGGATGTCATAGGACTCCTGATGAGTGCGGTAGAGGATTATTCACTGTATAGTCCTAATATTGTTTCCATGGCTACCAGAGAGGTCATTGGAATCGTAACGCAGATTGATAAAGCGGAAGCAAGGACGGATCTGGCCACCATGTGGTTAGAACTGTGCGGCTGCAAAAAAATTTTTTATGTGAGTTCAGTTACCGGACAGGGGGTAGGCGATATCTTGGAATATCTTCGCCAGGACGGAGATGTTCTTCCCTGGGATATAAAAAAGGAGGTACAGGAATGAAATATGTGCTTATGCTGGCAGGCGACTACACAGAAGATTATGAGGTCATGGTGCCTTTCCAGGCTCTTAAGATGGCTGGTGCAGAGGTGGATGTGGTCTGCCCCGACAAACGGAAAGGAGATACGATCAAAACAGCGATCCACGATTTTGAAGGCGATCAGACGTATTCTGAAAAGCCGGGGCATAATTTCCTGCTAAACGCATCGTTTGATTATTTAAAGCTGGACCGATATGACGGGCTGTTTCTCACCGGCGGAAGGGCGCCGGAATATTTGCGTCTGGACAGCCGGGTGATCGATCTTGTCCGTTTTTTCATGGACCTGAATAAACCGGTAGCTGCAATCTGCCATGGAGTCCAGATTCTAACGGCTGCGGATGTGCTGAAAGGGAAAACCGTAACGGCTTACCCGGCTGTTAAGCCGGAGGTTCTGGCAGCGGGCGCTGTCTTTGCAGAAAAGGAGCCCTATGAAGCCGTTGTATGCGGAAATCTTGTCACTTCTCCCGCATGGCCCGGAAACGCAGAACTGTTAAAAGGTTTCCTAAAGCTTTTAGGGATTACCTTTGCCTGAAACACAAAAAGTTTGGATTTTGCATTTTTTACGTTTTAATAATATGCCCGTTTTTAATGGTAAATATTGTATGATGAAACAGAGAGGGGTACGGGGCTGATCCTTGATCCTGGTTATTCCTTTGGATTCAGAAAACTATTTATAAAGGAGGATGTTTATGTTAGCAAAAGGGTTTACAGAGCCTACCGAGAGAGTAAAGCGACTGAAAAGAGCAATTGTGGATGCTGTTCCATATGTTGAGTCTGAAAGAGCGGTACTGGTAACAGAGTCCTACAAGGAGACAGAGGGGCTGTCTCCCATTATGAGACGCGCAAAAGCGGCTGAAAAGATTTTTAACAATCTGCCTGTCACTATCCATGATGACGAGTTAATCGTAGGTTCTATCACAAAGAATCTGCGTTCCACGGAAATATGCCCTGAGTTTTCTTATGACTGGGTTGAAAAGGAATTTGATACCATGGGCAGCAGAATGGCAGATCCCTTCCAGATTCCAAAGGAAACAGCGGATGAACTTCGCGAGGCATTTAAATATTGGGAAGGCAAGACTACAAGCGCTCTGGCCGATTCTTATATGTCAAAAGAAACAAAGGACTGCATCGCTAACGGCGTATTTACCGTAGGTAATTATTTCTACGGCGGCGTAGGCCATGTATGCGTTGATTACGGCAAGGTTCTTAATATCGGTTTTACCGGAATTATTAAACAGGTAATTGATGCCATGGAAAAACTTGACACCAGTGATCCTGAATATATCAAGAAGAAAAACTTCTATGAAGCAGTCGTTATTACATACACTGCTGCCATCAATTTTGCACACCGCTATGCTGCAAAAGCAAGAGAGTTGGCGTCTGTATGCCCGGATCCTGCAAGAAAGGCTGAACTGCTCCAGATTGCATCCAACTGCGACAGAGTTCCGGAGCGGGGAGCAACCAACTTCTACGAAGCGTGTCAGGCATTCTGGTTCGTACAGATCCTTCTGCAGATTGAAGCAAACGGCCACTCAATCTCCCCAGGCCGCTTTGATCAGTATATGTATCCGTTCCTGAAGGCAGATACTGGAATCTCCAAAGAATTTGCTCAGGAATTAGTAGACTGTATCTGGGTGAAATTAAATGATGTAAACAAAACCCGTGATGAGGTATCCGCTCAGGCGTTTGCCGGTTATGCAGTGTTCCAGAACCTGATTGTAGGCGGACAGACAGAGGACGGTCTCGATGCTACCAATGATGTTTCCTATATGTGCATGGAGGCAGTCGCCCATGTACAGCTGCCTGCACCGTCCTTCTCCATCCGTGTCCATCAGAATACGCCGGATGAATTTCTGTACAGGGCCTGTGAAGTAACCCGTTTAGGACTGGGTGTTCCCGCCATGTATAACGATGAAGTTATTATTCCCGCCCTGTGCAACCGGGGTGTGTCTCTGGCAGACGCAAGAAGCTACTGCATTATTGGCTGTGTAGAGCCTCAGTGCCCCCATAAGACAGAGGGATGGCATGACGCTGCTTTCTTCAATATCGCAAAGGTGCTTGAGATCACTCTGAACAATGGTAAGGTAGGGGACAAGCAGTTGGGGCCGGTGACAGGCGATATGACTTCCTTTACCTGTCTGGAAGATATATTTGAAGCATATAAAAAGCAGATGGAATATTTTGTATACCATCTGGCTGAGGCGGATAACTGTGTTGATTTCGCACACGCAGAACGCGCTCCGCTTCCTTTCCTCTCTGCATTAGTTGATGACTGTATCGGAAGAGGAAAGAGCGTTCAGGAGGGCGGCGCTATTTATAACTTTACCGGCCCTCAGGCGTTCGGCGTTGCAGATTCCGGCGATTCATTATGTGCGATCAAGAAGCACGTATTTGAGAGCGGAGAAGTAACCATGGCTCAGTTAAAGGAAGCGCTGGCTAATAACTTCGGCTATTCCTGCGGTACTGCTAACGCTGCCTCTGTCTCTGGCTGTACGGACGAGGAAAGAATTTACGAGGCTGTAAAGAAGATCCTCAGCAACAATGGCTCTATCAATCTGGCGGAGCTTCAGTCTCAGCTGACAGCACAGACAATCGCGCCCTCTGCGCCTTCCTGCAGTCAGTCTGATTATGCAAATATCAGGAGAATCATGGGAAACACACCATGGTACGGCAATGATATTGACGAAGTAGATATGATTGCCAGACGCTGCGGACAGATTTACTCTTATGAAGTAGAAAAGTATAAGAACCCAAGAGGCGGACAGTTCCAGGCCGGATGCTATCCTGTATCGGCCAATGTCCTCTTTGGAAAAGACGTTGCAGCGCTTCCTGACGGCAGACTTGCAAAAACACCTCTGGCAGACGGCGTATCTCCAAGGCAGGGTATGGACACTAACGGCCCCACCGCAGCTGCAATGTCCGTAGCGAAACTGGATCATGCAAATTATTCCAACGGTACTCTGTACAATCAGAAATTCCTTCCATCCGCACTGGCGGGAGATGAGGGTCTGATGAGATTTGCATCGGTTGTGCGCTCTTACTTTGACCATAAGGGAATGCACGTACAGTTTAACGTTATTGACAAGGAAACTCTGCTGGCTGCTCAGGCTCATCCGGAGCAGTATAAAGATCTGGTCGTCCGCGTAGCTGGCTACAGTGCACAGTTTACCGTACTTGCTAAGGAAGTACAGGATGATATTATCAGCCGTACCGAGCAGACGTTCTGATTTTTATCTCATGTATCAGGATGAAGGGAGTCTGGCATGGATTCAATCAATTATAATTTAACGGGAACCGTATTTGATATACAGAGATTTTCCCTGCATGACGGGCCAGGAATCCGTACCATCGTATTTTTAAAGGGCTGTCCTCTCTCATGCCAGTGGTGCAGCAATCCTGAATCACAAAGCGTAAAGCCTGTTGTTATGTATAAAAGGGATGACTGCCTCCATTGCGGCCGCTGTATAACGGCCTGCAAAAGGGGGGCAATCAGTCCCCAAAATAAAACATGGATTGACCGCGGGGGATGCAGCGGCTGCGGCGAATGTGTAAATGCGTGTCCCGGAGGAGCTCTGGTGCTTAAGGGAAGGATCATGACCGTTCAGCAGGTGATTTGTGAACTCAAAAAGGATGCTACTACATATCGCCGGTCCGGCGGAGGGATCACTTTATCCGGCGGCGAACCGTTGATGCAGTATGAATTTGCTTCTGAGCTTTTACAGGCCTGTAAAGGTCAGGGATGGAATACAGCCATTGAAACAACCGGTATCGGCAGCGCCGAGGCGGTGGAACGCGTGATACCTTATGTGGATACAGTTCTTCTGGATATTAAACATACAGACAGAGATATACACAAAATGTATACTGGCGGAACGAATGAGCTGGTTTTAAAAAATGCTCCCCGTATCAGTCAGATATCCAGCACAGTTGTCCGCGTTCCGGTCATTCCCGGTTTTAATTATTCCGTAGAAGCAATCCGCAGGATTGCAGAATATGCAAAGACACTGACAGGAGTGAGAACAATACATTTACTGCCATATCATTCGTTTGGTGAGAATAAATATGGCCTTATGGGAAAGGAATATCAGCTGACCCACATCAAACCTCTGCATCCGGAAGATCTGGAGGAATGCAAAGCTGCCGTCGAAAGCTGCGGCCTTCAATGCATCATTGGCGGCTGAAAGATAATTTAAGAATGGAGGAAGAATAATGGATCAACAGTTAATTGAGAAAGTAATGAAGCAGGTTTCTGATGAGTTAGGTCTTAAGCCCGCTGAGACAGCAGCCGATACAGCTTCAGCCGCTGCATCAAACAGCGGAATCGGACTTACAGAATTTGTAGGCACCGCAATCGGGGATACCATTGGCCTTGTGATCGCAAGCGTAGATCCCATGCTGGTTGATATTATGAAATTGGGCAAATACCGATCCATCGGTATTATCGGCGGAAGAGTTGGCGCCGGCCCCCAGATCTGGGCAGTAGACGAGGCAGTAAAAGCTACCAATACAGAGATTATTTCTGTAGAACTCCCAAGAGATACCAAGGGAGGCGCCGGACACGGCAGCTTAATCTATATCGGCGCTGACGATGTATCTGATGCAAGAAGAGCCGTTGAGATTGCCCTTCAGGTACTTCCCAAATATTTTGGAGATGTATATGGAAATGATGCTGGCCATCTTGAATTTCAGTATACGGCAAGAGCCAGCTACTGTCTTGAAAAGGCATTTGGCGCTCCTCTTGGAAGAGCGTTCGGCATGACCTGTGCGGGACCGGCGGCCATTGGCACCGTCCTTGCAGATATTGCCGTAAAGGCTGCTAACGTAGAGGTGGTTGGCTACAGCTCGCCTTCTCACGGCACCAGCTATTCAAACGAGGTGATTCTCACATTCACCGGTGATTCCGGCGCTGTAAGACAGGCTGTAAAGGCTGCAATCGAAGCTGGCAAAAAAATGTTAGGCGCATTGGGAGATGAACCTAAATCTACAACAACTCCATATATCTGAAAAAGTGCAGGTAAAGAAACAAATCCATTAAGGAGGTTCTGATATGAATGCAGATGCATTAGGCATGGTTGAGACAAAAGGGCTGGTTGGCGCGATTGAAGCGGCAGACGCCATGGTAAAAGCGGCTAATGTAACATTGGTGGGATATGAAAAAATCGGCTCCGGCCTGGTTACTGTTATGGTGAGAGGCGATGTGGGCGCTGTCAAAGCAGCTACGGATGCGGGTGCAGCTTCCGCGGCCGCAGTGGGCGAGGTAGTATCTACCCACGTTATCCCACGTCCGCATACAGATGTTGAAAAAATTCTTCCACATCTTGAATAACA
Organism: Enterocloster alcoholdehydrogenati; assembly: GCF_013282095.1. GTDB lineage: Bacteria > Bacillota > Clostridia > Lachnospirales > Lachnospiraceae > Enterocloster > Enterocloster alcoholdehydrogenati. Next base: position 87,856 of record NZ_BLTJ01000001.1, read on the forward strand.
GCGGCAGACAGAACGCGGGACTGTCAGCGGCAGAAACGGGGGATTCCCTTATCCGTTGGATAGGGGAATTCTTTGAAACGAGGTGAATAAAATGCATATCAGCGAGGAGTATTTAAAGGAGCTGGTACTGCGTATCCTAAAAGAGCTGGATGGAAACAACAGGCAGAAGATATATATGATATGTCTGGATTCTTGGCGCGGCGAGTATGAAGAACTGCTGAAGCAGCTAAGGGATTCTAAGGAATATTATGTATGTACCGTCATTCCCGATGACTGGAAAGGCACCGAGTATGAGCGCAGGCTCAGCGCGTTTGGCTCCTGCTGTCAGGTTATATTCCGTTCCCAGGCAAATCCCTGTGATCTGGAGCAGTCAATCAGCTTTTTCCCCATTATTTCCAAAGACATTCTTTCAAAGACAGCGCTCTGTATCAGTGATACCTATGAAACCTCATGGATCGCCGACTGCATGGAAGCAGGAGGAAGGATCATCTTTCTCCGTTCCGGGATTCCAAGATTTTCCGGCAGAGAAAAGCCGGCCTATGTAAATCGGATTATGAGTTATTACAGGCAGGTACTGGAATATGGAATTGAGATCTGCAGTCATGAGGAATTAAAAAGCGGCCGGATGTTCCAAAATGAGCCCGTTTGCTCTACGCCCTCCCCACAGGAGGCGCCAAAAAGCAGAAAACGGATCATAACGGCGTCTAATGTGGAGAGTCTGGCTTCAGACGGAATTTTATATGTACAACCGGATGATATTGTTACAGACTTGGCCAAAGACAGGGCAAAATTTTTGAACATTATATTAAAATGACAGATTGTGAGGTGACAGGATGAAACAGGCATTGGGTTTGCTTGAGGTTCAGGGGCTTTCTACTGCCGTTGTAGCAGCGGATACCATGGCAAAGGCAGCAAACGTCCGGCTTCTTGAAGTGGAAAATACAAAGGGCTCCGGATATATGACCATCAAAGTAACCGGAGATGTAGGCGCTGTAAACGCGTCTGTACAGGCAGGACGTCAGACAGCCATTGAAAACCGGAAACTGGTTTCCTGGAAAGTCATTCCGAGGCCTTCAGATTATGTTGAACATACGTTTTGCAGTCCGGCATCTCCTGTGAGTGAAAAAAGCGCAGAGGAAAAAACAGCGCTTTCTTCCCAGGAGCAGGAGGCAGAGGCCAATCCCCTTTTGACAGAAGCCGAAGCTGGCTGTGCTCAGCCGGAAGATATTTTGCCGTCAGCAGAGCCGGAAATTGTTTCAGAAGAGGGGCAGCAGGAAACTGAAAAAACAAAAAACAACACAGCGCTTAAGGCTGAAAATAAGCGTCCGACGGCCAAAGGCGGTACTGCCAGAAAAGGCCCCGGTACGAACCGTAAAAACAAAGGCGATGCAGATACAGTATAAGCATTAAAGGATCCCTGATCCCTATGAAAGGAATGGATACAGTATGAAATTGGCTAAAATAATCGGTACCGTGGTAGCCACCCGAAAGGACGAATCCCTTGTAGGCTACAAACTGATGATCATCCGAAGGATTGACGGCAAAGGGGAATTTATTGATTCAGAAGAAGTGGCCGTAGACTATGTCGGGGCCGGGATCGGTGAAATCGTACTTATAGGGCAGGGATCCGCTGTTCGTGTTGATAAAACAAAACGGGAAGCCGCCATTGATATGGCAATCATAGGAATTGTCGATACAATGGATATTTAATCCGTGATTTATCTTGATTTTAAAAGGAAGGAGGGGATAAAAGGCATGGAAAGCAGTATTTACTCAAGCGTAACCGATGCTGTTGCGGCGGCAAAAGGCGCTTACTGCAGATATATGGAACTGACATTAAATGAACGCCAGGAAATTCTGGAGCATATAAAGCAAGTTCTGCGCCCTCATATCAGCAAGCTTGCAGCAATGGCGGCAGAGGAAACCGGAATGGGAAATGTTCGGGATAAGGCAGCCAAAATAGAGCTTGCCCTGGAGAAAACCCCAGGCGTAGAGGATCTGATTACTGAGGTTAATACAGGGGATCATGGCATGACGCTGTACGAACTGTCCTCATTCGGCGTTGTGTGTGCTGTACAGCCATGTACCAATCCCTGTGCTACTTTAATCAGCAATACCATTGGAATACTGGCAGCAGGCAATTCGGTCATTCATTGCCCCCATCCAAGGGCCGTTAAGGTTTCACAGTTTCTGATCCGTCTGATCAGCGATGCCGTCCGTGATGTATGCGGCATTGATAACCTGGTAGTGACTCTGCACGAAAGCCTTATGGGCTATACTGCAGAGGTGATGAGCCATCCCGATGTGGATCTGGTGGTATGCACAGGAGGAAACAATTCCCTGCGTCAGGCGATGTCATGCGGAAAGAAAGTAATTGGAGCCGGTCCTGCCAATCCGGTTGCAATGGTAGACAGTACCGCTGATCTTGCCAAAGCTGCGCGGGATATTGTTCAGGGAGCAGCCTTTGATAATAATTTAATGTGCACCTCTGAAAAATCCATCGTAGTGGTAAACGATGTGGCAGAGCCTTTTATATATGAACTTCTGAAAAATGGCGTCTATTATGTAAAAGATGCCGCTGAAACAGAAAAGCTTATGAAAGCCGCAGTAACAGAGGACGGCCTGATCAACAAAAAGCTGGAGGGAAAGAGCGCAGATGAAATCCTTGCCTATGCCGGCATTAAGTGTTCTTCCTCTGTAAAGCTGATCGTAGCAGAGACAAAGCGGATCCATCCATTCGCTACCATGGAGCTTTTGATGCCTCTGGTCGCCTTAGTAAAGGCAGAATCCTTTGAGGAAATGCTGGAAACAGCGCTGGAATTGGAACAGGGGTACAAACATACAGCGACGATCCATTCGGAGTCCATTGAGCATCTGAACCGTGCAGCCAAGAAAATGCAGACCTCTGTATTTGTAAAAAACGGCGCATCTCTTCTGGGAATTGGTTTTGATAAAGAAGGGCACACCAGCTTTACAATAGCTACCGCTACCGGTGAGGGAACCACTTCAGCCCGACATTTTGCAAGACGACGCAGGTGTACGCTGACAAGCGGTTTTTCCATCCGTTAAGCGCCAGGGAGCAGGTGATAAAATGGCAGAAATTGGGAATGAACGGTGTTTTTATGTATCTTCAGAATCGGTAACAGAGGGACACCCGGATAAAGTCTGTGACCAGATTGCCGATGGTATTTTAGATGCATATCTGGAAAAGGATCCGAAAGCGCGAGTGGCAATTGAGGTCATGGCTTCACGGAATACGGTTATGCTGGCGGGCGAAGTTACATCTGCTGCCGCAGTCGACGCTGCGGCAAAAGCGAGAGAGGTCATACGGAGGATTGGTTATGTAAAAAAGGGGACCGGATTTGATGCGGACAGCTGCATGATCCTTACCAATATACATAAACAGTCGCCAGATATTTCCATGGGCGTAACAAAAAGCGGCCAGGGAGAGAAAGAAGTGCTGGGCGGAGGAGATCAGGGCATCATGTATGGATATGCCACAGATGAAACGGACTGCCTTATGCCGTTATCCTGTTATCTGGCAAATCGTCTGTCAGAACAGCTGGCCCATGTGAGAAAATCTCAGAAGGCAGATTTCCTCTATCCTGATGGGAAAACACAGGTTACCATGAAATACAACGAGGCTGGAGTTCCGCTTTCAATTCACAGCATTGTAGTGTCCGCCCAGCATAGCGAGGAAATTTCTCATGAAATTCTGGAGGCATTCATACGCTGTACGGTTATCGATCCGGTGGTAGATCCAGCCTGGATCACGGCAGATACCAGAATCCATGTAAATCCTACCGGACGTTTCGTGATCGGAGGCCCGGCCGGTGATACGGGAGTAACAGGAAGAAAGCTGATGGTAGACAGTTACGGCACCGTAGGAAAGCAGGGAGGCGGCGCATTTTCGGGAAAGGATCCCACAAAAGTTGACCGGTCTGCTGCTTATATGGCCCGTTATGTTGCCAAAAATGTGGTTGCGGCAGGTCTGGCAAAGCGCTGCGAGGTTTCTCTGGCTTTTGTAATCGGCCAGACAGAGCCGGAAGCAGTTACCATAAATACCTTTGGCACGGGAACCATCCCGGACAGCCACATAGAAGAAATTGCAAAGAATATATTTGCCTTTGGAGTAGCAGATATCATTGCTGAACTGGATTTAAGACGGCCTCAATATCTTAAAACAGCAGCATATGGACATTTTGGAAGAACGAATCAGGGGTTTCGGTGGGAAGACACCGATAAGGCGTGGATATTAAGGCAGCTGGCATATTAGTTAAATAAATAACACAAATCAGGAGGATAAGCATATGTCAAACGAAGCATTAGGAATGGTTGAAACAAAAGGATTAGTAGGAGCAATCGAAGCGGCAGACGCTATGACAAAAGCAGCCAATGTAGAACTGGTAGGATATGAGAAAATCGGATCCGGTCTGGTAACCGTTATGGTACGCGGCGATGTCGGGGCTGTTAAGGCTTCTGTAGACGCTGGTTCTGCCGCTGCAGCTAATGTTGGACAGGTAGTATCTCAGCACGTAATCCCAAGACCTCATACAGATGTAGAAAAGATTCTTCCGAAAACACTGTAAAAAACCTGCGCCATCAAAATCAGGTATGAACACAGCTGAAAGGAGGTGGATATGATGGTGAACGAAGAATTGCTGAAACTGGTAACGCAGAGGGTCATGGAAAAGATTCAGAACTATCATTCGTTCAGGATTCCTGTCGGCGTTTCAAACCGGCACTTTCATGTAAGCCAGGAAGACCTGGAGATTCTTTTCGGGAAAGGCTATGAACTTACAAAGAAAAGCGACCTAAAACAGCCCGGACAGTACGCCTGCAATGAAACTGTAACAATACGGGGGCCAAAAGGTGAATTTGACCGGGTACGGATTTTAGGGCCGGTGAGAAAGCAGAGCCAGGTGGAGATCTCCAAAACCGATAGTTTTCGGCTTGGGATCAAGCCTCCCATCAGAGAATCCGGATGTCTGTCAGGGACACCGGGGCTTGAAGTGATCGGGCCAAAGGGAACGGTTGTGCTTTCTCAGGGAGCAATCATTGCTCTCCGGCATATCCATATGACGCCCTCCCAGGCTCTGGCACTGGGAGTAAAGGATAAGGATATTGTAGAAGTGGAAACCTTTGGAGAGCGGCATGGAATCTTTGGAGATGTCCTCGTGAGAGTGTCCGATCAGTTTTCACTGGAAATGCATATAGACGTAGACGAGGCAAATGCCTGCGCACTGAATAACAACGACTATGTGATGATCCGTCGCCAGTAAGAGAGCAGAAGAGAGGGATTGTATGCTTATAAACAAAGATGTGCTGTCAGAATTTGCCGGTTTAATAGAAGAAAATAAATGCAGTTCGTTTTCCGGGCCTCTGAAGGTGGGAGTCGATCTTGGTACGGCAAATATTGTAATTGCCGTAGCGGATCAGGAAAACCGGCCGGTTGCAGGCGCAACTGCAGTTTCCAGGGCAGTAAAGGATGGGATCGTAGTCGATTTCGTAGGAGCCATGCAGACAGTGCGGCGTTTGAAAGCTCAGTTAGAGGAACTTCTGGAAGTTTCTCTGGAACGGGCGGCCACAGCAGTCCCTCCAGGGATTATAGAAGGAAATGTCAGATGCATCTCAAATGTAGTAGAGGGCGCCGGATTTGAGGTCACAAATGTGATGGATGAGCCCACGGCAGCCGCTTCCGTCTTAGGCATTACAGACGGAGCTGTTGTGGATGTGGGCGGCGGAACTACGGGCATCAGTATTTTAAAAGACGGGCAGGTAATATTTACTGCGGACGAACCCACCGGCGGCACCCATATGACGCTTGTTTTGGCTGGCTATTATGGAATTTCCATAGAAGAAGCTGAGAATCTGAAAAAGGATCCTGCAAAAGAACCGGATGTATTTCCTGTAATCAAACCGGTGGTTCAGAAAATGGCCGCTATTGTAAAAAGCTTTTTAAAGAATTTCGACGTTGACCGGGTGTATGTAGTCGGCGGCGCATCCTGTTTTACGGAATTTGATTCCGTCTTTGAAAAAGAACTTGGAATCACTACCGTTAAAACAAATGACGCTTTGCTGGTTACTCCATTGGGAATCGCATGGAATGCCCGAATGGATCCCGTATAATAAATGAAAGAAGGTGTGATACGCTTGGATATGGATATCAAAGTAATTGAACAGATGATAGAACAGGCGTTAAAAGAATTAAAAAACGAGCAGCCAAAGGCTTTTGCTCCTGCTCCGGTGGAGCATTACGGAGTTTTCAAGACCATGGATGAGGCAATTTCCGCTTCCGAAAAAGCGCAGAAAGAATTATTGTTCTCCAAAATCCAGCAGCGGCAGAAATATGTGGATGCGATCCGTGCAGCAGTTCTCAAAAAAGAAAATCTTGAATTGATTTCCAGACTTGCCGTAGAAGAAACAGAAATTGGCTGCTATGAGCACAAGCTGATTAAAAACCGTCTGGCAGCGGAGAAAACTCCAGGAACAGAAGATCTTGCAACAGAGGCTGTAACCGGCGATCACGGTCTTACACTGGTAGAATATTGCCCATTTGGTGTAATTGGAGCCATTACACCAACGACGAATCCGACGGAAACAATTATCAACAACTCCATCTCAATGATTGCAGGAGGCAATACCGTTGTATTCAGTCCTCATCCAAGAGCGAAAAAAGTGTCTCAGATGCTGGTAAAAATGTTGAATAAGGCCTTATTGGAGGCGGGAGCGCCTGAGAATCTGATCACTATGGTTGAAGAGCCTTCCATTGAAAATACCAACCATATGATTGAAAATCCCAAGGTTCGGCTTCTGGTGGCTACAGGCGGCCCGTCTATTGTTAAAAAGGTGCTTTCTTCCGGGAAAAAGGCCATCGGCGCCGGCGCCGGCAATCCTCCGGTTGTGGTGGACAGCACCGCAGATATTGAAAAGGCAGCCGCAGATATTATAGCAGGCTGCAGTTTTGACAACAATGTTCCATGTATTGCGGAAAAGGAAGTATTTGCGGTTGATTCTATCTGCGATTATCTGATTCACTGCATGAAGCTAAACGGAGCCTTTGAAATTACCGATCAAAGCCTGACTCAAAAGCTGGTCGCTCTTGTAACGACAGAAAAAGGCGGCCCGAAAACATCATTTGTCGGTAAGAGCGCAAAATACATTTTAAATCAGCTGGGTATCTCTGTGGATGATTCGATCCGGGTCATTATCACAGAAGTGCCGAAGGATCACCTTCTGGTGCAGGAAGAGCTTATGATGCCGATTCTGCCAATCGTGAGAGTCGATGATGTAGATACTGCAATTGAATACGCACATGAGGCAGAACACGGCAATCGCCATACGGCTATGATGCACTCCAGGGATGTTGAAAAACTGAGTAAAATGGCAAAAATCATGGAAACTACGATTTTTGTTAAAAATGCTCCTTCCTATGCCGGAATCGGAGTCGGCGGAGAAGGCCACACTACGTTCACGATCGCAGGGCCTACAGGCGAGGGGCTTACCTCTGCCAGAAGCTTCTGCCGGAAACGCAAGTGCGTTATGACGGATGCCTTCAGCATTCGATAACCATCAGCATTTCAACCGGCAGTTAAGGAGAGATGCAAATGTCAAATGTATTTATTAAAACAAAGATTTTCAGCGGACATTATGCAGTGGAATATATGAGAAATATCCACGGGAAGCGTATCATGGTGGTCTGCGATCAATTTTTATCTGAAAGCGGTGCAGTCCGCTATGTGACGGAAACTTTGGATTCCAGCAATGAAGTGGTCATTTTTGATCAGGCCATTCCTGATCCCACCATTGAAGTAGTGGGAAAGGGTGTAGCCATGATCTGCAGAATACACCCTGACATTGTGATTGGCTTTGGGGGCGGCTCCGCCATTGATACAGCCAAAGGAATTCTTTATTTTGCAGGGATTAAGAAGTTGATCTCCAAGCCGCAGTTTATTACGATTCCCACTACCAGCGGCACTGGATCAGAGGTTACTTCCGTTGCAGTTATCACAGATCCTGAAAGCAGGGCAAAGCATTTAATTGCATCGGATGATATTCTGGCAGATACGGCTCTTTTAGATGCAGGCCTTACTTTATCGGTTCCTCCGTCTGTGACTGCCAATACAGGCATGGATGTATTGACTCACGCATTAGAGGCCTATGTGGCATATAATGCAAATACATTTTCGGATGCGCTGGCTGAAAAAGCGGTGGAGCTTCTTACAAAGTCTCTTTTAAGCTGCTTCCAAAACGGCAAAAATCTGGAAGCCAGAACCTGTATGCATGAGGCGTCAACCCTGGCGGGAATGGCCTTTAACACAGCCGGTCTTGGCGTCAATCACAGTATTGCGCATCAGCTGGGAGGAACCTTTCATATTCCCCATGGGCTGGCAAATGCCATACTTTTAAACCGGGTGATCGACTATAACTGTGCAGATTATGGCATCATGCGTAAGTATGGGGCGCTCGCCTGCAAGGTTCAGCTGACCGGGTCCAGTGAGTCTCCGGCTCTGGCTGTATCAGCACTAAAAGAGATGATAACCCTGTTGATGCGCTGCATGAAAATGCCCTTTACCATCAGGGAGTTAGGAATCAGCAAAGAGGACTACGAAAAGCAGATCCCTAACATGACGGCAAATGCGCTTATGGACTTTTGCCTGGGTACAACTCCGAGAGCGATCGGAGCTGCTGCGATTAAGGAAATCTTGCTTTCAATTTATTGATCTGAATGTGGAGATACATAAAACCTGAAATGGAACAGATTCCAAATTCTGTTCTGTTTCAGGTTTTGGTGCGTTTGAAAAGTCAGTTGTTTATAGTGGAAAAAGATGGTAAAATAAATTGTAAACAGGAAAAGGAGAGTGTAACCCGTGGATTATTTTGAGATATTTCCAGCGGATGAGTTTCAGGCAGAACAGTTAGATGCTTATTTCAGTGCTAATGCTGAAAATGGGGTGAGCAAATTAGACATTATCCACCTTTTTGGAAAAGATAAACTGGAGGATATTCAGAAGCGGCTTTCTAAGGCCACAGGATTGGCATTTATCACGGTAGACTTTAAAGGAGAACCCATTACAGAAGCTACCTCCTTCAGTCGTTTCTGCCGGGAAGTGCGGAATAACCCGGTTGCCTTTGAACGCTGTAAGTCCTCAGATGCCTTTGGTTCCATACAGGCGGCTGTAACCAAAAAGACAAATGTATATTTTTGTCCATGCGGTCTGCTGGAGGTGGCCATTCCTATTATCGTAAGAGGACATTATCTTGGCGGCTTTATCGGGGGGCAGATTCGCTGTAATGATGCGCCTGAGACCGTCAGCCGTTTATCGGCTGTCATGCACTCTGCCGAGTCGGATCAGGTGGCCTCTGAGCTGAAGGGGCTTTTAGAGGAAATCCCCGTTCACTCATATGAAAAATTCATGGATATTGCAAATTTAGTATTCCTTGTTATCAATCAGCTGAGTGAAAATGAGATCAGCCAGCATATGCAGGAGGATGCTCTTAAAAAGCACATTAAAAAGATCCAGTCATTAAACCAGCGTTACATAAAAGAAAATATTGCAAAAACCAGAGAGGTGCAGGAGCTTAAGATCCACTCAGATCCCTATGAACTGCTGGATATGTTCACATCACTCCTTAATTTGACGGTGATTGAAAACGCGCCTCAGACGAACGAGCTTTTAAGTTCTTTTATCGCCTATATTAAGTACAAATATTCAGACAAGGGAACCTTTGTATCAATCGGCGAGGAAGTGGAGCAGGCTGAGCGCTATTTGACTTTTCAGCAGAAAAAGCTGGGAGACCGCCTGCGCTTTTCGATCCAGATACCAAAAGATATATATATCCAGAAGATGCCTTCGGACGTTCTGCTGCCGTTTGTCCAAAATGCAGTATATAATGGGATTATGCTGAAAGAGGAAGGGGGCAGGATCACGATTGCCGGACATCTTGAAAATAATACGCTGGTTCTGGAAATTATGGACACCGGATTAGGCTTAACCCAGGAAGAAATCGATATCAAATACGAATCCTATAAGGATATGCATGAGGGGTATTACATCCATCTTGGCATGGACTACGCAAAAGAAAAAATGCAGCGTTTTTTTGGAGAAAAATGTGAAGTAACCGTTGAATGCAGCAGGAACAGTGGCTGTAAAAGTCTCCTTGTCTGGCCGGAGCGCTATGAAGAAAGAGGGTTGAATAAAAATGTATCGGATTTTGATTGCAGATGATGACGTTCTGATGAGAGAGGCATTGAAAGTCATGATCAGCAGGGAAGAAGCCTTTACAGTGACAGATGCGGTATGCTCTGGAGAAAGCGCGGTCTCTATTTGCCGGACAGCTCCTGTTGATATCGTCTTTCTGGATATGCAGATGCCGGGAATAACCGGCCTGGAAGCCAGCCGGATCATCCATCAGATCAACCCGGATATTGCGATTTATATTTTATCGGCTCATGCCTCCAGCGTCCTGATCCGAAATGCAGGACAGGAGACTTTAAAGGATGTACTGGAAAAACCCATTACAAATCAGATGCTTAAAAAGATTCTGGAAAATTATAAAACCGAGCATGAGGATGATTCCCACGAGCACATGAAGCTTCTTGTGGATCTTCTGAAACGGAAGGATTTTAAAAAATTTTATGAGGTTTTGCCTGACATTATAAAGGCTATTTACGAGGACAGCGGTATGGACACAGCCAGGCTTATCAAGGTTTTTACCTATCTTGGACAAAGCCTTTTAAATACCAGGAATCTATACGGAGGCAATCATAACCTGACAGATATGTTTCCTGTCAATGAAGGGCTGATTCTGGATCCCAAGGCGTCTGAATTATGGCTTTTCCGGGTGATGGACTATTTGTTCTGCCAGAACAGCATCAGCCGATATCCCCTTCTGGAACAGATTTTTATTTATATTGAACAGCATATTAAAGAGGATATTTCCCTGAATACGGTCATTGAAAACTGCGCGATCAGCCAGGGCTATCTGAGCCGAATCTTCCGGGATCAGTTCCGGGTCAGCGTAACTGAGTATCTTCACATGAAAAAAATGCACCTGGCCAAAGGATATTTTTATTTTACAGAGGACAGCATCGCAGACGTAGCGTTCCGGCTGGGATATAATGAGAGCAGTTATTTCAGCAAAGTATTTAAAAAATATGAAAAAATGACAGTAAAAGAATACAAAAATAAAATACGCCAGAAGAATATAAAATCAGTTGACAAAGGAGAACCTTAAGGTTATAATGAAACGGATGCGTATTAGGAGGTTAATATGCTGATTGATTTATCAGAACTGTTTTTTATAAAAGGAAAAGCAAAAGAGTATACAGTACCTCTGGAACTGGAGATCTTTTGCGATGGCATGAATGACTATAAAGTTGCAGACAGGGAATTGGTAAGATTAGTGATCACCAATCAGGGAGATCGGGTTTTTACCGTGACAGGGGAGACCAGATTGAGCCTGTGGATTCCGTGTGCTCGTTGTCTTGAGCCGGTCAAGGTGCCGTTTTTGCTGGAGTTTGATCAGGAGCTGGATCTGAACCTGACGGATGAGGCGAGGATGGCCGACTTGAATGAACAGTTCTACTTGAATGGCTGTAGTCTGGATATCGACCAGTTGGTTAGCAGTGAATTGATGCTGAACCTGCCTATGAGAGTTCTCTGCAGTGATAACTGCAAGGGGATTTGCAATAGATGTGGCACAAATCTCAACCGTGGGGCTTGTGACTGCGCAGGCAAGTCACTAGACCCGAGAATGTCAGTTATCCAGGATATTTTTAAGCAGTTGAAGGAGGTGTAAACCATGTCTATTTGTCCAAAGAATAAATCTTCTAAAGCAAGAAGAGATAGCCGTAGAGCAAACTGGAAGATGAGCGCACCAAATCTGGTAAAGTGCAGCAAGTGCGGAGCCCTGATGATGCCTCATAGAGTATGCAAGGCTTGCGGAAGCTACAACAAGAGAGAGATCGTAAGCATTGAGGAATAATTCATACTTGCAGGATTAAATTAAAATTCTTAAAAACAAGACGTTCAGATATTTTCTGAGCGTCTTGTTTTTGTTGTGCGCCTGGCGGCGCACGTTTCTAACGGGTGAAAGTCCCCAATCTGCCCTGGTAGTGGGAAGGATACAGCCAAGACCAAGGGTGTCCATTTTGCAGAGGCAGCCATCCGCAAATTGGAGCGGGCGCTGAATTCGTATGACAATGGAGAAATCCAACGGGCAAAAGAAGAATTTCGGGCGTTTCTGGAGAAGATAGAGGAATAGGCCCGACATTATTCAGAAAATGATTGAATCCCCCTCTCGTTTGTGATAAACTTAACGGTACAGACAGTCCGCGGTCGGACAGGTACGAAAAAACCACCAGATACTTCGTCGGTCTGGTGTTTTTTTTGTGCTAAACATAATAAAAATACTTTGTTTTTCGTACAAAAGTGCCATATGTCCTTTTATTCTTTGTGGAAATATGATATGATGGAGAAAACCGGAAATGACAAAAATATACAAAACAGAGACGTATCAGCCTTTAAACAAAAGAGAGGATGAGTGCTCTGCAACAGGGTGGTTTATGGATGAAGCGGCTGAACAGATCCTAAATCTGGACAAAGAAAAGCAGGAGTACCTGAACCGGTATTTTGCAGGCGCTCCTCACTGGCTGCTAAAGCAGTTTCAGGTTGTAGAAATTCCTGCGGGAACGATCTTTATCAGCGAAGGGGAGAGCGCTGACCGCGTATATGTTCTGCTTCAGGGACAGGTTTCCGCCGTAGATTACCGGGTGCAGGAAGCTGTATACGGTTTCTTTCAGTTCTATCCTATTGAGATTTTTGGAGTTATGGAAATCTTAGGCGGAATGGAACGGTATAAAACCACACTGGCGGCTCTGGAAAAAAGTGTTTTTTTGAAAATCGGACGTGATCAATATGAGCGGTGGCTTAAAAGCGACAGCAACGCGTTTCAGATGGAGACGATGGAGATCGTCAATTATCTTCTGGAACAGGCCAGGAAAGAGCGCCTCTATGTGCTTCTTCCCGGAAATCAGCGCATTTATCAGGTTTTGCTTAAGCTATACCGGTCATATGAAGTGAACGGAAAATACAGTGCCCACATCAGCCGGAAGGATTTTGCGGAAATGACCGGGCTTTCAGAACGGACCATTACCCGGACCATCAAGAGTCTGGAATCCGGAGGATATATTGCAAAAGAAGGATGGAATATTACATTAAGTCAGGAACAGTACCAACGTCTGCAGAAGCTGGCAGACTCCAGAATGAATGAAATCATAAGCTAGAACGCCTTTGGCGGCAACAGAATGGATCTGACAGAGGGGCCTTTACGGCCGGCAGGGATAATCCGGGCCTTTCTGTTAAGCAGCAGGCAGATGCCTGTATAAAATATCATATTTTCTGAAAAAGGAGAATCTTATGGTGAAACAGTGGAAAAAAGTTGCAGCCGTATTTGCAGCGGCGGCGATGGTACTTGCAGGATGCAGTACGCAAAAAAAGGCGGAGGAAACCAGCACGGCACAGGCAACAGAGGCGGCTTCAGCAACCCAGCCCCAGGAAAAGGAAACCATGGATCTGCAGATTCTGGCAACCAGCGATCTGCATGGAAAATTTGATCCCTGGGATTATGCCTTAAATGAAGAGAGCAAGTCGGGAAGCATGGCTCAGATTGCCACTGCTGTAAAGGAATTAAGAACAGAAAATACCCTTCTGGTGGATGCAGGCGATACGATTCAGGATAATTCCGCAGACCTGTTCTTTGACGAGGAGATCCATCCCATGGTACTGGCAATGAATGAAATGAAGTACGATGTGTGGGTAACGGGAAACCATGAATACAACTTTGGCGGCGATGTGTTAAAGAAGATCATTTCTCAGCAGAAGGCTGCTGTTCTGACCGGAAATGTAAAGGACGCAGAGGGAAACCCTCTGGCGGACGGCTACACCATCATCGAAAAAAACGGTGTAAAAATCGGTGTAATCGGTATGGTGACGCCCAATATTACACGATGGGATTCGGCCAACCTTGAGGGCTGGACTGTAACAGATCCGGTAGAAGAGACGAAAAAGATCATTTCCGAGATCAAGGATCAGACGGACGTTCTTATCGCTGCCATGCATATGGGTATGAACAATGAATATGAAGTGAAGAACTCCGGCGCAACGGATCTGGCAAATGCCTGCCCGGAACTGGATCTGATTGTTGCTTCCCATGAACACCAGCTGATCCCCGGTGAGGAGGTAAACGGCGTTCTTGTGGTAATGAACAAAAACAGCGCGGCTACACTGGCTGAGGTTCATCTGATGCTTGAAAAGCAGGAGGATGGAAGCTGGGACGTAGTAGACCGCACCTCCGAAAGCCTGGATATGAGTAAGTATGCGCCGGATGAAGAACTGATGGCTAAACTGGCTCCCTATGATGAGCGGGCCAGGGAGGACGCCGCAGTTGTGATCGGCCGGCTGGAGGGCGGCGACCTGGCTCCTGAAAATGAGATTGCCGAGATACCCACGGCCCAGATTCAGGACACAGCCCTGATCGACCTGATCAATGAAGTGCAGATGTACTATACAGACGCGGATGTTTCTGCTGCAGCTCTGTTTAATATGAATGCCAACCTGAAGGTGGGCGATATCCGCAAATGTGATACGGCTCTTGTTTACAAATATGCAAATACCCTGTATAAGCTGGAAATGACCGGAGCCCAGTTAAAACAGTATATGGAGTGGACCGCTTCCTACTATAATACATGGAAGCCGAAGGATCTGACCATTTCTTTTAATCCTGATATGCGCGCTTATCAGTATGATATGTTTGCAGGTGTCAATTATGAGATCAATATTGCAAATGAACCAGGAAGCAGAATCCAGAATCTGACCTGGCCAGACGGGACGCCTGTAAAGGATGAGGATGTATTTACCATTGCAGTGAATAATTACCGCGCTTCCTCTCAGCTGCTGACAGCGGGTGAGGTATATAAAGAGGGTGACGCGCTTCCCAAACTGCTTGAGATCGATGTCCGTGGTGAGGTTGGCGGCGTCCGTGAACTGATCGGCCTTTATATCAATGAAGTAAAGGGCGGCGTTCTCACCCCGTCTCTGGACAATAACTGGAAGATCGTCGGCAACGACTGGGATGCAGCCAAGCATGATGAGGCAGTGAAGCTTTTAAAAGAAGGCAAGCTGACCATTCCTTCCTCTGAGGATGGAAGAACACCAAATGTAAAATCCATTACGGAAGCCGATCTTGTATAACGGTTTCCCTGATGTAAGATTTAGGAGGAATAAGAGTTGAATTATTCAGAAGATCCCAATAAACAGTATCATATCCAGGTGGGAAAAGGCGAGGTGGGGCGTTATGTAATCCTGCCTGGCGATCCCAAGCGCTGCGCCAAGATCGCAAAGTATTTCGATGATCCGGTGCTGATCGCAGACAACCGGGAATATGTAACCTATACCGGTTATCTGGACGGAGTGAAGGTAAGCGTCACCTCCACCGGAATCGGCGGCCCTTCTGCCTCCATCGCAATGGAGGAATTGGTAAACTGCGGAGCTGATACGTTTATCCGCGTGGGTACCTGCGGCGGTATGCAGCCGGAAGTAAAAAGCGGCGATGCAGTGATCGCCACCGGGGCCATTCGTATGGAAGGCACCAGCAGAGAGTATGCTCCCATCGAGTTTCCCGCGGTAGCTGACCTTGCAGTTACGAACGCTCTGGTTCTTTCTGCCAGAGAGTTAAAGCAGGAGTATTTTGCCGGTGTAGTTCAGTGTAAGGATGCCTTCTACGGGCAGCACTCCCCGGAGCGGATGCCTGTAAGCTATGAGCTTTTAAACAAATGGGAAGCCTGGAAACGGATGGGGTGTCTTGCATCAGAAATGGAATCTGCAGCGCTTTTTATTGTAGCCGGTGCTCTTCATGTGAGAGCTGGTTCTGTGTTCCTGGTAGTAGCGAACCAGGAGCGTGAGAAGCTGGGGCTTGAAAATCCGGTCGTCCACGATACGGATATGGCAATCCGCATTGCAATAGGCGCGATCCGTGAACTGATCCGTCAGGATAAAAAAGAGTCCTAATGGTAAATCCCAATGGTAATTTCCGGACCGGGGGCTGCACAGGCTGCGGTCTCCGGCCGGTTTTACATGAGTTCCGTCCAGGAGACGGCGCTCCATCATACACCTTTAAAGGAGAGAATATTATGAAAAAGAAAACCGTAGCATTGATGTTAGCAGCTGCCATGGCAGCGTCCCTGACTGCCTGCGCAGGCTCCGGCAGCTCTGCCGAGTCCAAAACCACCGCTGCAGCCGACAGTTCTGCAAAAGAGGAGAGCACAAAAGCAGATGACGCAGAAAAGACCACAGACGCAGCAGAAAAGAAAGACAATTCCGATCTTAAAATCGGCCTTGTTACAGACGTAGGCGGCGTAAATGACGGCTCTTTCAACCAGTCCTCCTGGGAGGGACTGCAGAAGGCTGCTGAGGATTTCGGCGTTGAGGTGAACTATCTGGAGTCCTCTACTGATGCTGATTATGTTCCCAATATCGAGACCTTTATTGATGAGGATTACGATCTGATCATCAGCGTAGGATATATGCTGGCAGACGCTACCAGACAGGCGGCCGAGGCAAATCCTGACTGTAACTTTGCTATCATTGATGACGCAACCATCGACCTTCCAAACGTTACCTGCCTGATGTTCCGCCAGGAGCAGGCTGCCTACCTGGTAGGTTATGTAGCAGGTCTTATGACAAAGACAAATAACATCGGCTTTGTAATCGGTATGACCAACGAGACCATGAATCTCTTCGGATACGGCTACTGCGCAGGCGCTATCGATGCAAATCCTGACATCACCATCCAGCAGTTCAACGCAAACTCCTTTGCTGATCCCGCTACCGGAAAAACAAATGCAAGCACAGCGATCACCAACGGCGCTGACATTATTTTCCACGCTGCAGGCGCAACCGGACTTGGCGTAATCGAGGCCTGCCAGGAAGCCGGCGTATATGCCATCGGCGTTGACAGAGATCAGTACAACGATGCTCCAGGCACTGTAGTTACTTCCGCTATGAAGCGTGTTGACAATGCCGTATATGACAGCGTTGAGTCTCTGATTAACGGAACCTTAAAGGGCGGCGTTCATACATATGACCTGGCAGCAGGCGGCGTTGATATTGCTCCTTCTCAGGATCTGCTCCCAGAGGATGTTAAGAAGGCCGTTGAGGATGTTAAGAAGAAGATCGTAGCAGGCGAAGTAACTGTTCCTTCCAGCAAGGAAGAGTTTGAGGCTGCATACGGCGACGTATATCAGTTAGACTAATTTTTACAGCAGCAAGAAGGAGGAACCGTAATGCGTGACATTTCAATGGAGCGTGTAAACGAGACAAGAGAGAACATTTTAAATATCATTGAAAGTCCTGTTTTAACCCATGAACAGAAGCTGACCAATTTAGCCTGCCAGGCAGATTCCCTGATGGAGGTCCTGGACCTTCCCGAAGGGCTGGACGAGCTGTTGAATGTTCCCATTGACCGTAAGTGCATCTGTGATCTGGCAGAAGGCCATGCGCCTATGCGGCCGCGTTATATCATTCCGGATTACGCAAAATTTATGAAGGAAGGCAGCAGATTTCTCCAGCTGGAACCGCCCACGGATCTGTATGAGGCACTGAACAGCCTGCTGATCTTTTACAAGCACGTTCCCAGTGTGACCAATTATCCGGTCTATGTAGGACAGCTGGACGAGCTGCTGGAGCCATTTATCGACACAGTGGATGAGGCACAGGCCAAAAAGCTGTTAAAGCTGTTTATGACGCACATTGACCGCACTGTACTGGATTCCTTCTCTCATGCAAACATTGGCCCCAGGGCCACAAAAGCCGGCCGTCTGCTTCTGGAAGTGGAAACCGAACTGGAAAATGCAGTTCCTAATATCACCATGAAATATGAAGAAGGCGTGACAGAGGACGAGTTTGCCCTGGAGGCCATCCGCTGTGCACTTCACAGTGCAAAGCCCAGCTTTGCCAATCACAATATGTTTAAGAGCGAGCTGGGAGAGGGCTATGTAATTGCCAGCTGCTATAACGGCCTGCTCTACGGCGGCGGCGCTTATACGCTGTGCCGCCTGATCCTGGGAAATATCGCAAAAAGAGCTGACAGCATCCAGGATTTTAAAGAAAAAGAGCTTCCCTATGTGCTGGATATCATGGCGCGGTATATGGATGAGCGGATTCGCTTTGAAGTAGAGGAAAGCGGTTTTTTTGAGAACCATTTCCTCGCAAAGGAGGGCTTTATCCACAGAGACCGCTTCTCCGGTATGTATGGTCTGGTAGGCCTTGCAGAATGCGTTAATATCCTTCTGGAAAAGGAAGGAATCAGGGGACGTTTCGGCCATGACGAGATCGCCACAAAGCTGGGTGTTGAAATCATGGAGCAGATTCAGGCCTTTAATGAAGCTCATGTAAATCCCTACTGCGAGGGAACAGGAGGTCACTTCCTCCTTCATGCGCAGGTAGGAATCGCAGAAGATGTAGGCGTGACCCCCGGCACCCGTATCCCCATCGGAGAGGAACCAGCAGAACTGATCGATCAGTTAAAGGTACTGGAGAACTTTCATAAGTATTTTACTTCCGGTACCGGCGATATCTTCCCCATCGACCTGACGGTACACCGCAATCCTGAATACGTACTGGATATTATCAAAGGCGCTTTCAAAATGGATCTGCGCTACCTGTCCTTCTACTCCAGCGACAGCGACGTAATCCGCGTAACCGGTTATCTGGTAAAGCGTTCTGAGATGGAAAAGCTGGATCAGGGCGAGGCAGTTCTTCAAAATACCACCGGTCTTGGACTGGGAGCCTCTAAAAATGGCCATATTCTGGAGAGAAAGGTGCGCTGATGAAAGCTGTCGTCAACAGGATCATTCCATTCAGCAGCGTAGACGGCCCGGGCAACCGAACGGCAGTCTTTCTTCAGGGCTGCAATATCAACTGCAAATACTGTCACAATCCCGAAACCAGACGGCTCTGCATAAGCTGCGGGGCCTGTGTGGCGCAGTGCCCCGCCGGGGCACTGTCTCTGGGAGAAAATGGACGGGTGAACTGGACGCAGAACTCCTGCGTCCAGTGCGATGCCTGTATCCATGTCTGTCCCCATGACAGCTCCCCAAGAGTGAGGGAAATGACACCGGAAGAAGTGTATGACTGTGTCAAAAAACAGATCCCTTTTATCCGGGGTATCTCAGTATCCGGCGGAGAATGTATGCTCTGGCCGGATTTTTTAAAGGAACTTTTCAAGTTGGCAAAAAAGGACAATCTAAGCTGTCTGATTGACAGCAACGGCACAATCCCTTTCTGGGATTATCCGGAGCTGGTGGAGTGTTCAGACGGCATGATGCTGGATATCAAGGCCTTTGATGGCGATGCTCACCGGCGTATCACCGACGAAGGCAATGATACCGTTCTTAAGAACGCGGCATATCTGGCAGAACTTGGAAAACTTGAGGAGGTCAGGGCAGTGATCGTCCCCGAACTTTATAACGGGGAGGAAAGCATACGCGCAATAGGAGCTTATCTGGCTCCATACCGAAGCATACGGGAGATCCGTATTAAACTGATCGCGTACCGGCCCATGGGAGTGAGAGAGGAGTATTCTCACTACACGGTTCCATCACCTGAATTTCTCAGGCATCTGGCTGACATACTGAGGGAGATGGGCTTTCAGGACATTATCATCATATGAAAAAGGAGGAACGGACATGGGAAAAACCAGCCATATGGATGAAAGTCAGGTCATGGTCCGTATGAAGGATATTGTAAAGAAATTCGGGACCTTTACAGCCAACGACCATATTAACCTGACGGTGCATAAGGGTGAGGTACACGCGATCCTGGGAGAAAACGGCGCCGGAAAGAGCACCATGATGAATGTGCTCTGCGGCCTGTATAAGCCTACCAGCGGACAGATCTTTATTAAAGAAAAAGAAGTGCATTTTTCAAGCCCCAAGGACGCTATTGATATCGGAATCGGTATGGTTCATCAGCATTTTATGCTGATTCAGCCATTTACGGTTACAGATAATATTATTCTGGGGATCGAGCCTGTAAAAGGGCTTGCCATTGACAAGACGACTGCCAGAAAAAAGGTAATGGAACTTTCTGAACGTTATGGAATGAAGGTGGATCCTGACGCCAGGATCGAGGACATTTCTGTCGGTATGCAGCAGCGAGTGGAGATTTTAAAGGTTCTTTACCGTGGAGCAGACACACTGATCTTAGACGAGCCTACAGCGTCTTTGACGCCTCAGGAGATCGAAGGGCTTATGGAGATCATTGACAACCTGACAAAGGATGGAAAAAGCGTCATCCTGATCACTCATAAATTGAAGGAAATTACTGCGTCATCGGATTACTGTACCATTATCCGCCAGGGTAAGTATATCCGCACCGTCAAGGTAGACGAGGTAACAGAGAATGATCTCGCAGCCATGATGGTAGGCCGCGATGTGAATTTCAAGGTGGATAAAAAGGATCAGGAGCCGGGCGAGGTGGTGCTGGAAGTAAGGGACATCCATGCAAGAGACTACAGAGATGTAGAGGTCTTAAAGGGACTGGATCTGACGGTGCGCCGGGGCGAGATCGTAGGCCTTGCAGGTGTAGACGGAAACGGCCAGACAGAGCTTGTGGAGATTTTGACCGGGTTAAAGAAAGCCAAATCCGGCAGCGTTAAGATGCTGGGAAAAGAAGTGATCAACCATACTCCCAAGGAGACCTTTGAGAGCGGCATTTCCAGTATTCCTGCAGACCGCCAGAAGCATGGACTGATTCTTGATTTTTCCAACGAGGATAATCTGATCCTGCAGCATTTTGAAGAAGCGCCCTATTCCAATAAGGGAATCTTAAACCGCAGGGCTATCCGCGCCCATGCCACAGAACTGATCGAAGCCTTTGATGTAAGGCCCAGAGGCTGCGAGGCTGCGCCTGCGGGCACACTTTCCGGCGGAAATCAGCAGAAAGTAATTATTGCCAGAGAGGTGACAAATGACAAGGATCTGCTGATTGCGGTGAATCCGACCCGCGGTCTGGATGTGGGCGCAATCGAATTTGTCCACAAATATCTGGTGGAGCAGAGAAATAAAAACCGGGCCGTTCTCCTTGTTTCCTTTGAGCTGGATGAAATCATGAGTCT
The DNA here is from genome assembly GCF_013282095.1 of Enterocloster alcoholdehydrogenati. Lineage (GTDB taxonomy): Bacteria > Bacillota > Clostridia > Lachnospirales > Lachnospiraceae > Enterocloster > Enterocloster alcoholdehydrogenati. The sequence goes on from NZ_BLTJ01000001.1 coordinate 109,033, forward strand.
TTCCGACCGTATTGAGGTCATCTTTGACGGCCAGATCACAGGAAGCGTTCCCGGAAAGAACGCAGACGAGAAAGAGCTTGGCTACATGATGGCAGGAGGACGCAAGAATGAATAAAAAGAAGAGTATCCTTGAATCCAACGTACTTTATACGGTGATTGCGATCATCGCCGGCTTTCTGATAGGAGCTGTGTTCCTTCTGATTGCCGGGATCAGTCCTGCCGTTGCCTATGGGAAGCTGATCGACAGCGTATTCAGCAAACCAAAATATCTGGTATGGGTTCTGACTTATGCAAGTCCGCTGATTTTTACCGGTTTAAGCGTGGCATTTTCCTTCCGTACGGGTGTGTTTAATATCGGGGCGGAGGGCCAGTTTGTGGTGGGAAGCCTGGTGGCCTGCGTTCTGGGAATTACCCTAAAGCTTCCGGCAGTTATCCACATCCCCCTCTGTCTGCTGGCTGCGGCTGCGGCGGGAGCCATCTGGTCTTTCTTAGTAGGGCTTTTAAAGGTAAGGCGGGGAATCCATGAGGTATTGTCCTTTATCATGTTTAACTGGATTGCTTTTTATCTGTCTAACTATGTGGTAAATATTCCTGCAATCCATAAGGACGGCGGCGGTGAGGCCACAAAGGATGTGGCGGAGACAGCCCGTATCCTGTTCCCGGACGGCCTAAGAGATCTGCTTGGCTGCAAGGTAGCAAACTGGGGCATTGTTCTGGCGGTTGCCGCAGCAATTATCATCTGGATCATCATCGAAAAAACTACACTGGGCTATAAGCTGAAAGCAGTCGGCTTTAACCGCAACGGCGCTCTTTATGCCGGTATCAATTCTGATGCCTCTATCCTGACCGCTCTCAGTATATCCGGAGCCCTGGCAGGACTTGGCGGAGCCGTACAGATTCTGGGAATGTCCGGCCGTTTAAGCCAGTTCGCAGGTCAGGAGGGCTATGGATTCCAGGGAATTACCGTAGCACTGATCGGTTCCTCCAATCCCATTGGCTGTATATTTGCCGGACTGTTCTATGGAGCCATGAAATATGGCGGTTCCAAACTCAGTATCGTCAAAGCGCCTTCCGAGGTTGTTGACATTATCATGGGCTGTGTGATTCTCTTTATTGCCATTGCCCAGCTCTTCCGCATCATTTTAAAGAAACTCACAGCGAAGAAGGAGGCAAATTAATATGGATGTACTCATTAAAAATCTCGGCCTTTTGATCAACGCTACGCTGATTGCCACGCCGCCCCTTCTTCTGGCGGCTCTTGGTTCCTGTTTTTCGGAACGCAGCGGCGTAATTAATATCGGTATTGAAGGAATGATGACCATAGGCGCCTTTACCGGCGCCGTGCTCGGTCTGGAAACCGGAAACGGCTGGCTGGCCTTCTTTGGCGCCGGACTGGCCGGCGCGCTCTTTGGAGTGATCCACGCCATAGCCTGCATTTCCTTCCATGCAGACCAGACGATTGCCGGAACTGCCATCAATTTCCTTGGCCCCGGTCTTGCGGTCTTTCTGTGCAAGGCCATGTACGATAACTCTTCCGATACGCCTGCCATGGATCCGGCCAGCAAGCTTCCAAAGCTGTTTGACGGAATGTTCCCCACGGGTTCCTTTTTAAACAATGTGCTGAACGTATACTCGGTGGCTTATCTGGTATTTATCCTGGCGGCTGTGTGCTGGTTCATTTTCTATAAAACCCGTTTCGGCGCTCATCTGAGGGCCGTAGGAGAGCATCCAGAGGCCTGTGAGTCTTTGGGTATTGATGTTTACCGCGTCCGCTATCTCTGTGTGATTCTGTCCGGCTTTATGTCTGGCCTGGGCGGCGCGTTTGTAACGCTGGCCACTATCAACCAGTTCCGTCCAAGCGTAATCGTAGGACAGGGCTTTATCGCCATCGCGGCTGTCATTTTCGGTAAGTTTTCTCCCGGCGGCTCTATGCTGGCCTGCCTGCTCTTTGGTTTCTGCAGCGGCATCAAGAGTCTTGCCAGCCAGAGCAACATGATATCACCGAATCTGATCTCCATGATCCCCTATGTAGTAACGCTGCTGGCCCTGATCTTCTTTGTCGGCAAAGCCCACACACCGGCAGCAAATGGAAAGATCTTTGTCAAGTCTAAATAAGGCCGGACTGTTTCCGGACCTGGAAAGGAATGAACTATGTCAAATATACCTACTCCCCATAACAGTGCCAAACAGGGCGACTTCGCCAAGACGGTTCTGATGCCCGGGGATCCCCTGCGGGCAAAATATATCGCTGAAACCTATCTTGAACAGCCAAGGCAGGTGACCGCCGTGCGTAATATGCTCGGGTATACGGGAACTTATAAAGGAAAGGAAATCTCCGTCATGGGCGCGGGCATGGGAATGCCCTCTATTGGAATTTATTCCTATGAGCTGTTCCATTTTTATGATGTGGAAAATATTATCCGTATAGGTTCTGCCGGCGCCCTGCAGGATTCCCTGCATCTGATGGATGTGGTTATCGGTATGGGAGCCTGCACAGACTCCAATTATGCCTACCAGTACGGCCTGCCGGGCACCTTTGCCCCCATCGCTGACTACGGACTTTTAAGCAGGGCTGTGGAGATTGCAAAGAAGCAGGGAACACCGGTAGCGGTGGGAAATATCCTGTCCTCTGACGTGTTCTACAACCTCTGCCCGGACGCCAATGACAAGTGGCGCTCCATGGGGGTTCTGGCTGTGGAAATGGAAGCAGCCGCTTTGTATATGAACGCTGCCAGGGCAGGAAAGAAGGCCCTCTGTATGTTTACCATTTCCGACCACATTTACCGCCCGGAGGCCCTAAGCGCAGCAGACCGGCAGCTGGGCTTTGGTAAAATGATGGAAATCGCGCTGGAGTTGGCTTAAGGCATTTCACAAGGAGGATTTAATCGTATGGAAATCAAAGAGATCATGCGTCATGTAGATCATACGCTGCTGTCACAGACAGCCACCTGGGAAGATATAAAAAGAATCTGCGACGAAGCCATGGAATATCATACCGCTTCTGTCTGCATCCCGCCAAGCTATGTAAAACAGGCGAAGGAATATGTGGGAACTAAAATGGCCGTATGCACCGTCATCGGTTTCCCCAACGGATACATGACCACAAAAGCAAAGGAATTTGAGACAAGGGATGCCCTTGAAAACGGAGCCGATGAGATCGATATGGTGATCAATATCGGCTGGGTAAAGGATGGACTTTACGACCAGGCTGAAGAGGAAATCCGCCGTCTGAAGGCAGTGTGCGGGGATAAGATCTTAAAGGTCATTATCGAGACCTGCCTGCTGACTGAGGAAGAAAAGGTCCGTATGTGTCAGGTCGTAACGGCGGCAGGAGCCGATTATATCAAAACCTCCACCGGTTTTTCCAAAGCAGGCGCGACCTTTGCTGACATTGAACTTTTCGCAGCCCATATTGGCAAGAATGTGAAGATGAAGGCAGCCGGCGGCATTTCCACTATGGATGACGCAGAGCAGTTTCTTAAGCTTGGCGCAGACCGCCTTGGTACCAGCCGCATGGTAAAGCTGGCAAAAAATGAGTCTGCCTCCGGCTATTGATACAGGAGGAGACGGATAATGAAACAACTGGAACAGGAACAGATCCGGCAGCTGATCCGTACTGCCCGGGCACAGCTTGCATATTCCTATGTGCCCTATTCCCATTTTCATGTAGGAGCGGCTCTTCTTGCCCGAAACGGCACGGTTTATACTGGCTGCAACATTGAAAATGCAGGCTATACCCCCTGCAACTGTGCAGAACGCACAGCTATCTTTAAGGCAGTCAGCGAAGGCGTTACGGATTTTGATGCCATCTGTGTAACCGGCGGCATGAACGGCGAGGTGACCGAGTTTACCACCCCCTGCGGCGTCTGCCGTCAGGTAATGATGGAGTTTTGCGATCCTGAAACATTTCAGATCATTGTGGCTATTGATGAGGACAATTATGTGATCAAGACGCTGCAGGAGCTTCTCCCCATGGGGTTTGGCCCTGGCAATCTGAAAAGCAAATAGAACCGTTGCATATATAAGGAGCAGGAAATGGAACAGTACAGACGTATATTTGTAATTGTAATGGATTCTCTGGGTGCAGGGGCCATGGAAGATTCTTTAGAGTTCGGAGATGTGGGCGTTAACACGCTGGGCCATATCTCTCAGGCCGTAGATTCCTTTACGATTCCTCATTTAAGAAAAATGGGAATGGCAAACCTTACCCCCTTAAAACAGGTGGAGCCGGTAGAAAAGGCTATCGGCTACTACGGAACTCTCCGGGAAAAGAGCCGGGGCAAGGACACAATGACCGGTCACTGGGAGATGATGGGATTAGAGGTTAAAACCCCCTTTAAGACTTTTACGGAAACAGGTTTCCCGCCGGAACTGATCAGAGAGCTTGAGGAGCGCACCGGACATAAGGTAATCGGAAATAAAAGCGCCAGCGGAACAGAGATTTTAGACGAGCTGGCTCCGGAGGAGATTGCCACCGGCCACATGATTGTATATACCTCCGCAGATTCCGTACTTCAGATCTGCGGAAATGAAGAAACCTTCGGACTGGAAGAACTTTACCGCTGCTGCAGGATTGCCAGAGAGCTGACCTTAAAGGATGAGTGGAAGGTAGGCCGTGTGATTGCAAGGCCCTATGTAGGGAAGAAAAAGGGCGAGTTTAAACGTACCAGCAACCGTCATGACTATGCCTTAAAGCCCTTTGGAAAGACCGCATTAAACGCCTTAAAAGATGCAGGGCTGGATGTGATCTCCATTGGAAAGATCAACGATATCTTTGACGGCGAAGGCATCACAGAAGCTTTAAAATCAAAATCCTCTGTTCACGGTATGGAACAGACCATTGAAACCGCGGGCAGAGACTTCCACGGCCTCTGCTTTGTAAACCTGGTGGATTTTGACGCGCTCTGGGGACACCGCAGAGATCCGCAGGGCTATGCAAAGGAAATCGAGCGCTTTGATCAAAAGCTTGGAATCCTCTTAGACACCCTGCGTGAGGATGATCTGCTGATTATCACCGCAGACCATGGAAACGATCCCACCTACACAGGAACGGATCACACAAGAGAACGAGTTCCCTTCCTGGCTTATTCTCCTTCCATGAAGGGCAATGGCGCACTTGCTGAAGGGGATACCTTTGCGGTGATCGGCGCTACAACAGCCGATAATTTCGGCGTTGCCATGCCCAGGGGAACCATCGGCTCTTCGGTATTGAACCAGATTGTATAAGCAGTATCATAGGTTTTCGCTTCTGGCGGCTGACCGGATTTTGGATTCGGTCAGCCGCTCTTTTATCCCTTCCGTCCCTGCAAAAACGTATTGATTTATGATCTGATATCTAGTATATTATAAATTGTATCGCAAAGACGAAAGGAGAGTCTTTTTTATGATCAAAGTAGCGGTAGACGCCATGGGCGGGGATAACGCGCCTGTGGAAATGGTTGCGGGGGCTGTTGAAGCGGTAAAGATAAGACCGGAAATTCATGTTCTCTTAGTAGGGCAGGAAAAGGTAATAGAAGCAGAGCTTTCCAAATATACATTTGATAAAGAGAGGATTCATGTGGTGAATGCCTCAGAGATTATTGCCACCGAGGAGCCGCCGGTAAACGCCATTCGTAAAAAGAAAGACTCCTCCATTGTGGTAGGCATGAATCTTGTAAAAAGCGGAGAGGCTGACGCTTTTGTGTCAGCGGGAAGTTCCGGCGCCGTCTTAGTAGGGGGACAGGTGATTGTAGGACGGATAAAAGGCGTGGAGCGTCCGCCCCTTGCTTCGCTGATCCCAACGGAAAATGGCGTTTCCCTGCTGATTGACTGCGGAGCCAATGTAGATGCCAGATCCTCTCATCTGGTTCAGTTTGCCCGGATGGGATCTATTTATATGGAGCACGTGGTGGGAGTAAAGCAGCCAAGGGTCGCTATTGTCAATATCGGTGCAGAGGAAGAAAAGGGCAATGCTCTTGTAAAAGAGACCTTCCCCTTATTAAAAGAATGCAGCGACCTTCATTTCACCGGCAGCATTGAGGCAAGAGAGATTCCCCACGGAGGCGCAGACGTGATTGTATGTGAGGCATTTACAGGAAATGTGATTCTTAAGCTTTACGAAGGGGTAGGAGCTACTCTCATCCATATGGTGAAAAAGGGAATGATGTCCACTCTTCGCAGCAAGATTGGCGCTCTCCTGGTAAAACCCGCCTTAAAAACCACTCTGAAAGCCTTTGACGCCAGCCAATACGGCGGAGCGCCTCTTCTTGGACTTAAAGGGCTGGTAGTTAAGACCCACGGCAGCTCCACACGCACAGAGGTTCGCAACTCCATTATCCAGTGTGTGACCTTTAAGGAGCAGCAGATCAATGAAAAGATCCGACAGGCGCTGAACACGGAGCAGCCCACAAGCCCCATATCATAAATGGAAGCAATGTAAGAGAGGAAACAGGACATGGAATTTGAGAAATTGCAGGGAATTATCGAAAGCGTTCTGAATATTGGCCCGGAAGAGATTACCATGGGAACTACATTCGTAGATGACCTGGGCGCTGATTCACTGGATATTTTCCAGATCATTATGGGAATCGAAGAGGAATTTGATATCGAGATCCCAGGCGAGGCCGCCGAACAGATCGTTACAGTCGCAGACGCAGTGGAGCAGATCAAAAACGTATTAAATGAATAAAAGCGCCGGGGCTGTTTTTACAGCCCTTTCGTGCGTTTAAGAAGGAAGGAATCGTTACATATGAACAGCCATTTAAAAGAACTGGAAGAGAAAATCCAGTATCAGTTTCAAAACAAGAACCTGTTTTGTCAGGCATTGACCCACAGTTCCTACGCCAATGAGCACAGGCTGGATCACAGCCGCTGCAACGAGCGGCTGGAGTTTTTAGGAGATGCGGTCCTGGAGATCGTAACCAGCGACTTTCTGTACCACAAATATGACCATTTGCCTGAGGGGGATTTAACCAAGATCCGCGCAAGCATCGTATGCGAGCCCACCCTGGCTTACTGTGCCGGTGATTTGAGTCTGGGTGACTATCTGCTCCTTGGAAAGGGGGAGGAAGCCACCGGAGGAAGAAGCCGCAACTCCGTCGTATCTGATGCCATGGAAGCCGTGATCGGCGCGATCTATCTGGACGGTGGTTTTGCTAATGCAAAAGAGTTTATTCACAGATTTATTTTAAATGACATAGAACACAAGCAACTCTTTTATGATAGCAAGACTATCTTACAGGAGATGATTCAAAGCCGTCAGACTGGCGGGCTGTCCTATGAGATCCTGAAAGAGGAGGGGCCGGATCACAACAAGTCCTTTGAAGTCCGTGCCCTCATGGGAAAGGAGGAGCTGGGCCGCGGAACAGGCCGCACCAAAAAGGCTGCGGAGCAGGTGGCTGCCTACAATGGTATCCTAAAGCTTAAGGCAGGTGAACCATGTATCTAAAAAGCATCGAGATCCAGGGGTTTAAATCCTTTGCCAATAAGCTGGTCTTTGAGTTCCATAACGGCATTACCGGTATTGTGGGGCCAAACGGCAGCGGTAAGAGCAATGTAGCCGATGCTGTGCGCTGGGTTTTAGGAGAGCAGAGGATCCGCCAGCTGCGCGGAGCCAGTATGCAGGACGTTATCTTTTCCGGTACGGAATTAAGAAAGCCGCAGGGTTTCGCCTATGTGGCCATCACTCTGGACAACAGCGACCATCAGCTGTCCATTGACTATGATGAGGTTACGGTGTCCCGCCGTCTCTACCGTTCCGGAGAAAGTGAATATATGATCAACGGCAGCGCCTGTCGGTTAAAGGATATCAACGAGCTGTTCTACGATACGGGAATCGGCAAAGAGGGATATTCCATCATCGGACAGGGACAGATCGACAAAATCTTAAGCGGAAAGCCGGAGGAGCGCAGAGAGCTTTTTGACGAAGCAGCCGGTATTGTAAAATACAAACGCCGCAAGGCCATCGCTCAGAAAAAGCTGGAAGATGAGAAGGCCAGCCTGGTGCGTGTGTCCGATATCCTGAGCGAACTTGAAAAGCAGGTCGGCCCGTTGGAGCGCCAGTCCAAAGCTGCCAGAGAATACCTGCAGCTAAAGGAAGAACTTAAAATCTGCGATGCCAACCAGTTTTTGCTGGATACAGAGCATATCCAGGGACAGTTGGCAGAGACAGGGAAGAAAAAGACCCTTTTAGAGGGGGATCTGGAGGAAAGCCGCAAAAAAAGCGAGACCGTCCGCCAGGAATATGACCAGCTGGAAACAGCCATCCGGCAGCTGGAAGGAGCCATTGAACAGGAACGGAATCGGCTGAATCAGGTTTCCATGGAAAAAAACACGCTGGAAGGCCGGATCAGTGTTTTAAAAGAGCAGATCCATACAGAGGAGATGAACGAGGAGCATTTAAAAAACCGAAGAGAGGTTATTTCTCAGGATCTGACGACAAAGGAAGAACAGCTCGTTTCCTATGAGAAAGAGCGCACCCATCTGGAGAGCCAGAATACAGAAGGGCTTGAACGCTTGGAGGAAGCAAAAAAAGAGGTACAGAATCAGGAAGAGGAGATCAGGGAGTTAGAGGCACTCATCGACGCCTCCAAAGCGGAGATCATACGCTGCTTGAATGAGAAGGCAGAACTCGCCGCCAGACAGCAGCGCTATGAGGCCATGCTGGAACAGGTAAACCTGCGTCGCAGCGAGGTGTCCCAGAAACTTTTGCGTTTTAAAAGCGATGAGTCGGTTCAGGAGGAACGGATCTCTCAGGAAAATGAGCGTCTTTCTCTGGTGAAAAAAGAGCTGGAAGAAAAGCAGTTTGCCGCCCAGGAGGCGGAGGACGCCATGACGGAAGCCGACAAAGAGGTTCGCCGCTTAAACCGCCGCTTAAATGATACCCAGCAGGAATACCATATGGCCCATACCCGTCTGGAATCCCTTCGCAACCTGGCAGAGCGCTATGACGGCTATGGAAACAGCATCCGCCGGGTGATGGAGGTCAGAGACCGAATCCACGGGATTCACGGCGTGGTGGCTGATCTGATTGCCACCCGCCAGTCCTATGAGACTGCCATTGAGACCGCCTTAGGAGGCAGTATACAGAATATTGTAACAGATTCTGAGACAACGGCCAAACAGCTGATCGAGTACCTGAAGAAAAATAAATACGGCCGGGCTACCTTCCTTCCTCTTACCAGCATCGGGAACGGGCAGGCTTTTCCGAAACCGGAGGCTCTGAAGGAAAAAGGCGTGATCGGCCTGGCAAGCGACCTGGTGGAGACAAAGGAAGAATATCAGGGCCTGGTGCGGTATCTCCTTGGCCGGGTAGTCGTAGCGTCAGACATCGACGCCGCGATTGCCCTGGCAAAGAAATACCGCTACAGTCTGCGGATCGTTACCCTGGAAGGAGAACTTTTAAGCCCCGGCGGTTCCATGACTGGCGGCGCTTTTAAAAACAGCAGCAATCTTCTTGGGCGACGGCGTGAGATCGAAGAGCTGGAGCAGGCCTGCAGCCTCCATCTGAAGCAGGCGGAAATCATGCAGACGGAGCTGAGCCTGGCAGAGGCTATGGTGCAGGAAAAGAAGGATGAAACCCAGACCTTAAAAGCCGCGGCTCAGAAGTTGGCTCTGGAAGAAAATACCCTGCGCGTTACCATTTCCAGACTGGAAGAAAAAAAAGATGAAATCGCCGAATCTTCCCTTGATCTGGTACGGGAACATGGGCAGCTGGAAATCCAGGTAAGGGAGATCAGTGAAAGCCGCCAGAATTTAAGCGAAAATACAAAAAAACTGGAATCCCAGAGCAGTGAGGCCGAAAAACGGGTCGGCGAGACGTCCAAACTTCTGGAAAACGCCAGAATCAGGCGGGACGGCAGCAGCGAGATCTTATCGGGCTTACAGCTTTCCCAGGCTTCTCTTTCCCAGAAACTGGACTTTATCCGTGAAAACCAGCAGCGGATTCGGATGGAATGCAAAAAACTTAAGGAGGAGTTTGCCGCCCTGGAATCAGGAAGCGGCGATTCCAAAGAGGCTGTGGCAAAAAAAGAAGAGGAGATCCGGCAGATCTATGCACAGATCGAAAATTCTGTCCATCAGACTGCAGCCTATGAGTCGGCCATTTCACACAAAACCATCCAAAAAGAGGATACAGCCAGGAAACAGCGGGAGCTTTTTTCTGTGAGAGAGGAAATCTCCGCCCGGATCACCGAACTGGATAAAGATATGTTCCGCCTCCAGTCTCAGGAGGAGAAGCTGAGTGAACGGCTGGAAGCCGGCGTTTCCTATCTTTGGTCTGAATATGAGATGACCGCAGCAGAGGCACAGACCCTGAAAAAAGACACCTTCGTTTCCCTGCCGGGACTGCAAAGGCAGATCGAAGAGCTGAAAGCACGGATCCGCGGCCTTGGCAGCATCAATGTAAACGCCATTGAGGATTACAGGGAAGTATCAGAACGGTACAACTTTATGAAAAACCAGCATGAGGACCTTGTGGCGGCTCAGGCTGAACTTGAAAAGATTATCTTAGAACTGGATACCGGAATGCGCCGTCAGTTTAAGGAGAAGTTTTCCGAGATCCGCGCGGAGTTTGACCGGGTGTTTAAAGAACTGTTTGGCGGCGGCCGGGGCACATTGGAACTGATGGAAGAAGAGGATATCCTGGAAGCGGGAATCCAGATCATCGCCCAGCCTCCGGGCAAAAAGCTGCAGAACATGATGCAGCTTTCCGGCGGAGAAAAGGCGCTGACTGCCATTTCCCTTCTCTTTGCTATCCAGAACTTAAAGCCTTCGCCTTTCTGTCTCCTGGATGAGATCGAAGCGGCGCTGGACGATTCCAACGTAGACCGGTTCGCCGGATATCTTCACAAGCTTACCAAAAATACACAGTTTATCGTGATCACCCACCGGCGCGGCACCATGATGTCTGCAGACCGCCTCTATGGCATTACCATGCAGGAAAAGGGCGTGTCTGCCCTGGTGAGCGTGAAACTGATTGAGGACAGTCTGACGGAATAGGTCAGGCTCCTGTCAAAAAAGGAATAGACCCCATAAAAAGGAGGATGCCATATGGCTGAGGGAAAGAAAGGATTTTTCGGGCGTCTGGTAGAAGGACTTACCAAGACACGCAATAATATTGTATCAGGGATCGACTCTATTTTCAGCGGATTTTCCGCCATTGACGACGATTTCTATGAGGAAATCGAGGAGACCCTCATCATGGGAGATCTGGGAATCCAGACCACCATGTCCATTGTAGAGGATTTAAGAAACAAGGTAAAAGAACAGCATATTAAGGATCCGGAGCAGTGCAAGGAGATCCTGATCGAAAGCATCAAAAAGCAGATGGATCTGGGCGAAAATGCCTATGACTTTGAGCAAAGAAAATCCGTGGTTCTGGTAATCGGCGTAAACGGTGTGGGAAAAACCACATCCGTCGGAAAACTGGCCGGCCAGTTAAAGGACAGCGGCCACAAGGTAATCCTGGCAGCGGCAGACACCTTCCGCGCGGCGGCCATCGAGCAGCTGACCGAGTGGGCTGACCGGGCCGGTGTGGATATCATCGCCCAGCAGGAGGGTTCGGATCCGGCGGCAGTGATCTATGACGCGGTAGCGGCGGCCAAGTCCAGAAAAGCTGATGTACTGATCTGCGATACCGCAGGACGTCTCCATAACAAAAAAAATCTGATGGAGGAGCTTAAAAAAATCAACCGGATCATCGACAGGGAATATTCTGATGCCTACCGCGAGACCCTGGTGGTCTTAGACGGCACCACGGGGCAGAACGCCCTGGCCCAGGCCAAACAGTTTATGGAGGTGGCTGACATTACCGGAATTATCCTGACAAAGCTGGACGGCACTGCCAAGGGAGGAATTGCAGTTGCCATACAGGCTGAGCTTGGAATTCCAGTCAAATATATTGGTATCGGAGAAAAGATTGATGATCTTCAGAAGTTCAATGCAGAGGACTTTGTAAATGCCTTATTCCATGTGCAAAAGCAGTAAAACCTCTTTTGTTTTTCGTTGAATTTACTGCGATAAAGTGATATAGTTTAAACCAATAACTACCAAGGAGCAAGAGACTATGGATGAACTTACATTAGAAAAATTTGAAGAGGCCGCTGAGATCGTTAAGCAGGTGACTCTGGAGACCAAGCTGGTCTACAGCGAGTATTTTTCCGCCCAGACAGGAAACCGGGTGTATTTTAAGCCGGAAAATATGCAGTATACAGGCGCTTATAAGGTTCGGGGCGCTTACTATAAGATCAGCACCCTGTCAGATGAAGAAAAGGCCAGAGGCCTGATCACTGCCTCTGCCGGAAACCACGCCCAGGGCGTCGCCTATGCGGCCAGACTGGCAGGCGTAAAAGCTACAGTGGTAATGCCAACCACCACGCCTCTCATCAAAGTAAACCGCACTAAGGGCTATGGAGCGCAGGTTGTTTTAGAGGGAGATGTATTTGACGAGGCCTGCGCCCATGCCTACAGGCTGGCAGAAGAGCACGGTTACACCTTCGTGCATCCTTTTGACGATCTGGATGTAGCGGCGGGACAGGGTTCCATTGCCATGGAAATCATCAAGGAGCTGCCTACGGTGGATTACATTCTGGTTCCCATCGGCGGCGGCGGACTTTGCACCGGCGTATCCACCCTTGCAAAGCTGTTGAATCCCAAGATCAAAGTCATCGGAGTGGAGCCGGCCGGCGCTAACTGTATGCAGGAATCCCTGCGCCAGGGCAAGGTAGTAACCCTTCCCGGAGTCAATACCATCGCAGACGGCACCGCTGTCAAGCGCCCTGGCGAGAAGCTGTTCCCGTATATCCAGGAATATGTGGATGATATCATTACCATTGATGACAACGAACTGATCGTGGCTTTCTTGGATATGGTGGAAAATCATAAAATGATCGTGGAAAATTCCGGCCTTTTGACCGTGGCAGCCTTAAAGCACATCCAGGCAGAAAAGAAAAAGATCGTTTCCATCCTCAGCGGCGGAAACATGGATGTAATCACCTTATCCTCCATCGTACAGCACGGACTGATTCAGAGAGACCGGGTATTTACCGTATCCGTCCTTCTGCCGGATAAGCCCGGCGAGCTGGCGCGGGTAGCGGATCTGCTGGCACAGGAGCATGGAAATATCATCAAGCTGGAGCACAACCAGTTTATCAGCATCAACCGCAATGCTGCCGTAGAGCTTCGGATCACCATGGAAGCATTTGGAACCGAACATAAAAATCAGATCGTGGCGGCCCTTACAAATGCAGGCTACCGTCCCAAGCTGGTGAAGGTAAAGGGAACCTACAGCGAAATGTAGGGACATTGGACAGCGCCGCCTATCTATAAGGGGACCACGCCCCAACCGCAGAGTCAACGGCCAGAGCCGTTGCCGGCAAGGAGTGAATATAATGAAAAAAACATGGAAGCTGTACGGAGCCGTCATGGCAGCCGTCCTTTTTGCAGCCCTGCAGAGTGCAGGCTGTACGCAGAAGCAGAATGCTGGGGCAGAAACAGCGTATTCAGAGACGGAAGACTCCTCTCAGACCGAAACAGCAGCCAACCAGCCCAATCCCATGGTTCCCGTTGCGGATGAAAATGCATTCGAGCCTCTGGGCATCCATATGGTTCTGCCGGCCCAGGCAGAAGATCCCGCCTTTTTTATCTTAAACGGAGAAGTGGCAGAAATCCAGTTTACGGCGGATGGGGTATCCTATTCCTTCAGGGCCTCCAACACGGCAGAGGATTTTGCAGGAATCTTTGAGCGTTTTACAGATCATGTTCTGGAAACCTCGTATGAATCAGGAGATATGTCAGCAGCTGCCAAAATCCGCACCACCGAAAGCGGCGGCCGTCTGGCCTCCTGGAACTGGGATGAGACCAATTACACCCTCTATACCGCCGCCCAGATATCCGATGAAGCCATTACCGCTTTTGTACAGGAGCTTTTGGAGCTGACCTGCAGTCAGTAGGAGAGAATATGCTGGAATTAAAGGATTTTATGCCTGTGAATTTTTTAAAGAAGGAAAAGTTCACCGGCAGTTTTAAGGGACTTCGTTTCCGTATGGAAAAGCTGGAAAAAGAAGATACAGAGGAAACGGTTCTTTTGGTCAGCATCTGGCCGGAGCCTTACAGCTATGATTTTACACCACAGGAAGAAAAGGAACAGTTTGAGACCACCTTTGACGCGGATGGGATTGCTAAAGGCGTAGACTGGATCAACGAACGGTTTGAGACAGAAGCCCCCCGCTGGAAAGAGGCCCTGCGCAGGTAGGCCGCAGGAATATCTACTTGAATTTCCTCCCGTTTCATGTATAATGATTCCGTGTGCAATTCACTGCAAAATGAAACCGCTTTAAAAAAGAAACAGGAGGATTTTTAAGTGCTATTAAATGCAGTAAGAGGGTTCTGTATGGCCCTGGCCGACAGTGTTCCGGGGGTATCCGGGGGAACCATCGCTTTTTTGCTTGGATTTTATGACGAATTTATCCATTCTTTAAATGATCTTATGGGACGTGACAATGAGAAACGAAAAAAAGCCTTTTTCTTTCTTGCAAAACTGGGGATTGGCTGGGTGATCGGCTTTTGTCTGTCCGTAGTGATCCTGGCCAGCCTTTTTGAAACCTATATTTGCCAGATCAGCTCCGTCTTTTTTGGCCTGACCCTGTTTGCCATCCCCATGGTGATCCATGAGGAGAAACGGGCGATCCGCGAAAAATGGGGAGGCCTGATCTTCACTGCAGGCGGAGCGCTGCTGGTTTTTGCCATTTCATGGTTCAGCCCCTCAAGCAGCGAAGGGATTCGTGTATCGGCTGAAGCACTTTCACCAGGGCTTGGAATCTATATCTTTTTTGCAGCCATGATCGCTATTACAGCCATGGTTCTTCCCGGAATCTCCGGTTCCACCCTGCTTCTGATCTTCGGTCTTTATGTGCCTGTGATCGGAGCGGTAAAAGAGTTTCTTCATTTTAATTTAAGCTACCTGCCTGTGCTTGTAATTTTCGGACTGGGCGTAGTCACAGGCATTGTAGCTATTATAAAAATTGTAAAAATGTGTCTGGAACGTTATCGTTCCCAGACGATCTACGCCATCCTTGGCCTGATGATTGGTTCTCTTTACGCCATCCTCATGGGCCCGACTACCTTAGATGTGCCAAAAGCGCCTGTAAGCTTTGCCACCTTCAGTATCCCCTTCTTTCTCTTAGGCGGGGTGATCTTGGCAGGTCTGGAATTTTTAAAGGCGCGGCTTGAAAAGTAATATTGGGGGTATTATTCAATGACCAGACATATAAAACGCCTGCTCTGTTTTCTGCTGACACTGGCAGTCAGTTTTTCCCTGACTGTTTTTCCCGTATTTGCAAAACCGGACTGGCCTACGGATACCGGCTGTCAGTCGGAGGCCGGTATCGTCATGGACATGGACTCAGGGGCCGTTCTCTTTGCCCAGAATATCCATGTACAGCTGGCGCCTGCCAGTATTACCAAGCTGCTTACGGCCCTTGTGGTAGTGGAACACGCCTCCATGGATGAAATGGTTACCTTTTCCCATGATGCGGTTTATGATGTAGAATCCGGCAGCGGAAACAAATTGAGCCTGGAAGAAGGGGATGTTCTGTCTGTGAAGGACTGTCTCTATGTAATGCTTTTACAGTCCTCCAATCAGGCTGCCAACGCCCTGGCAGAGCACGTAGCCGGAAGCCGGGAAGCCTTTGTAGATATGATGAATGAGAAGGCAAGATCCTTAGGCTGCCGGGAAAGCAACTTTGAAAATCCGTCCGGTTTAAACGACGCAGCCCAGCTGACCTCTGCCTATGATATGGCTCTGATCGGCGTAGCTGTATTCTCCAACCCGGAACTGCTTGCCATCTGCTCCAGTACAGAAGCTACCCTTCCCCCAACTAAAAACAACCCGGAAGGCCGTACGTATTCCATGGAGCATAAGCTGGTTTCAACTCAGGATTCCAGCAGTGAAAATTATTATCCGGCGGCTGTAGCCGGAAAAACCGGCTATACCTCTGTTGCCGGACAGACCCTGGTGACCTATGCGGAAGAGGATGGACGCCGTCAGGTTGCTGTCACCTTAAAAAGCACCCAGAAAACCCATTATTCTGATACAAAAACCATTCTTGACTTTGGCTTTAAGCGCTTTAAGAATGTAAACGTATCTGAAAATGAGACCCATTATGTGACTGGTGAAGAGCCGGTAGAGATCAACGGAGTTTCCTACTCGCCTTCCGAGCTTTATCTGGATAAAAATGCTGTGATTACACTTCCAAATGAAGCGGAATTTTCAGATGCGGATCAGTATCTTCAGACGGATATTCCGGACAGCCATCCAGAGGGAGCCGTAGGGCGGATCATTTACTCCTATAATGACCGGCAGATCGGCATTGCCTGGTTATATACTACAAGGAACCAGGGATCGGCAGAACAGCAGGCTACCCCTTCCCAAACAGATCTGCCTTCTTCCGGGGATCCTTCGGGCAGCGGATGGATTTCCTTAAATGGCGGATGGATCGCGGGAGGGATTGCCGCGATACTTGCCCTGGCTGCTGGAGGTATCGTCTGGTTTAAGATCCAGAAAAAGCGGGAAAGGGCCCGAATGGCTCTGCTAAAGGAAAAACGCAGGAAACGTCTGGCTGAGATGGGCTGCAGTGAAGACGAATTTGAACGGTTAGTCAACGAAAGAAAGGCAGCTTTAAGCAGGAGAGACCCTGAATTGTTAAAGACTGCTGATGAGCCGGATGACCTTGACCGTTTCAGGGAGCCGGAAAATACCGCCAATGGAGATGCATCGGAGGATCTGTAATGAGTTATTTTCCATTTTTTGTGGATATAAAAGGATGGCTCTGTGTGATCGTCGGCGGAGGGAAGGTCGCATACCGTAAGGTCTGCGGCCTTCTTGCTTTTGGAGCAGATCTCCATGTGATCGCAACAGCGTTTATCCCCGAGTTTGAACATCTGGGAAATCAGAGCGGGCGGCTGAGACGAAGCTGCCGGGAATTTCAGGAGGAAGATCTAAGAGGAGCCGATCTTGTCATCGCCGCATCCGATGATGAAGGGTTAAATCAAAGGATTTCCGTTTTCTGCCGGCAGGCTCATATCCCGGTAAACTCCGCATCCGGAAAAGAGGACAGCAGTTTTCTCTTTCCTGCCCTGATCACAGAAGGCCCTGTAACCATCGGTATTTCCACCGGAGGTAACAGTCCTGCACTGGCCCACTTTTTAAAAGAACGGATTCAGGGCGTGCTTCCGGAAGAAATAGGCGAAACAGCACAGGAGCTTGGAAAATTAAGGGAAATATTCCAGAAACAGTATCCAGATTCGCCAGCGCTGCGAAGATCTTTATCCGGCACCCTGGCAGAAGAGAGCCTGAAAACAGGCAAAATCCCTGATGAATGCGCGCTTATTGAAGCGCAGAACCTTATGAACAAGAAAACAGACAAAAGGACGAATACCACATGAACCATACACTTCGCATCGGAAGCCGCAAAAGTATGCTGGCCCTGCGGCAGGCAAAAATCATTGCTGCGCAGTTACAGGCCCGTTTCCCTGGTCTTAAAACGGAAATCCTGACCAGGGACACCCTGGGCGATCAGATTTTACATTCCCCTTTGCAGGCATTTGGAGGCAAAGGCGTCTTTGTATCAGAATTTGAGCAGGCCCTTTTAGAAGGCTCCATCGATCTGGCCGTCCACAGCGCAAAGGATATGCCCACAGAACTGCCGGATGGCCTTACCCTGTCCGCCCTGTCAGAACGGGAAGATCCCAGAGATGTGCTGGTGCTGCCTGCAGGACGTGGGGCAGCAGAAAAAAAGGAAATTGTCATCGGTACTTCCAGCCCCAGGCGGCAGCTGCAGATTCTGGATCTGTGGGAGGAAATCTGCCCTGCGGCGGGAGCCTTTGATCCAGAATCCATTCCCACCTGCCGTACCCTGAGGGGAAATGTTCAGACCCGCTTGAAAAAACTGGCAGATGGCGAATATGACGCCATCCTCCTGGCGGCGGCAGGTCTGAAACGCCTGGGACTGGAGGAAGGGAATAAATACCGCTTTTTATATCTGGATCCCCGCCGGTTTCTTCCAGCGGGCGGTCAGGGCATTTTGGCAGTGGAAACAAAAGCCGGAAGCCGGGCAGATCAGCTGTGCCGGGCCATTGACTGCAGCATTTCCAGACTATGTCTGGAGGCCGAGCGCGGCGTTTTAAAGGCTTTAAATGCCGGCTGCCACGCCCCGGTGGCAGTATACGCGGTTCCATGGAAGGGAGCAGAACCGGGCCTGCATATCCGCGGGATCAGCGGACCGGAAAGCCTTCTTTGCATGGATCCCCTTCAAAGGAAAAAACATACCCGCCGGGTAGACCTGCGGGGAGGCGGTTCAGATAAGGAGATCACACGGCTGGTTCAGGCAGCCGGGAAAGGACTGACAGGCATATGAAACACCACCATTTGGCAGCGCCGGGTACGGTATATCTAATCGGAGCCGGCCCCGGAGCGCCGGAACTTTTAACCATTAAGGGAGCGTCTCTTTTAAAAAGCTGCGACGCCGTGGTATATGACCATTTGGCCTCTGAAGAGCTTTTAGAACTGACGCCAAAGCACTGCCGCCGGATTTTCGCGGGAAAGGAGGCCGGGCATCATTCCATGCCTCAGGAGGAAATCAATGACTGTCTGATTCGCCTGGCAGGCGAAGGCCTTGGAGTGGTTCGCTTAAAAGGGGGAGATCCCTTTGTATTCGGCCGCGGTTCTGAGGAGATCCTGGCATTACAGCGCCACAATATTCCATGGGAAATCATCCCTGGCATTACCTCGGCCGTGGCTGTACCGGAGCTGGCCGGGATTCCTGTAACCCACCGCAAAATGAGCCGCAGTTTTCATGTGATTACGGGGCATACGTTAAAGGGGCTGCGGGATGAACAGGAACTGGCTGTCTATGCGAAGCTTGAGGGAACCCTGGTATTTCTCATGGGCTTTCACAGCCTGTCTGTGATCACACAAGGCCTGATCCAGGGTGGAAAAAGTCCCTCAACGCCGGCGGCTGTCATTGAAAATGGCTCTCTCCCTCAGCAGAGAGTTTTAAGAGCTACGCTGGAAACGCTGGCCGGGGAAGCCGAGCGTCAGGGCTTTCATACCCCGGCCATTATTATAGTGGGGGAAACGGCAGCATTTGATCTGACTTCGGATAAAAAAACGCCTTTTGCAGACACCGGAGCGCTTGACGGCCTGACGGCAGGTCTGATCGGAACCGGCCATTTTATAAAAAAACTGGAGGCTGCCCTGCACAGGGAAGGAGCCAGGGCAGAAACCCTTCTCTGCATGGAGGTTCTGTCTGAGGAAGGGAAACAATTCATGGGGCCATTTTATCGCCGCTTACAGGAATATACCTGGCTGGTACTGACCAGTGTCAATGGCGTGGAGCTGTTCTTTCAGGGCCTTTTTGAAGCCGGACTGGATCTGCGCTCCCTTGGACATATGAAGTTTGCCGTTATCGGAGCGGCTACAGGGGAGGCCCTTATGGCCCGCGGAATACGGGCTGACCAGATGCCAAAGGAATACTGCTGTGCACATTTGGCTGCGTCTTTGCGCAAGGTTCTGATTCCCGGTAAGGACCGTGTTTTAATGGCCAGGGCACAGGGGGCCTCAAGAGACTTGAACCATATGCTTGATACGGCCGGTATTTCTTATGATGATGTCCCTCTTTATACGGTAAAAGGACGTCCGGAACTTAAGATGCACCAGCGGGCGGCCGGCTGCGACACTCTGATTTTTGCCAGCCCTTCCGGCGTAGAGGAATTTCAAAAAGCCGGTGGTTTTCAGCTTTCACATCTGCATCTTACAGCCATCGGTCCGGTTACAGCCGCCGCGGTTCAAAAGGCCGCACAACGGCCTGCAGACCTCGTTTCCTCCTCCTATCATATTCCGGGGCTGATTGCGGCGTTAAAGGAAGCGAAGGGAAGGGGATAGCCGTTTGCGGCCTTCTGGGCGGGATTGCCATGACAGCCATTTCCTGATATAATAGAGGAACCGCAAACGGAGGAAAACGATGAAACTGATACAGGAAATACCGGACCGGTTCTGGAGCCTTTTCCGCTCGGTGAACCGGTCTGCCTATATAGACGCGCTGTTAAAGATCAGCGAGGAATATGAATACAGCAACTACTTTTTAAGCCGTGAGATGTGCATCCAGCTTCTAAGTGAACATTTTGCCGCCAGACGTCCGGTAATCTGGCAGGATGAGCTGGAGGAAGAGGAGGATCAGTTAGAGCCTCCTGCTACCCGTGTCTTAAACTGGCTTTTAAAGGCCGGCTGGCTCAGAAAAGTAGATGACTACACTACCATGACGGTAAACATCATTATCCCGGATTATTCCGCTGTAATGATCGAGAGCTTTTCACGGCTGATGAATGACGGGGAGGACGAGGCCCAGGTTTATATTCAGAATATTTATGCCATCCTCTTTTCTTTAAAGCACGATCCCAGATCCGGAGTCAGCCTTTTGGACACAGCCCTGGTGAACACGAAGAAACTTAACAAATCCCTTCAGGATATGCTTCACAACATGGACAAGTTTTTCGGAAAACTGTTAGAGCAGAAGGATTACGCATCTTTGCTGCGGGATCATTTGGAAGGGTATGTGGAGGAAGTGGTCAATAAAAAATACCATATTTTAAAGACCAGTGACAATTTTTACCTCTACAAGACAGATATTAAAAGCTGGATCGCCTCCATGCGTGAGGATCTGCCCTGGCTGACCAGACTTTCCGGCTCCGGTGATACGGGGGAGATCCTTGCAAAGCTGGATCAGCTGGAACGGGGCTTTGACGATATCGAGCACCGAATCGCCAATATGGATAAAGAACATTCCAGGTATATAAAGGCTACTGTTACCCGTATGGGATATCTGCTAAACCAGGAGGACGATACAAAGGGGCTGATGATCCGGCTTTTAAATTATTTATCCCGAACCGGAGGCACCAGGGAAGAGCTTTCCGCCATCAGCGGCCGGATGAACCTTTCTCTGCCCAACCTTATTTCCGGGGATTCCCTCTATAAACGCAGGCATACCAAGACAGCCTTTACAGAGCAGCTAAAGGACGAGGAAGAAACACCGGAGCTGTCGGCAGAGGAAATATTAAGCCTGAACAAGGTAAAGAACCGCTACAGCCGCCAGGAAATCGAGGCATTTATCAGCAGCCGCATGAAGGATGGCCGTATGGAGGTAACGGCGGATACCGTAGAAAATGACGGGGATTTTCAAAAGCTGATCCTGGCTTATGATGAATCCACCCGAAAAAGAAGCCTGTACCAGGTTGAGGATGAGAACGCCGCCCCGGTCACAAACGGCCCTTATACCTATCCTGGCTTTGTATTTGTAAGGAGGAGCAGGAAGTGATCAATGATTTGACAGAAGATTTTAATATAGAAGCTCAAAGCCCGGACTGGATGATTCCCTATTATGATTCCCAGATGAGCGGCGTCCGCCAGGAGCTTACCGAGCTGATCCGTATTCTTTTGCGCCAGACCTTTGTGCTGGAACGCAAATATGATAAAAAAAGCGGCCGTTTCCAGTATACGAAGGAGTACAGAAGCTGCAGCCGCCATCTGGAATTCATCCGCCATTATTTTTCTGTGGCGGGGATCGAGGTGACGGAAAACAGCCACATGGGCATCATTTATATACAGGGGGAGAACCTGGTGGGAGAGAAGCTTCCCAGGCTTGCCACGCTTTATCTGCTGATCCTTAAGCTGATTTATGACGAGCAGATGGAAAATATTTCCACCAGTGTGAATGTCTATACTACCCTGGGAGATATCCACGAGAAGCTGGGAAATTACCGTCTGTTCAAGCGTCAGCCATCCCCAAGCGATGTGCGCAGGGCCATTACCCTGTTAAAGAAATATCAGCTCATCGAGCCTCTGGATCTGCTGGACGAGCTTTCCCCTTCCAGCGCCATGATCATCTATCCCTGTATCAATGTGGTTCTTTTAGGGGATGATGTAAGGGAGCTTCTGGCGGATTTTGAGGACGGGGAGCAGAAAAATGAAACGTTTGCCCCAGCGGGAGAGGAGGATGAGGAATATGACAGCGGAATATAAAGATACCGTCTCCCAGGGGCCTTTTTTAGCCTTTACACGGATCTGTTTAAACAACTGGCATTACATTTCTAAGAAGGTTCTGACCTTAAATGAGGAAATTAATTTTTTCACCGGACATTCCGGCAGCGGAAAGTCCACCGTAATTGACGCTATGCAGCTGGTGCTTTATGCCAATACCGATGGACGGGGATTCTTTAACAAAGCCGCTGCCGACGATTCTGACCGGAGTCTGATCGAATACCTTCGCGGTATGGTAAATATCGGGGACAACAACGAATTTTCCTACTTAAGGAATCAAAACTTCAGCTCCACCATCGTTCTGGAATTAAAGCGCACAGATACAGAGGAATACCAGTGTATCGGTATCGTCTTTGATGTGGAAACCGCCTCCAATGAGATCTCACGCCGTTTCTTCTGGCACAAGGGTCCCTTATGGGAAAATGAATACCGCAGCGAAACAAGAACGCTCTCCATTCGGGAGGTAGAGGCCTGTTTAAACAGCCGTTACGGAAAGGAGGAGCATTTTTCCACCTCTCACAATGAGCGGTTCCGTCGGATCCTATACGAGACATACCTCGGCGGGCTTGACAGCGAGAAGTTCCCCCTGCTCTTTAAACGGGCTATTCCTTTTCGCATGAATATAAAGCTGGAGGATTTTGTAAAGGAGTACATCTGCACGGAACAGAATATTCATATGGAGGATATGCAGGAAAGCGTCATGCAGTATGGGCGGATGCGCCGCCGGATCGAAGACACCAGCCGTGAGATCGCTCAGTTAAGGGCCATTGAAGAAGCATTTAACGCTTTTGTCTCTCTTGAGGATAAGATCAGCAAATATCAGTGGTTTGCAAAAAAACTGGAAATCCTTGATACCCGCTCCCGAATCCGTCATATCAATGAACGGACCGCTGCCGGAAAAGAGGACTTAAACCGTCAGGCAGAGGCCTTAAAAAGTACGGAAGAACAGATTCGGGCGCTGACTATCCAAAGCGATGAGCTGCTGCGCCGGATTGCCTCCACGGGATATGAGGAATTAAAAAACCAGCTGGCCTCCTTAAATGAGTTATGTCAGCAGTTAAGCCACAGCGAAGCAAAATGGCAGAAAACAGCGCTGGCCCTGAAACAGTGGGAGAATGAGGAGATTACCTCCAACCAAACCCTGTGGGACATTGAGGAATTTGAACAGCGTACCATTTCCAGAGAAACCCTTATGCGGTTAAAGGCGTCTCTTTCTGTTATGGAAGAGGATACGGAAAAGCTGCGCCAGGAGACTGTGACCCGGTTAAATGAGCTGAAACGAAAAGAAAAGCAGCTAAAGGAGGAGCTTGATCAGCTTCAGGCCGGAAGCAAAGCGTATCCAAAGTATCTGGAGGAGGCAAGGGAGTATATCCAGCGCCGCCTTTTGGAGGAAACGGGAAAAAGCGTGGATGTCTTTGTGCTTGCCGACCTGTTAGAGGTGGAAAATGATATGTGGCGCAATGCGGTAGAGGGATATCTGGGGAATAATAAGCTGAGCCTGGTAGTTCCTCCCAAATATGCAAAGGAGGCCCTGCAGATCTACAGCGAACTGGATAAGAAGCGCTATTACAGCGTAGCGGTACTGGATACGCAGAAGGCTTTGGCCAGCGAATCCCCGGTTCTGGCCGATTCCCTGGCAGAGGAAGTGCGGGTGCGTGAAAGCTACCTGGCCCCCTATATGGAGTTTCTTTTGGGCAAGGTGGTAAAATGCAGTTTTGTGGATGCGCTTACCTCCTGTAAGATCGGCATTACCCCTGAGTGCCTGCTATATCACAGTTTTCGCCTGCAGTATATCAATCCGGAGCATTATACGCGTATGGCCTATATCGGAAAGGACAGCCTGAGAAAACGGATCCGTCTGGTTCAGGAGGAGCTTCTTGCCGCCGACAGAGAAAAACAGCCTCTGGAGGCTGCTTTAAAGGACTGCGCCAGGATCCAGGGGCTGGAAACCCTGAAAAACCCCGCAGAGGAATATATGCAATGGCAGGCAGATATGGGGGTATGGAAGAAAAAGGAAAGTGAAAAGACGGCGCTGACCCGACGCCTGGACGAACTGTTAGCTCAGAATGTGAAGCAGTTAGAAGAAGAGCGGGAGGCGCTCTTAGATCTGTGCGAGGGAAAGAAAAAGGAAAGAGACCATCTGCGCGAGCTGATCCTGGGACGCAAAAACGAACTGGAACGTTTTGCCCACACTCTGACCGAACTGGAGGAGACGGCAGCAGACCAGAACCGGCAGCTGGATGAAAATACGAATCATGACCGAGAGCTTAACGCCTATCTGGCAGACAAGGATCATGTGCGCTATGACAAGGAGCGGGAGGCCTACGAGTCAAAAGCCAGAATCCTTGCAGAGCAGAGCAATAAAGCCCGCGAAACCCTGATGAGCCTGCGGACTGAATACGTCCGGAGATATCCAGGAAGGAATGTCCCTGTAAGCGCCAGAGACAATACCGCCTACGACTGTCTCTTAAAGCGTCTCTCCTGTGATGATCTGGAGCGTTTTAAGGAGCAGGCTTCCAGACAGGCCCGGTCTGCGGTGGAACATTTTAAAGACGATTTTATGTATAAGATCCGAAGCGCTATCAAAGAAGCCGTACTTCGTACGGAGGAGCTAAACCGCATTATAAGCCGCCTGGATTTCGGAAAGGATAAGTACCAGTTTGTCATCGGGCGCTGCCAGGGCGCAGACGGACGGTATTACGATATGTTCATGGACGAGGCCCTGGAGGTGGATCCCTCTCAGCTGGATCACAGCTTTGAAAACCAGATGAACCTTTTTTCCATGGAGCATGAGACCCACTATGGGGAGCTGATGGGAGAACTCATAAACATCTTTATTCCTCCGGAAAACGCTGCGCCGGAACAGCTGGAAGAAGCAAAACGGAATATGGAAAAGTATGCTGACTATCGGACCTATCTTTCCTTTGATATGCAGCAGCTGGTTCAGAACGGGGATGAGGTCATAAAGATCCGCTTAAGCAGGATGCTGCGCAAAAATTCCGGCGGCGAGGGGCAAAACCCCCTCTATGTGGCCCTTCTTGCCAGCTTTGCTCAGGCCTACCGCATCGGACAGCCTCTGCGTCTGCGCAGAAGCCCTGCCATCCGCCTGGTAATTTTAGACGAGGCATTTTCCAAGATGGATGCGGAAAAGGTAGCCAGCTGTATTGAACTGATCCGCGGCCTTGGCTTTCAGGCTATTATAAGCGCTACAAATGACAAGATCCAGAACTACGTGGAAAATGTAGACCGGACCTTTGTGTTTGCCAATCCCAATAAAAAATCTATTTCCATCCAGGAATTTGAGCGCGGACGCTTAAAGGAACTGGTACAGGAGATGGATATTTAATACCTAATCACTCTTATTTGTATGAAAGGATGGTCATTGACATGAAAATGACAAACATCAGTCCAGAAGTCTGGAAAAACGACTACAAGGCATTTGAGGAAGCAACGGAACAGTTTTACAGCGGAGAAATGGATTCCAAAACCTACAAGGGGATTTCCGGCGGCTTTGGAAGCTACGCCCAACGGGGCGGCAAGGCCAGTATGCTGCGCCTGCGTATGCCAGGAGGCGTCATGACAAAGGAAAAGCTGGGGTTTATCGCTCAGGCTGTTAAGGACTATAAGATCAGCAGGGTACATCTTACCACCTGCCAGACGCTGCAGCTTCACAATTTATCCAAAGACGATGTATGTGAATTGGCAGTGAAGGCGCTTTCCTGCGGGATTGTCACAAGGGGCGGCGGCGGAGACTTTCCCAGAAACGTAATGGTGTCTCCCTTAGCCGGAGTGGAAGAGGGCGAATATTTTGATGTTCTTCCCTATGCGTTAAAGGCATCGGATTTCCTTATGAGCTATATCAATGGGCCCAGACTTCCAAGGAAACTGAAGGTAGGATTTTCCAATACCCCCAAGAATGTGACGCACGCCACCTACCGCGATCTGGGATTTTCAGCCAGGGAGGATGGTTCCTTTGACGTATACAGTGCAGGCGGTCTGGGAAATAAGCCAGCCTTTGGCGTGAAGGTGGCGGAGGCTGTGTCTCCCGACCAGATTCTTTACTATGTCCGCGCCATGCATGAATTATTCTGTGAATACGGCAATTATGAGAACCGTGCTAAGGCAAGAAGCCGCTTTATGCAGGAAACCTTAGGGGGGCCTGAGCTGTATAAAGAGGCATTTTTAAAGAAACTTAAGGAGGTACGGGAAACAGGAGACGACCTTACGTTAAAAAAAGAAGAGTTGCTGCCGTGTAAGGAACTTTCCGAGGCCTGGGAAGCGGCCAAAACGGGATCGGCTCATTCTCAGGAACAGCTACTTGCTTCTATTGAGAATCCTTATACCAGAAAACGGGTGATCCCTCAGAAGCAGGAGGGGCTTTACAG
This sequence comes from Enterocloster alcoholdehydrogenati, assembly GCF_013282095.1. GTDB lineage: Bacteria > Bacillota > Clostridia > Lachnospirales > Lachnospiraceae > Enterocloster > Enterocloster alcoholdehydrogenati. The sequence goes on from NZ_BLTJ01000001.1 coordinate 135,487, forward strand.
CGTTGCGTGCCATCCCCTGGGCGGCAGCCCGGATCCAGCGCTCTTTGAAAAGGTTTATGACGTGATCCGCAGGATTCCCGGTGCCCAGCTGCGCCTGTCTCCGGAAGAGATGTTCTATGTGATCAACTGCCGGGCAGAGGATATTGAAGAGGTATTAGAGGCAACTTCCTGCAAAGAGGCGGATTGCGCCTGCAGCCGCTTTGAGGAATCGGTGGCCTGTATTGGTTCCTCCATCTGCCAGCAGGGTGTGCGTGATTCCCAGGCTCTTTTGCGCACTCTGATCGAGATGGAACGGGCAGAGGGATTTAAGGACGGCATCCTGCCTCAGATCCATATATCCGGCTGTCCCTCCTCCTGCGGTACCCATCAGACGGGAGTGATCGGTTTCCGGGGCGGTGCAAAGTCCGTAAACAAAGAAGTGAAACCGGCCTTCCAGCTTTTTGTAAAGGGTTGCTCCTGCCAGGGAAAGGAACGGATGGGAGAAGAGCTTGGAACGATACTGGAAGAACATATTCCGGGATTTTTAAAAGCCCTGGGATTTGCGGTGCAGGAAAGCGGACTGAATTTTGAAGCCTGGTATGCCCAGGATAAAGAAGGAATCAAAAAGATCGCCCAGGATTTTTTAGTTTAGCTTTCCTTTTAAGCCGGAGTATTGTATAATCTCTACCAAACATAGCGGAATCCATAACATTCCGGAATAACCAGGAGGAAACAATGGGATTATTTTCATTTGGAAGAAAGAAACTTGAGGATGGATTTGAATTTGTCATCGACGGAGCCTATGCCTTAAAGGGAAACAGCGCCGTGGCCACGGGAAAGCTTACCCGCGGCCGGCTGATTCCCGGAACAGAGGCTGTCTGCTTAAATGCACTGGGGGAGCCGGTCTTTAAATGCCGCATCACGGGCATTGAGCAGGGAACCAAGCTTTTGCGGGCTGCCTCTTATGATATGAAGGGAACCTACGGAGCTCATTACGGTTTTAAGCTGGACGGGGTTAAAAAAGAGCAGATCCCGGAGGAAGGCGCTGTGCTGGTGTCTGTAACAGAGGAGCTGGCAGAGGCCGTAAAGGAACTTACCGGCGTAGGCCCGGCAGCCCTGGATATTCCTGCAGGAGTTCCTGTAAGACAGCCTTCCCTGGCGGCCGCCCCGGCAGGAAGTACGGTAGTCGTACAGGATACGGATGCCCGGAATGCCCTTTTATCCGCTGCCAAGGCACAGGAAAGGGCATTCCGTCCCGCAGGCCCCCTGGGAGCCGGGCGTGAGGAGGAGCTGGAAACCCTTCTGGAAGAAGGGCTGACGGACGCTGCCTTAGTCCCGCTTACCATTCAGGAAACAATTTTCCTGCTGTGCCGCCTGCAGCAGATGCACCGCCAGGAAAACGTATCCGGCTATGAGAGCAAGGGCCAGCTTCTCTATGACACGGTTTTAGAAAAGTTAAAGGCGGCTCCCGCCCTGTATATCCTGTTAGACGAGGGTTCCAGCCTTCCGCTGATCATCGGAGACACTGTGGATGTATACTCTGCAAAGGAGCTGGCCTCCCAGGCGCTTCATTTTTATGAGGAACAGTATCACCGCCACCTGCTCTTACAGGAGATCAAAAAAGAGCGCACCGGTCTCCCGGGTCATTTAAGTCTCTTTGCCTGGCTTTATTTTCTGGGTATGGAAAAGCTGCTCATTGACAATGGCTCTTACCAGCTTTTCGTAAACCGGGCAGATCTGTTAAAGGATCCTGAAGAAGAAATGGGCCGCTCCCTGGAAGTACCGGTTATCAATCCTTCCTTTCGCTATTCTATGGCGGAGTATCTGGAGGAGATCCGCTGGCACGTTTCCTACTCTGAACGAGCGGAAAACGTAGCTTCCAGGAAGGAACATCTGAAAAAAGAGCTTTTATCAGCCAAACTTCTTGTACCTGTAAAATTTGACAAGACCGAAGGCTTAAACAGGGGACAAAATACTATCGACGCAGGCAAAGAGAACGGCCTTTTCTTTCCGCGTGTTGAGAACAACGATCATACACTGTTCCTTCCTGTGTTCACTGACTGGCTGGAATTTCAGAAAGCCTATAAGCGGGAAGAGTGGGGCTGTATGGTATTTTCCTTTTTAGACTGCCTCAGGGCAGCAGGACGAGACCCCATGGTTATCAACCCTCTGACGGAAAATCTCATCCTTGACCGCGATTTTATAAAGGAAATGATCGAGATGTATAAAACGTCAAGTAAAAACGCTTGACAAAAAGACCGCTATCGTGTATGATAACACAGGTGGTTGAAATGGAAAAGATTGTTGAACAGGGTCTGCTGTATGATTTCTATGGAGAACTGCTGACAGAGCACCAGCGCCGTATTTATGAGGATATGGTGCTGAATGACCTTTCTCCCAGCGAGATTGCAAAGGAGCAGGGAATCAGCCGTCAGAGCGTCCATGACTTGAAAAAGCGGTGCGACCGAATACTGGAAGAATATGAATCAAAGCTTCAATTAGTAGCAAAATTCATGAAGATCCGGGAAATGGTGCATGAGCTGGATCAGATGGCAGATACCTGTGCCAGAACCCGCGATATGACGCTGATTGATGAGATCCGCAGCCTGTCCGGGCAGATCACGGCAGCGCTGTGATCCTTACAGCAAGAGACCTTCAGGAGGTTATCAATGGCTTTTGAAAGCTTATCCGATAAATTGCAGAATATTTTCAAAAATCTGCGCGGCAAGGGCCGCCTGTCTGAGGCTGATGTAAAGGCCGCCTTAAAGGAAGTGAAGATGGCTCTTTTGGAAGCCGACGTAAGCTTCAAGGTGGTAAAGCAGTTTATCAGTTCCATTCAGGAGCGTGCCGTAGGCGAAGAGGTGTTTGGAAGTCTGACGCCAGGCCAGACAGTGATCAAGATCGTGACCGAAGAGCTGATAAAGCTCATGGGATCTGAGACGACTGAGATCGCCCTAAAGCCCGCCAGCGAGATCACGGTTATCATGATGGCCGGTCTTCAGGGTGCAGGTAAGACGACCACAACGGCAAAGATCGCAGCCAAGCTAAAGACAAAGGGCAGAAAGCCTCTCCTTGCAGCCTGTGATGTATACCGTCCAGCAGCTATTAAGCAGCTGCAGGTCAACGGCGAAAAGGTGGGAATCCCTGTATTTACCATGGGAGACAAGATCAGTCCCGTGGATATCGCAAAGGGAGCCATCGAACACGCCTCTAAAAACGGCTTTAATGTAGTGATTCTGGATACGGCAGGACGCCTTCACATCGATGAAAGCATGATGGAAGAGCTGATCCGGATCCGGGAGGCGGTGGAAGTATATCAGACCCTCCTGGTGGTAGATGCCATGACGGGTCAGGACGCGGTAAATGTAGCCGGTACCTTTAATGACAAGGTGGGCATCGACGGCGTAATCCTTACCAAGCTGGACGGCGACACGAGAGGCGGTGCGGCTCTTTCCATCCGTTCCGTTACAGGCAAGCCGATCCTCTATATCGGTATGGGAGAGAAACTTTCTGATTTAGAACAGTTTTATCCCGATCGTATGGCTTCCCGTATCCTTGGAATGGGTGATATCCAGTCCCTGATTGAGAAGGCAGCCGCCGAGGTGGATGAAGAACAGGCCAAGGAGCTGTCCCAGAAACTGCGTAAGGCGGAATTTGATTATAACGATTTCCTGTCTCAGATGCAGCAGATCAAGAAGATGGGCGGTATGGGAAGTATCCTCTCCATGATGCCCGGTATGGGAAGCCAGCTTGCCGGCGTCGATATGGATGAAGGAGAGCGCTCCCTGCGCCGTGTAGAATCCATTATCCTTTCGATGACGAAAGAGGAGAGGGCGAATCCAGGCCTTATGAACCCTTCCAGAAAGCAGCGCATTGCAAAGGGCGCAGGCGTGGATGTCAGCGAAGTAAACCGTCTGGTAAAGCAGTTTGACCAGATGAAAAAAATGATGAAGCAGATGCCGGGCCTTATGGGCGGCGGAAAGCGAAAAGGCTTTGGAGGTCTTGGCAGCCTCATGGGCGGAAAGCTTAAGCTTCCATTTTAAAACGGGCTAGTCATACAGGAATGTATCCTGTTTGTCTAATATAAGATAACACAAACCATAATAGAAAGTGATTTTACGGAGGTAAGAAAAATGGCAGTAAAGATGAGATTAAGAAGAATGGGACAGAAGAAGGCTCCTTTCTATAGAATCGTGGTTGCAGATTCCAGATCCCCAAGAGATGGAAGATTCATCGAGGAAGTTGGATACTATGATTCTACCAAGGATCCAAGCGTAATCAAGTTTAATGAGGAAGCTGCTAAGAAGTGGTTAGCAAACGGCGCTCAGCCAACTGAGACAGTTGCAAAGCTGTTAAAGATCGCTGGTATTCAGTAATATATTCTTTGCAGACGAGGTGGAGAGATGAAGGAATTAGTCGAAGTGATCGCTAAGGCATTGGTCGATAATCCAGACGAAGTAGTCGTTACCGAGTCAATGAAAGGCGAAGATACATTGATCGAGCTTAAGGTAGCTCCTGCCGATATGGGAAAAGTCATTGGCAAGCAAGGCAGGATCGCCAAGGCAATCCGTTCCGTAGTCAAGGCCGCTGCCTCTAAGGAAGACAGGAAAGTAATTGTTGAGATCCAGTAAAGGCGGACCGCCGGCTGTTTGGCCGGCGGTTTGTTTCGTTACATGGCTCAACTAGGGTCAGCAGATCAGCCGGCCCATGGGAATAATCAGAAAGTGAGTTGTAAAATATGGAACAGATGCTGCGAGTAGGCGTAATCACCTCCACCCACGGCGTGCGTGGAGAAGTAAAGGTATTTCCTACCACTGATGACGCCAAACGTTTTAAAAATCTGAAACAGGTGATTTTGGATGGAAAGGAACCCCTGGAGCTTTCCATCGAACAGGTGAAATTCTTTAAAAATATGGTGATCTTAAAGTTTAGGGGCTACGACAGCATCAATGATGTAGAAAACTGGAGACAGAGGGATCTTATGATCACCAGAGACCAGGCTGTAGAACTGAAAGAGAATGAATATTTTATCACCGATCTCATCGGCCTGTCTGTGGCAGATGATAAAGGGCTGGAACTGGGAACCGTGAAGGACGTACTTGTAACCGGAGCCAATGATGTCTATGTAGTGGAACTGAAAAACGGGAAAGAACTGCTCCTTCCTGCCATCGGAGACTGCATCCTGGAAGTGAACCTGGAACAGGGACGCATGAAGGTTCATGTTCTGGACGGCCTGATGGATCTGTAGGCAGCTTTCCCATCACAGACCCTATGGGATTATAAGGGAGGTTTTGACCATGGCTATGATTTCTATTCTGGATCAGGCTACTATCAATAAAATTGCAGCCGGCGAAGTCATTGAGCGGCCGGCTTCTGTGGTAAAGGAGCTTTTGGAAAATGCCATTGACGCCCAGTCTACGGCGGTTACTGTGGAGATTCGTGACGGCGGATGCAGCCTGATCCGTATTACGGATAACGGCTGCGGCATCCCCAGGGATCAGATTCCCACGGCTTTTCTCCGCCATGCCACCAGCAAGATCCGGTCTGCGGATGATCTAAGCACCGTTGCTTCTCTGGGATTTCGAGGAGAGGCTCTGGCCAGTATTGCCGCCGTCTCACAGGTAGAGCTGATATCGAAAACAGCGGACAGCTTTACCGGTACCCGCTATCAGATCGAAGGCGGGATAGAACGCGGGACGGAAGAGGTGGGTACTCCGGAAGGCACCACCATCATCGCCAGAAATCTGTTCTTTAATACCCCGGTACGAAAGAGGTTTTTAAAAACACCCATGACTGAGGGGACTCATGTGGCCGCCGTGGTAGAAAAAATCGCCCTTTCCCACCCGGATATCTCGATCCGTTTCATCCAGAACAATCAGAATAAGCTTTATACCTCCGGGAACAGCAATCTGAAGGATCTGATCTATACTGTATTCGGACGGGAAATCACCTCTAATCTGCTTCAGGTGGATGCAGTATATGAGGGAATCCATATCACCGGCTATATTGGCAAGCCCGTAATCGCCCGTTCCAACCGCAATTATGAGAATTACTTTGTAAATGGCAGGTATGTCCGCAGCAATCTTATCTCAAAAGGCATCGAGGAGGCCTATAAGCCGTTTATGATGCAGCACAAATATCCTTTCACTATGCTGCATTTTTCCATTGAGCCGGAGACGCTGGATGTAAACGTTCATCCTACTAAAATGGAGTTGCGTTTCAGCGATGGAGAATACGTCTTTAAGCGGACGGTGGAGGCGGTAGGGGAAGCGTTGGCCCACAGGGAACTGATTCCAGAGGTAGTGCTGGATGAGACGGAGAGAAAGCGGGAGGAGGCGGCCAGAAAGCGGAGAGAAGAGCGCGCGCCCCAGCGGCCGGAGCCTTTTGAAAAACAGCGCAGAAATCAGCTGGAGGCGGCGAACAGTAACAGCAGACCGGAAAGCAGGCGGGAGACTTCTTATGGTTCTCCCGGCCAGACAGCCCATCCCCCAGTAGCAGCGGCAGCAGAAACAGCAGGTACGCTTAGTCTTACTGGCAGTGTAATCCCGGATAAGACTAAGAAACAGGATACACCTGTGCCGCAGCTTTCTTACGCAAGAGAGGAAGTGCCTCACTGGGATCAGGAAGCACACAAATCAGAGAAAAAATCTCACGTAATCCCATCCTCATCTGCCGGATCGGAACCTCCCCGGCAGATGGATCTCTTTGACGCAAAGCTTCTGGATCCCAGATCCCGTTTAAAACATCGGCTCATCGGGCAGCTCTTTGATACCTACTGGATGGTGGAATACAACGATCAGCTCTATATCATAGACCAGCACGCGGCCCATGAAAAGGTGCTCTATGAGAAAACTGTCCGTTCCCTGAAGGACAGGCAGTATGACTCCCAGCTTGTAAATCCTCCCATCATCCTTACCCTGAATCCCGGAGAAGCCCTGCTTCTTGACCAGTACATGAAATACTTTAAAGAAATCGGATTCGAAATCGAGCCATTTGGAGGACGGGAGTATACAGTCCGTGCAGTGCCTGCCAACCTGTTCTCTATCGCAAAGAAAGAACTGCTTTTAGAGATGATCGACGGTCTTTCCGAAGATATGAGCGTCCACAATCCTGATATTATATACGAAAAAATCGCTTCCATGTCCTGTAAGGCAGCCGTCAAGGGCCGCCATACCATGTCCGCGCTGGAAGCAGACCGGCTGATCGACCAGCTTTTGGATCTGGACAATCCCTACGCCTGCCCTCACGGCCGGCCCACCATCATTTCCATGAGCCGCTATGAACTGGAAAAGAAGTTCAAACGAATTGTATAAAAGATCAAACAGGAAGGAGAGAGTACCTATTATGGAATCTGAGAAAAAACCTCTCATTGTTCTCACCGGCCCCACTGCTGTGGGGAAAACCGCCCTTTCCATTCGTCTGGCCAAGGCGGTCAACGGCGAAATCATCAGCGCCGATTCCATGCAGGTATACCGCTGTATGGATATCGGCTCTGCCAAAATCACGTCGGAAGAGATGGAGAATATTCCTCATCATCTGATCGATATCTTAGATCCTGACGAGGAATTTAATGTAGTCACCTTCCAGAAACTGGCCAAGCAGGCCGCCTGCGATATCTGGTCACGCGGAAAAATCCCCATCATCGCAGGAGGAACCGGCTTTTATATCCAGGCCCTCCTCTATGATATTGATTTTAAAGAAAATGAAGGGGATGACAGTGAGAAAAATCCAATCCGACGAGAATTAGAGGATCTGGCCGCACGCTCTGGCCCGGAAGCTCCTGCGCTTCTGCACAGACGCCTTCAGGCTGTAGACCCAAAAGCAGCAGCTCAGATTCACCCCAATAATATCAAGCGTGTGATCCGTGCCATCGAGTATTATTATCAGACCGGAGAAAAAATCTCACAGCATAACGAATCCATGCACAGAAAGGAATCTCCCTATCGCTTCCTTTATTATGTCCTGGACACAGACCGCACCCGTCTTTATGAACGGATCGACCGGCGGGTGGATCAGATGATGGAACAGGGGCTGGTGACGGAAGTGAGGCATTTAAAGGAAATAGGCTGCTGTCGGGGCCAGACCTCCATGCAGGGGCTGGGCTATAAGGAAATTCTGGATTATCTGGATGGAAACATTACGCTGGAAGAGGCCGTTTACATTTTAAAACGAGATACGCGCCACTTTGCCAAGCGTCAGCTGACCTGGTTCAGACGGGAGCGGGACGTGCGCTGGCTCCGTCTTTTAGGCGCTCCTGACGACACGGAAACAGCGTTAAAACAGATCCTTAAGGATTGCGCGAAGGAAGGAATCGTGCTACAATGACAAACCGTACGTCCTGAAGCATTCGGGACGATCATTTTTAAGAATGGAGTCAGATCAATGGAACAGAATGTAATAACCGGTATGTACGAAACACTGGGCATCAGCCAGAAGGTCCTTGATTTCGCCGCCGACATAGAAGAGCAGTTAAAACCGCGCTTTCAGGAGATCGATGAGCGGGCAGAGTACAATCAGCTGAAGGTCATCCACGCCATGCAGGAATGCCGTGTCAGTGATGTCCATTTTTCCGCAACCACAGGCTACGGCTACAACGATCTGGGACGCGATACCCTGGAAGAGGTATATTCCAGAGTATTTCACACAGAAAGCGCCCTGGTGCGCCCCCAGCTCATGAGCGGAACTCATGCGCTGCACATTGCCCTTTCCGGCAATCTTCGGCCGGGGGATGAGCTGCTTTCACCAGCGGGAAAACCGTACGATACTTTAGAGGAGGTCATTGGTATCCGCGATTCCGCAGGCTCCTTAAAGGAGTACGGCGTATCTTATCGCCAGGTGGATCTGCTGCCAGACGGCGCCTTTGACTATGATAACATTGCAAAGGCTATCAATGACAAAACAAAGCTGGTAACGATCCAGCGTTCCAAAGGCTATGATCCCCGTCCCACATTTTCTGTACGGCAGATCGGCGAACTCATTGCCTTTGTAAAAAGGATCAAACCAGAAGTAATCTGCATGGTAGACAACTGCTACGGAGAATTTGTGGAGACCATTGAGCCTACGGATGCAGGAGCAGATATGATCGTAGGCTCCCTGATCAAAAACCCAGGGGGCGGCCTGGCTCCCATCGGCGGCTATATCGCCGGAAGAAAGGACTGCGTAGACCGCGCCTCCTACCGTTTAAGCGCTCCCGGCCTTGGAAAAGAGGTAGGAGCCAGCCTTGGATTGAACCAGCCGCTCTACCAGGGGCTTTTCCTTTCTCCCACAGTAGTGGCAGGAGCCTTAAAGGGCGCTGTTTTCGCAGCCAACATCTATGAGCGCCTGGGATATGGCGTTGTGCCAAACGGTTCTGAATCCCGCCATGATATTATCCAGGCCATTACCTTCGGCTCCCCGGAGGGTGTGATCTCCTTCTGCAAAGGCATCCAGGCAGCGGCTCCCGTAGACAGTTTCGTTACTCCTGAGCCATGGGATATGCCGGGGTATGACAGCCCCGTGATCATGGCAGCCGGTGCATTTGTCCAGGGTTCCTCCATCGAGCTCAGCGCCGACGGCCCTATTAAGCCTCCTTACGCCGTGTATTTCCAGGGGGGATTGACCTGGTATCATGCAAAGCTTGGCATCTTAAAGTCTCTGCAGCAGCTGGTAGATGATGGGGTAGTTTCACTCTGATCCCTCTTTTTCTTAAGAATTTTTTCAGATGACACCCCAAAAAACTTATGGTAATATGATAAGCGCCCCGGTCTATGGGGCTGCTTAAGGGAGATTTGCTTATGGGATACAAAAACTTCTGGATCCTTCTGATCATGCTTCTTACCGGCATTGTTCTGGGCGGATTTATCGGACAGCTGGCAGACGGCGTCGTCTGGCTCAAATGGCTTAACTACGGCCAGTCCTTCGGTCTGGACACCCCTCTGGTGATTGATTTCGGCCTTTTAGTCATCACCTTCGGCCTCACCATCAAGATCACCATGGCAAGCATCATTGGTGTAGCCATTGCCCTGATTATCTATCGCATGATCTGAAGCTCTTACTTAAGACTGCAAATATTTCATTTATCCCTGAAAATGTACTTGGAGAGGTGCGTAGTCAGGAGAACAAATGGAAAGAATTACAATGAAGGATCTGCCAAAAGGGCAGCGTCCCTATGAAAAATGCATGGCACAGGGGCCAAAATCCCTGACAGACAGTGAGCTTTTAGCCGTAATCATACGGACCGGGAGCAGCAGCGCCACCTCGCTGGAGCTTGCAGAGAAGATCCTTTCCTGCGGCCAGAAGGGAGAAGGACTTTTAGGCCTTCTCCACTGCTCCTTACAGGAACTGCAGAAAATCCGTGGCGTAGGTCCTGTAAAAGCCATCCAGCTTTTATGTATCGGGGAACTTTCCAGGCGCATCTGGAAACAGAAAGCAGGCGGGCAGCCCGTGGCTTTTACCCAACCGGATCAGATCGCAGACTACTATATGGAAGATATGCGGCACCTGGAGCAGGAAGAGATCCGTGTTATGTACCTTAACACAAAACAGCACCTGATCCGGGATTTCCTTGTTTCCAGAGGCACCGTCAATGCCTCGGTGATCACACCCAGAGAGATCCTCATTGAGGGACTGCGCTGTCTGGCCGTGGGTATGATCCTGGTTCACAACCATCCAAGCGGCGATCCCGCTCCCAGCAGATCAGACAGGCTTCTGACCTGCCGGATCCGTGAAGCAGGAGAGGTGGTGGGGATTACTCTGATTGACCATCTGATCATCGGAGATAAGCGGTATTTAAGTTTCCGCCGCGAAAACCTGATGTAAATTAACACATGAAAGAGGAACGAATATTCATGGAATCAAAACGCAGCAAATATATCCTTTCCGGGCTGACCCTGCTTTGTATTCTGCTCATTGGGATCACCTCCTTAAAGGACGGTATTTTAGAGCCCCTAAGGACTGGCGTGGGATATTTTCTGATCCCAATCCAGACCGGAGTCAACCGGGTGGGAACCGGCCTGTACAATGAACTTACGGATTTAACCCGCCTAAAGACGGCTCTGTCCGAAAACGACAGTTTAAAAAACCAGGTAGCCCAGCTGACCGAGGAAAATAACCGTCTTCAGGCCCAGCAGTTTGAGTTAAACCGCCTGCGCCAGCTCTATGAACTGGATCAGGAATATATGCAGTACAACAAGATCGGTGCCAGGGTAATTGCCAGAGACTCCGAAAAATGGTTTCAGGTATTCCGGATCAACAAGGGTTCTGCCGACGGTGTAGCCGTGGATATGAACGTAGTAGCTGACGGCGGTCTGGTAGGCATTGTCACAGATGTGGGCGCCAACTATGCTACCGTCCGTTCCATTATTGACGATTCCAGCCGGGTAGGGGCCATGTCCGTGGATTCCTCCTATAACTGTATTGTTGCAGGCGATCTGACCCTCTATGAAGAAGGGCGGCTTAAGCTGACAGACTTTTCCAAGGATGCAGTCTTAAAGGACGGTGATCAGATCATTACCTCCAATATCAGTACCAAATTCCTTCCAGGTATTCTGATCGGCTATGCCGTGGACGTAACCATTGATCCGGATCACCTGACCCAGTCCGGCTACCTGATTCCGGCAGCGAATTTTGACAATCTTCAGGAGGTACTGATCCTGACGGATTTAAAAGAGGGAGAAGAGGTGGCAAACCAGTGACGACCAGCGCAAAGCTTAAGCAAATTCTTATCAATATAGGCTTTATCGTTCTGGCCTTTACTATCCAGAACTGTGTTTTCCCCCTGCTTCCCTTTCTGGCGGCAGTACCCAATCTGCTGCTGATCCTTACCTTTTCCTTTGGATTTATCCACGGAAAGAATGCAGGAATGTTTTACGGGGTCATTTCCGGCCTGCTTCTCGATCTGTTTTACAGCGGGCCTTTTGGCTTTTATACCCTGATTTACGTCTGGATCGGCTATTTTAACGGAATTTTTACAAAATATTACTACGAAGACTACATCACCCTGCCCCTGATCCTGAGTGTGGCAAACGGCCTGTGGTACTGTATGTACATTTATGTGTTCCGTTTCCTGATCCGTGGACGTTTAAACCTCCCTTATTATTTTATTAAAATCATGCTGCCGGAGATCATTTTCACAGCAGTCACCACCCTTCTCATATACCGTCTGTTTCTATCTGCCAGCCGGCGGGTGGAGGACATAGGAAAAAGGAGAGATACCACCATTGTTTGATGAACTGAGAGAAGTTGTAAAGGAATTTTTAAAAAGGCTCTGTTCCTCCAGGCTGTTCGCCCTGGCGGTGATCTTTACCATTATGTACGCAGGCCTTATAAGCAAGCTTTTTAACCTGCAGATCATCCAGGGAAATGATTACCAGGAATCCTATATGCAGCGCACGGAAAAGACGGTAACTACCCCTGGCACCCGCGGAAATATCTATGACCGCAACGGAAAGCTTCTGGCCTATAATGAACTGTCCTATTCTGTTACCCTTCAGGATCTGGGCGATTATCCAAAGCCGGCTGACCGCAACGCCATGATCTACCGTCTGGTTTCGATCCTGGAACGCCGAGGAGAGAAGGTAGAAGGAAAGCTTGAGATCGCCATGGATGAAAACGGACAGATGTATTTTACCACCTCATCCAATGCAGCCAAAAAGCGGTTCCTTCTTAATTTCTACGGAATTTCCGCTGAAAAGCTGGACGATGCAAGCGGACGCTATCGCTCGGATATTACGGCCAGAGAGGCCTTTGAACTGAAAAAAAGTTCCGGAAGAGACGGCTATAATCTGAATGAGATGAAGGATGAGAATGGCAATCCTCTGGAGCTTTCCGATCAGACAGCCTTAGATATGATCAACATTATCTATACCATGAAGCTGACGGAATTTCAGAAGTATGAGACCACTACAGTGGCCACCAATGTAAGCCAGGAGACCATGACTGAGATCAATGAGAATGCGGCTGATCTGAAAGGTGTTTCCGTAGAGGAAAGCTACATCCGCGTCTATAATGACAGCCTTTATTTCGCACCGATCATCGGCTACACCGGAAAGGTCCAGGAGGATCAGGTAGACAGCCTCAATGAGCAGTGGAGGGAAGAGGAAAACCAAAAAGGCAACAGCAAGACAAATGAAGATGAAAAGTATGACCTGAACGACGTAGTCGGGCGTATTGGCATTGAAAAATCCATGGAACTGGATCTTCAGGGAGAAAAGGGCTATACCAAAATGTATGTGGATAATATGGGACGTCCCAGAGAGATCATTGAACAGCAGGATGCCAGAGCGGGAAACGACGTCTATCTGACCATTGACCGCGATCTCCAGATTGCTACCTACAAGCTGATGGAGCAGCAGCTGGCCGGCATTATCACGAAATTTCTTGTAAATGAGGATGTGGATCCAGCCAGTGTAAAAGACGGTTCCAAAAAACCAATCCCTGTAAAAAATGCCTATTATCAGCTGATCAACAACAACGTTCTGTCCCTGGAGGCCATGTCCGCCCCCGATGCGTCTGCCGTTGAAAAGCAGATTTACAGCACCTATACCTCATCCAGAGACCGAATCCTGACAGATATTAAAAATGAGCTTTTAAGCTCCCATGCCAGCGCTATGAATGATCTGCCGGAGGATATGAAAAGCTATATGAATTACATCTACAGCTTTCTGGCCTCAGAGGATACGGGAATTGTTAAGCGTGATAAAATTGACACCGGCTCTCAGGAGTATCTGGCCTGGAAAGAAGGAACCATCAGCCTGCGTGATTATATCTACAGCGGCATCGCAGGAAGCTGGGTAGATACTACAAAGCTTGATTCTTCCAGCAAATATTCCAACGCCGACGATATTTATAACCAGCTGGTTGATTATATTATTTCCAGCCTTGAGGACGACGGCAGTTTTACCAAGCGTATGTTCCGTTATCTGATTAACGACAATGTGATCACCGGCAGTCAGCTGTGCCTGGCCCTCTTTGATCAGGGAGTCCTGGAGCCGGATCCTGCCGCCCAGGCAGCTCTGGCAGGCGGAGACAGTGTCTATACGTTTAATTTTATAAAAAAGAAGATATCCAATCTGGAGCTGACACCGGCCCAGCTGGCCTTAGATCCCTGCACCGCAGGCTGCGTTGTCACGGATGTGCGTACCGGCGAAGTTCTGGCCCTTGTATCCTACCCAAGCTATGACAACAACAAGATGTCCGGCAGTGTGGACGCCAACTACTTTGCAAAGCTTCAGAATGATATGTCCAATCCTCTGTACAACAACGCAACCCAGGCGATCAAGGCTCCAGGTTCCACCTTTAAGCCCATTACGGCAGTGGCTGCCCTGGAGGAAGGGGTAATCTCACTCTCAGATACAATTGAGTGTACCGGCGTCTATGAACTGGCAAATCCTCCCATCAGCTGTTGGATCGCTCCCGGACGCCATGGGGTGGAAGATATCGTAGCCGGTATTCAAAACTCCTGTAATGTGGTATTTGCGGAGCTGGGACACCGCTTAAGCCTTACCGAAGACGGCACCTATTCTCCGGAAAAGGGGCTTGCAGCGATCCGAAAATACGCCAGTATGTTTGGTCTTGATCATACCTCAGGCATTGAACTGCCTGAAACAGAGCCTCATCTGACGACGGAGGATCCTGAACGCTCTGCCATGGGACAGGGAACCAACTCCTACAGCAATGTGCAGCTTTCCAGATATATTGCTGCTGTGGCAAACCGCGGAACTGTCTTTGAATTAAGCCTTCTTGATAAGCTGACCGATTCCGACGGAAACCTCATTGAGGATTACACTCCAAAGGTCAGCTCGCAGATCGATGCCAAGACCTCAACCTGGGATGCCGTACAATCCGGTATCCGCCGCGTTATTACAGATGGTTCTGCCAAAAAAACATTTGCAGACTGTCCTGTGGAAGTGGCAGGAAAAACCGGTACGGCTCAGGAGGACAGAAGCCGGGCAAACCATGCTTTCTTTGTATCCTTTGCCCCTTACTCCAATCCTGAGATCGCGGTAACAGTAAATATTCCCTATGGCTATGCAGGAACCAACGCCGCCGCTCTGGGAAAACAGGTTTATGAATACTACTATGGTTATACCAGCTTTGAACAGATCATGGGCTCCGGCGCTTCCAGTGTGTCCGGCGAATCCAGCGGAGACTGATGAAAGAAGGTGATTATGATGCATAATGGGATCGTCATAAAAAGCAGCCGCGCTGGAATGACCGTGCTGCTTGATCCCTCGCTTCCCTTTGAGGAGCTTCTTGAGGCGGTTGCAAAAAAATTTAAAGACAGTGCAAAATTCTGGGGGGCGGTTCAGATGACCCTTACCCTGGAGGGGCGTACTCTGACCCCGGCCCAGGAGCTGGCAGTGGTCAACACCATCACGGAAAATTCCCAGATTGATATCCTCTGTCTCCTAGACACAGATGCACAGCGGATCGAACGCTGCGAAAAGGCGCTGAATGAAAAACTGATGGAGCTCAGTTCACAGACCGGCCAGTTTTACCGTGGTACCCTGCGCAGGGGAGACACTTTAGAATCTGAGGCCAGTATAATCGTGATCGGCGATGTAGAGCACGGAGCCAGAGTCACGGCCAAGGGAAATGTGATCGTTTTAGGAGAACTTCGAGGCACGGTCACAGCCGGACTTTCCGGCAATGACAGGGCAGTAGTCCTCGCATTTTCCATGGCTCCTTTTCAGCTGCGCATCGGCGGCTGTCAAAGTCCGGTCAATGAAAAACACCGCAGGCTGGGCCGAGGCCCCATGATTGCCATGGCAGAAAATGGCGAACTGGTTTTCCGTCCAGTGAAAAACAAGTCCCTTTTTGGGGAATTTAGCTGATATATGTAAAATTATGTTTAAGTGTATTAAATTTTTCTTGATTGGAAAAAAATACTGGTAAATTCACGAAATTTAATGTACAATAGACAGGTAAAGTTAATCTTTTCAGGAGGTCCATATGAGTGAAGTCATTGTGATTACTTCTGGAAAAGGCGGGGTAGGCAAAACGACTACTTCTGCTAATGTGGGAACAGGACTGGCCGTTCTGGGAAAACGCGTGGTACTGGTCGATACGGATATCGGCCTGCGCAACCTGGATGTGGTCATGGGCCTTGAAAACCGCATTGTCTACAATCTGGTAGACGTGGTAGAAGGAAACTGCCGTATGAAGCAGGCCCTGATAAGAGACAAAAGATATCCAAACCTTTACCTTCTGCCTGCGGCCCAGACACGGGACAAGACTGCGGTAAATCCGGAGCAGATGATCAAGCTGACAGAGGATCTGAAGGAAGACTTTGACTATATTCTTCTTGATTGTCCCGCAGGGATTGAGCAGGGCTTTTACAATGCCATTGCCGGAGCGGGACGGGCCCTTGTGGTCACCACACCCGAAGTCTCAGCCATCCGGGACGCTGACCGCATCATCGGACTTCTGGAGCATACCGGGATGGGAGAGATCGGTCTTGTGGTAAACCGGATCCGGGCGGATATGGTCCGCAGGGGAGACATGATGTCTCTGGCAGACGTTCAGGACATCCTGGCCGTGGACATCATCGGGGCCATTCCCGATGATGAGAATATTGTGATCTCCACCAACCAGGGAGAACCCCTGGTCGGTATGGGTTCCGCAGCCGGACGGGCTTACCTTAATGTATGCCGCAGGCTTCTGGGACAGAACATCCCCATTGAATCTCCGGGCGAGGCGGAAAGCTTCCTTGTGAGGCTGGCCAGAGTCCTCAAACGGGCATAGGAGGGGTGAGCAGAAAGTGAAAACCAGAAGTTCCAAAGATACAGCCAAATTCCGGCTGAAGCTTCTTCTTGTCTCAGACAAGGCAGGGTGTTCGCCGGAACTTATAAGGATGATTAAAGATGACATGATCCATGTCATTTCCAAATACATGGAGATAGAAAAGGATAATGTCCGCCTTTTGATGGATACAGACGGTTCCGGCTCCTGCCGGGGACTGCCGGTGCTCCAGGCAGATATACCCATACGCTCCATTTCCAATAAGGGGCTTTACTGATATGCTTTTTGATTACGATTTTAAAAATTACAACTTCCGTCTCCTCGCCTATATGACCGCTCTCAGCGTGATCGGCATCCTGGTAGTGCGCAGCGCAACCAACATGGACACGGAAGCAGTGACAAAACAGATGCTGGGCATCCTGGTGGGCATGGCCATCGCCATCTGCCTTTCTCTGGTAGACTACCACAAGATATTAAATTTCAGCACCGTCATCTATCTGATCTGCATCGGAAGCCTGGTGGCAGTGCTGGTCTGGGGCAAGTCCGTCAACAACGCCAGACGCTGGATTGAGGTGCCTGTGCTGGGACAGCTTCAGCCCTCCGAATTTGTAAAGATCGGCCTCATCATCACCTTTTCCTGGTATTTTATGAAATATCAGGAAAAGATTGATAAGGTCACTACCGTGGTACTGGCGGCAGTTCTCTTTGGAATTCCTGCCATGCTCATCTTTGAACAGCCGAACCTTTCCACCTGTCTTGTGACTCTGGTGATCGTGCTGGGCATCGTCTTTGCCAGCGGCATCAGTTACCGCTGGATCTTAGGCACCCTGGCAGCCGTGATCCCCATGGTGTCCACCTGTGTCTACCTTCTGCTTCACGGCATGATCCCTTTCATCAAGGAATATCAGGCCGGACGTATTCTGGCATGGTTCTATCCTGAACAGTATGGAGAAGCGCGTTATCAGCAGAACAATTCCATTATTGCCATTGGATCCGGACAGCTGAAAGGAAAAGGGCTATACAACACTACGATTGCATCTGTAAAAAACGGCAACTTTCTTTCCGAGGAGCAGACCGATTTCATCTTTGCCGTCATCGGCGAAGAGCTTGGTTTTATCGGCTGCGTCATCGTAATCGTGCTGTTTTTACTGATTGTATATGAATGTCTTATGATGGCAGCCAGGGCAAAAGATCTGTCCGGACGGCTGCTGTGTACCGGTATGGCTACGCTCATTGCGTTTCAGAGCTTTGCCAATATCGCAGTCGCCACCGGCATTTTCCCCAACACAGGACTTCCGCTTCCCTTTATCAGTTACGGAAGCAGTTCGCTGATCAGTATTTTTATCGGCATGGGCCTTGTGCTGAATGTGGGACTGCAGCGGGTACCACGACACTACTAAATCCTAAGGAGGGTTATGAATATGACAATAGGCTTGATCGCACATGACGCAAAGAAAAAACTGATGCAGAATTTCTGCATCGCATACAGAGGAATCTTAAGCAAACACTCCCTGTATGCCACCGGAACCACTGGAAGGCTGATCGAAGAGGTTGCCAATCTGAACATCCACAAGCACCTGGCAGGCCATCTGGGCGGTATCCAGCAGCTGGCGGCCCAGATCGAGCATAACGATATGGATCTTGTAATCTTTTTAAGAGATCCACTGATGCCAAAGTCTCATGAGCCGGATGTCAATGATGTGGTTCGTCTCTGCGACACCTACAACATTCCTCTGGCTACCAATCTGGCTACAGCAGAACTGTTGATTAAGGCTCTTGACCGGGGCGACATGGAGTGGAGAGAGGTTGACAGATAATGAAACACGGGCACTTCATGACCTGCTGCGCTCTTATTCTGGCGGGGTCTCTGGGGCTTTCGGGATGTTCTGCGGGACTGCCGGACGCCTATTCTCTAAGCAGCCGTCTGCCTGCACTTGTCTCTGACCTTGATTCGGATAAAGATTTTACAGATGGTTTTGCGGCAGATCTTTGCGTAGTTACAGATGAAAGCGCCTACGACCCTGGTTTTATCACATCCGAAGCGGGAGCGCTCTTTGATGTAAACAACCGTCAGACGCTTTACAGCAAGGATGCCTTTGAGACTATGTATCCGGCCAGCATCACCAAGGTGATGACGGCGCTGATTGCCATTAAATACGGCAATCTGGAGGATACGGTGACGGTTACTGAAGATGCTGTGATCAACGAGCCGGGAGCTACGCTCTGCGGCATTAAACCAGGAGATAAGCTTACCCTAGAGCAGCTCCTCTACGGCCTTATGCTCCCTTCGGGGAATGACGCTGCGGCTGCCATCGCGATTCATATGGACGGCAGCATTGAGGCCTTTGCAGACCAGATGAACGAAGAGGCAAGGAAACTGGGAGCGGTTGACAGCCATTTTGTCAATCCTCACGGCCTTCATTCAGAGAATCACTACACCACGGCTTATGACCTTTATTTGATTTTTAACGAGGCCTTCAAATACCCGGTCTTTCGTGAGATCATAGAGACAAAGTCCTATACTGCCAATTACACCAGTGCAGCCGGTGATAGCGTATCAAAAACCTGGAAGTGCAGCAACCAGTTTATCACAGGCGAGAGAGATACGCCACAAGGAGTTACTGTCCTCGGCGGAAAAACAGGTACTACAAAAGCAGCAGGCTACTGCCTGATCATAGCATCAAAGGATGACGCCACCGACGGAAATTATATATCCGTTGTTCTGAAATCAGACAGCCGTCCTCATCTTTATGATAATATGACAAATATAATTTCCAAAATCGTCAAATAGTGATTGCGTTCCGCATGAATTTGTACTATAATCAAGATAATCTTAATTGATTTTTTATACAACATATATAACTCAAGGAGGAGATAGGTATGGTTCAGATTATTGCAGGAAAAAAAGGTAAAGGCAAGACAAAACATCTGTTGGATATGGCCAATGCAGCAATCAAGGGAGCCAGCGGTACCGTTGTTTATCTGGATAAGAGCGCTCAGCATATGTATGAGTTAAACAACCGGATCCGTCTTATCAATGTGAATGAATTTCCGATCACACACAGCGAAGGATTTTTAGGATTTATCTGCGGTATTCTTTCCCAGGATCACGATCTTGAAACCATGTATCTTGACAGCTTCTTAAAGCTGGCGTGCTTAGAGGGAGCGGACATCTCCGAAACCTACGAGACATTGAAAAAACTCAGTGACAAATACCATGTAACCTTTGTATTAAGTATTTCTCTGGATGCCGATGAGCTTCCGGAAAATGCAAAGGGAGACGTGATTATTTCATTGTAATGATACATATTCTGTGATAAAATAGCAGACAGAACTTAGGCTGCCTGCCGCACAAGGTTTGAATGTTGCCTGGTGCGGCAGGCTGTTTTTTGCGAATAAGATTGAAAAAAGGAGAGCCTGTATTCCATGGCCAGTAAAAAGCGCAAGAAAAACCGGAAAATCATACCCTACAGACGCCCCCGCGCAGATATCGGCAGGCTTATCTTCGGCGTGATCTTTCTGTATCTGCTGATCAATATCTTCATCTATATGGGACACGATAAAATACAATTTTATGAGGTGGCGGAGGGCAGCATTGTAAATGACCGTCCCTACACAGGGCTGATTCTGCGTGAGGAACAGATCTACAATGCGGAAAACAGCGGTTATGTCAATTACTATCTGAGAGAAGGAAAAAGGGCGTCTGTGGGAGCCAGAATCTATTCTCTGGATGAAACCGGCCGTCTGGACTCCCTTTTAAAGGAGAACAGTGAGGGGGAGCAGTCATTAAGCGACGAGAATCTGTCTGACTTAAAAAAGCAGCTGTCCTCCTTTGTCCTTGCCCGTTCCGATGAGAATTTTGGAGCTATCTACGACGCCCGTTATGCCCTGGAGGCTGCCGTGATGGAGTATTCCAGTTTCAGTGCCCTGGATCAGTTAGATAAGATTGCCAAGGAATCCGGCGTTGTTTTTGAACAGGTTACTTCTCCCCAATCCGGAGTAGTATCTTACGGTTTTGATTCTTATGAGAGCCTGAAGCCGGAGGATGTGGAGATGGCATCCTTTAACCGCTCCTCTTATACAAAAAACCTCCGTAAATCCGGAGATCTGATTGAAAGCGGCTCACCTGTCTACAAGATTGCATCTTCTGAAAACTGGTCCATCGTTTTTCCGCTGTCGGAAGAAGATAAAAACCTGTATCAGGACAAGTCTTCCCTGACCGTAGAGTTTAAAGACCACAGCATTGAGACTCAAGCCGCCTTCTCCATCTTTACAGGAAAAGATGGCTCTTCCTTCGGCAGGCTGGACTTTAGCAAATATATGGCCCAATTTATCACAGACCGTTTTGTAAGCTTTGAGATCCGGCAGGATCAGGCGCGTGGGCTTAAGATCCCTGTAAGCGCAGTTACAGAGAAAAATTTCTATCAGATCCCTAAGGATTATGTCACTCTGGGCGGCGACAGTACAGATAATGGCGTCACAAAGGAGGTTTACGATGCTAGCGGAACAAACGCAGTCTTTACGCCCATTGATATCGGTTTCAGCGATGACGAGTTCTGCTATGTTGCAGTCAGTGATGACGGGCCTTTAAAGGCAGGCGATTACATCGTAAAACCGGATTCACAGGAACGTTACCAGATTGGCAGCACCAAGGCCTTAAAGGGTGTATACAACATCAATAAAGGCTATACAGTTTTTAAGGAAATCGAAATTTTGGACTCCAACAGTGAGTATTACACAATCAAACAGGGCAGCGGCTACGGACTTTCCGTATATGACCACATTGTAATGGACGCGTCTCTGGTCACAGAGGGACAGATCCTGTACCAGTGATTTTATTCGTCAAACCACAAAAAGGCAGCGTTTTCGGATGACTGCATTTCAAACAGGAGGAGAGCATATGTCAGAAATAAAGGAAAATCTGGAAATAGTCAGAGAACGTATTCGGGCTGCCTGCAGACGGGCAGGAAGGGACGAAAGCGAGGTAACGCTGATCGCAGTAAGCAAGACAAAGCCGGTTCCCATGCTTATGGAAGCCTATGAAGCCGGGGCCAGAGAGTTCGGAGAAAACAAGGTTCAGGAGATCCTGGCCAAACATTCAAATCTTCCAGGAGACACTCGTTGGCACATGATCGGTCATCTGCAGCGCAACAAGGTACATCAGGTTCTTGAAAAGGCGGCTCTGATCCATTCTGTCGATTCACTTCGTCTGGCAGAACAAATCGAGGCTGAGGCTGCAAAAAAAGGACTTGACGCCCAGATTCTTCTTGAAATCAATGTGGCAAAGGAAGAGAGCAAATATGGCTTTTTTATGGAGGAGGCAGAAGCGGCCATCCGTCATATCAGTCAGTTTTCCCACGTCCATATACGCGGGCTTATGACGATTGCACCTTTTGTTGAGAATCCAGAAGAAAATCGGACAATTTTTAAAAAATTATATCAATTTGCTGTTGACATAGGCAGGAAAAACATTGATAATGTTACTATGGATGTGCTTTCTATGGGAATGACTGGAGATTATGAGGTCGCTGTTGAAGAAGGCGCTACCATGGTAAGGGTCGGCACCGGTATTTTCGGTGAACGTCATTACGGCGCCGTGTAAGACGCGCCGATAGAGAGGAAATGGAGAGAGTAAAATGAGTCTGTTAGGTACGCTGATGAATACCATGAGATTAAATTCCGATGAGGATGATGAGGATTACTACCTGGACGATGACTTTGAAGAAGAGGTTCCCAAAAAGAGCTTTTTCTCAAGAAGGAATAATACAGATGAGGATGATTATGAAGAACCGCAGGAAAGATCGCGTTTTTCAGGACGTCCTACCCCAAAGGTAGTGCCTATGCGCCGTTCCGGCATGGAGGTAACGATGGTAAAGCCTACCTCCATGGAAAGTTCCAAGGATATCTGCAATTACCTGTTATCCGGAAAAGCAGTTGTCCTCAATATGGAAGGGATTCATATGGAAGTAGCCCAGAGGATCATTGATTTTGTATCTGGGGCCGCTTATTCCATGGATGGAAACCTTCAGCGGATTTCCAACTATATTTTTATCGTTACGCCAAATTCGGTTGAGTTATCCGGAGATTTTCAGGATATGCTGGCTGCCGGTGAGGTATCTGGCATGGATATGTCCGGTATGACTATCCGGATCTAATTACATAGGCAAACAGATCACGGAGGCTGCTGCGATCGGAAGAGTTCATTTCCGGCAGCAGCCCCCGTTTTTCTGTTTGCTCCCGGATTTTTGGTCATCCGGGCATACATCCATGATAACAGGAGGAAAACAGCAGTGACAGATCGATTAACCATATGCAGGAATGGCGATCCCATTTATGATATCTGTATGAAAACGTCCTTTGATGGTCTAAAAAAAGAAATGGAAGCCTTTGCTCTCAGGGATCACAAAATTTGTATCGTTACGGATTCCAATGTGGCTGCGCTGTATTTGGAAGAGGTAAAAGCAGTTCTTTCCCAGTGCTGCAGCAAAATATCTGTTTTTATTTTCCCGGCAGGAGAGGAAAATAAAAACCTGAACACGGTAAAGGAGCTCTATGAGCACCTGATTAGAGAACATTTTGACCGCAAGGATATGCTGGCTGCTCTGGGAGGTGGCGTCACTGGAGATCTCTGTGGCTTCGCAGCAGCCACCTATCTTCGGGGAATTGATTTTATCCAAATTCCCACCACCCTGCTGTCCCAGGTGGATTCCAGCATCGGCGGAAAGACGGGCGTAGACTTTGACGCCTATAAAAACATGGTGGGGGCCTTTCATATGCCACGACTGGTATATACAAACCTGGAAGCCCTTCTGACGCTGCCGAAAGAGCAGTTTTCCTCTGGCATGGGTGAGGTGATAAAACATGGGCTGATCCGTGATAAAGCCTACTATCAGTGGCTGAAGGACAACCATGACGCCATCATGGCCCGTGATCTTTCTGTATGCCGGGAAATGGTCTTTTGGAGCAATGAAATCAAAAAAGCAGTGGTGGAAAAGGATCCTACCGAGCAGGGAGAACGGGCTTATCTGAACTTCGGCCATACTCTGGGCCATGCGGTGGAAAAGCTGAAGGATTTTTCCCTGCTCCACGGCCATTGTGTGGGGCTGGGATGCGTGGCGGCTGCCAGGATCTGCCATTTAAAAGGCTTACTTACCTGGCAGGAGGAGATGGATATACGCGAAACCATGGAACGCTTTGGGATCCCTGTGACCGTAAACGGACTTAGCTGGGATGCAGTATACCAGGCAACGAAGAGCGACAAAAAGATGGATTCCGGATCCGTGAAATTTATACTCTTAAAAAAAATCGGGGAAGCCTATGCAGACTGCACTCTGACAGAGCAGGAGATACAGGCCGGCTTTGATGCCGTCTCCGTTTAAGGAAGTTTCTGTATTTAAATTTTACAAAAAGGAGCAACAATATGAACTCAAAAAGACGTTCCCTTCTGGTAAGCTCTTTCATCGGCTTTGCGATCCTGGTGGGGCTGGACCAGTGGACTAAGGGCCTGGCCGTCCACTATTTAAAAGGACAGGAGCCTTTTGTTTTAATCAAGGGCGTATTTGAACTTTCCTATCTTGAAAACAGGGGCGCCGCCTTTGGCATGATGCAGAACCGGCAGATTTTTTTCTTTTTCATCGCCGCTGTGGTGCTGGCGGCCATTCTGTATATGATGTGGCGGATGCCAGAGGACAAAAGATACCGTCCTCTGGCTGTGTGTCTGATGTTAGTAGCCGCTGGAGCTGTTGGAAATATGATCGACCGGGTTTCACAGGGTTTTGTGGTAGATTTTCTCTACTTCTGCCTTATTGATTTTCCCGTATTTAATGTAGCAGACTGCTATGTAACCATAGCGGCCTTCTGTCTGGTAATCCTGGTGATGTTCTATTACAGCGACGAGGATCTGGCCTGTTTCCAGCCGGGCAGAAAAGCGGGAAAGGAGCAGGACTCTTGAAACAGGATATCTATGTAGGCGAACAGGAGGGCGGGGTGCGGATCGACAAATATCTGGCTGACACAGCCGGACAGCTGAGCCGTTCCTATATCCAGAAGCTGTTAAAGGAGGGCCGCGTCCTGGTAAACGGAAAGACTGTAAAAGCCAGCTATGTAGTAGAGGATGAGGATGTTCTTTCCATGGATATTCCTGAGGCCGTAGAGCCGGAGATTGAGCCGGAGGCTATGGAGCTTGATATCCTATATGAGGACGATGATGTGATCCTGATCAACAAACCAAAGGGAATGGTGGTTCATCCCGCAGCGGGGCACTATTCCCATACACTGGTAAACGGCCTGATGTACCACTGTCTGGGCAATCTTTCGGGTATCAACGGCGTTCTGAGGCCGGGGATCGTTCACCGGATCGACATGGACACTACTGGAGTCCTGATTGTCTGTAAAAATGATATGGCGCACAATTCCATTGCAGCCCAGTTAAAGGAACATTCCATCACCAGGCGGTATCAGGCCATTGTCCATGGGGTCATAAAAGAAGATGAGGGAAGCATCGACGCCCCCATTGGCCGTCACCCTGTAGAGCGAAAAAAAATGAGCATCAACTATAACAATGGAAAGCCCGCGGTAACTCATTATAAGGTATTGACCCGTTTTAAGGATTTTACCCATGTAGAATGTCGGCTGGAAACCGGGCGGACGCATCAGATACGGGTTCATATGGCCAGCATCCGCCATCCCCTCTTAGGCGACTGTGTTTACGGCCCGGCCAGATGTCCGGTACCTGGGCTGACCGGCCAGACCCTTCATGCGGGCGTTCTTGGTTTTATTCATCCAAGAACCGGAGCCTATATGGAGTTTTCAGCCCCCCTTCCTGATTATTTTAGTAAGCTTCTGCGAACGCTGCCCTAAAAAACGGAAACGTTTGCAATTAGACACAATTGTCTGTTTTTATCACTCTTGTCTAATAACGTATTGCATTTTTTATTTTTTTTGTATATTTCTGTGTACTTTTCTGAATTTTTGAGTTATAATATCTACATGGCAGAGAGATCAGTGGACGGTTTCGTTCCTGTGCGAGGCCAGAGAAAGGGGTATGTAGAATGTCAGGAAATCTTATTATTACGATCGGCAGACAAAGTGGCAGCGGCGGAAAATTGATCGGAGAAAAGCTGGCGGAAAAGATGGGGGTTAAGTGTTATGACAAAGAACTTCTTTCACAGGCAGCAAAGCACAGCGGACTTTGTCAGGAATTATTCGAGAAACATGACGAGCGTCCCACCAGCAGCTTTTTATATTCTCTGGTAATGGATTCTTACTCTATGGGCTATGCAGCGGCAGGCTACTCCGATATGCCTATTAACCACAAGATATTCCTCGCTCAGTTCGATACCATCAAGAAACTGGCAGACGAGGAATCCTGCGTGATCATCGGACGGTGTGCTGACTACGCACTGGAGGATTATCCCAATGTAGTCAGCGTATTTATCGCAGGAGATGAGAAGGATAAGCTGGAACGGATCAAAACTCTGTACAATCTGAATGAAGATAGGGCCAAGGAAGTGATCGTAAAGACTGATAAGAAACGTTCCAGCTACTACAATTACTATTCCAACAAGCGTTGGGGAGATCCAAGAAGCTATGATTTGTGTTTAAACAGCAGCTCTGTAGGTCCTGATGGAGCGGTTGAGGCTATTTTGGCTTTCGCAAAGCTAAAACAGCAGTGGAAGAA
This sequence comes from Enterocloster alcoholdehydrogenati, assembly GCF_013282095.1. Lineage (GTDB taxonomy): Bacteria > Bacillota > Clostridia > Lachnospirales > Lachnospiraceae > Enterocloster > Enterocloster alcoholdehydrogenati. Next base: position 161,864 of record NZ_BLTJ01000001.1, read on the forward strand.
CCGCAAATAGGATTCCTGTCCCATGACATTTGATGAAAAAGCTTCCCAGGAAGGGCGGCCGGATATTACAGCCCGGCCTTCCGGGAAAGCTTTTTTGCGTCCGTATTCTTTTTATTCCACCGTAACGGATTTTGCCAGATTCCTGGGCTGATCTACGTTTAACCCCTTTCCTACAGAAGCATAGTATGCAATCAGCTGCAGCACGGCAGCAATGGGAAATACGGTGAAACGGTCTGCAATCTCAGGAATACGGATATGCAGGTCTGCCAGTCCGTCCTCCACCATGGCGCTTTCTTTGGTAAGAAGGATCACATAGGCTCCCCTGGCCTTTACCTCCCTGACATTGGAAATAGTTTTTGCAAAAATATGCTCCTGAGTGGCAATGGCGATCACCGGAACCTGATCGGAAATCAGGGCAATGGTGCCGTGTTTCAGTTCACCGGCCGCATATGCCTCCGCATGAATATAAGAAATCTCCTTCAGCTTTAAGGCGCCTTCCAGTGAAAATGTATAGTCCAGACCCCGGCCAATGAAAAAGGCGTCACGGCTGTGAATCAGCGGGCTCACGGCCTCTCGAATCATTTCGTGGCCGCGGATCACGGTTTCCATGGCAGGGGCTGACTCCAAAAGCGCTTTTACAAACTCTGCTGCCTGTATATTGTCATAGACACCTCTTACATAGGCCATGCGGCAGCAGATCAGATAGAGGGAGGCCAGCTGTACGGAGTAGGCCTTGGTACTGGCCACAGCGATTTCAGGCCCTGCATGGGTATAAAATACATAGTCGCTTTCCCTTGCGATAGTAGAACCCTTTACATTGACCACGGCAATGGTAGGAGCATGGCAGGATCGGGCCAGACGCATGGCTGCCAATGTGTCGATGGTCTCGCCGGACTGGGAAATCACAAGAACCAGAGTATGCTCGTCAATCAGCGGTGTCTCATATCTAAATTCCGAGGCGATGGAAACTGCGGCAGGCAGACGCAGCACTGGTTCCAAGAAAGCCCTGGCAGCCATTCCCGCGTGCATGGCCGTGCCGCAGGCCACAATCTGGATCCGGCTGCAGCCTTTTAAGATTTCATCGGGGATCCCGTCGTCTGTCAGGTCTGGGATTCCTTTATTCAGGCGGGGGAGAATCGTGTTTTTAAGCGCCTCCGGCTGCTCGTGGATCTCTTTCAGCATAAAATAGGGGTAGCCGTTTTTCATAGCGGCGTCCACATTCCAGCTGACAGCCAGCATCTCTGGTTCTACCCGGTTATATTCCATATCATAAACCCTGATCTTATAGGGAGTGAGGCGCACGATATGGTTTTCCGGGACCACGAAGTATTCTTTCGTATAAGGAATAAGAGCCGTAAGATCTGAAGCAGCCATGGCCCCTGAGGGAGTATAGGCAGCCACCAGAGGGCTTACGCTGCGCACTGCATATATTTCCCCCGGACGGTCGTCAAAGAGGATGCAGAAGGCGTATGATCCCTTTAATTCTCTGACAAAATGGCGAATGGCAATCAAAGGGTCATTCCCAAACCGTTCATAGAAAACATTCAGAACGCCGGCAGCCACCTCGCTGTCCGTCTGAGATCTCAAAAGACCCTCAAGGCCATAATCCGCCGTCAGCTTATGATAATTTTCTATGATCCCGTTATGGATCAGGGTTACGCCTCCCTGACGGTGGGGATGGGCGTTTTCATCGGTAACACCGCCATGGGTAGCCCAGCGTGTATGGCCGATTCCGCAGTGAGAGGTTTCTCTGTCTCCTGACACTGCTTCCTTCAGAACAGCCACCTTTCCCTTTTTCTTAATGAGACGAAGCTTGGATTCTCCGTCAAAATAGGCAATTCCCGCGCTGTCATAGCCCCTGTATTCCAGACCTGAAAGGCCGTTTAAGAGAACCTCCTTTGCCTCCAGAGGTCCTGTATATCCAATAATTCCGCACATATTTCTTTCCTTTCCGGTAAATCCAGGCAAAAGTGCGTACACAAACAAAGGGACACGCCTTTTGATCCGCCTTCCTTTTTGCTGCCTGTATTTACCTTTGCAAGTTTCCTGTCTGTCCCGGTTATACCGGCTTTGTTTTGCAGTTGCCTGCATATTTTCCGATATATACACGCCCGGGCGGCATGGGAGAGCACCCGCCGAATCCTTCGATCATCTCTCCACCTCGTTAACCTTTCCGGATCAGATTTTTCGTCTGTTTCACGTTCCCGGTAAGGTACCTGGCGCTATAGCTATACTATTCCCTCCGCTTCCTCCCTTAAAAAGCAGATCCCGATTATTATAGCTCACTCTATTTTATGCGTCAACTGCAAATTGCGGGCCCTGGCGCAGCCCGTACAAAAACACAGATGCCGGCGGCGGTCTGCTGTGAAAATCATTTGCGACTTAAGCATTCTGTAAGACTTTATGGCTGTATTTATCTGTTCCCCTGTGGTAGAATAGCAGGTAGAGCAAAAATAAAACAGAGGTGAACATCTATGAATTACCATGACAATAAAGACGAGCTCCAGCGAATGCAAAACCGGCGCCAAACCAGGCGACCGCCTGTATCTGGAGGAGCCGTTCCCAGGCCAAAGGCCAATTCCCGCTTGGAGCGCAGCCGGACAGAAACGTTTGATCCGATAGATGACGCTTATTTTGAAGAAGAATATGGCTATGATGATGAAGGGGACGGATTAAATATTCCATTTTCTGATCCAGTCAGCTCAAAAACTCAGAGTTTTTCCGCACAGCGGACAGGAGAGCAGTATCGGAGGCAGACGGCAGGTTCCGGACGCGGCAGCCGGACGCCGGTTCGGAACGTTCAGGCAAAATCTGCCGGCCAGCGCAGAGCGTCCCAGTATTCCCGCGAAACAGACTCTGGACAAAGCCGTGCTTCTTCCCGCACCGTCCAGAGAGTTTCCCAGACAGGCAGTTCCCGAAAATCTGCGTCCAGGCGCACAGCTGTTTCTGAACGCGCAGCCGTGCCCAAAGGAGGCCAAAGAACCAGATCCGGCAATCCGCGTCCCCGAAAAAGCAAACGCAGAAAAAAGTGGCCGGCAATTCTGCTTGTGCTTCTTATCGCTTTTACCGCCTATGGCGGCTGGCTTTTTCTCCATAAGCCCACTGGCACCTGGACAGTTGCCGTATTCGGCGTAGACAGCCGTGACGGCAACACCAAGAAAGCCCTGGCTGATGTGCAGATGATCTGCACCCTGGATCGGGAGACAGGTGAGATCCGGCTGGTCAGCGTATACCGTGATACATATTTAAAGATCGACTCCAAGGGCACGTACCATAAGATCAATGAAGCTTATTTTAAGGGCGGTCAGAAACAGGCGGTAGACGCTCTGGCAGAGAATCTGGATCTGGACATTGACGATTATGCTACCTTTAACTGGAAAGCCGTAGCGGAGGCGATCAACGTCCTGGGCGGTATTGACCTGGAGATCACGCCAGCTGAATTTAAATATATCAACGCCTTTATTACTGAAACGGTAAATTCCACCGGCCTTGGCTCTGTACAGCTTAAACAGGCCGGCCCCAACCATTTAGATGGGGTACAGGCAGTTGCCTACTGCCGGCTGCGCCTTATGGATACGGATTTCCAACGCACGGAACGGCAGCGCAAGGTGATCACTCTGGCTCTTGAAAAGGCCAGACAGGCCGATGCGGCCACGCTTACCAGTCTGGCAAAGGCCATCCTGCCTCAGATTTCCACCAGCGTGGGTATTGATGATGTGCTGCCCCTTGTAAAGGATATCAGCAGATATCATATTGCAGATACTGCCGGTTTCCCCTTTTCACGGGAAACCAAGCGGGTTGGGAAGATGGACTGTGTAATTCCCACAACCCTGGAGAGCAATGTAATTCAGCTTCATCACTTCCTCTATGGAGAAAATACACTGTACAGCCCGTCCTCGGCAGTAAAAAAGATAAGCGCGCATATTTCTGAGGAAACCGGCCTGTATGAAGAAGGAAAAGCAGCTCCCTCCAGCTCTTCCGGCAAGAATTCTTCTGGAAGCGGCTCTTCTGGAAAACAGACAGAAAGCAGCCAAAAGGCAACACAGCCTTCGGTTCCGGAAACATCCACCTCCCAGACAGAAGAAAGTGCCAAGAAAGAGGAGACTGCCTCCACAGAGGAGACCACAGAAACGGTCAATGTAAAGGAAAGTGAAAAAGAAACGGAGGAGACAGAAAAAGAAGAGGAGAAATCAGAAAATTGGGGCCCTGGAAACAATTCGGGTGATAAAACCGATTCCTCCGATAAAACGGAACCAACCAGCGACATAAATCATTCTGTTCCCAATACGGACGGCCCTTCAGAAACACACTCCGGAACAAATAAAGGGCCTGGAGAGAGTTCTGGTTCAGGAATCAGTTCAAACGGCCCCGGCAGTGTTTCTGATAAAGAAAATACAGGAAACAACGGGCCGGGAGGCTCCAGCTCTCAGAGCAGTTTTGAAAATTCCGGCGGTCCGGGAGTTTAATTCTCCCGGAGATCAGCCTTTTTTGTCCAGCCCGGTATATTTCCATCTGTGATAGCTCGAAAAAGACAATTCTTAATATGAGGATTGTCTTTTTGCAGTTTCTGTATCAATTCCTTGAGGTACTGCCGCTTTGTATAACCATCCATGGGGCAGGGATTCTTGCATACAGGCAGCTGGTATTTATTTTTAAAGCCGATCACATCTGCCTCCGACACAAAAATCATGGGGCGGATCACCCGCAGATCCATACGTTCTAAATAGGTATTGGGCGGAAAGCAGTAAAACCGGCCCTCATAGAAAAGCGACATCATCATGGTTTCCATTACATCTTCTTTATGGTGGGCATAGGCGATTTTGTTGCAGCCCAGTTCTTTTGCTTTTTCATTAAGAGCACCTTTACGCATCTTAGCACAGAGAGAGCAGGGATTGGATTCCTTCCGTATGTCAAACAATACCGTTCCGATCTCTGTAGGAATCACATGATACGGAATTTCAAAGGTTTCACACAGAGCCTTTACCGGCTCAAGATCCATATTTTCCAGCCCCAGATCCACAGTAATTGCCGTCAGATCATATTTTTTAGGATAAAAGCGTCTCAAATGGTGGAGCGCATAGAGCAGTGTCAGACTGTCTTTTCCGCCGGAGACTCCCACTGCAATACGATCCCCTTCCTCAATCATACCATATGTATCCAGAGCCTGACGCACCAGGCTTAATAAACGCTGCAGTTTCATTTTTATAACCCTTTCTTACAGATAAATAGGATGAACAGATGGGACAGACGGCTTAGATTACCGTTTGACCCTAACAGCATGGAATTATTCTAACGGGCCTTTGCACCGGTGTCAAGAAAAAGAACAGGCAAAACACAAAGTAAAACGATACAGAAACGAAACTTTGATTCAACTGTTGTCATTATAACTTGATTGTGTTAGAATAATGTCGGAGATTACCAAGCATACGCATCCGTTCATATGGTTTTACCCCCAAAATGTATGACCCGCCCATTGATTCAGGTATTTTTTATGTGATTTGTCATAAATCACATAAAGTTTGACAAAAAGAGGAGCATACCATCTGTAAAGGCTGCGTCTGCAGGCATTTGCAAACAAATACACATAAAGGATGATGAAACATGATAAGCTATCGATACGTTATTTCAAACAGCCAGGGCCTCCATGCCTCTAATTCCATGAGCCTTAGCCGAGCTGCATCTGACTACCAAAGCCAGATTACCATGACCAGTTCCAAAGGGGATGCCAACTGCAAAAACGTTCTGGCTCTTATGAGCCTGAATGCCAGACAGGGCGAAACCGTTGTGCTGAATGTAGATGGACCAGATGAGAAGCAGGCGGCCGGATTTTTAAACGGTTTGCTTAGAACCATTTTATAGTATCATAACCATAAACAGAAAAAGCGGCCCGAATTTGTGTTCCGGGACCGTTTTTCTGTTTATGCGGCCATCAAAGGAACGCTGGCTGCACGTACAGCTGCAAATGGCAAAGAGCAGAGCCCATATGATTATAAAAAATATATTTCAAATTATATATAAAAGAAAAACGGCATCCAGAGGCTTCAAAGATATAACATAGGGTCTGTGGGGTATTGTTTGTAACTATTCGCGAAACACAGCTTTAACGAATAGTTATGGCAAAATTCGTTGTTCACTGCCGTATAATCCCTATACAATTAAAAAGCATTTAAATGGAGTGTTCTAATTATGAGTAATTTATCCTATCACGAACAACAGGACAAAGAAAATATTGTCCGCCTCCGCACATTGATCCGGGATCTTCCGGGATTCTGCGGAGATTTTTTCAGAGGCATCGAGCCGCGTACTTCTTCCAGAACCCGGATCGCCTATGCCTACGATCTTCATATATTTTTTGACTTTCTTCACAAGGAAAATCCGGCTTTAAAGCAAATAGATATCAAAGACTTCTCTCTGGAGCTTCTGGATCAGCTGTCCGTCACAGATTTTGAGGAATATATGGAGTATCTGAAATACCGGTTCAATGACAAAAATCAGGAAATCATGAACCGGGAACGAGGAATTATGCGCAAAATCTCTTCCTTAAAGAGTTTTTATAATTATTTCTACCGTAACGAGCGGATCAGGAATAATCCGGCTGCCCTTGTGCGCCTCCCTAAGATCCATGAAAAGGAAATCATTCGGTTAGATGTGGATGAGGTCGCTCTCCTGCTGGATGAGGTGGAACAGGGCGATAAACTGACAGATAAGCAGAAATCCTACCACAATAAAACCAAAACCCGGGATCTTGCCATTATGACTCTCCTGCTTGGAACCGGGATTCGTGTATCTGAGTGTGTAGGTTTGAATATTGCTGATATTGACTTTAAGAATGGAGGTATCCGTATTTACAGAAAAGGCGGTAAGGAAGTTACGGTATATTTCGGTTCCGAGGTAGAGGAAGCCCTTTTGGACTATCTGGAAGAACGCGATCGGATCATTCCGGAATCCGGCAGTGAAGATGCGCTTTTCCTCTCCCTTCAGCGTCGGCGTATGGCGGTACGCAGCGTAGAGAATCTGGTTAAAAAATATGCGAAAACCGTAGCGCCTCTTAAACCAATCACTCCCCATAAGCTTCGCAGCACCTACGGCACCAGTCTGTACCGTGAAACCGGCGATATTTATCTGGTAGCCGATGTTCTGGGCCACTCAGACGTAAACACCACCAAGCGCCATTATGCAGCTTTGGAGGATGAGCGTCGGCGAAGCGCCCGCAATAAGGTTCAGCTGCGCGAAAAAGGCCGCCCATAAGGCGGCCGAAACAGCAAAAAGGATTGTCACCGAAGCAGCTTTGTATATCCGGCGGCAATCCTTTTTCTCTTTATCTCTCTTCTCTTCGCTTCCTGCGGTTTACACAGCAGCCAGCGCCTTACCCAGTTCTCTGCACTTTTCCAGAATCTCATCATCCGGTGTTTCCTGAACAATCACGCCCTCACCTTCGGCGATCACTGCACCGGCTGCTGTCATCCGTTCTTCCCAGTCACGCATCCACTGTCCGTCTCCCCATCCATAGGAACCAAACAGCCCCACTGTCTTTCCCGACACAAAACCCTCCAGAGCAGCCACAAACGGCTCCATCTCATCCTCTTCCAGAACCTCAGCGCCCATAGCCGGGCATCCAAGAGCTATCGCTTTTGCACCCTTTAAGGTTTCCGGATCCACCGCAGATACCTCCGCCAGTTTCGCTTTCTTTCCCGCTTCGTCTATGCCCTGGGCCACCGCCTGAGCCATCGCCTCTGTATTGCCTGTCTGTGACCAGTAAACTACCATAATCTCGTCCATATCATTTTCCTCCTTGACTTAGAATGCGCCAGCTGCCGGGCAGTATCCGTACAGATGATGCATCTCCATGATCGTTCTGACTGTCATGCCTTTTGCCATCAGATGGATGACTTTCTCTCTGGCATGGTCATAGCTTGCGAAAATACGCTGGCATTCCTCTAAATTGGAATACACCTTCCAATAGCCGCTGTAAAGAGACCTTCTTCCCTGATTCTCAATAAACCCCTTTACGTCCTCCGCCGGATATCCCAAAAGAAGTCCAATCTCATGAGGAAACGTCTTGCAGCCTTCCATATGTTCCCGGTAGCGCGTTCCCACCAGCGATAGGATTTCACCAAGCTCCATCCCCTCATACCCGAAACGCTCCATCAGCTCTCTTACCGGCCCTGTGGCAAGATATTCCTTCAGCTGCTCCTTCCTGTATAAAAGGTACACAGCCTTTCCATTTGATTCACAGAGCAGAAAACAGGAAACAGACGTCCTGCTGAACAGACGTGCTGTCTGGATATGGCAGGACTGGTCTACTGTCAGCAGATTGGAGATCTTTACGCCCGTCAGAAGCGGCGCGCACTGCAAAGCGGTCTGTGTCTCCATCTCCTTCCGGTCAAGACAGAGCATCAGCTCAAGGGTCTCTTTACTCATAACATACCTCGCACCTGTCAGAATTGTTAGTTAGTTTTTGCTAACTTTATTCATATCTTATCAGACCAGGCCTAAAAATGCAATACCATTTGGAGATAATCTTTCTCACTTATAATAGACAATAGTCAGGTGAGCTCCCACATGGATCGTATCCTCGCGAAGGGTGTTCATTTGCCTCAGCTTCTCCACATACTCCTCGGTCGTCAAATGGCTTCCCTTCCGGTAACGGTTTGCAATCCCCCAGAGACTGTCCCCTTCCTGAATCTCAATACTGCTGTAATAAGGCATTGTCTTGGGCTTCTCCTCTTCTGCCAGCGTAGTAAGCATACTATGGCCGGCAATCACCGTTACAGTAAATAAAAACATAAAACAGGCTGCAAAAAATCTTCTCCTGATTCTTCTTACAGACCTTCTCATATCTGCTCCTCCTTAGTATAAACATATGTTTCGTGAACAAACGTTCTTGCTTTGTGTCTACACTATATCATCAGAACGTACGTTTTGTCAATAAAAAATCCAAAAAATCCGAACAAAGGTTTGCATTTTCGCCAAACATATGTTACTATAGTATCAACCGATATCGCACGTATTATGCAATAAGCAGGAGGTACTATTTATGGCACAGGATAAGATTACTGCAAAACAGCAGGAAATATTAGAATATATCAAGAACACCATTTTAAACAAGGGCTATCCGCCGGCTGTCCGGGAGATCTGCGAAGCAGTTCATTTAAAGTCTACTTCTTCCGTCCACTCCCATCTGGCGGCCCTTGAGGAAAAAGGCTATATCAGAAGGGATCCCACCAAGCCGAGAACCATTGAGATTCTGGATGACTCTTTTAATTTTAATCGCAGAGAGATGGTCAATATCCCTGTAATCGGCACTGTAGCAGCCGGAGAGCCTATTTTGGCAGAAGAACGGATTGAGGATTACTTCCCATTTCCAGCGGAAGCTCTCCCCAACGCAGAAACATTTATGCTGAACGTAAAGGGTGAAAGTATGATTGATGCCGGTATACTTCCCGGAGACCGTCTGATTGTAGAGCAGCGCTCCACTGCTGAAAACGGCGAAATCGTAGTCGCTCTTTTGGACGATTCTGCTACAGTCAAGCGCTATTATAAGGAAAAAGACCACTACCGTCTTCAGCCAGAAAATGCATCCATGGATCCCATTATCACTGATCATGTTGATATTCTGGGCAAGGTAATCGGACTGATCCGCCTGATATAGTGACTTTCATTCAGATGTACCAATATCCCCAAAAGTCTCTGGCAGCAGTTTTCGGATATTTTACAAAAAATGCAGTCATCTGCAGGGAGAAATCTAAATCGACTTCTCCCTGCAGATGACTGCGGCCTTCTCATGTATATTTCAGATTTTTGTCTTGTTTGCTTTACAGTTCATTTATATCCACAAAGGTTTTTCCGTCTCTCCAGATCCGCTCCAGATCATAGAATAAACGATCCTCTCTGCAAAAGATATGAACAATCACGTCCTTATAGTCCATGAGGATCCAGTTAGCACTCTGATATCCCTCAATCTGTCTGCACTCGCAGCCAGCTTTTTCCAGCATCTCCTCTACGTTGTCAGCCATGGCCTGTACCTGGTTGGAGTTGCTTCCGTCTGCAATGATAAAATAATCTGCCAGAACGGATACGGACTGGATATCTATGATTTTAATATCCTGCCCTTTTTTGTCACTGAGTGCCTCGTAGGCAATCTTAACCATTTCCTTAGAAGTCATTCTTCTTTTCCTTTCATTCTGTCGCTCTATAAGTACCATCTATGGATAAAGGAGTATGCTCTCCTATCCCCATTGTGCACTATATTTTCCTGACTCTCTCGGCAAAATATTCATATGCCTGCACAGTCATAGAATCAATCGTTCCGCCCTTTTTCTTAAGATATTCCAGGGTTCCGTCCAGAATGGCATACATAGTCTGATCCAGATCCTCATAGGCCATCCGGCGAATCTCTTTCAGATTCTCTGCCTTGTAACGTCTGGGTTCAATATAATCGGCAATATAAAGGATCTTATCCAGCACCGTCATATCCGGTTTCCCTGTCGTATGACAGGCGATAGCATCTAAGATCTCCTGATCCTCGATGTGGTACTTATGTTCTGCCAGCCATGCTCCATACCTGGCGTGCAGAACTGCCAGGGCTTTTTTTTCCTCCTCTGTCACTGCAATCCCATGCTTTAAGCATTTTTTCAAAATAATATCGTCAGGAAAACGCTTTCCGCAGTCATGAAGAAGGCCTGCCAACTCTGCTTTGTCCACGTCGCAGCCGTAACGCATGGCCAGGTTCATGCAGGTAAAAGAAACACTGAGGGAATGTTCATAACGCATGGGATCCAATTTATTTCTCAGCTTTCTGCGAAACATCATAACTTGGCTGCACTGATGATCCATTTTCATTGAAAACCGCCTTTCCGCTCGTTGAGACTGTCTTACTGATACAGCCCATGGGCTTTTATATATTCTGCCACTGTCTCAGGCACCCATCTGGTCAGATCCTTCCCTTCCTTTGCCGCTTTTCGAATCTCCTCTGAAGAAATATCCATTTCCTTAAAAGAGATCCGTCCGATCTTCGCTCCGTATTTCGCCTCCAGATAGGCGATCTGAGCCTCTAACGGCCTGTGGGTGCGCCCGTAGGGCCGTCCCGCTACCAGAATCATCGTCTCTTTCATTACCATTTCCGGATGAAACCAGTCCTCGATCTCATACAAGGAATCAGCCCCTTCTATGAAATAAAACAGGTGCCGGGGATATGCCTCCTTTAACAGCATAAGCGTCTGGGCTGTATAGCTGTTTCCCTGGCGTTGAAACTCAAAATCCGAATACCGAAACTTTGGATCTTCTTTAATCGCCAGTTTTACCATATCCTGGCGTTCCGTCCCTTTTGTCACCTTTTTTGTCTGCTTATGGGGGGGAAGGCTGGAGGGCATAAACCAGACCTGATCCAGGTCAAACTGCCGGTATGCCTGCTGCCCCAGAGTCAGATGGCCTCTGTGAATGGGATCAAATGTACCGCCTAAAAGCCCAATCTTTGCCATAACGAATCTCTCCCCTGCCTGTTATTTCGGAAGTGCGATCTTTCTTTTTGTCTCGTCCTTTGCCGGACGGTACAGTACGATCTTGCGTCCGATCACCTGGACTACCTGAGAATGGGTCCGCTCTGCCAGCACCTCAGCGATGGAACGGCCGTCATCCAGACAGTTCTTTAAAACCGTTATCTTAATCAGTTCTCTGGCTTCCAGCGCCTCAGCCACTGCCTGAGTCACCTCAGGAGTAAGGCTGGATTTTCCGATCTGAAAGATCGGATCCAGGTTCATTGCCAGGCCCTTTAAATAGGCTCTCTGCTTACTTGTCATATCTGCTCCTTTATATAAGCTGCGCATATGGAACAACCGCCATTATGCGCAGAACATCCATCTCATTTGCAACTTTCATCAATTCGGCCATTATTTATAATAGTCAAACTCCAGTCCGTACATTCGAACTGTATCTCCCTCGTGAATGCCCGCCTTCTCCAGATCATCCAGGATTCCTGTATTTTTAAGGAATTTCTGGAAGAAATCAAAGCCCTTTTCTGAATCCAGATTGGTGTATCCAAGCATCTTCTCGATTCTGGGGCCTTCTACCACATATGCACCGTCATCCGCTCTTGTAACAGTATACGGCAGACTGCGGTCGCCCTGATACTGAATTTCAAATTCCTTTTCAAAGATCACAGGGGTGGTATCAACCGTCTTTAACAGGTCATTGATATGCCACAGCAGCTCCTTCACACCCTGGCGGCTAACAGCGGAAATCGGGAATACACGGATACCCTTGGGCTCAAATTCTGCTTTCAAGGCCTTAAGAACCTGTTTTCCATCCTCCTCAGAGTACAGAGCATCCATCTTATTAGCTGCGATTACCTGAGGACGCTCTAAAAGCTGTGGATTGTATTTTTCCAGTTCCCGGTTAATGGTGCGGATATCCTCTAAGGGATCCCGTCCTTCTACGGAAGCGGCGTCCACTACATGGACAAGGACTTTGGTGCGCTCAATATGACGCAGGAAGGAATGCCCAAGGCCGACTCCTTCAGAGGCTCCTTCGATCAGACCGGGGATATCAGCCATAACAAAGCCTGCGCCATCTCCCAAATCTACCACACCCAAATGGGGATTTAATGTAGTGAAATGGTAGTTGGCAATCTCCGGCTTTGCATTGCTCACAACGGAAAGCAGGGTGGATTTTCCTACATTGGGATAGCCCACAAGACCTACATCAGCAATGACCTTCAGTTCTAACTGCACCCACAGTTCCTGGCCCGGCTGACCCGGCTGGGCATATTTAGGCACCTGCATAGTAGAGGTGGCAAAATGCATATTTCCAAGTCCGCCCTTACCGCCTTTTAAGATCACTTCTCTCATATTATCGCCAGACATATCGGCAATCACCTTACCGGTCTCAAAATCCTTGATCACTGTTCCCTCAGGAACCTTGATTACCAGATCATCGGCATCTGCTCCATGGCAGCGGCGTTTTCCGCCCTCCTGTCCGTCCCTGGCTGCGTATTTGTGCACATGACGGAAATCTACCAGCGTATTCTTTCCTTTGTCTACCTGAAAGATCACATCTCCGCCTCTTCCGCCGTCACCGCCGTCAGGACCGCCATTGGGGACATAAAGTTCCCGCCTGAAGGACACATGGCCATCTCCGCCTTTGCCGGACTTGATAAATATTTTTGCACGATCTGCAAACATATAACAGCACCTCCCTTATTGTGCATTTTCGGAGTCTCATCATACATACCCGACCAAGATACCGGGTACACTGTTAAAAAAAGGGCTCCATACACCAGGTATGGGGCCCCTCAGAATTATTCGTTGATTGCTCTTGGGTAAACAGAAACCTGCTTTCTGTCTCTGCCCTTTCTTTCAAACTTAACAACTCCGTCTACTAATGCAAATAAGGTATCGTCACCGCCCTTACCTACGTTGTTGCCAGGATGAATGTGGGTACCGCGCTGTCTGTACAGGATGTTTCCTGCCAGTACGAACTGTCCGTCAGCTCTCTTGGCTCCCAGCCTCTTAGACTCGGAATCACGGCCATTCTTAGTAGAACCAACACCCTTTTTATGAGCGAATAACTGAAGGTTCATCTTTAACATATCTTACACCTCCTCAAACCGGATGATAATGTATGATCTCCCATAATCTTTCTCAATATTCTGAAGCCCCAGAACAAGAGATTTCATAAGGAGCTGTGATTCAGGGCTTATGTCTGAGGTGAACCGAAAATCAAACTGAACGTCCTCCTGTCCGGCTGCGCCCTCAAATGCATCTTCCGTAAATGTCTCTACCGAATTGTAAAAATTGATTGCAAGAGCAGATACCGCTGCGCAGATGATATCCTCACCCTCTTCGGCATAATCCGCATGGCCTTCAATCACAATCCCGCAGTAAAGTCCATTGCCTGAATCTCTGGAATTTTTTAATACAGTTGCCTGAATCATATCATTTACAATTAGGCGTTGATCTTCTCGATCTTAACCTGTGTATAGAGCTGTCTGTGGCCATTCTTCTTGTGATAGCCAGTCTTTCTCTTATACTTGTAAACGATCACTTTCTTAGCCTTGCCTTCCTTCTCAACTGTTGCTGTAACAGTTGCTCCGGCTACGGTTGGGCATCCGATCTGCAGTTCGCCGTTGTTCACAGCCAGCACCTGGTCAAATGTTACGGTCTCGCCTGCGCCTGCGCCCAGTCTTTCTACCTTAATGACATCGCCTTCTGCTACCTTGTACTGCTTTCCGCCTGTTGCAATAATCGCGTACATAAAAGGCACCTCCTATGTTCATTACTCGCCAGCTTCGGTGCCGGTTGTTTCAGATCACTCTGTTTCACCAGACTTTTACCCCGCTGTGCGGCATACTTTTATAATATATCATCCCTATTTTAATCTGTCAACATATTTTTTCAGCATTATTTTCCATTCGGATACTTTTTTCCCGAATGCCAAAAGCCGCAAAGTAATCATTTTCCTTTGGAATCCATTCCTGTTTAAACCGTTCCAGCATACTCTCTCCATTCCGCGCCAGAATCCGATTCAGCTGTTTAGCCGGACTGACTTCACAGAAAAAGCGCAAATCCCAGATATCCCCAAAATAGGGATGCTGACTGTAAGAGCCTTCCACGATGTTCAGCCGGTTCCAGGATGTTTTGACAAAATGATCCAAGGTCTGAGTTTTGCAGTCATAGACTTGATATTCCAAGCCCTCCCGTTCTCCCAGGTGATCCAGGATCTCCTCTTTAAACCGTTCATAATCCACGTTAGCGCCCACCTGGTTCATTCGTTTCGGGGTACGCTGGTGGGGCTGCAAAAAGAAATCATCCATATGAAACAGATTGCAGGAGTAGACGCTCTGTAAAATACGTCCCATAGTGCTTTTTCCTGCAGCACACATCCCATCAATGGATATCAGGAGCATTTCCTTCTCGGCCAGCGCCTGATCAATCTTTACAAACGCCTCATAATAGCGCGCATAGCAGTCTGCTACTACCCGGTATGCAGGGTGATAGGCTTCACAGTAACAGGCGCTGTGGCTTACCGGAGGACAGCCCCGGCTGCGGTACAGATCCAGATATACTTCGGCCTGTGCTTTTTCATAGGGGAGTTCTCCCTGCTCACAGCACTGCATCAAAAGAGTCAGTTTCTTCTCAAACGCTTCCCTTGTTCCGCCCTTTCCATTTGCCGTCTCCACAAACAGACGATTCAGGGTATCAGGAGACAGCCCCTCATTCAAGGCATCTATGTAAATCCGGTGCATACCTCCCCCAATACTTTCACACACCACAGGAGGTTTTCTGCCCTTGCAGCCCTTCCATTCATCCTCCAGGCTTTTCAGACTTTTTTCAGGGCTGGTGACCATATGGCCTCCGCCAAACTCACTCTGATACAGCAGCTTTACAGCATCCTGAAGCTGCATCTGAGGGTATCTGTGAAAATGTTCCAATAATATTTCTTTCATTTGTTATTTGATTACCTTTGCTTTTCTTAATGCTACAATGATAACAGGAATAAGCACAATCTGCAATACAATTCCCGGAACAGCCTTAAGAAGCGCACCGCTTAGAAAGATTTTTACAGAGAAAGCATTTCCCATAATGCCGTAGAGCACCATGCTTACCACACCCCATACAATACGCCCGCCAATCATGGCTCCGATCAGGCTCACATAAATGGATACCATATTTTTTTCCAGTTTTTCATAGAGAATCCCTGTAATAGCACCATAAGCAGCCAGTTCAAATGCCATAGCGGCGGCTACCGGCATCATCGGGGGCATTCCAAACATAACGCTTCGCAGCAGCGGCACAATCAAACCTACAGTCAGTCCCCACTGCCATCCGCAGACATAGCCGCAGATCAGTACCGGGATGTGCATGGGAAGGAGCATACTTCCTATGGTTGGGATCTGTCCTGTAAAGAAGGGAAGCACAATTCCCAAAGCCAGAAACAGCGCTGCACCTGCCATGTTTTTTGTTGAAAATCTTTCCGTCATACCTTGCTCTCCTTTTTGCACAAAAAAACCAGAAAAATACATATCCTGCCGGATATCAGTACCTTCCTGGTATCAATTATGCGTTTTCTATTAAATTTTTAGATCTGCTGCTTTAAAAGCACATAGCGGCTTCTGCCGGAAAGCTGACTTCTGCCAGCCGATGAATTCATTATAGCTAAAAGAACGGTTTACGTCAAGAAAATGTGTGCGGGAAAGATATTTTCATCCATCCGCTTTCCCTTTACCCCCTCTTCCATGTTCCCGGTGAAAACAGAACAAGGATGGGAAACAGTTCCAGCCTTCCAGCCAGCATATCAAAAATCAGAACCAGCTTGGACAAGTCAGAAAGCATGGAGAAATTTGAGCTTGGGCCGACCACCGACAAACCGGGACCGATGTTGTTAAAATTGGCGGCTACTGCGGAAAAACTGGTGGCAAAATCAAAATTGTCCAGACTGACCAGCAGCACAGAAACCGTAAAAATGAACGCATACAGAATCAGATATGCATTTAAAGACCGCAAAACAGGGTGCCCCAGCACCTTTCCCTCATATTTGATTACCTTTACGCTGCGGGGATGAATTACCGCGGCCATCTCCTTTTTCGCTTCCTTAAAGGCCATCATGATTCGGGACACCTTAATGCCGCCGCCGGTGCTTCCGGCGCAGGCTCCGGTAAACATAAGCAGCAGGAGAATATATTTTGAAAACTCCGGCCACTGGTCAAAATTTACGCTGGCATAGCCTGTGGTTGTGATAATAGATGATACCTGAAACAGAGCATGATGAACCGCCAAAAACAAAGAAGGAAACAAATGGCGCACATTGAGGGTGATCAGGACTACGGCTGCAAGAATAATTGCCAGATATCCTCTCATTTCCTCACAGCGGAAGGCGTCTTTGGGCCTTTTAATCAGCAGCAGATAATAAACATTGAAATTCACGCCAAAAAGAATCATGGCAATGCTTAAAACAGCCTGCTGATACAGGGTATACTCGGCCTGACCACTGTTTCGGCAGGAAAAGCCGCCAGTGCCCGCAGCGCCAAAGCTCATGCATATGGTATCGAAAATGGGCATACCGCCGATCAGGAGAAAAACCATGGTCATGACTGTCATTAGGAAATAGATCTGATACAGCAGCTTTGCCGTAATGCGGATCTTGGGAACCAGTTTTCCCACCGATGGCCCCGGACTTTCCGCCCGCATGATGTGCATATTATAGTCGCCTGCCATGGGAAGAATGGACAGAATAAATACAAGGATCCCCATGCCGCCGATCCAGTGGGAAAAACTGCGCCAGATCAAAGTAGCCCTGGACAGATCCTCCACCTTCGGCACCACACTGGAGCCGGTAGTTGTAAAACCGGATACGATTTCAAACAGCGCGTCAATAAAGCGGGGAATCTCTCCGCTGAGCCAAAACGGCATACATCCAAAAAGGCTGAGTACGATCCAGCCCATCGATACCAGCACAAACCCCTCTTTCGCAAAAAACATTTTCACCTCAGGCTTCTTTCTGGTACACAGAAAACCCAGAAGCCCGCAAACACAGGCTACAGCCATATAACAGGTGATTACGGATTCACGGTAAACCGCTGCTGCTGCGATAGGAATGAGCAGAAGAAGGGCTTCGATATTCATAATCCAGCCCAGCATATAGATAATAATACTTCTATTCATCTCTTCCCCGCCTTTACTTTAAAATATCTGTCAGATCATTTAAACCGGTACAGGTCGTCACTACCACCACCGTATCACCAGCCTGGATCGTATCTTTGCCGCGGGGGGTAATAATCGTTCCTCCCCGGTTAATGCAGGCGATCAGAAGGTTATCTTTCAGTTTGAGCTGCTCCAGAGAGACCCCAAGAATGGGAGAGCCTTCTTTTACCCGAAACTCCAGCGCCTCGGCTTTATCCGCCGCAATCTTATAAAGGGTCTCGATATTACTGCTTCCCATGGAATTCTGCATAGCCCGGACATACTGGAGAATGATCTCCGCCGTCAGCATCTTGGGCTGAATCAGGCTTCCCAGATTTAAGGAATTTACTACATTTTCAAAGGCGATCTTATTGACCTTTGTAATCAGCTTCGCCTTAGACTGACTGGCCGCATAAAGGGACAGCATGATATTTTCCTCGTCAAATCCGGTCAGACTGGCAAATGCCTCCGTCTGACGGATGCCCTCTTCTAAAAGCAGCTGTTCATCGGTTCCGTCTCCGTGAATAATCATGGCCTTGGGAAGCTGTTCACTTAAACGGCGGCAGCGCTCCTCATCCCGTTCGATGATCTTAATCTTGATCTTCGTATCCTCCAGCAGATTGCACAGATAATGTGTCAATTTGCCGCCGCCTACAAACATGGCGCTCTTAACGGAGTTGTTGTCAATTCCCGCCTTTTTGAAAAATTCGGCGCTGTCCTGATGTGAGGCAATAAAAGAAATTTTGTCTCCCTTTTTCATCACGAAATTTCCATCCGGAATCACCACGTCATTTCCCCGTTCTACCACGCAGATCAGCACATTGCTCTTTAGACGGCTGACCACATCCACGACCTTCATCCCATCCAGATTAGAATATTCCGGTATCAGGAATTTTAAGAGTTCAATCCTCCCTTTGGCAAAGGGCTCGATCTTGATGGCAGACGGAAAACGTAAAATGCGCGCGATCTCCCTGGCTGCCGCCAGCTCCGGATTGATTGCCAGCGACAGATTCAGTTCTTCACGAATATAACGGATCTCTGCTGAATACTCAGGATTACGGATACGGGCAATGGTATGGCAGTTGCCTGCCTTTTTTGCAATCAGGCAGCAGAGCATATTCAGTTCATCGGAATTTGTAGTCGCAATCAGCAGATCCGCATCCTGGATCCCTGCCTCCATCTGCACCTGGTAAATGGCCCCATTCCCTGTCACTCCCATCACGTCAGCGCTGTCAGAAAGATTCTGAATCGCCTCATCATTTGTATCAATCAGCGTAATATCATGATTTTCCCGGTTCAGCTGCTCGGCCAGTGTGGTTCCCACCTTGCCGCAGCCAACAATTATGATTTTCATATCCTCATATCCCCCTGCATCCCATCATAGGTTTGGCCAGCCTGTTCATAGAGCGGTTTTCTCACCTTTTTTCTTGTGATCTCCACCAGTCCCAACGGCGTCATATCTACCACCACCGTCCGAATGGGATCCTTTGATACAGCCTGTTTTAAACTGTCAAGGAGCTCCTTTTTATCTTCCTCATGTTCCATGTCGATAAAATCCACCATAATGATACCGGAAAGATTCCTAAGCCGCAGCTGCAGTGCGATCGCATCGGCTGCCTCTTTATTGATCTTTCGTATGGTATCTGCCATTTTCTTTTTTCCCTCATATTTCCCGGTGTTTACATCAATGACTGTCATGGCCTCTGTGGGCTCGATCACCAGATAACCACCGGATTTTAACCAGACCCGTTTTCCAAGGGCCTTTTTAAGAACCGTTTCCAGACTGTAAAGCCTGGAAAGAGGCAGAAGGCTATCCTCATAAAACTGAAGCTTTTCTGCGTCTTTTACCTGCTCCTGCCCCAGATAAGTCCTGAGCTGTCCGTAAATCTCTTTATCGTCCGTCACAATGGCATCCAGCTGTCCCTCATAGGCATCCCGGATCCCTGTGATGTAGGAAGGAAGGGGCTTGTACAGACAGGAGCCGCAGGTTCTGCAGGCCCCGTCTGCCATCAGCTTTCTAAGCTGGTCTCTTAAAAGCATATACTCCTTTAAAAGCGCACTGGTTCCTGCCTGCTCTGCATTGGTCCGCACAATAACGCCCATGCCCTCCAGATTCGCCGCATCCAGGCAGGCTTTTGCTGCTTCTCTAAACTGGCTGTCTTTGATCTTGCCTGAAAATCCGATTCCCTTTTTTCCTGCTGTGACTACACAGAAACGGCCAGGAAGAGAGAGATTGGCGGTCAGCACCGGGGCTTTTGTCTTCACCCCGTCTTTGCTGACCTGAACCAGAATCTCATCTCCCTGGCGCAAAGGGCCTTCCTTTCGGCCGGCATCTGTAAACAAGTGACTGCGATTCTCTGTAAGGCTGTAGTACCCCACACAGACTCCCGCATCCACAAACGCCGCGTTAATACCGGGAACTACCTTCTGAACCCGTCCCACATAGATATGATTTACAGTGGAACTGCCTTCTTCTTCAAGCATAAGTTCTTCTGCTTCCCCGTCCCGGATCAGCGCTGTACATATTTTTCCATGAAGCCTTGTAATAATCCGTTTTTCCATCACGCAATATCCTGTCCTAACGCTCCCAGGGGAATAAAGGCGTGTTTTCCTTTCTCTCTCTCCTGCTCGGAAGCCTGATCCGCATATACTTCCTCTCTCTGAACCATAAATGCAAACGGCGGGCGTTGGGTTCCCAGCCTCTCATAATAAGCGTCCAGAAGAAGTTCAGGCTTGATATTGGCTGCGCTTCCTGTTGAGACTTTCATAAAGAGCCGCGTTTTTTCATCCCTCTCTCCCGGCATTACAGAAAGTTCATATATAAACGGCTTAAGGTCCATCTCCTTTTCTCCCTTTTTTGTCTTTTTAAGGACAATGACCTGAGGCTGATCAAAAAAGGCTGTGAATTTTCTAAACCACTCCTCTTCGCTTTCATTCTCCGGCTCGTATCCAGGCCGGAAGGTCAGAGTGTAGTCTGCAGCAGCCACGCTTGACATGGCATTGGCTGCTGTGTCAGGAAGCAGCCTGTACTCTGCGATCTCAAAGCCTTCCGCCATAACGGCATTTAAACGATCCATCATCCGGGCCGTAGAGTCGGTGGAATGTACCTCAATATCCACATACTCTCCGTTGCTGGTTATTCCCACACCAAGAGGAGCGGCAAAGGACATGATCTGATGGGGACTGAAGCCGCCGCTGTAGCAGATCTCCACATCCGCTCTGCGGATAGCTTTCTGGAAGTAGCGCATTACATCCAGATGTCCGATGAATTTCATATTTCCTGTTTTTCTGAACTTAATACGGATTTTCATTGGTCTTTCCCCCTGGTCTCAAAACATACGCCGCCGCCAAAGCCCATGGCTCCGCAGCCGGAACATTTCTGACGGCAGTTTGGCGTTCCCTCGCCCTTTAAGGCCTGCTGCCATTCTCTCTTTAAAAATGCCTTCGTTACACCTGCATCAATAAAATCCCAGGGAAATAGCTCATCCAGGCCTCGTTCTCTTGTGGTATAAAAGTCCATATCCACACCGCAGGTCTCAAACGCTTCCATCCAGATCTCATTTTTAAAGAACTCAGACCAGGAATCGAACACAGCCCCCTTTTTGTAGGCCTCTTCAATCACAGGCCCCACCCGGCGGTCACCCCGGGCCAGAACGCCTTCAAGGACAGTCAGCTCTGCCTCATGCCAGTTGTATTTTAAACTCTTGAAATTCTTCATCTCACGGAATTTGCTGCGGACAATATTGGCTCTCTCTAAAAATTCCTCCTTAGTGCACATCTTCGCCCACTGGAAGGGGGTAAAGGGCTTTGGCACAAAAAAGGAAGAACTGGCAACCACCTGAACCTTGCCGTTTCTCTGATCCTTTGGAATATCATAATATGTTTCCGCGATCTTCTCCGATAAAAGAGCAATACCTTCCATATCTTCTGTCGTCTCTGTGGGCTGTCCCAGCATAAAGTAAAGCTTTACACGGTTCCAGCCGGCCTGAAATGCCTCCGAAGCGCCCTTTAGGATCACCTCTTCTGTCAGGCCCTTGTTAATCACGTCGCGGAGACGCTGGGAGCCTGCCTCTGGAGCAAAAGTCAGACTGCTCTTTTTGATATCCTGAACCTTACTCATTACATCCAGGGAAAAGGCGTCGATTCTTAAAGACGGCAGGGAAATATTTACACCCTTTCCCTTAAACTCGTCAATAAGGAAATTCACCAGGCCCTCCAGGCAGGTATAGTCGCTGGAACTGAGAGAACTAAGAGAAATCTCTTCATGGCCGGTGCTTTTGAGCATATCGTAGGCATAGCGCTTTAAATACTCCAGACTGTGTTCTCTTAAGGGGCGGTATACATTTCCTGCCTGACAGAAACGGCAGCCGCGGATACATCCTCTCTGGATCTCTAAAACCACACGGTCCTGCGTGACCTTCATATAAGGTACCAGCGGATTTTCAATGTAGCCCACGCTGTCCATATCAGCAACTACCTGCTTGCGGATTTTCTCTTTTGCATGGCTGTTGTTGGGGGTAAAACTCTTTAAGGTACCGTCCTCATTGTACTCTGGGTCATAGAATGAGGGAACATAGATACCAGGGATCTTTGCCGCCAGCTCTAAGAAGTCCTTTCTCGACCCTCCTGCTTTTTTATTTTCCTGATACCGGTCAATCAGATCAAAATAGACCGTCTCACCCTCACCAATATAGAACAGATCAAAAAAGTCCGCCAACGGTTCAGGATTGTAGGCGCAGGGACCTCCGCCGATGACGATGGGGTCGGATTCTGTACGGTCACAGGCGTGAAGTGGGATCTGGGACAGATCCAGAATCTGAAGCACATTGGTGTAGCACATCTCATACTGGAGAGTAATGCCTAAAAAGTCAAAGTTCTTTACCGGTTCCTGGGATTCCAGAGTAAACAGAGGGATCTTTTTTTCCCTCATAATAGGATCCAGATCCATCCAGGGACTGTATACACGCTCACAGCACACATCCTCCCGGCTGTTAAACATGGAATAGAGAATCTGAATGCCGAGATGGGACATACCGATTTCGTATACATCCGGGAAACACATGGCAAATTTTGTCTTTACCTGGGAGTGATCCTTCACCACCATATTTATCTCGCCGCCGATATAGCGGGCAGGCTGCTGGATGGACAGCAGGATCTCGTCACTTAATGCTAATTTTCTCATTGTTCTTCCTTCTTATTTTGGTTGAGTTGCATTGTTTTTGTCTGAAAAATCATTCATATTCTTTATTTTCAGGTCAAAATTTTTCAGCACATTTTAACACGATGCATTATCGCGAATAATTATACAACACATACAGAGTTTAGGCAACCGTGAGTTGAACCACAAATGTCCCAATCCGTTTATCTATTCTCCATTGAGGAACAGCCCCAATCATCAGCCCAATACTCGTCCATTGACATAATTTTGTCATTTGCTGTTCTAATAAATGACGTTACGTGAAACGAAACACTCCTATCTTTTGGGTAGACGGATGACGGATGCCAAAAATCCAGCAGAGCACAATGAAACTAAAAAAATATAGACCAGACCATACGAATATGGTTCCGGTCTATAATATTTCATACACAATATGCGGATCAAATCAGCCCGGCTGACTTCATTTCCTTCTTTATCCTGTCAAGCACTGGTCCCTCAGGCGTTGCAAGATTCGGCTTATAGGGAAAGCCGATTTCTCTTCTCCGCAGGTTTGCCATATCCTTTGCCGCTACAGGAAAACTTGCCCCGTCCATGGACAGACGGACGGGATTTAGTTTAAACTGAGCCTCCAGAGAACCCGCCAGGTCCCCGGCCACAAACTTATTATATACATCCGTGATCAGTTCCGGCATAAAGTTGGCCGCTGTGCAGACGCCGCCCACTGCCCCGTGGCATAGGGAAGCGTAAAGAAGGGTGTCCTTTCCGCCAAATACCTTAAAATCCACATCCCGGTTCCTGCGTATGAACTCTGCCGTCTGGGTGATATCTCCGCTGGTATCCTTCATTCCCACAATATTTTCCACCTCATGGGCCAGACGTTCCACTAGGTTTGCTGACATAGTATAGCCTACGCGTCCTGGATTGTTGTAGAGCAGCACTGGAAGCTCCGGTACGCTCTCTGCAATGGTCTTAAAATGCAGGAACAGCTCAGCCTCTGTCGGCTTTAAAAACATGGGCTGAAGGATGGAAATGCCTGCTGCACCATTTTCAAGGGCCATCTTTGCCAGACGGCAGCATTTCTTTGTACTGATTGCACCGATGCCAAAGTATACGGGGACGCGGCCTGCGGCCTGGTCTTCCATGATCTTAAGCCCCCGCTTCATTTCATCCTCTTCTATCACATAAAACTCGCCGTTGCTGCCAAATGCCAGGATCCCCAGCACGCCTCCCTCGATGACATAATCAACCTGCTCTCTCAGCTTTGCCTCGTCAATCCGTTCTTCTTCATCAATAGGGGTAAGAATCGGTACGATTACACCTTTCATAAATTCTGTATGGATCATTTTCGTCTGCCTCCTGAAGGATGTCTTTTATTTGCCCGGGGTTACGGTAACACCGGATATTTTTTCATAATATTTTACAATGCTGGAGTGATCCTCCCTGTCGCAGCCTTCTGATTTTAAAAACTGCATGATCTCCATCATCTGGGCGGTCAGAGGAGCCGGTGAACTGATGGCATGGGCTGCATTTAAGGCATTGTTCAGATCTTTGATATGGAGTTCAATACGAAATCCCGGCTTAAAATTCCTGGAGAGCATCATAGGTGCTTTGGCATCCATGACCGTAGAACCGGCCAGACCTCCCCGGATTGCCTGATATACAAGCTCCGGATCCGTTCCAGCTTTTTTTGCAAACGCAAGCGCTTCGGATACCGCCGCAATATTGATGGCAACTACCATCTGATTTGCCAGCTTTGCCACGTTTCCAGATCCAAGTTCTCCTACATATACCACAGAACCGGCCATTGCCATCAGCATATCGTAATATTGGTCAAACAGTTCTTTCCTTCCTCCCACCATCACAGACAGCGTTCCGTCAATGGCCTTTGGCTCTCCCCCTGAAACCGGCGCATCCAGCATTTCAATTCCGTATTTTGCACACTCTTCACCGATCTTTTTGCTCTCTGTTGGGTCAATGGAACTCATATCGATCAGCACTGTTCCAGGCTTTGCTCCCTCTGCAATACCGTTTTCACCCAGCACAGCCGCCCTTACATGGGGAGAATTGGGAACCATGGTGATCACAGCTTCCGCCTGAGATGCCACGTCCTTTCCGCTTATGCCGGCCTTTGCGCCGCAGGATACCAGATCCTCTACCGCTTTCCTGTTAAAATCATAGACAATTAGCTCGTAGCCTGCCTTTATCAGGTTCTTTGCCATTGGTTTTCCCATAATTCCTAATCCAACAAATCCAATTTTCATAATATTTTTTCACCTTTCCTGTCATTAAATATTTAAACTGTGAACGGCCCTCTTAATTTCCAAGGCATTCATTCACACCTTTTATCAGCTCAGCCGCAGCCTCTGCCGGCTCCTTTTCACGGGCGCTCAGTTTTCCAAATACCTTGTAATACACTCCATCGGGATTGGCCTGCAGATCGGGATTTTCAAACTTACTGTCAATGGAAAATTTACAGTGGGAAATAACGGCCTCGTTTGATTCCTTTGCCAGTTCATCTCCGATATTTTTCTCATCCAGAAGCTTTACCGCCGCCATGGAACAGGGGATTCCCCGTTCTGTACCGCAGATTTCTACCCCCTCCGGGTCATTTAGGAGAAAGTCGATCAGCATAGCCGCTTCTCTGGGATATTTGCAGGTAGAAGGGATGGCAAATGCCTGTGCAATCTTTGTAAATCCGCCGTTATAGTCCCCAAACTGGATAAAATCACCCATTACCATTTCCTGGCCTGGCTTGTCCACACTTTCCTCCAGCGCATCAGACATTTTCTTGGCGGAGCTGTCCCAGGTATAGATACCTGCATATTTTCCGTTGATCCACTTGGCATTTTTATCTATGGAGTCGGACATATCGCCGTCCAGAACAGCCAGGGTCGGGATCACATGGGCATCCTCCAGCTGGTTCATAAATTCCATTCCCTCTGCGATCTCCTCCTTAGTGTACTGAAGCTGTCCATCCTCTACCCACGGCTTGTTGTAAACCGATTCGAGATAGTAAACCATAAAAATCATACGGTCATATGCCTGAAGCACCAGCGGATATGCATCCTCATCATATGCCTTAAAGGCCGCTCCTGCTGCAAGCAGGGATTCCCGATCGAAAGGGATCTGGCAGCCCACCTCGTCAAATGTGGTTTTATTCCAGTAAAACAGACGTCCTGTCAAGGAAACAGGCACTGCCATCAGCTTTCCGTTTATGGTGCAGGAATCCAGACTTTCCTGCGGAAACTGGGACAGATCCAGCTCATCGCTGTATTCGTTTAAATCTATAAATGCATTGCCGCCCTGGCCGTAAGAGTCCAGCCATCCCCAGTTGATCTGCATTACATCTGCACCATTGCCGCCGCTTAAATTCAGGGACTGTTTCTGCTCCCAGCCGTTCCACGCCCCGTATTCTGCTTCCACTTTGATATTGGGGTATTTCGCCTCAAAAGCAGCAATAGCTTTCTCTGTTGCCTCATGACGGCTGTCGCCGCCCCACCAGGAGAAACGGATCTCTGCCGTCTCTCCCCCTGTACCAGATGAGTCTGACGCACTGCTTGAAGCCGTGTCTGCGGATCCTCCGCATCCGGCCAGTGCAAGCGCTGTGACGGTTGCTGCTGCAATGGCCGTTAGTGTCTTTGTCACATTCATGGTATCCACCTCATTTTTGAAAATGATTAAGGATTCTGCGCAGCCGACAGCTGCTCGTTGATTCCATCCATAAGAATTTTTGCACACTCCTGCGCATCCGCCTGCTTATAGCTGAGCATCTGCTGGGTAAGGAAATAGGTTCCATCTGCATTCTTCAGCGGGGCGCGTTCAAAAACAGGATCAAATTTAAACTGCGTCCATGCCGCCATTTTTTCATTTTCAGCTGCCGCAACACTATTGGAAAGATCCAGATATGTAAGAGCTTTCTTATTTGCCGGAACACCGCGGGTATCTGATAGAATCTTCACACCTTCCTCATCACCAAGCAGGAACTGGATCAAGGCCGCAGCCTCTGCCGGATGTTCGCTTGTCTTTGGAATCGCGAATACCATAGATGCTTTTGACATACCTCCATGGTAATCTCCCATATTTATAAAATCTCCTCCTGTAAACTCAAATCCTGAAGCCGCCTCTTTATGTTTCAGCAGATTGCTGTCCCACATATAAATTCCTGCGTAATGTCCGTCAATCCATTTCTGATTTGTATCAATCAGTTCCGAACCATCTCCAGCCAGTGTTTCCAGAGTAGGGATCACGTGCTTATCCTCCAGCATATTAAGAAATTCCATTCCCTCCTCAATCTCCTCCTGACTATACTGGAGTTCATTATTTTCCACCCATGGCTTGCCATATTTACACTGCAGGTAATATACCATCAATGTCATTCTGTCTAATTCTTTTACTACCAGCGGATAATAACTCCCATCCTCATAAGATGCAAACTTTTCTCCAGCCCCATACAACTCATCCAATGTGGTCGGAATTTCTGCGCCGACTTTATCAAATACAGTCTTATTCCAATAGAATACACGACCGGTATTGCTGACCGGAAGCGCCTGAAGCACGCCATTGGTTGTAAAGAAATCAAGATCTGTTTTATCATATGCAGTCAGATCAATCACATTAGAAAGGGAATTAAGGTCTGTGAACATTCCACCCTCAGGAGAATAATTAAATACCCAATCCATATTCAGCTGAATCACATCGGCCGCTGATCCCGATTTTAATGCCAGTGCCACCTTCTCCTCATGGCCTGTAAAGGATTCGTATTCTGCCTCTACTTTAATATTGGGATATTTCTTTTCAAAGGCCCGTATTGCTTCCAGCGTTGCCTTATGCCGGTTGTCGCCGCCCCACCAGTTCATACGCAAAGTGATGGGATCCGTCGTATTTACTTTAAGATCCGCCGCCGCTGCCGTTGACGTTTCTTCTTGTTTCGTATCTGCCGGAGCCGTTTGCGTAGGCATACAGCCGACCAGAGAGCCTGCTATCGCACAGGCCAGCGTTCCTGCCATAAATTTTCTCTTTTTCATCGTAATCCCTCCATACATTATAATTTTTACCCTTTCACGCCTCCGGCAGCAATCCCATCCACAAAAGAGTTCTGTGCCGAGAAGAATACAACCAGTGACGGAATAATCGCTAACAGTGACATAGCCAGTACGCGGTTCCACTCAAATCCCACTTCCGCATCCATTGACATACGCAGGAAAATAGATACTGGGAATTTGGCAACAGTGTTTACATAGATTAACGGCCCCATAAAATCATTGGATGCCCACATAAACTGAAACAGTCCGCAGGATACGATTGCCGGTTTCAGCATGGGGACCAGCACGTACCATAACGTTTTCATGATACTGCAGCCATCGATCTGCGCCGCTTCCTCCAGTTCCTTGGGGATTCCTCTCTGGAACTGGATCAGCATATATACAAAATAGGTATCACCCGCCAGAATGGACGGCACAACCAACGGCAGATAGGAATCCAGCCATCCAAGCTCATTAAACAGGATATACTGAGGCACATTCAGTACAACCTGGGGCAAAAACAGGGTAGACATTAAAACCGCAAAGGAAAACTTTTTTCCAAAAAAATCAAATCGTGCAAAGCCGTAGGCTGTGATCGTTGCGGAAACCAGGGTAACGATCACCTTTGGAAGAACAATCTTGTACGTATTTGCCATAAAATGCAGCAGCGTCATTCCCTCATATCCCGCAAATCCTTTCACATAACCGGTAATTACCGGATTTTTCGGAATGAAGCCTACACTGGAAAATATTTCCGAATTTGTTTTAAAGGACGCCCCCACCATCCAGATCAGCGGATACACCATAATAATCCCCACCGCAATCAAAAGGACATATCTAAGAAATGTGCCAATCGTCCGTTTCTGTTCTCTGGTCATTTTCTGCTACCTCCCATCCTCATCGCTGTAATACACCCAATGTTTTTGACTGATGAACGCAACAGCAGTAAACATCATAATAATCAGAAACAGCAGCCACGCAATAGCGCTGGCCATACCCATGTCATAGGACTTGAACGCATTGTTGTAGACCAGCAGCGAAACCAGTGTGGTAGAACGCAGGGGGCCGCCCTGAGTAATGATAAACGGGCCGTTAAATTCCTGAAACTTGTTGCACAGCTGAGTGACGAAATTATAAAAAATAACCGGTGTGATGAGCGGTACGGTAATGCTTATAAACTGCCTCCACTTTCTCGCCCCGTCAATAGAGGCCGCCTCATAAAGATCTTCTGATACGCCTTTAAGTGCTGCAAGGAAAATAACCATCGGAGAGCCGAACTGCCATACCTTTAAAAGCACAATCACCAGAAAGGAACCGTTGGGATCTCCCAGCCAGTTAAACGGCTCCACACCAAACCGGCCCAGGATCATGTTTACCAGTCCTTCTGTTTTAAACAGAAATTTCCACAAAACAGCAATGGAAACCGACCCGCCCAGAATGGACGGAATATAGTACGCAGTCCTGAAAAAATTGATCCCTTTCATCTTATAATTCAGAATATAAGCAATAAACAGTGCAAATCCCAATTCCAGCGGTACCGTGCATACCGCATACTTAAATGTGACCCAAAACGCCTTCATGGTCAGGCTGTCATTTAGAATGCTTATGTAATTTCCAAGCCCCAGAAATTTAGGCTGGCGGAACAGATTATAATCATGAAGGCTGTATACCATAGATGTGATAAAGGGATACAGCTTAAACACCGCAAAACCGATCCACCACGGAATAATCAGAGCCAGCCCCACATTCTTTTTCCACCAGCTGCGTCCGCCGGCATGAACCGCCCTTTCCCCTGCATTTTTCTCTCTTGCCATTTTCATTCCCCTCTTCTCCCTTACGCCTTCGGCGCATAAAATACCTGTCTGCTCTCCATAAGCCCGTCTTTTTCCAGTTTCTCCACATCCATCCTGGGGGCGATTCCCGGTATTTCCTGGCTGCAGATGATACGCCCGTCCCTCTCCTCCGGTTTATACAGCGTATATTCTCCCACCGGAACGGTAATGGGTTCATGGAACTCAATCCGCTCATTTTCCCCATAGAGACAGCCGAAAATAGCATTCAGATAGATACGTCCCCCAGAGGAAAATACGGCTTGATGCTCCCTGACCAGATCCCGAATGGTCAAAAGGTCGTCGATCCTCGTCATCCGTCCTATGGAGGGCTGCACATGATCCACCCCTTTTTCCAGATAAATCTCGTACATATAGGAGATTCGCATGGACTCACCAAAGGCGATCGGCACAGGCACTCCCATTTCCTTTAATCGGCGGATACCGTTAAAATCATTGGAGTGAATGGGTTCTTCCAGCCATTCCAGATTATAAGGGGCTGCCATCTGCGCAAAACGGTATGCTTCCTCTACATTCCATCTCTGATTGGCATCTACCGCTACCCCCACAGAAGGGCCTACGGCCTCCCTAACCTTTTTTAAGCGGCGGATATCCCGCTCCATGTCGGTTCCGTCTCCGCTCCCTACTTTAAACTTAACCGTCCTGTACCCTTCTGTTACATACCGGGTCATATCTGCCACCAGTTCATCATCCTCTAAAAGCAGAGAACCTCCTCCCTTATAGGCCGCCGCCCAGTCTTTTTCTGCCCCCAGGAAACGGTGCAGAGGCTTCGCTGCCCTCTGAGCCAGAAGATCCAGCATCATCAGGTCAAGCTGTCCTACCTCCACGGCCTTCTCGCTCTGGAATCCAGCATTGCGCACTCTCCAGTAAAGCGTCTCTCTCCAGTCATTATAGCTTTTTGTCTCTCCGGTCAGGATCATGGGCAGGATGTCCGCCGCAAAGGCCGGGCCGACACTTAAGTGGGCACAGCCTCCCTCCTGATCATAAAGCTCCATGCATCCCCTCTCTGGAGCAAATTTTCCCATCCCCCCGGTTCCATCCTTAAAAGGTTTTGGAAGCGGGATCGGACGGAAACTGTAAAAGACCGCCCTGGTGAATTTTATCTTGTCCTTAAAGTCAAACCTCATTTTCCTGATCCTCCATTCCATTTCGGCAATATTGTCCCCATCGTTTTGGTTATGGATATTTCCAATCAAATCACTCATTATGCCGTCATTTTTTCCTGTTTTATTCATTTCGTTCCTGATTTACTATTAAAATATCACACAATATCCCCGTCAACAATATCCACTTTTTCATTCAATACATATCATTTTGGTTAATCTTTAATTGACGGCTGGCATTCCCATATGTTACATTATCCTTACCTTGTTAAATATGCCATGCAAAAAAGGAGCGATCGTCCCATGAATACACGACAATACAACTATCTTCTGACCATTGCCGACTGCGAAGGGATACTTGCCGCCTCCCAGAAGCTGGGGATTACCCAGGCGGCTTTGAGCAAATTTCTGGCCGAGCAGGAACGGATTTTGGGGGTTAAGCTTTTTGTACGTTATAAACGGCGGATGTACCCCACTCCTGCCGGTCAGATCTATCTGGATGCAGCCCAGAAAATCATATCTGTAAAAAACAGCACCCTACAGACCGTAAATCGTCTCACCTGCGGTTCCCGTGCGCCCATCCGCATCGCTTCCACCCCGTACCGGGGTGCGGAACTGTTTGGCCGGGTATTCGGACGTTTTTCTGCCATCTATCCTACCATAGATCTCTCACTGGAGGAGATCTATTCCTCTGCCCAGGAGGAGGAAATACATCGTAAAAACGCCGACTTTGCCTTTGGAGTGAACCTTCATACCGCCTATCAGGATGTACGAAACCTCCCCGTATGCAGGGAGGAGCTGATACTGGCGGTTCCTGCCTTTCATCCCATGGCAGACCTGGCAAAAAGAGACCGCCTTGTATCCGTCTCCATCCAGTCCTTTAAGGACACGCCCTTTGTACTTCCCGGACGGAAAAACAATATCCGCATCGTAGCGGACCAGCTGTTTGAGGACGCAGGCTTTGTGCCGGTTATTGTTTTTGAGTCCGGTAATGGAATGACTGTAGACGCCATGATACGCCGGGGAGCCGGAGCCGGCTTTCTCCCCATGCGCTATCTGAAGCCAGAGCCGGAATTAGCCTGTTTCCGCCTGGATCCGCCATGCTTTGAAATATCCTATATCCGCTACAGTGCAGACCGGGTACTTACTGCCCCGGAACGCTGCCTGTTGGGAGTCCTGATCGAGGAGCGATTGAAAACCAGCAGTCAGGAGCTGATTCCCAGCCCGGAAATTGACTCATTTTTGGAGGAATTGTCATGAAAAAACCAGAAGAAATTGAACTTGATACAAAGACGCTGCGTTTTATCGTCGCAATCGTAGATGAAGGCGGTCTCTCCAGGGCAGCTGAGGCTCTCTATCTGTCACAGCCTGCACTCTCCCGCTATCTGAAGCGGGCCGAGGAAGCTTTGGGGACGCCTGTTTTTTACAGGGAACACAGTGGTCTGACCCTAACGGCTGCCGGAAAAGTCTTTATCAATGGCGCCCGCAGTATGCTCCATCTGGAACAGGAAGCGCTGCAGCAGATCCAGGCATCCAGACAGGACCGCTCTGCATCTGTCTCCATAGCGGCCCAGAGCCTCTTTCTTCCTTTTCTGGATAAAGCGGCACAGGGAACCTTTAAGGAGCAGTACCCTTCTGTCACCATCAAGCTGACTGAACAGAGCGGCAGTCAGGTGCGAAACCTAATAAGCAACGGAACCGTAGATTTGGGCTTTTTTATGGGAGAGCCATCAGAAACTCCCTATTTTTCCCAGGAATGTCTCTTTACGTCCCGGCTGGTATTCTGCGCCGCCCCCAAGACGCTGGAGCGAATCCCCATCCAGAAGGAGGGCTTTCATCTGAGCCATTTCGCGCAGGAGCCTATGATGATGGGACTTGAAAATACGTTTCTATGCAAGCGCCAGAGCCGCCTGTTTATGGAGTCAGGCATATCTTCCCCCAATATCTGCGCAAGAGGGCGCCTGCGCGTACTGACTGACCTGCTTCATCTGGGATACGGAAATGTGATCCTGCCCCAGGAAGCCGCAGCGATCCCAAAAGAGCGCATATTCTCCTTTGACCCGCCGGAGCTCTACAGCTGCATGGCAGCCTGGTGCCAGGGACGCCCTCTGACTGCTCCTGCCCTGGCTTATTTAAACGCCGTAAAAGAGCGGATTATGGACGGCGAATGGACAAACGCCCGATAGCAGCTGTTTAGAATTTATGGGCATTGTTGTAGGCCAGCAGGACTTCTTTGGGCATATCTTCTAATCTTATGGGGATAAGGCGGTTTTCATTGCCGTCTTTGATCGCCTGCTCATAATACCAGCATTTAAATTTGAGCATATCAAGAACGCGTTCCATGCGTTCTATCTCATCTTCCACATTTTTCTTTTGCTCTAAAAGCAGTTCTCTGCGTTCTTTATACGTTTTGCTGCCCTGCGTACATAGCTCCATAAACTGTTTAATCCCTTTGATTTCCATACCGGATTTTTTCAAACACTCAATGACCCGGATTGCTTCTATTTCTCTTTCATCAAATTTGCGAATACCGGAGGTTCGTTTTATATTTGGGAAAAGTCCCTCCTTATCATAATATCGAAGCGTGGAAATGGGGAGGTGAATCATTTCAGATACTTGACCGATTGTATACATTTTTTCTCCTTTGGTGTTAGAAAATTCAAAAATATACTTGACCTAAAGTCAGGTTTAGGTTGTATGCTGTGATTATAGCAATCAAAAAATGACTTGTCAATTTGCAGCAGGAGGTTTGAAAACTTTTATGGAAGAATTAAAATTAACATCTGAGTGGGACAAAACGTTTCCCAAAAGTAATATGGTAAACAGCAGAAAAGTTATGTTCCGTAATCGGTACGGAATTATGTTGGCTGCCGATTTATATGAGCCAAAAACAGCGGCAGGCAGGCTTCCAGCGATTGCCGTCTGCGGACCATTTGGCGCTGTAAAGGAACAGTCGTCTGGATTGTATGCGCAGAAATTAGCGGAAATGGGCTTTCTAACGATTGCGTTTGACCCTTCTTTTACAGGCGAAAGCGGCGGATTTCCGCGTTACGTTGCTTCTCCTGACATCAATACGGAAGATTTCCAGGCAGCCGTAGATTTCTTATCTGTTCAGGAAAATGTGAATCCCGAACATATTTGCATCATTGGTATCTGCGGTTGGGGCGGAATGGCAATCAATGCAGCGGCAATCGATACCCGTGTGAAAGCAACGGTTGCTGTTACAATGTACGATATGACCCGTGTTACGGCAAAAGGCTATTTTGACTCTGAGGACAGCGAGGAAGAACGATATCAGAAACGTGCAGCAATGAATTGCCAGCGAACTGTTGATTTTAAGAACGGGGAATACAAACGGGCTGGAGGGGTTTGTGACCCATTGCCGGAGGATGCCCCTGCTTTTTTAAGGGATTATTATGACTATTATAAAACAAACAGAGGGTATCACAAAAGGTCATTAAATTCCAATGACGGCTGGAATATGACCTCTGCTCTTTCCTTTTTGAATATGCCAATTTTACAATACAGCGGCGAAATTCGCAGTGCAGTATTATTCGTACATGGAGAAAAAGCACACTCCTGCTATTTCAGCAGGGACGTTTTTTCAAAACTGACCGGTGATAATAAAGAGCTGATGATTATTCCGGAAGCGGTTCATACTGATTTGTATGATAATGTTGATATAATTCCATTTGATAAAATAGCGAAGTTTTTACAGAGAAATTTTTGATGTGAATGAAGGAGAACGAATAATGAACAGACCATATATTATAAGCCATATGATGACATCCCTTGTCGGACGGATTGACTGCGGTATGACCGCAAAGCTTCCGGGCGTAGAGGAATATTATGCAGCGCTTAATAAACTGAATTTAATAGCCACATTAAGCGGCAGAGTTACTGCTCAGTTAGAAATGGCCAAAAAGGGGGAATTCGAGGCAAAAAACAAAGAACCTCTGAACGCCGAAAAATTTTCAAAAAAAATAAGCGCAAAGGAATACAGCATTGCAGTTGATACAAAAGGCAGTCTGCTTTGGTAGGAGCACAGCGAGGTGCCTCTTATCATTATTACCAGCGAAGCGGTTGCAAAAGAATACCTTGCTTATCTGGATGAAAGAAATATTTCATGGATTGCCTGCGGCAAAGAGAGAATTAACCTCGCCAAAGCCATGGAAATTCTTGCAGAAGAATTTGGCGTAAAGCGTCTGGGGATTGTTGGCGGCGGGACTATCAATGCAGGCTTTTTAAACGAAGGACTGCTTGATGAAATAAGCATTTTGCTCGCCCCTGGCATTGATGGACGGAAAGGTATGACAGCCGTATTCGATGGACTTCCCATGGAAACGGAACCCATTTCTTTGAAATTGAAAAATGTTGCACAATATGACAGCGGAGCCCTTTGGCTACAGTATCAGACAAGGTAATACGAATGCTTCTCCTATGAGATGATGAGAAGTGATGCATAAACCAGGGACAGGCTGTCCTTTCGCCTGTCCCTGAAGGTCTAAAATATACCTATTCTGCTTTCCTGTCTCTACTGTCCCGTGTAGACCAGGTCGGCATTTTTGTACATGATCTGCTCCTTTTCCCCGCAGCTTAGCCCGTCCATCTCCAGCATCCAGCGCACATAATCGCTGTATTGGGCTTCCTTGAGGGCAGAGGGGGCGTCTGTGCCGAACATCAGCTTGTGGGCTCCGGCCAGATCTCTTGCCAGACGCACATACTCCGCCGCCCTGTTCCATGGATCCTGTACATCACGGCAGTTGTGCACTACACTGGACAAATCAAACCACACATTGGGAAGCGCCAGCTGGTCTAAGGCTGTCTTTAATTCCTCTTCCTGTCTGCCGCCTGGCCCCAGAAGATGGCACAGCACGAATTTCATTCCCGGATGGCGCAGAATCTCTTTGCGCAGCCCCAAAACCTGCCAGCTTTTACTTTTGCATTTTCCGATATCCACCACCATAACATGACCTCTGCTTTCAGCGTAGGAGAATGCTTCATCCATCCGCTCGCTGTCGATCCGAAAATCCGGGTGAACCGCCATCAGGCCGGAACCGGAGCTTACCTCGAATTTCTCAATTTTAAATCCCAGTTCTTCAAAAAGATGGCGGCGGATCCCCTCATATTCCAGAGAATAGGGATCATAGCTGGCTGCTCCGATGAAACGGTCCGGGTATTTTAAAACAGCATCCCAGGTATAATGGTTCTGAAAGCCATAAAAATTCCCCTGAAGGAGCACAGCTTTCTCTACACCATTGGCATCCATTACCTCAAGAAGCTGCTCCGGACTGACTCCCTCTGTGCCAAACTGTTCCGGGATCATGCGTACGGTCTGTCCATTGGCATAGCGGGCCATGCCTCCTCCTATGCTGCGCAGCTCACCGCCGGAACCGGTTCCTGCGATGTACTGAACCAGATGGGCGTGACAGTCAATGATCTTCATGTTCATTCCCCCTTTACCTTCACAAACCGCTTTGCGATCCGGATCAGCAGTTCTGTAATGGTTTCCATGGACTCTGCACAGATATATTCATACTTTCCATGGAAATTGTGTCCGCCGGTACAGATATTGGGGCAGGGAAGGCCCATATAGGACAGGCGCGCGCCGTCTGTGCCGCCGCGGATGGGGACGATCACAGGCGCAATATCCAGTTCTTCCATTGCGGCTTTGGCCTCGTCAATCAGGTACATATACGGCTCAATCTTTTCCTTCATGTTAAAGTAAGAATCCTTTACATAAACCTCAGCAGCACCTTCTCCGTATTTCTGGTTCATAAACGCGCCAGCGGCTTTAAAAAGTTCTTTTTTTCTTTCAAATTTTACTCTGTCATGATCCCGGATGATGTATTCCAGCTCTGCCTCTTCCACGTTTCCCTCCATGCGGTCCAGATGGAAAAAACCCTCGTAGCCTTCCGTATACATCGGGTTTTCAAATACCGGCAGAAGGGACTGGAACTCCATTCCCATTAAAAGGGCGTTCTTCATCTTTCCCTTTGCGCTGCCCGGATGGATACTGGCTCCATGGAGCCTCACACGGCCGGAAGCGGCGTTGAAATTCTCATATTCCAGCTCCCCGATGGCTCCGCCGTCTACCGTATAAGCCACATCCGCTCCGAATCCGACCACATCAAAGCGATCTGCCCCGCGTCCTACCTCCTCATCCGGAGTAAAGGCGATACAGATCTTTCCATGTTTTTCCTCCGGATGAGCCAGAAACCATGATGCCATGGTCATAATCTCTGCCACACCCGCCTTATCATCAGCCCCTAAGAGGGTCGTTCCGTCGGTGGTAATCAGCGTCTGGCCCTTATAGCGTTTCATTTCCGGAAATTCCTTCACAGAAAGCCAGATAGAGGCCTCCTTATTTAAGCAGATATCCTCCCCATCATAGTTTTCTATGATCCGTGGCTTTACATTCTCACCAGAGAATGCCGGCGCTGTATCCATATGGGAAATAAAACCCAGGGCGGGAGCTGCTGCTCCTTCTTCCAGATTTGATGGAATCATGCCGTAAACGTATCCGTTTTCATCCTCTCTTACCTCTGATACGCCCATTTCACGCAGTTCCTCTGCCAGCATACGGCCTAAAACCCGTTGTTTCTCTGTGCTGGGCATCTGCTCCTTATCATCTGCGGACTGGGTATCAATGACTGCATAGCGCAGAAAACGTTCTGCTGTCTGTGATAGATTCTGTGACATCCTGCTGCCTCCTTGTGTAATGTGTACTCATTATTCCATTATAGTGTGCACAACGGTTCCTTCATAAACGGGAAAATGGAACTTATCTCCGTGCGCTCGCCATATAGTTTACATAAAAACATTATGTAAACTATATAATATAAATCCCATACTTTCCCATAAAATGAATCGGGGATAGTATACCATACTATCCCCCTGATGTCCAATTCGCCGTTTTCTCTGTTCTCTGCCGTCGTTCTTCCTATCGGTTTGCCAGCTCGTCTGTAATCTCTTCCCAGGTCATGTCCTTCTGAGCCATGAGCACCATCATATGATACAGAAAATCTGCCATCTCGTATTTGATTTCCTCAGGATCCGGGTTTTTGGCCGCAATCACAATCTCCGTACATTCCTCGCCCACCTTCTTAAGGATCTTATCAATGCCCTTGTCAAAAAGATAATTCGTATACGAGCCTTCCTTTGGATGCGCCTTCCTGTCCAGGATCACCTGGTACACATCCTCAAAAACCCCTAACGGATTCCTGTTCTTATATTCCTTCTTTGCCAGTTCTCTGTAAAAACAGGAGCGGTTGCCCGTATGGCAGGCCCCTCCCACCTGCTCCACCTCTGCCAGAAGGGTATCCTCATCGCAGTCGATCCGCAGCTCCTTTACATACTGGAAATGGCCGCTGGTCTCGCCCTTTATCCAAAGGCACTGACGGCTTCGGCTGAAATACGTCATCTTTCCTGACGCCAGCGTCCATTCAAAAGCCTCCTCGTTCATATAGGCCAGCATAAGCACCTCTTTATTCCTGTAATCCTGGACGATCACAGGAACCAGACCGTCTGCCCCCTTCTTTAGATCCCTCCACTGAAATGCTGGCTGTAACGTATCCAGAAAAATCCCGTCCGCCTTTAACTGCTGCTTGATCTCCATGGATGCCCCTATCCGGTTCTCATCAAGGGCCAGGATAGCTCCCGCAGTCTCAGGACAGCCAAGGGACGCTTTTAGTCCTTTTGCCTGCTCTTTAACCTCATCTGCCGCGCCTGACGCCGTCAGGCAGATACCGGGGCAGTGACGGAAGGCCTCCATCTCCTCAAGGGACGGCGTCTGCCCTGCGATTGGGATCACAAAGCCGCAGGCTCCCAGCTTTGCAAGACTCTGGGCCTGTGCCGTATAGGAAAGTTTTGGCAGATACGCATATATTTTTTCCCCGCCAAACCGCTTTGACGCATCCTTGATCAGAGCCTCATTTCCATCTGCGCCCATATCCAGAAACACAGCTGACGCCCCGGCATAAAGATATTTCTTTACGTCCTCCAGCCGCTTCACCCGTCCGCCGGCAATCACAGGTGCATCAATCTTCCTGCAAAGCTCTCTCAATGTATGAAGCATTGCCTCATGATCTGCCTCAGATACAGAACGGTCATAGATAAACAGGCCGTCTGCACCGCTTTCACAGCCGGCACTTCCCAGTTGTACAAGGTTCTGTCCGTATATTTTTCTGCCGTCCCAGCTGCAGGCCCTCCCTTCGCTGTATCCCAGACCGATGATCAGCTTTTTATACTCCGCCATAATCGTTCCTCCCTTCCAGACGCCTTACGGCCTCTGCTAAATCGATCCGGTTCTCATAGAGGGCTTTCCCGATGATCGCCCCCTTGATTCCGGCCTCATATAAGGCCTGCAGATCCTCCATGGACGAAACGCCGCCGGAAGCGATCACATCCAGCCCCGTCTCCTTTGTCAGCGTTTTCGTAGCCTCCACATTAGGGCCGGAAAGCATACCGTCTCTGGAAATATCCGTATAAACAATGTGCTTTATTCCATAATCTCTCATCCGCTGTGCCAGCTTTAGGGCCGTAACCTGGCTGATCTGTTCCCAGCCCTGGACAGCCACATTTCCGTTTTTCGCATCGATCCCGGCCACGATCGCCTCTGCCCCGAATTTCTCTGCCATGTCCCGTAAAAATTCCGGCTGCTCCACCGCTTTTGTCCCAATAATCACCCGTTTTACTCCCAGGGAAAGCATATTGAAAATGGCTTCCTCTGAGCGGATGCCTCCCCCGATCTCCACCGGGATACTCACCGATGAAACAATCCGGCGGATGGTTTCTTCATTGACAGAATGGCCCGCCAGCGCTCCGTCCAGATCCACCAGATGAAGAAACGTGGCGCCCTGCTCCTGCCATTTGCAGGCCACTTCCTCCGGGCAGTCGGAATAAACGGTGACATCTTTAAATTCGCCCTGTCTTAACCGGACACATTTTCCATTTTTCATATCGATTGCGGGATATAACTGCATAAAATCCTCCTTTTTACAGGCTGCCCTTGGTAGAAAGCACATCCTTCAGCCGCGGGTCATATGAGGTTGCTTCATCTAAGGCCCTGGCAAAAGCCTTAAAGGCCGCCTCGATGATGTGATGGTTATTGCTGCCGGACAGCTGCCGCAGATGAAGGTTCATTTCCCCGCCATAGGAGACGGCATAGAAAAATTCCCGGATCATCTCTGTCTCCAGATCTCCTACCCGCTCCCTCTCCAGGGTCAGTTCAAAGGACAGCCAGGGCCTTCCGCACAGATCCAGGGCACACAGCACCAGGGAGTCATCCATGGGGAGAATCTTTGAGCCATAGCGGGCGATCCCCCTTTTATCTCCCACCGCCTCCCGGATCGCCCGGCCCAGCACGATTCCCACATCTTCGATGGTATGATGGGTATCCACCTCAAGATCCCCCTGCGCATGAAGTTCCAGGTCAAAAAAACCGTGGCGGGCAAAGCTGTTTAACATATGGTCGAAAAATCCGATTCCTGTGTGGATATCCGCCTTTCCCCTTCCATCTAAATTAAGGGTCATGGATATCTTTGTCTCATTGGTATTTCGCGTCATCACTGCAATCCGTTCCATCTTACTCCTCCTCTTCAAACCGCACCCGGATAGAATTGGCATGGGCCGTCAGCTGCTCCGCCTCGGCAAAAGCCTCGATCTCCTTATGGGCCTTTTTAAGCGCCTCCTTTGAATAGTAAATGATACTGGATTTTTTAACAAAATCATCCACACCCAGGGGTGAGAAAAACCGGGCTGTCCCATTGGTTGGCAGCGTATGATTGGGGCCTGCAAAATAATCTCCCAGGGGCTCTGAACTGTATTCTCCGATGAAAATGGCTCCGGCATTTCGGATCTTAGTCATCACTTCAAAGGGACGTTCCGTCACGATCTCCAGATGCTCCGGAGCAATGCGGTTGGCCGTCTCAACCGCCTGCTCCATGGAATCCGTCACCAGGATATATCCGTAATTATCTAAGGAACAACGAATAATATCCCTCCTGGAAAGCTGTTCCAGAAAGCTGTCCGCCTGTTCTGATACCTGTTCTGCAAGCTCCATGCTGTCTGTCACCAGAATGGCGCTTGCAAGCTCATCGTGCTCTGCCTGGCTTAAAAGATCCGCAGCCACATATCTGGGATCTGCCGTTTTATCTGCGATAACCAGGATCTCGCTGGGACCTGCGATGCTGTCGATGCTCACATGGCCGTACACCGCCTTTTTTGCCAGGGCTACAAATATATTTCCAGGACCTACGATCTTATCCACTCTGGGAATGGACTCTGTTCCAAAGGCAAGGGCG
Organism: Enterocloster alcoholdehydrogenati; assembly: GCF_013282095.1. GTDB lineage: Bacteria > Bacillota > Clostridia > Lachnospirales > Lachnospiraceae > Enterocloster > Enterocloster alcoholdehydrogenati. Next base: position 202,975 of record NZ_BLTJ01000001.1, read on the forward strand.
GCAATAGCCTGAGCGCCTCCCGCCTTATAAACCTCGTTGGCTCCTGCCAGATGAGCCGCTATCAGGGTTACAGGATTCACCTTCCCATCCTTTCCCGGAGGCGTCACCATAACGATCCGCTCTGCACCCGCCACCTTTGCCGGAATAATATCCATCAGCACGGTTGACGGATAGGCAGCCTTCCCTCCCGGTACATAGACGCCCACGCTCTCTAAGGCAGTTACCTTCTGCCCCAGGATTGTTCCGTCCGGCTGGGTGTCAAACCAGCTGTTTTTAAGCTGTTTTTCGTGATAGCGGCGAATATTTTCCATGGATTTTTTCATCACAGCCAGCAATGCCGGATCCACTTCCTTCATCGCCTCCCGGATCTCCTTTTCTGTGACCCGGATGGAGGCAGGATTCATTGCTGCTCCATCGAAACGCCGGGTATATTCAAACAGGGCTGTATCCCCCTCTTTTCGGACCTGCTCTACGATCTCCCGTACCGTATTCTCATATTCCCCGTAGTTGTTCGGATCTCTCTTTAACAGATCCGTAAGGATATCTTTCATGGATGTATCATCTAAGGCAATGATTCTCATTTCTCTCCTGTCCTTTCCAGAGCTCTGATGATCTTTGTGATCCGCTCATGTTCTGTTTTCATGCTCACCTGGTTTACTACCATACGGGCCGACAGGGGACAGATCTCTTCCAGTACCGTAAGTCCATTTTCCCTTAAAGTAGAACCGGTTTCTACAATATCTACGATCACCTCCGACAGCCCTACAATAGGCGCCAGTTCAATAGAGCCGTTGAGCCGGATGATCTCTGCAGTCTGGTATTTCCGGTTGTGAAAATAATCCCTGGCAATATTGGGGTATTTTGTCGCTACCCGGATTAACTCGTGATGCTTTAGCCGCTCCCCTGCTGATTCCGGTCCGCAGACGCACATCCTGCACCGGCCGATCCCCAGATCCATCACCTCATAAAGCTTTCTTCCTTCTTCTAAAATAGTATCCCGGCCTGCAATGCCTATATCGGCGGCCCCATACTCTACATAGGTGGGAACATCCGTGGCCTTGGCCAGAAAGAAACGAATCCCCAGCTCCTCATTGGCAAAGATCAGCTTTCTGGAATCCTTATCCTTCATCTCCTCACAGGATATGCCGATTTTTTCAAACATCTCCATGGCCCTAGCGGCAAGTCTGCCCTTGGCCAGAGCGACAGTCAGATATCTCATGTTCTTACCTCCTTACGGATCTGTTTATTGACAGGCGGACAGCAAAATCTCATCCACATTTCCCGTCAGAGTGTCAAAAGCCGTGACAAACGAGCGATTGTCTTTCAGATAGAGGATATTTCTCAGACGGCGTTTCCTGGCCATGTCTTTGTAATCCTCAAACGTCTTTCCCGGAGCCCGGCTCACTGGCTGCACCGGACGGTCCTGTGAACGGAAAAGGCGGCTTAAGCAGACAGCATTCTCTCTGGCCTCCGGTTCATAGAGGATCATTGTCGCTCCAGCAGTTAAAGGCACATCGATCTTCTGTCTTAAAAGAGCCGCCATAAGCTGATCTACCACAATGGCGAAGCCCACCGCCGGGGTATCCTTTCCAAACTGCATCAAAAGCCGGTCATACCGGCCTCCCGTAACGATATAATCTCCGGTTCCATATGTATAGGCCTTGAAAATAATGCCTGTGTAATACTGAAATCTGCTCACCATGCCAAGATCATAGGAAACGCAGTCTGCTACTTTGTATTCCTCTAACAGCGTGTGAACCCGTTCCAGCCGTTCAATGGCCTTTAAAGCCTTCTCATTGGCTATAAGCACCTTTGCCCTGCGAATCTTTTCGATATCACCGAAGGTTTCCGTAGTCTTTAACAGCGCCTCTTTTAAATCCTCCCGGATGGAATGGGTCTTTAAAAACGCCTCGGTGCCAAACCGGTTCTTGTTTTCAATCAACCGGTCCAGTTCCTCCCTATCTTCTTCCTCCAGCCCCGCTTCCTCTGCCAGGCTCCTGTAAAATGCCGCCTGTCCCAGTTCCACCTGAAACTCCTTTAATCCGGCGGCTTTCAGACAATCCACCGCCATGGCGATGACCTCTGCATCCGCATCCGGCGAATCATCTCCCAGAAGCTCCGCCCCTGACTCCGCCCGTTCTTTTAAACGCCCCCGAAAACTGGTATTATTAGTAAAGGTTCGCTCCAGATAACAGAACCTCAGAGACAGTTCGTCATCCATAAAGTATTTTGCCGCGCACCTGGCTACTGCAGGAGTCATATCGGGCCGCAGCACCAGCATATGGTTATCCCTGTCAAAAAAGCGAAACATCTCTTCTGAAGCCACGCTTCCCCGATCCTCATTAAATATATCCGCGTATTCAAAACTGGGCGTCTGTATATGCTCACAGCCATAGAGGTACAGGGTGTGAAGGATCTTTTCCTGCACAGCCAGTTTCCTGCGGCATTCTTCGCCGTAAATGTCCCTGACTCCTTCCGGAGTGTGGATCAGCCTGTTTCGTTTTGTCATACCAATCGAACCTCCCTGTTGCAGCCTTTCACTTTATATTGGTAAAGTGATAATTCATTAACGTGATCACTATTATAAAGGCAAATGAACCGCCTGTCAATCTTTTTTATCATTCTGCTGATGGTACTCCAGATCCTTTGCGATCATCTCCAGATAATGAACCAGCATATCCCGATAGGCTCTGATCCGCCAGGAATGGTCGATCTCCTCATAAGTAAAGCTTTTTCGTCCCCCCGCCTCCATCCGTTCCCAGAACGACTTTACCTTCTGAAAAGGGAGGTAATACATCTCATCCAGTCCAGTATAATACAGAACAATAAAGGCGATCCCTCCCTGAGCTTCAAACTCATCCATAAACCGGATCTGATGGGGATGAATGTTCTGAAGGGGAAACGTGGTCGCGGCGCACTCCTTGGCATCAAAGCACACCGGAATCCCCTGGACGGCCCCAATATAGTCTACGGTACTTTTCTGGTCAAAATATGCCAGGGTGATATGGCGGCTGGCCTTATCAATCTGGATGGGCGTGATCGGCGTGGGGATCTTCTGGATCAGCGCCAGTTTTTTCTCCCGGTAGCTGTCGTTGGTGCGGTTGATCAAATCCTCCAGGGTAGATCCCCGAAGCCCTCTGGTATTCCATGTTCCCATAATTATGTCATTTCCTTTCTGATGTCTGTCTGCCGAATGCTTTGACATTCTTCCTGTAATTTAAGTATATCAGAGGCAGAGACGGAGGTAAAGACAGGAAAATCCTTGTGAAAATCCCATAATTGCCATTTGCCTCCCTTTGTTCTATAATGAAAATGAAACTGTAAACACTTACATAAAAATAAAGGATTACGAGGTGACACGATGAACCCATCAAACGTTTATTTTACTGATTTCCATACCGTTGCCTTTGGCGACAGCCTTCCTGTAAAGCTAAAGAAACTGATCAGAAAAGCCGGAATTGAGAAGCTGGATCTGGAGGGAAAGTTTGTAGCCATTAAGATGCATTTCGGGGAACTGGGCAATATCAGCTACCTGCGGCCCAACTATGCCAGAGCCGTGGCCGATGTGGTAAAGGAACTGGGCGGAAAGCCATTTTTAACCGACTGCAACACCATGTATCCCGGCAGCAGAAAAAACGCCCTGGAGCATCTGGAGTGCGCCTGGGAAAATGGGTTCACCCCTCTGACCGTAGGATGTCCCATTATCATCGGCGATGGCCTTAAGGGTACGGATGACATAGATGTTCCGGTACAGGGCGGCGAATATGTAAAGACGGCAAAAATCGGCCGGGCTGTTATGGATGCGGATGTATTTATCAGCCTGACGCATTTTAAAGGCCATGAAATGACCGGCTTTGGCGGCGCAATCAAAAATATCGGCATGGGCTGCGGCTCCCGGGCAGGCAAGACGGATCAGCACAGCAGCGGCAAGCCCCATATCACCCCTGACCTCTGCCGCGGCTGCTGCAGATGCCAGAAGGAATGCGCCAACAGAGGCCTTGTCTTTGACGAAGAGACAAGAAAAATGCACGTAGACCAGGACAACTGCGTAGGCTGCGGACGCTGTCTGGGCTCCTGTAATTTTGACGCCATCTCCTTTGACAATGATGCGGCCAATGAGCTTTTAAACTGCCGCATGGCAGAATATACCAAAGCCGTGGTAGACGGACGGCCTAATTTCCATATCTCTCTGATCGTAGATGTGTCCCCCAACTGTGACTGCCATGGAGAAAACGATATTCCTATTCTCCCTGATATCGGTATGTTTGCCTCCTTCGATCCTCTGGCTTTGGATCAGGCCTGTGTGGATGCCTGCCTGGCCGCCGCTCCCATACCCGGAAGCCAGCTGGCAAATAATATGGCCAAAAAAGACTTTATCGACCACCATGACCATTTTCGCAACTCCACCCCTGAATCTGAGTGGAGAAGCTGCCTGGCGCACGCAGAGAAGATCGGACTGGGCTCCAGAGAATATAATCTGATTAAAATGTAGACAGGTTCCGGCATAGTGCCAAACCAGCTCCGCCAGATATAGCCGTAATAAAAATAAGCAAAAACCGCAGAGCGGCATAGCCTTTGGCTATGCCGCTCTGTCTTAAAATATTCCGTCATTTCTTCTTGTATTATCCTATTGGACGTGATAAAATAAAGACAATATTTTAAATTTGTTTTTATTTCACCGTATTGAGGGAGGGGTGGTAAAATGCCCAAGGTGGCTTATTCTGAAGAAGATAAAGAGCATATCAGAAATGCACTTATTACAGTTGGGCTTGAACTGATGGCGAAACAGGGCATACAACATACCACAGTTGAGCAAATATATAAAAAAGTGGGCATTTCAAGAACGTTCTTCTATTCGTTTTTCTCAACAAAGGAAGATTTGATCGTTGAAACGCTGTATCTGCAGCAGCCCAAGATCATTGAATATGTGCAAAAGCTGATGGCCGATCCTGCCTTAAGCTGGCGCGATGCTGTGAAACAATTTCTCCATGCCTGCTGCTATGGAGAACAAAATGGGATCGCCGTTTTAACAATTGAAGAACAGCAGCTTATTTTCAGACACCTGTCAAAGGAAAGCTATCAGATATTCCGCCAAAAGCAGTTCCGTCTTTTTGGAGAGATTTTAGAAAACCTGGGGATAAAGGCAGACACAGCAAGGATCCATTTATTTACGAATTTAAGTCTGACAGCAATGGTTGTACGCAGAGCGATCCCCGACACTCTGCCTTTGTTTGTCCCCGAAGCTGCTGATGAAACAGTTGACTTTCAGCTGGATGCCATTGTGGATGCTCTGGAGAAACTAAAAGACGTTCCCACATCTTAGGTACAAAATCATGCTTATAAAGCAGTTACAAAAAATATACTATTAAGGAGGAAACAATCATGGGATTCTTTAGCAGGTTATTTAAGGGGCCGGAAGTTGACATGGAAAAGAGCAATGCAAATGCAGCAAGAATGCGCGCTCTATTTAACCAGGTTGTAGAAGCCGGGGACAATTACAGGCTTATCTTCGGTTATACCGAGGATGTGAGCCGATTTAATTACGGATTTGTTCATGGAAGTAAAACGAAAATCGGAAATTTGATTGTCGGCTGGAATGAGGCCAGCCAGACGATTGCAGTCGTTCCCACAGTGCCCGATCTTTCCGGCTGCGGTGATCCGACTTACTATCGCCGTTCAGAAATTTTAAAAGCCTATCGGAATAAGTATCCTACAGATGCCTTTATCATTTACCCGGACAGAAAAGGGTATATCGGTATCAATGCCTATGACTGGCTGGAAGATGAAAAGCTGTATGTTTATGTATCCCAGGAAAAGGAATTGGCCGCTTTCACCGACTTTTTTATGAACCGGTTTGCGACAAAGTAACGAGGGAAAAATAAAAACGGAGAGCCGACCGCTTTTTGCAGTGATTAGCTCTCCGCTTATTTTTTATATCAGTTTTTCTTCCCTCTGATTTTACCCTTCTGACTCGCTCTTAAACCGGGCTGCCTGCTCAGCGATCAGTTCCTTATCCTCGAAGTAGTTGATCTTCATTGCCCGTTTCATCTCTGCCAATGTCTCTGCTGCCTTCTTTTCTGCCCTGATGCTGCCCTCTTCCAGGATCTTGTATACAGCAGGGATATCCTTTGCAATCTCCCTGCGGCGCTCACGGATGGGACGCAGTTCCTCCTGAATTACGTTATTTAAGAACTTCTTTACTTTAACGTCTCCCAGACCGCCTCTCATGTAGTGGGCCTTTAACTCGTCCAGGTTCTGATATTCCGGCAGATACTCCTCAAAATGAGCGTCTGTACAGAAAGCATCCAGATAGATAAAGACAGGATTTCCTTCCACCTGCCCCGGATCCTGTACCCTCAGATGGTTGGGATCTGTGTACATGGACATGATCTTTTTTTGGATCTCCTCCTCTGAATCAGACAGGTAAATGCAGTTTCCAAGGGACTTGCTCATCTTTGCCTTGCCGTCAATGCCCGGCAGACGCAGGCAGGCCTTATTATCTGGAAGAAGGATATCCGGCTCCACCAGATTTCCGCCGTATACGGTGTTGAACTTGTGGACGATCTCCCTTGTCTGCTCGATCATGGGAGCCTGATCCTCTCCTACCGGCACAGTGGTAGCCTTAAAGGCAGTGATATCTGCAGCCTGGCTGATGGGGTAGGTGAAAAATCCCACAGGGATGCTTGTCTCGAAGTTGCGCATCTGGATCTCAGATTTTACGGTAGGATTGCGCTGGAGACGGGAAACCGTCACAAGATCCATGTAGTAGAAGGTCATCTCGCACAGCTCCGGGATCTGGGACTGGATGAACAGGGTGGACTTTGCTGGATCCAGGCCGCAGGCCAGATAGTCAAGAGCTACCTCGATAATGTTCTGGCGTACCTTTTCAGGATTGTCCGCGTTGTCCGTCAGCGCCTGAGCGTCAGCGATCATGATGTAGATCTCATCAAACTGGCCGGAATTTTGCAGTTCTACTCTGCGTTTTAAGGAACCCACATAATGTCCAACGTGAAGACGGCCGGTAGGACGGTCGCCGGTTAATATGATTTTTCCCATTGTATTTATCCTCTCATCTCCGCTTTCAGAAACGGATTTTATCATAGATAAGCATACCCCAAAGGAATGGTTCTGTCAAGCGGCGGAAAACTCCCTGCATCGGCACCGCAGCACCGGCACGTTAGGATGTCACTCCATCCCTTCCCCCCTCATGACCCTTAAAAATGCTTCCGGCAGAGGCGCAAAAAACTCTTTACCGGCAAGATAATCCAGAGGGTAGGGAAGCTTTTGCGGCATTGCCAGTTTCCAGGAGTGAAGAAGCTGAGAATTGACCCTGTATTTTTGGCGAACCGCCTCATTGACCGCCCGGTCGCCGTACTTGAAATCTCCTAAAATGGGATGGCCGATAGAAGCCAGATGGGCGCGGATCTGATGGCTCCTGCCGGTGATCAGGGTTACCTGCAGCAAAGTGGCGCTGCCATTTGTCTTTAATGGAACATATTCCGTCATAATGGGCACACTGTTTTCCACCTCCATCGCGTGAATCTGGACGGTGTTAGCCGTCTCATCCTTTCTTAAAAAGCCCGCGATCATCTGCCGTTTTGTCACCGCTCCCTTTACCAGGCACTGATAATATTTGTGAATACTCCGATCCTTGAACACCTGGTTCATCACCTGAAGGCCGGGAAGGGATACGCCTGCCGTCACCAGACCGCTGGTATTGCGGTCCAGGCGGTTGCAGATAGACGGCTTAAAGGTGCGAAGCTGCTCTACCGGCAGATGGCCGGAATCGATCAGGTAATTAAGAATATGCTCGTTCAGGGAAATATCCCCGTCCTTTGCCTTCTGGGAGAGCATACCAGAAGGCTTGTTGACGATCAGGATATTCTTATCCTCGTAAATAATATCAAGACGGGACATCCGACCGCGTCTGTCCGGCGATTCCCCCCGCTTATTTGGGACGTCTGCCTTTACACTGGAGACGGGTATCCTGGAAAATTTAGCAATGGTATCCTCTGCCAGAAACAGCCGGATCTCATCTCCCTCTTTGAGCCGCTCTCCTCCCTCGCATCTCTTTCCGTTCAGCGTAATATTTTTTTTACGCATCATTTTATATAAAAAACCCTTTTGGGCCTGGTTGAGATACTTGGCCAGAAGCTTATCAAGCCTCTGCCCTGCTTCATTGGCCGTAACCTTTAATAGATGCATGATCGTTTTCTCCTTATGTGCTCGTAAATGCCTGCTCTAATCCCACCGGCTTCCCTTGGGCGCATACTCAATCCGCTCCATCAGATCCAGGATCAGGCGATGGGGGAGGAGCTTTGTCAGCAGGCAGAACGCCTTCATCGTCCAGCCGTAAATGGACAGTTCCCTTCCCGCCACGCTGTCCCGGAGGGCCTTTTTTACCACCCGGTCGGGCTTTGCCATTACAAGCTGCTTATATAGGGGAATTTCCCCTGTGGTCTGGGCGATATCAAAAAATTCGGTTTTCACCGGACCGGGGCAGACGGCGGTAACGCAGATTCTTCTTCCCTTAAGTTCCCGGTTTAAGGCGCGGCTGTAGCTTAAAACAAAGGCTTTTGACGCCGCATACACCGCAAAGCCCGGCTGAGGCAAAAAGGCGGCGCTGGAAGCATACTGGATGATCCGGCTGTTGTCCGGCATAAAGGGGAGCACCAGGGCCGTCACTGCCGCGAGCGCTGCGCAGTTAAGCTCTGCCATACCGGCCTGTTGGGTTACTGGAAGGTTCTCTGCCAGGCCGATTTTTCCAAAACCTGCGGCATTCACCAAAAACTTTACCTTCGGCTTTTCTGCATCCAAAGCGTTTTTAAGCACCTGACGCCCTTCCTCTCCCGTAAGATCCAGCGCAAAGGCACGCACGGGCACGCCGATGCTTCTCTTTAATTCCTCTAAGCGGTCCGCCCGCCGCCCAATGGCCCAGACTGCGTCGATCCCCTTAAACTGCTCCCACAGCTGAATAGCTGTCTCCCTCCCCATTCCTGAGGTGGCTCCTGTTACAACAGCGATCATCATATGGCGTTACCTTCCCTTCTTTTTATGGATATTGCGGATGGGTTTCTTTTTCTTTGAAACGGTCGGCTTTGCCCCCGTATTCGCACCATTTTCCTTTCTGCGTCTCCCTGAGGGCCGCACCAGACATTTTTTGTCAAATCCTATCAGATCCGTCCGTCCTGCAATCCGAAGCGCCTCCACCACCAGATCATAGTTCTTCGGATCCCGGTACTGGATCAAAGCCCTCTGCATAGCCTTTTCATGGGGATTCACCGGCACATAAACCTTTTCCATAGTCCGGCAGTCATATCCCGTATAGTACATACAGGTGGAAATGGTGGAGGGCGTGGGATAAAAGTCCTGCACCTGTTCCGGCATATAGCCCAGATCCCTCAAATACTCTGCCAGTTCCACCGCCTCCTTCATCGTGGAACCGGGATGGGAGGACATCAGGTAGGGAACAAGATACTGCTCCTTCCCCAGACGGGTATTCATTTCATTATATTCCTTCACAAACCTGCGGTAGACCGCATTTTTCGGCTTTCCCATGCGGGCCAGCACTGCGTCAGAAACGTGCTCCGGGGCCACCTTTAACTGCCCGCTCACATGGTACTCACAGAGTTCCTTTAAAAATTTACGGCTGGTGTCTGCCAGCAGATAATCAAAACGGATGCCGGAACGGATAAACACCTTCTTTACCTTCGGGATTGACCGCAGCTTTTTAAGAAGGGCCACATAATCCGAATGATCCGCCCGCAGATTTCTGCATGGCTCCGGAAAGAGACACTGTTTGGAAGGACAGGCCCCCTTTGTCAGCTGCTTTTCACAGGCCGGGAACCGGAAGTTTGCCGTGGGCCCCCCCACATCATGGATATACCCCTTAAAGTCAGGCTCCTTTGTCAGCGTTTCCGCCTCCCGGAGCAGGGACTCATGGCTTCTGGCCTGTATGATCCGTCCCTGGTGGAAGGTCAGGGCGCAGAAACTGCAGGCTCCAAAGCAGCCCCGGTTGCTGATCAGGCTGAACTTGATCTCACGAATTGCAGGAACGCCCCCAAAGGCCTCATAGGAGGGATGATAGCTTCTCATGTAGGAAAGCGCATACACGTCATCCATTTCCTGCTGGGACAGGGGCTTAGAGGGCGGATTCTGAACCACAAACACCTTTCCCTCATAAGGCTCCACCAGACGTTTTCCCGAAAAGGGATCCGTATTGCTGTACTGTACAAAAAAGCTTTCCGCATACCGCTTTTTATCTGACACAAGTTCCTTATAGTCTGGAAGAAGCTTATAGTCATAGACACTTTCCAACTGCCTTGTCTTATATACTGTTCCATCGATAAAGGTAATATCCTTTACATCCAGCCCGCTGTTTAAGGCGTCCGCAATCTCCACAATGGAGTGCTCTCCCATTCCGTAGGAGATCAGATCCGCCTGAGAATCCAGAAGGATCGAACGCTTTAACCGGTTGGACCAGTAATCATAGTGAGCCAGACGGCGCAGGCTGGCCTCAATGCCTCCTGCGATAATGGGGACGTCCTTATAAACCGAGCGGATCAGGTTGCAGTATACCACCACCGCATAATCCGGCCGCTTTCCCATGACGCCTCCGGGGGTGTAGGCATCCTCTCTGCGCCTCTTTTTCGACACGGAATAATGATTCACCATGGAATCCATATTTCCCGCGGATACGAGAACCCCCAGCCTTGGCCGTCCCAGGCTCTGTATGCTCTCCTTGTTTTTCCAGTCCGGCTGAGCAATAATGCCTACCTTATAGCCATGAGCCTCCAAAAGCCTGGAAATGATGGCCGTGCCAAAGGAGGGGTGATCCACATAGGCATCTCCTGTCACATAAACAAAATCACACTGCTCCCAGCCCCGTTTTTCCATATCCTGCCGGCTTATCGGCAAATAATCATGTGTCATATCGCATCCTGCTCCTTTAAAAGCTCTCTGAAATCACAGATAAAACCGTCCGCCAGGGCCTCTTTTTCTGCCCGCATGGTTCGGGAATATTCATCCTCCACTGCAATCACCGTCATCCCTGCGCTTTTTCCCGCCAGAATCCCCGCAGGCACATCTTCAAATACCAGGCACTTTGAAGGCTCTGCCCCCAGTCTTTTTGCCGCCTCCAGGTAAATATCCGGCGCAGGCTTTCCAAAAGCCACCTCGCAGGCTGTCACTACCGTATGGAAGTATTTTTCCATATCCAGGGATTTTAATACAGCTTCTACCATTTCCCTGCCGTTGCTGGTAGCAATGCCTGCGGGAAGCCCCCTGGAGGCGATCGCTTCTAAAAACTCCCTTGCTCCCGGCTTCATGGAAACCTCGTTTTTATATTTTTTCAGAGACATGGCTACCCAGGCTGCCTTGATCTCTTCCACAGAATCAGCCAGTGCAAAACGCCCCTTAAAATAAACTGCCGTTTCCGTAAAGCTCATTCCCTCAATGGCCTTTTGCAGATCCTCCGGGCAGGAAAGGCCGAACCGATTCAGATATTCGATATCAATATCCCCCCACATCCACATGGAATCCACTAACGTCCCATCCAGATCAAAAATCACCGCTTTTTTATCGTCCAGTATCATTAACTGCTCCCTCCTTTCATGGTATGTGTTCTGCTTCGCATCATTCGTTCGTCCTTTTTAAGGCAGACTGTTCCTCTGCCGTCAGCGGACGGTACTGTCCCGGCAAAAGGGACGTATCCAGCGTCAAAGGCCCCATGGACAGCCGTTTCAGATAAACCACACGGCAGCTCATAGCCTCAAACATCCGTTTCACCTGATGAAATTTTCCCTCATGGATGGTAAGTGCAACAGGGAGAGCCGTCTTAAGTGCCCCGTCGGCCGGACGTCCCCTAAGGCATTCTCCTTTTTCACAGCTTAAGACCGAAAGCTTTGCAGGACGCGTCTTTACTCCATCCTCCAGACAAATCCCTTCTTCCAGCCGCCGGCCGGCATCGGCCGGAAGCTCCCCTTCAATATAAGCCAGATACGTTTTATCCACATGGTTCTTCGGCGAAAGGAGTTCATGAGCCAGCGGGCCGTCGTTGGTAATCAGCAGCAGCCCCTCCGTATCCACATCCAGCCGGCCCACGGGAAACAGATCCTTTCTTAAAGCCTCCCCAATCAGGCTTACCACCGTGGGATACCTGCCGTCTTCAGTGGCAGATACGGTTCCCTGGGGCTTATTCAGCATAAAATACTCCGTCCTGGCATAGCTCACGAAAAGACCATCCAGACAGATCTGATCCCGTTCTGGATCTACCTTCGTATCCGCTGCTTTTACCGTCTGGCCGTTTATTTGTATCCGACCTCTGCGCGCCATCTCCTTTACCTCACTGCGGCTCCCTTTTCCCATCTCTGTAAGAAATTTATCCAGTCGCATAAGACCCTCGCTGTGTTTCTTTTTATCTGCCATACCGTTTCCTTTCTTTTCATGTTCTATTGCCATCGCCAGCCTGGATAGTACTTATTCTTAAGACTCATTCCGTTTCCCTTGGCCCAGCCCAGCGGGAAACCGCGGTAGGCCACCAGACACCACCCCTTCACCGGCGACTCCTCCGGCAAAAGGGAAATGGTCTCCCCTTTAAGATAGCGCAGCACCCTGGGATCCTCTTCTGTCAGATCCAAGAGAGTGCCAAATTCCTCTGCCTTTAATGCCATAGCCAATGCCTGAGAAGGCTCAAAGCGGCCCTTTTTTAACTCCCCTAGCAGCAGTCCCGTGCGCAAAAAGCGCAGCGGCAGCCCCGGCTTTAAGCCTTCAGGAAGGTAGTAAGCATTCTCCTGATGAATAAAAATGCGTTCCGTCTCCCAGCGAACCCTGCACATTTTTAAAAATGCCTCCAACTCCCGTTTTCCCTCATCCGTCGTCTGATCCTGCACTTTAGCGCCCGTCCTGGCGCTGCATCTCTGGGAATCCTTTGGCGATTTCCCCCTTCTATCCTTTAAACGCCCTCTCTCCTTCTGCTCAGGAGGTGCATCTTCCATTTCTGGTTCCCCAAAAGGCTGCACATTCTGCTCTCCTCCCATTCCCTTCTCCTTTTTTCTGAGAAGGGCCAGGAAATGTCCCTCCCCTTTTACCCGGTGGGGAAACAGACGCATACAGCCGGACAGACCGATACCGTCCAACGCCCCGCAAACCGCGCCTGTCTTTAAAGGCACCAGTTCCATCTCCGGGCATTCCTTTAAAAGAAAGCTTACGTTATCCTCATCTTCCTTTTTGGAAAATGTACAGGTGGAATACAGCAACATCCCCCCTGGTTTCAGCATAACCACCGACTGTTTCAGGATCTCCTTCTGTAGCGGGCTGTAATATTCAGGTCCCCGCTCTCTCCAGTCCTTTACCATATCTTCGTCCCGTCTGAACATCCCCTCCCCGGAACAGGGGGCGTCTACCAGGATCTTATCAAAAAACTCCGGCCAGACTGCTGCCAGCTTTCCCGGCTCCTCGCTGACAACCGCTATATTGGCCGCTCCTGCCAGCTCCAGATTCTTAAGGAGGGCTCTGGCCCTGGAATAGCTGATGTCATTGGACACCAAAAGTCCCCTTCCTTTTAGCTTTGCCGCCAGCTCTGTGCTCTTGCCTCCCGGAGCCGCGCATACATCCAGCACCTTATCCCCCGGCTCTACCGGAAGCATAGCCGCCGGCGTCATAGCGCTTGGCTCCTGAAGATAGTACAGTCCCGCATAGTAGGCCGGATGCCTGGAAGGACGCTCCTGTGCGTCATAGTAGAACCCATTTTCTGTCCATGACACCGGCTCCAGTTTCCAGGGAAATACCTCCTTAAACGATTCAGGAGAGAGTTTGAGCGTATTCACCCTGAGTCCTGGTTTCCACTCCTCATCATAGCTTTTTATATACTGGTCAAATTCAGCTCCTAAAAGTTCCCTCATCTCGGCAAGGAAAGCTTCTGGAAGCAGTAACGTATCCCTCATATTCCGCTCCTTCAAAAAGTTAAGTCCCCTGCTGATCCAACAGGAGACTTACTGTTTTTTTCATTATAAAGAAGGCCTGTATGTATGTCAAGCAAAAACAGGGGCGGGAATCCGCCCTCTATCCCTTCCTTATGGTGAAGTGATCTTTTCCCTTCTTTTTTGTCTCATAGAGGGCTTTGTCTGCCTCCGCATAGTATTTCTCAAAGCTGCATACCGTGTCGGCAACATAGACGCCGATGCTGCTGCCAAAAAAGGAATACCTCTTTTTAAGCCCTTGAATATTGAAGTTCAGCTTCTGTACGATGGACTCAATGTTCCGGCCCGTTCCTTCTGCATCTTCCACAAATACCACAAACTCATCTCCTCCCAGGCGGTAGATTATATCCTCTGCCCGAAAGGTTTTCCGCAGGATCTCGGCAAATGCCTTAAGCACCCGGTCTCCTGCCATATGGCCATATGTGTCGTTGATCTGCTTAAAATCATCAATGTCCATGATAAACATGGCATTATTGCCATGTTTAATGTCCTTCTGGCTCTCCAGCAGCTGTTTGATCTTCCGCTTTCCCTCGCTGGTGTTCAGGACCCTGGTTAAAGGATCAGTCTGCGCCCTTTTCTCCAGTTCTTCCTGCCTTAACATATCCTGGTTTATATTCTGAAGATAGCCAAAGGTTTTCCGCTCATGCATATATTCTGTCTGAAACTCAAACAGGTTCAGGCGATACCAGCTCCACCCCTCCTCCTTCCGGATCCGGGCTTTCAGATTCACGGATAAGCGGGATTCTCCTTTCTTCATACGGGAAAATGCCTGTTCCAGTACAGGGGCACAGGATGGCTCCAGGTATCCCTTTTGAACCAGGGTTTCGATCAGTCCCTCTTCTGACAGGCTTTTTTGAACCTCATCCATTCCAATCCTTGATATATTGAACCTTTTGGTTTCCACATGGTACTCAAATATCAGGTCTGTGGTCGTCTCCAAGATACGCTGCATTTCTTCCCTGCTCCTTTGCAGCTCCTTTGTCAGAAAATATTCCTTGGTAGTGTCCACCAGCACGCTGCCAAAATGTCCTTTTTCTATCTGAAACGCATGGATCAGCATATGCCGGTTCTTTTCCTCCACATCCCAGCTGAGCACATGGGGAGTTCCATTATAAGCTGTGTCATAATAATAGGGGAGCCGTTTCCGATCCATATCGGGAAAGATCTCGTAATAATTCCGTTTTAAAAGTTCCGGCACCTCCACTCCCACCAGTTTCGCATACGCCTGGTTGGAATAGGTGATCCGAAAATCATAGGGCGCTCCGTACGGGTCAAGAAGGACTTCTGCCGAAACGCAGGCCACCGGCATATTTTCAAGGTAGGCCACACGTTTTCGCTCTTCCTTCTCGCGCAGCTTCCGTTCATTTACAACGCTGCTTATATCGGTTCGGATCAGGACCAGTTTTTTCCTGGTGGCGTCAGCATAAGCAAAGCAAAGCTTTTTGTAGAGCAGATCTTCCTCTTTTTTGAATGTTGCGTACAAGATATATTCATTCTTATCATTCAGCATCTGCCTTACATGGCCAATCTGCATATTCTGCGTCAGTGTCTGTGCCTCCTCGGGAATCACGTGTTTTCTGTTGAAGGCATCGATAACTGTGTCATAATCATCCGCCGTATTCTGAGAAAACACGGTTTTATTGGCATCCGGATAATAGAGTACATAACTGCCTGTTTCGATATCGATAAAACACACATAGTCCAGTTCCGGCAGGATCGCCTTTGTAATTGCCGCACTCTGGTAAATCTCACGGACATCCCTGCTTCCGATCAGAACATGGGAATCCTCCATCTGCTCCATGGAGATTTCGTGCCATTCCAGCCCCCTTCCCATATTTTCAAAGCGGATATAAAAATGCTCCTCCGCTGTGCTTCCTTGAGCAAACCGCTCTATATTCTCAGGGGATAAAAAACGCTCCCAGATATCAAGATCATCCCTGCACACATAGCGCTCCCGGTACATCTCGTAAATCTCCTCGTGATCCGACCACCGGTTGCACAAATCCGGCTTTCTTTCACTGTGATACCAGTACAGCTTTTTCGTTTCCGGATCGTATTCCAGAAGGGCATCGCAAAATTTTTTGATCAGTGTTGGAAATTGTATCATATCATCTCTCCCTTCCAAATCCTGCCAGCCCAGTTATCATAAACATCCGATTTATAATACCACATCACCCCCAAAACCGTCCAGTCCTTCTTCTGCAATTTCTCCGGCTGCATATCCCGCCATCTCTTCTAATATACTGATACAAAATCTCCATCCAGGTGACCATGAAACGAACTCTTGGCGGTTTAGCAGCCATTTTCTGTCTGATCCTTCTCCTGCTGCGTCCTGACCTGGCTCTGACAGGTGCGCAAAAGGGCCTTCTTCTCTGGGCCAATGTGGTTCTTCCCACCCTTCTGCCCTTTATGATCTGCTCTGGAGCCATCGTGGCCTTTAACGGTATCCCTCTGCTCACAAAGCCATTTTCTCCCATTTTATCCGGCCTTCTGCATCTGTCCGTGCCGGGAAGTTTTGTATTTATCACCGGCCTTTTGTGCGGCTATCCCATGGGAGCCCGGATGGACAGCTCCTTTTTGGAAGAAGGACGCATCCCCCCGGCAGAGGCCCGGTATCTCCTCGCCATCTGCAACCATCCCAGCCCCATGTTTATTCTGGGCTATGTATGCGCCCAGGCAGTACCGCTCTTTTCCAGTCCGGCCGCCTGTCCTCCCTGGCTTTTTCCTGCCGCTCTCTATCTTCCCATTCTCCCGGTCTCCTTTCTGGCTGGAAAATGGTATCGTCCGGGCTGGGGCGCACAGCCGGCGCAGCAGGAATTCCGTCCGCAGCAGGCTCCCTTTTCCTTTGATTCCCAACTGATGAACTGCCTGGAAACCATGGAAAAAATCGGGCTTTACATCATGCTTTTTTCCATTCTGGCCCTTTATCTTTCCTTCCTTCCTGCCTGCATCCCCCTGACTGTCCGGGCCGCACTTTTGGGCGCAGTGGAGATCACTACCGGAATCGAGACCATCGCCCGGTCAGTCCCCGGATTCAGCGGAGCGCTTCTGATCACCGGCACAGCAGCCTTTGGGGGAATCTCAGGAATCTTCCAGACAAAAAGCGTATTAAAAAGTGCCGGACTGTCGATCCGGCACTACATCCTGTGGAAACTGCTCCACACCCTTTTATCCTGTATCGTCTTTTTCGCTTTATACCGTCTCTGCAGCAATGCGCCGGCATCTTAGTCCTCTGTGTTCTCCTCAGCCGGGGCTGCCTGCCCTTGCTCCTGCTTTGAATCCCCTCCTGAGAGTTCGTTTCGATTGGCGGAAACAATATCGTAGCTGGACTGTAAGGAACTCATAAGGGAATCAAAACGTCCTCTCGCATTGTCCATGGTATGGTTAATGATGGTCTGAAGGCTGCGGAGCATATCGTCGGTGTACTGGATGGAACCCTGGCGGATGTTGTTTGCATCATTAGCCGCAGCGTCTACAATAGCCTGCGCCTGGATATTCGCCTGGGAAATAACCTCCTCTGCATGGCTGTAGGCCCGCTGCATAATCTCATGCTCATTGATCATCTCTGTGGTCTGCTCATTGGCCTGCGCCACCATGGAATTGGCCTGTTCAGTCGCCTGATTCACCATAGAATTGGCCTGCTCCGTTGCCTGGGCTATCATGGCGTCTGACTGTGCCTTTGCCTCCGCAAGCATAGCATCCGACTGGGATCTGGCGTCATTTAAGATAGTTTCCTGCTGGCTGATGATCTTCTGATACTTCTTGATCTCATCCGGGATCCGCATTCTGAGCTCCACCAGAAGCTCCTCCATCTCTTCTTTATTCACAATGATCTTACTGTTGGACAGCGCCTGGAACTTGCAGCTGTCAATATATTCCTCGATCTCACTTATCAACTGTTCTATTCTGCTCATCTTGCGATCTCCTTCATCCCTGTGCTTTTGTTTTCTCTTCCAGCTTTGCTCTCACTCTGGCTGCGGCAGCCGGGTGGAGAAATGCGCTGATATCACCGTCGTATTCCGCAATCTCCTTTACAATACTGGAACTTAAATAGGAATACTTAAGATTTGTAGTCAAAAATATGGTGTCGATTTCAGGGGCAATGACCCGGTTCGTCTGGGCCATCTGAAGCTCATACTCGAAATCTGTAATGGCGCGAAGGCCTCTGACAATCACATTGGCGTGATTTTGACGCACAAAATCAATCAGAAGTCCTTTAAATGCCTGAACCTCTGCGTTGGGGATATCCCCTGTCACTTCCTTTAACAGCTCCACACGTTCCTCTGCGGTAAATAAGGGCGATTTGGCGCGGTTATTGAGTACGCCGATAATCACCTTGTCAAACATGGTTGCCGTGCGCTTTATAATGTCAATATGGCCCAGGGTAACGGGATCAAAGCTGCCCGGATATACTGCGATTTTCATTTATTCCCCCTTACCGGCAAATATGTGCTTATTCGTCTTGTATATTTTTTCTTTTATCATATAGTAACCTGCGTCCTTTAACCAGCTGAAATCCGTTTCTTTGGACGCCTCTATGATAATCTGCGTATCTTCCGTGACCATAGGAGAAGTAAAAAGATACTCCAAAACCTTTTTTTCAAGATCCATATTATAAGGAGGATCCATAAAGATCAGGCCAAAACGGTAATTTCTTCCTTCCAGGCGCTTAAGTCCTGCGATCACATCGCAGTTCATCACCAGCGCCCCCTCTTCCAGATGAGTCCGTTGTAGGTTTTCCCGGATACAGTCCGCCGCCTTGGGATTATTCTCAATAAAAACTGCCGTCTTAGCTCCTCTGCTCAGCGCCTCAATGCCGATCGCTCCGCTCCCTGAAAAAAGATCCAGAAAGAGGCAGCCCGGAATCTGAGGCTGAAGCATATTAAAAAGGGTCTCCTTGATCCGATCCGTAGTAGGACGGGTATCCATGCCTTCTATTGTCTTTAAAAGCAGCCTTTTTGCGCTGCCTGCGATTACTCTCATGAAAAAACTCCTGTATATTAAGCAAATTTCATTCCAAACAAGTATAATATGAAATTCTTCTTAATACAAGGTTTTTTTGATGGTTTTTTCTAAATTTATAATAAAGAAGCAGCCCGGCAGGAAAATCCATACCGGGCTGCTTCTTTCTTTGCTAAGGAGTTTTACTTACCTGCCATCTGGCGCTCCTGGGCCTCGATCATTTTCTTGACCATATAGCCGCCTACAGAACCGTTCTGTGCGGAAGTCAGGTTGCCGTTGTAGCCGTTGCTTAACGGTACTCCCAGCTCGCTTGCTACCTCCATCTTAAAGCGGTCCATTGCTTCCTTTGCTTCAGGTACGTTTGTTTTGTTAGTGTTGTTAGACATAATAAAACGCCTCCTTATAACTGGTCTGCTCAAGCGGTTTTTGTTCCGCTTAAAGCTTGTTTGTTGTTACGCTCTTATTATGTGAGATTCTGAAAATAATACACTAGAAGGTTTTGCGTAAATTGTCAAAAAATAGAAACTGCCCTATCATAGCTTTATTCCACAACAACCACTTTTCCGTTCCGTTTTTTCTCTGCCTTCACATCATCCGCATATCCAAGAGCAGCCATGCCATACACCACATGATCCGCCGGGATGCCAAAGCCATTCAGGATTTCCCGGATCGCAGGCTCATCGCAGATGCCCTGAAGCTGGTTGATCCAAACCGAGCCGATTCCAAAGGAATGAGCGGCCAGGAAGATATTTTCCATGGCGCAGGCATTGTCCTCTTTTCCATGATGATTCTCTCTCTGGTTGGAAGGGATGATGAGAACCTGAGGCTGGTACATATCATAGCGTTCGCGGCCCAGCGCTTTTTCCACAGCCTTTGCAAGCAGCTGGATCTTTTCCCTGTTTTTAACCACTGTAAACTGCCAGGTCTGCTTGCTCATGCCGCTGGGCGCATAAAGGGCGGCCTGCAGGATCTGCTCCAGTTCCGCCTCCGGAAGTTCCTGAACCTTAAATTTCCTTGTGCTTCTTCTTGTAAGGATCGTTTTCATTGTCTCATTCATCGTTGTCTCTCTCCTTTATTAAAGATTCAAATGTTCATCCCGGTCTCCCAGGTACTGCTCCACTTTCCTTTTAAGTTCTCTGTATTCCTCTTTGTCCAGTCCCGGATCCTCATCCAGAATCCGGTTCACCTCCTCTGACACCTGCTTTAAAATATTGGCATCCGTAAAGATATCCCCAAGCTTAAATTCCAGTTCCCCGCTCTGGCGCACTCCGAAGATATCGCCCGGCCCGCGCAGTTTCAGGTCCTCGGAAGCAATATAAAAGCCATCATTGGAGCGGTTCATGATGTCCAGCCGCTCCATTGTGTCCTTTCCGCCGTTTCCGCTGACCATAATACAATAGGATTGGGCCTTTCCGCGGCCCACCCGCCCCCGCAGCTGGTGGAGCTGGGCCAGGCCGAAACGCTCTGCGTTTTCGATCATCATCACCGTGGCATTCGGCACATTCACTCCTACCTCGATAACGGTGGTCGATACCAGGACCTGGATCTCTCCCGATGCAAACTGCTCCATGACCCTGTTTTTCTCCCTGGCCTTCATCTTTCCATGAAGATACTCAACTGAAACAGTCTCCGGCAGAGCCTTTTTCAAAGCTTTTGCATAATCTACCACATTTTCCGCCTCAATCATCTCACTGGCCTCCACCATAGGGCAGATCACATAGGCCTGATGGCCCATTTCCACCTGTTTCTGAATAAAGGCATAGGCCCTGGAACGATAGCCTGTATCCACCACACAGTTTTTGATCTCCTGACGGCCTGCGGGAAGCTCATCGATCACAGAAATATCCAGATCCCCGTAAAGGATGATCGCCAGCGTTCTGGGGATCGGAGTCGCGCTCATGACCAGCACATGGGGCATCTCTCCCTTTGTGCTTAAAAGTTCCCTCTGGCCTACGCCGAACCGGTGCTGCTCATCGGTAATCACCAGCGCCAGACGGTGGTAGATCACCTTTTCCTGGATGAGAGCGTGGGTTCCCACAATAATATCCGCCTCGTGAGAAGCTATCTTTTCGTAGGCCAGCCGCTTTTCCTTTGCTGTCATGGAACCGGTCACCAGCACTGGCGTCCTGTCTATGCCATTTGCCTCAAACAGCTCCTTCATAGACTCAAAATGCTGTCTGGCAAGCACCTCTGTGGGCACCATGAGCGCTCCCTGACAGCCATTATAGGCGGCCTGCAAAAGAGCCAGTACCGCGATAATGGTTTTTCCGGATCCTACGTCTCCCTGGATCAGCCGGTTCATCACCCGGCCTCCTGCCATATCGGAAAATACTTCTTTTAAGGCCCTCTCCTGAGCCCCTGTCAAAGCATAAGGCAGCCCTTCCTTTACTGCCTGCACCTCCCGCCGTTCCTTAAGCACCCAGGAGGACCGTTCTCCCTCTCTGTGCTCCTTCAGCCGTCTGATGCCCACAAGAAACATGAAAAATTCATCGAATACCAGACGCCGCCTTGCAAAAAGCAGCTCCTTTTCATCCGATGGGAAATGAATATGCTCCGCCGCATAATTGATTTCCGCCAGCTGGTATTTCTTCCGGAGAAAAGCCGGCATATATTCCCGCTCCAGCTGCCGTATTTCAAGTGCCTGCTTCTGCGCCTTTACAATCGTCTTATTGCTTAATCCTCTGGTCTGGCCGTAAACCGGCTGCATAGAGTGTTCCAGAGCCTCATAGGCCTCTTTGGTAAATACCTCCGGCTGTTCCATGATCAGGCGGCCTCCTTTTTTTACCACCCGGCCGCGGAAGACATACGTCTGTCCGCTTTTTACATTTGACCGCATATAAGGCATATTGAACCAGGCCAGCTGCAGAGAACCGGTAAGATCCTTAATCACGGCGGAAACCATCTGTATTTTTCCCGTCCTCAGAAGATCCGGCGGCTTTAACAGGGCAGAGGCCACGCTCATCACCGCCTGTTCCCGCAGCTGTCCTATGTGCACTGGCTCATCATAGGTGTCATAGGCTCTGGGATAATAGGAAAGGAGGTCATCAATCGTGATGACCCCTACCTTTTCAAACAATTTTCCGGTTTTCTCTCCAATGCCCTTTAAGGCGCTTACAGGCTGCCGGTTGCTCATGCCGTCTCCTGCTCCAGGGCATTTAATCCCAGGCGGATAGCGCCCATGATGCCCTGATCGTCATGCAGGCTGGCAGGAACGATATACTGGTCCATATCCTCCATCTCCTTCGTAAGGATATAGCCGTTTACAAACTCCTTCACCTTGCTGCGGATCAATGGGAACAGATGGGTCTGGTGCATTACGCCGCCGCCCAGGATGATCTTCTGAGGAGACAGAATCATAATGTAGTCCGCCAGCGCCTGGGCGATGTAATAGCTTTCCAGCTCCCAGACCTCCGGGCAGTCTTTTAGTTCCACGGCCTTCTTTCCCCATCTTGCCTCGATGGAGGGGCCGCTTGCAAAGCCCTCAAAACAGTTGGGATGGCTGGGGCAGATGCCGCCCTTTGCATCCTCAGGATGACGGTTTAAAAAGATATGTCCGCCTTCGGGGTGAAGCATACCGTGAAGCAGTCCTCCGTTGGCCCAGACGCCGACTCCCACACCGGTGCCAATGGTAATGTAGATCACGCTGCTTAAGCCTTTGGCACAGCCGTATGTCACCTCTCCCAGGCAGGATCCGTTTACATCCGTGTCAATAGCCATGGGAACCTTAAGAGCCTTCCTGATGCCTCCAAGAAGATCCTTATTTCTCCAGGCAAGCTTGGGCGTTTCAAGAATATAGCCGTAGGTATCGGATGCAGGATTTACGTCTACCGGCCCGAAGGCTCCGATCCCCAGAGCCTTAATATCCTTATCTTTAAAATATTCTATAATCTTTGGAATCGTCTCCTCCGGTGTGGTTGTCGGAATGGATACCTGCTCTATGATGGTTCCGTCTTTTCTTCCCAGGGCGCAGACCATTTTGGTTCCCCCTGCCTCCAGTGCTCCGATTATCATGCGATTATTTCTCCCCTTATTCATTTATTACATCACAATCCGGGGCAGCCAGGCTAACCGCCGCCCCGGATCGGACTTTTCTTACTTTTAATCTCTGCTGCGTCCTACAAAACGAAGCAGATAGATAAACAGATTGATGAAATCCAGATACAGCTGCAGAGCTGAGAAAATGGAAGCCTTGGCCGCCATCTCTGAGTTTCCTCCGTAGCAGGCGTAATATGCCTGAATCTTCTTAGAGTCATAAGCTGTAATGATCAGAAACAGGAATATACCTACGCCGCACACGATCGTCTCAAATGCGCTCAAATCAATGAACATGGCCAGCAGCCAGAACACAAATAAAAAGATCAGCCCGCCGGTCATAAACGGACGCAGAGCGGAAAAATTGATATTTCCATAGTATCCAATCAGAGCCATCACGCCAAAAAACAGCGCTGTGATGCCAAATGCCATCCACAGGGACATCAGATCATAGATCAGGAAATACATACTGAACACAACTCCGTTTACGGCAGCGTAAAGAAAGAACATAAATCTTGCCGTGTTGACAGACATTTTTTCCAGTCTGGCAGTCAAAGCGACCACCACGATCAATTCAGCAGCCAGAAGAACGAAATTCCAGGCTGGAATCTGGAGCACATACCAGAAGGCCCCTGAAAGATACATACTGACAGCGATTACCATGGTGAGCAAAAGTCCTGCAAACATCCAGCCAAAGGTCTTGGCCGTATAGCGCGTCAGCGACTCTCCGGATGCCTGGCGTTCAAATCCCTGCTCCATTCTAAATTCATCATTCATACAACATTTCTCCTTTCAAATCTATTCTGCGGATATCATATAGTAGTAGATGGGCTGGCCGCCGTACTGCAGCTCGATCTCCTTATCCGGGAACTCCTCCTTCGCCTGCTCCTTCAGGCTTACTGCGTCCTCTTTGGCCACATCACTTCCATAATATATGGTAACCAGCTCGCTGTCCTTATCCAGCATCGCTTCCAGAGCCTTTTGGGCCGCCCTGGAAACGGACCGGTCTACGGCCAGCATACCGCGATCGCCGATTGCCATGATATCGCCCTCATGGATCTCCATACCGTCAATAGTTGTGTTGCGCACGGCGTAGGTGATCTGGGCGGTCCGCACGCGTTCCATCTCAGATGTCATATTTTCAAGGTTTTCCTCCGGCGTCAGATCCGGAATAAAGTTTACAAGCGCCGTAATTCCCTGCGGCACCGTTCTGGAAGGGATCACAACGATCTTCTTATCCTCCGTCAGATCACGGGCCTGGTTGGCTGCCAGAATGATATTTTTATTGTTGGGGAGGATGAAAATGGTATCGGCATTGACCTTTGCAATGGCATTTAACATATCCTCGGTGCTTGGGTTCATGGTCTGTCCGCCTTCGATCAGGAAGTCGGCCCCTATTCCCCTGAAAATCTCGCTTAGGCCATCACCGCAGGATACTGCAATAAAACCATAGGGCCTGCGCTCCTTTATTTCTCCGCCTTCTGTCTCTGCCGCTGTTTCCTGTGCCTGTTCTCTGGCCAGCCGCTCAGAATCCTGGATTACGCGTTCCTCATGTTCCTCCCGCATATTGTCAACCTTCATGCGGGAAAGAGATCCGTAGGACAGCCCCTTCTCAAAGGCCAGGCCTGGATGGTTGGTGTGCACATGGATCTTAACGATCTCATCATCGGACACCACTACCAGAGAATCGCCGATGGAACCCAGATATTCCTTAAGCCCACGCTCATCCTCCTCTGTATAGGTTTTCTCCAGCTTGATGATAAACTCCGTGCAGTAGCCGAATCGGATGTCCGCCGTATCGATATCGGTCCTTGAGGCGCCTGCCGCCTGGGGCTTTTTCTCCTCAGACACGCCAAGGGCAGATGTTTCCCCCAGTGAAAAGTCCGTACACACTCCGGTAAGACCGTCAAAGGCACCCTTAACCACCTGCATCAGGCCCTGGCCGCCGGAATCCACAACCCCGGCCTGCTTCAATACGGG
The DNA here is from genome assembly GCF_013282095.1 of Enterocloster alcoholdehydrogenati. GTDB lineage: Bacteria > Bacillota > Clostridia > Lachnospirales > Lachnospiraceae > Enterocloster > Enterocloster alcoholdehydrogenati. The sequence continues at coordinate 227,928 of NZ_BLTJ01000001.1, forward strand.
AAGGATCTCCGGCGTCTGACTTAAAACGTAGTCTCCCTCCTTGATCACGGCCTCTGCAAAAACTACGATATCGTCGGTCTGGCCCGCCATCTCAACAGCCTTGTCCGCCATTCCCCTGGCAACGGTAAGGATCGTTCCCTCCTTGGGCTTCATCACCGCCTTATAGGCAGTTTCCATACCGCGCACCATGGCGTTGGCCAGGGTGGTTACGTCAATGGCCTCCGTCGATTGAATCTCCTTCGTAAAGCCTCTTAACAGCTGAGAGAGGATCACTCCCGAATTTCCCCTTGCTCCTCTCAGGGATCCTGAGGAAATGGCCTTGGCCAGCTGCTCCATACTGGGATCTGAAAGCACTGCAACCTCCCTGGCGGCTGCCATAATGGTCAGCGTCATGTTGGTGCCTGTATCTCCGTCCGGTACGGGGAATACATTTAACTCATTGATCCACTCTTTCTTAGCCTCAAGGCCCTTTGCTCCTGCCAGAAAAGCTTTTTTCACCATTCCGGCATCAATTGTACTTATACCCACGGGTTACTTCCTCCTAATCAATCACTCTCACACCTTCTACGAAGATGTTGATCTTCTCTATCTCCATACCGGTGAATTCTTCTACTCTGTATTTCACGCTCTCGATCAGGTTGTCAGACACCGCTGAAATGCTGACCCCGTAGGATACGATCACATGAAAATCAATGGATATGCGGTTTTCCCTGATATCCACAGTGATGCCGTGCGTCAGGCTCTCTCTCTTCAGCAGCTTCACAAGACCATCCTTCATACTTACGGCCGCCATGCCCACAATACCGAAGCACTCTACTGCAATTGTTCCTGCATATAAAGCAATTACGTCCGGGCTGATCTGGATCTCGCCCATCTTATTGCTGATTCGTCCCTTCATATACACGCCTCCTGTTTTAATGTTAAAGACAGTATACACTATTTTCCGAAAAAAAGAAATAAATTTTTGTTTTTTCACTTGCAAAATTTGAAAACATCTGGTATCATTACTTTTGTTGTGGATTTTTTTATTTCTACAAGAAATCCAAGTAACGTTTAAGGAGGTGCAATAGTATGGCTAAGTGTGCAATCTGTGAAAAGGCAGCTCATTTCGGAAACAAAGTGAGCCATTCCCATAGACGCTCCAACAAGATGTGGAAAGCAAACGTAAAATCTGTTAAGGTTAAAGTAAACGGCGGAACCAAGAGAATGTACGTATGTACTTCCTGCTTACGTTCCGGCCTTGTAGAAAGAGCCTAATGAAAAGCAGAGCAAAAGCTCCTGACTGTCACAGTCGGGAGCTTTTTTCTATATCAGCAGCAAAACAGGTTATACCCCAGCACAAGGCAGCCCACCACAAAAAAGAAAGTGAAAATGGTCTCAGGTATAAATAAAAGCACTGCCATCCCAAGGCCGAAGCAGAACAGCATCAGTCCACAGATCCGTTTCATATTCAAACCGCTCCCTTCTCTTTATCTTATGCAGAAGGGTTCCGGTCCATTCCCAGGATGCAGGGCAGAAAAAAGGGCCCCATCTGAGGCCCTCCGGGATACGGATCACTCCACATCCATATGTTCCGTTTTCCCAGTATCATAAACCGCAGCCGCATCTTCTGCAGCCGCCCTTGTTTCCTCAGATACAGGAGGCTTTCCGCCCATAAAGCGGTTGATCAGATCCGGAGCCATATCGATAGCCTTTGTGATGGCATCCTGATTCTTAATATTCACTACCTTGGTCACGCCATTCTGGATCACCAGCACAGCGCTTGGGCTCATCTTGGCGCTCATTCCGCCGCCGCCCCGCTGCTTTTCCTTTGATTTTTCCGAAAATGCGCCGGCGGCCATACCACAGGTCACATCGATCAGAGGTACGATGATGGTATCCCCCGCCTGCACCGGTTCGCCCACCACTGTTTTTGAGGTGACAAACTGATCCATTCCCTTAAATAATGTATCGATCATAGATGTAAAATGATTTTCCGCCATACCGTCTTTCCTCTTCTTCCTCTGGCATACTCCCCGGAGCATACCTTACTTTAAAAATCCAAACAGCATCCGCCGCGTATGTCTGTCCTTAAGAACTCCAAACACCAGCCACAACACATAAGCAGCCCGGATCCGTCCGCAAAAGTCCCCTTCTGCCTCAAAAACACTTTCATCAAAGACAGGGCAAATCTCCACCCGTCCGCTGCATACAGGGTAAATAAGAGCCGCCGCCGACAAAAGCTGGCCGGTACGGTAAGGATCGTCAAAGCCAAAGGTCACGGCTCCATTTCCCCTTCTCGGCAAAATATGGCGCAGAAACCTTCCCGTTTGCTTCCAGAGAAGTTTTAAGGAGGCCTGATTCTTTTCATCTTCCAGCCAGCCTTTCTTCTCTGAGATAAAGGCTCTTATGTTTTTAAGCTTATCACAAAATGACCGAAAAGAAAACTTAAGTTTCTCGAAACTGCGGGTAAGTCTTGAGGCAACTGGAGAAGGGGTGTCCCTGCCGGAATTATTTCCCGGCTTCTTTTCGGGCTGGCTCTGCGGCTTTGGATCCGGCCTGCTTTTTTCCTCCGGACAGGTCTGGGATTCCTCCTTCGGCTCTGTTCCCAAAAGCTCCTCTTTGAGTTCCCGTTCCAGCTCTGTGATTTCCTCTTCACAGACCTGCGAGCATTTTTCCTCCTCATCCGCTCCCATTTCCCAGAGTTTTCTGCCAAACAGGCGGACCCCTGCCCAGAAATCTTTTTTCGTTCCCCCATATCCGGCCTGTAAGGAGACCGCACCAAAGAGCCAGGAAATCTTACCCTCTCCGGCCCTCTCCTCTTTCCAGAAGCCCTGTATCCGGTACCGCACCGGCACAAAAAGAACAAGAAGGGCCGCAGACAGCAAAAGCCCCACAAGGATCAGAATCAGGATTCCCAGAACCTTTGCGATCAAAAGAAGTATGTGTATCAAGCTTTTGCACCTCACTTCCCGGACAATCGGTTCATATAAGCTTTCCAGTCAAATGCCCCTGTCTCACGGTACATATCATCTACCATCCGGCCTGTAACCTCCTGAGCCTCATGATACCCTCTGGCCAGTCCCAGGATCAGCAGTTTTTCCCCTCTGCGCTCCCGTCTGGTCAAAAGGGAAACCGGACAGATATCAAATATATGATTCCCGTTTTCCGGCAGTGTAATCACATAAGTGTCAGGCAGAAGGCTGCCTTCTCTAAGCCCTTTAAGAATCTTCGCCCTGGCTCTGTCTGCATTTTGACCCATATATAAGTGATCCCACAAACGCATACGTTCTCCTATCTATTCCATCAGCATACGGATCAGCCTGACAGAGGCTTCCCGCTCTGTCTCATCGCTGCAGCTGTCCAGACTTCCTCGTATGTATTCTCTTGCCTCATCCAGGGACCGGAAATTCACAGGAAGGCTGGAAAGACATTTTGCCATGGCCGCCCGCATCACCGGTTTCGGCAGCGTCTCCCAGACTTCATTCATATCCCGGAATAATATCTCCAGCTGTTCGCGAAAGTAAGCTTCGTCCGTTTCTGCTTCCTCCTGTCCCGGTTTTTCCAGCGACATAAAGGAACTTCCTGACATCAAAAGCCCCACCTTCCATACGATATCCGCCAGATGGCCCTCCTCTGTCTGCAGCTCATCTAAGGGGATATCATTCCGGATCCACTGTTCAAAATAAGCTTCCTGTCTGCCCTCTAAATCTGGAAGGCGGTCTGTGACCTTTCGAGGGATAGCCTCCCAGGCGCCTGATGCAAAAAGGAGAAGAATCCCTTTTAAGATCTCGTTTACGTTCTGCTCTGCAGACAGCTCCGTTACAGCCTCTCCCTGCGCCAGAAGGATCACATAAAGGGCATTAACCAGCTCCATCAGAGACAGGATCCTGTCTGTTATGCCGCTTACCGTCTGGGCTGCCGTTTCCAGCTCCTCCGCCAGATAGCGGTATTCCTTTGCCGTCATATTTTTAAAGTCTGTCCGGCCAAATTTTTCTGTAAGTTCAAAGAGTGATCTGTAAGTTTTTTCGCTGCGTACCCGCTGGTTTAACAGTCCTTCACAGCGCAGGGCATTTATAGCATCCAGAAAGCTGTCTCTTGCATTCCCTTTGTAAATGCTCAGCCGGTCCTCTGCCAGCACAAAGAACTTCTGCCTTGTAAAGCGTACGGGCAGCTGGCCGATAATGGACTGAAGACGGCCATAGAGTTCCGGCGCCTCTGACGCCTGCGAAAGCCAGGTCATGATCTCTTCCGTTACCGTTTCCGGATCTTCCAGATGTTTTCCCACCAGCTGAGGAAGGAAACGCCCCTCTAACCGGTTCATTACATACTCGTATGCCTGAAAGAGATCTGTGTAGGAGGTAACCGTCTCCATCTCGCTGATCGCATCCCTGCGCAGAGCCTCAAGCTCCTCCTCTGAAACCGGCTCCTCTTTCAGATACTTCTCTAAAATCTCGCAGAAACGGCCGTACAGCCGGCCGATCCTGTCGTATTTAAAACCTCCGGTCTCTGCGGCAACCTCATACGCCATATAAAAATTCAGCGCCAGTTTCATATAAGAATAATGGCAGGACGCAGTCAGTGCCCTGCGTATCCTTCCTGTTTTCATACTGCTCCTCCTTACTCCTTCGGGTCCTGATATTCCAGTACGCACAGGCGGACCAGATCCAGCGCTTTCATCATGGACTGCTCCCGGATCTTGGCACGGTTGCCCTTAAACTGGTACTTTCTTACTTCTGTCTTTCCCTTTACAAAGCAGGCCATATATACAAGGCCTACTGGTTTTTCCGGCGTTCCGCCTTCAGGGCCTGCGATACCGGTAACAGACACGCAGACGTCCGTCCCCGCGGCCGCTGCGCCGCCCGCGGCCATCTCTGCCGCTGTTTCCCGGCTGACTGCTCCATAAGCCGCAAGGGTTTCCTGCCGCACCCCCAAAAGACGCATTTTTGCCTCGTTGGAGTATGTTACCATGCCCTGCATGAAAACGTCCGAGACGCCGGATACATTAACCATGCGGGCCGCCACCATACCGCCGGTACAGGACTCGGCTGCAGCCATGGTAAGATGTTTTTCCTTTAAAAGCCTGGCTACCGCCATTTCCAAGCTGACTTTTTCGTCCGCAGTGTAAACAGCATTCCCAAAACGGGCTTTGATCTCCTTCAAGATGGGGGCTGTAAGTGCCTCTCCCTCTGCTTCATCCGCCGCCCTTGCAGTGACCCGGATATGAACCTCCGCGGTCTTTGCATAAGTGGCAATGGTAGGATTGGTCTGGCCGTCAATCAGGTCCAGCAGCTTATCCTCCACCTGGCTTTCGCCGTATCCGCAGACCCTCACCATACTGGATACAAGAACCGACTTCTGCAGCTTCTGCAGATAGGGGAATACCTGCCCCTCGAACAGGGGATACAGTTCTCCGGGCGGGCCAGGAAGAAGAATAGCTGTTTTTCCATTCTTTTCCAGTATCAGGCCGGGAGCCATGCCGTTTGGGTTATCCAGCACAATGGCGCCTTCGGGAACCATGGCCATCTTCCAGTTATTTTCCGGTATCTCGGTGTATATGTTATTGACAAAAAATTCTTCCAGCTGCTTTCTGGTATGGGGATCCTCCCTCAGCTGCATCCCCATGGCCTCGGCGCAGACCTCTTTTGTGAGGTCATCCTCCGTAGGCCCCAGGCCTCCGGTTAAAATCACGATATCCGACCGGCCAAGGGCCTGCTTTATTGTATCTGTCATCCGGCCATAATTATCGCCCACCGTTACCTGATAAAACTGATCCATGCCCAGGAGGGCGCACTTTTGCGCCAGATACTGGGTATTGCTGTTTAAAATATTTCCCATCAGGATCTCGGTTCCCACACTGATCAGCTCCACTATCATATTACAGGCCTCCTTCTGTCAGTACCCTGATATTTTTTGCCACATAGTCCGCCAGCGATACAACGGTCAGAATCACTGCGATCCATAAAACAATGTCTGTAAGAAGGGACAAAGCCGGTATGTTAAAGATCAGCAGGATCACTGCTGTCATCTGAAACACAGTCTTAAACTTGCCCCAATAGCTGGCCGCGATCACGATTCCATTGTCCGCAGCCACCAGGCGGAAACCGCTGATAATAAATTCACGGCTGATAATAATAATCACTATCCACGCAGGCAGCTGGCCCAGCTGAATCAGGCAGATCAGGGCAGAGCAGACTAACAGCTTATCCGCCAGCGGATCCATAAACTTTCCAAAATTCGTCACAAGCCCGTATTTCCTGGCAATCTTTCCGTCCAGAAGATCCGTCAGGCTGGCCACGATAAAAATCACATTGGCAATGATCCGCATGGTCTGGTCAGCGCCATTTTCATAAAGAAGGGCGGCTACAAAGAACGGAATCATACAAATACGAAGTACCGTAAGCTTATTCGGCAGATTCATGATACACCTCTCCTATCAGGTCATATTCGGCGGCCCCTGTCACCTTTACCTTTACAAAGTCGCCGGACATCAGCATTTCATCAGCATTTACAAAGATCAGACCGTCTACGTTAGGGGCATCCATATAGGTACGCCCCACATAGGCCGGCTCGTCCGCCACCTTGCCCTCGATCATTACCGTCAGGATCCGGCCTACCATCTCCTCACAGTGGTCAAAGGCAATTTCCTGCTGAAGCTCCATAATTGCGTCCCGGCGCTCCTCTTTGATCTCCTGAGGCACCTGATCCGGGTAGGAATATGCCGGCGTATCTTCCTCCGCCGAATAGGCAAACACGCCCAGGCGCTCAAATCCCATTTCGTTTACAAACTCCATCAGTTCCTCGTGGTCTTCCCTGGTCTCCCCCGGAAAGCCGGAGATCAGAGTCGTCCGCAGAGCGATATCCGGGATCTCCCTGCGCAGCTTTGCGATGCGCTCCTTTAACTCCTCCTTATGAGTCCTGCGGCCCATACGGCGAAGGATACGGTCGCTGGCGTGCTGGATCGGGATATCCAGATAGCGGCAGACCTTTTCCTCCGACTTGATAGCCTCGATCAGTTCATCTGTAATCTCCTCAGGGTAGCAGTACTGAATACGGATCCAGTAGATTCCCGGAATCCCTGCCAGCTCGTGAAGAAGCTTCGGAAGGCTTTTTTCTCCATAAATATCTTTTCCGTAAAGCGTGGTTTCCTGGGCCACCAGGATCAGTTCCCGCACGCCGCTGTCAGCCAGCTCTCTGGCCTCATCTAAGAGCTGCTCCATGGGCACACTGCGGTAGGGTCCTCTTAAGGAAGGGATAATGCAGTAGGTGCAGCGCTTATCACAGCCCTCGGCAATCTTTAAAAAGGCATAATAGCCGCCGGTGGTTACCACACGTTTCTTTGCATTGTGAGGCAGTTCGCTTAAGCTGTGGAAAACGGAAATATGGCCGTCTGCACCTTCTTTTGCCTGCTGCTCCTCTTCCTGCTCGCCGAACAGCCGGGTCAGAACCTTTCCGATCTCCTCATAAGAGGTGGTTCCAAGGATAGCGTCTACCTCCGGGATCTCATCTGTGATCTCCTGCTTATACCGCTGGGCCAGACACCCGGCTACAATGAGGGCCTGACATTTTCCTTCTTCCTTATAACGGGCCATCTCCAGGATCGTATTTACGCTCTCTTCTTTGGCGTCTCCGATAAAGCAGCAGGTATTGACCAGAATCGCATCCGCCTCGGTCTCATCATCTGTAAAGGTCACGCCCAGGCTGCCGGCCACACCCAGCATTTTTTCCGTATCCACCAGATTCTTGTCGCAGCCCAAGGATACACAAAACAATTTTATATTCTTCATATACGTATATTTACTCCTGATTAACATTTAAGCCATCTTCCCGTGTCTGCCAGGCGGGGATCGCCCCGGCTTTTCAGGCACAGGAGACGGCTTTTTCATACTTTTATTCGGTCATGGCGGTTTCTGTTTCCACAGCAGCCTCTGTTTCCTCTTCCTCGGTTGTCTCCTCCTCCGGAAGGATCTTTACCTGCTGGTGATACAGTTCATCAATGGCGATGGATAACGGCTTCTTGCCTGCAGTGCCGGGAACCAGAGGCTCCTCGCCTGCAATCAGCTGTCTTGCGCGCTTGGATGCCGCAATCACAATGGAGTAACGGCTCTGTACCACCGGCTGCTCGCCCGGTTCGATATCGCTGTTTACAACGTTGATCAGATCTGTGTATGATGGATGTAACATTCTACATTCCCCTTTCAAATTTTAAATATATAGGATGCCTCGCCCTGCACGCCGAAGATTCCTCCGGCATCAGATGGGGCCGTTTCCTGACATCAGTCTCTGTCATCCAGATGGTATAAGTCTTCCCGCATCTTTCCAAGAAAATCCAGATGATAGGATGTCTTTTCGTGCTGCAGCTGGATCAGCTGGTGCATCTTTTCCACGCACTGGTCAATATCATCATTGATCAGAAGGTAGTCATATGCCTCCATCCCGTCCGCCTCTTCGGCCGCTCTCTTTAACCGCGCATTGATCACTTCAAGGCTCTCTGTTCCCCTGCCCACAAGACGGCGCTTTAACTCCTTTGCACTTGGAGGCGTAATAAAGAGAAGCAGGGCATCAGGATAGCGCTTTTTCACCTTTAAGGCTCCCTGAATCTCAATCTCCAGGATCACATCCTTCCCCTGGGCCATCTTCTCCTCTACGTACTCCCTTGGAGTACCGTAGTAGTGATTCACATACTTGGCGTACTCAACCAGCTTATGCTCATCCCGCAGCTTTTTAAACTCTTCCTCGGAAAGGAAGAAGTATTCTCTTCCGTTTTCTTCGCCCTCTCTGGGTTTTCTTGTGGTAGCGGAGATAGAAAGGGCATAATTGTCATAACGCCTTAAAAGCTCTTTCATCAAAGTTCCCTTACCCGCTCCTGAAAATCCGGATACGACCACCAAAATCCCCTGCTGATTCATGGGATATCTCCTCTCTTTCATCTTATTCGATGTTCTGGATCTGCTCCCGCACCTTTTCAATCTCTGTCTTTAAGGCAATAGCTCTGTCGGAAATCTCCAGGTCATTTGACTTTGATAAAATGGTATTTGCTTCACGGTTCATCTCCTGAGCGATAAAGTCAAGCTTTCTTCCCACGCTCCCGCCGCTTAAAAGCTCCCTCTTTGTATTTTCAATATGGCTTCTTAAACGTACTGTCTCTTCGTCCACACAGATCTTGTCCGCATAGATCACCACCTCAGAGGCAATGCGCCCTTCATCAACTGCAGCGCCGTTTAGGAGTTCCTTGACTTTTTCCTCCAGCTTCATCCGATACTCAGAAAGGATCTGAGGGGAACGCGACTCAATGAACTCTACCAGGCCGGTCATATAATCCAGTTTGCCGAGAAGGTCCTGTTTAAGGTGCTCTCCTTCGGCCTCCCTGGAGGCTACAAACTTCTTTGCCGCTTCCTCCATGGCGTTTGAAAGGATCTCCCAGAGGTGTTCCTCATCATCCGGGGCCTGTTCCATGGTAAGCACCTCCGGGCATCTGGCCAGGGCGGATACCTGAATATCGTTGGAGATGTTAAACTCCTCTTCCATCCGTTTAAAGTGAGCCATGTACTCCGCCGCCAGAGCGCGGTTATATTTCAGACAGAGGTTTCCCTCGGTATAATCCTCATAATTGATAAAAATATCCACCTTCCCCCGCTGAACGTACTTCTTAAGCAGAGTACGGATGGATGCCTCGAAGTAGTTGAACTTCTTGGGCATCTTAATGCTCAGATCCAGATATCTGTGGTTTACTGCCTTCATCTCCACGGAAATCCTGTACTCATCCGTAGCATTCTCGCACCTTCCGAAACCGGTCATGCTTTTTAACATACAAGGAATGCCTCCCTTTCATTGATTACTACATAGTTATACAGTATTATAATTCATCTGTGGGGGCAAGTCAACTTGTTTTCAAATTCCCCGGTTTTCCCTCCCAAAAACAGTTTCCCTTTTCTATTTCCCGAAATTATGCTATCCTTATAGACAAGCGCCCCGTCCCAGGCTTTCTCTTTTATGTGAGAAGCCAGGACAAATATGGGCCTGACAGGAGTGTATCAAATATGTCATTCGACGGTATTACCATTGCCAATCTGGCCTGTGAGTTAAAAAAGACCTTAGAGGGTGGGAAGATCACAAAGATCGCCCAGCCGGAAAAGGATGAGCTGCTCATTGCCATTAAAAATAACCGGGAGGCCTATCGGCTGCAGATTTCCGCAAGCGCCAGTCTGCCCCTTATCTATCTTACCGAAACCAATAAGCCCAGCCCTCTCACTGCGCCCAATTTCTGTATGCTTCTTAGAAAGCATATCGGAAGCGCCCGGATCCTTTCCATCTCCCAGCCGGGACTGGAGCGTATTCTGGAATTTACATTAGAGCATCTGGATGAAATGGGCGATCTCTGCCGAAAAAGGCTCATCGTGGAGATCATGGGAAAGCACAGCAATATCATTTTCTGCAAAGAGGACGGCACAATTATTGACAGCATCAAGCACGTATCCGCAAATATGAGTTCCGTCCGCGAAGTCCTTCCCGGAAGAATGTATTTCATCCCGCAGACAGTGGCCAAGGAGGATCCTCTGAGCGTAACGGAGGAAACCTTCTGCCAGACCGTAAAGAGCGCGCCCATGACAGTCCAGAAGGCCCTGTATAACCATTTTACAGGGATCAGCCCCATTGTGGCGGAGGAAATCTGCCATCTGGCTTCCATCGACTCCGACCATTCTGCCAACGAGCTTTCTGCAGCAGAACTGACCCACCTGGCCCATACCTTCCGCCTGATAATGGAGGATGTAAAAGAGGGACGTTTTTCTCCGGCCATCGTGTATGACCAGGATGGCCCTGCAGAATACGCCGCAATCCCTCTGACCTGCTGTGAAGGAAGGGGATACCGCAGGGAAGAATGGGCCTCTGTCAGCGCCCTTTTGGAAAATTACTATGCATCCAGAGACACGCGCACCCGGATCCGGCAGAAATCTGCTGATCTGAGACGAATCGTCCAGACAGCCCTGGAGCGCAATTATAAAAAATACGACCTGCAGCTAAAGCAGCTGAAGGATACGGAGAAACGGGAAAAATACCGGATTTACGGAGAACTGTTAAACACTTATGGATACGAGCTTTCAGGAGGAGAAAACTCTTTTTCCTGTATAAACTATTATACCGGAAAAGAAATATCCATCCCCCTAGATCCCCAGCTTTCTGCAAAGGACAATGCCAAAAAGCATTTTGACCGGTATAATAAATTAAAGCGCACCTTCGAGGCCTTAAGCCAGCTGACCGACCAGACAAGAGCCGAGATCGATCACCTGGAATCTATCAGTTCCGCCCTGGATATTGCCCTGGCTGAAAACGATCTGGTGCAGATCAAAGAAGAACTGATGGAGTATGGATATGTAAAGAAACGCCGACCAGGCGACAAACGGCCCAAGGTTACAAGTAAGCCCTTCCATTACATTTCCTCTGACGGTTATCACATCTATGTAGGCAAAAATAATTACCAGAACGAGGATCTGACCTTCCGGTTCGCCAGCGGAAACGACTGGTGGTTTCACGCCAAGGGAATCCCCGGTTCCCATGTAATCCTGAAAAACGACGGCAAAGCCGAAATCCCGGATCGGGCCTTTGAGGAGGCGGGCGCGCTGGCCGCCTACTATTCCAAGGGGCGCGACAGCGAAAAGGTGGAAATCGACTATATCCAGAAGAAAAGCATCAAAAAGGTAACCGGCGCAGCGCCTGGATTCGTGATCTATCATACCAACTTTTCTATGGTAGCCGTTCCCTCCTGCGGGCTCAATGAGATAAAATAAGCCCAGCGCCGTATAAGGGCGAGTTCGGAATCGCCGCATCAAAAAACGGAGCCAAAAAGCAGCAGAAAACGTCGGTTTTCTTCCCTGTCCTTTGGCTCCGGCCTTTTTTGCGCAGGAAAAGGCCCAGGCTCCAAAACAGTTTCCATCTGATTATGTTCCCGCAATATTTTTTTTACAGCATAAAACAGCCAGCCGCCAGGATTCTTCCCGGCAGCCGGCTGATTTACTTTACTCAAAAACTAACTAACCCTGTGCGTGAATTAGTTATACTTGCGCTTACGAGCAGCTTCAGACTTCTTCTTACGTCTTACGCTTGGCTTCTCGTAATGCTCTCTCTTACGAATTTCCTGCTGAATGCCAGCCTTTGCACAGTTTCTTTTGAATCTGCGTAAAGCACTGTCTAAGCTCTCGTTATCTTTAACAATTACGTTTGACATCGCTCACACCTAACCTCCCTCCAGTTGTGTAATTGTGCATAATACAACTGTTTGGGTATTTTTAGCACTGTTATGATTATAGCATAAAAATCCCATACGTCAAGAAAAAATTCATATTTTTTTCTTATTTTTATTTCCACGGTGAGAAACTGGATAAAATTGCCTATTTCGTCTGCTCCTCTACCGTTTCAACCGCTTTCTTAAGGGCTTCGTCAACGCCCGCAGGATTCTTTCCTCCGGCCTGAGCCATGTTGGGACGGCCGCCGCCGCCACCGCCTACCAGGCCTGCGATCGCCTTGATCAGGTTGCCTGCGTGAACGCCTTTCTTCTGCGCGCCGTCTGTTGCGGTCGCCATCAGATTTACCTTGCCGTCCAGCACAGAGGCGATCACGACTACGCCCTCGCCCAGCTTATCTTTTAACTGGTCACCCAGATTTCTCAGGCCGTTCATATCTACGTCAGCCACTCTGGAAGCCAGCACTGAAACACCGTTTACTTCCTTTACCTGACTCATAACATCACCCAGAGAGTCATTTGCCAGCCTGCTCTTTAACTTCTCATTTTCAGAGGCCAGTGTCTTGATCTCTTCTAAAAGAGCCTCAATACGGGAAGTTAAGGATGCAGGAGTGGTCTTGGCTGCCTTTGCTGCCTCATGGAGTTCCTCTTCTACTTCTGCATAATGTTTCATTAGGCCCTCAGAGGTAAGAGCCTCAATACGTCTTACACCTGCCGCGATGCCTGCCTCAGAAAGGATCTTAAAGGATGCAATGGCGCTGGTATTTGCCACATGGGTACCGCCGCACAGCTCGGTAGAGAAATCGCCCATCTTTACGACCCGGACCTTCTCGCCGTACTTCTCGCCGAACAGAGCCATGGCTCCTGTCTTTTTTGCCTCGTCTAAGGTCATAATCTGAGTTTCAACCGGAATAGATGCGCTGATCTCTGCATTTACCATATCTTCTACCTTCATGATCTCCTCAGGGGTCATGGCTGAGAAATGAGTAAAGTCAAAACGGAGTCTGCCTGCATCCACATAGGAACCTGCCTGCTCTACATGGCTTCCAAGAACGGTTCTTAAAGCCTTCTGAAGCAGATGGGTGGCACTGTGGTTTTTGCAGGTTAAGGCACGGTTTCTCTCGCATACAGACAGAGTTACGGTTTCTCCATGGCGGAGCATTCCCTTTGTCATCACGCCTACATGGCCGATCTTGCCGCCCTGAAGGTGAATGGTATCCTTTACCTTAAACTGGCCGTTTTCATTGGAAATGATACCCTTATCGCCCTGCTGGCCGCCCATGGTGCCGTAAAAGGTGGTCGCATCCGTGATAATGGTTCCGGTCTGGCCGTCTGTAAGAGCCTCTACAAGCTCTTCCTCTGTGGTCAGCACGGAAATCTTCGATTCAACTGTCAGCTTGTCATAGCCTACAAATTCAGAGGTGATGGACGGGTCAATGGATTGATATACAGTCACATCCGCTCCCATGTAGTTGGTTGCCTTACGGGCCTTGCGGGCCTTGTCTTTCTGCTCCTTCATAGCAGCGTTAAAGCCTTCCTCGTCCACGCCGCAGCCCTTTTCCTCTAAGATTTCTCTTGTCAGGTCTATCGGGAAGCCATACGTATCATAAAGCTTAAATGCATTTTCACCGGATAAGGTCTTTTCGCCGGAAGAAGCCATGGAAGCCTCCATCTCAGCAAGAATCGCAAGACCCTGGTCGATGGTCTTATTGAACTTATCCTCTTCCTCACTCAATACCTTAAAGATCATGGACTGCTTCTCTTCCAGCTCTGGATAACCGTCCTTGGAAAGATCAATCACAGTCTTTGAAAGGTCTGCTAAGAACTTGCCTTCAATCCCCAGCTTGCGGCCATGGCGGGCAGCTCTGCGCAGCAGACGGCGCAGGACATAGCCTCTGCCCTCGTTGGAAGGCATGATGCCGTCAGAGATCATAAAGGTACAGGACTTGATGTGGTCTGTCACAATGCGCAGGGAAACATCTGTCTCATGTTCCTTCTGGTATTCCTTTTTGCAGAGCGCGCAGACACGGTCTAAGAGCGCCTTGTTGGTATCTACGGTAAACAGGGAATCTACGCCCTGAACCACTACGGCCAGACGCTCCAGCCCCATACCCGTATCAATATTTTTCTGTTTCAGTTCGGAATAATGGCCGTGGCCGTCATTCTCAAACTGGCTGAATACGTTGTTCCAGACCTCAATGTAGCGGTCACACTCACAGCCTACGGTGCATCCGGGTTTTCCACATCCAAATCTCTCACCTCTGTCATAGTAGATCTCAGAGCAGGGGCCGCAGGGGCCGGAGCCGTGCTCCCAGAAATTGTCCTCTTTTCCAAAACGGAAAATACGGTCTGCGGGAATACCGATCTCCTTGTTCCAGATCTCGAAAGCCTCGTCATCGTCTACGTAAACGGAGGGATACAGACGCTCAGGATCTAAGCCTACCACCTCTGTCAAAAATTCCCAGGACCAGTGGATTGCCTCTGTCTTAAAATAATCGCCAAAGGAAAAGTTGCCCAGCATCTCAAAGAAAGTGCCGTGTCGGGCGGTTTTTCCGATATTCTCAATATCTCCGGTACGGATGCACTTCTGGCAGGTGGTAACCCTTCTTCTGGGAGGGATCTCCTGACCGGTGAAGTAGGGCTTTAAGGGAGCCATACCGGAGTTGATCAGCAGAAGGCTGTTATCGTTATGGGGCACGAGTGAGAAGCTTTTCATTGCCAAATGGCCCTTGCCTTCAAAAAATTCAAGGAACATACGGCGCAGCTCGTTCACTCCGCGGTACTGTGGTTCTTTCACTTTCTCTTCCTCCATATCCTTTGATGCGCGGTATCTGCACATCTTAATTTGAAATCGTAACCATAAGCGTCATTTTACCATATTGACTTATATTTATCAAGACTGTCTGATTAAACAAAACAGCTTTTTATTTGGTTCCTATTTCGTTATTATCTCCATTGTGACATTTTGCAGAGTGTGCTAAACTTACCATCAGCAGTTCAGGAAACACATGGCGGCGTTTCCTGAGCGTACATATATTTTCCTAAATATAATGGCGTATTCTCTGAATGCGCCGGAAAGGACACTTTTCCATGAACCAATCCCCCACCCCCACAGACCATCTTTTTACCAACCGGCAGCTTACTGCCATGCTGCTGCCCCTGATGGCAGAGCAGCTTCTCATCACCATGATGGGTATGGTCAATACCTTTATGGTGGCCCATGTCGGCTCCTATGCCATTTCCGCCGTATCACTGGTGGATTCCATCAATATTCTGGTGATCCAGGCTTTTTATGCCCTCTCTACCGGAGGCACCATCGTCTGCGCCCAGTATCTGGGTCAGAAAAAACTGGGACACGCTGTCCATTCTGCGGAGCAGACGCTGTTTATCGTAACCTTCATCTCCCTTGTAACAGCTGCCCTCTGCATTCTTTTTGACCGTCAGATCCTGAGGCTCATCTTCGGAACGGTGGAAGCGGACGTATTTAACTCCGCCAGGACATACTTCTTCTTTTCCTCCCTGTCCTACCCTTTTATCGCCCTGTATGATGCCGGCTCTTCTATTTTCAGGGCGCAGAAAAACACCAGCTTCCCCATGGCCATGTCTGTGATCGCAAATATTGCAAACGTCATCGGAAATGTGGTTCTGGTACTCATCCTGGGACAGGGCGTGGCCGGAGCAGCTATTTCCACGCTGGCCGCCAGGGCTTTATGCGCCTTTCTGGTACTTATGCGCCTGGCAAAGCCTAGAGAAAATCAGCCGGTCCATGTGTCCAATTATATCCGTATCCGGCCTCATATGCCTCTGATCCGCCGTATCCTCCATATCGGCATCCCGGCAGGCATAGAAAACAGTATGTTCCAGTTCGGAAAGCTGGCCATCCAGTCCAGTGTATCTACCTTAGGAGTCACTGCCATGGCCGCTCACGCCATGGCCTCCAACTTTGAGAGTTTTAACGGTATTGCAGGAGTGGGCGTAGGCATCGGACTTATGACCGTTACCGGACACTGTCTGGGGGCGGGCCGAAAGGATGAGGCCGTTTACTATGTAAAAAAGTTCTGTGTGGCAGCGGAGATCGCCGTAGCCGGCAGCTGTATTCTCCTGTTCCTGCTGGCCCGTCCTATTGTGACGCTTTCAAGCATGGAAACGGAAAGCATGAATATTTTTCTGGGGCTTTTGACGCTTATCACGATTGTAAAACCATTGATCTGGGTACCTTCCTTCATCCCCGCCTATGCTCTGCGGGCCGCCGGAGATGTCAAATATACCATGATCATTTCCTGTCTTTCCATGTGGCTCTGCCGGGTATCCCTGTGTATCTTTCTCATCCGCGGCCTCGGCGTAGGACCAGTAGCCGTGTGGATCGGTATGTTCTCTGACTGGCTGATCCGCGGAATCCTTTTTACCAAGCGGTATATGAGCAGAAAATGGCTGGAGTTTCAGGTTCTGTAGCTGCGGAGGATGGAATACCTTCTTAATCAAAAGCAGCGATGTCAATCATATATTTTAATACAGTAAAAACAAGGACTGCGAAAAAGATTTTTCTTTCTCACAGTCCTTGTTTTATAATCCTCTCGACCGTATCGAAACAAGGAAGTCTCTTTGAAGGTCACTGTTTTCTCTGCGGTCCTGCGCTGATTTGTCAGCGCAGGTTTAGTCAGACACATACCGGAAGTTACACCGACAGTTTCCGTGGATTGCAGCCCCTTTACCGCCCCGAACTTCCCTGCGTCCCGGACTTGACCTCCTCATATCGGTCTGCCAGCTCATAGGCCCGGTCGCGGATCAGGTTTACAAGGCTGGAACTGTAGGTAATCCCGCCCACGTTTCCGGTTTTTCCGGACTGCTCTGCTGCAGAGGACTCACGGGTCTTAAGCCATTCCTTCTGTTCCTTTGCAAGAGCCTCTGCCTCCTCCTGAGGCAGGATCGCCAGGAGGGCATTATAGACGGTATTCATTTCACTGTCCCACATCTTGACCTCCGTTTCGGCAGAGGTTTTAATAGAGTATACATTGGGATCTTTCTCATCTTCCCGCATCTTCTGAATCTGGGCATCCAGATCATTGAGGCGTTTGCGGTAAATCCCTGCTTCGCTTTCCTCTTTTTCACCGGAAGCATCCTTTCCTTCTGCCCCAGCCGTTTCTGACTCTGAAGCCGGCGCAGCGGACAGCCCTGCGGCTCCTAAGGCCGGCTGGGCAGCCGGATCTGAATCAGCAGCCGGAACCTGCGCTGCAGCCACACCGTACGCCTGCACCTCACTGTCTGAAACCGGCTCACCGGAACTTTCCCCATCTGCCGCTGTCTCAGCAGGAACATCCTCTGAGGCAGCGGCAGATGCCGGCCGGGGCCGTTCTATGGCCCGGAGCTGAGAACCCGTGGCGGGAGTTCCAACAGATCGGTCATTTTCCGCAGAATCTCCCTGTTTTTCCTCTGTATCTTTCAAACGTGTATCAGGAAACCCCTTGAGATTTTCCTCTGCACCGGATTCTGCCGCAGCAAAGGCAGCCATATCGGGGAAGCCTTCTGCGGTCTCCTGCTCTCTTATCACCGTGCGGGTATAAGAAGTCACCGCTATCCCGATCATCAGGATGCAGATGATCACCAGCCATATCCTTTTATCCTTCATATCACATCATCCCTGTCTGATCGAATTTCATTACCAGAACTACCTTAACACAAAAACAGGTAATTGTGAATACGATTTTCAAAGGAGTAATACTTTGTAAGAGATATGTAAGATATTACCATAAAAGGGACCGGCGCTAGGCCAGTCCCTCATCGATCATAAGCTCTGTTCCGTCTGCAGCAGAAGTGGCAAGCTGGTCGCAGCGTTCATTTTCAGGATGGCCTGCATGGCCCTTGACCCAGATAAATGTGACCTGATGCGGCTCTTTTGCCTTTAAAAGTCGTTTCCACAGGTCTATGTTCTTTACAGGCCCGCTTTTTCCCCGGTTCCAGTTCTTTGCCACCCAGCCCTCAATCCAGTGTTTGTTAAAAGCATCCGTAAGATACCTGGAATCAGAATAAAGGGCTACCGCGCAGGGGCGGTTTAGGGTTTCCAGTCCCACGATGGCTGCCATCAGCTCCATCCGGTTGTTAGTGGTCCGCGCATAGCCGCCGGACAGCGTTTTCTCGTGAAGAGCGCCGTTTCTGTCCCTGTAATGCATCACTACGCCGTAGCCTCCGGGACCGTCCGGGTTGCCTCTGGCCGATCCATCTGTATAGATCTGTACTTCTGTCATGTTTTATGTCTCCTGTATCTATTTTATCACTGCTCCTGGCGTGCCGCCTTTGGGCTAGCGGTCCCATTTCTCACACAGCGCCAGGATCTGTTCTGTAAACCGGGCCAGATCCTTGTTGGCCCCGCCCTGATTGTGGCTGATTACCTCCATCAGCCGGCTTCCCGCATCTGCCAGTCTGGTATAGACACCGGCAGCCTTTCTCTCCGTCTCTTTCTCCTTCTCTGCCAGCACCGGCTCTGTCCGGCAGATCCAGCAGTTCCTTATAAGGTCAAACTGCGAACCGGAATAAGGAGCGTCTGCATCCAGCTTTAGCTGGTTCGCCAGAGTGTCCGTAAAGGAAGTGCAGGACTCTTCGTTTCCATGGACTACAAATATATGCTCCGGCTGTTTCTCAAAGGCCAGAATCCAGGTTAAAAGGCCATCCCGGTCCGCGTGGCCGCTGATGCCGTCAATGGTCTCGATATGAGCCCTGACATCGATCTCCTCGCCAAAGATCTTTACCGCCGGGGCTCCGTCCTGAAGAAGCCGCCCCAGGGTTCCTTCTGCCTGATAG
Organism: Enterocloster alcoholdehydrogenati; assembly: GCF_013282095.1. Classification (GTDB taxonomy): domain Bacteria; phylum Bacillota; class Clostridia; order Lachnospirales; family Lachnospiraceae; genus Enterocloster; species Enterocloster alcoholdehydrogenati. The sequence continues at coordinate 246,940 of NZ_BLTJ01000001.1, forward strand.
CCCGCAAAAACCACCGAGCACTCCGGCCTCCACAGGTTATGCTTTAAATGATGGCGGATCCGGCCCGCATCGCACATACCTGCCGCAGAAATGATCACCTTGGGAGTCATGTCAAAGTTGATATTTTTAGAATCGTCGCTGGTGATGGACAGCCGCAGGCCCGGAAAATCAATGGGATTGATCCCCTGTTCTACCAGGGCCTTTGTCTCCTCATCATAACATTCCATGAGATTTTCCTTAAAGACCTGGGTAGCTTCTACAGCCAGAGGACTGTCCACATACACCAGAAAACCGTCATGGCCGTGAATCAGCTTCTGCTCCTTGATATGGCGGATCATATACAGAAGCTCCTGGGTACGGCCCACTGCAAAAGCGGGAATCACCACATTGCCCGACCGATCCAGCGTCTCCTGAATGATCCTTGTAAGGCTTTCAATATAGCTTGTGGTCCGCTTGTGATACCGGTTGCCGTAGGTGGATTCCATCACCACATAATCTGCCTCTGTGATGTACTGTGGATCCCGGATCAGGGGCTTGTTTTTGTTGCCGATATCGCCGGAAAATACGATCTTGCGCGTCTCATCCCCTTCTGTTGCCCAGATCTCAATGGAGGCAGATCCCAGAAGATGACCCACATCCGTAAAACGCAGCGTCAGGTTGTCGTTGAGCCGAAACATCTGACCATAGGCGACTCCCTCAAAATGGCGGAGCACCTGTTGTGCATCCTCCATGGTATAGAGGGCTTCTACCTCCGTCCTGCCGGCCCGGCGCGCCTTCCGGTTCTTCCACTCTGCCTCCATCTCCTGAATGTGGGCGCTGTCGCGCAGCATGATGTCGCACAGATCCCTGGTGGCATAGGTGGTGATCACCTGACCTTTAAAGCCTCTGGCATAGATCCATGGCAGCATCCCCGCATGGTCGATGTGGGCGTGGGTCAGGAATACATAGTCGATCTGACTGTAGCTTACCGGAAGCTCTGCATTGATATATGGATTGTTTCCCTGCTCCATTCCGCAGTCGATCAGCACCCTGCAGTCTCCGACCTCAAGAAAATGACAGCTTCCAGTAACTTCATGATCCGCTCCGATAAAGGTTAGTCTCATATGCATTCTCCCCTCTGAAATTCGTATCATCCGCGGATAAAAGCACAGACGGATGGTATGGTGAAATAATGTAATATTCTGTAAACTTAGAGATATTATACCATATTATCCATTTAAAATGCAATATTTTTGGTTGTTTTATACATTTTTAAGAATTATGATAAAACACCCTCCTGATACTCGCCTGAATGGTCAGATAATAATGCAGATCATTCCGCCATTGCTGTCATTGATGATCTTCTGAAGCGTATCCTGCAGCTTCATCTGGCAGTCCTCCGTCATCTGAGCGATCTTGGCCTGGATCCCGTCCTCTACGATCTGCTCAATGGATTTTCCAAAAATATTGGCGCTCCACACGCCTTCGTCACTCTCTCTGGCATTGGACTTGATATAGGCAATCAGATCCTGAGCCTGCTGCTCGCTTCCCACAATGGGCGCGATCTCTGTCTCAATATGAGCCTTGATGAGATTGATAGACGGAGCCTCCGCCTTCATTTTCACTCCGTATTTATTGCCGTGACGGATCACCTGTGGCTCATCTAACAGGATCTCGCTGCGCTCCGGCATCATGACCCCATAGCCCTTAAGTCTTGCCTGTGCCAGGGCATTTTTTACCTTCTCATACTCCTTCTGCATCCGGGCCAGACCGCTTAAGGTCTGCATCAGCTGGTATTCTCCGCTGATGGGAAGCCCCACATAATCGCTCAGGATCTGATAATAGTGGCTGTCATCCATTTCCACCTGAAGGGCTACGCTTCCGTCTGCCATCTCCATCTTGCGGATGGAGATAGATTTTACGGCTCCGGGCTGGCTGTTGACATCCTGAATCCTGGCGGCCACATCCTTCATATGGCCTATCTTCTGCAAAATATCTCTGGCTGTCTGGATCACCTGGGCCTTCAGCCAGTGGGTGGACGGAAGAATCTCCAGCCATTTGGGAATATGGAAATCTACCTCCGTTACAGGAAATTCCTTCAAAACGCGTTCCAGAATATGAAAAATATCTTCTTTCTTTAACTGCTCGCAGTTCACGGGCAGCACGGACACCCCGTATTCCTCCCCCATTTCCTTAGCCAGCCGAACCGTTTCCTCTGAATACGGCTTCAGGGAATTTAAAAGGATGATAAAGGGTTTTCCAAGAGCCTTAAGCTCATCTACGGTCTGGCGCTCCGCCCCTATGTATCCGGGCCGCTTGATATCGCCGATGGACCCGTCCGTAGTAACTACGATTCCAATGGTGGAATGATCCCCGATGACCTTCCGGGTGCCCAGCTCCGCCGCCTGTGTAAAGGGAATCTCATGGTCAAACCAGGGCGTTTTCACCAGCCTCTCCTCCCCGTTTTCCACATGGCCGGCAGCGCCGTCTACCATAAAGCCTACACAGTCGATGAGCCGCACCTTGGCCTGGATCCCATCCTCAAGTGTAATCTTTGCCGCTTCCTTTGGAATGAATTTGGGTTCTGTGGTCATGATGGTCTTTCCCGCCGCGCTCTGAGGAAGCTCGTCGCGGCTTATGGTCCGCAGATTTTCATCCTCCATGGCCGGCAGCACCAGAAGCTCCATAAATCGCTTGATAAACGTGGATTTTCCCGTCCGCACCGGACCTACCACGCCGATATAGATCTCGCCTCCGGTTCTGGCCTCAATGTCTCTGTATACATCAAAATTGTCCATAAAAATACCCCCTTGCACGTTTTTATAATATATGCACAGGGGGTTGACTTGTATTACTCGCTTAAGTATGCCTTCTTTACCCGATCGTTGTTCATCAGCTCCTTGGCGTCCCCGGAAAGGGCGATAGAGCCGGTCTCCAGCACATATGCCTTGTGTGCGATGGAAAGGGCTTTCTTTGCGTTCTGCTCCACCAAAAGCACCGTGGTCCCGTCCTGGTTGATCTTCTGGATGATATCGAAGATCTCATTTACATAGATCGGGGACAGACCCATGGACGGCTCGTCTAAAACAATCAGCCTTGGATGGCTCATAAGGGCGCGTCCCATGGCAAGCATCTGCTGCTCACCGCCGGAAAGTGTTCCTGCCAGCTGGCTCTTTCTCTCCTCCAGACGCGGGAAACGCGTATAGATCATCTTAAGCGTCTCATCCATCTCGGTTTTGTCCTTTCGGGTGTATGCACCCATTTTCAGGTTCTGAAGAACCGTCAGACTGGAAAATACGCGCCGTCCCTCAGGAACGTGGGCAATTCCCATGCTTACCAGCTTATAGCCCGGTATGCGGGTGATATCGGTTCCTTCATAGACGATCTTTCCCGCCTTGGCGTTTAACAAACCGGTAATGGTGTGCAGCGTGGTGGTCTTGCCTGCACCGTTTGCGCCGATCAGGGCCACGATCTCTCCCTGCTCCACATCAAAGGAGATTCCCTTTAAAGCCTGGATCATGCCATAATATACCTCCAGGTCTCTGACTTCAAGCATAGCCATAATATCCTCTCCTCCTATTCGCCAAGATATGCTTTAACCACTTCCGGGTCGTGGAGCACGTCGCTGGTAGGGCCTTCTTTTAACACCTGTCCGAAGTTCAGTACAGTCAGTTTCTCACAGATACCGCTTACCAGCTTCATATCATGCTCAATCAGCAGAATGGTCATATCAAAGGTATCACGCACAAAGCGGATGGTATCCATCAGCTCCGCCGTCTCGTTTGGGTTCATGCCCGCCGCCGGCTCATCCAGCAGAAGCAGCTTTGGCTGTGTAGCCAGCGCCCTGGCAATCTCCAGCTTTCTCTGCTTGCCGTAGGGAAGGTTGGAGGCTTTGAAATCACATTCATCTGCAAGGCCAAAGACGTCCAAAAGGCGAAGGGCTTCCTGATCCATCTCCCTTTCTACCTTAAAATACCTTGGCAGACGGAAGATTCCCTCTACCGCAGAATACCGGTAGTGGTTGTGCAGCCCTGCTTTTACGTTGTCAAGCACGGACATATCCTTAAACAGTCGGATATTCTGAAAGGTTCTGGCCACACCGTCCTGATTGATCTGAATGTTGCTTCTTCCTGTGATATTTTTCCCGTCCAGGACAATGCTCCCGGCATTAGGCTTATAAACGCCGGTCAGAAGGTTAAATACCGTAGTCTTTCCAGCTCCGTTTGGGCCGATCAGGCCGTAGAGCTGCCCCTTTTCAATATCAATATGGAAACCGTCAACGGCCTTAAGACCGCCGAAGGAAATGCTTAAGTTCTTTACTTCCAGCAGTGCCATTATGCCGCCTCCTTCTCTTTCTTTCTGAAATTCTGAGCGATCCTCTCTCTGAGCGCCACAAACTGGGGCGCAGAGTTAAAGAGCATGGCGAGGATCAGAACGATGGCATACATCAGCATACGGTAGCTGCTTAAGCCTCTTAAAAGCTCCGGGAGCATATACAGGATCACCGTAGCGATCACAGAGCCTCTGATGTTTCCGATGCCGCCAAGAACCACATATACCAGGATCATAATGGACATATTGTAGCCGAAGTTCTTTGGAAGAGCGGTCAGGGTCGTCAGATTGTGCGCATAGAGCACGCCTGCCACTCCGGCCAAAGCCGCAGATACAGAAAATGCCATCAGCTTATATTTTGTGATATTGATACCGATGGATTCAGCCGCAATCCGGTTGTCGCGAATCGCCATAATGGCCCGGCCTGTTCGGGAATTTATGATATTCATAACAATAAACAGGGTGATAAGCACCAGTATGACGCCGATGGTGAAATTAGCCGCCTGAGGCGTGCCTGTGATACCCTGAGCGCCTTTGATGAGCACCTCCCCGTCAGGAGCCAGCCCCAGGGACAGAGAATCTTTTAAGGAAAAATGGAAACCGGCGGAATCTCTTCCCAGGTAAATGGCATTGACCAGGTTTTTAATGATCTCGCCGAAGGCCAGGGTAACGATGGCCAGGTAGTCTCCCTTTAAACGCAGCACAGGTATGCCGATGAGGATGCCAAACACAGCTGCAGCGGCCGCTCCAATCAAAACGGCGATCACCAGGGACAGCGTTGGATCCATGGCTCCCTTCATGCATTTGGAAAAAAGGGCCCCTGTAAATGCGCCCACACACATAAAGCCGGCGTGTCCCAGACTTAATTCTCCCAGAATACCTACCGTCAGGTTTAAGGATACGGCCATGATCACATAGATGCAGAAAGGAACCAGAAGTCCTTTAACCAGGCTGGAAACATGGCCTCCGCTTATGAGAAGCTGCATAATGAGATAGGCTGCGATCACCATACCGTAGGTAATCATGTTGTTTATAAATGTTTTCTTTTTTGCGTTGCTCTTCATACCGGTACACCTACACTTTCTCTCTGATCTGCTTTCCAAGGATGCCTGTGGGCTTTACAAGCAGCACAACAATCAGCACAGAAAACACAATCGCGTCGGATAACTGGGAGGAAATATATGCCTTAGACAGAATCTCAATGATACCTAACAGGATTCCTCCGATAAACGCTCCCGGTATAGAGCCGATTCCTCCGAATACGGCAGCCACGAATGCCTTGATACCCGGCATAGAGCCGGTATAGGGCGTTAAGGACGGATAAGCGGAGCATAAAAGCACGCCGGCAACCGCCGCCAGTGCGGAACCGATGGCGAAGGTCAGCGCGATGGTGCCGTTTACATTGATGCCCATAAGAGTAGCCGCTCCCTTATCCTCGGATACGGCAAGCATTGCCTGCCCCGCCTTGGACTTATTGATAAAGGTCACAAGGCCAATCATGATAACAATACAGGAGACAATGGTTACTATGGTCTCTCCTGTAATAGTCAGCTGTCCGCCGGCCAGACGCAGGGCCGGGAGAGTTACTACGGACTTAAAGGATTTTGTATCCGCGCCGAAGATCAAAAGGGCCACGTTCTGAAGCAGATAGCTGACACCGATGGCAGTGATCAGAACCGCCAGCGGGGAGGCGGAGCGAAGAGGCTTATATGCCACCCTCTCGATCACAACACCCAGCACTGTGCAGGCGGCTACTGCCAGAAGCACGCCGGCCAAAGGGGGAAGTCCCATGGAGCCTGTTGCCACAAACACCACATAGCTTCCGATCATGATAACATCGCCGTGAGCAAAATTCAGCATCTTGGCGATCCCGTATACCATGGTATATCCAAGGGCTATGATCGCGTATACACTGCCCAGGCTGACGCCGTTGATCAAATAGTTAACAAAGCTCATTTACACACACCTCTTTATTTATTTCCTACAAACAGGAGGGCTGTCTTTCGACAACCCTCCGTCGGGTTTTTTGTTATAAAAATTTTATTCCATGACAGAATAAGCACCGTTTACGATCTCCACTGCCTTAGGTGCCTTATGCGGCTCTCCGTCCTCGGTCCAGGTCATGCTCTCGCCGGTAAGTCCATCCAGCTTGATGTTCAGCATGGAAACTTTCATCGCATCGCACAGGTCGCTTACAGACATATCGGGAGTTGCCTTTGCATCCTCTAAGGCCGCCTTTACCGCGTATACCGCGTCATATGCGTCAGCCGCAAACTGAATAGGAGTTTCGCCGTAAGCTTCCTCGTAGGATTTTACGAACTTAACCGTCAAATCGTCCGTTGCGTCAGCTGCAAATGGAGTTAAAAGCATAAGGCCCTCTGCCAGGCTTGTGTCAAAGCCCTTTACCTGCAGGATGCCGTCCATACCGTCTACGCCGAAGAACTGAGGCGCAAAGCCCATGGTATTAGCCTGCTGAAGGATCAGGGAAGCCTCTGTGTAATAGATAGGAAGGAATACCAGCTCAGCGCCTGAATCCTTTGCCTTCTGTAACTGTGTGGAGAAATCCTTGTTGCTGTCAGCGGTAAATGCCTCTGCCGCCACTACCTCCAGGCCCTGTCCGGGAGCCTCCTGAGCAAATTTTTCATAGATGCCGCTGGAATACACGTCGGAACTGTCATAGATCACTGCAATCTTGGTTGCCAGCTTATGTTCGCCGATGTAAGCAGCGGAAGCTGCTCCCTGATCCGGATCAGAGTAGCATACGCGGAATACATTTGGATTGGCAGCACACTCTACGGCTGAACCGGAGGGAGTGATCTGGAACATATTATCTGCTGCCGTCTTGTCTGCCACTGCCACACAGGGCGCGGATGTAGTGGTTCCCACTAATATCTGCATTCCCCAGTCCTTTAATGTATTGTAAGCATTGATGCTCTTTTCGGCATCGTGCTCATCATCCTGGAACTGGAACTCAATGGGATAGCCATTGACACCGCCTGCTGCATTGATCTCATTGACCGCCAGCTCAGTGCCGTGCTGTACAGCTGCTCCATATACGGCGGCACCGCCTGTAAGAGGGCCGATCCCGCCGATTTTAAATACAGTGCCGTCTGCCGACTTCTCTTCTCCTGCCGACTGGCTCTTTGCGCCGTCTGCGGAACCGGAGCCGCTGCAGGCAGTCAGTGACGCAGCCATCACTGCCGCAAGTCCTACGCTTAAAAATCTCTTTTTCATAATGTTCTCCTCCTCTTGCGCCTGACATATTTCAGGAAAGAGTTTTCACCTTTCTCTTTTCTTTCACACGTCATTCACTGCACGATTATAATGCTTTGCTGTATTAAAGCTTTTTTCATTATAAAAATTTAGCGATACCTTGTCAACCTTTTTTAGACAGTAAGCGCAATTTTGCCGCTTAAACGGATCTTTTTTTCATTATGCCTTCCATACAAGATCAGAATTCTCCATCCGCCGATCCCTGAGCATCAGTTCATAAAGGGCGTCCTTTGCAGACTTTCCCTCAAATAAAACCTGGTTTACCTGCTCCACAATCGGCATGGAAACCTGATATTTTTCAGAAAGTGCTCTTGCAGCCCTGGCGGAATATACGCCCTCTACCACCATATTCACTTCCTTCATGGCTTCTTCCATGGTATAGCCCTTTCCGATCAGGATACCGGCCCTGCGGTTGCGGCTGTGCATACTGGCGCAGGTAACGATCAGATCCCCGATGCCGGTCAGACCGGAAAAGGTCTCCGGACGGCCGCCCATGACGGTTCCAAGCCGTGTAATCTCCGCAATTCCTCTGGTAATCAGGGCCGCTTTTGTATTGTCTCCGCAGCCCAGGCCGTCTGCGATTCCGGCTGCCAGTGCAATCACATTTTTCAGGGCCCCTCCCAGTTCGATGCCAAGCATATCCGGGCTGGTATATACGCGGAATACCCGGCTCATAAACAGAGACTGCACAAGCTCCGCGTCCTCCTTTTTATGAGCCCCCGCCACACAGGTAGTGGGAAGGCCGCGGCTGACCTCCTCCGCATGGCTGGGGCCGGAAAGAACGGTCACACAAGCCGCAGGCAGCTCCTCCTCGATTACCTCAGACAACGTCTTTAAAGAACCATCCTCAATTCCCTTTGCCACATTGGTCACAACCTGCCCTTTTTTCAGAAAAGGGGCCATTTTCCCTGCGGTCTCCCGTACATAGACGGACGGTACGGAAAGAACCAGAAGTTCCTTTTCTTCCATGGCCTCCTGTAAGTCGCCTGTGATTCTTATATTCTCCGGAATCGGCGTATCTCCCAGATTAGGATGGCGTCTTGTGGCGGTAAGCGCTTCCACTTCCGCAGGAACGGCGGACCAAAGCTCCGCCTGGTGTCCGTTTCCTGAAAGCAGCACCGCCAGAGCCGTCCCCCAGGTTCCCGAACCGATCACTCCGATCTTAGCCATATGGTATCCCTCCTGTTATTTTTATTGCGGCTTTGGGGCGCTTTCCTTCTTTGCGCCCACCTTATTCTCCGTACCTTTTAAAAGGCGTCCGATATTGGCTCTGTGACGCCAGAATGCCATGGCAGTAATCACGCAGGTCACAGCCGTAAATTCCCAGACCTCCCCGGCTGTAAGGCCGTAGGCGCCGTGAAGGCCCATGACGATATTCCAGACAAGGAGAATGGACGATACCACCAGAGAACCCAGCGACACATACCGCGTCACGGCCACGATCAGGATAAAGCAGGCCAGACAGATCGCCGTCAGCCGCCAGTCGACGGAGAAAATGATCCCCGCCGTGGCAGCGATGCCCTTGCCGCCCTGAAATCCCAGATAAAAGGGAAAATTATGCCCAAGAACCACACCAAGACCCGTATAGAGCATATAGACATAGATAAGCTCCGGCTGATCCTTAAAAAGCAGACGTACCAGAAAGCATGGGATTGCCGTTTTTAAAAAATCTCCCAGAAATACGAACAGTCCTGCCTTCTTTCCCATAACCCGCAGGGCATTGGTGCTGCCGGAATTGCCGCTTCCATATTTTCGTATATCAATCCCATGAAGCCTTCCATAAATATAGCCGGTCTGAAACAGGCCGCACAAATAGCCGGCGGCCAGACAAATGATCCGTTCCATCTCTTTCTTCCCCTTGTATTACTGATCTTTTTCCTTCCGTTCCCGGATGATGAATTTTAAGGATGTTCCCTTAAAGCCGAACGCGCTGCGGATCTGATTCTCCAGATATCTTGTATAGGAGAAATGCATCAGCTCCTTGTCATTTACAAAGACCACAAACGTCGGCGGCTTGACAGCAACCTGAGTCATGTAGTAGATCTTTAACCGCTTTCCCTTATCTGAGGGCGGCTGCTGCATGGCCACTGCCTCTGTCATGATCTCGTTGAGGACACCGGTAGCCACCCGCAGGTTCTGATTCTGGCGAACCATGTCAATCATGTCAAAGAGCTTTGGAAGGCGCTGGCCTGTTGCGGCTGAAATGAAGATAAATTCCGCATATGGCATAAATGCCAGCGTCTCCCGGATCTTATTTGTATACTGATAAATGGTCTTGTCATTTTTCTCGATGGCATCCCATTTATTAACGGCCACAATGATGCCTTTGCCACGGTCATGGGCGATTCCGGCGATCTTTGCGTCCTGCTCCGTAACGCCTTCCTTGGCGTCAATGACAACTACCACAATGTCCGCCCGCTCCACAGCGGTTACTGTGCGGATGATGCTGTAGCGCTCTAATTCCTCTTTGATCTTATTCTTACGGCGCAGACCCGCAGTATCAATAAACACATAAGGGGCACCGTTGTGCACAATCTCCGTATCCACCGCGTCTCTGGTGGTTCCCGCAATATCCGATACAATTACCCGGTTCTCGCCTAACAGCTTATTGATAATGGAAGATTTTCCTACGTTTGGCTTTCCTACCACTGCAATCCTTGGGCGGTCGTCCTCCTCTTCTTCTGTGGAAACTCCATCAAAATGCTTTACCACCTCATCTAAGAGATCTCCGATCCCCAGACGGGACGCAGCGGAAACGGGAACAGGATCTCCGATTCCCAGGTTGTAGAACTCATACACGTCATTTCCAAACTTTGCGATGCTGTCTACCTTGTTTACCGCAAGTACAACAGGCTTGCGGGACTTGCGCAGCATATCCGCCACCTTGGAATCCGCATCCACCAGACCCTGGCGCACATCCACGATAAAAACGATCACATCTGCCGTGGCAATGGCGATCTCTGCCTGCTCCCGCATCTGGGACAGGATGATATCACTGGTATCCGGCTCGATACCGCCTGTATCAATCATGGTAAAATTCATATCCAGCCAGCTGCAGTCCGCATAGATCCTGTCTCTGGTAACGCCTGGCGTATCCTTTACAATGGAGATGGTATCTCCCGCAATTACATTAAACAGCGTAGACTTTCCTACGTTGGGTCTGCCTACGATGGCTACCACTGGTTTGCTCATTTATATTCCTCCTGTATCTCTTCTGACAGCTCCTCAAGCTCATAGCCCTCGTAGCCGTAGCCGCTTCCCGGACCTGGCGCATCCTCCTCCGGCTCCGGTTCCAGCTGCGGATAAAGGACGGCTCTTACAAAATCACGTCCGCTTGATTTTACTATACGCACCTTTACTTGTAAAGCCTTTTCTGCATCCTCCGCCGTGAGATCATCTAAGAAGGTAGTCTCCCCGCTGCGGAACATATTGATGGGAAGGAGGAGATATTCTCCCAGCTGTCTGCCCTTAAGCTGGGCGATCACGTCCTGGCCGGTCAAAAGTCCGGAAACCGTAATGGACTCGCCGAAAAAGTCATTGCGGATGGGGTAAATATGGATGGTGCGGCCGGGAAATTTCTCTTTGATCCAGCCGGCGTACCTCTCTATATATGGGTACGGCAGCCGGCCGGTTGCGATGGATACGGTATGCTTAGCTCCGTCATCCTCAAGCCCTGCAAGAGCCTCCTCTACCTCTGCCGCCAGCAGACGCAGCATACCCACGCCGTTTTCCAGCTGGATGTAACCGTCATAGCGCTCTTCTTCAGGAAGAGGCCGCTCTGCCAGGATGTACCACTCGTCGCTGGCGTGGACAAAATGGATGCCGTGCTCCTTATATATTTTCTTCTGCCACTCCTCAATGAGGTCGATCACCCGGCAGGCATCTTCCCTGGTAAAAGGTTCCAGAGGATACAGGCCGTCGCGAAACCTTGAAAGCCCCACCGGCACCACAGACACACTCTGCATACAGGGGATATACTTCGTCAGATCCTCAATGGAACGCTTAAGCTCGTCCCCGTCGTTGACGCCCCTGCAGAGAACAATCTGGCCATTCATGGGCGTTCCCGCCTCAAAAAGACGGTCAATCATCTGAAGCGCCCTGCCTGCAAAGCGGTTATTCAGCATTTTGCAGCGCAGTGCCGGGTTAGTGGTCTGGACGGAAATATTGATGGGAGCCAGCTTAAAGCGGATGATGCGCTCAATATCCTGCTCCTTTAAGTTGGTCAAGGTAACGTAATTGCCCTGAAGAAAGGACAGGCGGGTATCGTCGTCCTTAAAATAGAGAGTCTCCCGCATCCCCGGAGGCATCTGGTCGATAAAACAGAAAATGCACTTGTTGCTGCAGGAGCGGTAGTCGCTCATCAGACCATTTTCAAAGGTAAGCCCCAGATCTTCATAATCGTTTTCGATATCAAGCTCCCACTCCTCCCCGTCTGCCTTGCGGACTGTCATGATCATGGAAGGGCTGTTTACATAGTATTCGTAGTCGAAAATATCCTGTATTGTATTTCCATTTATAGTAAGGACACAGTCTCCCGGCTCCAGCTCCAGTTCCTCGCCGATAGAACCTGGATCTACCTTTAAGATCCGATGGCCTTCCAGTTTCTTTTTCATATTGCTTTAACCTCGATTTATATTTTCTTTCTCTATCATAACAACTTTACGTATGTTTGTAAATGACAACTTCCGGGAGCACATCTTCGGTGAAAGGATGTATTTTTTAGTAAAATACCTGTAAAGCCTTGACCGGACTGCCGGGAAATGGTATATATCATAATGTATGCCCTCACGGGACTATGTATTTTTAAGCGTCCTGTAGGGAAAAATCGTCACTACAATCAACAAAGGAGTAAAGCTTTCATGGCTAACAATTTCGTATTTAATGATTCTCTCCCTGTTGCGCCTCTGAAACTGGCCGCACTGGAAAGCTGCCGGGATTTTGCCTCTAAGGTCAACGACCATATCGTGCAGTTCCGCCGCAATGACATCGAGGAGCTGACACGGCGCAAGGCAGACCTGCGCTATCGCGGTTATGACGTGGATTCCTACCTGTTAGACTGCCAGTGCCCCAGATTCGGCACAGGCGAAGCAAAGGCTGTGATCAATGAATCCGTCCGCGGAACCGATATTTTCGTAATGGTGGACGTGATGAACTACAGCATTCCTTACAGCGTATGCGGCTACACCAATCATATGTCCCCGGACGACCACTATCAGGATCTGAAGCGCATTATCGGCGCCTGCTCCTCCACCGCCCACCGGATCAATGTGATCATGCCCTTCCTCTATGAGAGCCGCCAGCACAAGCGCACCAAGCGCGAGTCCCTGGACTGCGCCATGGCTCTGGAAGAACTGGTAGCCATGGGCGTGGAAAACATCATTACCTTTGATGCCCACGATCCCAGAGTGCAGAACGCCATCCCTCTGTACGGTTTTGACAACTTCCTGCCTACCTACCAGTTTGTAAAGACCCTCTTCTCCCACGATACAGACACAAAGATCGACAAGGAGCACTTAATGGTTATCAGCCCGGACGAAGGCGCTATGAACCGCGCCGTTTACCTGGCAAATAACCTGGGTGTGGATATGGGTATGTTCTATAAGCGCCGGGACTACTCCAAGGTAGTAAACGGGCGCAACCCCATCGTAGCCCATGAGTTTTTAGGCTCCTCCGTAGAGGGCAAGACCGTTCTGATCATTGACGACATGATCTCCTCCGGCGAAAGTATGCTGGATACCTGCAAGGAATTAAAGGAGAGAAAAGCCGCCAAGGCGATCGTATGCTGTACCTTCGGCCTCTTTACCAACGGTCTTGAAAAATTCGACGAGTATTTTGAGAAGGGCTATCTGGATTATGTAATCACCACCAACTTAAATTACCGTCCCAAGGAGCTTTTAGAGCGCAAGTGGTATCTGGAGGCAGATATGAGTAAGTACACCGCTGCCATCATCAACTCTCTGAACCATGACCGCTCCATCGGCGCTACCCTGTCTCCTACCGAGAAGATCCAGAAACTGGTAAAGAAGAGACAGCAGACCCTCTAAACCACATATTGCCTTTGAGAAATACGTTAGAGCGAAATTGAACGTATATGCAAAAATCCCGTCCCAGGCGCAAATATCTGCCCGGACGGGACTTTTTTATTCTCTCAGACACAGAAACGCTGCCAGAGTTCCTCTCTTTGCTCCCACCTTCCGGTGAGAGAAGAGAAATTCGTGATTGCACATGGTACAGATATTGGTAGTGTGGATCTGCTCTCTTTTAAGCCCTTCCTCTGAAAACAGGATCTCGTTGGCCTTCCAGAGATCCAGCTGATATTTGCCCGGAGCCCTCCCCGTTTCAAACAGCGCATCATGCCATTTGGGCGCAAAGGCATTTTTAAACTCCTCCACCACTTCTTCCCCCACCTCAAAACAATCCTTACAGATGCTGGGGCCGATACAGACAGTCAAATCCTCCGGCCGTGTTCCGAAGGCTTCTTTCATAGCCTTCAGCGTTTCACGGGCCATTCCCTTTACCGTGCCGCGCCAGCCTGCATGGCTCAGGCCGATAGCCCGGTGAACCGGATCCACAACGTATAAGGGCACACAGTCTGCGTAAAAGGTCACAAGCGTCAGCCCCGGCACATCTGTGATCATACCATCGATATCCCGGTACTCTCTGGGCCGGATCACTCCCTTTCCGGCATCGTCCTCTGTCATCTGCCGGACATGAACCGTATGGGTCTGCCAGGAAACCACCATCCGATCCCGCTCCACTCCCAGTGCAGCGGCCATCCTGGTAAAGTTTTCCAGCACATCAGACGGATCATCCCCTCTTGTGTAGGAGAAATTCATCGCAGCACAGTCCCCTTTGCTGACGCCGCCCAGTCGTGTAGAAAACCCATCCGCCACCAGCCCTGTTTTCTTCAGCGCCCGGAAGGACAGGTAGGGAACTCCTCCGACTTCCTCTGTATCCAGTATTGCTTCCCTGTTTTTATAATTCCATGGAATCATGCCTCACATTCTCCTTTCCCGGTCTCTTCCACAGCCCGCACAGCATCCGGCGCGTTCCTAAAAAGCATCCAAAATCCACTGAAGGTTTCCCCCAGTGAACCCCACCACATCAAAGCGGCAGGGTGTATCCTCCGGTATCTTACGAATATACATAAAATACCGGGCTGTATCGCGGATCCGCTTCTGTTTTCGCAGATCCACAGCTTCAAGGGGGTAACCCAGACTGCCGTCAGCCCTGTATTTTACCTCTGTAAATACCAGATACGCCCCGTCTTTTAAGATCAGATCAATCTCCCCGAAGCGGCTGCGGAAATTTTTTTCCAGCAGCGTCAGGCCCTGTTTTTGCAGAAAGGCAGCCGCTGCTTCCTCGTAACGGCTGCCTGTTTCTCTTTTATTCATCCATTTCCCCTGCTATGTTTCTGTACTAAAGTTCTTTATAAACGTCCTTCTGTGGATGGGACAGGGCCCAAGCTCCTTTAACGCCTGGATATGAGCCGCTGTACCGTAGCCCTTATGCTTCCCAAAGCCGTAGCCCGGATAAATGGCGTCATATTCTGCCATCATGTGATCCCTTGTCACCTTTGCAAGGATACTGGCTGCCGCAATAGACACGCTTTTGGCATCGCCTTTTATGATAGGCACCTGCAAAATTTCCACCTGTGGGATATTCACCGCATCGTTTAAAAGCAGCTGCGGAACCACTCCCAGGCCTGCAATCGCCTCACGCATAGCTTCATAGGTAGCCTGGAGAATATTGATCTCGTCGATCCGGGCAGGAGAAGCCGTTTTCACGCACCAGGCCACAGCCTTTTCCTTGATTTCTGCAAACAGCTCCTCTCTGCGTTTTTCTGAAAGTTTCTTGGAATCGTTCAGATACAGAATCTGGCAGTCTTTGGGCAGAATTACCGCTCCAGCCGTCACCGGCCCTGCCAAGGGCCCTCTTCCTGCCTCATCGATGCCGCAGATCAGGGAAAAATCCCCATATTCTCTCTCGTAGGCTCTCATTGCCTCCAGTCTGGCAAGCTCCTTCTCCAGACGTTCTCCCTTTAATTCACGCGCCATTATTTCACCCTGTCCTTATAATCCTGCGCCTGCTCCAGGCTCAGCCGCCCCAGCTTGCCGGAGCGAAAATCATCTAATAAAAGAGCCGCGGCCCTGGCCAAATCCAGTTCGCCGCCCCTGATCAGACAGGAACGTTTCCGGGCGATCTGCTCCAGCATATAACTGGCACAAAGGTTCTGTTCTTCTTTGGAAAGAGAAACCCAGGGCCCCTTTTCTTCGTCAGACTCCTCTTCCGTCAGACCATATCGTTCCTTCAGCACGCCGGGATAGACCTCCTCCAAAAGCCGGATCAGTTCCCAGGCCAGTTCGTCCCTATTCAGGATCTGGTCATTGATGGAGCCGATCAGAGCCAGATGAAGACCCACTGTCTGATCCTCAAACCGGGGCCAGAGGATACCCGGCGTATCCAGAAGTTCCAATGTTTTGTTTAAACGGATCCACTGGTTTCCCTTGGTAACGCCCGGTTTGTTTCCCGTCTTGGCACAGGCCTTTCCTGCAAAGGAATTGATAAAAGTGGACTTTCCTACATTTGGGATTCCCACTACCATGGTTCGGATGGGACGGTTTAAGATACCTCTGCGGCGGTCTCTCTCGATCTTTTCCTTACACGCCTCCTGAATCACGGCCTGAACCTGCTTTAGGCTGCCCTTGTTTCTGGCGTCGATCTTTGCCACATGGATGCCTCTTGATTCAAAGAGGGAAGCCCAGGCGGCATTTTTTCCCTCATCTGACAGATCCGCCTTATTAAGCAGAACCATCCTGGCCTTTCCAGCCGCCAGCTCATCGATATCGGGATTGCGGCTGGAAAACGGCACTCTGGCGTCCACCAGCTCGATCACCAGGTCAATAAGCTTCATATCCTCTTTCATCGCCCGTCTGGCCTTTGTCATATGGCCCGGATACCACTGTATGTTCATCGCTCTAACTCCTTTCTTTTCCGGAAATAAATCCAATCTTTAAAAGAGGCAGGAAACGCAGCCACACCTTTCCCGAAATCTGCTCCAGGGTCACATTCCCCACATTGGCAAAACGGCTGTCCTCGCTGCTGTCCCGGTTATCTCCCAGAAGAAAGTACTCCCCGTCTGATAACTGGACAGGCGATTCGGCCCTTCCTGCCAGCGAGACCTGTTCCAGCTGTGCGGGCGCCTTAAGCGGCTCTCCGTCAATCAAAACGATTCCGTTTTTGATCTGTACCGTCTCACCGGGAAGGCCGATAACCCTCTTTACATTCTTCTTTCCATCCTCCCGTTCAAAGACTACGATGTCAAAGCGCTGGGGTTTCCCTATCACATAGGAAAGCCGGTCTGTAAGCACCACATCGCCCCCGTCTAAAACAGG
Organism: Enterocloster alcoholdehydrogenati; assembly: GCF_013282095.1. GTDB lineage: Bacteria > Bacillota > Clostridia > Lachnospirales > Lachnospiraceae > Enterocloster > Enterocloster alcoholdehydrogenati. The sequence continues at coordinate 263,919 of NZ_BLTJ01000001.1, forward strand.
CTGCATGGAATTTCCCGACACCTTTACCTGCTCTCCAAAGCCATAGACCAAAAACCAGGCACAGGCCAGGACTACCACAACATTTACGATCCAGCTGACACTTTTTCGCAGCCAGGCAGTTTCCTCATTGATATAAAAATCCAACTCTGTCCTCAATCCTTCAGACCGGTTTATGCATTTCCCGGCTATCAAAATGGGGACAATTTTCATTGTCCCCTTTTCGCGCTTCTTACTTATTTAACTAATTCTTTTACCTTGGCAGCCTTGCCTACTCTGTCTCTTAAGTAGTTCAGTTTTGCTCTTCTTACCTTACCCTTGCGTACTACTTCGATGTTGTCAACGCTTGGGGAATGTAAAGGCCATGTCTTCTCAACGCCGATGCCGTTGGAATTCTTTCTTACAGTGAAGGTTTCTCTTGCTCCGCCGTTCTGTCTCTTGATCACAACGCCCTCAAAGATCTGGATTCTCTCGCGGTTTCCCTCTTTGATCTTGTTGTATACCTTTACGGTATCACCTACGTTGAAGCTTGGTACGCTTTCCTTTAACTGTGCTGCTTCGATATTCTTGATAATTTCGTTCATGGTGTGAACCTCCTTCGTCTATTGGATGTTCTTAATACTCTATGAGGTAAAACGGATTCACCGCAATTCAGTAACAGAGGACCATCTATTCTTTGTCACAACGGTATCAGTGTACCATACTCCCTCTTAATTTGCAAGTGGTTTTTTGACATAAATATGGACTTTGCTGATCCTGTTTTTATTGACCTTCTCCACCACCAGACGGACTTTGTCCGTGTTCACCTCTTCTCCCTCCTTGGGCAGATGCTCCAGACGGTCGATCATAAAACCTCCCACCGAATCAAAATCCTCTGACTGAAGATCCAGCCCCAGACGGTCATTGAAATCATCCAGATTCATGGAGCCGTCAGCCATATATTCGCCATCAGACAGTTCCTTTAACTCGTCCTCCTCGTCCTCATCAAATTCATCCCGTATATCCCCCACGATCTCCTCCAGAATGTCCTCCAGAGTAATGAGGCCTGCGGTGGCTCCGTACTCATTGGAAACAATGACGATATTGTTGGAGGTCTTGCGCATCTCGATCATCAGCTCGGAAAGTTTCTTGGATTCAAAGGTAAAAAGGGGCTGACGCAGATAATCCCGGATGGAAAAATGCGTCCTGTCCTCCAAAAGAATCAGATCCTTCATATTGATAATGCCGATGATATTGTCTGTATTATCCTCATAAACGGGAAGCCGGGTGTAATGGTCCTTTCTGAAAATATCCATCAGTTCCTCATAGGACGCCTCTACATCCACAAGGGCCATGTCGATCCTGGGAACCATGATATCGCGGGCAACAGAATCGCCCAGATCAAACACATTATTGATCATCTCTTTTTCCTCAGACTCGATTACTCCCTTTTCATGCCCCACCTCTACAATCGTCCTCAGTTCATCTTCTGTGAAGCTGTCCGCCGGTTTGTCAGGATCCACGCCAAGGATGCGCAAAACTCCCCCGGACAGCAGATTTACAATATAGATTACCGGTGTCAGTATAGTCATAAGCACGCAGATCAGATGGGCGAAGCGCAGGGCATTCTTCTCTGCATCCAGCGTGGCTACTGTCTTTGGCGTAACCTCGCCAAAAAGCAGTACAAGAAGCGTCAGTATGCCGGTTGCCGCTCCCACTGCCTCGCTTCCCATCACATCCGTCACAAGCACTGTAAGGATGGCAGACGCGGAAAGGTTGACCACATTGTTGCCGATCAGGATGGCGCCCAGCATCTTGCTCTGATCCTTTCTGGCCTTCAGTACCCAGCAAGCTGCCTTATTGCCATTGTCTGCAAGATTTCGCATACGAATCAGATTCACCGTTGTAAGGGCGGTTTCCGATGATGAGAAAAACGCCGAAAGCCCCAGACAGACCACTACTAACACCAAACGTATACCGACCGTATCACCTGATAGATCCAAAATTCATTCACTCCTATTTCTTTAGTTTTATGGAACTGAGAAGATGTCCCATCCTAAATCGTTATGATTTTATTTGAGGGCTGCCGCTCTGAAGGGACAATACTTTAAAATATCCCTTCAGTTCCTGTGCCGTGCACTGCTTTTCATTCAGAAGCTTCTTTACAAGAGCCATATGCCTGCGGATCTGTTTTCCGGCAGTTTCTCCGGCCTCAGAATCCACACATTTTCCGATCAGCTCCTCTATCTCCTTTAAGTCCCCTTCCTGATCTTCCTTTTCGCGCAGCTGTTCTAAAAATTTCTGCTCCTTAAGAGTCAGGTTTGCCTCAGCCAGCAGATCCGGTCTGCGCTCAAGGGTTCTGCGGATGGACTGCTCCCGCCTCCAGGCTTCAATGTTTCTGTGATGGCCGGTAAGAAGCACCTCCGGCACCGCCCGGCCCTCATAGATCTCCGGCCGGGTGTACTGGGGATATTCTAAAAGGTTGTCGTAAAAGGACTCTACCTCTGCGGAATCCCCATTTCCCAAAACCCCCGGAACCAGGCGGGAAATACAGTCGATCATCACCATGGCAGGCAGTTCGCCGCCGGTAAGGACAAAATCGCCCAGGGACAGATACTCTGCCCCTATAGCCTCCAGGGCGCGCTCATCAATGCCCTCATAGTGGCCGCAGAGGAACGCAAGATCCTCTTCCCCGGCCAGTTCACCTGCGATCTTCTGATCAAAAACCCTGCCCTGAGGCGTCATATAGATCACTCTGGGGCGTTTTCCCAGACGGCGGCACAGATCCTCATAGGCGTCGCATACCGGCCCCGGCTGCATCACCATACCGGCTCCGCCGCCGTAAGGGGCGTCGTCTACATGGCGGTGCTTATCTTTTGAATAGGCACGGATATCCACTGCCTCTACCCCGATTGCTCCGCTTTCCATCGCCCGGCCGGTGATACTGGTTCCCAAACCGTCCATGACCATATCAGGAAACAGGGTGAGTATATGAAAATTCATGTATATTTACTCCTTCCATCGGTTTTTCAGCTTTGTCTGAAGCCGGTACAGGGTATTCATGGCGTCAATGGGCGTCATTGTGGAAAGTTCCAGACCATCCAGCTCCTTTATAATATCATCATCCTTTACTGTGTCAAAGAAGGTAAGCTGCTGCAGATCCACTTCATCGGGCTTTGGCACCGCCTTATGCTGGGCTGTATTGGCGTTGGCCTGGGCAATCTCTCTGGCTCTGGAGGTGATATCATGTTCACTCAGATCGCCGGCGATCTCCCTGGCCCGGCTGATCACGGAGTCCGGCACTCCGGCCAGTTTGGCTACCTGAATACCGTAGCTTTTATCAGCGCCGCCCCGGACAATCTTTCGCAGGAACACGATATCGTCTCCCTGCTCCTTCACCGCTATGCAGTAATTTTTCACCCCTGCTATGGTGCCTTCCAGCTCCGTCAGTTCATGATAATGCGTGGCAAACAGCGTCTTGGCCCCTAATAGCTTTGTACTGCTGATATGTTCGATCACTGCCCAGGCGATGGAAAGCCCGTCAAAGGTACTGGTTCCCCGGCCGATCTCATCCAGCACCAGAAGGCTGTTTCTGGTAGCATTACGCAGGATATTTGCTACCTCGGTCATCTCCACCATAAAGGTACTCTGGCCGCTGGCCAGATCATCAGAAGCTCCCACACGGGTAAAGATCCGGTCGCAGATGCCGATCTCCGCCTCCTGAGCCGGCACAAAGCTTCCCAGCTGAGCCATAAGGACAATCAGCGCCACCTGGCGCATATAGGTGGATTTTCCCGCCATATTAGGGCCGGTTATCACGGAAAGGCGGTTCTTTCCATTGTCCAGGAAGGTGTCATTTGCCACAAACAGATCGTCCCGCATCATCTGTTCCACCACCGGATGGCGGCCGTTTTTGATGTGGATCACACCCTTTTCGTTGATGGATGGCTTTACATAGTTGCGGCGGGTGGCTACAGAGGAAAGAGAACAGAACACATCCGTTCCCGCAATGGCTCTGGCCGTCTGCTGGATCCGTACCACCTGCGCGGCGATGGCGTCTCTCACACCGCAGAACAGGTCGTATTCCAGGGCTACCAGTTTCTCCTCAGCCCCCAGGATCACATCCTCCAGCTGCTTTAACTCATCTGTGGTAAACCGCTCGGCGTTTGTAAGGGTCTGCTTACGGACAAAGTACGCCGGCACCATATCCTTAAAGGAATTGGTGACCTCAAAATAATAACCGAATACCTTATTATACTTGACCTTCAGGGTCTTGATCCCCGTTTTTTCCTTCTCATTTGCCTCCAGCTGGGCCAGCCAGGTCTTTCCCTCTGTCTTGGCGCTGCGCAGCCGGTCTGCCTCCTCATGATAGCCTTCTTTGATGATGCCGCCTTCGCGGACGGTAATAGGCGGATCCTCTACGATAGAGCGGTCGATCAGATCCCACAGATCTTCCAGCGGATCCAGCCCGTCCTCCAATTCCCTTAAAAGGTCGGAGCAAAATTCCTTTAACAGTTTCTTGATATGGGGCAGCATTTCCAGGGAGGTCTTAAAGGCAATCAGATCCCTGGGGCTGGCCGTCTTGTAGCTGATCCGGCCGATGAGACGCTCCAGATCGTACACCGGGTTCAGATACTCTCCCAGTTCTTCCCTGGAAATATAATTCATGTTCAGTTCCTCCACCGCATCCTGACGGCGGAGGATCTCTGACCGGTGGATCAGGGGCTGCTCAATAAAACTGCGCAGAAGTCTGGCTCCCATGGCGGTTTTCGTCTTGTCAAGAACCCATAAGAGCGTGCCTCTCTTCTGCTTTTCACGCATGGTTTCCACCAGCTCCAGATTCCGTCTGGTGGAGGTGTCGATCACCATGTACTGACCCGTGGAATAGGGGGTGATGGCCGTAATGTGCTCCAGTGTGCTCTTTTGAGTCTCATACATATATTCCATCACCGCTCCTGCGGCAATGATGCCGGTGCCGTAGTCCTCCAGTCCCAGACCGCTTAGAGAGCCTACCTTAAAGTGCTCCTTCAGTATCTTCCTGCAGGACTCGTCTCCGAAGAAATGGCTGTCCAGGGCAGAGATGGCCATATTATAGCGGTTCTTCAGATCCTCCAGGTCCACCCCTGACATATAAAAGGCGTTGTTGCAGATAATCTCCGAAGGAGAAAACTTATTGATTTCATCAAACAGCTCCCTGTCTGATTCTACCTCTGTCACCAGGAATTCTCCCGTACTGATGTCCGCAGTGGAAATGCCGTAGCGGCCGTCTAAATACACAACGCCCATCAGATAATTATTTTTCGTCTCATCCAGAGCCTGGGCGCTGGTAATGGTGCCGGGAGTTACCACCCGGATCACCTCGCGCTTCACAAGGCCCTTTGCCAGCTTCGGATCCTCCATCTGCTCGGCAATGGCTACCTTGTAGCCCTTCTGCACCAGGCGGTTTAAATAGGAGTCGACGGCATGGTAGGGAACGCCGCACATGGGTGCCCGCTCCTTAAGGCCGCACTCCTTTCCCGTCAGAGTGATTTCCAGCGCTTTTGAAGCAGCCAGGGCGTCGTCAAAGAACATTTCATAAAAGTCTCCCAGACGGTAAAAGAGAATACAGTCCGGGTATTCCTTTTTTGTCTCCATGTAATGCCGCATCATGGGAGACAGCTGTGAATAATCGATCTCCACGGTGATTCCTCCCTTAGTCCTGATAGATCCGGCCCATATAGTAAAAGCCCCGGCTCTCTTCCAGATATACGTCTTTAAGCGTGCCGATCATAGAGGCATCGCCCGGAAAATGAACCACTGTGTTATTAGACATACGTCCGGTCACAAGTTCGGGGGAATGGTCGTTGACCTCCTCCACCAGCACCTGCTGTACCGTATGCACATCCCGGCCGCAGACTTCTGCGGAAATCTCCTGAACCTCTTTTAACAGCCGGTCAAAACGGGCCTTAACCACCTCCTCCGGCACCTGGCCTTCCATCGAAGCCGCCGGTGTGCCGGTACGCTTGGAGTAGATGAAGGTAAAGGCGCTGTCAAAGCGAACCTTTCTCACTACATCCAGAGTCTCCTCGAAATCCTCATTAGTCTCTCCGGGAAAACCTACAATAATATCCGTTGTCAGAGAGATATCCGGAATAGACGTCTTTATCTTCTTTGCCAGCGCTAAGAACTGCTCCTTTGTATAATGGCGGTTCATGACTTTTAGGATCCGGGAGCTTCCTGACTGCAGGGGCAGGTGGAGATGACGGCAGATCTTCTTTGACTGGGCCATTACCTGGATCAGCTCATCTGAGAGATCCTTGGGATGGGATGTCATAAAGCGAATCCGCTCCAGACCATCGATCATTTCCACCTCCTGTAAAAGCTGTGCAAAGGTCATGGGCGTCTCCAGGTTCTTGCCGTAGGAATTTACATTTTGTCCTAAGAGCATAACCTCCACCACGCCGTCTGCCACCAGCCTTTTGATTTCTTTTATTATTTCCTCCGGCTTTCTGCTGCGCTCTCTGCCTCTTACATAAGGCACGATGCAGTAGCTGCAGAAATTATTGCAGCCGAACATGATGTTGACTCCAGACTTAAAGGGATATTTCCGCTCCACGGGAAGATCCTCTACAATCATATCCGTATCCTTCCACACATCCACCACCATCCGGTGTCTGGCGTGAAGGCCCGCTTCTTCCCTTTCAGTTTCCTCTTCCCTCGCCTCCAGGCAGGCGCTTACCAGCTCCGCCAGCTTGAAAATATTATGGGTGCCGAAGATCAGATCTACGTAGCGGTAGCTCTTTTTGATCTTCTCCACCACCTCCTTTTCCTGCATCATGCAGCCGCACAGAGCGATCATCATGTGGGGATACTTTTTCTTTCTGGCTCCTAACTGGCCCAGACGGCCGTATACTCTTAAGTTGGCATTTTCCCGGACTGTACAGGTGTTGTAGAGAACAAAGTCTGCCTCCTCCGTATCCACGGACTCATAGCCGACAGCCTCTAAGATGCCTAAGAGCTTCTCCGAGTCTCTTGCGTTCATCTGGCAGCCGAAGGTGGTTATATGGAAGGTTCCGTACCGTTTCTTATCAAGTAAGTGTTCAAGCTGTTCTTTCCCGTAAATGGTCTCTGCCTCTCCTGATGCAACCATCTTCTCAAACCGCTCTTTTAACAGCCTGCTGGCCCGCTCTATAAAATAATACTGTCTGTCCGGTTCATTCTGCGGCACTAATCCGATCTCTTTCTCATTCATGTGTTTCATTAACTCTCTTTCATTGCTTTATACCTTTACATTTCTTGGATTATAGCATAGACGCCGCAAAACCGCAATGCGAAAGATACGCTTAAGACCACAGCCGCCAGAGACTGCTCCTTTTGCCGGATCGTTTCAGCAGGTCAGTGGACGTGGTCTCTGTACCGCGGCGCGGCTCCCTGCAGACAGTGCCGCGCCGGAAATTTCCCCTCCATCCGGTGTTCCCTCACCTCGTTACCCGGCGTATTCTTAATGGTTTCTTTATACCCCCCCCCCCAAGTTCCAATAACCAAACCATCAATCTCTCCCAAACAACCGGCACCAGGGGCAGTATCTTCATTACCTGCCTGGTTTCTCAGAAGATATGCCATAATGCAAAGTTCAGAAACATCTTTATGGCAGTGACGGGGATTGTCTATGCCGATCAAGCCGACTATTTTTTTATCTTTTTTAACCGGCGCGGCAAGCAGGCGGCGGGTTCCCCTGCGGCTCATGATCTCCCATACCTCCGGGCAGTCCTTTCGTATTGAATCCAGATTCAAAACCACAGACGGCTCTCCTTTATTAAATTCTTCCACCCATCTGTGCAGAGCATGGGACGGGATATTCTGAAGTTCTTCCTTTCCTGAAAGAATGCCATCCCCGCACCATTCAAAGGCACAGTTCCAGAAAGCTCCCCCCTTATCAGCCGTCAGCATATACGCGCGGTCCGCTCTGTAAAATTCCCCGATGGACTGCAGTCCCTTCCCTATTCCCTCTGACACACTGGAGCCATCCGCCAGCAGTCTGATGCAGGATACCACATTTGTCCCAAAATCCAGCTTCGACTGAATATCCTCGCTTACATACTCTCTGTCTGTGATATCGATGGCGATCTCAAGGCGGGCTTTTTTTCCTTTCCATGAAATCAGCTTGTCTTTAAGCAGAAAATGACGTCCCAGAAAGGTATTTTCCTGCTCCCACAAATAGAATTTTTCATTGCTGATCTTACTGTTTGTACAGAATTCACAGGGCTCCTTGCGCCCCTGGATCACGTTATAGCATTTCATTCCCTTATAGTCGCGGATTCCCGTAAATCTGCGTCCGGCAGGATTTATATAATAGAGCTCATAGCTGTCAATGTCGCTGACAAAAACGATTTCATCCATCGACTCCACGATAATCTCCATGTTTTCCTGTTCCTCTGCCTCAGGTATGTTCCTCTCTTTCCCGGTGCAGGAGAGTTCCATGAAATGCTTCTGGCGCTCCCTGCAGTCTTTATAGCGGGGGCTGTCCTCCTTTATATAGTATTCTTCAAACTCTCCGGTCTCATAGGGTTTCGCAAACAAATAGCCCTGATAGAGATCCGGTTCCATCTCCTTTAAGACCGAAAGCTCCTCTTCTGTTTCCACCCCCTCGCAGCAGACACGGATCTGCGCGCTGTGGGCCAGTTCAATCATATTGCTGATCAGCCGGCAGTTATAGGCGCTGTGCTGGATCCTGTTTACAAAACAGCGGTCTATTTTTACCTCATTGATTTCCATGCTTTTTAGATATCCCAGGCTGGAATATCCTGTGCCGAAGTCATCAATGGCGATCTGTATCCCATGTTTCTTCCATGTGTAAAAGATCCGGTTAAAATACTGGTAATTCTGCAGCTGCATACTTTCCGTCATCTCCAGGGTAAGGCAGCTGCCGGGCAGTCCCGTCTTTTTGAGCAGTTCCAGCACCATTCCCGTGATCTCCTCGCTGCGCATCTGGACGTAGGAAACATTTACGCTTATATGGAAATTGGGCAGCGTTTCTCTCCAGAGTTTACACTGCTTTAAAGCCGTCTCCAGCACCCATTTTCCCACCGGTATCATCATGTCGGTCTGTTCCAGGATGGGAATAAATATTTCAGGGCTGATGGTTCCGCGGGTAGGGGAACTGTACCTGAGAAGAGCCTCTGCTCCAAAGACGCTGTAGTCCTTCTGCTGTATCTGCGGCTGATAGCACAGATAAAATCCAAAAAAATCATACTTGATACATTCCCTTAGTTCCTCCTGCAGATCGATGATATCCAGCCTTTTTTCATAATCTTCCGGCGAGAAAAAGACCAGTTTGTTTTTTCCGTACCGCTTGGCGCGGTCCAGCGCCGTCTCTGCGTACTGGTACAGAATCTCCGCTGTTTCTATGGTTTCCTCTGTTCTTTCGCCATAGGCGACCGCGCCGCCTGATACCGTACAATAAGGATCCAGCTTTTCCTGAAGCGACGTATAGAGTTCCTCCACTGTTTTTCTCCTCTGCGCTTCCAGATTTACGGCATAGCGGTCTCCGTCCAGCCGATAAATTTTATAGGATGGATCTACAACCTCCTCCATCATGGCTGTGATGGTTTTTAAAATATAATTCCCATAGCCTCTGCCATATTTCATGTTGATGGCCTGGAGCTCATCTACTCCAAGCATCAGGAGGTATCCCTTTTTTCCTGCTTTTTCTAACTTTTCTATATCCCGGTAAAAACATTCCCCGTTGAGAAGCCCTGTCAGAGAGTCCACCTTATGTTCAAAAACGGTGTCTGATATCCTTCCAATCACCACCTCTGACGTTCCATTTTTCTCTAAGCGGGATTTTCCTCTGACACTGACCCAGATCCTGTCTCCGTTCCGGTCAATCAGGCGACATTCTGTATTAAATTCTGTGACTGTCCCATGTTTTATCTGTTCCCATGCATTTTTTACTTCCCCATAATCCCTGCTGTATACAATCTTTTCAAAATCCTTGATGCAGTACCGGTTATTTTTACTGCATGGCAGATTATACGTTTCACAAATTTTACCGGGAAAATAAATTTCTTCTGTGGTTATATTCAGGATAAACAAATAATCTTCTGTGGTTCCTTCCAGGAATTTGATCCATTCTGAATACTGTTCTATCGTATCCGTTGTATGCTCCATCCATTCGTCCGCCTTTTTAATAGGATCTGACCAATATTATCAAAAAATGCCTGTAAGCAGTATGATTGTGATTCCAAACCACTCCAGGCATTTCAGATATAGATATATTACTTAGTATTTATCACTGTATTCATCTGCTCCATATGATAAATTACTGTCAAAATCAGAAACTGTATGCTGCTGTGAAGGCAGATCTGTCTCAGATGTATTTCTCAGTGCGAAACGTCCTACCAGGTCTTTTAAGATCTGAGCCTGACTGGACAGCTCCTCGCTGGCAGCGGCGCTTTCCTCAGCCGTAGCGGAGTTGCTCTGAACAACGCTTGAGATCTGTCCAATTCCCTCGTTCACCTGCTTTACAGATTCTGCCTGGGACTCGCTGGCAGTTGAGATCTCCTCGATGGTCTGAGCCACATTCTGCACTCCTTCGGTCAGCTGATCCAGGGCCTTGGCCGTATCATTGGCGATGCGCGTACCGCGCTCTACCGCGTGAAGAGAACCTTCAATCAGGGACGAGGTATTCTTGGATGCCTCTGCCGATTTGCCTGCCAGGTTGCGCACCTCATCTGCCACTACCGCAAATCCCTTTCCTGCCGCGCCGGCACGGGCCGCCTCTACGGCTGCATTCAGCGCCAGGATATTGGTCTGGAATGCGATATCCTCGATGGTCTTGATGATCTTCCCGATCTCGCTCGAGCTGTCACTGATGTCTGACATGGCAGCCAGCATCTCCTGCATCCGCTGACGGCTTTCTCCTGCCTGTGCCTTGACTGCGTCTGCCATATCGCTTGCAGTCTTTGCGTTCTGTGCATTCTTCTCCACATTGTCGGAGATCTCGTTGATAGTAGCCGCAAGTTCCTCCACAGAGGATGCCTGCTCCGTAGCGCCCTGAGACAGGGCCTGCGCTCCGGAAGATACCTGGTCAGAACCGGCTGCCACCTGATCGGCGGACTGTGTTACGTTGGCCAGAGTGCTGTTTAAGTTGTCTCTCAGGCGGATCATGGACTCATAAATAGATACGTAAACACCGCGGTATTCTTTCTCCATGGAGGAATTTACATTGAAGTTCCCCTTGCTGAATTCGTTGAGCATATGATCCTCATCAGCAACGACGCCCTTAAGGAAGTTAACAACGATCCTCAGATCACGCACAAGCATACCCAGCTCGTCTTCTGCCTCATAGTCCACTTCAATATCAAGACTTCCCCTCTCCATATCATTCATGGCCTTCTGGAGCTGCTTTACAGGATTAACAACCGCACGGATCAGCGCAAGAGCCATGATGCAGGTGATCACAAGGGCAGCAATGATAATAACTACGGCAACTACATAAAGAATATTGCGCGTTACCATGGAAGTGTTGTATTCCTTATTGCTGGCCTCCTCTACCTGATCTGCAAATGTCTGCAGATTTTCCGTCGCCTCTTCGATCAGCGGATTATACTGTTCCATCAAAAGCTTGCTGGACTGACTGTCTGAGAAGGAATCCCCTCTGGAGGTCAGCTCCACAATCTGTGTGCGCAGAGACGTTGCATCCGCAATCTGAGCGCTGAACTGATTGATCAGTGTCTGGTCTCCCTTGTAATTCGATTTCAGCCAGTCCAGAGACTTGGTCATCTCATCTACATATTCCTGAGCCAGCTGGCCGTACTTGCTGGAATCCTCAGAGGTATCGGATATGACCGCCAGCCCCAGATTCTTTAAAGCAGCCTGCAGGTTTACGCGGATCTCATAGGTGTGCATCAGCGCCTGATAGCTCTGATCGTGAAACTTCACATAGCTCCTGCTGATTGTGGACATTCCATAAAACATTGCCGCCACTGTAACCAGAAAACACGCAATCACGGTGCCGAAGGCTATGGTGATCTTCTGACTCATCTTTCGATTTTTCATTGTTCATTCCTCTCCTTAGTATGTGTTAAGAATTCTTATCAGTTTATTTATCGGCAGAAAGCAGGGATTGATAAGGCAGATAAAAAATGAATCCGCTGCCTCTTTCAGGCAGTCTTACTCATTTCCCATGAGCATAATCTTGACATATTCTTCTGTCTTGTCCCTCATGATGCATATCCCTTTCTCCAGCTCTTCAAAGGACAGCCTGTGGGTAATCAGACGCTGAGGAGCCACCCGGTTCTGGCTCACCCGTTCCAGTACATAATGCCAGTCATCTTCCCTGTGATGACAGAAAGAGGAATTCCAGCTTCCCTTCACTGTCAGCTGTTTTCTCAGCAGCTTACCATATACCTCTGCCGGAAACAGGATGTCAGAGGACGGATTTCCAACCAGAGCAGCTCTGCCGCCCGCTCCCAGACTGTCCACGGCAGCCACAGCCGTCTGCGGCCGGCCCACACACTCAAAGCTTGCATCTGCGCCTGCACCGCCGGTCTGCTCCATAACCCAGGAAATAATATCGCGCTGTTTGCTGTCCATATATGCTTCTTCTGGCAGTCCGGCCTCCTTCGCAAGCCGTTTTTGCAGCGCTCTGTTCCCCACTGCCAGAATCTGCTCCTGTCCTGCCTCCATCAGAAAAAGCAGGTGGCAGAGCCCGATGGTTCCAAGCCCCAGAACAAGCGCCGTCTCCTCCTTTTTCAGTCCTATACGGCGAATATTATGAACCGCTACCGCCATAGGCTCCAGCATGGCCGCCTGCTCAAAGGAAACCAGATCCGGCAGCTCAATCAGATTCCATTCAGGAACCGCTGTATACTCCCCAAAACCGCCGTCGCACCTTGAGCCGAGATAGTCATACTCCCTGCACAGCTCATACTGGCCTTTTCGGCAGCAGCTGCAGGAAAAGCAGGGCTTTAACGGAAACACGCCCACCCGCTTTCCGATCCAGTGCCCCGACACCTCTGATCCGGTTCTCTCCACGATCCCGGCAAACTCATGTCCGGGAATCAGAGGATGGCGGTGAGCGCCTGTGCGGCAGATGCGGGGGATATCCGAACCACAGATACCCGCTGCCATCACCTTTATGAGCACCTCGTCCGGTCTCGGCTCGGGAACAGGAACGTCCTTAAAGCATAAACGTCCCGGCCCTTCCAGCACATAGGCCTTCATGGTTTCTTTCATACATTTCCTCCTAACAGATACCTTAAATAAGCCAGATCCTCCTGGGTGGTGATCTTAATATTTCTCTCATCTGCCGGTATGACCACGATATCCATACCGGCCAGCACCGCCGGTTCCGCTGATCCCCGGATCCTCATGATCTGATCCGGCATCAAAGCCAGGTTCGCATCATAATAAGGTTTTAAACGAAATACCTCCGGTGCCTGTCCCGCTGCCAGCTGATCCCGTTTTAAAAGGCCTGACAAACGCCCGTCCTCCATCCGATAGACGGTATCTCTTACCGGCAGCACCGGAACCGCCCCATCCCGTCCGGCCGCAGCCTCAAAGCAGCGGCGTATCAATTCACCGCTTACCAAGGGCCTGGCGCCGTCATGGACCATCACATACGAATTTTCCGCTGTTTCCTCTTTCATAAGTTCTGTCAGGGCATTCATCACAGATACCTGACGTTCCGGGCCGGGGTCGCAAAACCCCCGGAAACGGCTGCTGATTCCCGCTTCCTTTATCATCCTCTCCACGGCCCCTCTCCACGGCTCTCCTGCGACGATCCACACCTCTCCTGCACACTCGCAGTCTCTGACGGCCTCCAGACTGTACTGGAGCAGCGGCTTTCCATTGACATTAATAAACTGTTTCGGCACACAGCCGCCCATCCGTGTTCCGGCACCGCCTGCCAGTATAACTGTCCGGTTCATATCCATCTCTCCTCTCCTTCAGAAATCTGACTGCGTATCTGTGACAGAAGTTCCCTGTAGGGACGCCCCTTCCCAAACAAGAGCGTGGTTCCAAGAACAAAACCATCCATCCCTTTGGGCGCATACTTAAGGATCTTGTCCATACTGCAGGCTCCGTCCCAAAATACCTGAATGTCCATCTCCTCCTTCATCAACAGAAGGCGGTCGATCTTCTTACCTACATAGGGAAGGTACATCTGACCTGCATTCCCGGGATTTACAGACATAACCAGCACCTTCTTTACAATCCGCAGCATCTCAATCACGGTTTCCACACTGGTTCCCGGATTGATGGCAATGCCGGGAACCATACCGGCGTCGATGATTTTCTGCAAGGTAGTAGATGGGTGGTACTCCGCTTCCGGATGGATATAAACTGTGTCGCCGGGCCGCAGACGCTCCAGAAAAAGGTGAATATTATTGCAGGGATGTTCAATCATCAAATGCACATCCAGCGGTTTTTCAGACGCAGACGCAATAAAAGCCATATCGTTTAATGACATGGCAAAGTTCGGAACATAGCGTCCGTCCATAATATCAATATGAAAGGAATCAATTCCCCCTTCTTCCAGATCACGCACCTCTTTTTCCAGATTCCCGTAGGAAGCGCACATCATGGACGCTGTCAGTTCAAGCTTCATTGTGGTTTCTCCTCCCTGTATTTCATCCGCCTGTACCTGCGGTCTGATCTCTTTTAGTAATATCGGCTCATTCCTCCATTTTATAATTTCTCCCGGAGGGTTTTTGCAAAATTTCCTTATTTATTTTCAGATCCAGCCGATAAGATAAGAAGGCAGTGAAACCTAAAATTTAAGCGTAAAGGCGGTGTACACTATGAGTAACGGTATGGATAACAGCCTTTTGGACACATACCTGTACGAAGAAAACAATCTGCTGGACCAGTTAGACGAGCTGCTGGTGGCAGATGAGAAAAATGGAGATTTTTCCTCAGATGACGTAAATGAAATCTTCCGTATCATGCACACCATCAAGGGCTCTTCCGCCATGATGGAGTTTAATTCTATTTCCACCATTGCCCATCATATAGAGGATGTGTTCTTTTATATTCGGGAAAAGGGGATTGAATCTCTGGATCAGGAACATAAAAAAGAGCTTTTTAACCTCATGTTCCGCTCTGAAGATTATTTAAGAAGCGAGATTGAAAAGGTGGAGCAGGGCGTTCCCCTCTCTCAGGATATCGATGCATTCGCAAATGAGATCAATGGGTTCCTGCAAAAAATCAGCGCCTCCTCTTCTGATGCTCCTCACCAGAAGGAAAAAGCAGAGCATGAAACTTCCCCTTCCGGCAAATCTCTGCCCGGTTTCCCTGAGGATGCGAAAGCCAGGTGTTTTCTTCATATCTTCCTTGAAGAAGGGATCGGAATGGAAAACCTGCGGGCCTACATGATTGTCAATGCGGTAAAGGAGTGCGATGTAGAATTCCGCTGCTACCCTTCTGACATGGACAGCAATTCAGAGACGGCCGGAGTCATCGCAGAGGACGGCTTTTTTATGGCCTTTGACAGCCGTGAGGCCGCATCCAGAGCAGAGGATGTTTTAAAAAGTCAGAATCATATCCGTTCCTATGAGCTGGCCGATGTACCGGAGACGGATGAAGAGGAGAATGAAAAGGATACGCATTCCTCAGTTTCTAAAGACGGCGGCTCCAGGGCCGACGTTTCTCAAACAGCAGGCGAAGGCGCTTCCCCCGCTCCGGTTCATTCCCCCTCCGGGGCTTCTGAGCGCACTTCCAAGGGAACGCCCGTTCCTAAGCCCGCCCATGCTCCGGTAAAGCAGAGCCTTATCAGCGTCAACCTGACAAAATTAAACAATCTCATGGACATTGTGGGAGAAATCGTGATTACAGAGTCTATGGTAACCTCCTCCCCTGAACTTAAGCTGCTTCCCAGGGATAACCTGGACAATTTCATGAAATCGGCCCGTCAGCTGCGCAAGCTTACGGACGATCTGCAGGATATTGCCATGTCTCTGCGGATGGTGCCTATTTCCGGCGTATTCCAGAAGATGAACCGTATCGTAAGGGATATGAAACAGAGCCTTAATAAGGACGTGCGTCTGACCATCATCGGTGAGGATACCGAGGTGGACAAGACAATCGTAGACAGCATCCAGGATCCTATCATGCACATTGTCCGCAACAGCATGGATCACGGGATCGAGGAGACAGAGGCAGAGCGTATTGCTGCGGGGAAGGATCCTCAGGGCGAGATCATCCTTTCCGCTTCTCATACCAGCAGCGAAGTCGTGATTTCCATTGCAGACGACGGCTACGGCATGGATCCCGACCGTCTGCTTAAGAAAGCGAGGGAAAAAGGGCTTCTCACCAAGCCGGAGAGCGAATACAGCCGCAAGGAAGCCCTTGGGCTTATCATGCTTCCGGGCTTTTCCACCAACCAGGAGGTAACCGAATACTCCGGCCGCGGGGTGGGAATGGACGTTGTAAAGAAAAATGTGGAATCCGTAGGCGGAACCATCGCTATTTCCAGCGAGACCGGCCATGGCACCACCATTACCCTGAAAATCCCTCTGACTCTGGCTATCGTAGATGGAATGAAGGTCACGGTAGGAGACTCCATTTTCACCATCCCCATTGCCAATATCCGTCAGTCCTTTAAGGTAAAGAATGACCAGATCATACTGGATGAATACGGCAATGAGATGGTTGAGCGCATGGACTGCTTCTACCCCATCATCCGCCTGCACCAGTTCTATGGCCTGGACGCCCAGGTCACAAATATGGAGGATGGAATCCTTTTGTGGGTAGAGGCAAATGACCGTTCCTACTGCCTGTTCGTGGACGATCTGATCGGTGAACAGCAGGTAGTCGTAAAGCCGCTTCCCTCTTATCTGAATGATTTTGGATTAAAAGATTCCGGCATCATCGGCTGTACCATCCTGGGCGACGGAAATATCAGCCTGATCTTAGATATTGCCAGCCTTTATACGGCTGCCATTGAAAACGCATAACAGGAGGAAATCTATGGCTGAACAGAACGAGATCCTAACAGAAACGGCAGTCTCTGAGGAAGCTTCCTCGATCGAGCGCTGCCTTACCTTTGAATCAGGAGGGCTCACCCTCTTTTTAAGCACCAACTATGTGACTGAGATCATCAATGACTGCTCCATCACCAGACTCCCCCTGGTTCCCGCCCATGTACAGGGCATTTTAAACCTCAGGGGCCAGATTCTTCCGGTGGTGGATATCCGTCTGAGCATGGGAAAGCCCGCTCTCGAATACACCAGCAAAACCTGTATCATTGTGCTGAACGTAGAAGAAATCCCCATTGGCATCGTAGTGGATTCGGTGCGCCAGGTAGTGGATATTGATCTCAAAAATGTGCGCCCTATTCCCATCAAACGCCGCCAGAAGCTTCTTGACGGTATGGTGACTATGGATGACGGCAGCGTGATCATGTCCTTTGACTGCTACGCCCTGGCCGGGAAGCAGGATCTGCGGGCGGAAATGTAAGGAGGATACCATGCTGCCATTGACCGACACGGATTTTACCCGTCTTTATACCTACATCAAAACCCATTACGGTATTGACCTCAGCAAAAAAAAGCAGCTGATTTCCAGCCGGCTGACAAATATGCTGATCCATGACGGTTATCAGAGTTTTTCCCAATACACCGATGAAATCATCTCCGGACGCCATCCGGAGATGATTTCTGCCATGCTGGACCGTCTTACAACCAATTACACCTATTTTCTCAGGGAAAAGGAACATTTTAACTTCCTGAAACAGACTGTGCTGCCGGAGCTTGCAGCCCGGCACGCTTCCGACCGCTCCCTGTCCATCTGGAGCGCAGGCTGTTCTTCCGGGGAAGAACCCTATACCATTTCCATGTATCTGAAGGAATATTTTTCCGCGCTTCCCGGAAACTGGGATACCCGCATCCTGGCCACGGACATTTCCCAGGATATCCTGGAATCGGCCCGCAATCCCTTCTACAGTTCTGAGGCGCTTAAGGAACTTCCCGCCCTCTGGAGAGAAAAATATTTTGTGCCTGTGGGAGACGGACGCTTTACAGTATCTTCCGAACTGCGCCAGAATGTGATCTTCCGCCCCTTTAACCTCATGGAGCCCATCCGTTTTAAGCGGAAGTTCGATCTCATCTTCTGCCGGAACGTCATGATCTATTTTGACCGTCCCACAAAGGAAGCCCTGGTGGAGCGTTTCTATCACGCTACGGTTCCCGGAGGCTATTTTTTTATCGGACACTCGGAGGGACTGGATAAAGAGAACTGCCCTTATCACTATCTCTTTCCCGCCATTTATCAGAAAATAGTCGCGCCGCGGCCCCAGGGAGGTGACGTTTCATGACGCAGTCCATCCGAATCATGATTATTGACGATTCCGCACTTTTTCGCGGCTGGCTTATCCAGTCTTTGTCTGCCGATCCGCGCTTTGAGGTAGTGGGCTTTGCGGTCAACGCCATGGACGCGCAGACAAAGATCCCTCTTCTTAAGCCAGATCTGCTGACCCTGGATATAGAAATGCCCGGTATGTCGGGAATTGAATTTTTAAAACAGTTTCTGCCCCGCCATCCGATCCCCGTGATTTTAGTTTCTTCATTGAATCTGAGGGTATTTGAGGCACTGGAGGCCGGGGCGGTGGACTTTGTGCGAAAACCGGATGCACAAAGCGGCCTTTCCCGGGAGATTTTTTTAAGTACCTTAAAATCCAAGCTGGCCATGGCGGCAAAGGCAAATGTTCATCTGCCCTCTACGCCTGTGAGAGAGAAAAAAGAATCAATTCCCTCCCCGCGTTCTTTGGGAAAGCCTGTTTCCATTCCGGGAGGGACACCGCAGTCAGGGGGCAGAAACGGTTCCGCTCCCGTCATCGCCATCGGCGCTTCCACCGGCGGCACAGAGGCGATCCTTGAGGTGGTGAGGCGTTTTCCTGTCAACACTCCGGGAGTTGTGGTCACTCAGCATATGCCTGCCGGTTTTACCTCCATGTATGCAGAGCGCCTGAACCGCCTCTGTGCCATGGAAGTCAGGGAAGCCAAAAACGGAGATCACATCCAGCCCGGACGGATCCTTTTAGCCCCCGGTGGAATGCAGATGCGGGTCGTTCCCCTGGGAAATTCCTATTCCGTCAGCGTTCTTCCCGGCGAAAAGGTAAACGGCCACCGGCCTTCCGTAGACGTGCTCTTTGATTCTGTGGCCATGCACGTCCGCGACCGCGCCATCGGCGTTCTGCTTACCGGTATGGGAGCAGACGGGGCCGCCGGCCTTCTCAGAATGCGCAAAAATGGAGCATTTACCATTGGACAGGATAAAAACAGCTGTGTTGTATACGGTATGCCGATGGAAGCCTGGAAGATCGGCGCAGTGTGCCGGCAGCTTCCCTTAAATGCCATAGGACAGGCCGTGCTTGGCCGTCTGTCCCTTTCCTGAGGAGGTCTTTTTCATGAAGAAACGCGTAGGCTCTCAAAGGAGCCCGGCAAAAAAGCGGGAGAAACCATCGGTTTCCCCCGCCCAACAGGAACGCCGTCTGCGCCGCCTTCTTACTACAGGAGCAGGTCTGGCCGCCTTTTGTCTGGCCGCCAGCCTGATACTCTATTTCTTTCCGGCCTTTCCCGGACAGGCAGCCGCCCATATAAAACAGGGAATTGCATGGGTGCAGACAAGCGCTGCAAGGGCCGGCTCCTCGTTTCAGTCTCTGGCAGCCCGACACCGGGAGCCTCCAGCAAAACCCGGGACGCAGCAGGCACCCTCCAGCCAAAAGCTGGCCGATCAGACGCCGCTTGAAATAAAACCGGAAAAAGGACAGGCCGCTGATCTTGATATGGAGCAAAGTACCGGACAGGACGCCGGTTCTGTCTATACTTCAATTTTAGGCACCAGCCTGGGCCCCATGATCTATTATAACCAGAGCGATGACCGCTGGGGCAGTTACCTCTACGGCGGCTCCGATCCCATGAGCACCTACGGCTGCGGCCCTACCACTGTTGCAATGCTGGTACACAGCCTTTCTCCCCAGCAGATAGATGCAACACCGGTGGAAATGGCTCAATGGGCGGTTCAAAACGGCTGCTATGCCCGCCAGAGCGGTTCCTACCACTCACTGATCCCAAAGGCGCTTACCGCCTACGGATTAAAGGTAGAATCTGTCAAAGACCGTTCTCCGGCCAATGCCGCCGCCCTGCTTAATTCCGGCCATGTGCTGGTAGCCCTTATGGGAAAGGGGAGCCTTACCCAGAATGGACACTTCATCATCATCACCCAGTTTCTGGGAGATGGAACGGTATCCATCGCAGACCCCAACAGCTTTGAAAACACCACCCGTTCCTGGGATCTGGGGCTTTTGATGGGCGAACTGAAAAAAGTCTATGACAATGGCGCTCCTTTATGGGCCGTCAGCCTGTAACTGGCTGCGGCCCATTTTTTTACTCCTGCTTCTCCATAGAACGCTCAAAGCAGGCAAGCTCTTCTCTGGATAAAAGCCCATGAAGTTTCTTTTCCAGTTCTTCCCATTTGGCCTGTTTCACTGCCCTCAGAAGGAAGATCCTGCTTTTTAAGCTGCTTACATCATAAAACCGGCTCAGGAAATCGTATGCCTGTCCAGCCTCTACCTTTCCGCTGTGAAAGCTTTCCATCAGTACGCACAAGGCCAAAAAGGACCAGGGATCTGCCTTCAATACAGCGGTTGACTGGCGGACGGCTTCATTTAAATTGCCTTCCTTCATCCAGCATAGGGCTGTCTGTTCAAAGATATCCTTAAGCCCTGCCGCAGTATACATGGAACGATTGAAATTACCATATTTTTCCAATTTTTCTGCTGCACTAAGAAGGAATGGGAGCGCCTCCTTAAAACGCTGTCTTGCAAGATACCACCGCCCCATCAGATAATCGAAATCCGCGTCCTTTTGAAGCTCTCTTCTGGAAAGAGCTGCTTCTAAAAGCGCCTTTACCCTGCTTTCCGGCTCATTTTTCCGGTCTGCGATCTGGAGCAGGTTTAAGAAGGTCACAGCGCTGCGCTGATCCCCCTCTTCTATCTGTTTTGGCATAGCTTTTACCGCTCTCTGGTATGCCTCCTCTGCTTCATCCGTCTTACCGCCGGAAAAGTATGTATCCCCCAGATATCCCAGCATTTCATAGTCCCCTGGGTGGTCGTTGAGTTCCTTCTGGATCAGAGGAAGATTACGCAGGCTTTTTTGCTCCGAAGCATCTGCGTATCCGGTATGAAATATGCTTAACTCCTGCGAGCCGTCCACCAGACGGAGGGGGCGTCCCTCACTGCTGAAAAGCTGTTCATGGATTCTTCTGCGGTAGCGCAGATCCTTTCTGTTGGCAAAAATGCGCACCTGGCTGGCGCCGGCAAAAAACTCCCCCCGACTGTCTAACTGCATCCAGCCTGACATGATGCCGTCCGTGTGCTCCGGAGACAATTTCTTTAAGATCCCCGGCAGCTTTTTTGCATCATCTGCATCCAGGTATTCATCCGCATCCAGAAAAGCAATCCAGCTGCCGGACGCCTGACGGATGGCATAGTTTTTGGCAGAAGAAAAATCGTCCTCCCACGGAAAGTGAAACACCTTCGCCCCCATGGACCGGGCGATCTCAACGGTGCGGTCCGTGCTGCCGGTATCCACGACAATCTGCTCCTTTGCAATGCCCGCAGCCCAGGAAAGCGCCCGGCGTATATGTTTTTCCTCATTTTTAACGATCATGCACTGGGATAATCCTTTCACTCAAACGTCCTCCTTAAATGTGAAATAACCCCTTCCAGAGCCTCAGACGCCCGTCAGGCCTATATCAGGTCTGACACCGGGGTAATGCGGCCAAAGAAAGGGTCCTGTACCTTTAAATCTAAAATGGGGTTCCCAAGCAGACGGATGCGATGGATCAGAGCCAGCAGACGCTCATCCATACGGTCAAAGATGGGCTCCTCTGTTTCCTCACAAAATGTGAAACTGTCCTGCCAATACTCCATAATTCCCTGCTGTACCTCTTCTATGCAGGCAATCTCATCCCTGTTTCTGGGCTCTTTTTCATAAACCGGCCTGCCCTCTGAATCAAACTCGCTGACTGAGGGAAAGGGCGACGTAAGAACTGCCTCCAGAATGTAGTAATCCTGATAAAGGCTCCCTGTTTTTCCGCTTTCTTTTTCCAGGCAGAAGCTATCTTCCTCCGGGCAGAACGCTTCGATCTCCAGTTTCTGAGCAAAGGGGGCATCCTTTTCCAGTCTCATACAGTAAAATCCCTTCAGAGGCAGGTCAAGGATCCGTTCTAAAAAATACTGACTTGTACCCTTTGACACAAAATCAAAAAAAGCAGTTTTTTCTTTCTTTAAGCCAAGTTCAGCAATATATTCCCTGTAATTTTCCCGCATCCTGCCACAGCGTTCCAACACAGCCTCCTTATAGTCCTCCATCCGCCCTGCCCCGGCATCCTCCTCTAGATGAAGCCCGAACCGGCTGGAGAGTTCCTCTCTTACAGATCCGCTAAAACGCATCTCCTCTATCAGCCGCAGATCTTCCAAACGTTCTGTGCCTGCCCGTATGGCAGCGGTGCGGGAAGTCAGGAAGTAGCAGGAAACAATATCTCCAAAGCGCTGGTCAAACAGCTTTTTAAGCAGATAGCCGTCTCTTGCGGCAAACAGGATCTGACCGATCCCCTGCTCTCTTACCCGTCTTTCCAGCCACCTTGCAAAATCGGTTAAAAGAGGGGCAAAGAAAATATAACCGGCATCGCCGGGGCTTGTCACAGCCACTGCCCCATCCTCTTCAAACTGAAAGGGGCTGTTAAAGAGACGGGAGGCAAACAGCCCGGCTTTCCATCGGCCGCTCCAGGTATCCAGCTCCTCTCCAAGGCCCAGATAGCCCGTTTCCTCCATCAGTTCCTGACCGCTGTATACACGGTAGGGAATGATGCCCCATCTTGCGGCGGAATCGATATCTGCGGTCAGATCATCTCCAATATGGAGCGCAGGCTGCTGCCCGATCCGCTCCCTCCACAGGCCAAAGAGCTCCTGGGTCTTTGCAGTTTTATGCTCACTTGATATGATTACTTCTTTGCAGTCTGTGATCCCGCAGGCCGCCAGGATTGCCGCGATCTGTTTCCTGCCGTAGTAGGAGTCTGTAATAATACAGAGACGCTTATTTTCAGCCGCAAAGTCCTTAAGGATACTGCACATTTCTTTTCTTGGCATCAAAACCTCCAGATCCGTCTCCCACTCTGTCTCTGCCAGCGCATCACAATCCATCCACTCCAGCCCATACCGCTCCTTCATCCTTTGATATATCTCCAAAAGAGAGGGCGCATACTGTCTGGAAAGCTCCAGTTCACAGGCCAGCCGTTTTTCGGCAAAATCCGGTATCTGAATCCCCTGTGCCGTCAGCTTTCTTCGGACCAGTTCTAAAAAATCACTGAAATAAAGGGTTTTTCTAGTCACCAGCGTATCAAACAAATCGAAGCTGATACAGCTGCAGCCCCTTGCCAGCTCAGACAGATCTTCCTTTCTTCTTCCCCTTCTCTCAGGAAACCTCCAGGCTGCCTGCGGCTTTTCCAGCAGATCCTTTCCTCTCATATCCACCAGCCCCACGCCCTGACGCCTGCACCAGGCCCCAATGCGCCTCTCGATGGCCCGGCAGGAGCCCGGCCTGGCGGCAGCCACAATACACGCGGTTCCTCTTAAGAGAGCCTCGTTAAGATCCAGTATATCGTATCCGTAAAGAGAACCGCTCTCCCGAAAGCTGTCTAAGAGCCCTGCAATGAAAAACTGCCCCTTTAACTGCTTTGCGACCTCCTCTGCCGCCTTGCCCAGGCCGTAAACAGCCACTGTTTTTCCCTTATATTTCCCAAGCGCCTCCGTCCAGTCAGACATTCAGTTCCTTTCTCACATATTCCAGTGACAGTAGTTTTTCCTTTACCTGCTCCACATTTAAGATTGTGGTATTGTCTGAGGTAAATTCAGTCAGCGCAGCCTTTTCTGTTTTTCCATTCTCAAAATACTGTTCGTAATTCAGATCTCGATTGTCTGCCGGCACGCGGTAAAAATCCCCAAGATCCTGAGCGTGCAGACACTCCTCCTTTGTAAGCAGCGTCTCCGAGCGTTTCTCCCCGTGACGGACGCCGATATAGTGGATCTCATTGGTATCGCCAAAGAGTTCCCGCACCGCCTGGGCCAGCGTTCCGATAGTGCAGGCCGGAGCCTTCTGCACCATGATATCTCCCGGCTGGGCGTGTTCAAAGGCAAACAGCACAAGATCCACCGCTTCCTCAAGGCTCATCAGGAAACGGGTCATATCCGGGTCTGTGACCGTAATGGGCTTTCCCGCCTTGATGTGATCGATAAACAGCGGAATCACCGATCCTCTGGAACACATTACATTGCCGTACCGTGTGCCGCATATCAGTGTCCGATCCGTAGTTCTGGACTTGGCCACAAACACCCGCTCCATCATGGCCTTGCTGATTCCCATTGCGTTAATAGGATAAGCCGCCTTATCTGTAGAAAGACAGATCACCTTTTTTACATTGGCACGTATTGCCGCAGTCAGCAGGTTTTCCGTGCCGATCACATTGGTCTTTACGGCTTCCATGGGAAAAAACTCACAAGAGGGAACCTGCTTTAGGGCCGCTGCGCTGAAAATAAAATCAACGCCGTTTACCGCGTCCTCAATACTGCGGATATCCCTTACATCTCCCAGATAATATTTGATCCTGGGATTATTATACTGTCTGCGCATATCGTCCTGCTTCTTCTCATCTCTGGAAAATATACGGATCTCGCCGATATCCGTATCCAGAAAACGATCCAGAACCGCATGGCCGAACGATCCCGTTCCACCTGTAATCATCAGTGTTTTATCTGTAAAAATACTCATCGTCTATTTCCTCCAGACTTTTGTGTCAATGATGCGTGTGTAGCTCTGTATGATCTTTATAACCGTTGAAGAGACACACTCCGGTTCATAATCTGCCACAGCGCCGCCAAAGTCCCCCTTCTCTGCCATATCCGCCGCCATATAAACGGACTGAATCAGGGAATCCTCCGTGATGCCTCCTATGATAAAGCACCCTTTATCCAGCGCTTCCGGCCGTTCCGTGGAGGTACGGATACATACAGCCGGGAAACGTCCCACGGCTGCCTCTTCAGGCATAGTGCCGCTGTCCGATACCACACAGTAGGCGCTTCGCATCAGGCGGCTGTAATCTGTGAAATTAAAGGGGGGCATCTTCCGTACCAGTGGGTGGAACGAAAACTGCCGTTCACCGATCAGCTTGGCACTTCTTGGATGAAGCGAATAAATCACCGGCATCTGATAATTTTCTGCCATGGCGTTGACCGCAGACATCAGACTTTCAAAATGCTCTTTATGGTCAATATTCTCCTCTCTGTGAGCAGAAAGAACAATATACTTCTTTTCCTCAAGTTCCAGCCTGTTCAGCACCTGACTGCTTTCAATCCCGCTGCGGTGAACTTCCATCACCTCTCTCATAGGAGAACCGGTAACATAGATATGCTCCCTCTGTACCCCCTCTGCCATCAGATACCTTCTTGCGTGTTCTGTATAAGGCAGGTGGATATCCGCAATGTGATCCACAATCCTCCGGTTGGTCTCTTCCGGCAGATTTTCATCAAAACACCGGTTTCCCGCTTCCATATGGAAAATAGGGATCTTTAAACGTTTGGCAGAGATTGCGGACAGGGCAGAATTGGTATCTCCCAAAACAAGCAGCGCATCCGGCTTCGTCTCAAGCATCAGCTCATAGGATCTGGCGATGATATTTCCAATGGTTTCTCCCAGATGGTTCCCCGCCACCCCCAGATAATGATCTGGCCTGCGCAGCTTTAAATCTTCATAAAAAATATCGTTCAGCCTGGGATCATAATTCTGCCCGGTGTGTACAAAGATATGTTCAAAATAACGATCCGCCTTTTTTATGATCTCAGACAGGCGTATCAGTTCCGGCCTTGTGCCGGCGATGGTCATTACTCTCAGTTTTTTCATTTCGCTCTCTCATTTCAAATACTGTGTATAAAGAGACGGATGGGCCTGTATCCATTCTGCCATTTCACGCACCATCTCTTCATAGGATACAGCTACTAACGGCTCGGGCACTCCTTTACAGATCAGGGACTTATCACACACCGGCCTGTCTTGCTTTATGATCACAGAAGGGGCCTGTCTGCAATACCTGTTAAAAAGGCACAGGAGATCATACTTAGAAACTGTACGGTTATTTACCAGGTGAACCAGGCCCGTCCGCGGGTTCTCTGCGTCTGCCTCCACTGCCTTTGCAAGCTCCAGGGTTGTTACCCCGGACCATATCACATTCGTGTAGCCGTAAACCGGCTGAGCCTGTGACATGAACCAGTGGAACAGCCCTGTTCCGTCTGCCTTTAGCTCAGGCCCCACGATGGACGTGCGCAGCGTAAGATTTTTCCCGTCTCTCACCTCTCCCAGTGCCTTGGATCTTCCGTAAAGAGAAACCGCATCCGGCACGTCCCCTTCCTGATAGGCTCCCCTTGTTCCTTCAAAGACGCAGTCTGTGCTGATATGAATCAGCTTTGTCCTTTGTCCTTTTAATTTCTTTGCCAGAAGATGGGGAAACACACTGTTCAAATAGATTCCGGCAGCAGGATCTGCATCCACCCTCTGGTTCAATACGCCCACAGCATTGATCACATAATCAAATTCGTCGGATCCAAGCGCCTGCTCCACCGCTTTTTCATCCTGCGCGTCTGCACAGAAGGCCGGGCAGACAGCGCTTTTTGTCCTGGCAAAGCCGACGACGGTATGGCCCTGCTCCAGCAGATACTCTGCGATCATATGACCGGCCATTCCCTGTACTCCAAAGATCAGATATTTCATTTATTCTTCCTTCTGTACGGCTACGGGAACTTTTTTGCAGTTGATGGAAGCCCAGCCCGCACAGCGTTTACAAAGCTCCACATATCCCCGCTCGTTATAATTTAAAGTAAACTCCAACAATTCTTTTTTTCTGCTCTCATCCATTCTTGTAAAATCAAATGAGGACTCCTCCGGCTCTTTATGCAGACCGGTCTTTTCTGCGAATCTTGCAAAGTTGCAGGCATACATTCTTCCCCGCTCAAAATAATGCCAGGGATTATTGCACAGGTCAAAGTATTCTGCAAGCCCTGCCTCTCCCATACAGCGGTTATCCGTATGGAAGATATCCAGATCAAACCACTCGTCTACTGTATTATCAATCCAGTGAATACCAAATTTTTCCAGTTTCTGTATGATATCCTGTCTGCGATCCATCTTTTTTGGAATCGCCTCTGTATAGTTATCCAGATAAACCATCATATCATACTGCTTCATCAGCTGGCAGACCTCGTCTGACGGCACCACAGTTCCATTCAATACCGTTTCATACTGCCCGATCTGTTTTCTGTAATGGCTTCCGATATATGCAATCAGTTCTTTCAGCTGCGGATACATCAGCGGCTCTCCGCCTGAGATCTGAAACCGCATTGTATAGTCTACCCACCGAAACAGTATGTCCGCGTCCTCCTTAACCTCTTCCACCGGCCTCACCTCAAAAGAGGGAAGATGCGTGGTAAAATTCAGACAGTCACGGCATCTTAAATTACAGGCATTACCCGGAATCAGACAAGTTGAGGAAAGAATCAGGCGATTCTGTGTGTACATGGCGTATACTGGGGCGTATATGTTATTTAAAACGGACATGAATTTAGACCAAATAAAAATTTCTGTATTTTCCATATAGCCTACCCGTGCCAAGCGTTCCATTATCTTTATCCCCTTGACTCCATCAATAGCCACTATTACAATATGCTCATTATCATGTACATCAAACAAAATCTTAGGATCATAAACAGAATATCCCTGATATCCTTCTGTTATAGATGCATGACGTTGGTCCACAAATCCGTCAAATTGCTTAGCCAAACCGCTTTCTTCCAAATATTTAAAAACCATTGCTCCAAGTTTGCCCGCACCGTAAATCAGCACTCTGTTCCTCTTTTTAAATATTACCCCAAGCCAATCAAACTGCTTACCTTTGCATTGCCATTTCATTCTGCATCCTCCCTGTATTGAATCGCTGGACGGCACAAAAAAGTATTTCCGTTTATATAGGTATTACATTGTTTACAAAATTCTGTATATCCCTTTGCACTATAGCGAAGCCGAAACTCTACAAGAGACTTTTTATCAGATTCCTTATAATGCGTCAGATCAAAAAACTCATCTTCCGGTGCTTTACAGATACCTGCTGTATCTGCGTACATAGCATAGTTACACAATGCTATCTTTCCTTCTCTTAAAGAACTCCATGGAGTACCACACACATCAAATTTTTGAATCAATTCTTCCTCTGAAAATTCAGGATAATCTTGGCCTGGAATATAAATACGAAACCACTGATCCACTCGATTCTCCAAACAGTTCACCTGATATTTAAGAAATTTTTCTCGAATTTGTATAAATACATCATTCTTATTTGGCAATGTCATGCGATAATCATCCAATACGATATGGATTTTTTTATTGCTAAAATAAGCACATAGCTCATCTGATGGCAAAACAGTACCATTTGTAACTAATTCTAACTTAAAAATTTGCTGTCTATAATTCAGATCAATATATTCTAAGAGTTCTTGTAGATCCTTATATAACAACGGCTCCCCACCTGTGATCTGAAAAAGATAAATATAATCAACTGCCCTAAAAAACAGATCCACATTCCGTTTTAACTCATCAAGAGAAGCAACGTGATGTTTCTGAATGTATGGTGTAAAGTTTAAACAGTCCCTACATTTTAGATTGCAAACAGTTGTAGGCAACATACTCTCTGAGGGAAAAAATACCTTATTATGCGCATATAAAAAATAGATTGGAAGATGCTGATACAAAAATGACCAATGGGAAAATACTGGAGTATCTTTCTCCAAATGTTTACTAAGCAGTTCTCTGATTTCCGTTTCAACGGAAGGCGACGTACAGATGACCACAAAACTATTCTTATGCTTCATCTGAAAAAATGTTTCTGGTGACAAAACAGAATAACCACATAGCCCCGCTTTCTGTTTTTCACTATCCCTGTCTATTATATGAACTCGCCAATTTATGTAGGAAGATCCCCATTTAATAAGCCTAATCAGGTCTTGTGCCATCTGCACCGCTCCGTATAGGAACACTTCCTGCATCCCCTGCAACATATATCCATCCTCATCAAATTCATGTCCTTTATTCTTCCATTTCATTCTTCATTATCCTTTCTGAAAACCGAATTTTTACCCTATTATTACCACACCGCATGAACAGGTTCATAATGGAACAACACTTTTTTTATATCTCCCATTACTGCTATATGTTTAATTCCCAATCCATGCAATTGTTCTACTACCTCTGACGGATCTAACATCGCCACAATAAATAGCCCTTCTTCTTGATCGACTATCTGCGCTGGTCCAATACAGCATATCCCCTCAATTTTAGTTCCCCATTTCTCTTTTGCATTATCAATCCAGCCCGATATTGTTATACCATAGGCATACAGTGTTTCTAACATCTCTCGTCCCATCTGTCCTGCTCCGAAAATCCAGATATTTCGGCTTTTAAGGAAACACAAATTCTCTTTAACAGAAATCGGTATCGTGCTATGACTTTTATCATCTTCTGCTGCTGTCTTCAGCTGTTCCCTTAAATAATCTAAAATGGTACTGGCTGGTCGGGCATTCTTTAGCAAAAGATATAACTGATAATAAAAATTAAATATACTTCCGCAAAAATGGATTTTCTCTTGCTCTGTAATTTTTTCACAAAACTGAACAAACATTTCGTTATATTCTATTTGATGGCATTTCATTGTTTGCTGTCCCTGCTCTGGATGTATACGGGAAATCATCAAGGGGGCATTCACAAAGACTGACTTCTGCCCCCGCATCACACGAAATAAGAACTCACTATCTTGTGTTGCAATCAATTTGGGGTCATAAAGTCCTACCCTATCATAATGACTTTTGTGAATCAGTACTGTACTGCCATGAATAGCCAAAAATAAGGGTGCAAAACAACTATCCTCCAATTGATCTTTCGTATAACTTTGCAAAAAATCTACAGCTATACTCTTTCCTTTTATTACATCTAAAAATTCAAAATTACTATGTACAATGGGAGCTGATATCCCTGATGAAAGAGCTGCTTTCATCTGAATTTCTATCTTATTGGGTGTGAACATATCATCATGGGAAAGCCATGACATATATTCTCCTGTCATATGCCTTATTCCATAATTCACTGCTGTTGCTACACCGCCATTTTCCTTACTAAAGTATCGGATGCGCTCTCCATAAGATTTCGCTACGGCATCTGTAGCACCATTGTCATTGGATCCGTCATTAATTACCAGCACCTCACAGTTATCATAAGTCTGATTCAATGCACTATCTATTGCACTCCTCATATAGTTTGTCCCATTATAGACGGGGATTATAATCGAAACTTTTGGGTTCATTTTCTATCTCCTGAATTGTTCCACAATATATGATAAATAAGTCTGCCCCTGTTTTGTTCGCTGGCTTTCTCACTGGTCTTTTTCTGTCCGGATTCCCTTAGTGCATCCAGATAAATAGTTAATGGACAACTAGGTTCCATCAAAACCTGTTTAGATCCAGGTAACTGTTTTGCCAATCTTTGCATAAAAAGGCATAACACATCACCACAAATACTTATATTAAAATATTGTACTTTCTGTTCAAACAAATCTGCCACTACCATTGTACTTGAATGATATGGAAGCAGAATCAACTTTCTATTTCGTTTCAAGCAAATAGAAAAAGCCTGTATCTTTGCCCCAGTCATTTTAATCTGCTTCCAATCCAGCATAATTTTTTGCATAGAACCATTCCAAAATACATAAATAGGCTGATCATGCATCGGCATATTGATCACCAAATCCTCTACACAACTACTGGAAAAATATTTCAGTTGTTTGCGCGGAACCACCCGATCCCCTGTTTTCTCTTTCGGATAAAGCTGCCTTACTGAAATGCAGTCATCATCTTTATAAACATCATAACCACATCCATCTCCATGAAATAAATATAAATACTGCCCATCCGTTGACATATTAAAAAGTGGCTGGTGATCATTAGTTTGATGAAATACAATTTTATATGTATTTAAATCAATTGAAAAAAACAAGTCTGTTCCTTGTATGACGAAATAAGCCTTTTCCTGATATGTTCCTTCTCCTATTACATACATATCCTCTATTTTTTTGCACATATTACCATATTCTAACTGTATAGTTTTATAATGTTCTGTATTTAAATCCAAAATATATGCAAAATGGCTATAGATCACAGGAAACAACAGCACCTTCTCTTCTGCAAATGAAACTGCGTTAAAATAAACCAGATATTCCTCACTTCGGATAGGAAGGTAGCGGATCTCTCCCGTTACAGTATCATAAAAAGCAATATTTTTTGCCAGACATGGAATACAGATGACTTTTCCCTTATACCAGAACGCTTTCGTATAAAGGGATCCGCAAAATAACGGCTCCCTTTCAAAGCTGGTCACATACTCCGTCTTTCCCGTATCCGGATCCAGGCAGAACAGCCCATTGACCATATTGGAAACCATCCAGATCCGGCCCTCATCATCCATACAGGCGCACTGGGTTGTCAGCGGATAAGGGGATGTTTCTCTCATGGCTTATTCCTCCCTTTTCTGCACTGCCGGCCTTACCTTATGGGGATTGATTTCCACGTAACCGGCACATTGTCTGCAAAACTGCGCATATCCCTTTTGGCTGTACCCGGCTCTGAATTCTGCGGCCTCTTTAACGTTCTTTCTGGTATGAGCCCTCAAATCATATGTCTCAGCTGCATCAATGGGCGGGGTAATGCCTGCCTTTGCCGCAAACGAAGCATAATTGCAGGTGTAAAGTCTCCCCTTATAATATTCCTGCCATGGCACGTGGCAGCGGGAATATTTTTCTGTCAGTTCCTCCGGCGTTTTCTCTTTCTGAGAATAGGGATAAAGATCAATCCATGTATCGTACTTTTTAGAGATTACCTTCTCACCTCCACCGTATTTCAATAATAATTCCAGATTTTTCTCAAAGCTGTCTCTGTACTCCGGGAGGGCATCTCTATAGTCGTCTACTGTAATTTTAATATCCAGCTCCCGCAGCGCTTCCAGAAATGCAGACGGAGGCGTCACTGTGCCGTTCGTCACAGTCTCCAGAGAATATATTTTTGAGGAATACCGCTCCATTATGTAGCGCATACATTCTGCAAGATGAGGGTACAAAAGAGGTTCTCCTCCGCTTATCAGCAGCAGGCCAATATAATCAATATGTGCAAAGAACAAATCCAGATCCGCCTTTACCTCCTCCAGGGGACGCACCTCAAACCTGCTGCAGTATGTGGTAAAATTGAGACAGGCCTCACATCTTAAATTGCAGGCAGTAATGGGAATAAATGAGATCGAAGGAACGAACCATTCATCGTAAGCATAGGCTGCCACTACCGAAAGAAATTCCTCATAATGCCAGAAATCCTTTCCCAGTACCAGCCCCATTTCAGACAGCTGTCTGTCTATCTCTCCCGTCATCTCAGAGGCAAAAGAAACTATAATGCCTGCTCCTTCTGAAAGCAGGGCTTTTTGAGGGGCATAGACCGGCATCCCCTTAAAAATGCCTCCCTGTTTGCTCTCATCGTTATCTAGAAAACCGAGAACCGGAATTGTCTGATAGCGGGATAACAGGATATCCCGCACCATCGCCCCGTCATGACCGGCTCCGAACAGGTAAAATCCCTGGCATGACCTTATATTTTCATAGACCTCATCAAATTCATGGCCCCTGTTGTTCCATTTCATAAATTCCCGTTCCTCCATTCTTTCTTTTTTCATATTTACGCAAAAGAAGCGCATCTGCCTCCTGCTTAAGCATTATCCTTGTGTATCCAATCTCGCGCAGCTGTTTCAATGCCGGCAGATAATATTTCTGCGCGATGATAACGGTACATTCCCTGTGGCTGTCCAGATAAGACACCGGATAACAGGGTATCCCATCCACCTGCGTGCCTGCCTTATGGGGTGAATTATCCAGGAAACAAAACGCAGCAATCTGATTCCTGTTCAGCTCATATTTGAGCCGGAGTCCGTACTCTCCCGCTCCAAAAATGGCAATCGGCTTTGCGGCGTGGAGGGGATGACGCTCATTTTTTACATTCGCACTCCCTTTTTCCTCCATCCAGCGTTCCAGAATATAAAGTTCCTCGTTCCCCCCCATGCTCTTAATTATACCGCCAATTTTATGGTAAACCATATCAGCCTCAGGAGCGATGGCGCGGATATCCGCTGCAGACAGCCGAAAAAGGGCGGATAAAAACAGACGCCTGTTTTCCTTATCCACCTGATCCCTGAAACGGCTGGTACCCGATCCTGGATGCAGACGCACCCGGCTGACAGCAGCTTCCGAAAAAGCCATCTGCTGCCCCGGCATCAGGCGAAACATAAACTCGTTGTCCTGGGCCGTAAGCAGAGATTCATCGAACAGGCCGATTCTGTCAAAATGATCCCGGCAGAACAGAAGGCTGCTAAAGTGAAGTTCTCCCCACAACAGCAGAAAAAGCGGACGCTCCAGCAGGTCGCGGGGAAAATACCTTTGAAATGCAGTAGGGACGCCCCCATCATCCTCATCCCGAAACAGCTGATAATTGCCGGCACACACTGTTTCCGCATTTCCCGACATCTGAATCGCCCTCATCTGGCATTCCACCTTATCAGGCAGAAACAGGTCATCATGAGAGAGCCAGCAGAAATAACGGCCGTTCATGCTCTGTATCCCGCAGTTTAAGGCAGAAGCCACGCCTCCGTTTTCTTTTTCAATGTAACGTATCCTGTCTCCATAAGCCAAAGCTGCTTTACGGGTTTCCCCTCCATCCTCTGAACCGTCATTTACAACGATTACTTCACAGTGAGGATATGTCTGTCCCAGAGCACTGTCTATGGCCTGCGGCAAATACCGGGCTCCGTTGTACACAGGTATGACCACCGATACAAGACTGTCCTCTCTCATAGATACTCCCTTTGATCCACTGCCTGGATCAGAATCGGTTTTCCCATATTTTGGCAAAGCTGCACCAGGCTGCTTCTGTCGCCGTAATAGGCATCGCACAGCAGCAGCGCACGATCCAGATCTGGCGAATCATCGAAAATTCCCCAGCCTTCGTTTTGATACCGGATCTCCAGTTCCCGGTAAGGTTCAAGCAGCTCCGGCCGCATGGCCTGAAGGGTGGAGAGAGTCAGCGGATGGGGCCTCCAAAGCAGCGCTGTCTGTTTCTGCCTCTCTCTAAATACAGAAAATACATCCGCCATTTTATCGAGCATCTTCTCACCATGCTGTAAGAGAGCAGAAACGCTGGTATTATACAGCACGATCTTTTTTTTAGAACCGTCCGGCCGATACATCCGCTTTCTCCAGGGATCCGGGATCTGAAGCTCCTGTTTCCCGGCAGTTCCTTTATCCATCTTTGGAGATCCGAGGCCCAGAATTTTCTTCTCCCATATGGGTCTGCTCTCCGCTCCCCAGATCTGGGTCAATACCTGAATATAGGTCTCCCTCATCTGTTCTGACTGCACAATCACACGATCTGCATACTGCAGCGCAGGGACATTGCAGAAATGTGCGACAGCCTCCGTATATTCTCTGTTGGAACATGGCTGATCCTCCAGAACAAAGTATGGGATATACACGAGGCAGTCTGTATAGTTTCGGAGATTTTCCGAATAGAAAAAGGGATGGACGCTGGTCACAAAATTACTGTCATCATAAGGATTATGAATAAATATCATATCTGGGTGACGTTCCTTAAGGTCATACTCCGTATATCGGGTAATGGGTACATAGGATGGATACATCTCTGATTCATCACGGAGCTGCCCAAAGCTGTGATCCTGTCTGCGGTCATAATAGGGAAGAGGTACCACATAGGAATCGCAGGAAGGATCCTCCCTGGCCGCCATCCAGACACTCTCCAGGCTGTCCCACATAGATGCTTTATATGGGAGAAATACAACCTCCATGCGCACAGAAATATCCTTTGCAATCTGTCTGCTGAGCCTGTGGCAGAACGCATCCCCCTCCTTTAAAAAATCCTCTGCGGGTTCTTCATTGGAAACAAACGCCTGATACTTCTCATAAAGCCATTCGCAGTACGCCTCCAGACTTCCTATGATTTCTGAACACTCATTTTCAGACTGCTCGATGATTTCTCCGATGCGGACGGCGCCCTGCTGGCACTGTTCCAACAGCAAAAAGGCTGTCTCCTCCCCCTTCAAAACCGCCATTAAGATTTCTTTGTGGGCCTGGCGAAACGTCTGTATCAGTTCCAGTATCTTTTCTTTCTGTCTTTTTCTCATACCGCATCCACTCCAATTTCCTAATCCTTATACTAAATATATATATCGGCGCAAATGTGGAATCTATTAGAGCAAAAAATCCCAGGCCGAAGCCTGGGATTTTCGCCGTATGAACAACGGGAAACAGTAAAATTACTGTAACATATTTAATACGCCCTGAGGCATGGAATTGGACTGAGCCAGCATGGACTGAGCTGCCTGCATCAGGATGTTGTTCTTGGTGTAGGAAGTCATCTCGTCTGCCATGTCTGTATCGCGGATACGGCTCTCTGCTGCAGTTACGTTCTCGGAGGTTACCTTCAGGTTGTTGACAGTATGCTCCATACGGTTCTGAGCAGCACCGAGCTGAGCGCGGTAGGTAGATACCTTATCAATTGCAGTATTAATTGTATCAATAGCAGTAGTGGCGTTTGTAACATTATCTACAGTAATATTATTAATACCCAAAGCTGTGGAACCCATACCCTGAGAAGACACCTTTAATACTTCAGTTTTTGTGGCGCCAATCTGGAAGGTCATATTGTTATTAGCAGACAGTGGCTTAACACCGTTGAACTCTGTTGATGTAGAAATACGGTCAATCTCCTGAGTCAGAGCATCTACCTCTGCCTTGATGTTATCTCTAGCAGTTTTTGTATATGTACCATTCGCAGCCTGAGTAGACAGAGTCTTTAAACGCTGAAGCATGGAGTGGGTCTCTGTCAGAGCACCTTCTGCTGTCTGGATCAGACCAATGCCGTCGTTAGCGTTGCTTACAGCCTGGTTCAGACCGTTGATCTGAGAACGCATGGACTCGGAGATAGCCAGACCAGCTGCGTCATCGCCTGCGCGGTTGATCTTGTAACCGGAAGACAGCTTCTCCAGGTTCTTGCTCAGCGCGCTCTGGTTGGTAGATAAGTTTCTGTAAGAATTGATCGCTGCAATATTATGCTGAATTACCATAGTTAAATTCCTCCTTTAATTCAAAGAAAACGTCACGGCAGCATCCTTTCCGCCGCTTCTGTCCCCCATATGCGGGCCCTCACATCAGGAACAGATCTTCTTTCCATTTATATCTATCGGCAGATGCCGGAAATATATAAGCTAAGAATTTAAAATTTTTAAAACCAGATCCGGAAGGGCGTTTGCCTGGGACAGCATGGAGTCGGAAACCTGCAGCTGGATATTGGCTGCCGTGTAGTCTGTAAACTCCTGGGCCATATTCGTATCCCGGATCTGGCTCTCCGCTGCCGTCATATTTTCTGTGGTCACGCTGAGATTATTGTGGGTGCGCTGCAGATGGTTATACGCCGCGCCGAAGGAGGCTCGCACGTCTGACACCGCCTCTATGGCATTATCCAGATACTGAATGGAGTCATTGGCCTTATCCACAGAAGTAAAATCTGTCTTATCCAGCAGCAGTTCCTTACTTCCCATATAATAGCGGGCCACATCCAGCGTCTCTGCGCCGCTGCTTCCGATCTGCAGTGTAATCTCATCATCCTTCTGGGGCGGCGTCCAGCCCTGAGGAATATTGGCCGCCTGGGAAAACAGCGGCACGCCCCCAAAGCTGGTACTCTCGCCGATACGGTCAATCTCCGC
Source organism: Enterocloster alcoholdehydrogenati (assembly GCF_013282095.1). Taxonomy (GTDB): domain Bacteria; phylum Bacillota; class Clostridia; order Lachnospirales; family Lachnospiraceae; genus Enterocloster; species Enterocloster alcoholdehydrogenati. The sequence continues at coordinate 300,836 of NZ_BLTJ01000001.1, forward strand.
CAGAAGCTCCTTGCGCTCCATATCCAGATCCGCCCTGGCCTGGGTATTATAGGTGCTGTTGGACGCCTGGACTGCCAGCGTTTTCATTCGGTTCAGAATAGAGTGAACCTCTGTCAGCGCTCCGTCTCCTACATTTGTAAGCCCCATCCCGTCGTCAATGTTGTCCATGGCTTGATTCAGGCCGTTGATGCGGCTGCGCATCAGTTCCGAGATCGCAAGGCCCGCTGCATCGTCCCCGGCCCGGACAATCCGGTAACCGGAGGAGAGTTTCTCCAGGGATTTTTTGAGTTTTCCCGTGGCGATCCCCTGATTGCGGGCTGCGTTCATGGACGACAGGTTATTCTGTATCTGCATGATGTAACCCTCCTTGCTGTGCGGCTTCTTAAACCGCTCCTCTGTGTCTTTGTGGTCTGCCCCTCACCTTTTGTGCGGGGCTCATTACCTGTTATATCGTCCGCTTTTTTCATTTCATAAGCGCCCAGATATATTTCCAGCCGGTTTTCTCAGATCAGGACGCCGGTGTCCTTTCCTGAATCCATCATCATCTGCAGCCTTACGATCTGCACCATATTGGCCCAGGATTCTCCGTCCATGCCGCCCTCCTGGCCCTGGGCCATGGCATAGAGCGCGCCCAGGTCAAATGCGCCGCCTGTACTTTTCCCTGCTGCCAGAAGGCCCGCCATACCGCTGTTTTCCGTATCAGTTCCAGACTGCCCCACAGGAAGCTGCCCTGTCAGCCGCGCCGCTGCCAGCCAGTCCATGCCGCTGTACTCCCGTTCTGTCACTCCCGGCCCCACGTCCCCATAGGCGGAGGTGACCATTTTTCCGGAAGAAAGGCTGTCTGTTCCGTTTAAGTCGGCCATGATCTTTCGGACATAATTCTGAGTTTCTTTATAGGGCGGGACGCCTCCGTACTTCTGCACGCTCCCAGGGCCGGCGTTGTAGGCCGCCAGAGCCAGGCTCACATCCCCAAACCGGTCCAGGTTCTGCTTTAAATATTTCGCTCCGCCCATGATATTCTGGCGGGCATCATAGGGGTCGCTGACCCCAAGGGAACGGGCGGTGCCGGGCATCAGCTGCATGACGCCCATGGCCCCTGCTCCCGACACCGCTTTGGGATTAAAATTAGACTCCGCCTTTGCAACCGCCCGCAGCAGACGGGGCGAGATGTCATAGCAGGCTGCCGCCTCCTCAAAGATAGCGTCCATACTGGTGGCTGCCGCTGTCATATTTTTTCCCAGAACGTCCTGAAATCCGCCCTGGATCTGGCTGTTTGTGCCGGTCTGTACTGCTTTTTGCATCCCCGCGGCCTGATCCGCCGCCGGTACGATGATACTCATTCTCTTTTACTCCTTTCTCGCGATCCCGTCCGCTCCGATCTGCCAGCCGTCTATGGCCGTGCCCTGGGCCATGGCCCCGTCGCTGTGCAGGAAATACCAGTTGTCCTTATACTGGATCCACCCGGTCTGCATCCTGCCATTTTCGTCCATATAATACCAGCGCCCGTTTATAAGCACCCAGCCCCGCTCCATATAGCCGTACTGGTTGAGATAATACCAGTTTCCCGGTACAGGCTGTATCCAGCCCGTCTGCATATCTCCGTCCGGCCCCAGATAAAACCAGGAACCATTGTTGATATCCACCCATCCGGTCTGCATGACACCGTTTCCGTCCATATAATACCAGCGTCCGCCATAGTTTAGCCAGCCCCGGCTTCTTGTGCCGTCCGCGCCGAAGTAATACCATTTCCCATCTGCCTTTTTCCATGTATTTACAGCCAGAGAACCGTCCGGCGACACATAATTGTCTCCTTTAAAGGAGCCGCTGTCTCCCGGCCCTCCTGTGTCTGTCCGGTCTGTGGATGCGGCGTGCTTTTCAGTGATTTCATCTAGTTCCTGTTCTGTGGAGGTTACATACTCACCCTCCTTTAAATACTTCTTCTGGGCCGCCGTTACAGGCACAGCCTTTACCTCATAATAGTAGATCTTATCGGGATCCGTCATATACTCCCCAAGGCTTGCGCTGTTATCTGTAACGGTCATACGTTTGACCACCTTGTCGTTGCCGTAAAGGGTAAGGGTATAGCCAGGGGCATAATCCACCGCCTTCCACACGGCCTTTTTAGAGGAAGTGCTGCTCCAGCCTGCCTCAGAGGTATTTCCCAGTACCGTTACAGGCGTATAGTCTGCCTTCACCTGAAGGGTGTTGTCATCCAGAGCCTTTACGGACACATAATCCGCGCCGCTTACCCTGCACTTGGAGCTTCCCAGGGAGGAGGGGAAATATTTGCCGTCATCGGCCACTATATTGATCTCCACCCGAACCTTCCGGCCCGGTTTCCAGTTGTCATACTCTGTACGGTACTGAACGTCCCCCAGGGAAACGCCGGAACCGCTGACTGTAATCTTCGGCTCCGGGATTTCCTCAGCGTCACCGTAGGCAGTTGTAAACGTGACGCTGAGACTTTCGATCACGCTGCTGTCCGCCGCTAAGGCGTACAGCCGGCTGTGCCATCCGGTTCCCGTCCCTGCAAGCACGATGGCCGCCGCGCAGGCGTACAGTAATTTCCTCCCGCTGCCTCCCGGCTGTTTCCGTTCTCTCTTATCCCTCATCCTCTGTTTCCCTCCTGTCTCCATATGCCGTCACTGTCCAGGTAAAAGCTGTTGATATAAGTATCCCTGGCCATGACCCCGGAACCCGGCATAAAGTAATACCAGTTTCCATCGATCTGCATCCAGCCCTGAACCATGACCCCGTTGGCATCTGTAAAATAGGTATTGCCGTCCCGGTTCAGCCAGCCGGTAAACATGGCGCCTTCCAGGCTGTTTTCCACCGTATTCAGATAATACCAGTTTCCGTTCTGGTTCAGCCAGCCCTTGTACATAGAACCGTCGCTGTTAAAATAGTAGTAATACGGGCCGATCACCTGCCAGCCCGGCCCGGCCATAACGCCCTTGGTATGCCCGTTTTCTGTGAGGGGGTAAAAATAATACCACACGCCGCCGATCTTGCTCCAGCCTACCGCCATTGCGCCGTTGGAATACAGATAATACCAGTTTGCGCCTTCCTGTCTCCAGCCGGTCTGCATATGGCCTGTCCCGTCAAAGTAGTACCACTGGTCATTTACACAGTACCACTCTTCCCGGCAAAGCTGTCCGTCCGGCAGACGGTAGATCCAGCCATCGCCCTCTTTTACCCAGCCGGTGGGCTGCGTAGTGCCGGGCCTTACGGCCGCGTTTTCGTTCTGCTGTCCTTTTCCGTCCGAAACATACCGGTCTGTGATGGTCAGTTCTCCTGATTCGGTCCAGTCGCTGTTCCCGCCGTACTGCTTCTGCTCCGCCGTCACGGGAATGGAGCGCACTTTGAAGGTGTATTCGCCCGCCTTTGTCATATAGGGATAGAAATTGTACTGCAGCGAGCTGGTCTGGGCCACCCGGTACACCTGCTTACTGTCCCGGTACAGCTGAACTTCATAATAGCCTGAGGCATTATCCGGCTTTTCCCAGCGGGCCTCGCCCAGATTATTCTCATTCCAGTAGGCCTCCTCCGGTTGCCCGAAATCGCCTTTGACTCCCTTGACGCGAAGCGTTACGATCAGATTGTCCCCGTCCCGCCTGGCCGATACAAAGGTGCCCCCGCTTATCTTTACGCTGGAGCTTTTATAAGATGCGGGAAAATAATCCTCGCTCACGTCCTCCGGCTCCAGAGTCACCCGCATCTGGGGTTCCTCCGCCGCCTTCAGCTCGTCCCCGCTTTTGTCCACCCACTCCGCCTCTGTCACGCTGTACTTACTTCCGCTGCCGCTTACGGACACGCCGCCCGTATCCGGGGTGCCGCCGATCTGTATTTTGGGAAGCTTCACTCCCGGTTCCAGCTTTGAGGTTACCTTGATGCTTACTGTGTTAATAGGTTTTGTAGCTGCAAAAACAGCAACTGGTGATGCTGTATGTACGGAAAGTCCCATGGATGCTGCCAGAAAAAACAACGCTGTCCCCCTGCTAACGGCTCTCAGCCGCCTGCTCTTTTCTGTCCTGCTCATCTGTATCTGCACTCTCCTTTTTTTCTGTATCTGCGGGCGCAAAGCCCAGAAAATAAATGTAGATATCTACAATGGCCTGGTATAGCTCCTCCGGCACGGCGGCTCCCAGCTTTAACTGGCCCAGAAGAGCCGCCAGGGAATTGTCCTCATATACAGGTACTCCCGCCTTCACCGCCGCCTCCGTGATCCGCTCCGCCATATAGCCCATGCCGGAAGCCACCACTACCGGGGCCTGATCCCGGTCAGGGGAGTATTTTAAAGCAATGGCCTTTTTTTCCAGTAAACGGTCAAATTCTGACATCGATGGCTTTCTCCTTTCTAAGAATATCCGGGAATACCTCTTCCAGCCGCATCTCCCCCTGCTTTTCCTGCACCAGCAGGCGGCTGACCTCCATTCCGTTCTGACGGAAGATCCCTGTCACTTTTTTCTGGATCTCCTGGCGTTCCTCCATCAGCGCCGGAGGAACCGCCAGCTGAAGCTTTGCCTTTCTCTCCTGCAAAGAAGCCGCCAGTTCAAAATCTCCCACTCCGCTGATCTCAAAACGCACCAGAAACCGGATCTTCCGTCCGCCCTGGGCCTCATCCTCCTCCTTGTGAGCATCCGGATCCACCCACAGTTCGGACATTACTTCCTTATCCTGGTACTGAAATGGAAGAATCAGGTGCATCAGGGGGAGATAAACGCTCTCATTTAAAAGAAGGCTGTTTAAAAGCTGGTAGAAGGGCTGCACCTGCTCCAGGCCCGCTCCACCCTCCATCCCTTTTAAAAGCAGGGAGGAAAAGGCGTCCGCAAAGCCGCTCTGGTGCTGCCCCGGGGTTACGCCCTCAAGAAGCATTGTAAGGGCCGCCTTTGGATCATCTCCGAAAAACCTGGGAAACTCCCGGCTGGATGCCATGCGGTCAAAAAGCTGAAGCAGCTGCTCTCTGCTCCCGTTTTCATACTTTATGCAGTTTAGCACCAGCATCATGGTGGCGCTGCGCACGGCCCCGTAATCGTGGGTTTTGGAAATATAGCGGGAAAGAAACGGGATCACCTGCCCCCTTAATGTTTCCATGTTTTCCTGGGTACGTCCATTTTGGGCTCCCCAGTCCATCCCCTTTAACAGCTCCTCAAATTCTCCTCTTACCGACGGAAACAGCAGGGAAGTGATATCCTTTGTCAGAGTCTCCATCTGGCGCAGCAGGTGCTCTCCCGCAGAGAAATCATTGTACGCCCGCAGAAATTCCATAGCGGCGTCCTTCATGGAAGAGGAGGATCCCTGAAGCAAAAGGGAGCGGAATTTTTCAAAGAACGGCCCCGAAAACTTCAGCTGCTGGGATGTCTGTTCCTTTAAAAAGCCGGTCACATCCTCCGGGCTTTCAAACTGAAGGGAGGTAAGCAGTTCACGGATCAGCTGTCCGGTCTGTTCATCCCCCTGGGCCGCTATGCCGCTTCCGGAGAAAAGATCGCCAAGCAGCTGTGTCAGGTCTGTCCCCTCGGCAAGCTTCTGGAGGAAGGCCCCGTAATTGCTGCTGTAGCCGGCGACACCGAAGTTCTTCTCCCCTGTCGCTGTACCGCTTTTCCCGCTCTCCTGGCCGTCCGCCCGCACCACGCGGGAGGGATCTGAGGGGTTTCGGATCTGCTGGTCGGACAGGGGCGTCTTAAGCGGCTGCTCCGCTCCTATATTTTTTGTTTCTGTATTTAAAGCTGAATTGGTCACCTGTAAGATATTTGCCATAGTGTTCCCCTTTCGCAGTCTTTCATTTTTATTATCGGCGCGTTTTATATTCTTATTAGTTCCTATATTTATGCAATGACTGCCTCCAAAAAATGACGGCAGTTTTTTCTTATGCGTTCCTGCAATGTGACGATAATAGAGGTAAGAGCATCACAGTACGCAAAAAGGAGAAGCTTATGAATATTCAGTTTTATACATGGAGGGCAGGAGGCGAAAGCCCGGCCCGTTCTGCCGCCCCGGCTTCCTCTCCGGCTTCGGCAGAGCCGGACCCGGTTATGAGGGGCAATTACGACCGGGCATCCTTCCAGATCAGGGAAGACGCCCTTTTGGATGATAAAACGTTTGCCCGTTCCCTGGCAAAAAACGTGATCGGTGAACTGGCCGGTTCCGAAGGCCCCCGGCCGGAGCGCATCGCCCAGTTAAGAAGAGAAATCGCGGAAGGTTCCTACCATCCCGATGCCATGGCCATCGCAGACGCCATGGCTGATCTGTGAGAGCCCCGGCAGAGCTTCTCCCGGTTCTCGTCCGCCTTGCGGATGTGCTGAAACGCTTAAACCGGGCGGAGGAGGAAAAGGCGGCGGCAGCCAGCCAGGGACATCACCAGTTATTAGATCCCATCCTGACAGAGGAGCAGGCTCTGATCTTAGAGCTTCGGGGGCTGGAGCAGCGCAGGCTCTCTGTTTTAAAGGCAGCCGGTCTGGAACAGGCTACGGTCAGTCAGCTTCTGGAGCAGGAGGACAACGAGGGAAAGGAACGCCTTTCCCCTGTTTTTGAGGAACTGACCCAGGCAGCTGGACGGCTGCGGGAGACAAAGGAAAGCGCAGACCGTATTTTAAACGTGCGTCTGCGCCAGATCCAGCATATCTCAGGTCTGTCCGGCGGCCCTCACTACGATGAGTACGGCTGATCCATGTTCAGACACCGCTTAAAGCGGCAGTGATTTTATGATTTTTGGAGGTAACACTATATATGGTACGAGCAACATTTGCCGGATTCTCTACGGCGCTTTCCGCTCTCCAGGCCAATCAGAAGCGCCTGGATATCACGGGACAGAATCTTTCCAACATGAATACGGTGGGCTACACCCGTCAGCAGCTAAACACATCCAGCCTAAACTACACCGGCGGCGTATGCCACACGATGAACGGCTCAGAGAATGTAGTCGGTTTCGGCGTCAGCATGGACGGAGTATCCCAGGTACGGGATCCCTATCTTGACACCCAGTACCGCCTTCAGATGACAAAGGCGGATTACAATAATTCCATGCAGACGGCCCTGGATTCTCTGGCCAATATACTGGATGAGACGAATATCAGCGGCCTTAACGCTGCGTTTAAGGATATCCAGTCGGTACTGACGAACATAAACGATCCCTCTAAGGTAGTGGATCCTGTCTACGAGAGCGAGCTCCGTTCCAAGATGGAGAATCTGGCGGCCCTTTTTAACAAATCCGCTTCCCAGATCACAGAGGCGGAAAAATCAGAATTTGACCGTGTAACCGGTGCAGGCACCAGTGAACAGGGCGCTGTGGACAAAATCAACGATATCCTGCGCCAGATCGGAGAACTTAATGTCCAGATCAAGCAGAATCAGGTGGCTGGACAGCCCTCCCTTGAGATGATGGACGAGCGCAACGTGCTTCTGGATACGCTTTCCAGTTATATTCCCATTGAGGTCAGCTACTATAAAGACAGCTCCCACAGCGGCACCTATACAGCTGCGGACGGCTCTATCCGCGACCGCGCCTATGACTACGACGCCAGCGGAAAGATCATCGGAAAGCGGGAGTGGCCGGACGATCTGAAGGTTGAACTGGTATACACCGACGCTCAGGGAAATACTCAGCGGATGACCCTTGTAAACGGTTCTGAGCAGGGTGCGGACGGCAAGCAGAAAAACTACGGCCAGCTGGAGGCTGTAAAGGCAGACAATAACACTGCAGCGGCAGACCGGAACGATCCCACAAACGTGGCTGTAAAGTTTACTGCTGCCCAGAGCAGCGCCGCCGCAGGAACCAATCCCGCAACCACTACTGCCGGAGCAGCCAGTTCCCAGTTTTCCGGGGGCTCTCTTCAGGCAAGTCTCGATATGCTGGGCAAAAAAGGAACCGGCGGCACGGACGATGTGCGCGGATATCAGTATTATATGAGTAAGCTTGACACGCTGGCAAAAAGCTTTGCCGACACCATGAACAACCTCAATAAAACCGGCGGCGGCGGTGAACTCTTTATGAACAGCGCCACTGGCAATTCCACCGGCATCAATGCCTCTAATATCAGCATCAGCACCGGCTGGACCAACGGCAATACTCATATTGCCACCGGCGGTGACAGCCCTACAGATACTGTACGGGCCATGTTAAAGGCCATGTCTGAGGCCAGTGTGGAAGGAAAGACCTATGCGAATTATATGAACCACGTTTCCACCCAGCTGGCTACTGATTCCAGTTCCAACACTACTGCCCTGAAGACAAACGTAACCGTGTTAAATTCCATCCAAAGTTCTAAGGACTCCATTTCCGGCGTGAGCATGGATGAGGAGGCTACCAATATGATGACCTATGTTTCCGCCTACAATGCGGCTTCCCGCCTGATGACGGCCTTAGACGAGGTCTTAAATACACTGATCAGCAATACCGGCATGGTAGGACGGTAATGTATCATAACAGGAGGTTTCTTTTATATGCGAGTTGTAAATTCATCAGTATACAGCAAATTTACATCCTCTGTCAATGATGTTCACAGCAAGTTAAACAAGGCGATGAACAAGGTTTCCAGCGGAGCGGCTTATGAATCAGCCGCCGAGAATCCGCTGGCCTATTATCAGGGCAAGCAGATCGACCAGATCTATCAGGATACAAAAAGCAAAAACGCTCTCCTGGGCGATGTGAAGAACCGTCTCTATCAGCAGGAACAGGGCGCTTACAATATCCAGCAGCTTCTTACGGGTTCAAAGACAGCTATCCAGTACCTGAGCGACAGCACCCACAATACAGACAAAAATACGGTGCAGACCAAGCGGGATGAACTGCTTCAGAGAGCGCAGTCCATGGTGTCAAACCTGAATTCCCAGTATGGAACGTACTATGTGTTCGGCGGCAATGATGTGTCCACTACTCCGTTCGCATTAAGTGACGACGGGTCTACATTGACCTTTACCCATAAGTTTACGGACGGCACCACTCAGACCATGACCATGAAGCTGACTTATGACAAGGCAAATAACAGCTACGGCTATGAGATCAGCGATGCGGATCTGAACAAGATGCTTACAGCCATGCGGGAACAGGGACGAGTAGATGTTGGATACGGGGATATTTCCAACGAAAAAACGCTGTTAGACACCTACACCGGCGGCCTGAATGTGCTGACCGGCTTAAGTTCAGATGCATTGAGAGCCATGAGTGATCAGGATGCCAAGGATGCAATCAAAAAGGGGCTGAACGAGGGGCCTCTGGGTCTTGTAAGTTCCGCAGTGATGGCTTCTGACCAGTATATCAACGGGACCATCGATGCGGGTACGTTTACAACCACCATGGGCAATCTTCAGACCGGTATGTCAAAGGCAGAGCACACCATCAGCACCGTATATGCCGACCTTGGCAATAAATCCAGCATCCTGGATACCACAAAGAAGCGTCTGGATGCGCTGGAGGATTCACTGGAGACTCAATATTCCGATCTTTTGGGGGCTGATCCATACGAAGCGATCATGGAGATGTATTCTTATCAGTATTCTTACTCTGCTGCCCTGAAGGTAGGAGCAAACCTGCTTCAGTCATCTCTGTTTGATTTTCTGAGTTGACAAAATCATTTTAACAGCAGGTACACATAAAGGGGGACGCAATGGGACAGTTATTGGAGGTTACTGCAAAACCATTTAAAGCAATTCATTTCCGTCTGAACGGCCGGCTTGTGCCGGATGACAGACTTGTACTGGAAAAGCATATCGCTCTTGCCAGAAAAGCCGCTTTTATGCAGGCTAACAATGAACTGGCACAGCCGGATATGAATTATATCCTTAAGGTTAACCGCGCATTTTCTGCCGGCGGGGGGATTTCTGGTTCGCCGATATCCCTGCCGGGCGAAGCAGCTGCCGGTTCTCTGCCAAACAGGCCGTCCGGTTCTTCCGGCGCCGGCTCTTCATCCGATTTTTTTCCTGGCCGGGATGCATCATCTGAAGCGGCCGCCGCATACACCCAGCAAAGAGGCAGCTTTGAAACACGGGTGGCCTCCGGGGATGTAACCTATATCCCGGCCATTGAGATGACGATCATCACATCCTGGCCGGAAGTGGATTTTACATACACCGGCGGTTTTAACTATGTGCCGCCCAGAGACAGCGACGCCGAAGGAGAAGCGCTGAATTTAAAGATATAGGAGTTTTTACTTATGACAATCCATACCGATTACCATGGAACCATTGAATATGAAGCAGATGAGCTTGTGACCTTTTCAGAAGGTATTTTCGGTTTCCCCTCATTGAAGAAGTTTCTTCCTCTGTGCATGGATGAGGGGGACAGTTCTCTTTTGCTTTTACAGTCTGTAGAAGATCAGCAGATCGCATTTTTCCTCATCAATCCCTGTTCGCTGCTGCCAGACTATGATCCTGTTCTGCAGCCGGAGGATCTTACCGCTCTGGAAGTAGAAAACAGCGGAGAGCTGTCTTATTATTCCATCTGTGTAGTGCGCAGCAATTATCTGGACAACACAGTAAACCTTAAATGTCCTCTGGCTATCAATCCAGTCACACGCCAGGGACGGCAGGTCATTTTAAATGGAAATAATTACGGCTACCGTCATCCTTTAAGCACTCTTTTAAATCAGCCAGAGAACATGAATGGAGGTAATTGCAATGCTGATTCTCAAACGTAAAAAAAATGAGAGCATTCTCATCGGTGACGATATCCGCATCACCATTATCGAATGCTCTTCCGGTATTGTTCGTGTGGCAGTGGACGCTCCCAAGGAGGTTTCAATCATCCGTGAGGAGCTTCAGGAAACGGCAGACATGAACCATGATGCCCTTGTAACGGATCCTTCCGCACTTCAGAGCGCCGCTGCCGCACTTCTTCCCTATTTAAGGGAATCCTGCTGATCCTTTTTTCTAAAAAGGGAATACAGCTCATTACAGTCATCCCTAAACCGCCGGTACAGAAGCTTTCTTCTGGCATGGCGGTTTTCGCGCTCTTCTGCTTTCAGGATAGATCCGGTCAGCGCCAGGGCCTCCGGCATGGTTTCGGGATACTCCTTCCCATAACCAAGGATACGGTTTTCTATCACATCATACACTTCTAACTCATCCTGAGAGGGTGAAACCGCACGTTCTTCCTTTGTCCCAAACCACATATAGCCCAGTCCCAGCAGTTTTTCACAGAGGGAGCCGATTTTTAAGCCTTTGAGGCGCTGCCAGATCCGCTCCATTTCCGGTGTTTCTGCCAGACTGCGGTGAAGGACGCACAGATCCATCAGATGGCGAACCAGAAGCTGATCCGTGGCGTACAGATAGGCCGCCTGAGCAAAAAGCCATATGAGCCGGTCTGACGGGCTTAATATACGGATATGGGTATAAGGAGCCGCCGTCTCTCCACGGTCAAGGAGCCGGGAAAGCTGTTTGTGATAAAAGGGCGTTTTATAAGGGATGCCGTCGTAGAGTTCTACAGAAAAACCGTCCGGACGCCGCAGACGCTCCCCATAGACGCCGTATGCACGATCTGTCTCATATCCAAGATCTATCAGATATCCCTTGGCAAGCACATAATTTTCCGTGTTCATATACAGACAGAGAGAGCACACTCCTGCCATCTCCGGCATTTCATAAAGCAGCCTGCGGCTGCTGGAACCGACAATAAGAGCCGGAATCTCCCGGCTCTCCAACAGCGCAAGGAACTCCTGCTCTCCCTCTGTACAGATATCTCCAAACCGGAGACTTTCTTGATAACGTTCAAAAAAACGGTCCCTCCACTGCTGAGGCACCTTTTCATTTCCCAGGACTGCCACATAGATCAGATCAGCGATCCGGTTGTAGTCCGCAATCCGAAACATCCGTTCCCAGTCCAGTTTTCCATGCAGCGGCCGCAGGTCATCCTGACGTGCCACAGAGGCCGCCATGCTGACCAGCAGACGGCCTTCAAATAAGATTCGATTCATTTTTTTACCTGTGTCTAACCCTTCTTGCAAGCATACTGTCTTTTGCGCGTATCTGTTCGATCAGAGACTGTGTCCGCACCCGGATTTCCCTGATCTTCTGTATCATAGCGGCCTGGGCCGGACTGACGCCTTCCGTCCAGCCGTCTGCCTGACTAATGGGGCCAAGGGCGATGGCATACAGCTTTCTTCGGAGACTTATCTCCTCTTCTGTCTGACGGCGCAGTTCTCCTTCACAGGCTGCATGGCGTTCCATCTGTTCCCCCCGCATCTCCAGAAGAAGAGAGGCAGAGACCGTGTCTCTGCGCTCTGTGGCCTCTGCCAGTTCATCGGTCAGCCGGCCGATCTCCCGGAGAAAATTATAGCGTCTCTGAAGAAGGATCATAATATTTTCCAGCGCTTTATCCACCCCGTTCCTCCTATCCAAGAATACCCTTGTTCTGTACCATGTGATTGCCTCCTGCAATACGGCTGGCCTCGTCAAAGGCTGACCGCAGTTCTGACAGGATGTGGCTCACACGGCCGATTTCATCGGCCTGCCGCTCTCTTCCCGCCTGGATCCGGCTTATATCATAGATCAGATACTGGTATATCTTCCTCAAGTCAAAGCTGATAGGCTGGTTTAAATCCAGAATCTCGATCAGATACCGGAGAATACGGGTGACACGCTGAAGGCAATCGTCAAATACTGCGTAATTTTTATCCTCCAAAGCGATCTGTGATTTTTTAAGGCGGCTGATTGCCTCGTCAAACAAAAGCAGCAGCAGCTCCGGGCCGCTCATGGAGTAAACGCTTTTCTCTTTGTACTTTTTATAACCATCCATTTTCCATCACCTCAGCATCAGCCGGACAGAGAGGACAGATAGCCGGACTGGCTGTTCATCTGGCTGATCAGCGTTTCCATCTGGGTAAACTGGCTGATATAGCGGTCCTGTTCCGTCTTAAGCTGGTCATTCAGACGGTCGATGGCATCCTGCATCTCCTGCAGCTGCGTATAGATCTGGTTATTGGTCAGGGACAGGGAGATCTTTTCCGAACCTGCTTCCTCGATCAGAGAACCGTAGGAACCGCCGTTTTTATAGGACCAGCGGGTTGCGTATGGAGTCAGCGTGTCCTCCACGATAGATATAAGTCCCTTCTTCACCTCTCCGCCTCCGGTAAAGATATTGGAGACAAGATCAGGATCACTGGTCATGGCTGCTTTAAACTTGGTCTCATCAAAGGAAAGGGTTCCTCCATCCGTATAGTCATCAGAAATCGTAATGCCGATCTTCTCCAGATCATCATAGGAAACGCCGCTTCCCATCAGGTCTGTCAGAACACCCTGTATGGAGCTGCTCAAATCCCGCAGTGTCGTATCGCCGAATAAAAGTCCCTGCTTTGCTTTTTTCTCCCAGTTCTCAATGGACTTATCATCCATCTCTTCCTTCTGGGCGTCAGTCAGAGGCGCATAGCTGCTGTCCGGCTTTGTGGTAATCTGGGAGTTGATTTCCTTAACCAGAGCGTTGTAGTCCTCTACAAACTTTTTAACGCGCTCTGTCACTGCATCTACATCTGCGGCAGCGCTGAAGGTAACACTTTGGGAACGGTCTACCGTTCCGTCACTGTTAAAGCCAAAGGTTCCGCTTACTGTTACTGTTAAGCCTTCCAGATCAAAGGAATTGGTGGAGCTGGTGACTGTGGTCTCCACGCCGTTTCCGTAGCTTACAAGGATCTGGGCATCCTGTCCGTCGCGATTATTTGTTTCATCTTTGCTTCCAAAGATATTCTCAGCCATTCCCCCAAGCTCAATCTTTCGTCCGCTTCCCGTCTCGGTTGCTGTGAGTGAAAACTGGTTAGTTCCCGCAATATAGGACGCCTTTACTCCTATCTCATCATTTTCATTGATCATAGCCATAAGCTGATTCACCGTAGTGTCTTTGGTCAGGCCGGAAATAGCGACGCCGTTAATGGAGAAATCTTTCAGTTTCTTATTAAATTCGTCCTCTGTCATATTCTTATCAAAGCCCAGCTGCTCCCGGTTATAGTACAGGCTGGAGTCTAAGCTGAGTTTATTGGACTGATTGGCCTGGATTCCTATTGCATTGCGCAGCTCCAGGCTGTCTGCATTGATGCTGATCGTCTCCTGGCTGTTGACGGGCTTAAAGGAAAGACCTCCATCCGTGCCTGTTTCCACGGTGATTTTATCCTTTCCGAACGCTTTGTTAATTCGGTTCTGAAGAAGCTCCCTAAACTTATCATAGGAGTCGACTGTCTCCCCATCCTTGATCAGCTCAATGGTCTTTTTCTGACCGCCATATGTGACTGTGATACTCTTACCAGTCATATACTCCTTCAGGGTCTCGCGGGTTACATAAGAATCCTTAAAAGCGCTGGTAGATTTATTAAACTCATCCAGAGTGATGCCATTATTCAGTTCATCCTCGCTCAGCTTTGTCTTATCAAAGCCCATGGCGGTAAGAGCGGAGGAGGTGCTTCGGATGGAATAGCCTTTCCCTGCATCCGTAATATTGGCCGTCTGCTCTATGGTCAGGTTTCCGCTGCCATCCAGTTTAAAGTGAATGCCGCTCTTTCCGTTTTTCCCCATAAATTCCTGGGAATCCAGGGCTTCATTGAGCTGATCCACCAGCTTGGCCGGATCCTGGGTGTAATCGATCTCTTTTGTCTCTTTCTTGCCGTCCGCTCCAGTTACTGTATAGCTGGATGGAAATGTAAAGGTAACTGCCTCATTAAAGCTTTTATCGCTGGAATTGTAGGTTCCAAATACCAGCTTTGTTCCCTCCAGGTTGGAGGTGAGAATGTTCTTATCTGAGGACTCAAATTTACTCTGAGTGATACCTGTAGACACTGACCCGGGGCCTGTCATGGAATCTGAAAGACGGTTGGCTGCGGTAGCCAGCTGCTTTACCCCCAGAAGAGACAGATAATCAACCATGTCAGAGGTTCCGGAAGCCTTTACATACTTGGTAACGCTGGAATCTCCATTTAGAGAAATCTGGTTTTTTGCAAAGAAGCTTCCATCTGAGAGGCTGCTGGTAGCGGAAAAGCCAAGGAAATTATCCTGCAGATCCAGAATCTTATCACTGATGGACCGGAACGCCTCCTGCTTCCAGGTCAGCTTTGTCATGGCCTGCTTTTTACTGGTGATCTTTGATGTAGTACCGGATGTCATCTGTTCAATGAGCGTATCACGGTCAATACCAGAAGCCAGGCCGCCGAAACCCTTAAGGGACGTATTGCCAAGACTGCTGGTTGCTGATGATATACTTGCCATAATTACATACTCCTTTCGTGTACTCTTACTTTAATTATCGGCAAGATCCTACAGATCATAAGGTTCCATTCGCTCATGGCGGGGATGTTCCCGCACGTCCATGCAGGCTTTCACGGTCTGTGTCAGGAGACTGACGCGGAATTTGTTCTTATAATAGCTTAGAAGCGGGGATACTGCCGTCCTGTCCGCTACGATATATTTGGCCGGAAGGCGGGTAAGGAGCAGAGCCATCACATCCGCCTGACAGCGGCTGCACAGGCAGACGCCGTACTTTTCCATTTCCGCTCTCACACTCTCCGGGCTTAATATCTCTTCCATCACGTTAACCATTCGGTATGAAGGCTTCTCCTCCGGCTGGAACGCCGTCTGGGACTCTGGCCGGGCTGCGGAGTGCGGCGCCGGCTGTGATTCCCCATGAAACATCAGCATATCTTGCTGTGGCTCTGAGGGCAGCTCCGCATGAACCAGCGGCCGATCCGGCTGCGGCTCTGACGGCTCTTTAAGCTGTGATTCCCCTGAGAGCACAGCCGAACTGTCCGGCAGATTGGGCTGCTGTTTTTCCGCTGCATCCTCTCTGACATCCCCGTCTGCCGTTTCTCCCAGCTCATGCAGAAGTTCCCTGCGGATATCACTTGAGATCTTTTCATCCTCGCTGGAATCCACCACCACTACTTTCTGCTCTGTCGCAGCAGATGACGGCTCCGGTGAAACCGGGCGGGCCTTTGGCGCTGCGGCTGCCTCCGGGGCCTCTGTTTCCCCGGAGACGGTATTTCCTCCTGTGATCAGGTTGAGTACATGAGAGGTTTTATTCGTCTTTCTTGCCATTTTCCTCCTCCTTACAGACCGATAATCCCGGCAGTCTCCTGAACGAAATCCTTATAATCACGCACAGCAGATGAACGGGGATTATATGTAAAAATACTCTCTCCATGCGCCGGGGCCTCTGCGATTGCCACGCCGTTTCGTATCTTTGCGTCAAACACGCGGGTATTCATCTGGTCTGCCAGCTGCTGGGCCATCTCCAGTACATCCCTGGCAAGACAGGTACGCCCATTAAACCGTGTGAGCAGGATTCCCAGCACCTTCAGCCGGGGATTAAGCTGGCTCTGCACCGATTCCACCGTCTCCTTTAGCTGTGAAAGGCCTACCAGGCTCAGGATATCGGAGGCCATGGGAATTACCAGATAGTCCGATACGGCGTATGCGTTGACCGTCAGAAGGTTTAAGGCAGGAGGCGTATCAATGACCACATAGTCATATTCTCCCAGAACCGGCTGCAGCGTATCCCTGAGAATCGACTCACGTCTCTGTCCGCGCACCAGCTCCAACCCCGTGCTGCTGAGTGTGATATCCGATGACAGGAGGCCGCACAGCTGCGTCTGCCGGATGGCTTCCCGTACCGGTATCTGCCCTTTTAAGGCATCCAGCACAGTATATCCCGCTTCCGCGTCCAGCCCCAGACAGAAACCAAGATTTCCCTGAGGGTCCAGGTCGATGCAGAGCACACGTTTTCCCTCCATCGAGAGTCCGGCCGCCAAAGCTGCCGTGGTGGTTGTCTTTCCGACTCCCCCTTTTTGATTTGAAACTGTGATTATCGTTGCCATTTATGTATCCTCCTGTTTTTTCTCGTGCACTCTCATATACGCACAGCCGGGAAAGGTCATGGCTGCCACAGGGCAAGTTCCTCCCCTGACGGAGCCTGATCCAGCGCTTTTGCCACAGAATCCGCATCCAGGGGAGTGGCTGAAATCCCCATGGCCGTAAAGAAATCTCCCTGATCCTCCCCGGACATAGACCGGGCATCCTCCTGAAGCTGCTCCCATTCTCCCTGGTCGGTCTCATCGCCGTCCACATAATAAAGTGTTCCGCCCCAGTCGTCAGTGTCTGTCTCAAAATGGCGGATCTGCTCAAAGTAGGCCCCGTTATCTTCCAGCGTAAAGTAATCCTTCTGTCTCCCGTCCCCGCTCTCTGTTATGAGCCATACGCTCTGGGAACGGCTGTTGTACGCCAGATGAGACTGCTCTTCCTCATCATTTGCGCTCTCCGCCCCCAGACAAAGCGTTTCCTCCTCCTCATCCCATACAGCTGTCAGAAGGACATGAGAAGAGCCGCCGCCGCTTTCCAGCACCGCCAGATCCCTGTATCCGTCTCCATTTAAGTCCGCCAGCGCAAATACGCCTTCTGTTCCCGAACGGATCAGCTTTGTAAGCTGCGTATCCATGGCTTTTCGCCATACGCCGAAGGCCTTTAAGATACGCCCGTCCTCGCCTGCATAGGAACCGTCGGGCAGAAAGGTATTCTTTCTCAGAGCGCCGTCCTCGCCCAGATAATACCGGCTGCCGTCCGCCGGATCTGTGAACCAGCCCGTTTTCATATTCCCATTATTATCCAGGTAATAGTCGTTGCCCTCTGATACGATCCACTGGCTGCAGACAGGCTCTCCGGGACTGTATACATACTGCCAGTGTTTTCCATCCTCTGACCGGTCCCAGGAGCCTTCCAGTCCGGCCCAGGCGCAAAGAGTCCCCCGCCCGCCAAATAAAACTGACAGGCAGAGGAACCCCCCTATTACCGTTTTCACCCTGTTTTTTACCGCCATAAAGCGCCTCCTTTGAGATGCCTTTAATCCCGTTTTTCCAGACGCGCCATGGATTCCTCCACCTGACGCACCAGATCCTGGATCTCACGGTATACGGCCGCTGATTCATTGGCCATACGGCCGATTTCTTCCGCCACAACCGCAAAACCTACTCCTGCCTTTCCGGCCCTTCCGGCCTCAATGGCAGCGTTTAAGGAAAGCATCTTTTCCATGGTAGCGGTCTGCTCCAGCCCCTTTGCGCGGCTCTTGATCTGACTGATCGCCTCCTGCACCTGAGATGCTTCCTTCTGGAACGCCTCCATGCTGCCGGTTCCCGCCTTCTGTTTATAGAGTGCGTCTGCCCACTGGTTGATCATCTCAGCTAACAGCTGACCGCCGGCTTCTACCGTATCCGGAGTTATAGCCCCGTTTTCTGTTCCCTCTGTCCGCAGGGCTCCGCCGATTACGCTGCCGGCCCGATAGCCGCCGATGATCAGATCCTGGGTAAATTCCATCAGTTCTTCATGGCGGCCCCTGGAATACCGGCTGGAAAAACCGGTAAAGCCGTTCGTCCTTGTGATCTGGTTTCCAGAGAGATCCACTACCGCGCAGACCATACCGGTAGCCGCCGCAAACAGTTCCAGGATCTTTTGCAGTTCCTCGATATCCATGGCGGAGCGCAGATCTATGGCTTTTTCCCCGCCCACAGCCTTAAAGGAGGAAATAAAAGGGGAAGTTTTTGTCTTTCCCTCCATCCGGGGCGCGTTCCTTTCTTTTTCCTGCTGCTCCTTTACCCACTTGGCAAGGCGGCTGTCCTCTGTCTGGATATGCTTGATCAGTATATCCATCACCTGTGTGATCTTACCCACAATGGTGAAAATGTTCTTCTCCCCTCTGGCTGCTGCCAGACGCTCTTTCAGCTCATTTTTATACCATTCATGGAACTTATGGTGCTCTGTGTAATTGGGATAGCGGTACTGAGTCTGAAGGCTCTCCTCATCTGAAAAATGAACGCCTACATAATCTGCCAGAAATTCCGTCATTTCCCGTAAATGCTCTCTGGCCTGTCCGGCCTGGCAGGCCTCCATCAGGGCATTTGCCTCATCAAAGATCCTCTGGTGCTCTGAATCGATCAGTTCGTTGCCGGTACGGATCGCCGACGTTAATTCATATTTCTTCATCTGTCTGCTTCCTTTCCTTTCATCTCCCGTTCAAACCGCGCCAGGAGTTCATCCATTACCGCTACAAGATGGCCGATCTCCGGCTTTGAAAGCTGCTCATCCGCTCCCAGTTCTTTTCCCTTCTGGCGCATCTGTTCATTCACCAGGGATGAGAATATAACAACCGGAAGCTTTTTAAGGCGTTCATCATCCTTAATCAGCTTTGTCAGACGGTGTCCGTCCATCTCAGGCATCTCAATATCCGTTATTACCAGGTTTACCTTCTCATAAAGATCCTGGTCATCACGGATAGAGGAAAGATAATCCCAGGCCTCCTGGCCGTTGGGGAAATTTTTGATCTCCGTAAATCCGGCCCGCTCCAGAGAATCGTTGATCATACGGCTTAAAAGCACGGAATCCTCCGTAACCACAATGGGGCAGCGGCACAGCGGCCGGTCGCCCATGCGCTCGATCTCCGATACCTGGATAGTAGTTTCCGGCGCGATCTCAGCCACAATCTTCTCAAAATCCAGAATGGTTACCAGCTCTTTGCCGCACTGAGCGATGCCGGTGGCTACACTTTCCTCGCCATTGGCGATAGTCTTGTCCGGTTTCTGGATGTCCTTCCATGAAATACGGCTGATACCCTCAATACTTTCCACACGAAAGGCCACTGTCATTTTGTTGAAGTTCGTGACGATGAACAGATCTCTGGGGCCGTTCTCCCGGCGCTCTCCTGAAAGATAGTAGGCCAGATTTATGACGGTGATCAGTTCTTCTCTGGGCTTGAAGATTCCTTCCACTGACGGGTTGGCATGAGGCATGGGCTTTACCTTTCCGCTCATGATGATCTCCTGCACCTTCGCCACATTGATCCCATAGAATTCTCCCATGACCATGAATTTCATGACTTCAATCTCATTGGTTCCTGATTCCAGGAGGATGCCTTCTTTTTCATTATGTCTCATCTGTCGTATCTCCTCTCCCTATAAGTGACGCTCCGGCCGTCCCACAGTCCGCACGACTACATCGCCGGTCCGCAGGTCTAAGAGCATGGTTCTGGCGTAATTGCCGCCGGTATCCTCCGCAGCGATACGGATTCCCTCCGCCGCCAGCACCTTTTTTACGCTTTCTGCATTGCGCGCCCCGATGTTTCCGAAAGCAGAATTTCCGCTGATCTCAAACATCCGCGCTCCCCCTGCGATCTTCACCACCATCCTGCCTCTCATCATACCGAATACCGTAAGCTTCCTCAGCGTTTCCCGGATGCCGCTGTCCGCGTATTTAAAGACATTGACATCCTGGGGTGACTGCCGGGCAGGCAGCATGATATGTAAAAGCGCGCCCAGGTGCGTGATCGGATCATAAAAGGTAATGCCGATGCAGGAACCAAGGGCGTAGGTAATAATACGTCCGTCTCCGCGGGACAGCTTCATATCGCCGATCCCGACCTTTAATTCTCTTTCCATATTACGAAACACCCAGTCTTTCCAGAATCGTATTTAAGGAACGGATATCCGGGAGCATCAGAAGCCAGTCTGAATAGGTCTTTCCCTCGATTACAAAATCCGCGTTGCAGTACATCAGTTTATCCGTATCATATCCATATTCAGCTACCGGCACCATCAGGATACCGCCTAACATATTGATCGTGGAGCTTGGAACGGACAGATTGATATCCACCTGAACCAGCTGAGAGAACGCATTTATGTAAGAGCAGATAATGATATTGCCGATCTCCTCCAAAGCAGACCGGGCCAGATCATCCATTTCCAGAAAACTATCCCAGGTGCGGCCTGTCAATGTCTCCAGAACTGTATTGGCAAACTCCAGGTCAAAGAGAAAGAGCATCATTCCCTCAATGTCCCCGCCCATCTTTACAAGAGCTGCCGCCACTACCTCTTCCATATCTCCGATCCGCTCCGCCGCCTCCTCACAGCCAAGAATACTGACTGTTGGAATAGTGATCCTGGTTTCTTTCTTAAGAAGCTTTGACAGGGCGGTAGCCGCATGGCTGGTGCCGATGCTGCCGATCTCGCGCATTACGTCCAGCTCCTGAAGGTTCAGATCCTCATAGCGTTTTATTTTCATATTCCGTTCCTCTCTTTATAGGCTGCATCATCCGCGCAGGGAGTTAATGGTGGACTCGATCTCATCAGAAGTCGTGACCATCTTAAGAGCGTAGCTGAACGCCCTCTGGCACTCGATCACCCGTGTCATTTCCCTGGCCATATCCGTACCGGAGGTTTCCAGGGCCCCCTTCTCCAGAGAAGCGCTCTTTTTAAGCACTGCCTGGGCGTCCGCATCCTGGGGTACATATTCATTATCCCCCTTGCTGATCAGGCGGCTGGGATTGTCAAATGTATATACACTGACTCTGGGCGCATCCTCATCCTCTGTGTCCGTATCATCCTCCACGGTATCGTCCTCATACCCCTCTTCCATTTCCTGCTGAAGCTTTTCCACATCCGTAACCTCCAGCTTCAGAGGCTCCTGGTTCTGATCCAGCACCAGCTTTCCATTGGCCGTAGTGAGATAGAAGCCATCCTCTCTCTCTCCGCTGTGAAAATGGCCGTCGCGGGTATAGCTGATCTCTCCTGTTTCAGGATCCTGGATCATGAAAAATGCATTCGGCTCCATGATTGCGTAATCATATTCCGCACCCGTCTGAGTCGCTCCCGAAATACCAAAATCCGTCCAGGTTCTTGAAAGGCTGACGCCGGCCCCTGCCTGAAGCTGGGTCTGGGCTGTCTCTGAATCGTTGAGGTTATACTGCACCAGCTGGGAAAAGGCCGCCGTTTTGGGCTTGTATCCCCGTGTGTTGATATTTGCAAGGTTATTAGCCGTCACGCTTAACTTTTTTGTAAACTGTCTGGCTCCGGTGGCTCCAGTATAAAAAGACATATTCATCTCTCATCTTCCTCCCTACAGCCTTCCAACATCACCGGAAGACTTGCTCATGACCTGATCGTACATCTTAAGAACCTGTGCCGCGCTCTGCAGGGCCCGCTGAGATGACATCATGGCGGTCATTTCCTGAACCATATCCACATTGGAACGTTCGATGGTCTTCCACTGCACCGGGGCACTTCCATCTGTCACGGCTGCGGGTGCGGCAGTGGATGAAAACATCCCACTGTCCTCCTTGCGCAGCTGCCCGTAATCGGCAAAATCCACAATTTTTAAGGTTCCGTAATCCTTTGTCTCCACTTCCCCGCTGCTCTCATCCTCCTCGCTGTCCGGCACGATCACTGACGTAATGTGTCCTGTGCTGTCCACGGTGAAGTTTTCATCTTCAATGCGTATGGGCTGATCATCGGATGAAAGAACCCGTCCAGCTCCGTCCAGAGTCAGATATCCTTCCGTATCCACGGAAAAGGAGCCGTTTCTTGTATAACGTTCTCCCTGGGGCGTCTGTATGCAGAAAAACCCCTTTCCTCCTAACGCAAAGTCATAGATGCCGTCGGTTTCCTCAAAATCTCCCTGCTCGTAATTGATATAGGTGCGGTCAGCTGTCTTGATCTTGGAGACGGTAGCCAGCTGCGTGGGGTTCTCCTTGCTCTGACGTCCTGTGCGGTAGAGCATCTCATCTCCAAAGGTGGTGCTTACCATCGTGTCCGTCTTGTAGCCGGCGGTCTGCACATTGACCATATTGTTGCTGATCACATTCAGGTTCCGGCTCTGGGTCAGCATCCCGGAAGCCAGATTGTAAAAGCCCTGATACATTTGATTTCCTCCTTTTTGTGCATTTTTTCAGGCCATATACCTGCGGAGCTTGCGCAAAGCTCCCGTATGGATCTGGGACGCCCTGGGCTGGCTGATTCCCATAACCTGCCCCACCTGCTCCATTTTAAGCTTTTCCACGTAATGAAGCGCAAGAACCATTTTTTCCTTCTCGTCCAGCGTCTGGATCCCCTGACGCAGCAGTTCGGTGGTTTCTTCTCTCAAAAACGCGGCCTCAGGCTGAACATCCAGATCAGAACTGGGAATCTGCACCACCTGCGCCGTCTTTTCATCCTGCATAAGCACGTCTAGGGACTGTACGATGCTCATGGGCTGAAGGCTTAAGATCCTCTGGCAGCGCTTTTCATTGATCCCTGTATGCTCTGCGACTTCCTGGAGGGTGGGCGGACGTCCCAGCCTGTCCTCCAGTTCGCGGCGCGCCTCATCAATGATGCTCAGCTGCTTTCTGTAGCCTCTGGGCATCCACTCATGGCGGCGCACAAAATCCAGCATCACCCCCCGTACTCTGGGAGTGATATAGGTAGAAAACTTGATATTCAAATCCGGCTCATAAGAATCAATTCCCCGCATGATGGCCAGAACGCCCTCCTGAACGGCATCCTCCATCTGCATGACACTGGAATAAAGATCATACATCTGTCTGGCCACCGAAGTGGCGATGTAAAGATAGCGCATGGTCAGTTCCTGCCGAAGCTGCGGACACGGCTCCTTCTTATAGAGCGCAAACAATTCTTCATTTGTTTTTTGTGTGAAATCATCCATCTTCAACCACCCGTTCTATTGCTTCTTGATACTTCCTATGGACTGGATCTGTACATTGCTTGCCACCTCGTTAAAGGACAGCACGCGGACTTTCGGATAAAACTGCTCCGTCAGACGGTAGAAATGAATCCGCATGACCTGAGAGGTAAGCACAACCGGATCCTGGGAAAATCCGCTGAATTTTTTAAGCTGCTCTGCCAGCTGGCGGATGATGCTCTGTAATGTATCCGGGTCCAGGGCCAGGTAAAAACCGTTTTCTCCCTTTGAGAGGGCCGATACCATATCCCGCTCCAGTTCCGCATCCAGGGTCAGCACCTTCATAGTTCCGTCCTCACAGTACATCCGGGTAATCGTCCGCTTTAAGGCGGTGCGGATCCGCTCGATCACACCATCTGTATCTCTTGGCATAAGCCCGGTTTCAGAAACAGAGGACAACAGTGTCTCTACGATGGTTTCCAGATCGCGGATGGGAACATTTTCCTTTAGAAGCCCTGTCAGGACCCGCTGGAAAAAGCTGTAGCTGATCAGCTGCGGGAAGGCCTCCTCTACCAGTTCCGGGGCCGTCTTTTTCAGGTTTTCCACCAGACGCACCACTTCCTGGCGGGTAATCAGCTCAAAGGCGTGCTGGCGGATCACCTCCGACAGGTGCGTTACCATAACGGACAGCGGATCAATGACCGTATACCCGTAAAGTTCCGCCCGCTCTCTATTCTCCGGACGGATCCAGCGGCTGGGGATACCGTATGCAGGTTCAATGGTCTCAATACCGTCCACTTCCTGTTCCGGCGTCTCCGGCTCCAGAGCCAGAAAGTAATCCACCAGAATCTCTCCCCGGGCTACTTCTTCCCCGCGGATCTTAATACAGTACTGGCTGGGAGCCAGCATGGAACTGTCCCTGAGGCGGATGGAGGGAACCACATATCCCATATCCTGGGCGTACTGGCGGCGGAAAATCACAATCCGGCTGATCAGACGCCCGCCGGAGGATTCATCCGCCAGCGGAATCAGGCTGTACCCAAATTCCATCTCGATGGATTCCAGGGAAAGGAGGGAATATACATTATTGACATCCTTAAAATAGTCCTCCTCCTTTACCGGAGCCTTAGCCGCCGCCGCTTCCTCGCCGGCCGCCGCGCCTCCTCCCGCCGCTTCCATTCCATAAACGGCCGCAGCCGTCATTATAGGTTCTTCCTTGATGCGACGTGACAGGTAATATCCGCCGCCGATCAGGACGGCTGAAATGATAAACATTGGGATCAGGGGCATTCCCGGGATCACCGCCATAACTGCTATGGCTAGTCCGCTGATCATGATGGCGTGAGGCTGGGCCACGAACTGGTGGGACACATCCTCATTTAAGCTTCCCTCTGATACCGCGCGGGTAACGATCATACCCGTAGCGGTGGAGATCAAAAGGGCCGGGATCTGTGATACAAGGCCGTCTCCCACCGTAGCGATGGAATAGGTGTTCAGTACATTTCCGATGGAATCTCCAGACTGCACAATACCGATGATGCTTCCGCCGATCAGGTTGATGGCGGTGGTGATCAGAGACATGATGGCATCTCCCTTGACGATCTTGGTCGCACCATCCATGGAACCGTAGAAATCAGCCTCTCTCTGGATCTTGCTGCGCTGCTCCTTGGCCTGCTGCTCATTGATCAGGCCGGAACTTAAGTCCGCGTCAATGGCCATCTGCTTTCCAGGCATGGCATCCAGGGTAAAACGGGCGGCTACCTCGGCTACTCGCTCCGCACCCTTTGTGATTACGATAAACTGCATCAGCACGATGATCAGGAAAATGATCATACCAACCACCACATTGCCCTGCAGTACGAAATCGCCGAAGGCAGCGATCACCTTTCCCGAAGAACCGCTGTGGCTTAAGATGTTTCTGGTAGAAGAAACATTGATTCCCAGGCGGAACAGCGTGGTAATCAGCAGAAGCGAGGGAAAGATGGAAAATTCCAGCGGCTCCCGGATGGTCATGGTGATCACCAGGATCATCATTGAAAATGACATATTCAGGATGATCGCCACATCCACCATGCCCGCAGGCATGGGTATGATTAAAAGCAGTATAACGGTAATCACAAATAGGACTACCGAATAACTCATTAACTTCTTCATTCGTCCACTCTTCTCCATCCATTATTGTCTGAGTTTGTAGAGGTAAACAAGAATCTCCGCCACTGCTCCATAGAACTCGGCCGGGATCTCCTCATCCAGCTTGCAGGCCGCATACAGGGCACGGGCCAGAGGCTTGTTTTCCGTGATATAAACGCCGTTTTCTTCTCCAACCTTTACAATACGAAGCGCAGCCTCGTCCAATCCCTTTGCAAGCACCACCGGCGCGCCATGGCGATCCGGGTCATATTTTAAGGCAACCGCCACATG
This sequence comes from Enterocloster alcoholdehydrogenati, assembly GCF_013282095.1. Lineage (GTDB taxonomy): Bacteria > Bacillota > Clostridia > Lachnospirales > Lachnospiraceae > Enterocloster > Enterocloster alcoholdehydrogenati. Next base: position 326,654 of record NZ_BLTJ01000001.1, read on the forward strand.
AGTGGGGTTACGGATAATTACATCCGCCTGGGGCACCTTCTGCATCATACGGCTCATGGCCATCTGGCGCTGGATGCGGCGGATGCGGCCCTTGATCTCAGGGTTTCCTTCCGTCTGCTTAAACTCGTCTTTAACCTCCTGCTTTGTCATGCGCAGGCTCTTCTCATACTCCCACCGCTGATAGAGGAAATCCAGAAACGCGATAGCTGCAAAGGCCATGCAGACCTTCATCACAAGATTAAAGACCAGCTGAAGCATATAGGCGGCAGACAGATATGGGTTCATATCGATCATGCGCGCCACGGGGGCGAGATCGCTTCTTAGCACATTCCATAAAAGAGCCAGCAAAAGCGTGATTTTTATCAGGTTTTTCACCAGCTCCACTACATTCCTTACAGCAAACAGCCGTTTCATCCCGGTAACGGGATTTAATTTGCTCCACTTTGGGCGGACGGCCTTAAAGGATACGTTAAAGCGGGTCTGGGCCCCCTGGGCCAGGACGCCGCATACAAGAGCGATCCCAAGAAGAGGAAGGGCACATTTTAAAAAGGCAGCCAGTGTAGCCCAGGCAAGGCGCGCGGAAAAGAGATCCTCCAGATCTCCGCCCATTCCCTGAATGATCCAGATCATGTAGCCCCGCATTTGCGCATATATATAAGGAAGCAAAAGCTTTACAGAAAAAAATATGCCTATGAGTATTACTACCGTAGCTACATCCCGGCTCTGAAAAACGTTTCCCTCTTTTCTGGCGTCCCTGCGCCGTTTTGGGGTGGCCTGTTCGGTTTTTTCCTGTCCTCCGCCCTGTGCCATGGTAGATTCCTTCCTTTCTTAGCCGCTTCCCATCATCAGAACCAGCTGATTCATCGTAAGATACAATTTATCCAGAATCACGCCCAGCCGGTCCGCCATAGGCGTAAACATCAGAAGAAGCATCATAAGCCCCACTGCGATCTTCACCTGAAAATTGACTGCAAATACGTTGATCTGGGGAACCACGCGCATCAGGATTCCCATAGCCGCCTCTGACATCATTTCAATGGCGATCAGCGGAAACGCAAACTGCAATCCCATCATCACGGCCTCACAGAATGCCCTTTCTGCCACGGATACGATTCCCGGATCCAGAGATACGGTTCCAAAGGGAACTGCCTGAGCAGAGGCGAAAAAGATACCTAAAAGCCGCAGATGTCCGTTGGTGGCAAAAAATACCAGCGCCATAAAAACATAGTAAAGACCGGAACTTACCGTAGCCTGGGTGCCGTACTGAGGATCGTAGATCTGAGCCATGCTAAGTCCCATGCAGTAGTCCATCACGGCGGAGGCAAAGCGCACCACCATGAAGGCAAGCTCCATTACAAAGGAAAGAATCACTCCCATGAGCAGTTCCCCTATCAGCATAACGATATATTCTGCCATGGAGTCTGGCGAATGCACCAGCTTTCCTCCCGCAGTCTGATATAACAGCACAGACAGGGCAAAGATCATGCAGCCTTTAGCCCTGAGGGGAAGGTTTGTGCGCCCGAATACGGGGTTTAAGGCAATGGCGCCGCTGACGCGCATAACCACAAGGGCAAACAGCGTGATCATGGCCTACCACCGCGCGATCCGGTCAACGATCTGGTACATAAATTCCTGCAGCATCACCAGCATGGAGCTTCCAAGTATTCCCATAAGGGCCAGAATCGCCAAAAGCTTCGGCACAAAGGTCATTGTCTGTTCGTTGATCTGAGTCGCTGCCTGAAAGACAGCGATCACAACGCCCACAATCATACTCACCAGAAGAAAGGGGAGAGACAGCTTCATTGCCAGCTGAAACGCCTGATACATAATGTCAAGAACCTCTGTATTGCTCATGATAGATCTCCTTTTCTTTGAAATAGCCTTCCCGGCCCGACTGCCTTAGCGGAAACTCTGTACAAGACCTGCAAACAGAAGCTCCCAGCCGTTGACTGTGATAAACAGCAAAAGCTTAAAGGGCAGCGAAACCATGGTCGGCGGCAGCATTACCATTCCCATGGACATGAGCGTAGTCGCCACCACTATATCGATCAGCAGAAAGGGCAGGTAGATCAGAAAGCCGGCCATAAAGCCGCGCTTTAACTCACTGGTCATAAAGGCCGGGGTAACAACGGTCAGGGGATAATCCTTTACGTCCTCTTCTACCTCGCTCTTTGACATTTCCACAAAATGATCCAGCGTAGACTTTTCTGTATTGCGCAGCATAAATTCTTTTAGTGGAACCTCCGCCCGGCTGATGGCCTCCTGCTGGGTGATCTCGCCCCGGATATAGGGCTGGTAGGCGTCTGTGTTTACGGAACTGATCACAGGGCTCATGATATACAGCGTAAGAAAGAGGGCAATTCCGGTAAGAACCATATTGGGCGGGGCCTGCTGAACGCCCATGGCATTGCGCGTAAAGGAAAGAACGATCACGATCCGCATAAACGATGTCATCATAATGACGATAGAGGGCAGAAGTGCCGCTGCCGTCAAAAGAATTACTATGTCAAGGGCCGGAACGTTTCCCCCGTTAAGCCCGGTAAGAAGTTCATTCATCGCCTTCCTCCTTCTCTGCCTCCATCCGGTCGATCAGGGTAATGCCAGACTGAGTGGAACCCAGAAGATAAATATTGTTTTTATACTGTACCAGCAAAAGACTGCGGTCCGCACCCAGCGGAGTCTGTTCCAGAACCCTCAGGCTGCCTTTGGAGACGGGCATTCCGAAACGCCGTCCCAGAAAGCGGCTGACAAACCAGGCAGCCGCAAGGATGCAGACCAGGCTTAATATCATTCCGGCTGCGGATACAGGGTCGCCCCACATCAGAGGCTCTCCTGATTCAGGTCACAGGCTACGATCTCCGTAATACGGATGCCGAAATTATCCTCCACAACTACGATATCGCCTCTGGCCACACACTGGCCATTGACATAAAGGTCTGCCTGCTCTCCCGCCATCTTGTCAAGGACTACCAATGATCCCTGGGTAAACTCCAGGATATCCTTTACCAGCTTCTTCGTGCGCCCGATCTCTACAGAGATTTCCAGCGGCACCCGCATCAGCATCTCCTGATTGGCAGTTTCTTCTTCACCAGAGGAGTCCACTGCCTGTAACGGTACGGAAACAGAAGGCCGGATAATAGACGGGGATGACTGGGATCTGTGCTCCCCTGCCTTCTCTTTCTCCTTTCCCTTCTCTTCGATTCCCCGCATCAGCTCCATCATCTGCATCTGAGACTGCTGCATCTGTGTAAGGAGCTGCATAAATCCGGGATCTCCCGCCGGCATCATCCCGTAAGGCGGCATATATCCCCCCTGAGGCATCCCGTTCCAGCCCGGAACCGCCGGCTGTGGCTGCGCTGTCTGCTGGAATGCCGGCTGTGCTGTGTCCTGTCCGGGCTGTACTACGGACTGAGGCAAAGGTTCCTGTTCGCCGGACGAGGCCGTTTCCGCTCCATTTGTTCCTGGCATCATCGTACCGGCTGACGCCACGGGAATCGGCTGAACCTCAGGAGCATCTGTTTGGCCGGCCTGCACCGGTTCCTGCACCTTTTCCTGCGCCTGGGCCTTTTTCAGCGTATCCGCAAATGGCTCCAGAAGCCGTTTTGCCAGGCTCAGAGGCATGATATTTAAAAATTCACTTTCCAGCTTTCCCACGATTTCCAGGGTAAAGCCAACCACCGCCATGGGGGTGTCTGCCGGAAAATACTTTTCCTTAAAACTCTGCTCATCCTCGATTTCAAAGGAAACCGGGGTTGAAATATTGACGGTCATCTTCAAAAATTCTGACATTGCCGTGGCGGATGCACCCATCATCTGATTCATGACCTCGCAGATCGCGCTGCGGTTGATCTCATCCATTTCAAACTGCTCCATGGGGATATCCTGTCCCATAAGAGTGCTTACGATGATGCGGACATCGTTCCGGCTGAACATCATGATATTGCTGCCTTCCAGACCTTCTACATAGGCAATCTCCACGCCTACGGCAGGCTCCAGCTTCTTAAATTCAAACTGGTCGCGGGTCAGGACACGGACCACCGGCGTTGTGATATTGACCGTGGAACCCAAAAGGGTCGACATGGCCGTGGCAGACGCTCCCAGGCTTATATTCATCATTTCGCCCAGGGCATCCTTTTCTATGTCATTAAAGCTGCTTGCGCCCATTCTCTTTTCCTCCCGTATTTTACTTTCCGATCTCCAGAGCCTTTTGGGCCATCAGCTTCATGGCGTTTAACGCCGTCACATTAGCCTCATAGGAACGGGTAGCGGACATACTGTCCACCGTTTCCTTTAAAAGATCCACATTGGGCATATTTACATACCCCTGCGCATCTGCGTCCGGATGGTCGGGATCGTAGACCCGCTTAAACTCCCGGTCATCCTCTATGATGCCGGAAACCCGCACGCCCACGTTCCGGCTGGCAAAGCCTTTCCCGTTTGCGGCATTGCGCAGCGCCTCTTCAAAAGAGCCGCTCCCATAATTTTCCAAAACAACATCTTTCCTCCGGTAGGGGCCGCCGGACGCCGTGCGCGTTGTATCGATATTGGCAATGTTTTCCGCCGCGATATCCATGCGCATACGCTGGGCGCTCATACCGGAAGCGCTGATATCAAAGGAACTTAAAAACGACATAAAAGCGCCTCCTATTTTCCAAGAATATCTCCTACAGTCTGTACGATACGTTTTGCATCAAAGGGTTTTACCACAAAATCCTTTGCGCCGGACTGGATCGCGTCTACTACCATGCTCTCCTGTCCCATGGCGGTGCACATCACCACTCTGGCGTTGGGGTCGATCTCACGGATCTTTTTTAAGGCCTGAAGTCCGTCCATGTTTGGCATGGTAATGTCCATGATTACCATATCAGGCTTTTCCTCTTCATACTTTTTTACTGCCTCTGCTCCGTCCTGAGCCTCAACAAAATCCGTGTAACCGCTGGCGCTCAGCGCGTTCTTGATCATCATACGCATAAAAGCAGCATCATCTACAAGCATAATCTTAGCCATATCTCATATTCCTCGTCTTTCTCTTATTCTTGTGTTTCCTCTCCGTCCTCCGCTTCCGCAGAAATCCGGGAAACAATCTTTACAGCTACATTTTTCTTGTACCGCCCCATCTGTCCCATAAACCAGGGTTGCCGTCCTATGTACAGCTTCACCTGGCTGTCTTTTGACCTTCCCAGATCGATCACATCGCCGGGCTGCATATGGTAAAGGTCTTCCAGCTCCAGCCGCACCGTTCCAAGCTGACCTGTAACAGGGAGCGAGGAACAGCGGATATTATCCAGGATCGTCTCTTTGTTATCCTCATACGAGAAACCTCTCGCCAGGTGTTTTCTTGTATCGATCACCTGGAAGATTGCCTCCAGCAGGGTTCCCGGCATACAGATCCGAATCTTTTCTGTAGAAAGACCGGACACATCCACATTCAGAAGGATGATTGCCACCGTCTCGTCAAGCCCTACCTCCTGTGCCATGCTGGGATTCTCCTCCACACGCTGAACCTCAAAGGACACATTGACATAATTGGCAAATCCGTCCCTTAAAGCCCCGGTCACATATTCTGTGACCCGCCGGTAGAGGGCCAGCTCCACATCGGAATACCGGTAATCCTCCTCTACCCGGATCACCTCGTCTCCGCCGCCCAGCATATGATTGATCAGCGTGATCACAAGGCCCGGCGTGATATGCAGCATCATAGGAACATTCTGCCTTCCCTTTTCCGGCATAACCGTATCTACCAGCGTCATGCAGTCATTTTCCTGAAATGAATTCACATATTCATAGTAGCGTTTCTCCTGAACCTCCATCACCGTGATATCCGTCATAACGCGGAAGATCCCGTTGACCTGAGAAGTCAGGATACGGGCATAATTTTCGAAGACGCTGTTTAATATCTTCATCTTCTCTTTTGTGAATTTTCTCGGACTGTAAAAATCGTATTTTCTGTATTTTTTCTCTATTGGTTCCGGTTTCCCGACATTCTCCTTAACCTCCGGCTGGGCCGTTCCTCCCTGCATGGATTTTAGGAGCGCATCGATCTGACTCTGTGATAATACGTCTGCCATCGTTTCCGCCAACCCTTCCTATTCATTTTCATTCTGCGCGGCCGATCTTCCCACCGTTACCACTGTTGTACTTTCATAGGCGCCGCTTTCCAGATCGCTGTAATATTCATCCATCCCTTTTTCCTTTGCGCCCGTGTCTAACAGAAGGATTTCCACCCGGCGGTTCTTGGCGCGGCCCTCAGCCGTAGCGTTGTCCGCCACCGGACGGTATTCTCCATAGCTGATGTTTACAAGCTTTTCCGGCGCAATCACATTCTGGCCCTGAATATAAATAGAAACCTCCGCGCCGCGCACCGCAGACAGAATACGATCCACCCGCACATTTGACTCGCCGTTGACGTCGGCCTTGGCCGTATGAGCCATGATATTGACCTGTCCGATCTCCTCGGCTGCCGGGGCAATGGCCTGACAGAAGGATGTCAGCACCATCTGGCCCTGCTGGGTCAGGATCGAGCTGCCGCCGCCAAAAAACGTGCTATCCTTAAAGGTGATGTAGGTATAATCATCTCCCCGGATCACCGTAGCGTCCTTGACGCCGATATCATTAAGCTTATTGGCAATGGTAAGGTACAGCGTGTTGGGATCGCTTGGATCCAGAGCGCCGGCCGTTCCTTCATTGCTGCCGAAGGTCTCACCTCCGGCCGGGGAATCCCCCACTCCAATCTTCGTATTCGCCGTTACCTTATCCGCCTGCTCTCCCTCAACCGCCTGCTGCGGAGAAATACTCTTTACAAAAACATTCCACTTATTGGCATCCACATTAGACATGGAGTACAGCATGATGAAAAATGTCATAAGCAGCGTCACCATATCGCCGTATGTATCCATCCAGTTGCCGCCGCCGTCAGTAGGACGCGATTTCTTTTTCATTCTTCTGCCCCCTCCTGACCGTCTGATCTGCCGGATTTTGCCAGAAGCTTCTGCTGCTGGGATCTCTTAATAGAGGTCAGCAGCCGTTCCCTGAGGTATTGAGGATTTTCTCCCGCCTGGATCGAGAGGATTCCCTCAATCACAGTAGAACAGTACAGCTCCTCTTCATCCTGACGGATCCTGAGTTTTTTTGCAATGGGGTTAAAAACCGCATTTGCCAGGATGCATCCGTAAAAGGTGGTGATCAAAGCGACTGACATATCCTGGCCAATGCTGGAGGAACCGCCGCTCCCGCTCAGATCCAGCCCCTTTAACATATTGACCAGACCGATCAGTGTACCGATCATACCGAAAGCAGGGGCATAGGCGGAGCCCTTTTCATAGAGCCCCGCTGCCTGATCGTGGCGCACCATCATGTTCTCCAGTTCACGCTCTAATACCAGGCGCACCTTGTCGGGATCATTGGCGTCGACAATCATAAGAATACTGTGTTTAAGAAAGGGATCGCTGATCTCACCGGCTTTGTCCTCCAGCGCCAGAAGGCCATTCTGTCTCGCTATCATAGCCAGATCTACCAATTGGTCTACCAGCTGGGGGATATTGTACATTTTTCCGCGGAACAGCACGGCAAAGTGCTTGGGGATATCCTTGAGAATCCCAAAGGGGTAGCTGGCGATCAGCGCCGCCAGCGTGCCTCCCACTACAATCACGACACTGGGAACATCCACAAAGTTGCCCAGCTTGTCCATGCCGATTCCGTATACCATCAGAATACCGCTTAGCAGCAGTCCGATCAGAGTTGTCAGATCCACCTCAATCTTCCTCCCGTTCTTTTTTCCCGCCGTACATACAACGGCTGAGGAATATCTCAGCCTGCTCCCTGACCTTCTCCACACTTTCCTTTACAAGATAGTAATTTCCATTCATCATGCGGATCTTTGTCTCAGGAATACTCTCCACATATTCCACCTGAAGCCAGTTGAGATATAATGCTTCACCATTTAGTCTCGTTACGCAGATCATACAGCTTACCGCTTCATATTGATCAGATCAGAGAGAATCTCGTCGCTGACTGTGATGATCTTGGAATTTGCCTGGAAACCTCTCTGGGTGGTGATCATGTCAGAAAATTCCTTTGCCAGATCCACATTGGAGGCCTCCAGATATCCGGTCATAAGTTTGGAGGTAGAGCCGCCGGGAATGGTAGCGGAAGCTGTACCGGAGTTATCACTTTCACTGGCGCCATAGTAATAGCTTCCTTTCTTTGAGAGACCCTGAGGGTTCTGGAAGGTGGCCACGGCTACCTTTCCAAGAGATACGGTTTTTCCGCTTTTAGCAGCATCCGTCGACACAACCGTACCTGTGATTTCACCCAGATCGTTGATCTTGACATCCTTTAACTGAAGAGAATCGCCAGTAAAATTATTACCTGTCACATCAACAGGTGCCTTAATCGGCACCAATTCGCCGTCAAACTTTGTCGGGCTGTCTACCTTGTCGGGACGGAAACCGTATACGAAATTTCCGTTGGCATCTACCAGATATCCGTTGGCGTCAATGTTAAACTGGCCCACGCGGGTATAATTGAAATCTGTTTTTTTCATATCATCCACCGCAACATTCTTATCTGCTGAAGGATAGGTGATAAAGAATCCCTCGCCGCTGATGGTGGCGTTCAGTCCTCCCACGTAGGTAGGCGTAGAAGAACTCATATCCGTAGAAATAGATCCCATCATGGTACCATAACCATACTGAGCCGCGTTCACGCCGCCTGCCGTCGTAGAGCCTTTGGTGGAATTGGTGGATGTCTGATACATCGCCTCTTTGAAGCTGAATGTCTGGGACTTGAAACCAAAGGTGTTTACATTGGCGATATTATTTCCGATTACGTCCAGTTTGTTCTGATGTGCACGCAGACCTGCTACGGCTGAATCCATTGCTCTTAACATATTGTGTCTTCCTTTCTTTTATCCTTTTGTATCTATGATCCGGCACGGAAACGTCATACCGTTCCCATGATGCCTCCCTTTCCTGCGGCCAGCTTTGCAGCATCCTGGCCATCGTCCTTGTCACTTTCTTCCTTATCCCCATCCTCTTTGTTGTAGGGATCGTCTATCTTGCCCATTCCCAGGACATAGGACATGGGGTACTCCTTATCGTCCCCTTCCAGCTTGATAACCGGCGTTCCCTGGGTAAAATCCACGGAAGCAACCTTTCCATACTTCACGCCTGTGGGGTTTCCCGTATCTTTGTCCACAATAGCCACTGTGATCTCCTGGCCCACCATACTGGCCGCATAGGTCTGCGTAGACACAGCCGTAGAGGTCTGAACCGAGTCCGTCATGGCGGTCAGAGACTGCACCATGGCCATCTGGGTCATCTGAGCCATCATTTCGCTGTTGTCCATGGGACTTGTCATATCCTGGTTTGCCAGCTGGGCAGCCAGAAGCTTAAAGTAGCTTTCAATGGTCAGCGTGTTTTTACTGTTTGATCCGGCAGAGTAGGAGCCTACGGAATAGGGATCCGAGGCACCGCTGGATGTGATCTTATCTGCCATCTTCTCATCTCCTCCTTATATGTGATATCTGCCTCAAAAACCGGCTCATACCAATCCCAGACGCAGCTGCTGGGCAAAGGAATCATTTTCCTTGCCCTGCCGTCTCTGTTCTCTGTCCTGACGGTTGTGCTGGTATGACGGATTCTCCTGGCCCTGCTGACCAGCATCCGCCTGCTGAGGCGTATAAACCACAGTTTCCTGACCGGTGCGCTCCTCTAAAATATGTGCGATCTGGCCCGCGTTCTGACTCAGGATATCCAGGGTTTTCTGATCGGAAGCCAGCACTGTGACGGCTGTTTTCCCTCCCTCGAAAGCCACCCGGAGGGTAAGCTTTCCCAGATAGGCCGGTTCCAGTTCCACCTCAAGAGTGCCATTTCCTGCAGGAAGTCTGGATGCCAGAAGCGCCGCCGTATCCCGTCCCAGCTGCGCCTCCGTTGTCTTTAGGTGAAACGTCTGGCCCGTATGGGAAGCAGGTGTTTCTGTGTACGCCGTCCTTGCTGACGCAGACGCCTGATGCGGGTTTTCTTTGCCCTGAACCGATCCGGCGGCGGACTGTGTTTCAAAGGAGGACGCGTTTTTCAAAGCTGTCTCTTCCTGTCCCGCATTTTTTCCTTTCACTCCGTCAGCCTTCTCTTTCATACCCTGACCGTCGGATTTCTCCTCAGAAAAAGCCTCCTGTTCTGCCCCGGATGTACTACTCATAGCCGCAAACGGTCTGCTCTGGGCTGACACTTCCCCTGCCGGATTCTCTGTCTGTCCGGCAGATTTCATATCTACGGGGCGCTCTGCCTGATCCTTATCTGCGGCAAGCAGATCCGCTGCCTGATCCAGGCCCTCGGCTGCTGTAAGAACGGGCTGCTGTTCTCCCTCTTTTTCAGTCATTTCCTTCACAGCGGCAGCCATGATGCCGTTTAATGCCAGTTTTGCTTCAGACTCTGACGCTTTAGCGTCTGCTCCGGTACCTGTCTCCTGAACTGCCGGCATTGCTGCCATTTGACCTGCCGCAAAAGCAAGCATCTGGTTTAACAGCTGCTGCGCGCCGTTATCCTTTGCCTCTTTTTGTGTCTCCTCCGTCTCTTCAGAACCCTCGGCAGGCTGTGTCTCCGTCTTTTTTGAGGGTTCGGCCGTCTGGGTCGAATCCGTTTTTCCAGTGTTTTTATCAACAGCCGCCGTTGTATCCTTATTGTTTTCCGATTCAGCCTTAGAGGCGCCGCCCTTTAAAAGAGCCGCAAAATCCGATTCTTTCACCGCAGTTTTTCTTCCTGAGGAAGAAGCAGCTCCCAAACGGCTTCCCTGAACCGCCTGCAACTGTGTCATCTTACTCTCTCCTCTCTTCGTTCTGTACGCACCATACTCCGGGTAATAAACTCCTCCGCAAACCGTTCCTCCTCTTTTCCAAGGGCCGTATGGTACTCTGCCAGTCTTCGTTCCTTTAGCTTCTCATAGCGGGAGGTATCCACGCGGGCTACCAGCACCTGCTCTTTCTTTTCGCTCTCCCGCTGCTGCAGCAGGGCCAGGCGCTCCTTTTCTCCGTCAATCTGCTTTTCTGCTCCGCTGATGCACATATCATAAAGCCGGAACATCTCAATAGGCGCGCCCTTTACCTTTGCGGCATCAAACCCTTTCTGAAATCCACCCAGCCTTCCTTCCAGGCTGCGGATCTCCTCCTCCTTGCGGTTGACGCGCTCCATGGCAGCTGCGTGCTCCGCTTTCAGATTGTCCAGCACCTGATTTTTATAATGCAGCACCGTCTCCAGACTGTAGCGAAAACGTTTCATCGCCCATCCTCCTCTTTTCGTCAATCTACCGCCGCCCGCATCATCTGCAGCGTCTGATCATAGGAAAAATGTTCTTTTGTCCCCTGCATCAGGAACTCATTCATGGCTCCGATCTTTCCCACTGCCTGATCCAGAAAAGGATTCACACCCTTTTTGTAAGCTCCGATGGAAATCAAATCGGAATTTTTCTGATAAATACTCAAAAGATTGCGGAAACGGGACGCCACGCTTCTATGCTCCTCATCCACAATCTCCGTCATCAGACGGGAGATGCTGGCGCTGATGTCGATGGCTGGGAAATGATTTTCACCCGCCAGCTGACGGCTTAACACGATATGCCCGTCCAGGATACCCCGAACTGTATCAGCGATGGGCTCATTTGTGTCATCGCCTTCCACCAGCACCGTATATACGCCTGTGATGGAGCCACGGTCAAAATTGCCGCTGCGCTCCAGAAGCTTGGGAAACTCCGCATAGATGGAGGGCGTATAGCCTCTTGCAATGGGCGGCTCCCCGATCGCAAGCCCGATTTCTCTCTGGGCCATGGCGTAACGCGTCAGGGAGTCCATCATTAAAAGTACATCCATTCCCTGATCCCGGAAATACTCTGCAATGGTGGTAGCCACCAGAGGACATTTCATGCGGAGCATGGCAGGCTGATCCGAGGTAGCCACCACCAGCACAGAACGGCGCATCCCCTCCTCGCCAAGATCCTTCTGAACAAATTCCAGAACCTCTCTGCCTCGCTCTCCTACAAGGGCAATCACATTGATATCTGTCTTTACATTCTTTGCGATCATGCCCATAAGCGTACTTTTTCCTACGCCGGAACCAGCGAAGATACCGATTCTCTGCCCTTTTCCGATAGTATTAAGACCGTCAATGGCCTTGACGCCAAAGTCCAGCCTCTGGCGGATCGGCGGACGGCTTAAAGGGTTGGTATAAGAACTGTCCACGGTATACTGCCCACCCTCCGGAAACGGTCCGTTTCCATCGATGGGCTGTCCCAGAGCATTGATAATCCGCCCTTTCAGAAAATCCCCTACCGGCACCCTCAGCCGGTGGCCGGTACTGCGCACAAAACTTCCCGCCGTTATGCCGCCCGGATCTTCATAGGTCATCAGCTGGAGACGTCCGTCCTTAAACCCGACTACCTCTGCGGGAACCTGGCGGTTCCGGCCCTCGTCATAGATCATGGCGATATCTCCTACGCCGCAGCGCCCTCCAGAGGCCTCAATGGACATTCCCACTATATTTTCGATCTTGCCGATCCGGTCTGCCGTCTCCGATTTAAGGATCAGCTCCGGAATTCTTTCATACATAGGACCACCTCTAAAAATGGATATTACCCAGCAGCTTGCGTATATTCTCCAGCTGCGTATCCACGCTGATGTCGATGATCTCATCGGGCATCTCAATGATGCAGCTTCCTCCGCTTGCCTGCTCCATTACCACAAACTTCACATTATCAGAAAGCCTGGCCAGATGGGACAGCACTTCCGCGTCTGCCTGTATCATGGTCTCATAGTCATTGTGCTCCATATAGATCCTGACCCATGCCATCTTGCTAAGCTTTTCCGTCTCTGACTCGATCATCCGACGGATCACAGCGCCGCTGGAGCGCAGGCTCACACGGATCACCTTTTCGCCCACAGCCACCGCCACATCCTTCAGTTCCTCCAGATACCGCTGCAGACAGGCCTTTTTTTCCTGTTCAATGGCTTCTAATGCGCCGGCTAACATCTCATGGAATTCCTTTTTCTGCTGCGCGTGCTCTGCCTCTGCCTCCTGCCGCGCCTGTGTCCTTCCCTCGTCGCACCCTTTTTTCCAGCCTTCCGTATAGCCGTCCTTGCTGGCCTGGTCTTTTACTTCCTTTGCCTGCTGCCTGGCTTCCTGCAAAAGCTGCTGCGCCTGGATTTTAGCCTGTCTGATGATCCGTTCTGCCTCTTCTTTTTCTGCTTTTGCAGGAAGCCTCCGTTCCTCCTGCTCCGGCTCTTTTTTCGGTTGCGGCTGCACTTCTTCCCTGATCCCGCTGTTCTCCTGCAAAGCCTCTTCCGTCATTTTCGGAGCGCTCTGTTCTTCAGGAGCAAAGGTTTCAAGAGGCAGCGTAATCAGATGCAGAGCCTCCTCCGGCTCCGGCCGGTAAAGCCCATTAGACAATGATGTCACCGTCATCGCCTCCCTTGTTAATGATCACTTCTCCCTTTTCCTCCAGGCTGCGGATAATATTTACAATCCGCTGCTGCGCCTCTTCTACGTCTTTCAGGCGGATATTGGTGGCGATCTCCAGATCGCTCTTAACCGTCTCAGCCATACGCTTTGACATATTGGAGAAGAATATCTGTTTCATCTCTTCGGATGCTGTCTTTAAAGCGAATACAATATCCTTGGTATCGCAGTCGCGGACAAAACGCTGCACCGAACGTGGATCCATGTCGATGATGTTTTCGAATACAAACATCTTATCCCGAATGGTCCTTGAAAGATCAGGATTGTTCTTATCCAGTTCATCAAAGATCTGTCTCTCGCTGCTTCGGTCTACATGGTTCATTACATCCGCCACATAATCAATACCGCCCAGGTTCATATTGTCCTCGCTGGTAATGATGGCGGCAAATTTCCGCTTCATCTCTTCTTCCACGATAGCGATGGCTTCCGGGGAAACGCGGTCCATATTTGCCATGCCTTCCAGCGTGGGAATCCGCTTTTCATTCGGAAGCTGTTCCAGCACCTGAGCTGCCTGCTGAGGCTCCATATAAGACATGATAAGCGCGATTACCTGAGGCCGTTCATTCTGCAGAAGAGACAAAAGAGCTTTTGGATCGCCCTTCATAAAGAAATTGAACGGCTTTGACTGGAGGGTCTTGGAAACCTTTTCCAGAAGATTTCTGGCGGTGGATTCTCCGAATGCCTTTTCCAGAACACTTCTGGCGTAATCCAGACCGCCGTCTGTCATCATCTTGTGCGTGAGACAGAGCTTATAAAATTCGTCCAGGGCTTTTTCCACCTGTGTATTGCTTGTTTTCCCCAGTTTTGCCACTTCATAGGTCAGATCCTCAATCTCCTGTTCGCTGAGGTACTTATAGATCTGGGAAGCACGGTCCGCTCCCAGGGACACCACTAAAATGGCTGCCTTTTGGCGGCTGTCCATAATCTCCGGTATCTCTTCGGATTTTTTATTTTCTAGCGCTTCTGCCATTCTTCTCTCCTTCCCCGAGCAGCCAGTTCTGTATCAGCTTCGCCGCGATCTGCGGATTCTCGTCTACAAATTCTCCTATATTCTGTTTCAGCTTAAGACTGCGCTTCATACGGAGCCCGATGATCTCCTCATTCTGACGCATTTCCTCGTCCCCGTCCTCTGCAGCCGCTTTTAAAACAGACGTGTCAGGCCGGGTCTCACCGGCCGCCAGCGTATCCTGCGCAGGAGCTGCCTCCAGTGCAGGATCTGTGATCTCTTCCAGTAGCCCTTCTTCATTCTCATCCAAAAGCGCTGCTCTTGCCGCCGCATCTGCTTTTGACCTGCGCCGTCCGATCAGAAGCAGGGCGATCAGAAGAAGGATCAGAACGCCTCCTGCCGCCAGTGCGATCACAATCGGCAGCGGGAGGGCTGCCAGGCCGGCGGCCGCAGGAGTATCCGCAGGAACAGCCGCTCCGGCCGCCTTGCTTCCCGCAGACAATGTACGGATCACCGTGATTTTCTGATCCGCCTGCTGTGAATCAATTCCCGCGGAATTCGCCACCAGACGAACCAGATCCGCATCGGAGATAGACATATCATCTGTATCGATGGTCACACCGACCGTCGTATTTTCAAGCACGCCCGGATCCACCTGACGCTGTTCTTTAGTGGTATTGTACAGCCACTGACGGGCTGCGCTGTTATTTGCATATGTATCCGTATTCTGTGAGGTTCCGTTTTCGTTGGTGTAGCGGGGCGTATCTGCATTGGCGTCCGCTCCCGCTACGCCTCCGGCGTTCTGGCCGGTTGTCCCGGACTGTTCTCCGGCAACCTCCTCCCGTTCCAGAAGACCTGTCTTGTCCTGATCGTTGATCCGGTCCGGCGTGGTGTACTGGGTAGACTCCTGAATCAGGCGTTCCATGTTCAGGGTTCCCTTTACAGATACCGCCACCTTGCCCTGGCCATACACCAGTTCCAGAACCCGGCGCACATTTCCTGCGATATTGCTTTCCACCAGACTGGTAAGAGCCGCCATGCTTTCTCCGCTGCCGGAGGCTGCATCTGTCTTTCCGTCTCCCACCTCCGTCATAGTAGCCGCGTCAAACACAGCCACATTGGTGAAATTCATCCCGCGCACTGCTCTGGCAATCAGATTTTTTACCGCAGAAGCCTTGGTTTCCGTCAGTTCCTGCCCATTTTCCATTGTGATTACAACCGAGGCAGACGCATCTGTCTCCGTTTTATCGTCCAGGGCGTATTTCTGTTCCCCTGCCTCCGCGATCGTAACCTTTGCGTCCCGCACTCCGTCAAACAGACGGATCTGAGCTCCCAGACGATCCTGAAGCTCATACAGGGTGTATTTTTCCTTGTCTGATTCTGTTGTCATGATACCCGCATTGTCGCGGTACATATCGTAGGTAAAACCGCTCTTTGGGTATCCGGCGCTCAGTAACTTCGCTCTGGTCTGATCGACCGTTTCCGCAGGAACCTGTACCGATCCCGTCTTATCGTTGTAACGGTAATCGATTCCGTCTGTCTGCAGCATACTTACCACTGCCTGAGCATCCTCACTGTTCATTCCCATAAAAAGAGTGCTGTAACCCTTATCCGAACTGAGGTTCAGCACAGCAATGCCAACCGCGGCAAGCAGCAGCGTGCCGGCTGTAATGGCAAGAATCATTTTCCTTGTTTTCCCCGGCATATTCTGCCAGGCTTCTTTTATGTTCTGCACGGTAATGTTCATCCTTTGCGTTTCGTTTTGTGTAGCTTATATGGCTTCCTGATCCGATCAGACATTCATTTTGAGCAGTTCATTGTAAGATTCCAGAGCCTTATTGCGCAGTGAGATCAGCACATCCAGGCTGATGGATGCTTTTGCCTGAGCAATGGGAAGGCTATGTGCATCGTCCAGCTTTCCGGCTGCCAGAAGATACTGCTTTTCCTCTACCTCCGCCTGCGTATCATAAACCTGCTGCACCGTCTTATTAAGCACATCTGCAAAAAGAGATGTTTCTGTTTTTTCCCGTCCCGGCTCTGTCCGGGCTGCTTCTCCAATGGAAGCCCATTCCTTCATCGGGGCGATAAACGCCGCTGCCTGTTCTGTTATCACGTTTTGTTCTCCTTCCTTGGTCGTAATACTGCCCTCCCACAATTTTACCAGAGGGCATTTTTTTAAAATGCTTTGGCTGCACTTCTAAGGCAGGCCAGATCACTGCTCACCGAAGCGACCATGGCCTGATATTCATATGCTGTACGTGCCAGATCCACCTGCTCCTGATCCATATCCACGTTGTTGCCATCCAGACGGGTTCCTTCTGTCCAGGTTGTTTTTAAGGCCGGACGCACAGAAGAAACCGCCGCCGCTGTATGCAGACCCGGTTTCTTCCCTGCTGAAGCATTTTTCACTTTCCTCTCCAGTTCCTCCTCAAAGGTGATATACTGAGACTTGAAACCCGGTGTGTCTACATTTGCAATGTTGTTTAAAGTGACATTTTGCCTTCCCCACAAAAGGTCTAAGACCTTTTCTGTCATCTGTATTCCATTTCCATATATTCCGTTCATAATGATCCTCCTGTTTTCTTCTGCATCTTCCAGCTACAATTTTGGGAAGAAAAAGATGAATCGTCCGTTTAAAGCCGCGTTCCTCATTGCTTGTGACGCATTCGCAGCGTATTTGTAACGCTTTTGCAACGCTTTATGGCATAATGTATATTATGCCATATATCCCCCCCCCCCCCGTTTTTTTACATACTAAAAGTCACGGTTATACGGTTTCCAAAAACTGTATTTTAAAATCAACAATCTGTCTTTTCTGATTCATGGTCGGATACGGTCTGCTCCAGCACCATCCCCAGTTCCAGCTGACGCATACAGGCCTCCCTGCTGCTGATCATTGTATAATACCGGGTTGTCTCCACACTGCTGTGTCCCAAAAAGTCCGCCAGACGCACAAGATCATGCTCTTTTTCATAAAAGCTGGTGGCAAATAGATGACGAAGATTATGCGGAAACACCTTTGATTCTGATATATTGGCGTCCCGGCTCAGACGTTTCATATCCATCCATACATTGCGTCTGTCTACCGGACGGCCTCCTCTTGTCACAAAAACCGGCCCGGAACAGATCCCTTCCCTGCTGCAGTATGACTGAAGCAGGCTGCAAAGAGCCTCTGTGAGAGGGATCACACGTTCCTTTCCTTTGGAACGGATCACAGCCGCCCCCCGTTCTACCGCCTCTACCGTTATATGATCCAGCTCGCCGATTCGTATTCCCGTGCTTCCCATAGTCTGTAAAATACAGGCCAGACGGTGTTTCCCATTCTTTGTTGCTGTCCGTATCAGCTCCTCATAATCCTCCCGGTTCAATTCCTTTTGTTCCGAGCGGAAGATCTGCCGCTGCTGCCTGCAGCTATGCACCTTCATATTTCCGCAGCCGATAAATGTAAGAAACCCATTGACTGCGATCAGCATAGAATTTACACTGCTGATCTTGTATTTTTCCAGCAGATGTCTTTTGTAGGCAAGGACGATCTCACGATCCGGCTTCCTTCCATCACAGTATTCTGCAAAGCCTTCTGCGTCGTGGGTGTATTTTCGGATCGTATTTTCGCTTTTTTCCTGATCTTTAAGGTATTCCCCGTACTTCTTTATGTTATGATCCATGCTGTTCAATTCTGTCATCTCCTTTGCTGTATATTCGCCGGCTCCAGCCGGCTTTTGTGCAGGGTTCCCCATCGCTTTTGACCATGACAGAATAAACGCTTTCCAGCGTATCTGCATGATTTCTGCGCGGCTGAACCACTGCAGTTTCAGTATACGCACTTTTTTACAGCCACGCAATATGAAGGGGGACGGTAAAGACGGTTTTAATTTTGCCCGCAAAAAAAGACCAGGCGTTCCCTGCCTGATCTTTTTTTGCGGCGGTTCCTTCTGTCCGGCCCCGCCTGCGTTTATTTATTTCACAGCTCCAAATCGGGAAATAGGATAATAGCAGAACAGCACCTTTGCTATGATCTTATCCTTTTTCACGTATTTATTCTCCCAGAATCTGGCGTCTCTGGAATTGTTTCGATTGTCCCCCAGCATAAAATAACAGCCTTCCGGCACCGTATAAGGGCCATAAGAACCTTCCATGGGCTCTGCCAGATAGGGCTCATCCAACGGCGTATCCGAGCCGTTGATATAAACCTTTCCATCCTCAATCATCACGGTTTCTCCCGGAAGCCCGATCACACGCTTTACATAATAGATGGACTCATCATCCGGATAGTGGAAAATCACAATGTCCCCTCTCTGAGGATCATCCTTTAAATACGCCAGCCTTGAGCCGATCACACGGCTGCGGGACATGATGGTGTTCTCCATGGATCCAGTGGGCACACGGCTGTTGGCAATCACAAAATTATTAAGCACAAGGGCGATAACGACCGCTGCAACAATAATCTGGAGCCAGCTGATGATCTCCTTTTTAAGGCTGAAGGGCTGATCTTCCCCCTCCTTTTTCCTGCGGCTTCTTCCCTGCATCTCTTCTGACATATCAATTCCTCTTTTTCTCTAAATTTCAGCAAACCCCAAAACATTCCAGCTATGCTGCCTTCTGCATTACGGATCCCGGTCAGAGTTCTTTCCGTACGGTCAGTCCTAACTGCGGATCTGCCCGTCGCCATAGATAATATACTTGGTGGTAGTCAGTTCCTTTAACCCCATAGGCCCTCTGGCATGGAGCTTCTGGGTACTGATGCCGATCTCAGCTCCGAAACCAAACTCCTCTCCGTCCGTAAACCTGGTAGATGCATTCACATACACGGCTGCCGCGTCCACCTCATCCAAAAACTTCTGCGCGTTGAAATAATCGGATGTGATAATCGCCTCAGAATGGCCGGTGTTGTATGTATTGATGTGCTGAATGGCCTCATCCACAGAGTCTACCAACTTAAGAGACAGGATATAATCCAGATACTCTCTTCCCCAGTCCTCCGGCTCTGCCGCAGCAAAGAACGGCTCAATGGCCCTGGCTGCCTCATCTGCCCGTATCTCCACCTGTTTTTCCTCCAGCTTTTTCTTTAACAGCGGAAGAAAATCCGAGGCAATCCTGCGATGCACCACCAGAGATTCACAGGCATTGCATACGCCGATGCGCTGCGTCTTTGCGTTGAAAATGATATCCAGAGCCATGTGGAAATCTGCGGATTCATCTACGAAAATATGGCAGTTTCCCGTACCTGTCTCGATCATCGGAACCGTACTGTTTTCTACCACAGCCCGGATAAGTCCCGCTCCTCCTCTGGGAATCAGCACATCCACATACTGATTCAGCCGCATCAGTTCCCTTGTTGTTTCTCTGCTGGTATCTTCGATCAGCTGCACCGCGTCCTCCGGCAGTCCTGCCCGGATAAGTCCCCTGCGGATCCAGCGGACAATAGCCTTGTTAGACTCCATCGCATCGCTTCCGCCTTTTAAGATCACAGCGTTTCCCGTTTTAAAGCACAGGCCAAAGGCATCAGCAGTTACATTGGGCCGGGCCTCATAGATCATGCCGATCACACCCAAAGGCACCCGTTTCTGGCCGATCTTAAGGCCATTGGGGCGCAGTTTCATGGAAATGACCTCTCCAACCGGATCCTCCAAAGAGGCTACCTTTAAAAGGCCGTCCGCCATGGACTGGACTCTTGCAGGCGTCAGCTTTAAACGGTCCAGGAGTCCCTGGCTCATACCGTTTTCTTCTGCCCTTTTGCAGTCCTCTTCATTGGCTGCAAGAATCTCATCCTCGCCCTCAAGCAGGCCTCTGGCCGCCTCCTCAAGACCCATATTCTTCTCTCTGGATCCCAGACTGTTTAAGTCTCTGGAAACAGCCCTGGCACGGCTGCCGATTTCATTCAATGTCATGATCCTTCGCTCTCCTTTTCCCTCATCTTCCCTGGAACGCACCTAAAGCGCGCTCCGGGCCTTACACCTCTTTGATACCGCCGTATTTCTTTCCAAGGTCTGTAATGGATCCGTCTTTTTCTACGATGGAAATATTGTTCAGATTATTTCTCAGACTGCCTCGGATGGCCGCCAGATATTCCTGGCGCAGGGCTGCCTGCTCCTTTTTCTCTTCTTCTGTCAGTCCTACAGACTTGGATTTATGGTACAGTTCATTGATCCGGTCGATTTTCTGCGTATCCACGTTTGGCTCCTCCTCAGGCTTAATATTCGTTATTCAGATAATGCATCAGGTCGAAATCCAGGTTCGGATGGGCTAAAAACAGCGTTCCCATTTTCGCGCCCGCAATAATGTCCAGCACAGCCTCCACATGATCGCCGTTGGCAATGACCATATCCGCGCCGCTGTCTGTGGCGATCCGCGCCGCCGCCAGCTTGGCAGACATACCGCCGGTCCCCACATCACTTCCTGAAGTGCCTTTCCCCATGGAGAGCAGCTCCTTTGTGATCTCAGGAACCAGGCTGATAAACTCTGCGCCGGGATTCTGTCTGGGATCGTCTGTGTAAAGGCCGTCAATATCGGAAAGCAGAATCAGAAGATCCGCCCCGATCAGAGCCGCCACAATGGCGGAAAGACGGTCATTGTCTCCAAAGCTGTCTACATAGGGGATCTCTGAGGTAGAAACCGTATCGTTTTCATTTACAATGGGGATGGCCCCCAGATTCAAAAGCTCCTCAAAGGTATTCTGGGCATTGTAGCGGGAGGCATCATTGACCATGGTGTCCTTTGTAAGGAGCACCTGGGCTGCAGTCTGATTATACTCCGCGCACAGCTTCTGATACACCATCATAAGCCTTGCCTGTCCCACTGCCGCAAACGCCTGCTTCTCAGCCAGGGAATCCGGGCGCTTATGATGCCCCAGAGCCTGTCTGCCTGCGGCAATCGCGCCGGAAGATACAAGCACCACGTCCTTTCCCTGACCTCTTAAATCACTTAAAATGCGGATCAGCTTTTCTATCTTCATAAGGTTTAGCTCCCCTGTCCCGGCATGAGTCAGAGAGGAGGAACCGATCTTGATGACGATTCTTTTTTTGTCTTTCAGATTCAGACGTTCCTGGGATTCCATGATCTGTTCTGCGTCTCCTTTATATATGTTTTTTCGCCGGAAAAGAAAACGGTTCTCATCGTTTTCTTTTCCGGCACTATGGTTTATCTTACACCAAATTTTATGACCCGTCAATTTTTTTCCGGCAGCAAGCTACGACAAACGTCTGTTTTTATCTCAATGGCGCATATCTGCGGATCAATTCTTCCGCCACCTTGATGCCGTCCATGGCCGCAGAGGTGATGCCTCCGGCATATCCGGCTCCCTCACCGCAGGGGAACAGTCCCCGGACCGAGCTTTCCAGCCCTTCATCTCTGGGAATACGGACCGGAGAGGAGGTGCGGCTCTCGATCCCCGCCAAAATTGCATCCGTCCGGTCAAAGCCTGGAATCACACCGCCGAACCCTTCCATGGCTTCTATAAAGGAAACCGCAAGCGTTTCCGGAAGAACCTGGCGGAGATTGGCAAAGGCATACTGTCCCCGAAAGGCAGGCTTTACCTGACCAAAAGCAACTGATTCCCTGTTTGAGAGAAAATCTCCATATAGCTGCACCGGAATTTTCCCCCGTGCAGCCTGATACGCTTTTTCCTCCAGTTCTCTCTGAAAGCCAATTCCAGCAAGAGGATTTTTCTCATCCACGTCATGAGAAAAATCCTCATGAGTTACCGACACAATAATCGCACTGTTGGCATTCTCTCCTGCCCTGTCATTATAACTCATTCCATTGACTGCCAGGCGCCCTGGCTCAGAAGAAGCGTTTACCACATAACCTCCGGGACACATACAGAAGGAATATACGCCTCTTCCTCCCGCAGTCTGTCTTGTGAGCTTATAGCTGGCAGGCCCCAGCTCATGGCACTCTTCCATTCCATACTGGCTTGTGTTAATCATAGTCTGGGGATGCTGGATGCGCAGGCCTACTGCAAATGCTTTGGCCTCCATGGCTACCTTTCGGCTGTAAAGCGTCTGAAAAGTATCCCTGGCGCTGTGCCCCACGGCCAGAACCGCCGCCTCTGCCGGAAGGATCTGGCTGCCATTGACTGTCAAAGCCCTTAAGCGTCCCTCCCTGATCTCAAAATCCGTCACCTGGCTCAGGAAACGGACCTGGCCTCCTAACGCCTCGATCTCCTTGCGAATGGACTTTACGATCCGGCTTAACACATCCGTTCCAATATGAGGCTTATTTTTATAGCAGATGGAAGGATCGGCTCCAAATTGGGCAAGAATTCTTAAAACCTCCCTGTTTCTTCCAAAGGTATCTTTTACAAGCGTGTTGAGCTTGCCGTCAGAAAAGGTTCCTGCGCCTCCCTCGCCAAACTGGACGTTGGAGGAAGGATCAAGACTTCCGTCCGCCCAGAATCTGGCTACCCGCTCTGTCCTGGCATCCACATCCTCTCCCCGCTCCAGAAGAATCGGGCAGTAGCCCTTTCTTGCCAGCATAAGGCCGCAGAACAAACCGGCCGGTCCGGTTCCAATGACAACCGGAGGCGCCGACAGGGATTTTATGCCGCAGTCCGGCAGGCGATACGGCTTATCCTCGCTGATGGAAAGATTTCTGTCCTTTTTCCTTTTTAAAAGCTTTTCTTCTCTTCTGCGCCCGCCCTCCTTTAAGGCTGCGTCCACAATATAGCTGTAAAAGATCTCCGGCTTTTTTCTGGCATCAATGGATTCTTTTACGATCGTTACCTGACGGATCTCCTCCTGAGACACTCCCAGGTTTTTTGCCGTCTTTTCCAACAGCTGCCCGCTTTCATATCCAAGGGGCAGCTTCAGCTGATTGATCCGTATCATATGTATCCTCCCTCTTTTTGGGCTGCATTTCCCATTCCTGCGGCGCACCAGCCGGCGATCCGGCCGCTGGACCAGGCAAACTGGAGATTATACCCCCCGCAGATTCCGTCCACATCCAGAAGCTCTCCGGCCAGATAAAGCCCCGGCCATTTTTTTGATTCCATGGTAGCCGGATCTACTTCCCTGGTATCCACGCCGCCGCAGCAGACCTGGGCATTGGCAAAGGGATTGACCGACATAATGATGGCCTCGTAGCCTTTAAGCTGTCCCATGATGCGCTCCAGCTGCCGGTTTCCCAGACTGCGGCATACCATGGAAGGTTCCGCACCAGAACGCTTTAAAAGCACCTGGGCCAGCTTGCGGTTGAGCATCCCGGTAAACAGTTCTCCCACCGGCTTTTCTCCCAGCATCTTTGCCCGCCTTTTTAAGAGCCTGAAGCTTTCTTTTTCCTCCCAGGAAGGCATAAAATCAATATATGCTCTGACGTTCTTCCCCTGATCCAGTGCCCTGGCCGCATACCGGCTCACCTGAAAAACGGGAATCCCTGACAGGCCGTAGTCTGTCAGCTGCAGTTCCCCTCGCTCCTGTGCCGCGCAGACTCCGTCTACCATCAGACGGATCCCAGCGTCGGTACGGATGCCCGCAAGCTGCTTATAAAGATTTCCCTGGCACCGCAGCTGAACCAGAGCGGGAAGAGGCTTGATCACCCTATGTCCCAGGCCGCCTGCCAGATCGTATCCGCTGCCGTCAGAACCCAAAGCAGGGGCCGCCTTGCCTCCCGCCGCCAGAATCACAGCATCCATATGGTGCTTTCCCTGATCAGTCACAATGAGAAAGCCGCCCTTTGCCTTCGGCCGGATATTTGATACATGGCAGGCTAAAAGCACCTTAACCCCCAGCTGCTCTACCCGAAACCGCAGCACATCCAGCACGGAAGCCGCCTGGTCGGAATTGGGATACACATAGCCGCCCCGATCCTTGGGAACGACGCCAAGAGCCTTAAAGAAATCCAGTGTGGCTTCTACATCAAAGCCCCCTATGACCCGCATGGGAAAATCGGGCTGGCTGCAGCGGTAGCAGTCAGGCTCCATCCTGTAATTAGTCAGGTTGCACCTGCCGTTCCCGGTAGAAAGGATTTTCTTTCCCACCCGGTCCATATGTTCTATAAGGGTCACGCTGGCTCCGGCCTCTGCCGCTGTAATGGCTGCCATCAAACCGGAGGCTCCCCCTCCTATAATACCGATATTCTTCCTGTCCATGGTATATTTATGTTCACTCCTGTTTCTTCTATGGTCGAAATAACTGCCTCCCGCGCCCGCGGGGATAACAGATCCAGGCAAAGCCTGTCCTTAACTTGTATAGGATTCCAGATAATGATATACGTCCATCATGGTCGGAAACCATATTCCTTCCATTAACCTGACTCTCTCCTGCTCCGGAAAATCCGTCACCGGGATATGGGTATACAGACAGATCGTACTCTTATCACTGCAAAATACCAGCAAAAATCCCGCCTCTGACACCAGAAAATACTCTTCCTCCGGCACTCTGGCCACGGTCTGGGCTGCCGGATGCACCCCGTCCTGGTTTAAAGCCTCTCTGCCTTCCATATCCGGCACCGTCTCACTCTCCAGTATGGTGTTGGGAATCGGCTCCTCCTGGCGGAGCTGATACCGGGTGATCCCGTAAACAGCCAGCAGGCAGAGGATCGCCGTGCCTAAAAACAGCAGCGCGTAAATAAACATTCGTTTCATGATCTAACCTCCTGATAAGGTTAGTATCTGCGCTTTGGCTGACTTTTAAACACGGTCTTTTGCCTGAAACGTCTCACACTACAGGAGTTTCGCCTTTTTACACAGGCCCACCAGTCTGGTGCCCATAGGCATCTCCTTTAATTCCTCCTCATCCACTGCCTTAAGCCGGATCAGAAGCACGCCATACACCGCAATGGCTGCAGCCACCGACGGAAGTACCACAAAAGCCATTCCAATTCGGCCGTGATGCAAAAGAGCCGGGAACACAAAAATAATCCCCCGATACACGCCCCAGGCCGCAACGCCCATGATCAGGGCGCAGACAGTGGGAAGAACCATGGTCTTTTTATACTCCTGACGGTAATCCGCACATCTTGCAATGGTACGGCCATTTAGCAGGCACATCATAAAGGCAAAGAGGATATTGGCATATACCACGCTGAAAATCCCCATGCGGAATACCAGAAGAAATACCTCCACCAGCACGATATGAACTGCCAGGGATATAAACGCGTGGCGCACCGGAACATCAAGCCGGTTCAGGCCCTGAAGCACTGCATTGGTCACGGTGGACAGTGAGAAAAATACCACCGCCAAAGCCCCCGACATGGTCAGGCGGATTAAAAGGCTGTTATCCTCTCCCGCAAACAAAAGATCGCACACCGGAGAAGCCAGCACTGCGATGCCAACTGCCGCCGGGATGGAGATCAGCATGGAAAAACGGACGGCTGCGCGGATCCTTTTTTTCGTCTCCTCAGGATCCTTTTTTGACACCGCTCTTGACAGGGACGGGATCAGCGAGGAGGAAAGGGCGTTTGACACTGCCACCGGGATATTAAAGAGTAGCTGATACTGCCCCAGCGCCCCCCAGAAAACTGCGATCTCTTCTCCTGTATAGCCCAGACGGTCCATTCCCTGGCCGAAGAGGAAATTATCTACCACATTCGAGCAGTTGTAGACGGCGCTGCTGACGATAATGGGGAGGACGGTAATGGTCAGAACGTACATCAGGCGGCCATAGCTTTCCCGGCTCTCTCCCGTCCGCACATATTCAGCGCCTTTTGCCTGCCCTTTGCCCTCTCCCAGCGCCTCCCGGCCCTTTGCGGCTGTCAGGATCATAAAAAAGATAAATGCCGTCACGGCTCCGGCTCCCGTACCGATGGTGCCGCCTGCCGCGCCTAAGGCATAGGAGTAATTCTGCGCCCCCTCTGCCCCATTCATCCCCAGTCCGACATTAAAGAGGATTCCTGCGGCAACTACGCTTACAATGGCATTAACCACCTGTTCCATAATCTGAGACAGGGCGGTAGGCACCATGGTTCCTGTTCCCTGAAAATACCCCCTCAAAACGCCCAGATACGCCATGATCCAGATAGTCGGCGCCAGTGTTTTCAGCGCATAGCTGGAAAAGGGAGTTTTCATCAGGTCAGCAAAAAGATCAGCCCCAAACCAGAGTGCACAGCCCGCAATACCTCCCGCAATGGTGGCATAGATCAGGCCTGCCTTTAAAATCCTGCGGCAGTTCTCGTATTCTCCCCTGGCCAGCCGGGATGAAATCATCTTTGAGATGGCCACCGGCATACTGTAGGAAGAAAGGATGAGCAGGATGTTGTATACATTATACGCAGATGTATAGTACCCATTTCCCTGCTTTCCGATAATATCGTTTAAAGGCATACGGTAAAGCATCCCAATAATCCGTACCAGGATCCCCGCCATAGCCAGGATGCTGCCCTGGATCACAAAATCGGCCGCCCTTTTCGCCTTTTTTTCACTGTTTGTTTTCATCTGTCTTTTCTGCTCCGTTCCTTTGGCCGTCGCCGGCCTGTATTAAAGACCTACTGCTTACTGCAGCGCTGTCTTTTTAAAATCCCCCGTAGGTATAATGCACACCCAGGTTTTTCCCTGGTTCAGCACGATCTCTCTGTGGTCTGCGTCGTAATAATGGGTCACGCCGAACTCCCCGTCCTTTTCCCAGGTCACGGGGATCGCTTTTCCCTCTGTCATATAATATCCGCATTCCGGGGTCTGTACGTTAATGTTGCGGTACTGTGTGGAAGCGTAAAAACCGCTCTGGCAATACTGAAAAATTACATTTTTCACCGTCACCGGCCCCTCGCTTCCCTGATGAACCGCACCATACTGGTAGCGATGGTAAAGGCCGTCGGCAGCATCATAGAGAAAATAAGCCTGATTGCCTGTATATCCCGGCTCTGCGCGCACCGCCTGGATCACCCCCGGCCTGTCATCCAGAGTAAGGACACAGCCATCCCTGGCAAAGAGATAGTGGCCTTTATATCCGCTGTCATACGCATCTGAATATCCCAGCGTCCGAATCGCCAGTTTCAGCCGGTCTCCTCCTGTATAGGCATTGTGAGGCGCTTTTCTGTCCTTTGAACGGTAGTATGCCGTTGTTCCGATGGCCTCCAGTCCGTTGATATTGTCGATATGCTTTAAGTACGGCTTTGCAAAATCGCTCTGCCCGTAGTGAGCATAGACAGCGTCAAACTCTCTTGCAAAATACACATAGCAGGTGCGGCAGCTGCGGACGGAACCAATGCGGTCCAGATCGTCATAATCCTCTAAAATGGCCATATACCGGTTCATGTCGCCCTCTACAGGCGCTTCATACACTACGCCAGCCCGGTTAATGCCGTACTGAGGAAGAGCCGCCTTATCATTGCTCATCATCACAGCCACGGGACGGCGGTTCCCCTTAAGGGCGTCCACCATCTGCCCGGTAAGGTAGCTGCGGATCTGTCCATTTTCCTCTTTTCGTTCCTCTGGGAGATAATATTCTGTATCATACTGCGGCTCCTCCTCATCGGAATAAATCGTGATCTGCACCAAGGCCGACGACGTCTGTCCGGGCACAGCAGGGCTTGTATCCGCAATGTTTCCGGCGGCCGGCCTGGCGCAGCCGGTCAGTCCCAGAAGGCATAGAACAAGGAGAGGGGCCGTCCTTTTCCACAGACGTCCCCTTTTTCTCCTGATCATCTGGTATACCCCCGTGTATCCAGGATCGCCCGCTGGCGCTCCTCCATCTCAAGGCGCTCTTCTTCCTCCATATGGTCATAACCGCACAGATGAAGCATACTGTGAGCCACTAAAAACGCCAGCTCCCGTGTCTGTGAATGGCCGTATTTTTCTGCCTGCTCCTCTACCTTTTCCACCGAGATCACAATGTCTCCCAGCATCAGCTCCCCGGTCTCAGGATTAAAATAATCCTCCACCGCCTCCTCCACATGGTCAAAATCAGAAGGGGTTTCATAGTCCACCATAGGGAATGAGAGCACATCCGTGGCGGAATCGATCTGACGCTGTTCCCGGTTGATCTCCCGTATGGCTTCATTATCCGTAAGGATCACATTTACCTCTGCCTCGTAGGGGCATTTTTCATAGTCAAGAGACGCCTCCACCACATCCCGGATAATAGTCTCATAGGGGAGATCCAGTTTTTTTTCTGCCTCATATTCAATGGAAATGGTCATAGCATTTACCTTCCTTTATCTCTCTGGGGCCGTTTTTTCGGCTCTGTTTTCTTCTCGTAATCGTCATAGGCCTGTACGATCTTCTGAACCAGCGGATGGCGCACCACGTCAGAGCTGGTCAGATAGCAAAAGCCGATATCATCAATGCGTTTTAAAACCTTTAGGGCTGTATCCAGACCGGACACTGCTCCTGAGGGCAGATCCTTCTGGGTCTGGTCACCTGTGATAATGACTTTGGAGCCAAAACCGATTCGGGTCAAAAACATCTTCATCTGGGCCGGGGTGGTATTCTGGGCCTCATCCAGGATGATATAGGCATTATCCAGGGTGCGGCCTCTCATATAGGCCAGAGGCGCCACCTCAATAAGTCCCTTTTCGGAATTGTGCAGGTAGCTCTCCGCCCCCATAATCTGGTACAGGGCATCATAGAGCGGGCGCAGATAGGGGTCGATCTTGCTTTGAAGATCTCCCGGCAGAAAGCCCAGCTTCTCCCCCGCCTCGATGGCCGGACGGGTCAGGATAATCCGTCCTACCTCTCCGTTTTTAAATGCCTGGATAGCCATAGCCATAGCCAGATAGGTTTTTCCCGTTCCGGCAGGGCCGATGCCAAAGACGATCATTTTTTTGCGGATGGCATCTACGTAGTTTTTCTGCCCCAGGGTCTTGGGCTTTACCGGCTTTCCCGTAACGGTACGGCAGATAATATCCCTGTCGATCTCCAGGATCTGTCCGTCCTCCTCGGTAAAGGACAAAGACAGGGCATAGTCTACATTCTGCTCTGTAATGCTGTTGCCGCGCATGGAAAGCTGGATTAAGTTATTAAACACACTTTTTGCCTGGGAAACCGCCTTTTCCGGGCCGATGATCTTGATCTCGCCGTCCCTTGCGATCATGGTCACATGAAGGGTGCGTTCTATTTTCTTTAAGTAAGCGTCGAACTGCCCGCAGACGTTTTTTTCATGCTCTGCGGGAATATCGATCATGGTTTCAATCACACTCATTGAATCTCTCACTCCTCTGGTTCATTCGGTGTCTCCGTCACTGGCTGGCGTTTCACGATTGATTCCACCACGACCATCTGTCCTTTGATCTGGTAGCCGGACACACTCTTTTCTATTTTATCATTATTTTCAAGAATTTGTACCCCTTTTTCCTCTAATTTTTCCCTATTCTCCTTTCTGGCCTCCTCTGCCAGGTCTGAAAGCTCCTGTTGGGTATACGCCCTTTCATAAGAAACCATCCGTTTTCCCTCTATGATCCCCAGATAAAGAGGCAGGTAATAATTGGAAAATAATTTTGCCTGCCGCTCTTCCATCTGATAATCCCACTCTTCTTTTTCCCCGGACGCCGGCATTAAAAATGTAAATGACAAGGGGCCGGCCTTCAGATACAGGCCCCTTCGTTTCTGTCCGGCAGGCGTACGCACCGTTCTCACAAGGGGCAGCTTCTTTTCATATTCTTCTGTTGTCTCTGCCTCTATATCCGCATCCGCACGAACCAGATGGGACGTAATTTCCGCCCCGTCATCCCCTATGACCGGGATCCGCCCGCTGACCAGAAGCTGGCCCGCCTCCACCGTATCTCCCACTTCCACCTGAGGCACCCCCTCCCGAACCACCATGGAACGGATGGTGCCGCTTTTTGCGGCCACCAGATCACAGGGGCTCTGGTCGGTCTGGGGCACATGGGAAAGAACCTCATTTTCCCGGATCCTTACAAAGAGCCGGGTGCCGGTGATGCTGACAGACACCCAGGTCACCTCAGGAAGGTCCGTCCGAAGAAAGGCTTCCAATTCCCCGCAGTCTATCTTTCCCTTCAAAATACCGCAGCGGATTTCCTGTTTTTCCAGCGAAACCCTCAGATTGTCATCCGTGTACCGGTAATTCCCCTCAAACTCAATATCCCAGATAAAGAGCGTCATCGTATAGAGCAGAAGAAAAAAGGCTCCAAGGCCGGCGGCCCAGTACCAGCGTTTTTTGTTTCTGTAAATAAAAAAAGGCAGGCCGAACCGTCCCGTGATCCGAAAATGAACGCCGGATTTTTTGACCAGAGGCTTTACCCGGCGCACATCCTTTAAGGGCATAAATGCCGCATATTCCCCATTTTTACCGCAGAGGATTCCCCAGATCGTAAGGCCCCTGGCATTGCACAGGTTTAAAAAGCGCTCCGGCGAGCCGCCTCTTAAGCAGATTCGGACATACCCATTGATGCTGCGAAACAGCCATTCAAGCAACGGCTCTCCCTCCTTTTTTATGGAACCGGTTCAAATTCCAGGGAATGGATGTGGCCGCAGATCCCCATGGAGTCCTGATTGTAGTACCGGATTCCCAGATTCTGGCCATGAAGCGCCAGCCGGCAGGTTTTTGCCTGGATCCGCACCAGAGTATCTGTATACATAAGGATGCTCCTGTAATTTTCAATGCACACCTCATGAAAGCCTGTAAAACGAACCAGAACGTCCCCTAAAAGCACATCCTTTGGAAGGCCCATGGCCTCCACCGCCATCCGCTTTTTCTCCTCCTTCATCCGCCCCGCCTCCCCCGGCTTTTCATCGAACGTTATCATTATATGACGGTTTTTTCCCGAAAATGCCTCTGTCAGAGGGGATGCATTTTAAAAGGCCTTCTGACACACCTCCTATCCCTTTTGCATACACTGTAATGAAATATCATCCGAGAGGTACCCATGAATAAGGATCCTTTTTATCCGTACCCTGACACTTTGGTAAGCGCAGCCGAGACCGGTCAGGAAAATGTGCCTGTTGCCCCTCTGCCCAATGCAGGCGAAGGCGGCCCGGTCTATGACGGCTCATCTGACGAGAACAATGCCGCAGGGGAGCCGGTAATCCCCCTTCCCAATCCCGGTGAAGGCGGCCCGGTCTACGAAGGCCCCGGCTGGAGCGGGCCAAACTGGGATGGAAACGGGGGAGGAAATTTCCGTCCCAACTACCATCCGCCTGTATTCAGACCCATT
The DNA here is from genome assembly GCF_013282095.1 of Enterocloster alcoholdehydrogenati. Taxonomy (GTDB): domain Bacteria; phylum Bacillota; class Clostridia; order Lachnospirales; family Lachnospiraceae; genus Enterocloster; species Enterocloster alcoholdehydrogenati. The sequence goes on from NZ_BLTJ01000001.1 coordinate 358,145, forward strand.
TTCCCGTCCTTCGGCTCTGCGATCACCGTGGTTCCGGGAATCAGCTTCCCCTGTTACAACTGCACCATGACAGGCAATTACGGCCGGGTGCGCGTGCTCAACGCCTCCACAGGCTATCAGCCTTTTAACGTGGCCCTGGGCGGCTGGATGATCGCCAGCCAGCTTGGGAATGGAGACATCACCAGCTATATCCAGGCTGCTGCCGGCTCCCGGACCATGACCGTATCCGGTGCCAATGGCTATATCTATATTCAGAAATCCATCACCATCCGGCCGGGTGCTTCCTCCACGGTAGCCATCATCAACACCCCTTCCGGCCTGGATCTGATGGAGATCTCTGACGTCTCCTGCAGCGCCCCCTCCGGCTCCGCCTGCTTAAGAACCTGCAACCTGTCCTTAAACCTTGGCCCCTTTGACGTAACACTGGAAAACAGCAGCGGATCCTACACGCCGTTTACCAATGTGGGGTATAAAAATGTGACCTCCTATGCCACCCTTTATCCCAACTGGTATCAGATCTATGTCTCCCGCACCGGCTCCATGAGCGGAAACGCTGTGGCCGCCGCCTCTGCCACGCTGGATCCCAATGTTTCCTATACCCTCTACCTGTTTAACGCGCCTACGGCCACAGAAGGACTGCGGGCTATGATCGTCTCTAATTAGCCTGCGTCCCTCATAAAAACACCTTCCCTCCCGCACACGTTTTGTGCAGAAGGGAAGGCATTTTTACTCACTCTGTCCCACTCTCTGAATATGGATCGCCAGAAACCCCACCTCTTCTCTGGCAATCGGCTGATTTAATTCCTGTTCCAGAAATCCGCAGATTTGTTCCGCTATGGCATAGGTCTTTGGGAAATGAGATCTGGCGTAATCATCCATGTCCAGATTTACCCGCTCGCCCTTTCTCGTTCGGGCCAGCATATACCGGATATGACTTAAAAGCCGGTTATACCCCAGAGACTCTTTTTCCAGCATTTTTTCCATTCTCTCCTCGATCATATGGACCGCATCCTGTACCAGTCGGGCCAGATTCATGGCATCCGCCACATTCTCATCCGACATTCCGGAATGAATATGAAGGGTAATGTAGCCAATTTCATCCTCGGACAGCCGGATTTTGGTCATCCGCTCCAGCAGCCCGGCCCCTTCCTTTGCAGCCAGGTATTCCTTCTCAAACAAAGCCTTAATATCCTGGTGGAAGGGATTGGGAAATTCTCTGTTTTCCCTGGCTCTGCGGACTGCCAGCGCAATATGATCGGCCATGGGAAGCAAAATCCCGTGATCCAGCTTTCCCAGCATCTTTTCCGCCTGGTCAATGATCCCGGCAGCAGCTTCAATAAATACCGGCTCCATACTGTTGACCTGCTGTAAAGCGGATGTCTCCCTGGCAATCATGGCATATTCCTTTAAATCCGGCTGTTTCCACTCCCTGACCCGTTCGCCCGGCCGTCTTCCAAATCCCACGCCCTTTCCCATCAGGATCAGTTCCCGCCCATTTTCCTCCCCATAGACCAGGACACAGTTATTTCCTATCACTTTTATAATCCGATACATAAAATCCCCCCGCAGGTGTCAGAATTTCGTTTTTACCATTATACACGATAAGCAGAAAAACTTCTACCTGTGAAGGGATTTTATTCGATTCTCATCTGTCTCTCAGGCCGCTACTGCTCTTCGTACCAGCCAATTTCATCCAGAGCCTTCACCTGGCCCGTCTGTTCCATATGGACCTCCTGGCCTTCCTTTAATCCCGTAAACACGGCCATGCAGGCATCCGATGCCGCATGATCCCTGATATACTGCAGATCAAACTTCATCAGCCGGTCTCCCTTTCTCACTCTCTGGCCGTCCTTAACAAATACTTCAAAGCCTTGTCCATCCAGCTTTACCGTATCCACGCCGATATGCAGCAGAAATTCCGTTCCATCATCTGTCTTAAGACCCAAAGCGTGTTTTGACGGGAATACAAACATGACCTCTCCGTCCTCAGGAGCCACTGCCTCTCCATCCTCCGGGAATACCACATAGCCGTCTCCCATCATCTTGCTGGAAAAAGCCTCATCCGGCGCTTCTGTGATGGAGGCTGCGCGGCCGTTAAAGGGAGAGCAGAGAATATGGCGCTTCTGTCCTGAACGCTCTTTTCCAGGCTCCTTAGAAACTTCTGCCGCCGGTTCCATGGTTTCGGTTTCTTCTGTCTCCTGATCCTGTTCCAGATACGCCTCCAGGTTTGCCTTAATCACCGTAACGTTTGGCCCGTAGATCACCTGGACGCCCTGCCCCTTTTTGATCACGCCTACGGCCCCGGTGGCCTTTAACAGCTTTTCATCCACCAGCTCCGCCTGGTCAACCGAGCATCTTAAGCGGGTCGCGCAGCAGTCCACAGAAGTAATGTTTTTCTTTCCTCCAAGGCCCCTTGCAATAGCGGCGCTTTGCTCATCCTGGCCCGCCTTATGTCCTTTTGTATTCTCATCCTGGCCGCCGGAACGCTTTGCAGTTACATCCGCCTTTGTATACAGCCTTGTTTCCTCATCGTCATCCTCCCGTCCCGGTGTTTTTAAATCAAACCTGCGGATCAGAAAACTGAAAATGAAATAATACAGGAAGAAATACACGATTCCCACCGGAATCAGCCGCATCCAGCTGGTCTTTGCATTTCCCTGAAGGATTCCAAAGATGAACAGATCCAAAAGACCGCCGGAAAAGGTCAGGCCTACGGCAATATTTAACATATGGGCGATCATATAAGCCGCTCCGGCCAGAATCACCTGAACCGCAAACAGCATAGGTGCCACAAACAGGAAGGAAAATTCAATCGGCTCTGTTATACCTGTCAGCATACAGGTTAAGGCCGCTGACAAAAGCAGGCCTCCCGCCGCCTTCTTCTTTTCCGGTTTTGCACAGCGGTACATCGCCAGCGCCGCTCCCGGAAGACCGAAGATCATGAAGATAAATTCCCCGGAGAAATATCGGGTGGCATCCGCGCTGAAATGAACCACATCCGGAGAAGCCAGCTGTGCAAAGAAGATATTCTGTCCGCCCTGGATCAGATTTCCGTCTACCATCATCGTGCCGCCCACTCCCGTCTGCCAGAAGGGAAGGTAGAATACATGATGAAGCCCGAAAGGAATCAGTGCCCGCTTTACAATACCGAAAATCAGAGTTCCCAGATAACCGGTTCCCGTCACCAGTCCGCCCAGCGCAAAGATGCCATTCTGAACCGCAGGCCAGATAAAGTACATCAGGATCCCCACAAACACATAGACAATGGTAGAGATAATGGGCACAAACCGTGAGCCGCCAAAAAATGACAGCGCATTCGGCAGTACGATCTTATGATACCGGTTATGCAGAGCCGCGACCCCCAGTCCTACGATAATGCCGCCGAAGACGCCCATCTGCAGGGTCTGGATTCCGCAGACGCTGGCAATGCTTCCCTCCAGCACATCTGGGCTGATGGAGCCGTCCGCCAGGATCATACCTCCATTGGTAAGCACCGCATTGATGGAAGCGTGCATTACAAAAAAGGCGATCATGGCAGACAGGGCCGCAACCTCCTTTTCCGCTTTTGCCATTCCTATGGCAACGCCTACCGCAAATATAATCGGCAGGTTGTCAAAGATCACGTTTCCCGCCTTGCTGAGTACCACTAACAGGGAGTGAAGCAGCGTTCCGTCTCCCAGGATGCCCTGCAGGTCATAGGTAGCGATGGTGGTAGCATTGGTAAAGGAACTTCCGATGCCAAGCAAAAGCCCCGCTACCGGCAGGATGGCAATAGGAAGCATAAAGCTTCGTCCCACCCGCTGAAGTACACTGAAAATCTTGTCTTTCATAACTCTCCTTTCTCTTCCTGGTTCATGCACATTATCTGCAGATAAAGAAACACCTTCGTTATATCTTTCCCCGAAAACAAAAAAGGCATCAGCAAAAAGAAACATCGTCTCCAATGTTCATATTTTGCTAATGCCTGCATGACCAGTAACACACGTTATTTATATTTGAAATTAAATCCAGTATAAAAGATATTCGTGAACCTGTCAAGCCTTTTGCATACGTTTTTTCAGTTTCACTATACGCATAATGAGGCGCAGCTGCTTAATCATTCATCCCAGTTGTGGTACACCGCCTGCACGTCGTCATCCTCATCAAGCAGATCCAGGATACGATTCAGTTTCTTGATATCATCCTCAGCAGTAAGTTCTACCCAGGTCTGAGGGATCATGGTTACGTCGGCCTCCATCATTGGGATGTTCTGGGCCTCAAGGGCTTCGCGGACTGCGCTGAAATCATCAGGAGCAGTGATCACCTCATAGCTGTCCTCCTCCTCAGAGAAATCCTCAGCGCCTGCATCCAGAGCGATCATCATCAGCTCGTCAGGATCCATCCCACACTCTTCCTTATCAATTATGATCTGCCCCTTCTTATCAAACATATAGGATACGCTGCCGGGGGTTCCTACGTTGCCGCCGCCCTTTGTAAAAGCGCTTCTTACATTGGCTGCCGTACGGTTCTTATTATCAGTCAGTGTATCTACGATAATGGCAACGCCGCTGGGGCCGTAGCCTTCATAGGTCAGGGTTTCGTAATTTACGGAGTTGGCGTCTCCGGCCGCCTTCTTGATACCGCGGTCAATGGTATCGTTAGGCATATTGTTGGCCTTTGCCTTCGCAATCACGTCCCGAAGCTTGCTGTTGTTGGCAGGATCAGGACCGCCCTCCTTTACAGCAACTGCAATCTCACGGCCGATAACTGTAAAGATCTTTCCCTTCGCAGCGTCATTGCGCTCCTTTTTATGCTTAATGTTGGCAAATTTTGAATGTCCTGACATTGGTAAAACACCCTTTCTTTTATCTTCTTTTTCGGTACTGTGACGCCCTTATTCTAAGAGGCGCCATGCGGTAAATGCTTTACCGCTGCATCTTTTCTATCCTATCACGATTTTTTTCATCTTGCAAGCAAAATATCCTCCTTTACCGGTGGCGCACCTCTACAATACAGCAGCTTTTTGCCTTCTCCTCCAGAAAACGATCCATATTTTCCATGTTTTTCTGATCCAGATTGGCATCCCATTCATCCAGAAGAAACAGCTTCACCGGGGCATATGCAAAGGTCTCCCTCAGGTGAGACAGCGCCTCCTGGCCTGTGGAGCAGCTTTCCTTCAGAGAATCCTTAAAGAACTCCTCTGCATAAGGAGAAAAATAGCAGGCTCTGTTCCCGAAATGGGCCTTCAGCCCCATCAGAAGGGTAGATTTTCCGGCTCCGTTCGCACCCCGGACGGTAATCCTTCCAGGAACCTCCCATTTTTCCCATTGAAATGCCTCTTTCAGAGAGTTAAACCGTTTTTCTCTCCTGCCCTCATACAGAACAATCTCAGAAAAACGAATGTATTCCAGACAAAAGGGCAGCTTTCCTGGGGCAAGAACCGCCTGGTCAATTCCATGGATCCTGGCCCGAATACCGTTCCAGTTCATGGCGCAGCTGATAAGGGAATTAAGATACTGCAGTGTATTGATCTGCCTGGGTATGGTCAGCACCAGGGCCGCCATTTCCCCGCCGCTACAGGACAAAAGAAGCCAGATTAACAGGCCGAATACCGGAGCAGAACTCACCATCATGGCAAGACCGGATGCCATGCAGAATACCCGCAGCTTCTTTACCCCGGCGTCCGAGGCCTGTTCTGTCATGTCCTGCATCTGCCGGTTCCACAGCTCCTGATGATAGGTATTTCCCAAAAGCAAGGATATAATTTCCCTGCGTCCTGTATTTGGCCCTGAGAAGGAACCGGTCATAGCCATATTTCGGCACAAAAACAGCCAGCAAAACAGCCATAAAAACCAGAACCCAGAACACGGCCGTTCCAGGTTCTCCCACGGACTTCCCGATTTGGATCATCACCCAGGTAGATGCCGCCACCATCCCCTGCTCTGCAAAGCAGAACAGGAGGCAGAGGGCAGAATCTGTATGTATAAAATGTTTCATGCCTGCTGGTACCCCTTTATTGTCCGATGTAATCAGTAACCGTAAAAGATCTGTGCGATAGGCGACGTCTTATCCAGGATCAGGGTATTGTTCCCGCTCTTTAAAGAGGTCTTGGCTGCATCCAGGGAGCGGACAAAGTTATAGAAATCCGCCTTGCTGGCATCGTTGTAGGCCCCGGATAAGATCTGCATATACTGGGCTTCTCCCTCCGCGCGGATCCGCTCTGCTTCAGCAGCCGCCTTGGACTTCATCACAGATACCTCTTTTGTCGTGTCATTTTTAATCTTCTGGGCCGAGGAATTTCCCTGAGCCGTATAGGAGGCCGCAATATTGTTGCGCTCAGAGATCATCCGGTCATAGACGGACTGCTTGTTGTCATCCGGCATATCCAGAGACTTTGTCTCCACTGCCATCACACGGATCCCATAGCCGTCTAAGGAATCCCCGATATTGGAACGTATATCAAGCGCCAGCTTTCCATCCCGGTTTTCTATGATCTCCGCCTGATCCATATTGGAAATTACAGACTTCATGGAGGAGAAAACGGACGCAGAAATCCGGGACTGCGCCTGAGCGATCTGACCGTTTAAATGTCTTGTAAACAGCACGGGGTCTGAAATCTCCCACAGCACGAACGCATCTGCGATCATGGTCTTTTTATCCTTTGTGATCACATCGGACTGCGGGATATCGTAGATCTGAAGAGCCCTGGGGATCGATGTCCCTGTCTGAAGAAAGGGAATCTTAAAACTGACTCCCGGCGTCTCCACCACCCGGACGATCTCTCCAAACTGACGGATCATCTTATATTCGTTGGGATAGGTCACTACAAGAGAAGCGCCTAACAGGATCACGGACGCAGCAGCTCCCAGACACGCTGTCAAATTTCTTTTTTTCATTGTGCCACCTCCTTGGAGCTGCCGGAACCATCCCCCTGTTTCTCCTGCTCCATGGCAGCCGCAAAGCTGTCCAGGGGAAGCAGCTTCTGAGTTCCGTTTTCATCTACGATATAGACCTTCATCTGAGGCAGCAGCTCCTCCATGGTCTCATAGAACATACGCTGTCTGGTAATCAGAGGATACTTGGTATATTCCGCATACATCTGCTCAAAACGGGATACCTGGCCCTGAGCCTCATTGATCCTGGCCTCTCGTTCCGCTTCCGCATCCTTTATGATCTGATCGCACTCCGCTTCAGCCTGAGGGATCTTCTCATTTCGGTCCTTATTGGCATTGTTGATAGCCGTCTCCTTGCCCTGCTTGGCGTTTTCCACGTTCTTAAAGGCGTTTAACACCTCTGTGGTAGGAGGAAACGCATCCTGGATGGTGATATTTACCACCGACAGTCCGATGTCCTCCTCCATCATCCGGTTCGTCAGTTTTTCCTTGATCTCCGACTGGATTTCTGATTTTCCGGTAGTAATTACGTCATCCACGCTGTGGGTTCCCACCGTATCCCTGATATAGGACTGGGCCAGCATCTTAAGGGTATTAACAGGATCCGATGAAGCGTACAGATACTTCACCGGATCATTTACCATATATTCCAGATAAAAATCCGTATTCACAAAGTTAAAATCCTTTGTAATCATAATCGACTCTGCCTCATCGCTCTCCCCTGTGCCGGGGTCATAGCCGATGGGCATTCCCTTGATCCCCTTGGAAACCTTGCGGACGCTCTGGATAAATGGAATTTTTAAATGAAGCCCTGCCTGGGATACTGCCTGGGCACTTCCCAGGGTCGTTACGACCGCGTAATTCTCCTCATCCAGAATGTAGTAGCAGTTTGACGCCAAAACCACCAGCACTGCCGCAGCAAGCACCGCCTTTTTTCCCTTTCCAAAAAACCTTTTTTTCTTCCTTCTGACCGGATTTCCCTCCGAATCAAAGCGCTCCGGCCCCGGATCCTCCTCCTGTTTCTTTGCGCTTTCAGCCGTTTTTTTCTGCCTATTCAGCCATCGGCTTAACTCCTTAAAGTTTGGATTCTTCCCCAACGGGTTTTGTCTCATGCAACCTCCTCCTTATCTGCTTGTGACAAGCCGCCTGTTTACCCCCCTGTTAAACAGAATTATAGCAGACAACCACCTGTCTTTCAACGGAAATGATTGCAGATTACCCTTCCGACGTAAGATTTCTCAGCCATTTCTTCTGACGGTACCGCCAGTATCCCAGAACCATCTTATAGACCTCTTCAAACAGCACCAGCGCATAGACCAGATAAATGGGAAGTTTCCACACAAGAGCACCCAAAAAGGCCAGCGGCACACCAAACAGCCATACGCCGCTGGTATCCAGAAACAGGCACATCTTCGTATCGCCGCCGCTTCTTAGGACGCCCACCACATTTACATAATTAAACATTTTTGCGGGCATATAAAGGGCAAACACCAGAAGGCACAGATTTATATCCATCGCTACCTCCGGCGTAATGGTATAGATTCCGATGATCTTCCACCTCCCTGCTACCATCAGGAGATCCGCAGCCATGGTTACCATAAACTGTAAAATAAAAAACTGGGTAGCATATTTTTCCGCCCGCTTAAGCTTTCCTGCGCCAAGCTCATTTCCAAGGATTACAGCTGTTGCGGCGCTGAGCCCCTGGAAGAGGACGACAAAGATATCCTGAATGGTGGTTGCGATGGTGATAGCCGCCACGGCGTCATCTCCCATACGGCCATAAGCCAGGGAATATAACGTCGTTCCCAGACCCCACATAAATTCATTTGCGATCACAGGGGCAGAGGTTCCAAGAAAGCGCCGGATAAAGTCTCCTTTCCAGCCAAAAAGCCCCTTAAAGCCGCAGGCCAGCGGAAGCCTCTTTCCATATACATACAAAAGAATCAGGCTTACCTCGATGCATCTGGCGATGAGGGTCGCACAGGCCGCTCCTGCTACCCCCATTTCAGGCGCGCCGAATTTGCCAAAGATCAGCACATAATTTAAGGCCACATTGACAGCAATGGCGATACAGCTGCAGGCCACAGGGTAAACCACCCGGTTCACTGCCCGCAGCATGGCAACATACACATTTGTCAACGCGATAAAAGGGTAGGTCAGCACCGCTATGCGAAGATACTTTACCCCCAGCTCTATACTGCTTTCACTGGTAGTAAAAATCCGCATCACATGATGGGGCCACAAAAAGCCCGGCAGCACAAAAACAAAAGCCCCTGCGGCCGCCAGAAGAACCGACAGGCCAAGGACCTTTCGTATACTCTTTACATCGCCGTTCCCCCAGAACTGGGCTGCCAGGATACCCGCTCCGCTGACAATTCCAAAGACCAGCAGATTGAATACAAAAAAGTATTTATTTGCCAGTCCCACGGCGGCGATAGCGCTGGATCCCAACCCTCCGATCATCAGAGTATCCACCATATTTACTACTGTATTTAACATCCCCTGGAGGGCCACCGGGCAGGCAATCATCAGTGCCTTCTTTAAAAAACGCCTGTCGCGAAGCATCTCCTTCGTACAGGTGATCAGTTGTCTCATGTTTCTTTTCCATCCCTTCTTCTTACCGTTTCCTGCCGCGTCAGCTCCAGGCTTATCATCAAGGCTTCATTGACCCGGCGCAGCACTTCTCCGTCGATATGGCAGATCTTATCTCGAAGCCGCTGCTTATCAATGGTGCGCACCTGCTCCAGTAGGATCACCGAGTCTCTGGACAGGTTCCATTTCCCTGCGTCCAGTTCTACATGAGTAGGAAGCTTTGCCTTATTCATCCGGGAGGTGATGGCAGCGCAGATCACTGTAGGGCTGTGGCGGTTGCCTACGTCATTTTGAATGACCAGCACCGGGCGTACGCCTCCCTGTTCAGATCCCACGACCGGACGCAGATCTGCATAGTAGATATCTCCCCGTCTGATGACCAAAGCCCCTTCCTCCCGCTTCTCCTTTACTGTTACCATATGATGCCGGGGCGCTGAGTGAGCAAGTCTGTCTGTTCTAAATACGCTTACTGGTATTCAAAACCTTCATATACGTCGTTAAAATAATCCTTGGTGCCTGCGATTCTTCCATTCTGGATATAGACTCTCGGCACTCTCTTTCCAATATCGCAGATGATCTCATAGTGGAAGCCTCCAAAGCAGGCGGCCATCTCCTCTACCGTAATCTCATCCTCTCCGTCTTTCCCAATGAGAGTCACCTCATCATCCTCCTCTGCTTCCGGGATATCCGTCACATCCACCATAAACTGATCCATGCAGATCCGTCCCAGAATCTTGGCACGCTTTCCCCGAATCAGCACAGATCCCCGGTTGGAAAGGCCGCGGTTATAGCCGTCCGCATATCCGGTCGGGATCGTCGCCACCCGCATGGCGTGTTCTGATACAAAGGTACTTCCATAACTTACCGGCGTTCCCGGAGCAATCTCCTTGATATAGGTGATAAAGCTCTTGATCTCCATGGCCGGCGTAAGCTTCACCCGGTTTCTGTCCACCTCGTCAGAAGGATACAGACCATAGATGCAGATGCCCGCCCGAACCATATCCATCTGATTAGAGTCCAGATTTTCCACAATGCCCGCGCTGTTGGAGCAGTGACGTACAGGAATCGTAACCCCGTATTCCTTCAGATAGCTCAAAAACTCCTGATATCTCTCAAACTGCGTCTGGTAAAAGGATTTATCCGCTTCATCCGCCCTTGCAAAATGGGTAAAAAGGCCTTCAAGCTCTATTCCGTAAAGCGCAGCCATCTGCGCCGCTTCCTTTGCGCTCTCCCTATCCGGCTGCATCCCGATCCGGCTCATTCCCGTATCCAGCGCCAGATGGATCTTTGCTTTTTTACCCTGCTCTGCAGCCAGTTCTGACAATTCTTTTGCCTCCTTCAGACGAAACATCGCCGGTTGGATGTCGTACCGCAGAAGGTCCTCAAACCGCTGGCTGTGGGTCACTCCCAGAATCAGAATCGGCTTTTTTATACCATGGCGGCGCAGGCTGATGCCCTCGTCAATGTTTGATACCGCATATCCCTCCACATACGGATCCATGGCCCGTGCCACCGGAACAGCCCCATGACCGTATCCGTCCGCCTTTACGACCCCCATAATGCCTGTGGTTGCGGGAAGCGCCTCCCGCATGGATTTCATATTAGAAACAACGGCGTCTAAATCCACCGTTGCGTAAACTCTGTTATAAGGTCTCATTCTGTCTTGTTTCCTCCTTTGGTCCCGGCCATAACGGTTCCTGCCGCTTTGGCAAGCTCTGTGGCCAGGAGACTGTGGAGCCCGTTTTTAGAAACTTCCTCCCCAGCCAGCCCGTGAATATAAACGCCCAGATAAGCCGCCTCTTCCTCCTCTAAGCCCAGGGCCATCAGACCTGCCAGTATGCCTGTAAGCACATCTCCTGAACCGGCTTTAGCCATGGCGCTGGTTCCGCTGGTATTGATGTATAATGCGCCCTCACGGCCTGCCGTTACCGTGGCCGCGTCCTTTAACACGCAGGTAATGCCATAGTGAGTAGCATAGGAAAAGGCCGCCCCGAAAAGATCCGCCTGGATCTCTTCTGTCTTCTGTCCCGTCAGTCGCGCCATCTCGCCCAGATGAGGCGTAATGACAATATTTTCCGTATAGTAAGAAGTAAGGTACGGGTGAGACGCAATGGTATTTAAACCGTCCGCGTCAATGATCACCGGCACAAAGGCGCTTGTGAGAATGTCCTCCACCAGATATTCCACATAAGGTTCATTTCCAAGCCCCGGCCCCAGCACCACCACATCGGCCCACTTCATCTGTTCCTCAATCATTTCCTTAAAATCTTCCCGGCCGCCCAACAGCTGCTCCGGCGTATAGGAAGCGATGATGGCCTCCGGCAGAAGCGTCTGTAAAACAGCCCGGTTTTCCTCCACAGTCAGGATCTTTACAAGACCCGCCCCGCTTCGGTAAGCGCCCAGAGCGCTGAGATACGCGGCCCCGCTCATATTTTTAGAGCCGGCGGCAATGAGGACACGGCCAAAAGTGCCCTTGTTGGAATAGGCCTTCCGCTCCGGCACCCGCATCAGATCCGCCTTCTCACAGGCATAGGCAATGGAAATAGGCTCCTCTTCCTCCGGTTCGGCCTGCAGGGCCTCCTTGGGAAAGCCAATATCTGCCACCGTGACGGTTCCTGCAAAGGATCTGCCGGGATAGACAGCGGTTCCCATTTTTTCCCATCCAAAGGTTACAGTCTCATCGGCCTGAAGGGCAATTTCCATAACAGCTCCTGTGCCGGAGTGAATACCGGAAGGGATATCAATGGCAATGCACCAGGGCTTTGAGGACGTGGTGGGATATTTCCCATATATACCAGTGCCCTGGGGAACCGATTCGGATGACGGCCCTTCCTGGATCCCGTTCTTCCCCGTCAGAATCTCCCCCGCCAATTCCATGCAGCGCTTATACTCTCCTTCGATCTCCCGGCTCAGTCCCACACCGAACAGTCCGTCCAGCAGCACCTGACAGCCTCCCGGCTCCTCTTTCATCCGTTCCCACGTTTTCACAGATATCCCAAGCCTTCGGGCGATGGACAGCTGGAGCTGTAACTCCTGCGTCCCCTTTTCTTCCCTGCCGGCCATAAAAATCGTTGTCCTATAGCCCTTTAAATGCAGCATCCGGGCCGCAGCCACTCCGTCCGCCCCGTTATTTCCCGCACCGCAAAGAGCCCAGATATGACAACCCGGGCCAAATGCATCAGCCGCCTTTTCTGCCCGGAGAGCCACCGCAAGAGCCGCCCGCTCCATCAACACTACAGAGGGAATCCCGATCTGTTCGATGGCATAAGCGTCGGCTGCCTTCATTTTTCTGCCTGATAAAAGAGTTTTCATTCTCCATTCTCCTTTCTGGCGGGCGGCTCTCCCTCACCCACCGCAAACGCCATGGCAAAATCAGCCGTGTTGGAAATGGATACCTGTATCTGCGTCAGTCCCATTTCCTCAAACCGTTTTTGTGCACCTCCATAAAGGTTCACATAGGGCTTTCCAAGGCTGTCTCTCAAAACCTCGATATCCCCTGGCATAAAGCTGCGAAAACCGGTTCCAAGCACCTTGGCCACCGCTTCCTTTACAGCAAAAGAGCCGGCCAGCTTAGAGGCAGACCCCTTCGCTTGCCGGCTTTCCGTCTCTGTAAACACACGCGACACGAAGCGGCCCTGGCTGCAGGCCTTCTCCATGCGCTTTATCTCAATCAGATCGGTTCCAACTCCCAGTATCATCTTACTTACCGCGTTCCTTCTTTTTGTCATGATCCTGCATACTGCACACCCGGTACGACAGCCGCATCAGGCTCTCCGACAGATGGACATTCTCCACCACCACATCCTCCGGCACGACCAGATCTGTATGGGCAAAGTTCCAGATTGCCTTGATTCCTGCATTTACCAGGCGGTCTGCGATCTCCGCCGCTTTCGTCTTTGGTATGGTAAGCGCAGCGATCTGGATCTCCTGCTCCTTAATAAAGCCTTCCAGATCATCCACCGAGCGGATCTCAATGCCGCGGATCACCAGACCGATCAGCTTGGGATTGATATCAAACATCCCCTTAATCACAAAGCCCCTGCGCTCAAAATTCGTATAATTAGCAATGGCCTGTCCCAGATTGCCCGCCCCGATGATGATCAGGTTATGCTGCTGATCAATCCCCAGAATCTTTGCAATCTCGGAATAAAGATACTTCACGTTGTATCCATAACCCTGCTGTCCAAAACCGCCGAAGTTGTTCAGATCCTGACGGATCTGGGAAGCTGTCACCTTCATACGGTTGCTCAGCTCATTGGAGGAAATGCGCTCCACTCCCTCTTCGATCAGTTCTCCCAGATAGCGGTAATAGCGGGGCAGTCTTGAAATCACCGCTTTCGATATTTCCTTGCGTTCCATCCTGTGCCACCCTCTCTTTGTTCATTCAGTCTAATGCTTTCTATTATAAGCGGACGTTAAAAAAATGTCAAATCACTTTTCAGGATGTTCTTGAAAAAAATATAGTCCTATATTATACTGAGGGTATTGTTTATATATTTTCTTAAAGGAGTTTTACAAATGATCCTCTCATGCAGCAGTATCAGCAGGTCCTTTGGGGACAATCACATCCTCAAACGGGTCTCTTTTCATATAGAAGAACACGAAAAAGCCGCCATCGTAGGCATCAACGGAGCCGGCAAGTCCACCCTTTTAAAAATCATCATCGGCCAGCTGGCGCCGGATGAAGGCACGGTAACATGGGCCAAGGGCGCAGCTGTCGGCTATCTGGCCCAGCATCAGGACCTGGATGGGACTGAAACCATATACGACACCCTTTTAGAGGTAAAACGTCCCATTCTGGAGATGGAGGAACGTCTGCGCCGCCTGGAGCTTGAGATGAATACCGCCTCCGGGGAGGAATTAGAGTCCAGGCTTTCTGAATACAGCCGCTTAAACCACACCTTTGAACTGGAAAACGGCTATGCCTGCCGCAGTGAGATTACCGGCGTATTAAAGGGCCTGGGCTTTTCAGAGGAAGAATTTTCCAAACCCATCCACGCGCTCTCCGGCGGCCAGAAAACACGGGTATCCTTAGGCAAGCTTCTTCTTACAAAGCCGGATATCCTTCTGTTGGACGAGCCCACCAACCACCTGGATATGGAGTCCATCGCGTGGCTGGAAACCTATTTAAAAGGCTACCCCGGCAGCGTAATTATCGTAGCACATGACCGGTATTTTCTGGACCGTGTAGTAACCAAGGTCATTGAACTGGACAACGGAACAGCCACCGTATTTTCGGGCAATTATTCTGCCTACAGCGACAAAAAGGCCATGCTCCGGGACGCCCAGATCCGGGCCTACCTAAACCAGCAGCAGGAGATCCGCCATCAGGAGGCGGTCATTGCCAAGTTAAAATCCTTTAACCGGGAAAAATCCATCCGCCGCGCCGAGAGCCGGGAAAAGATGCTGGATAAGATCGAGCGGCTGGAAAAGCCGGCAGAGGTAAACGATTCCATGGATATCCGCCTGGAGCCGGACGTAGTCAGCGGGAATGATGTCCTCACCGTTACCGGCCTGAGCAAAGCCTTTGACGCCCGTCCTCTGTTTACAGACGGCAATTTTGAGATCAAGCGCGGAGAGCGGATCGCAATCATCGGCAACAACGGCACCGGAAAGACCACCCTCCTGAAAATCATCAACGGCCTGATCCCCGCAGACAGCGGCGAGATCCGCTTAGGTTCCAAGGTCCATATTGGCTATTACGATCAGGAGCATCAGGTTCTTCACATGGACAAGACTTTGTTTCAGGAGATCCAGGATACCTACCCCCATATGAACAATACCCAGATCCGCAATACGCTGGCCTCCTTTCTCTTTACCGGAGATGATGTATTTAAGCTGATCCGTGATTTAAGCGGCGGCGAACGGGGCCGCGTATCCCTTGCAAAGCTCATGCTTTCTGACGCCAATTTCCTGCTGCTGGATGAGCCTACGAATCATCTGGACATCACCTCCAAGGAGATTTTGGAAAGTGCCCTAAACCGGTATACAGGAACCGTGCTGTACGTGTCCCACGACCGTTACTTTATCAACCGCACGGCCACCCGGATCCTGGATCTGACGGGACAGGCTTTTGTAAATTACATTGGAAATTACGATTATTACCTGGAAAAAAAGGATGTGGTAGAGGCGGCGTTCTTCTCTGTTTCTCCAAACAAAGCCTCCTTTCCCCCTGTCTCAGAAGCGGCCATATCCGATGCCGGCGCCAAGCTGGACTGGAAAGCTCAGAAGGAGGAGCAGGCCAGAATACGCAAACGCCAGAATGAATTAAAAAAGACAGAAGAAGCCATTCATCAGCTGGAAAGCAGAGACAGCGAGATCAATGAGCTTCTGGCCCAGGAAACGGTCTATACAGATGTGGCGCGTCTGATGGAACTGAACAAAGAAAAGGAATCCATCAGTCAGAAGCTGGAAGAACTCTACGAAGCGTGGGAGGCGCTGGCAGAAGAATGAAACTGAAACGTATCCTTGCCATTTTCGGCGCAGTGGTCTTAGCCGGCCTCGTGCTTGCCGCCTTTATCCTGGCCATTGCGGGAGCTCCGGCCAATATACTGATGGCTGTGATCTTCTCCATCTTATTTCTCTCCGTACTCTTTTATGCCATGAACCTGATGGCAAGAGTGCTGCGGCCGGAGGACAAAAGTGATGACAGTTAAAAAGAACCCCAGACATACGGAGCCTTCGATCCGTTGTCTGGGGTTCTTCTGTTTCGCCTTTTATACGGCGCAGACTGTTATTTTCTGAGAATGATATCCTCACGTCCTGGGCCATTGGAAACCATGGTAATAGGAGCTTCGATCTCCTTCTCAACAAACTCAATGTACTTACGGCAGTTCTCTGGAAGATCCTCGTACTTCTTGATGCCGCGGATATCACACTTCCAGCCTGGAAGTCTGGTAAGAACGGGCTTTGCCTTCTCCAGCTTTGCGGTCGTGGGGAATTCCCTTGTAACTTCGCCGTCAATCTCATAGCCGATGCATACAGGAATCTCATCCAGATAGCCCAGTACATCTAATACCGTGAAGGCAACCTCAGTGGTTCCCTGAATACGGCAGCCGTATCTGGTAGCTACTGCGTCAAACCAGCCCACTCTTCTTGGGCGTCCTGTGGTAGCACCGTACTCGCCACCGTCACCGCCGCGGCGTCTTAATTCATCTGCCTCATCTCCGAAGATCTCACTGACAAAAGCGCCTGCTCCCACTGCACTGGAGTATGCCTTTACAACAGTCGTGATATTCTTGATCTCATAAGGCGCAATGCCTGCTCCGATGGCGCCGTAGGCTGCCAGTGTAGAGGAAGATGTAACCATAGGATAAATACCATGATCCGGATCCTTTAATGAGCCTAACTGCCCTTCTAACAGGATATTCTTTCCCTCTTTGATGGCATTGTGCAGATAAGAAGAAACATCGCATACATAGGGCGCGATCATATCGCGGTAGCCTGTCAGTTCCTCAAAAAGCTCCTTGGGATCCAGGAGCGGCTTATGGTACAGATGCTCTAAGAGTACATTCTTGATCTCGCATACTCTCTCACATTTCTCCTTCAGCAGCTCCTCATCAAAAAGTTCGCTTACCTGAAAACCGATCTTTGCGTATTTATCGGAATAGAATGGGGCGATGCCTGACTTGGTGGAGCCAAAGGACTTTCCTGCCAGACGCGCCTCCTCATAGGTATCAAACAGTACATGGTAAGGCATCAGAATCTGCGCTCTGTCAGAAACCAGGATGTGCGGCTTTGGCACCCCTCTGTCTACCAGGGACTGGATCTCCTTTACCAGATAAGGGATATTTAATGCTACGCCGTTTCCGATGATGCTGGTAGTGTGCTGATAGAATACGCCGGAAGGCAGAAGATGAAGGGCAAATTTGCCATAATCATTGATAATGGTGTGTCCTGCATTGCTGCCGCCCTGGAAACGGATGATAATGTCAGACTCCTTGGCCAGCATATCTGTGATCTTGCCTTTTCCCTCGTCTCCCCAGTTAGCACCTACGATCGCTCTAACCATACGTTAAATCCTCCTTGGGGCTATTACCCCATTTGTAATGTCCCGCCTTTGGCCTGCGGGTTCTCTCTGTTTCGTTCCTTTGTGCCCGAAAACGGCTTTTATGACGCCTCTCTCGGTACTCTCTTACGGGATATGGCAGTCAAACAGACCTGCCCTGTCCTTTTCTACTCTACTACAAGTTCCGGCATAAGTAAAGCGATTATTTATTATGTATGGCATAAGCGAGCCTTATGTTTCTTTCCTCTCCTTTGCTTCTTCTGTCAAAAGAGCCAAAAGACTTCTTCCCGCCATGGAAATCAGTCCTGATTCCCCGGTGACAACGCAGATATGGCGCAGCGGCATCTTCTCATGAAAGGTCAGTTTAAATACCTCCCCCCGCTCCATAGCCTCTCCGGCAAATTCCTCCATCACACAGCCGATTCCCATATTCCGCCGGGCAAACTGGACAATCATATCGCTGGTGGCAAGTTCAAACTCCGGCTTTAATTCAATCCCCTTTTCCAAAAGAAACCCATCCATAAACGCGCGGGTGCTGGTGTTTTTCTCCAGAAAAATACAGGGCAGACCGCAGAGGGCGCTGTAATTCAGAGGCCTCCCCTTCAGCTGCTCAAAGCTGTTTCCGGCAATGAATACATTACGGATGGGCTTTACCAGCGTTTTTTGGATACCGCTCTTGCAGGAAAACGGGGTAGTCACCACACCAAAGTCGATTTTTCCCTCTTCCAGACTTCGAATGGTTTCCGGCGTAGGGGCATTGGTCACTGTTACCTTGATCTTTGGGTATTGCCTGTGGAACTGCTCCAGAAACGGAAGCAAAAAGAACTGCAGCGTCATATCGCTGGCTCCGATGCGCACCTCTCCCATATCCATATCCAGCATCCTCTTTAACATCCGTCCGCCCTCTAAAAGCTGCTCCACGCCCACTTTTACATAGCGAAACAGCAGCTCTCCCTCTCTCGTCAGCTGTACGCCCTTGGAGGTTCTGAAAAAAAGCCGGGCTCCCGCCTCCTTTTCCAGCTGGCGCACTGCCTGGCTGACTGCCGGCTGAGAGATGCACAGCTTCTGGGCCGCTGCCGTAAGACTCCCCTCCAGGCATACATAATAGAACACTTTATAGTATTCCAGATTGATATTCATGGGTTTTCAGGCCTTTCTATGTGCAGCCTCATCCTTTAAAGTGAGCAGGCCGCCGTTTGATACAGATACTGTACCATACCCATCCCCCTTTTGTCAAAACCTGCTGTCGGCTGCTTCAGATCCGCAGAGCAGAAAAAAACGGCCGTCCACCCTTACACAGGGCAGCCGACCGTTTTTGCAGACTCTGAAACCTTCCGCGCATATTTTACACGCTGATCTCAGCAGTCATGCCAAGAACCTCTTTATTCGCCTCAAGCACGGGACGGATCACTTCGTTTAAAAATTCCTCTACCTGTTCAGGTGCACGTCCCACATACCGTGAAGGCTCCATGGCCTTTTTAAGCTCCTCCAGGGATAAGCCAAAGGCACTGTCAGCCGCGATCAGTTCCAGAAGATTATTCTCTCCGCCGTTTTCCTTTACGTTCTTTCCAGCCTCCATGGACAGCTGACGGATACGTTCATGCAGTTCCTGTCGGTCTCCTCCTGCCTTTACGGCATCCATCATGATATTTTCCGTAGCCATAAAAGGAAGTTCTGCCATCAGATGTTTCTCAATTACCTTTGGATACACTACCAGGCCGTCCACTACATTCAAATACAGATCCAGAATACCGTCTACCGCAAGAAAGCCTTCAGGAATAGAAAGGCGCTTGTTGGCCGAATCATCCAGAGTACGCTCAAACCACTGGGTCGACGCCACCAGCATGGGATTCATCATATCGCTCATCACGTAGTTTGCCAGGGACGCAATGCGCTCGCTGCGCATGGGATTTCTCTTGTATGCCATGGCTGAGGAACCGATCTGATGTTTTTCAAATGGTTCTTCCACCTCTTTTAAATGCTGCAGCAGACGGATATCGTTGGAGAATTTATGAGCGCTCTGGGCAATGCCAGCCAGTACGCCAAGCACCCGGCTGTCCACCTTTCTGGAATAGGTCTGGCCGGACACGGGATAGCAGCCCTCAAAGCCCATCTTCTCAGCAATCTGCTGATCCAGTCTGCGGCAGCGCTCATGGTCGCCGTCAAAGAGCTCTAAAAAGCTGGCCTGCGTACCGGTAGTTCCCTTTGATCCAAGAAGGCGCATGGAGCCGATCAGATAATCCAGATCATCCAGATCCAGCTTTAACTCCATCATCCAGAGAGCGGCTCTCTTTCCTACGGTAGTAGGCTGGGCCGGCTGGAAATGGGTAAACGCCAGAGTCGGCTGATCCTTGTGGGCATCTGCAAACTTTGCCAGTTCTGCCAGCACATTCAGAACCTTTCTGCGGACTAATTTTAACGCCTCGGTCATAATGATCACATCCGTGTTGTCTCCCACATAGCAGGAGGTTGCTCCCAGATGGATGATCCCCTTAGCCCCAGGACACTGCACGCCGTATGCGTATACATGGCTCATGACATCATGGCGCACCTCTTTTTCCCGGGCCTTCGCCACATCGTAGTTGATCTCATCCGCATGGGCCTTCAGCTCATCGATCTGTTCCTGAGTGATGCCCAGTCCCAGCTCCTTTTCTGTCTCAGCCAGGGCAATCCACAGCCGTCTCCAGGTCTTAAATTTCATATCCGGAGAGAAGATATACTGCATCTCCTTACTGGCGTAACGCTCAGAAAGCGGGCTTACATACTTATCATGATCACTCATGTCTAATCCTCCATATCTTTGTTTTTATATCATTAGTATACCATGTCCCATACAGCTTTTAAAGCTTATTTTTCGTAGGCTCCGCGGATGTCCTCGGAAGGCGGCTCAATGGGGTATTTTCCGTCAAAGCAGGCAGCGCAGATGGGGCGTCCTCCCGCCATGGCCGCCAGGCGGTCCTGTCCCAGGAAAGAAAGACTGTCTGCCCCGATGATCTGCCGGATCTCCTCTACCGTCCGTCCGTGGGCAATCAGCTGATCCTCCGTCGGGATATCTGTCCCAAAATAACAGGGATGCAGAAACGGCGGAGCGCTGATGCGCACATGAACCTCCCTGGCTCCCGCATCCCGCAGCATACCCACGATCAGGGCGCTGGTGGTGCCGCGGACAATGGAATCATCAATCATAATCACACGTTTTCCATCCACCGCCTCTTTGAGCACATTTAACTTGATCCGCACCGCCGACTCCCTGCTGCTCTGCTTGGGCTTAATAAAGGTTCGGCCTACATAGGAATTTTTTACAAATGCCGTTCCATAGGAAATGCCGGATTCCATGGCATATCCCAGAGCCGCCGCATTGCCCGACTCAGGAACTCCCACCACCAGATCCGCCTCCACCGGCGAATCCATTGCCAGAAAGCGGCCCGCCTGGATCCTTGCGTGATATACGCTCACCCCGTCAAAAACACTGTCCGGCCTTGCAAAATAGATATACTCAAAAATACATCTGGCCTCTTTTAAAGGATCCTTTAAGCACATTTCCCGATTGGACGCAATCCCATCCTTTGTGATGGTAACGATCTCTCCTGGCTCCACATCCCGGACAAATTCTGCGCCGATGGTTTCCAGTGCGCAGGTCTCCGAAGCCAGTATGTAGGCCTTATCCCGCTTTCCGATGCAAAGGGGCTTAAATCCAAAGGGATCCCTTGCTCCGATCAGCTTCCTGGGGCTCATGATTACCAGAGAATAAGCGCCCTCCAGTTTCTTCATGGCGGCCGCCACCGCCTCCTCTACCGTAGGCACCTGAACTCTGGCCCGTGCGATATGATAGGCAATGACCTCCGAATCAATGGTGGTCTGGAAAATAGCCCCGGTATATTCCAGTTCATGGCGCAGCTTGGGCGCGTTTACCAGATTTCCATTGTGGGCCAGTCCCAGAGTGCCTTTTACATAGTTAAGAACCAGCGGCTGGGCATTTTCCCTGGTGCTGCTCCCTGCTGTGGAGTATCTCACATGGCCCACCCCGATGTTGCCATGAAGCTGCTCTAAAACCTCTGGTGTAAATACTTCGTTGCACAGGCCCATCCCCTTGTGGACACTTACCTTTCCCTTGGGTCCGTCGGTATCGCTGACTGCGATGCCGCAGCTTTCCTGTCCCCTGTGCTGCAGGGCAAAAAGCCCGTAGTAGATTGTTGATGCCACATCATTCCCCTCAAAATCATAGATCCCGAAAACTCCGCACTCTTCGCGCAGTTTTTCCTCCCCAATACCAAAGTCCATGAGATTCTGGTTCATACGGATCTTCCTTTCTTATCTTGTGGGTCTTTTACCAGCCGCGGACAGGGAAACACACGCCTGATCCGCCGGTGTTATAAGCTGCCGCTATAAAAGGGCATTGTTTCAGAAGAAATTATAATACAAACTTTTTTTGAATACAAGAATTGCTGTCATTAAAATTGCTAATGAATCCCCAGGGAGGCCTCTAATCATTGAAACGTCTCCTCTTTGGAAGGCTTCTGACGGATACGGAAAAATACAAGACGGCCCTCTCTTAAAAACAGGGACACTCCTTCTTCCACCCGTTCTGAAGCTTCCCCTTTTTCTCTGCCCGTCCTGTTAATCGGCTGAATACAGATCATCCCCTCTCCCAGCCAGCCCCATTTCTCAAACCATTCCTGGTTCCACCCGCCAAACGCACGCCATCTCTTCTCAAAATCTGCCTGATCCGCCGCCCCGGTGCACAAAACGAGGACCAGAACGCTTAAAAGAACAGATTGATATCTGCTTTTCCATTTTTTCCCTGGCCGGTTGCGCCGGATGCTCTTTTGTTTCCTGCGCCTTAAGTGCCTCCACTGTTTCACCGCCTTCCTTCGCCGTCTCTTTAAATATTTCTTTCGTTTCTTTTCCTTCATGGGCTCCTTTCCCACGCACTCCTGACTGCATTATAGACACTTTTTTCCCTTCCCGCAAGTATTCCTGTACAAAAAACAGCCCTCATTTTCCGAAGGCAGATCCGTTGTTCTGGAAAATAAGGGCTGTATTCATCATAGTATTTAGCGGTTTGTCGCACCGGTGGTGGTCATCGGCTCCGTCATATCCTTCACATCTTCTTTTATGTCATTTACGCCGTTTTTCACATCATCTGCAATTCCCTTCATCACGCCTTCATGGGTGGTATCCGGCTCTGTTCTGTTATCCAGAGTACCGGCTGTTTCCCTCTCGCCGGCGGAGGTTCCGGCCATTCCGCTCTCCGCCATCCCTCCTTCGGTTCCGTTTGCCGAGGTTCCAGGAACTGCGGAAGATGCCGAGGGCTCTCCTGAGTTTCTGCTCCCGCAGGCCGTCAGCGAAGCCATAAGAACCGCTGCCAGAAGAAACATCATAACAGGTCTGATTTTTTTCATCATACATTCTCCTTTCATGCTCTGAGCCGCAAAAATGAAGTTCGCGGCTCCGGTTAATGAATCGGCCGGCTGCCGCGCGGCCCGATCCAAAAAAAGTGTATCTGAACAGGATTTTCAGATACACTTAGTATGGTTCTTATGAAAGATTTCTATTCCCCGGATTACAGTCCCACCACATCCGCCATGGTATAACGGCCCGGTTCTTTTCCTGCCAGAAACTTTGCCGCCTCCAAAGCTCCTTTTGCAAAAATAGCCTTGGAATAAGCTGTGTGGCTTATGGTCACTACCTCATCCTTTCCAGCAAATATCATGTCGTGCTCTCCCACGATGGAGCCGCCCCGTACCGAGCTGATTCCAATCTCTCTGACGTCCCGTTTTTCATGGATGCTGCTGCGGTCGGTAACAAAATGATACGCTCCGCCCATGGCTTCATTTGCAGCCTCTGCCATGGCTAACGCCGTTCCGCTGGGCGCATCCTTTTTCTGATTATGGTGTTTTTCCACAATCTCCATATCAAAGCCGGACGCAGCAAGCACTTTTGCCGCATCCTGGACTAATTTTAAAAGCAGGTTCACGCCCAGAGACATATTTGCGGAACGCAGCAGCGGGATCCTGGCGCCGGCTTCCTCCACCCGCTTTAACTGTTCCTCCAAAAGACCTGTGGTGCACAGCACCAGAGGAAGTTTCTTTGCCAGACAGTAGTCCAGCAGGCCGTCTGCTGCCTTGGCCGAAGCAAAATCCACCACTACGTCAGCCGTTTCCCGACACTCCTCCAATGACGCATATACCGGATATCCATATTTTAGTTCCGTGTTCAGGTCGATCCCTGCCACGATCCGAACTCCGTCCATCTCCTCTGCCATGGCAGAAATTACCTGTCCCATGGCTCCGTTGCAGCCGTGCATGATAATATTGATCATTTTCTGTGGTATCCTTTCTTTCACTGATTCTCATTTGCAGCCAGGCTTTACACACCTGTAAGAGGCAGATCCTACGCCAGAATACCGTAGTCCTTCATAGCCTTTTCAAGGATCGCCTGATGCTCCGGTTCCATCTCCGTCAGAGGCATCCTGAGCGGGCCTGCCTCTTTTCCCATAAGGTTCATGGCGGCCTTTACCGGAATCGGGTTTACCTCGCAAAACAGCGCATTGATCAGTGGAATGGCCTCAAGCTGCAGCCTGGCGCTTTGCTTCACATCTCCTGCAAAATAGGAGGCGCAGATCTCATGGGCCTGTCTGGGCGCTACATTGGAAAGAACCGAGATCACTCCCTTTCCGCCCAGGGATAATAGCGGCACAATCTGATCGTCATTTCCCGAATATACATCACAGGCTCCGTCGGTCAGATTCATCAGCTGGGCGATCCCGGAGAAATTGCCGGTGGCCTCCTTTACGCCTACAATATTTTCCACCTCACGGCACAGAGACGCAATGGTATCCGGCTGGATGTTGACGCCGGTCCGTCCAGGAATGTTGTAGAGAATCATGGGAATGGTCACCGCGTCAGCCACTGTGGTAAAATGGGCTTTTAATCCCTTTTGCGTTGCCTTGTTATAATAGGGGGAAACGACTAAAATACCGTCGGCTCCTCTCTTTTCTGCCTCCTGTGACAGGAAAACGGCAGTCTCTGTACAATTAGAGCCGGTACCCGCCACCACAGGAATTCTCTTTTTCGTCACATCACAGATAAATCCAATCACATCCAGATGCTCCTCGTGGGTCATGGTGGAAGCTTCACCGGTGGTTCCGCAGGCGATGATCGCGTCTGTGCCTCCTGCGATCTGCTCCTCTACCAGTTCCTCCAGCTTATCATAATTTACTTCTCCATTTTCCTTAAAAGGCGTAATCAGTGCAACGCCAGCTCCTTCAAAAACAGCCATAGTTATCTTCTCCTTTTTCACATAATATCATTTATATTCGGGAAATAAACAAAGTGTACATATGCCTCCTTTTATTAAGCGTTGACGAAAAAGAAGGGCTGAGGTAAATGTTCAGCCCTTCCATACAATACCGCCGGTAAGCGGATCCATATCTTCTGGTAGCTCTCCATCCACCCGGATGACAGTCACAGGATTCTTCATCCTGCGCCCAGAAACGATCCCGCAGGACTGACCGCCTCTTCGGCACCTTTCCCTTTCCCGGACCATCGTCTGTGCCTGCCACATCTGAACCGGTACTCCTGATCGGCGCAACCTCTACTCTGTTCATATTCATATACTATCATTATTAAAAATAGATGTCAACAGGGATCTTACTCAAAACGCGTCTGAAGCTTTGTCACCTCATCCACCCACTCGTCCAGAGCAGCCGGATAAACCGTCCCTGTCATGATCAGCTCCGCTTCTGACTGTCTGGCCTGGGTAATCAGAGCACACAGCTCCTCCAGGGTGATAATCCCCTCATCCAGGATCCCCAGAATCTCATCCAGGATCAGAATATCACATTCCCCGGTTACCAGAACCTTTTTGGAAAAGTTCAGTCCGTTCCTGATATTGATCCTCGCTTCCTCCTTTTCCTCGTCAGAAAGCCGGTCAAAAACCATGGGAGACTTTTCAAAGCGAAACAGCTTAAATTCCGGCTCCAGCCTTTTGAGAACCTCCATATTGTCGGAATCCATGGAGCCCTTTAAAAACTGGACCATGATCACGTTTTTTCCGCGGATCAGAGCGCTGACCCCTCTTCCAAGAGCGCTGGCTGTTTTCCCTTTGCCCGGCCCGCAGATCACCTGTATCATACTGTCTTTCATCATTCTGCACCTCATACTGCCTTCCGGACACGCCCTTTATGTGTGTCTGGAAAATGGATTTTCAAACACACTCTAGCACAGTTTAAGAAATAATGCAAATATTTCTTATATTTTCCGTAAGAAAATCGTAAGAGGAAATACATTTTGCCTACTCTGCGTCCTGCTCCAGCTTACTGATGGACACCTCATAGGCCACTCTTTTTTCGCACTCGGTCTCGCTGAGTTTCTTCGTGTACTCCCGGCTCTGAACCCTTCCCCAGATGCGGACGCGCTCCCCCACGGTAAAGCCGGATGCAAAGCGGGCATTTCTCCCCCAGCTGATGCAGGGTATGTAATCTGATTTGCCGTAAGGCCGGTTCACTGCCAGCAAAAGATCCGCAATCTCTCTGCCCAGAGGCGTCTTGCGGTAGATTGGCGGCTTGCAGATGTATCCGTCCAAAAAGATCTGGTTGGTTCTGGTATAGTCCGTAAATTCCTCCAGAAACCGGATCTCCCTTGCAAAGACCGACAGCATCAGACGGTTCTTTACGCCCTCGTGACGGTTATAGGAACGGAACTGGCCGATGGCCTCAATGGTACTCCCCCGAAGATCCCTGTGAACGTCAATCAGCCGTTCTGACACCATAAGCGGAATCACATCTGCCTGTTCGCTGAGCCGGTTTACTGACAGCTCTGCCATGTAAAACCCTTCGCCGAATACCTCGTGGCTGAATGAGAACTCTGATATGATCTCACCGATCACGCTCACCTTATTGTTTTCAATCACTTTTTCTGCCATTGTACTTCTCCTCTTCTTTTCCAATTTCACCCGGTTGGTCATAAACCATTCCGTATGCACATAACCAGTCTATGCAATTATAACCATAAAAAGAAGGAAAACAAAGGGGAAGTCATCGCACATATTCGACACCCCCGCAGTATTCTGTCATACTTTGGCGCAAAACGGAGAAATAAGGCAAAATCCCCGGCATATTGGCTGGTATAACCAGGAAATATGCCGAGGAAACGAAATACATAGATTATTTTCTGAAGGAAGCTCTCTTTCTCTGCAGCGGATCCAGAATCTTCTTGCGGATACGCAGGCTTTCAGGGGTCACCTCCAGAAGCTCGTCGGTATCAATAAAGTCCAGGGACTGCTCTAAGCTCATGACCTTTGGCGGGGTCAGCTTTAAAGCCTCATCTGCACTGGAGGAACGTGTGTTAGTCAGCTTCTTCGTCTTGCAGACATTGATCTCGATATCCTCTGCCTTGGGGCTCTGTCCCACTACCATGCCGGAGTAAACTTTAACGCCGGGTCCGATAAAGAGCGTTCCTCTCTCCTGTGCGTTGAACAGGCCGTAGGTAATAGCCTCTCCTGCCTCAAAAGCGATCAGAGAGCCTGTGGGGCGGTAGGAAAGATCACCCTTATACTCCGCATAGCCGTCAAAAATGGTGTTTAAAATGCCATTTCCCTTCGTATCGGTCATGAAATCACCGCGGTAGCCGATCAGACCTCTGGAAGGAATGGAAAATTCCAGTCTGGAATATCCGCCTGCCGCCTGGCTCATTCCCTGAAGGGCGCCTTTTCTAGCTGTCAGTTTCTGGATCACCACGCCGGTGTACTCCTCAGGAACATCAATATACGCTAACTCCATAGGCTCCAGCTTGTGGCTGCGCTCATCATAGTGGTAGAGAACCTCTGCCTTGCTGACTGCAAATTCGTAGCCCTCACGACGCATATTTTCGATCAGAACCGACAGATGGAGCTCGCCGCGGCCGGAAACCTTAAAGCAGTCTGCGGAATCCGTCTCCTCCACCCGGAGGCTGACGTCTGTATTAAGTTCGCGGAACAGACGGTCTCTTAAGTGGCGGGAGGTGATGTATTTTCCTTCCTGTCCGGCCAGAGGACTGTCATTTACCATAAAATACATAGCAATCGTAGGCTCTGAGATCTTCTGGAAGGGAATGGCCTCCGGGTTCTGAGGGGAGCAGATGGTATCTCCGATGTGGATATCTGCAATACCGGAGATTGCCACGATGGAGCCGATCCCAGCTTCCTGAACCTCCACACGCTTTAAACCGTCAAACTCATAGAGCTTGCCGATCTTGATCTTCTTAAACTTATCGGGATCGTGGTGGTTCAGCAGCACGCACTCCTGATTTACCCTGAGACCTCCGTTGTCGATCTTTCCGATACCGATACGGCCGACAAATTCATTGTAGTCAATGGTACTGATAAGCACCTGGGTATCTGCGTCGGGGTCGCCCTCCGGAGCCGGAATATGGTTAATGATCGTCTCAAACAGGGGACTCATGTCCACTTCAGGATCTTCCACATTGTACTTGGCAAATCCCCCTCTTGCGGAGGCAAAGATAAACGGGCAGTCCAGCTGCTCATCCGAGGCATCCAGATCCATCATAAGCTCCAAGGTCTCATCAATCACTTCCTCCGGGCGGGCCTCCGGGCGGTCGATCTTGTTGATGCAGACGATCACGGACAGATTCAGTTCCAGAGCCTTCTGAAGAACAAATTTGGTCTGAGGCATGGGGCCTTCATAGGCATCCACCACCAGAACTACGCCGTTCACCATTTTAAGCACACGCTCTACCTCGCCGCCGAAGTCCGCATGGCCTGGCGTATCGATAATATTGATCTTTGTGTCTTTATAAAATACGGCTGTATTCTTTGATAAAATAGTAATTCCGCGCTCACGTTCAATATCGTTGGAGTCCATCACGCGCTCCTGAACCTCCTGGTTGGCGCGGAATACGCCGCTCTGCTTTAACAGCTGATCCACCAGAGTAGTCTTGCCATGGTCTACGTGAGCGATGATGGCAATATTTCTTACGTCGTCTCTCTTCATCTTCATAGTGATTCTTCTTCCTTTATATATAAAAAACTCATAGTCTAAGCCACGGTTTTATAGTATAGCATTGGTATCTTAAGATTGCAAGACCCAAATCCCGCAAAATCATCCCGGTCTGCCAAAACACTGCACTTCTTAAAATACCACCAGTTCCCCCTCTGCCATACCATAATACAGCTCCTTTATCCGACGGATCTGCGCCCGGCCGTTTGTTCCTTCTGTGATCTTTGTCCGGAATCTCTCTTCCATGGAAACAGGCACTAAAAATACAAAGACTGCTCGATCTGTGTACCGGCTCTCCAGAATATCGATCCCCTCCTGGGCCGCAATATACTGAAGCTTCCCCACATGGTTATAATCAGCCTCTGCCTCCATCTGTACTCCCAGCCTTTTCTCCACTGCCACACAGTTTTTAAGCCCTTCCTTTAAGGCCCCGGAATAGGCTCTCACAAGTCCGCCTGTCCCCAGAAGGGTTCCTCCAAAATACCGGGTCACCACCGCGCAGACGTCATGGAGTTCCTCTCCCTCCAGCACATCCATCATGGGTTTTCCCGCCGTCTGGGACGGTTCTCCGTCATCGCTGCACCGGGCGGTCTGGCCTCTTTCTCCTATTATATAGGCGTAACAGTGGTGTCTGGCGTTCCAGTGCTGCCTGCGGATCTCCTCCACAAAGGCCAGCGCTTCTTCCTCTGTCTTAACAGGAGCAATCTGCGCTATGAACCGAGATTTTTTCTCCACAAGCTCCCCTTCTCCGCCCTCGTATATGATTTTGTAGTGTTCTACCACTTTTCTCTCTCCTTTTTTTCTTTTCTGGGGGTCAGCACCCACATTTCCCTTATTTTTCTGCTGTTTTTTATCATAATATAGTTAGGTCCCCAAGGCAAGCCATATTTATGCCCTTTTCAATTCTGTAAAACTGTTGTATAATTTAGGGAGCCTGTCTGCCGGATTAAGAGTCTTTGGGAGACAGCGCCGGGGGGACCCAACACGTTGTAAAGGAGAATCTATGAATTACGGAACACATGAGTCTGAGCGCAGGCTTAAGGCTCTCCAGTCAAAATCAGCCAAATACACCTCAAAGCTGTTCTTTAACATCTTTAAGGCTTTTTTTGTGTTGTTTCTGTTTCTGGCTGTAGCAGGTACAGCCATAGGTTTCGGTATGATTAAAGGAATCATTGACAATGCCCCCTCTGTGGACATCATGAACATTCAGCCGGACCGTTTTGCAACCACTGTCTATGACGCGGACGGCAATCTGACCGATACCCTGGTCACCAGCGGCTCCAACCGCGAGTCCGCCACCTATGAGGAGCTTCCCAAGGATCTGATCAACGCCTTTGTGGCTATTGAGGACTCCCGTTTCTGGTCCCACGACGGCATAGACCTGCGATCCATCGCCAGAGCCGTTCACGGTCTCATCAGCGACGATTATTCCGGCGGCGGAAGCACCATTACACAACAGCTGATCAAAAACAATGTTTTCTCCGGCGGTATGGAGACAAGCTGGGGAGCGCGCATTGAACGAAAGCTTCAGGAGCAGTATCTGGCCGTACAGCTGGAAAAGAATTCCGGCATGAGCAAGGAAGAAACAAAAAAAGTCATCATCACCAACTATCTCAACACCATCAACCTGGGCTACAATACCCTGGGCGTTAAGGTGGCCGCACGGCGGTATTTCAATAAAGAAGTCTCCGATCTGACGCTCTCTGAATGTGCGGTTCTCGCCTCCATCACCAAAAACCCCTCCCGTCTTAATCCCATTTCCGGCGCTGAAGATAATGCCGAACGGCGCAGGATCGTCCTTCAATATATGTATGAGCAAAACTATATCACAAAGGACGAGCTGGAGGAGGCTCTGGCAGATGATGTTTATGATCGGATCCAGAATGTAAATACTGCCGCCCAGGAGACCAATTCCCACTACAGCTATTTTACAGACGAGCTGGTGGAACAGGTGATTGATGCATTGATGAAAGAGTTAGGCTATACGGAAAGTCAGGCGAGAAATCTCCTCTATGCCGGGGGCCTTAAGATCTATACGACCCAGGATCCGAAGATTCAGGCCATTGTGGATGAGGAAATCAATAACCCCGACAACTACACAGTGGCCAAATATTCTGTAGAATACCGGCTGTCTGTCACCCATGCGGATGGAACTACGGAGCATTATTCAGAAGAAAATCTGAAATCCTACCGCAAAAATGTACTTGGGGATGCCTCCTTTGAGGGACTTTATGGCAGCAAGGAAGCGGCGCAGGCAGACATTGACCAGTACAAAACATGGCTGTTAAAGGACGGCGATCAGATCATCGGAGAACGCCAGAACATGATCCTGCAGCCTCAGGCTTCTTTTGTACTCATGGACCAGCATACCGGGGAGGTAAAGGCATTAAGCGGAGGCCGCGGGGAAAAGACTGCCAGCCTGACTCTAAATCGAGCCACCGGCATCTACCGTCAGCCCGGTTCTGCATTTAAGGTTATCACCGCCTTTGCACCGGCCCTTGACGCCTGCGGCGCTACCCTGGGCACGGTTTACTATGATGCGCCCTACACGGTAGGCACGAAAACCTTTAAAAACTGGTGGAAATCCAGCTATGGATTTACCGGCTATTCCAGTATCCGGGACGGTATCATCTACTCCATGAACATCGTTGCCGTGCGGACTCTGATGGAAACGGTTACGCCGCAGCTGGGCATGGAATATGCTCAGAAAATGGGCATAACATCTCTGACAAAAGATGATTTAGGCGCGGCCCAGGCACTGGGCGGACTTACCAAGGGCGTTTCCAATCTGGAAATGACCGCTGCCTACGCCTCCATTGCCAACAGCGGTGTATATACAAAGCCGCGGTTCTTTACAAAAATCCTGGATCATGACGGCAAGGTACTGATCGACAACACGCCTGAGACAAAACAGGTGTTAAAGGACTCCACTGCGTTTCTGCTGACCGACGCCATGTCTGACTCTATGAAGAGCAACCGCAAATTTACCCGCTCCGGCGTATCCATCACCTCTACCAGCACCCGTGCGGCGCTTACCAGTATGTCCGCTGCCGGAAAAAGCGGTACCACTACCGGAAACAACGACGTATGGTTTGTAGGTTTTACCCCTTACTATACCGCCGGTATCTGGGGCGGCTGCGACAACAACCAGAAACTAACCCATGGAAATGTAAATAACGGCGGTACCTCCTTCCACAAAAATATCTGGCGCAATATTATGAACCGGGTTCATGAGGGAATGGAGGATCCCGGCTTTACTGTCCCGGACAGCATAGAAACGGCAGAGATCTGCCGCAAGTCCGGAAAACGGGCCGTAGCAGGCGTCTGCGACCACGATCCAAGAGGAAATGCGGTCTACACCGAATATTTCGCCAAGGGCACCGCCCCCACTGAGGTCTGCGACAAACACGTAGCTGTCACCGTATGCGCCCAGTCGGGTATGCGGTCTACCCCCTACTGCCCGGAAAAGACCACAAAAATTTTCATGGTGCTTCCAGAGGGAGAAGAAAATCTGGCTACGGATGATTCCGTATTTGCCATCCCCGGATACTGCACCATCCATTCCGGCAATTCTACGGTAATTTCGCCTTCTTCCGGTTCCGGCGAGACGCAAAACGGCACTGACAGCGGATCCGGCGGCGTGACCATCTCCCCCATCGGCCCAGGGTATGAACCCCAGACACGGCCTTCCTGGGAGACTTCAGGCCCCGGAGCCCGGTAAAACAAAAACAGCTGCAGCAAACGGTCACATTATCAGATGATGTTCCGTTTTGCTGCAGCCGTTTTTTATATATCATTCTTTATCTGGTCGGCGCTGCCTCACCCAGTTTTCAAAGTCCCCGGCAGGCATTGGGCGGGAATAGAAATATCCCTGAACCAGGTCGCAGCCAGCCTCCTTCAGCCGCTGAATCTGTTCCCCGCTTTCCACCCCTTCAGCTACCACACGGATCTTTAGCTCATGAGCCAGTAAGATTAAGGCATTTACAATCTTCCAGCTCTTCTCGCTGCTGCTTGAGAAAAACTGACGATCCAGCTTGATGGTGTCCACATTTAAGTCCTTTAACAGAGCCAGGGAGGAATATCCAAAGCCAAAATCATCCAGGGAACAGCCAAAACCGCAGGAACGTATTTTTTCTGTAAACGCCTTCATTTCGCCGATCTGAGCAGGATCGAAAAATAGAGATTCCGTCATTTCCAGTTCAATCTGACCATCTTGGATGTGATATTTTTCCTTAAGTTCCTTCATATCGTTCAGACAGTTTCTGCCCCGCCTGATCAGATGCGCTCTGGACAGATTGACAGATATACGAAGTTCTGACAGGCCGGTCTGATTCCATCGGCTGAGTATCCGGCACATTCTTTCAAACATATACAGATCCAGACTGCATACTTTTCCATTTCCCTCCAGAAGCGGAACGAATTCTGCCGGGTACACCATGCCATACTGGGGATGATGCCATCTGGCCAGCGCCTCAGCCTCGCAGAAGCCCTCCTTCTGAAGATATACCTTTGGCTGAAGATATACCTCAAATTCATCATGCTCCAGACCATGGGCAAAGGAATCCCCCAGCCGTTTTTCCCTCAAATTCCTTGCTTCCAGCGCTTCATTATAAAAAACACAGCCAGACTGGCTCTCACAGTATTCGCTGGCACGAACGGCTCGGTCCTGAAGAATGCGGATATTCAGCCTGTGATCTGTAATCATGCAGGCCCCCAGCGCGGTTTCCAGATCCATCCCCACAGCCCTAAGTTCCGGAGCGCCTGAAACCTCTTCAAGCATCTGCTCTAACCGCTCTCTCACCCGCTCCTCTCTGTCTCCCTCCAAAAGCATAAAATAGTGATCGCATTCGCTTCGTGTTACAATCTCTTCTTTACGGATAGAACGCTTTAAAATGTTGTAAATCTGTTTTAAAAGAGTATTCCCCGTTTCCACTCCGTAAAGCTCATTGATATTTTTAAAACCGCGGATATTTAAAAAGGCCATTACATAAGGCCTTTGGGGCTCCTTTTCAAGTTTTTCCTGAACCCGCAAAAGAAACGCCGCATTGCTGATGCCTCCGGTGAGAGGATCGTTAAAAGCCGCTTCTTTCATTTTTCTGCGCAATGCCAATATATTCTGTCGTCCCAATGCTGTCTCCTCCTGTCTGCGGCCGCTCTGCTACGGCTTCCCCTGTTCTGCGATCCTATAGCCGTTTCTTCCATGCCTTTTTACCTCATAAAGAGCCTGATCTGCCTTTTCATAAAGCTCCTTAAAAGCCATTCCCCGCTCCGCTATAGCAATACCAACGGACGCGCTGATATCCACCCTTTTCTGTTCTCTCTCCCAGGACATTAAAAGAGCCTTATTCACCTTTTTAGCACACTGTTCCAGAGCGAAAAGATCCGGAAGCTCCTCCAGAAACAAAACAAATTCATCCCCTCCCAGACGGCCCGCCAGATCTGTCTTGCGTATAGAGAATCGGAGGTTTGCGCCTGCCTGCTTAAGAGCCTGATCTCCCATCATATGTCCCAGAGTATCATTTAAGGTTTTAAAATGATCCAGATCCAGAATAAATAAAGCATCTAACCCCGCCGTCTCTAAGTCCTGTATTGTTTTAAGGCGTTCCTCCACGGCTTCCACAAACGTTTCACGGTTATAAAGCCCTGTAAGGGCGTCTGTCCTTGTCTTGCGGCTGATGGTTTCCAGCTTATGCTTCTGATCCATCTGCTCAGTGTATCCTTCTAAAAAACCTACCGCGCTGGTTTCATCCACAGTCAGCACGTGAATCCTGTTCCACTCCCAGGCTCCATCCGCCTTCAGCTGCAGAACCAAGGGTTCCACCTCAAGGCCGCAGATCACTTTTCTGTAAAAATGCTCATACACTCCCCTGTCCTTTTTCTGAATATACCCCCTGTCTGTCATAGCTTCCGGTGTAATATTCTCCAAAACATCATATTCGGCATCATCCTGACAGCGGCTGCGGTAGATCTTTACCCGACCTGCGGCAAGATCCAATTCAAAGGGGGTATCCTGTGTTTTGTCCATCACGATCCGAAACAGCTGATTCTTAATAGCCAGTTCCCGGTTTTTCTGGCTGATCCTGCGGTTCCCCTCATAGGCCAGCAGGATAACAACGCCAACCACAAGAGCCACAGACAGACTAAACCATAAAAGCATATCCAAAGACAGGCCCTGGATCTCATTCACATATCCGTTCAGCTGGTCTGAGGGCATGGCGGAAAATACATACCAGTTGTTGATCCCAAGAGGCTGATAGCTTACATAGCGTCCCTGGCCCCCATATTGAAAATACAGCATCCCGGACTGATAATTTTCCACTTTCTCCTTAACCTTCTCTACCGTATCCCCTTCCAGGTATTCATACCGTTCCATCTCCTCCCAAAGCAGCATATCCCGCTCTGTCGCCAGGGCGTTTTCATTTTGCGAGCGGCTTATATAGCGTCCCTTATCATCCACAATCTGAAAATAGAGATCAAAATCCATCTCCTGATCTATAATATCCGTAATGAATGAAATAGGATACTGCCCCCAGACAGCGCCCTGAATCTGTCCCGCAGTCTCTAAGGGAACCATCACAAGAATCTGGTCCATATGCTGCCTCTCACTGGTAAAAACATCCGAGATAAAAACCTCTCCCCTGTCCATGACCTTCAGAAAACCCGTCTGATCCACCTGCCAGCCTGTCCCCGTATCGTCAATGGCATTGCCGTCCCGATCCATCAGACCCGCTATGGTAAAACCGGTCTTATCTCTGATCTGAATCAGCTGATCCACGCTTTCCGGAGAAATCAGTTCTCTTTGCCTGGAAAATATCTCTTCACTTACCTCCAGCGTCTCAATACAATGCTTCATCTCATTGCGGATGATTCT
Organism: Enterocloster alcoholdehydrogenati; assembly: GCF_013282095.1. Taxonomy (GTDB): domain Bacteria; phylum Bacillota; class Clostridia; order Lachnospirales; family Lachnospiraceae; genus Enterocloster; species Enterocloster alcoholdehydrogenati. Next base: position 393,484 of record NZ_BLTJ01000001.1, read on the forward strand.
TACCACATAATCTGAAACATTCCCTATCTGTTCCATATTCTGATCCAGGATCTTTCGATGTATGTGCCTGGAATAACAAAAAAACACCACCAGTATGTTAATTATGGCAAACACAATGACCCCTGTGACTAACAAAGCCCATGAGGCCATTTTCCAGCCATTCTTTTTTTGCTCACCCATAGCGTCTCCCCCAGTGTATTCGCCTGTCTGTTGGCGATTCCATATATATCTTATAATAATCTCAATCGCAAACAGGTACCATCCGCCGATGGGAGAAGTTTCCTCTCATCTGTGGATGGTACCTATTATAACAGACTTTTCAGGGGATGAATACAATTTCTTTAATAAATTACCCTTTCATCTTTGGCTTAAACAGCACAGAAGCCAGATAGCCAAAAATCAGCGCTCCGCTGATGCCGGCGGAAGCGGCCGTAAGCCCTCCTTTAAAGAGCCCCAATGCCCCTTCCTCTTCCAGAGCGGTCTTTACCCCTTTAAAAAGCGTATTTCCAAATCCCAGAAGCGGCACGCTGGCCCCTGCTCCCGCCCATTTAAGAAACGGCTCATACAGCCCCAGAGCGCCCAATACAGACCCTGAAACCACCAGAAGAACCATGATCCGGCCCGGCATCAGCTTTGTCTTTTCCATCAGGATCTGAACCAGCGCACAAATCAGGCCTCCAACCACAAATGCCTTGATATAATCCATATTCAATCTCCTTCCATATGCTCAATGACCACTCCATGGGCAATCCCCGGTATGGTCTGGCCTTCATTATAGCTTACAGTGGACAAAAGAGCTCCGGTAGGTACAAAAAGAACCCGTTTCCAGAGTCCCTCCTGCAGCTTTGGAAGAACAGCGGCGCACAGGGTTACGGCAGCACAGCCGCAGCCGCTCCCTCCTGCGTGGGTATCCTGAGTTTCCTTATTAAAAATCTCCACACCGCAGTCCATGTGAAGCCTGCTTAAGTCACGTCCCTTTTCCTTCATCAAATCCAGTAAAATCCGGCTTCCAATTTCGCCCAGATCGCCGGTAATGATCTGATCATACCAGGTCTCATCTTTACCCAGATCCTCCAGATTCTGTTCAATGGTGTGAAATGCGGCGGGCGCCATAGCGGCTCCCATATTCATGGAATCCCTGGCCCCAATATCCACCATTTTTCCGGTGGTCACTGCTGTGATCTTTGCCAGCCCCGATTCTCCCTGGCGTCCAATCACCACCGCTCCGCACCCTGTAACCGTCCAGGAGGCCGACATGGGACGCTGGTTTCCATAGGCCAGCGGAAAACGGAACTGCTTTTCTGCTGTTGCAAAATGACTGGACGCCATAGATACCACATGATCCGCATAGCCTGCATTCACCATCATGGCTCCCAGACTCATCGCCTCTCCCATCGTAGAACAGGCGCCATAGAGGCCAAATAAGGGGATCTCCAGATCTACCGTGCCGAAGGAAGTAGCAATCAGCTGTCCCAGCAGATCTCCGGCAAACAGATAACGGATATCCTCCCTGTCAAGCCCCGCCTTTTCAATCGCAAGTTCTGCCGCCTCCTTCTGCATAGCACTTTCCGCCTGCTCCCAGTTTTCCTTTTCTTTCCCGTCATCCAGTAAATGACGGTCAAAAAACGGTCCCAGCGGCCCACCGCTTTCTTTCTTTCCGGCCACGCTGGCCGCCCCTGCAATTACCGGCGGCCGGGCAAATTGAACGGTAGCCTTGCCTTTCTTCTGTTCCATATATTTTCGCACCTCTTTCCCATATTTTCCCAGAAACGAATCTTTCCAAAATCCACTTCTGACATTCTTACATTAGTATGAACGGACGAAGGAAATTTTATGCCTTTTTTGATAAGAAAATGACGGGCAGCTATGACTTGGGCCTTTTCCCTGGTTTCATTCCCCAGAATACCACATTCATCAGAACAACGAGCAGCGCAACCGCAGCCATTGCAATCCAGAATCCCATATCAAGCCCAAACAGAGAACGTGTTCCAAATAAGCGAATCCAAATATTTGTCCAGTTCATTTTTTCTCTCCTCCTAAAGCATTTGGCCGTAATGACGCACATAGGCCTTTTTCATACTGGTCGCCAGCGCCATGTAAAGCAGGATACACGGAATCAGGTATGCAAAATAACTGGCCGGCAGCGCCGCAAACCCCAGCAGCTTTCCAATTTCTGTAAACGGAATAACTGTAAGAACTGCAATTCCGGTACAGGTTACCAGTGTCAGCAAAGCAGATGCACGGCTCTGGATAAATGGAAGCTTTGGTGTACGGATCATATGAATAACCAGCGTCTGGCTCCACATAGATTCTACGAACCAGCCTGCCTGAAACATTGCAGCGTAGGCCGTCTGCATCCGCAGCAGCTCTGCGCCGCCAAAATGACTGGCCAGATCGTTATACAAAATTCCCCCTGATACGAACCGGGGACAGAACACAAAATACATGAAAATATAAGTTACAAAGTCAAAAACAGAACTGGTGGGCCCAATCCAGATCATAAAGCTGCCCACAGAGGAGGCATCCCATTTACGGGGCACGCGCAGAAATTCTTTGTCCACATTGTCCCAGGGAATCGCAGTGCAGGACAGGTCATAAATCAGGTTCAGAACGATCAGCTGAACACTCATCATTGGAAGGAAAGGCAGCAGGGCCGAAGCTGCCAGCACGGAAAACATATTTCCAAAATTGGAAGAGGCGGTCATTTTGATGTATTTAATCATGTTGGCGTATGTCTTTCTGCCCTCAATAATCCCTTTTTCCAGCACCATCAGATCTTTTTCCAGAAGAACAATATCCGCGCTCTCTTTTGCCACATCTACCGCAGTATCCACAGAAATACCGATATCCGCAGATTTCATGGCAGCCGCGTCATTGATACCGTCTCCCATGAAGCCGACCGTATGACCGGCCCTGCGAAGGACTGACACCACACGTACTTTCTGATCCGGGGTCAGCTTTGCAAAAACCTCCGTCTGTTCAGCAGCCTCGGCAAGTTCACGATCACTCATTTTCTCCAGATCAGAACCTAAAAGCATATTCCGTACATTCAAACCGACCTGGGAGCAGATCGTACGGGTTACCTTATCGTTATCTCCTGTCAGGATCTTCGTTGTCACGCCATATTCCCTTAACGCCGAGATTGCAGCTGCAGTTGTTTCCTTAGGCGGATCAAGAAAAGCCAGATATCCCAGCAAAACCATATCACATTCATCTTTTACACCGAAAGCGCCAGCCGGAGACGGGCTGTTTTTTTGTGCAATAGCCAGGACGCGGAACCCTTTATCATTCAGAGCATCCACTGTTTTCAAGATCATGTTCCTCAATTCCTGCGTCAAAGGCATAACCTCTTTGCCATACTCTGCAAAAGAGCACACAGACAGCATTTCCTCCACGGCTCCTTTCGTGACCATCTGTGTTTTTCCGGTTTTATCCCGAACTACTGTGGTCAGACGGCGGCGTGTAAAATCAAAAGGAATCTCATCCGCTTTTTCATAATGTTCTGAAAGATCAATCAGCCGGGGATCTTCTGCTTCCTGCTCTTCCGTTTTCTTAATGATTGCCACATCCATCAGATTCTTATAACCCGTCTGAAAAAAACTGTTCAGGTATGCATGGCGCAGAACCCGCATATCTTCCTTCCCGCTCACATTCATATGATATTCAAGCATCACCTGATCCTGGGTCAGAGTGCCTGTCTTATCGGTACAAAGAATATCGATTGCCCCAAAATTCTGGATGGAGTTAAGATTTTTCACAATGGTCTTTTTCCTGCTCATGGAAACAGCGCCCTTTGCCAGACAGGTCGTGACGATCATCGGCAGCATTTCCGGAGTCAGTCCTACTGCAATGGAGACAGCAAACAGAAATGCCCCAAGCCAGTCCCCTTTGGTGATTCCGTTCATCACAAAAACCAGGGGAACCATAACCATCATAAAACGGATCAGCACCCAGGACACTGCATTGACACCCTTGGTAAAATTCGTCTCTGCGGCTTCCTCTGCCACAGAGGAGGTCATAGAACCGAACAGGGTATTATCCCCCACTGCAACAATGACACCCACTGCGCTGCCGGAGATGACATTGCTTCCCATAAAAGCAATATTGGCATATTCGGTTATGGAATCCCGCTCTGCCTCAGCTGTTTTTGGCATTTTCTCTATCGGCTCACTTTCTCCCGTCAGGCTGGACTGGCTGACAAACAAATCCTTTGCCTCCACAATGCGCAGGTCGGCCGGAATCATATCCCCCGCACAAAGATGGACGATATCCCCTACAACAGCATCCTCCAACGGTATCTCAACGTCTCCCTGCTCTCTTCTGTCAACCGTGCAGGTTGTAGTAATCATGGCAAGCAGCCGTTCCGCCGCATTGCCGCTGCGGGACTCCTGTACAAAGCGCAATGTGCCGGAAATAAACACCATAGTCAATATAATAACCACTGTCAGGCAGTCAAAATCCTCTTTCTTATTTCCGAACAGTTCCATATAGGGAAAAAGCATATCCGTGATGGCGGAAACCATTGCCAGGCAGGATAAAATCACTGTAAAAGGATTGACAAAAGCTCCCACAAGGCTTTGCGCCAGTGTTTTTTTCTTTTGACGAGTCACCTTGTTCATTCCATATTCCGCCCGGTTAGCAACAACCCCCTCTGCCGAAAGGCCGCACAATGCCGTATTGACACTTTTTAAAACTTCCCTGATGGAATGTGTTGCTGCAAAATGGATGCGGCGTTTTTGTTCGTTGTACACCATGGCCGTTTCTGCGGCCAAAAACATCTGCCGGCCGCTCATTTTCTTCTTATTCATTGATCTTACCTCCTTTTTTACCGAGGCAAGAAACAGAATCAGATGAGGAAAATGGCCGTTGACCATTTTCTGCGACCCTGCCTCTGCCTCTTACTTTGCGGACTGCTGTCAGCGTTCATTTTCCCCACCTCCTGTCAGGTCTGAATCAAATCCTTCATTAAGTATAAAAAAACGCAGGGAAAATCACATGGCTAAAGCCTTGCGATTTCCTTGCGATTTAGCAATCAATGATATGCTGCTGTTTGTCGCTGAATTTATATCCAATCCCCCAAATCGTTAATATGTATTCCGGAGCATCCGGATTGGGTTCGATCTTTTTCCTGAGTTTTCGGATAAACGCCATAATATTGCTGTCGTCCAGTAAGTATTCGCTTTCCCATACCGCCTGATAGATCTGCTCTTTTGTAAAGACTTCCCCGCGGTTGCGGGCCAGAAAGTAAAGAATATCAAACTCCTTGGGCGTAAGCAAAATCTCCGCGCCATCACGGAGCACCTTCCGGGATTTGGGATCAATGGACAGCGTACCGCATCGGATGGTTGGGGTTACGGGCATAACATTCTCTGTATCTGCAAGTTCCACCATAAGCAGATCTGATCTTCCATTGATCAATGTTTCAAGGCCCTCTATCAATTCTTTTGTTCCTGCGGTATCTGGCGCAGATATAGGAAGTTTCTCCTGAAGCCATTGGATCAGAGCGGAATCCAGACTGATAAAACCAATATTTTTTTCATGGCAGATTCCTCCTCTTAAAGCAATTCATGATACTTCTTTACATACCAGTACTTTGCAAATGTCACCAGAAGCAAATACAGTAAAACTACAGCGATCAGGAAACCAAAATATGCGGGCGGCAAAGAAGTCAGCCCGATGAGATGCCCCACAGGAGTGAAGGTCATAACAGTAAAAATTAAAATTCCCAATGTCGTTACAAGCATGACAGAACGGGAAGGCTTGCTCTGGAACAATGGTATCTTTCTGGTGCGAAGCAGATGCAGGATCAATATCTGCGTCCACATTGATTCCAGAAACCATCCGGTTTGAAACAGGGCAATAAACCGCTCCTGCCCTCCGCCTGCCGCAAGGGACGCAAAACTTCCGCCGCACATAGAAGGACAAAAAACAAAAAACAAACGTGACTATATCAAAGATGGAACTTATCGGGCCGAAAAAGCGCATAAAACGCCCTAACGTCCGGCCAGACCATTCCAATGGCTGCAAATATGTATCCTCATCTACCTGATCCCAGGGAAGAACAAGACACAGAGCATCGTAGAGCAGATTCAGCAAAAGCAGCTGTACCGAGGTCATAGGAAAAAAGGGCAGAAATACACTGGCAATGACGATGGAAAAAATATTGCCGAAATTAGACGATGCTGTAATCCTGATATATTTTGACATATTAGAAAAGGCTTTCCGGCCTTCCAAAATCCCTTCCTCCAAAACATTCAGATCTTTTTTTAACAGGATCACATCCGCGCTTTCTTTGACGGCTTCTGCTGCTGTATCCACCGAAATTCCAACATCTGACTGCACCACAGCAGGCAAATCATTCATTCCGTCTCCCAGAAAACCAACCGTATGTCCATTCGACTGCAGCGTCTGAACCACTTCCAGCTTTTGTTTTGGGGACAGTTCCGCAAAAACCGCGGTACGCTCCATCCGGATCAGCATTTCATCCTCCGTCAGATGGCTAAATTCCCTTCCTGTCATGATTTCTGATGTATCGATCCCCAGACGGCGGCAGACAGAGACCGCTGCGCTTTTACTGTCGCCGGTCAGCACTTTTATCCCGACATGAAGGGATTTCAGCTTACGAATGGCATCTTCCGCTGTTTTCTTTGGCGCATCAAAAAACGCCAAATAGCCTATAAGGATAAAATCTGTTTCATCACTGGTATTTAACCGTTCCCCCTCCAACGGCTTATATGCCACAGCCAAAACCTTCATGCCGTCCTCCAGCATATCATCCACTACGGCATGGACACTTAAGTATCCCTCATCTCCCATAGCGCTGCGTCGGCCCTTGTATTCAATATAAGCGCAGCGCCGGCATACCTCATCCATGCTCCCCTTAATGATAAGCAGATTTTCCGTTTTGTCCTTTACAAGAACGCTTGCGAACTTCCGGTCATAATCAAAGGGCAATTCATCCAGTTTGGGATGTTTTGCTGCAATCTCCTGAAAGTGAGCGCTGCAGCCGGGCAAATCGCGGTATTTGAGAACAGCCGTGTCCAGATGATTCCTCACCCCGGTATGGTACAGACTGTTTAAATAGGCAAAGTCCAACACGCTCTCGCTTTCATTTCCAAGAATATCCATGTAATATTCCAACAGCACTGTATCGCCGGTCAAAGTGCCTGTTTTATCCACACACAGAATATCCATACTGCCAAACCCCTGCATGGCGTTGATATTTTTAACCACGGTCTGTTTCTGACCCATGGCATTGCTCCCTTTGGCAAGACAGGCATTGATTACCATGGGCAGCATCTCCGGGGTCAGCCCTACGGCAACTGATAAAGCAAATACAAACGCAGTAAACCAATCCCCTTTGGTAAGCCCGCAGGCAGCAAAAACAACCGGGATAAGAACAGCCATAAAACGGATCATTACCCATGCAATGGAGTTTGCACCCTGGTCAAATCGGTTCTTACCCATAGATTCCGCTCCCGAAAATCCTCCGTAAACGGCATCCTCTCCAACGGCCAAAACTACTCCTTCTCCTGTTCCGCCAATCACAGCAGAACCCATAAAAACGATATTGCTGTATTCCGCATAGGAGGAAACTATATGCCCTGAAAGCCTTCCTGCATTCTTTTCCAGAACAGCACTCTCACCTGTAATAACGGCCTGGGAAACAAACAGGTCATTTGCAGCAGTCAGACGAAGATCGGCAGGAACCCTGTTCCCGGCAAAGAGGCGAATCGTATCGCCAACCACCAGTTCCGTGGATGAGATACCCCTCCATTTCCCGCCGCGGCGCACCATCACATCCGAATGGATGATCCTGGACAGACGATCAGCTATGTGTTTTGTCCGCATTTCCTGAATCAGCCGGATCATGCCGCTGATCAGCAGCATACTCAGGATAATCAGCACTGTGGTCGCATTGCGGCTGAAATTGGAGGCGAGAAGTACATCCGTAATAAACGAAACACCCGCCAGCACAAACAGGATGATAGTAAATGGATTGATAAAAGCTCTGCGCAAACGGTAGACTGCCGTATCGGCAGCCCTTCCGTTTCGTGTATTGCTGCCGTATTGTTCGCGGTTTTTTGCAGCCTGTTCCTCATTATATCCATCTTCTGAAATCTGAAAATCCCGGTACAGTGCATCTGTGTCTGCATACGCGTAATGAAGAACCCGTTTATGTATGGAAACACCAGGGGTCATCTAACTTCACCTCCCAAGCAGTTTCTCTCATTGTACCACATAACTGTATATTTTAAATCTTGCTTTTTGCTTGTTTTTCATTTTGATAAATGTAAGAACCATAAGAAACATCAGCGCCACAAACAGCAGCCCTTTGACAGCGCAAAACAGCCAGCCTCCCATCGCCCCCAGGGACTGCCCTGAGACCAAATGGAAAGACTGGCTGTTCTTATTTTATATATTTAGGTATATGTCCCATCAATCGTCGATTACCAGGATATCCTCTCCCATGGTTTTTCTGCCCATCTTATATACCAGCTTATAATAGGTTGGAAGAAGCACCAGAGTCAGAATAGTTGCAGCAATCAGACCGCCTACATTTACAAGGGCGAGGCCCTGCATCATGGCGCCGGATTTACCATAGGCCAGCGCGTTGGGAATCATAGAAATGACCGTGGTTCCCGTAGTCATCAGGATGGGTCTCATACGTATTGCTCCCGCTTCCACAAGGGCTTTATCTAACGGCATTTCAGCAAGGAACTGGTTGACCGTATCCACATATAGAATACCGTTGTTAACTACCGTACCGACTAACATCAAAAAGCCCAGCATAGACACCATACTGATCGGACTGTCAGCTGCAAACAAAAGTCCAAAGGAGCCAATCAGCGAGAACGGGATAGTAGTCATGATCATCAGTGAGAACTTGGGAGACTCAAACTGGATAGCCATTACTACAAATACCAGGAAGATACCTGTAAGTAATGCCCCGGCCAAAGCGCCTAACTCCTCCTGCATACTCTCATCTGTAGCATTGGCCGCCATCTGAACGCCTGATGGCATATTCCAGCTGCGCACGAACTTGTTTACATCCTCTTTTGCCGTATCCTCATAACCTGGCTGCACCTGCATGGTGATAGCCACCTGGTACTGCTTTGATTTGCGCACGATCTGCTGCGGGCTGTCCTCAAAACGTATCTCAGCCAGATCCTCTAATGGAAGCGAGGTTCCTGTAGCAGTGGGGATCATCATTCCCTGGATCTTTTCAATGGAATCATAACGGTCAGGCTCGTATTCAACCTTTACATCCACATCCTCTCCATTTACTCTTAATGTTGTAGCCTTGACACCGCTTAAATTGCTGTAAAGCATGGATCCAATAGAAGCCGGCGTTAACCCCTCTGCCTGAGCGGCTACCGGGTCTACCTTTACCTTTACGATCGGAGCGGCATTTTCAATGGAGGAATGAACCTGCATTACATCTTCCCGTTTTCTCAGCTCGTTTACCAGCTCGTCAGAAGCAGCCTTTAATGCATCATAATCGGTACTCTGTAAATCTACCTCAACGGAGTTTCCGCTGCTCATGGAAGAAGACATGGTAGTACTGCCCTGTTCCAGGGTTGCAGAAATATCCTTATACGTTTCTACCTCACGGTTCCACTTATCAATCACTTCATCAGTAGACAGTTTCCTGTCATCTTTCAAATACGCACTGATGGAAACGTCATTGCCGCCACTGGTACTCAGTCCGCTGGAACCATATGTTAAGAGGTAATGATCCACATCCTCATCCTCAGCGACCAGCTTTTCAATCTGAGCCACCGTGTCATTGACCGCTTCCACGGAAAGTCCCGGTTTCGTCTTTACATTGATATTTACAATTCCCTCGTCTACAGATACCATCAGTTCCATTTTAAGCTGAGTCGCAAGGCCAAAAGAAAGAACCAGAAGAAGTAGGCTTATGCCGATAACCCATCCCGTCTTTGGTATTACTGAAGGCATATGCTTGCGGTACCAGTTCTGACAGCCTCTGATGAAACCTGCTGCAGGCGCACTCGCCTTTTCAACAGGATGCCACTGATAATAGCACAGGGGCACAATGGTAACTGCCGAGAACAACGAGGCAATCAGACTGAACACAATGGTAAAGCCCAGCTGCTTAAAGAGCTGTCCTGACATACCGGTCAGCATTGCCAGCGGAATAAATACAACACAGGTGGTAGCCGTACCGCCGATGATTGAGTTAATCATAACGCGGCTTCCTTCTATGGCCGCGTCATAGAAATTATGTTTTTCCTTCGCCCGGAAACAACCGTCCAGTACGTTAATAGAGTTATCTACCATCATACCTACGCCCAGAACCAGGGATGTCAGAGAAATAACATTCAGCGAGAAGCCCATAAGGCTCATTGCAATCAGCGTCAGCATGATGGAAATAGGAATAGATGTACCTACAATAACAGAGGCGCGCAGATCTCCATAAAACAGCCACAGAATGAGCATGGACAAGAGAATCGCCATAATCATGGTCTGATATACATTGCTGATGGATTCGTTGATCATGTCACTGGAATCATTAACTATGGTAAATTCAAGTCCCGGATTCGCTGCTTCCAGTTTTTTAAGTTCCTTGGTTACATCATTTGAAACATCAATGGCCGTTGAACTCTGCTGTTTTTTGATGGCAATGGATACAATATCTGTTCCGTTATAGCGTCCGATGGAGTCCGCATCTTCCAGGATCTGGGAGACATCTGCCACATCAGACAGATGAATCACATCTCCCCCTGCCAGAGGGATCGTGATGTTCTTTAGGCTTTCCGCATCCTCATAGTCATTGCCTGCACTGACACTTAACTCCTGCTTTCCTACCTTCACATCTCCCGCAGGAATCGTGTAATCGGCTGCGCCAACGATCTGGGCAATAGTGTTGATGCTAAGATTATACTGGGCCATTTTTTCAGGATCCAGGCGAATACTGATGTATTCCTTCTGTCCGCCTGAAAGAGATACCTCTCCTACAGAGCCCAGCTTTTCAAGCTCCGGCTGAATGTTGTTTTCCACATATGTATAGAGATTTCCGTCTACCTGGCCGCCTACCGCAAGGGTCATAACCGGAGAAGAATTCATATCAAGTTCCATGATATTGGGCTCTTCTGCATCATCCGGCATATCACTCTTTGTGGTATCCATGGCTTTTTTCAGGTTGATGTATGCGGTATCAATATTGGTTCCATACTCATATTCCACCATTATAATGGAAACGTTTTCCTGTGAATAGCTGTATACATCTTTTACGCCGTCCAGTGAGGAAATAGCGTCCTCCTGCTTGGTAGTAATCAGATCCTTGATGTCATCAGGACTTGCACCCGCATAAACCGTGCTGATCAGCAGCATGGGAAGTTCCATCTCAGGAGTCAGTTCCACTCTTGTTCCCATCAGAGACTGAATTCCAAAATATGCTATGGTAAGCAGGCACATGATGATGGTGACTGGCTTGCATACCGCAAATTTTGTAAGATTGACCATTCCTTATTCACCTGCCTTCTCTGACTCTGAAGCCGCTGTCTCAGGAGCCGCAGCTTCCTGGGTGGAGGTCTCTGTCTCTTCTGTCTGACCGTTGTCTAAAAGCACCTGCTGTCCGTCTACCAGCTCATTGCTCCAGCTGGTAATTACCTGGCTGTCTGCGGTAAGTCCGGATTTGATCTCCATGGTATCTCCATCGTAGATACCGGATTCTACCATTGTCTTTTTCGCGGTTCCGTCTTCATAGCAGTATACGAAAGCCTGCCCGTTATCGTAGTTTACCGCGTCTACGGGAACCGTCATCACGTTCTCTGCCCGATCCATTACCACAGTCAGCTTTACCTTTGCACCGTTTGTAAGGCCCGTTCCCTGACTGATGGCTGCCTTTGCATCATAAAGCCCGGTGGAGGCGTTTACCATGGCTCCGATTTCCGTCACGCTGCCCTCATATGAACTGCCGTTTTTCTCGATCGTTACCCCCTCGCCCACACTCATATTTTTCATAACCTTCTCGGTAACGCCAAACTTCACCTGAAGCTGATCGCTGCCTGAAATCACACAGATCTGGCTGGAAGGGCTGACATGGTCGTGAAGCTCCACGCCTCTGCTCTCGATCACACCGCCGATAGGCGCGGTTACTGTAGTGTACTCCACCTGCAGATCATACTGGGTCTTGGCAGTCTCATAGGCCAGACGGGCGCTGGTGGCTGAATCCTGAGCCTGCTGGAACTGCTGCTGAGATACAAAGCCCTGGGCGTATAAAGGCTGAAGCCGAGCCAGTTCTCTGGCTGCGGTATCGGCAGCAACGGAGGCAGACTGCATCTGGAGTTCCAGGGTCTTTAATGTATCTGAGTCGATTTTACATAAGACCTGGCCTGCCTGCACCGTATCTCCTGCCTGGAAATTCACCTCCAGGATCTCTCCGCTGATCTTTGGCATCACCGCCGCTTTTGCCGCCGGCTCTACTGTTCCTGTAAGATCTGTATAGAGCGTAATGTTTCCTGTAGACGGCGTCTGCACGGATACAGTGGGCCGCGTCTCGTACTGCGGCTCCTCATCATTTCCTGACACCAGTTTAAATACAATCCCTGCTGCCACTAACAGGACCACCGCACCTGCGATCAGTCTCTTGCTGCTTTTTTTCATTTCTTTCTGCCTTCCTTTCTTTTATGCACGATTTTTAATCCCTGATTCCTCGGTCCAATATGGCAAACTGCTGATATACCATGTTTTTCAGTTCCCTGGGGTCAGCGGCCTGATCCAGCTGGAGCATGGAAATCCGTATGATCACCAAAAGCCCCATTTCGATGGCACAGCGCAGCCGCTCCTCGTTCAGCTCCCCATAACCGGTCCGGTCCATGGCCTCGAAACATTCCTTTTCGCTTTTTTCCCGCAGCCTGCGCCCGCCAAACTCTGCTTCTGTCCGTACAGCCACCTCCCGGCAGGTCTCGTCCTCCAGCATCCGTCTGCAGAATTCCCAGCAGTCTCTGTAGCTTTCATCTGTCATAATGCGCTCCACCAAAAGCTCCATGGACTCATGAAACGTACCCCTCTTTTCCCGAAAGGCTTCCACAAGCCCCTGCTCCAGGCGTTCCCTTCTCTGCCGCATCATACAGGCAAACAGATCATCCTTGCTCTCAAAGTACAGATAAAAGCTGGCTCTGGATATTCCGGCCCGCTTGATCAGGCTGCTGATCCGGATTTCTGAATAAGGCGTCGTCATGAACTCTGTGTGCATTGCATCCAGGATCGCCTGCTTTTTGTAATCACCCAGATTCATGAATTTCTCTGTGGGCATTTTTTTCATCTCCTTTACCCTTAACCATTATATGGACTTTTGTCTAATTGACAATAGGCAAAATAAAATCAAATGCACAAAATTTGTGCATTTGACCCTTGAGTGTAATAATTTTTAGTTTTATTTTAGATTTTTATCTCATGTTTCCGGCGTCTGATTTCGCTGCAGGCTTCGGGCCAGAGCTGCCTCGACCCCTCCTCCAAACAGAAAATCCAGGCGCATCATCGCGTCTAAGAGCGACTCCCCGTTTATGGTGCCGTCCGATTCCATCCAGCTGATCAAAAGTCCTCTGGCAGTATACTGGCACATACTGCTGATCATCTGTTTATCCTTCCCGCAGATATCCGTCCCCTCAGCGATGCGGTCCACCATACAGTCGAAAATGACCTCGCCTGCAGACTTAAGACAGTCCCGCACCTCCTCGTTGACGGCGGACCGGAACAGATTGCAGAACAGGCCTCTGTGCTCCTCCAGATATTCAGCGCCTCTCATGCAGGCCTTCTGGGGGTCTGTCTCATTCTGGTTTACGGTCATGATCTCCACAACCCGCTGTACGGAATATTCTACATATGCTCTCAGCACCTGATAAATGTCCTGGTAATGGTAGTAAAACGTATTTCGGGAAATACCGCAGCGGTCCGTAATATCCTTGACTGTGATCTTATCCACAGGCTTTGACGAAGCCAGATCACCGAATACTTTCATGATCGCCATTTTTGTAAAGGATGCCATAGGCAGAAAATGTCTCCTGTTCTTTATTTTTGCAAAGGGATATGCCATTGCGGTTTTGATCTATTATATCGTAAAATCGTTTTCACCGCAAGGCGGAGAAAAAAGGAACTGCTCAGACATGAAAAACAGACCACGGCCGAAGAGCCTGCCCTCCGTCCGTGGTCTGTTTTCCTGTCTGCCGCTCATATGCTTTTGCGGCGCTTATACCTTAGAAAAGATTTGTATAGCCCATCAAGTCTTTATCCACCTCTCTGGCTGCCTCTCTTCCCTCTCGGATGGCCCATACCACCAGAGACTGCCCCCGGCGCATATCCCCGGCGGCAAAAACGCGGTCTGCGCTGGTCTTATAGCTGTCTGCCTGGGTGGCGGCGGTCAAACGGCTGCCAAGCTCTACGCCAAAGGCCTCTGCCACATACTCCTGACAGCCCACAAAGCCTGCGGCGATGAGCACCAGATCCGCCTGCACCTCCCGCTCACTTCCCTCCACAGGGGCCATCACGGTTCGTCCGCTTTCGGGATCTTTTCTGGAAGCCAGATTTACAAGAACCGCTTTTGTTACATTTCCCTCGCTGTCCTTGATAAATTCCTTCACTGTAGTCTGGTACACTCTTGGATCCGAGCCGAATACGGCGATGGCTTCCTGCTGGCCGTAATCTGTCTTTAAGACTTTCGGCCACTCCGGCCAGGTATTGTCCCCAGTCCGCTCTGCGGGAGGCTTTGGCATCATCTCCAGCTGAAGCACGGAAGCACAGCCCTGACGGATGGAGGTTCCCACACAGTCGTTTCCCGTGTCTCCGCCTCCGATGACAATGACGTGCTTATCCCTGGCAGATATGCAGGCTCCATCCTCCAGATTGGAATCCAGCAGACTCTTTGTGGCAGACTTTAAAAAATCTACTGCAAAATAAATTCCTGCAGCGTCTCTTCCCGGAACATCGATGTTTCTTGGATTGGAAGCTCCGCAGGCCAAGATTACCCGGTCGAAATCGCGCAGAATCCTGGATGCTTTGCAGTTTCTTCCCACATCCGCGTTTGTCACAAAGGAAACACCTTCCTCCTTCATGATCTCCACCTTCCGGTCAATGACCCATTTCTCCAGCTTCATATTTGGGATGCCGTACATCAGAAGGCCGCCGATACGGTCGCTGCGTTCAAATACAGTAACCAGGTGGCCTCTCTTATTAAGCTGATCTGCCGCGGCAAGGCCCGCAGGGCCGGAGCCGATGACAGCCACCTTCTTTCCCGTTCGGACCGCCGGGGGATTTGCCTTTGCGTACCCCTCTTTATAGGCCTTTTCAATAATGGCGTGTTCATTTTCCTTCACGCTGACCGGAGAACCGTTTAGGCCGCAGGTACAGGCTGCCTCGCAGGGAGCCGGGCAGACTCTGGAGGTAAACTCCGGAAAGCTGTTTGTCTTTTTCAGGCGGCGAAATGCCTGCTGCCAGTTGCCTGTATATACAAGGTCATTCCACTCCGGGATCAGGTTATTTAATGGGCAGCCGCTTACCATACCGCCCATCATCATGCCTGACTGGCAGAAGGGAACGCCGCAGTCCATACAGCGGGCGCCCTGTTTTCTCTGCTCCGTTTCGCTTAAGGGGAGGTGGAACTCCTTCCAGTTTTTAATCCTCTCTCTGGGGGAAACCTCCTTGCTGGTTTCCCTCTCATATTCTAAAAATCCTGTTATCTTACCCATCTGTCTGCACCTCCTTTAGCCTCTGATGTTAGCGTAAAACGCTTCGATCTGCGCCTGCTCGCTGTTGAGTCCCTTTCCCTCCATCTGCACGATGGCATTCATCATGCGGCGGTAATCATGTGGAACAATCTTCTTAAACATGGGCAGATACTCGCCAAAGTGCGCCAGAACCTCTTTACCCTTTTCCGAATTGGTATAAGCCACGTGCTCCTGAATCAGTTCCTTCAATTCCAGCACGTCATATTTGCCCGATACCTCCTCAAAGGATACCAGTTCCTTATTCAGCCTCTTATAAAAGCTGCGGTCCTCATCCAGCACATAGGCGATGCCGCCGCTCATACCTGCGGCAAAATTCTTGCCTGTGGGGCCAAGAACCACCACACAGCCCCCGGTCATATATTCACAGCCGTGGTCGCCTACGCCTTCCACCACTGCCGTTGCACCGGAATTGCGGACACAGAAACGCTCGCCGGCGATGCCGTTGATAAAGGCCTTGCCGCTTGTAGCTCCATAGAGGGCAACGTTTCCTATTATAATGTTTTCTTCTGCCTTAAATGGCACACCCTGAGGCGGATATACCACCAGCTTGCCGCCGGAAAGCCCTTTTCCGAAATAATCATTGGAATCTCCGGTCAGCTCCAGAGTCAGGCCCCTGGGGATAAATGCACCAAAGCTCTGGCCGCCGCTGCCGCTGCAGCCGATGGTAAAGGTATCCTCCGGCAGTCCCTCCGGGTATTTTCTCGTAAGCTCTGCCCCGAATATGGTTCCCAGCGTGCGGTTTATGTTCGTCACGTCAATCTGCAGGCTCTTCTTCTGACCATTGTTCAGAGCGCTCTTTAATTTCCTAAGAAGGATGCTCTCGTCAATGGTATCCTCCAGATGGAAATCAAACACCTGCTTTTCATGGTATCCGGCCAGTTTCTCACCCTGATAGGGGTTATCCAGGATCTGGCTTAAATCCACCTGTCTTGCACGGCTGTAGGAAATATCCTCTTTTCTCTTTAAGAGATCCGTGCGGCCCACCAGCTCATCTATGGTGCGTACCCCCAGCTTTGCCATGTACTCCCTCAATTCCTCTGCAATAAACTTCATAAAGTTTACCACATACTCCGGCTTACCCTTAAAGCGTTTGCGAAGCTCCGGATTCTGGGTTGCAATTCCCATGGGACAGGTATCCAGATTGCAGACGCGCATCATCACACAGCCCATTGCAACGAGAGGGGCGGTGGCAAAGCCAAATTCCTCTGCGCCCAGCATACAGGCAATGGCCACATCCCGTCCGGTCATCAGCTTTCCGTCTGTCTCTAACACTACCCGGTCGCGCAGCCCGTTCATAATCAGGGACTGATGGGCCTCAGCCACACCCAGCTCCCAGGGAAGGCCTGCGTTGTAGATAGAGTTTCTGGGAGCCGCACCCGTTCCGCCGTCATAGGAGGAAACAAGGATCACCTGGGCTCCCGCCTTGGCCACTCCCGCCGCCACCGTACCTACACCAGCCTCAGATACCAGCTTGACCGAGATCCTGGCCCTGGTATTGGCATTTTTCAGGTCATAGATCAGCTGGGCCAGATCCTCAATGGAATAAATATCGTGATGAGGCGGCGGAGAGATCAGGCTCACGCCTGTGGTAGAATGTCTCGTCTTTGCCACCCAGGGATATACCTTTTTGCCCGGCAGCTGTCCGCCCTCTCCCGGCTTTGCGCCCTGGGCCATCTTGATCTGGATCTCCTGAGCGCTGACCAGGTACCGGCTGGTCACGCCGAACCGGCCAGAAGCTACCTGCTTGATGGCGGAACAGCGGTTGCGGTCTGCTGGTCCCGGTACCAGGCGATCCAGACTCTCGCCGCCCTCTCCTGTATTGGATTTTCCATGGATCCGGTTCATGGCGATGGCCAGCGTCTCATGGGCCTCCTGGGAAATGGATCCGTAGGACATGGCCCCCGTCTTAAAGCGGCGCACAATGGAATCGGCACTCTCCACCTGATCCAGGGGAATACCGCCGTTTTCAGGATAGCAAAAATCCATAAGGCTTCTTAAATGGTACGTCTTTCCCTCCTCATCCAGAGCATGGCTGTACTGCTTGAAAATGGAGTAGTCCCCTGTCCTTACAGCCTCCTGAAGGAGATGGATTGTGAGTGGATTGTATAAATGCTCCTCCTGGCCCGACCGTGACTTGTGGCTTCCCACGCTGTCCAGGGTCAGATCCACGTCCAGCCCCAGAGGATCAAACGCCGCAGAATGAAGGGTATCCACATCATTTGCTATATCATCTAAGGTAATGCCCCCTACACGGCTGACCGTATCGGTGAAATACTTATCCACCACCTCTTTGGAAATGCCAATGGCTTCAAAAATCTGGGATCCCTGATAGGACTGTATGGTAGAAATCCCCATTTTCGATGCAATCTTTACAATGCCGTGAAGCACAGCGTTGTCATAATCCTTCACTGCCGCATAGTAATCCTTATCCAGCATCTTTGTCTCAATAAGATAGCGAATGGATTCGTGGGCCAGATAGGGGTTGATGGCGCAGGCGCCGTAGCCCAAAAGCGCAGCAAAATGATGCACCTCTCTCGGCTCAGCACTCTCTAAGATCAGCGCCACGCTGGTACGCTTCTTGGTGCGCACCAGATACTGCTGCAGAGCGGAAACAGCTAACAGGGAAGGAATAGGCACATGGTTCTCATCAATATCCCGGTCAGACAGGATAATAATATTTGCCCCGTCCTTGTGTGCCCGGTCCGCCTCCAGAAACAGCCGGTCAATGGCCTTTTCAAGAGAAGTGTTCTTATAATAGGTAATGGGGATCACTTCTACCTTAAATCCCGGCTTTTTCATGGCCTTGATCTTCAGCAGATCCGTCTCTGTGAGAATGGGATTTTCCACCTTAAGGATCTTGCAGTTATCCGCCGTTTCCTCCAGGATATTTCCCTCCTCGCCCACATAGACAGTGGTAGAGGTAACGATCTCTTCCCGGATCGCGTCGATGGGCGGGTTAGTCACCTGAGCAAAAAGCTGCTTAAAGTAGTTAAACAGGGGCTGATGTTTCTTTGACAGCACGGCTAACGGAGAATCCACGCCCATGGCGGACACCGCTTCTGCTCCGTTTAATGCCATGGGAAGGATCATGGTCTTATACTGCTCATAGGTATAACCATAGGTCTTTTGCAGGCGCAGTCTCCAGTCCTTTGTCATCTCCGGCACACCCTGGTTGGGCACAGACAGCTCCTTTAAATTAACCAGATTGGAATCCAGCCACTCTCCGTAGGGATTTCTGCGGGCATAGCGCAGCTTAAGTTCCTCGTCACTGATCATTTTTCCCTGCAGGGTATCTACAAGAAGCATCTTTCCGGGACGGAGACGGTCTTTCCTGACCACCGCAGTCTGGTCTACTTCAATAGCCCCCACCTCTGAGGACAGGATCATATAGCCGTCCTTTGTAATATAATACCGGGAGGGACGAAGGCCGTTGCGGTCCAGGACAGCCCCTAACATATCTCCGTCCGTAAAGAGGATGGAGGCCGGGCCGTCCCACGGCTCCATCATGGTGGCGTAATACCGGTAAAAATCTTTTATCTCACCGTCCATGTATTTGTCATGCTCCCACGGGGCCGGTATCGTCACCATAACAGCCAGAGGAAGATCCATGCCGCTCATGACCATAAATTCCAGGGCATTATCCAGCATGGCCGAATCAGAGCCCTCCTGATTGATGATGGGAAGGACCTTGTGCATATCCGAGCGGAAATACTCGGATTCCATGTTTTCCTCCCTTGCCACCATCTTATCCACATTTCCGCGGATGGTGTTGATCTCGCCGTTGTGAACAATCAGGCGGTAGGGATGAGCGCGCATCCAGCTTGGGTTCGTATTGGTGCTGAACCGGGAATGGACAATGGCGATGGCAGATTCATAATCCGGATCCTGAAGATCCTCAAAGAAAAGACGAAGTTCCCCTACCAGGAACATACCCTTGTATACAATGGTGCGGCTGCTTAAGGATACAACATATGTATCCTCGTTGCTCTGTTCAAATACGCGGCGGGCCACATAAAGCCTGCGGTCAAAGTCAAGTCCCTTCTCTGCGCCCTCCGGCTTTTCTACAAAGCCCTGGGCGATATAAGGCATCACGTCAACAGCTTTCTTTCCCAGGACATCGGGAGCCGTGGGGACAACTCTCCAGCCTAAAAAATTCATGCCTTCCTTTTTGACTATGATCTCGAACATCTTCATGGCCTGGTTTCTGGCAAGCTCATCCTGTGGGAAGAAGAACATACCAACGCCGTATTCCCTCTCCCCTTTCAGGGAAATGCCTGACTGGGAAGCAGCTTTTTTGAAAAAACGGTGAGAGATCTGAAGCATGATGCCGACGCCGTCGCCGGTCTTGCCCTCGGCATCCTTACCGGCTCTGTGCTCCAGGTTCTCTACGATGTGGAGCGCCTGATCCACTGTCTTATGTGTTTTGATGCCCTTTATGTTGGCAACCGCGCCGATACCGCAGTTATCATGCTCAAAACGAGGGTCATACAGTCCTGGCTGTTTTTGTCTGGGGTCCATAAAATACATCCTTTCCCATCACATCCTTAAAAGAGGCAGCCTGTTTGTCTGGGGGATGAAGGCGCCCTTTCTTCCGCTTTTACATAGTAAAGCGACGGCACAGTGATGTTTCATAGTGTTTATGGAGCAATCATACTACGGCAGACCCTGTTTGTAAATAAAAAATTTTGCAGCTATTGTCAGATAATTAGTCTTTTTTTATTTTTTTTACTAATTATCTGTATATTTATCTTTATGATCCGTTTTTATCTCCTTTGTGTCATTGTCTTTTCTCATTTTCCGCAGAGTACGGCGCGCACTTTTTCTGTTCATCCAGCCAAGCAGAAGCACGATCAAGGCTGCAGGGATCATCCTTTTTCACTGTCATTTCCTCCCTCCTGCGTACATTCCCATGAACCCGGCGTACCTGCTTGTTTCTGCTGTCTTTTCTTTTGTTTTACCATGCCATAAATCACACTTTACGTCAATGCAACCAATAAAGTCGTAAAATTTTCGACAGATTTTAGTGATATTTTTTGCATTTTTTCTCTTGATTTATACCCCATCAGGGTATATAATCGCTACATACCCCACCAGGGTATACATCCTTCCAGGATATTCAGAATGCATACACAGACACATAAGGAGGAATCATATGAAAGAAACTGCAACCCAGGCGTGCTGCTGCAAAACAAAAGAACGCCCTGAAAAAGAATACAAGGACCTGATCCACCGTTTGAACCGGATCGAAGGCCAGGTACGGGGAATTAAAAGCATGGTGGAAAAGGACGCCTACTGCCCTGACATCCTGGTACAGACAGCAGCCGTCAACGCCGCCTTAAACAGCTTCAGCCGAACCCTTCTCTCCAACCACATTCATACCTGTGTGGTAAACGATATCCGGGAGGGCCGGGACGAGGTGGTGGATGAACTGATGGCTACCCTTCAGAAACTCATGAAATAAAGGAGGCAGATTCCCATTATGAAGCAATATTCCGTTACAGGCATGAGCTGCGCCGCCTGCAGCAACCGGATCGAAAAAGCTGTATCCAGGGTTCCCGGCGTCACTGCCTGCTCCGTCAGCCTGCTGACCCATTCCATGGGCGTGGAAGGCACGGCCGACCCGCAGGCCATTATCTCAGCCGTAGAAACAGCCGGCTACGGCGCGTCGGAGCAGGGTTCCTCCTCAGCTAAAGGATCTTCTATCGCCGCTGACGGTGAGGAGCTGTTAAAGGACAGGGAAACGCCTATCCTGAAACAGCGTCTGATCTATTCCGCAGGCTTTCTCATCATACTCATGTATTTTTCCATGGGGCATATGATGTGGAACTGGCCGGTTCCCGCCTTTTTCTCAGACAACCATGTGGCAATGGGCCTTTTGCAGCTGCTTCTCACTATGGCAGTCATGGTCATTAACCAGAAGTTTTTCATAAACGGCTTTAAGAGCCTGTTCCACGGTTCCCCCAATATGGATACCCTGGTGGCATTAGGCTCCGGCGCCTCCTTTGTCTACAGCACCTACGCCCTCTTTGCCATGACCGGAGCACAGATGCAGGGAGATATGGAGAGTGTCATGACCTATATGCATGAATTCTATTTTGAATCTGCAGCCATGATCCTGACGCTGATCACCGTGGGCAAAATGCTGGAAGCCAGGTCAAAGGGCCGCACCACCAACGCCTTAAAAGGCCTGATGAAGCTGGCTCCCAAAACCGCCACACTGGTTCGGGACGGAGCCGAGGTGACCGTTTCTATTGACCAGGTGCAGACCGGTGATACCTTCGTTGTCCGCCCTGGTGAAAATATACCCGTAGACGGTATCGTACTGGAAGGCGCCAGCGCAGTCAACGAATCCGCCCTGACCGGCGAAAGCATCCCCGCAGATAAAACGGCAGGCGACAAGGTATCTGCCGCCACCTCCAACCAGTCCGGTTTCCTGCGCTGCAGGGCCACACGTGTAGGCGAGGACACCACCCTCTCCCAGATCATCCAGATGGTCAGCGATGCAGCCGCCACCAAGGCCCCTATTGCCAAAGCGGCAGATCGGGTATCCGGCGTTTTCGTTCCTGCGGTCATTGCCATTTCCATCATTACAACCCTTGTATGGCTCGCTGCCGGACAGACCCTTGGGTTCGCCCTGGCAAGAGGCATTTCAGTGCTGGTTATCAGCTGCCCCTGTGCTCTGGGCCTTGCCACCCCCGTTGCCATCATGGTCGGAAATGGTATGGGTGCAAAAAACGGCATCCTGTTTAAGACTGCCGTTTCCCTGGAAGAAACCGGAAAAATGCAGATTGTAGCCCTGGACAAAACAGGCACCATTACCGAAGGGCAGCCAAAAGTAACAGATCTGATCCCTGCAGAAGACTATTCTGAAGCATCCCTCCTTTCCCTGGCTTATGCCCTGGAGGCAAAAAGCGAACATCCTCTGGCAAAGGCCATCCTTAAGCGGGCAGAGGAGGAAGGAATGAGGCCCGACCCGGTAGAGGACTTTAAGGCCCTTCCCGGAAACGGCCTTTCTGCCCTGCGCACAAAGGATCACAGCGCTCTTACCGGAGGAAGCCTGGCCTTTATAAACAGTCATACTCCTCTTTCCCCCTCTCTGACCTCCAGAGCCAAACAGTTGGCAGAGGAAGGAAAAACTCCCCTTGTTTTTACAGAGAACGGCCGCATTGCCGGCATCATTGCCGTAGCTGACACAATCAAGGCTGACAGTCCCCAGGCGATCAGGGAGCTTAAAAATATGGGGATCCACGTTGTCATGCTTACCGGCGACAATGAGCGCACCGCCAGGGCCATCGGCCGTCAGGCCGGAGTAGACGAGGTGATCGCAGGCGTGCTGCCCGAGGGCAAGGAAAGCGTTATCCGCGCATTAAAGGAAAAAGGAAAGACCTGTATGGTGGGTGACGGCATCAATGATGCGCCCGCCCTTACAAGGGCCGATATGGGCATTGCCATCGGGGCCGGTACGGACGTGGCCATTGATGCGGCAGATGTAGTGTTAATGAAGAGCCGTCTCTTAGATGTTCCTGCCGCCATCCGCTTAAGCCGCGCCACCCTCCAGAATATCCACGAAAATCTGTTCTGGGCCTTTTTCTACAATGTGATCGGCATTCCCCTGGCTGCCGGTGTGTGGTACCCCCTCTTTCACTTAAAGCTGAACCCCATGTTCGGCGCTGCCGCCATGAGCCTTTCCAGCTTCTGTGTGGTTTCCAACGCCCTGAGACTGAACCTCTTTCAAGTAAAAAGTGCAAAAAAAGATAAAAAATCAAAGCATCCCGCAACCGTTTCCGCGGCTGCTGTGCATACAATCAACGAAGAAAAGGAGATTACAGCTATGACAAAGACAATGAAAATCGAAGGAATGATGTGCGGACACTGCGAGGCAGCCGTAAAGAAAGCTCTGGAAGCTCTGCCGCAGGTAACAGAGGCAGTGGTCAGCCACGAAAAAGGAACCGCCGTTATAGCTTTAAACGGCGAAATTGCCGATGAGATGTTAAAAAAGGCCGTAGAAGATAAGGATTATAAGGTATTGGATATCCAGTAAGGCAGCCGGTTTTTAAAACAGCGGCCCCTCTGTACGGCCCGCTGTCTGCATAAATAAAAGGAGCCTCTCCGCCGTTTGCGGATTGGCTCCTGTCAGAACAGCCGTTTAAACTAATGTACCGGCTGTAAAAATTACATCTCACCCAGGCCGCTCTCGATTGCCTGGCTTAAGGTATCCATGGCTGCCTGCTCATCCTCGCCGTCGCAGATCAGGGTGATCTCCGTACCGCACTTGATGCCGGCTGCCATAACGTTTAATACGCTCTTTGCAACAATCTTCTTCTCACCGCACTCGATGGTAATGTCGCTCTTGAACTTCATAGCTGTCTGAGACAGAACGCCTGCTGGTCTTAAATGTAAGCCGGATGGATTTACTACTGTTAAAGTCTTGCTGATCATAACTATACTCTCCTTATGGTGTTATTCTGCGTATGGCAGGAGTCTTTGTCCCCGCTGCCCTATATATGGATTTTATTACATCTGACTATCTATGTCAAGTTAATCAAAAAATTACCGATGGTTTTTTTGCTGCTTTTTTATCAGTATGAGCCGTCATTTTCTCATCTCAGCCGCAGGCGAAAGCCTCCTCTTCCCTTCTCGAAAACACGCAGCCGCAATAGTCCTGTCTGTAAAGCCCATACTGAGAGGAAAGCTCGGTGGAGCGTTTGTAGCCGTTTTTCTTCTTGAAATCTGACTGCAGATACGGCACGCCGTACTCCTGGCCCAGCCGGATCCCGATCTCATTCAGCTTCTGGGCGTTTTTTAAAGGGCTGATGGACAAAGTGGTAGTAAAATAGTCAAATCCGCCCTCTTTTGCCGTCTTTGCCCCCTCTCTAAGACGCAGCTCGTAGCACCGAAAGCACCGGCTCCCTCCCTCCGGATCCTTTTCATGTCCTTTGGCTGCGGCATAAAAGGAGGCTGTATCGTATTCTCCCTCCAGAAAATGGATAGGATTCGCCGTCTTCATCTCACCAATCAGCCGTTTCTGCTCTTTCGTCCGCTCTCTATACTCTTCCTCCGGGTAGATATTGGGATTATAGTAAAATACCGTGATCTCAAAATACTGCGACAAATATTCCAGCACATAGCTGCTGCAGGGGGCGCAGCAGCTGTGAAGCAGCAGCCGGGGCGTCCTGCCTTCTTTTACAATGGCTTCCAATGTTTTATCTAAAATTCTCTGGTAATTTTCCTTCTGCTGCGCTCCAGCCATGATCCTTCCTCCTTCAAACGATAATCCTGTCCTCTGACGCGCAAAAGGACCGCTCTAGAAAGCAGCCCTTCTCATATACGCATTTGCAGTGATTGCAGCATCCACATCCAGCCACCCCTTTGCCGACTGTATCCTTTCAGCTAAACAGCGGCACGCAAAGCTGCCAGTCCTCAAACTGCAGCCTTACAGGAAATCGCGGATCCGCTTGCTTCTTACAGGATTGCGCAGCTTGCGCAGAGCCTTGGCCTCGATCTGACGGATACGCTCTCTGGTGACGTTGAACTCCTTCCCCACCTCTTCCAGTGTTCTGGGATGTCCGTCCTCCAGTCCGAACCGCAGTACGATTACCTGCCGCTCTCTCTCCTTTAAATCTCCCAAAAGAGCGTCGATGTGCTCCCGCAGCATCACAGATTCCACGTTGCCCTCAGGGGTCACAACGTTGCTGTCCGCTACGAAATCGCCCAGATTGGAGTCATCTTCCTCGCCGATAGGCGTCTCAAGAGAAGCCGGCTCACGGGCGATCTGCATGATCTCCATGACTTTATCTTCAGACATATCAAGCGCTTCTGCCAGCTCTGTCACGGAAGGTTCATAGCCCAGTTCCAGAGTCAGCTTTCTCTGCATCTTTGACATCTTGTTGATCGTTTCTACCATATGCACCGGTACGCGGATGGTTCTTGCCTGATCAGCCAGAGCTCTTGTCACCGACTGACGGATCCACCAGGTTGCATATGTACTTAACTTATAGCCTTTTGTATAATCAAATTTTTCAACGCCTTTGATCAGTCCCAGGTTGCCTTCCTGCACCAGGTCAAGGAAACTCATCCCTCTTCCGGTGTAGCGCTTCGCAATGCTGACTACAAGACGCAGGTTTGCCTCGATCAGTCTCTCCTTTGCGGATTCGTCGCCGTCTGCCTTGCGCTGCGCAAGCTCCAGCTCTTCATCTGCCGTAAGAAGGGGTACGGTACCGATCTCTTTCAGATACATACGAACCGGATCCTCGGTTCCTATGCCCTCTAAAAGATCCACTGCATCCAGGTCGATTTCTTCATCCTCTGCATCCTTCATGAAGCTGTCGTCGTCCAGGTCAAGATCCAGGCCAATGTCATCCAGAGCGGGATCTGCGTTCAGCATCGCTTCGTCCAGTACGGGAACTACGTCAATATTACGGTTCTCCAGGTAACTGTAAATCTGATCCATCTGCTCAGGAGACAGGTTGTCCCCGGTGAAAAAGTCATTGATCTCGCCTGCATCCAGGGTATTATGCTTGGATTTGGCGTGCTCCACCAGCTTTTCCAGTTTTTTTAAAAAATCGTCCTTTTCCAATGATAAACGTCCTTTCACTTAAAGGTAAATGTGGAAACTCTCACAACTTATCATTATATACTACTTTCCATGGGATTTCAACATCAATCGACAAAGTTCCCATAAATTTCGTAACTATTCAGCCATGGGGCAATTTGTACAGAAATATGCTTATGCAAGTCGGCCAGCAGCACATATTTCCGCACAAATTAACATATGGCGTACAGCCAAATCTTTAAGCCAACCGCTTCTGCCGGTTTTCCGGGAGCAGAATCTGAACCCGTTCCTTTAAGTTCCCGATGTCAGCCTCTGTTCTGGCACCTCCGTATTCCCCATCCAGAACCCAGTCCACCGGAGTTTCAGAGCGAAAGCAGATGGAGGCAGTCTTAAAGCGGTATACGTATTCATTAGGTTCCTCTTTCAGAAACATATGGGAAATGATATTGCTCAGGTCTGCCGGTGTTTTCGGCATACGGATTAAAAGCACCTCAAATACCCCGTCCTGCAGATCCACCGACTGGTTTACCAGGCTTTTAAATCCCCCTACGCTTCTTGTGTTGGTTACCATGCCGAAAATGAAATCCTCTTCCAGACTGCCCTCCTCCCACTGCACCTGCATATGGCAGGGCTTGATGGAAGTAAGGCTTTTTAAAGCCTCCAGCATATAAGCCGGATGGCCCAGCAGGTTTTTGCGGTCCTGGGAGGTGGCGTAGGCCACCTCTGTAAACGCCCCGAAGCCTGCGATATACACAAACTTCCGGTCCTCGCAGAAGGTTCCCACATCCACAGCAAGGGGCTTTCCCCGCGTAATATCAAGGGCCGCCTTTTCCATATCCTTTGAAAGGCGGAGGCTGGCGGCAAAGTCATTGGTAGAACCTGCGGGAATATAACCAAGCACCGGCGAAGCCTTAAGATCCAGCAGCCCACAGATGGTTTCATTTAAAGTGCCGTCCCCGCCGCTGCATACGATCACATCCATAGCTTCGCCCAGTTTTCTCACCGTCTGGGCGGCGTCTCCCTGGCACTGGGTCACATGGACATGAATATCATACCCAGCCTTTGTAAAAATATCCAGAATCCGCAGGAGACTTCCCCTGATCTGCTCCTTTCCTGAGCGGGGATTAAAAACAAAGAGCATCTGTTTCATGTTCCATCCTCCTTTTGAAACAGGATATCCTTGTAAGCAGAAAATGCATTGGGAAGAGGATACCGGTCCCGTATCTCCTCTTTTTCCACCATAAATGCAGTATGATCCGGGTCCTGCCATGCACGTTTAAGCACTGCCCGGTATCCTGTCATATGCCACTCCACATGGGAAAAAATATGCCGTGACGGCTCCAGGGCCTCCAGCCGTTCAACCGCCTCCTCCGACACTCCCAGATACGCTCTTGCCTCCTCCCCGGTGAGATGGCCTTCCGTGTTGGGAAGTTCATACAGAGACGCCAAAAGCCCCGTTGAAGGCCGTTTTCGGATAGCTGCCTTTCCCTGATTTTCTATGATAAACACCGTCCGCTCCTCGATCCTGCGTTTCTTAGACGGCGACTTCCAGGGAATCTCCTTCCACAGTCCCTGCCTTTTTGTCAGGCAGACGGATTCCATGGGGCACTGGGAGCACCTCGGCTCTTTGCCGGGAATACACACCAGCGCTCCCGTCTCGATCAGGCCCTGATTGTAGCTGCTGGCTTTATCCGAGGGCATGACTTCTTTCAGCAGTGTCTCCACAGCTGTTTTGACGGAGGCCTTTTTGATGTCAGACCGGTCTGCCAGGATCCGGGAGATCACGCGGAGCACATTTCCGTCTACCGCAGGCACCGGAATCCCGTAGGCAATGGAGGCAATAGCTCCGGCGGTATAGCTTCCGATCCCCGGCAGGGATAAAAGCTCCTCATAGGACGCCGGAAGCTCTCCTTTGTACTGTTCCATCACACGGACAGCCGCCGCCTTTAAATTCCGAACCCGGCTGTAATAGCCAAGGCCCTCCCACAGTTTCATCAGCCGGTCATCCTCCGCCTCCGCCAGATCCTTAATTTCCGGAAGAGCATCCATAAACCGTTCAAAATACGGCTTCACTGCCTCCACCCTGGTCTGCTGAAGCATGATCTCAGATACCCATACCCGGTATGGCTTTGGATCCTCTCTCCAGGGAAGAACCCTGGCCCTGGAGCCGTACCAGGCTAACAGCGGCTTTTCCATGGCTCTCAGCCGCTCCTTTGGTTCTAAAAACATATCCTCCCGCTCCGAAATCTGGAGGCGGTCATAAAAATGAAACTCCGTGTTACACATAGCCGTAAATCCCCCGCACGGATACTTCCCCTGATATCACAGAAGCAAGGGAGCCGTCCTCCTTTTTCACCAGAAGGCTGCCCTCTCTGTCAATTCCCAGCGCAGTTCCCCGGTAAGTCCCCGCCGGATCCAGAACACAGACCTCCCGATCCCGGTTTGCCAGCATACGATTGTATTCCTCCATAAGCTCCGTCATATCCCCTTTTTTCAGGAAACGACCGTAGTAGGTCTCAAACTGCTCTGCCACGGCAGCGATCACCGGTGCACGTTTTAACGGACGGCCCAGCTCCAGGCTTAAGGAGGTGGCAGTGGGGGCAAGCTCCTCAGGAAAATCTTTTGTATTTACATTGATTCCAATGCCCACCACCACATGGCGGATAGAATCCTCTTCAGTGCTCATCTCTGTCAGTATGCCGCAGATCTTTTTCCCTCTGACCACCGCGTCATTGGGCCATTTGATCATGGACTCCAGGCCGACGGCCTGTCGGATCCCCGAAACAACCGCCATTCCCGCCACCAGCGTCAGCATAGAAGCCTGAACCGGCGCAAGCGCCGGACGGAGGACAAAGCTCATCCAGATTCCCGCGCCATGGGGAGAGGCCCAGTTTCTGCCTCTTCTTCCCTTTCCTGCAGTCTGGCAGTCTGCCACCACCATTGTACCCTCCGGCGCTCCCTCCTCCGCCAGCCTTCTGGCCTGATTATTCGTCGAATCCGTCTCATAAAGACAGGTGAGCTCACCACCCAGCCACCTGGAGGTAAGAACTGACTTAAGCTCCGGAGCGGTGAGTACATCGGGAGAGGAGGTTAAGCGGTAGCCCTTGTTGCGCACCGCTTCGATCACATAGCCCTCCTCCTCCAGCTGCCGGATGGCCTTCCATACAGCGGTCCTGGACACGCCAAGCCCCTCGCACAGCTGCTGGCCGGATACAAAATCCGGCGTTGCTTTTAATAGCTTTAAAATCTCTGCTTTCATTTTCTTCTCCCATCCTCTATCCATGAATCCAGAGGCTTAATGCGCTTAACACGCCAAGAAGCCCAAGACCTGCTCCAAGAAACAGCTGGAAAATCCCCAGCCTGATACGTTTCTTATCTCTGGCGCAGGTCTTAAGCTCAAATATGCCTCTGATCCCATTTAACAGCGCTGCCAGCAAAAACACCAGAGGAAACAGCATCCTGTTTCCTTCCGGGCTGATAAAGGACAGCACGGCGAATATGACGATGGCAATCCCAAGGATTAAATGCGCCATGTCGAAAAACACACCGGCACAGCGCTCATTTCTTCCTCTCTGGCCCTGCATATCTGTATTCTCCTTATTCTCCGGACACAGACTCACAAGGCCGGCTGTTTACTCGCTTAAGGTAGCAAGCATAACCGCCTTGATGGTGTGCATCCGGTTCTCAGCCTCGTCAAATACAACAGACTGGCTGGACTCAAATACCTCGTCCGTCACTTCCAGTTCGGACACCTGGAACCGTTCACCCATTTCCTTTCCGATCTTCGTCTTAAGATCGTGGAAGGATGGCAGACAGTGAAGGAAGATCGCCTTCGGCCCCGCCGCAGCCATCACTTCCTTTGTCACCTTATACGGGCTCAGATCCCTGATTCTCTCTTCCCATACCTCATCCGGCTCGCCCATGGATACCCAAACGTCCGTATCAATGACATCGGCATCCCTGACTGCCTCTGCCACATCCTCTGTAAGAGTGATGACCGCCCCGCTTTCTGCCGCAAAGGCCTCGCATTCTTCTACAAGAACAGGATCGGGGAAATACTTCTTCGGAGCACAGGCCACAAAGTGCATCCCCATCTTAGCGCAGGCGATCATCAGGGAATTACCCATATTATAACGCGCATCGCCCATATATACAAGCTTAACTCCCTTAAGGCGGCCCAGATGCTCTCTGATCGTCAGCAGATCGGCCAGCATCTGGGTTGGATGATCCTCATTGGTCAGTCCATTCCACACAGGAACGCCGGCATAACGGGCCAGTTCTTCTACGATCTCCTGTCCAAATCCTCTGTACTCAATACCCTCATACATACGGCCAAGGACTCTCGCTGTGTCTGCAATGCTTTCTTTCTTTCCGATCTGAGAACCGGATGGATCCAGATAGGTGGATCCCATGCCCAAATCATGAGCCGCTACCTCAAAAGCGCACCTGGTTCTGGTGCTGGTCTTTTCAAAAATAAGGGCTACATTCTTTCCCTTTAAAACATCCATGGGGATGCCTTTTTTCTTCTTTTCCTTTAATTCCGCAGCCAGATCCAGCAGATAAAGAATTTCCTCCTGTGTATAATTTTTCAGTGTCAAAAAATGTCTCCCTTTTAAATTCATAATATCCTCCATACATATTCCCTGGCCCATATGGCCACTGATTTATATTTATGCAACTTTTATGCATAATATACCACTATCATATGACGATGTCAAGTGGGGAATGGGGTTGAACAATGGGTTTCATTTTGTCACAATCGGATATATAAAAACAGCGCTGCGCACAGATAATACGCAACGCTGCTTTTATATTTTAATTCACATTTGCACAATCTCCTTTTAAGCCTGCTTTGCCTTCCCGGCAATCTGCCCATTATAAACCGACAGATCCAGTTCCTTTTCCTTTGCGCTGACGATTACATTGACCGCAGCGCTTCCAATCACATTTAAAGGAAGCAGTGCCATCTCCACCGGCCGGTTGATGGCCACC
The DNA here is from genome assembly GCF_013282095.1 of Enterocloster alcoholdehydrogenati. Lineage (GTDB taxonomy): Bacteria > Bacillota > Clostridia > Lachnospirales > Lachnospiraceae > Enterocloster > Enterocloster alcoholdehydrogenati. Next base: position 424,780 of record NZ_BLTJ01000001.1, read on the forward strand.
ACAAGCGCATACCCTATCAGACAGGCATCCGTGGTCCACCCCATCCCCGACAGCACGGTAAAAATCATCGTAGTTCCCGCAATGGGAATCGCAGGCGTGCCTGCCGCCGCACAGATGGATAAAAATGCCATAACAATCAGATTTGCGGGCGTCACATCAATCCCTGCCGATGTGGCAATAAACGTTACAGCAAACATATGCATCACCGTAGTTCCATTCATATTGATGGTCATTCCGGTAGGAAGCACAAAGCTTGTAATTTCATCGCTGCAGCCCAGCTCCTCTTTACAGGTTCTTGTATTTAGGGGAAGACAGGCCGCAGAAGAATTAGTGGAAAAACCAAATACACCCACTTTTGCAATCTTTTTCATAAAAGTGAACGGATCTAACCCGGTTGTTAAAAATACTCCAATCGGATAAACCGTAACCACCAGTATAAACAGGGTAGCAATCGCTGATACCATATAAGCCGCTGCAGGCGCCAGATATTCTACCCCATAAATAGCAAAGGTACGTGAAATCAGGCAAAAGATGGCAATCGGCCCCACTTTATTGATCAGTATCTTTAAATAAAGCTGGATCACCTCGTCACAGCTCATAAGTATCTTCTTTAAAGCCTCCGCCTTTTCCCCCAGCTGGTTGATGCACAGCCCAAGCAGAATCGCCACGACTACTACTGCCAGGATCTCATTGTTACTTCCAAACGCACCTGTAATATTGCTTGGAACCGCATTTACAATGGTTGCTAACGGATTAAAGGCTTCTATGGTCGCAGCCTCTGCCACTTCCCCTCCCGGAAGCACTACATTGTAAAAGCCTGCGCTTTTTACCCCGTATGCCACAGCGCCTGCAGCAAATGCGCCTACACAATAAAACAGGAAGAAGCCAAGGAGAGTCCGTCCTGCAATCCGTCCCAATTTAGAGGCGTTGGAGATGCTGCACATCGCAAGACTTAACGACACCAGAACCAGCGGAACAATGGCAAGCTGCAGCCCTCTCATAAATATCTGTCCTACGATATAAAATATTCCTATGGATCTTACGCCTTCAGGAACTGTGATATCCTGAAACAGCAGGTTATTTATCACGTTCCACACTGTTTCATTCCCCGTTGAAACCAGTTTTTCTCTTAAAAGCAGAAACGCTACGCCTACGATCAGTCCTCCAAAGAGCGCGATCATCATTTTTTTTACTACTGAATCTGATTTATTCCTGTTCATATTCTTCCCCAGCCTTCCCCGCGCCTGAATACGCCTGTTTTATAATGTTTTGATCTGAATCCCTTCCTCCTCAAACGTCTTGCGTATCTTGCGGACAAATTCCATGGCCTTAGGTCCATCTCCATGGACACAGAGCGTATCTCCCTTTATATCCAATTCTTTTCCGTTGATTGAGGTTACTTTCCCCTCTTTTATCATCCGTACGCAGCGGCCAATGGCAATATCCTCATCGGTGATCATAGCCCCTTCCATTTTCCTTGGAGCCAGGGACAGATCGTCCATATAAGCGCGGTCTGCAAAGATTTCCGCCGCAGTACGAAGCCCCATATCCTCCGCTACCTTTCCAAGTACAGCGCCGGCACAGTAATAGATGATCAAATCCCGGTCAAACTCATATACAGCCTCACACACAGCTCTGGAAAGTTCCTCATCATACTGGCACTGGTTTCCCATGGCTCCATGGGGGGCCACATGATGAAGCTTTATTCCATAGCTTACTGTAAACGCCGACAGCGCCCCGATCTGATATTTCACATAATTCTTTGCTTCTTCAAAGGACAGCGTCATCCTGCGTCTGCCAAATCCCATCAGATCCGGATATCCTGGGTGCGCTCCCACAGCCACCCCATGCTCTTTAGACAGCCTTACCACCCTGTCCATAACCATCGGATCGCCCCCATGCCATCCGCAGGCTGCATTCGCCGCCGTAATATGGCGGATAATCGCCTCATCATCTCCCAGTTTGTACGCTCCAAAGCTCTCTCCAATATCACTGTTTAAATCCACTGAATACATGATCCATTCTCCCTTCCCTCATAATTTCAGGCTCTTACCTACAGATTTACTATATTTTGAGGCTTTCCCTCCAGAAAGCATTTTAAATTATCTGCCGCAATATTCATCAGCCTCTGTCTTGACTCCCTGGGCGCCCAGGCAATATGCGGTGTAATGATCACATTCTTTGCCTCCAGCAGCGGATTATCCATACGAATTGGTTCCGTAGAAACCACATCAACCGCCGCTCCGCCGACTTTTCCGCTGTTTAAAGCATCCCGCAGATCCTCCTCCACGATCAGAGGACCTCTGGAATCATTGATGATCAAAACGCCGTCCTTCATTTTTGCGATAGTCTCTTTGTTTATAATTCCCTTGGTCGATGGAAACAGCGGGCAATGAAGGGTAATTACATCTGACCGGACCAAAAGCTCATCAAGTTCAGCATACCTGCACGTCTCTGTCTCCAGTTCCGTCCTTTGATATGCGTCATAAGCCAGTATTTTCATACCCAGGGCCTGAGCGATCCGCGCAGTTTCCTGACCGATACGCCCAAAACCAATAACCCCCATGGTTTTTCCAGCCAGTTCTGTCAGAGGGTGGTTCCAGAAACACCAGTCTTTGCTGCTGCTCCAATCCCCTCTCTTTACACAGTCTGAATGTTCGCCCACATGATGGCACAGTTCCAGCAAAAGGGCAATTGCAAACTGCGCCACCGCTGCCGTTCCGTAAGAAGGAATATTCGCCACCTTGATGCCAAGAGTCTTCGCCGCCTCTACATCCACTATGTTATAGCCGGTCGCCAGAACTCCTATAAACTTAATGCTCCTGCAGACCTCCAGAACCTCTTTTGTCAGCGGTGTTTTATTGGTATATACAACATCTGCCGTTTTGATGCGCTCCAGCACCTCCTCCGGCTTTGTCCGGTCATAGACAGCCAGCTGCCCCATTTTTTCCAGTTCTTCCCAGGAAATATCTCCCGGATTTAAAGTATACCCGTCTAATACAACAATCTTCATTTTTACCTTTCTCCTATCTTTGATCAGATGTCTGTTCCAGAAATACCTGAAACGCTTCGATCTGCTTTTTTTGCCTGACATAAAGTTCCTGAGCCAGTTCAAGGCTGACCCGTATAAACCTTACCCTGGTTCCCGGCAGGCTTTGTGCCAGAAGGGGAAGATCCACCGAAATAACCGTTCCGATCTTTGCATAGCCTCCCGTGCTCTGCCGGTCCGCCAGCATAATAATCGGCTGTCCGTTCGTCGGCACCTGAATAGAGCCAAGGGCAATCCCGTCACTGATGATATTGCCATCCTTTAAATGCCTGATTGGCTCTTTTCTCTTTAAGCGGCATCCCATACGATCAAATTCATTGGTAATCTCTGCCCCATACCAGAAAAAACGGCGAAGCTCTTCCTGAGAAAAGGCATCTTCCTGAGGACCTGTTACCACCCGCAGTGTAATTTCTCCCTGTAAAAATTTTTCCGGCTTCAGCCTTCTTTTTTCCATACCGGGAAGCTCTGCCGCCGGAGCAGCAAAGCCGATGCGGTCTTTAGCCTCCAGCTTTCTGCCATCCATACCGCCCATTTTATTCCGCATCAGAGTAGACTTGCTTCCCATGACCAGCGGGATATCAAGACCTCCGGCAAAAGCAATATAACCTCTGCAGCCATTTCCATGGGCCATTCCAAAAGATAACGTCTCTCCCTCTTTTACAGCCACTGCCTGATACATCGGAACCGGCCTGCCGTCCAGAGACGGCGATAAATCTCCTCCTGTGACAGCAATCACATTATCCTGTTCAAAGCGCAGAGACGGCCCTGCCACCGTAAACTCAAGGGCTCCCTCATCCGGCCGGTTACCTGTCAGTATATTCGCCAGCTGAAAGGATCTGGTATCCATAGGCCCTGCGGGAGATACCCCATACTGCTGATAGCCAAAACGTCCCGCATCCTGAACCGTGGTAAGTATTCCCGGCTTTTCAACTACAATGCCCATTATCTCACCGCCTTTTCATACGTTTTTACAACATACGCACCCTTCTGATCCGCTTTTTCTATTTTTTTATACTCGTCAAAGTTTACAGGTATGTATCTAACCCACTCTCCCGGATGTACTAAAAACGGATCTTTTCTCCTGTAATCGCAGATATTCAGAGGCGTTCTGGCTATGACATTCCATCCGCAGGGCTGTTCAAACGGAATCAGATTGGAAAGATTTTCCTGAGCAACAATGGATCTGGCTTCAATCCGCACTCTGGGAGTTTCTCTCCTTTTAAAATGAAACGGTTCCTCAAACCTGGCCATATACGCGTGCCCCGGAGCGAACCCCAGCATATACACATAATAGTCATGGCTGGAATGCATCCGTATCAGTTCTTTCACAGAAATTCCTTCAAACGCCGCGCAGTCCTCCAGATCAGGCCCCAGCTCTCCTCCGTAGCAGACAGGTATCTCCTTTACGATTTCCTTTCTGCCGGCAGTATTTTCCAGCGTCATACCCGTCTTTTCAAGCAATGCTTCCACTGCCTTAAGCCTTATGGAAAGTTCCTCCCTGAGCCTGGCATAGAGAATGATCTCCGGCCTGTAATGGATCATCAAAGATGCATAGGTAGGAACCGTCTCAGTCACACCCTCAATGGGATGTATCTCCAGTTCATGAGAGAGCATTCGAACCAGGCGGTTCACTTCAAGGTTTATCTCATCGCCCATCTGAACGGATACGGCACACTCTCCTGCTGTCAGAATTTTTACATTCACGTTAACCTCTCCTATCATAAGCCTTCATAACTATTGCACAATCTTTAACTGATCTAAGTATAGCACATGACAAACATTAACAAAAATAAATTATTTATCTATAATATATTAACATTTTTTATATTATAAGTCCCCAGTTTTTTGTTTTCAGGTAATCCATCATCTTTTCTTCAAACAACTGTACTGCCTTCTGTGTCGATTCATTAGGATACTTGTGGCGTATTTTGTAGGTGATCCGTTCAGGCGGCTGTGTTTTGTTTGCAATCTCACTGACCTGCACATCCCGCAGATCCCGGATACGCTCCACCACAGAAACAGGTGCAATAAACCACCTTCTGGCATCTGAAATCAGATGGAGCAGCAATTCAAATGTATCCACCTGAACCCTGGGGCGCATCCCTTTTCCTACCCACTGATCGTGCCAGATCTGGTAATTCGCCTCCCAGCTTACGAAAATTTCTTCCGCCGGATCAAGCTCATCCGTATGGATCCGCCCCTTTTTAAGCTTTGTATCTCCTGACTGGACAATGTACATTTTTTCCTTCAAAAGCGGCTCTGCCACAATGTTCTTAAAGTGAAGATGATGATACACAAAGCCCAGATCAATCTCATGATTTTCCAAAAGTCCATAGATTTCATAGGAATAATGGGTGGTAATCTTCATATTGATATCCGAAGCCGGAGCATTTAACAGATTCCGGTACAGTTCAAAAAGAATGGTAGTATTCATTGTATCTGTGCAGCCGATGCTCAGATACAGCTTTTCTCTTCCATGCTGAAGCTGCTGCATCTCCTGCCACAAAGACAGCCAGCGCTCCGCGATCGGTACAAACTCCTCTCCCTGAGCCGTAAGTTCAATCTGCTTATACCCCTTTTTTCTGGTAAGGAGCTTTACATTCAGTTCCTCCTCCAGACATTTCAGGCGATGGCTGACCGTCGGCTGGGACAAAAACAGATTTTCAGCCGTTTTGGTAATATTTTTTGTTTTAACAATCATTAAAAATGTCTCAATCTCCGCCTGTTTCATTATAACCCTCCAAATATAGATTTTTTTAATATTATACAATGAAATTATTCATTTCTCAATCATTAAGCAGAGTGGTATCATAAAAACAGATACATAAGTTTCACAAATAGAGGAGGAACAAACATGAATCAGTCACAGGGAGAGTTATTTACAGATGAATTTCAGAAACATTTAAAAGAACAATTCTATTTTGCGGATGAGGATCCCCAGTTTGGGCCACGGCTTTTTTTTGAAAATTCCGGCGGCTCCCTGCGCTTGAAATCTGCAGTGGAGGCCAAATGCCTGACCGAACAGTTTCCCGACTGTCCCGAACGCATCCATGAAAGAGCCATGATTTTAAAAGAAATGGTTTCAGGAGGAACCGAAGATATCCTGCGGATTGTATTCGGTGCAAAAAGCGGCGCTCTTTTAACCGAGCTGACCGCCTCTCAGACGATGTTTAACCTGGTTGGAGCCATAATGGAGAATGTAACCACAGGCACCAACGCCGTTACTTCTTCCCTGGAGCATCCCTCTGCCCACGACGCAGTGGAATATTATTGCAGGAAAACAGGACGGGATTTTCGCGTGGTTCCTGCCAATCAGGCCACAGGGGGAATTGACCCGGAGGAAGTGATGAAATATGTCGACAAGGATACCGTACTTTTAAGCATCATGTCCGCCTCCAATATTTCCGGAAATATTATGGATATAAAAGAGATTGCGCGGCGCGCCAGAGAAATCAATCCTGATATTTATATCGTAACAGACGCTGTCCAGCACGCCCCCCATGCAGCCATGGATGTAGAGGATTTGGGGATTGACGGTATGAACTTTGCGCCTTATAAGTTTTTCGGCATCCGCGGCTGCGGTTTTGCCTATGTATCTGACCGCGTTGCATCTATGAGGCACCGCAAACTTACAGGCAAAGGGCCGACAGAGTGGTCTCTTGGCACGCCTACTCCCGGCAATTTTGCAGCCATGCGCGCTGTTATATCTTATGTATGCAGCATCGGCGCCCATTTTATGGACAGCCAGGATAAAAGAACTCTTTTTGTGGAGGGCATGAATCGTATCCATATGCATGAAAAAGCGCTGCTGCACCGCCTTCTTGAAGGATCCAAAACACAGCCCGGACTGCGTTCCATTCCCGGCGTTCAGGTATATGTGGATACCAAGGATCTGGCCGCCAAAGACCTGATCGTTGCCATGGGGATTCAGGGAATGGATTTTACGGAAAGCGTGAAAGAATACCAGAAACGCGGCGTAACGGTTTATGAGCGCATCAACTCCAACATTTATTCAAAACGGATTGTTGAAGCGCTGGGGCTGGAAGGAGCGATCCGCGTATCCCCTCTCCACTGCCACGGCAAAGACGATATCGATAGGTTTCTGAAAATCACTCAGGAAATAGCAGAGCAATTTGCAGAATAAACCATCAACGCGCCTCCGGCTCAGAATCCAGTGTTTCTGCCGGCCCGAAACGGTTTACAGCCTCTAAAAGCTGATTCGGGGTATAGATGGCAAAACGGCTGAGCCGGCATTTTTTTGCCCTCTCTTCCAGCAGGGCCAGATAAAGTTCCTTATAATCCCATCCCGCCTTAAGCCCCAGTTTTGCAGCGGTCTCAGGAAAAATCCCTTCCGTATAGCAGCGCAGGGGCCGGGAATTTTTTGTCAGCTGCCCGGCCTCAGCCATCAGCCGGGCAAAATAATACTCCTCTCCCTCCGGCGCATCCAGATAATAGATCCGGCCTTCCAGGCCGTACAGCATACGCATAGCGTCAAAATACCCTAAAAGCATATTTTTTCTTGCTTTCTTCCGGTCAAATTCCAGAATCCCTCCCAGATCCTGCCGCGGGGCCACATGGTACAGGTTCACACCCTCCGGCACCTGAAGCCGGCGTTCTGTATCCACGCCGTAACCGTAGATCCGAAGGACAATGATATCTTCATACCCCCTGTCGATGAGCACATCTACAGGAACATTATTCACCCGACCGCCGTCCATGTAATACTTTCCGCCCAGTTTCTCCTGTTTAAACCCAATGAGGTAGGCACTGGCCATAAGCATATCACAGATCTCCCCTTCCGGCACCTCTTTTATGTCTACCACCAGGGGATGTTTTTCTGTGAGGGAGTACGTTACCGCATAGAGTTCCCGGTTGGAAGATCGGATCGCCTGCTCGTCTACCGTCCGGCAGATCAGGTCTCTCAGCGGGGTTATATCAAAGCCCCGATCCCTCAAAAGACGTCTGATCCTGCCCCAGATCTCCGGTATGGGAATGGAGGGGCCGCTTTTTAAGGTCCACTCCCGCAGCATTTCCATCATATGATCGTCCACATCCATTACCTGAGAGTAACGAATATTTTCCCAGATCTTTTCCGCCTTTTCCAAGTCGTCCATGCAGATAAGCGCCCCGTTCAAGGCCCCCACCGAGGTGCCTGCCGCTCCTTTAATCTCTATTCCCGCCTCTTTTAAAGCTTTCCAGGCTCCGATCTGATAAGCGCCTCTGGCTCCCCCGCCCTCCAGTACAATGCCGTAAAAACGCCTTTTATCCAGCTGCAGCTTCATCCGTTCCTCCTTCCAAAAAGACCCAAAAGCCCAAAGACGGCAGCCGATAGAAAGAGGAAGCAAAGCAGCTGTTCCTCCACTGGCCGCCCAAGAAGAGCCAGAATCCAGGCCCCAAGTGCCCCTGCGGCAAACCAGAGGGAAGTAAGGCAGCAGAAAATGAGTTCCACAGCCATAAAAAATAAATATGCAAAAAACCATCCGGCAATCTCAGTCATGGAAACTTCTCCTTTCCAGGAGCCTTTTCATCGAAACGATTCCGGTTTTATCCCTTCGCCCTGCGCTGTCTGGCAGCTTCAAACATCAATACCGACGCAGCTACTGCCGCATTTAGGGACTCTACCTTCCCTGCCATGGGGATCTGGATACAGCAGTCTGCCGTCCGGGCCGCTGCCTCTGTCAGGCCGTTTGCCTCATTTCCGATGAGAAAGCCCATGTTTTCAGTATAATCCTGGCAGTCATAATTATTCATGCCTTTTAAATGGGCCGCAAAAAGGCGGATCCCATGTTCCTTAAGGCGGGTGCAGACGGCGGTGAAATCATCTGTATAAAGGAAGGGCACCCGCAGCACGGAACCCATGGTAGAGCGGATCACCTTGGGACTGTAGATGTCCACGGTATCCCGGCTCATAATGACGCCGGTGATGCCCGCCCCCTCTCCCGACCGGAGAATCGTGCCAAGATTGCCTGGATCCTGGATATTTTCAAGCAGCATCAAAAGAATCGGGGCATTTTCTTTCCCTGGCTTTATAAGGTCGTCCAGCGCGTATGTTTTCTGCCTTGCCACCGCCAGCACCCCCTGGGGAGTCCTGGTATCAGCCATGGCCTTCATCACCTCTTCTGTTACCACCTCATAGGAAAATGCCTTAAGCCACTCCTTATTTTCCTTCTGCCCTTCAAAGGCCGGGGTCACATAGAGCGCTTCCACCTCCGAAGGCGCAAATTCCCTGCACATCCGAAGTCCCTCCGCCGCATACAGACCCTCTTCCCTTCTGGCCTTTGCCTTTGCCTGAAGGTTTATCACCCGTTTTACCTGTTTATTTGAGGTACTGTTGATCATTTTCCAGCCTCTCCTTTCCGTTCTCTATAAACGCTCTGCTCCAGCTCCTTAAGTTCGTCCAGCCACAGACGGCTGACTGCGTCGCTGGGCATCCGAAGATCGCCTCTGGGAGATACGGCCACCGAGCCTACCTTCGGGCCGTCAGGCAGACAGGAGCGCTTAAACTGCTGGCTGAAAAATCTCCTGTAAAAGGCAGTAAGCCATTTTAAAATGATCTCCCGTTCATACCTCCCCTCAAAGGCCTGCACCGCCATTCTGAAAATTTTTCCAGGACGATAGCCAAAGCGCAGCACATAGTAGAGGTAGAAGTCATGAAGCTCATAGGGACCAACCAGATCCTCCGTTTTCTGAGAAATCTTTCCGTCCTCCGGCGGCAGAAGCTCCGGGCTTACAGGGGTATCCAGCACATCAAAGAGTACATCGGAAAGCTCCTTTTCACCGCAGGTATCCGCATAATAGCGGACCAGATGGCGAACCAGCGTCTTTGGCACTGAGGCATTGACGCCATACATGGACATATGATCCCCGTTATAGGTTGCCCAGCCCAGAGCCAGTTCCGACATATCGCCGGTTCCGATCACAAGACCGCCTACCTGATTGGAAATATCCATAAGGATCTGGGTTCTCTCTCGGGCCTGTCCGTTTTCATAGGTCACATCATGGACATTTATATCGTGTCCGATATCTGCAAAATGGCTGGTAACGGACTGGCGGATATTGATCTCTCTAAGAGTGGCTCCTACCTTCTCTGCCATGGCACAGGCATTGCTGTAGGTCCGGTCTGTAGTGCCAAAGCAGGGCATGGTGATGCAGTGGATATTTGCCCTTGGGATCTTAAGCAGATCAAACGCCCGCACCGTTACCAGAAGGGCCAGGGAAGAGTCCAGACCTCCGGAAAGTCCGATGACTGCCTGCTTACAGCCCGTATGCTCCAGCCGTTTCTTTAAGCCCATGGCCTGAATGGAGAGAATCTCCTCGCAGCGGCGGTCTCTCTGCGCGGGATCACCGGGTACGAAGGGCGCTGGATCAATATAGCGCAGAACCGGACGGGACTCCTCTTTGAGTCCCCGCTCCAGTTCAAAATTCACGGTTACGTAGCCGCCGGCCTCCTTTGCCGCGCCGGCTGTCGGGAAGGTGGTCATCCTGCGGCGTTCTGCCGTGATCCGTTCCAGATCCATATCCGCACAGATACATTCATTGGAAAACCGGCGGGATTCCATCAGGCAGGTTCCATTTTCCGCCAGGATATTCTGGCCGCCAAAAACCAGATCCTGGGTGGACTCTCCTTCCCCTGCATTGGCATAGATATAGCCGCAGACTAAACGGGCAGACTGGCCGCAGATCAGATCTTTGCGGTAAATATCCTTCCCGGTGGTCTCATCGCTGGCAGAGCAGTTGACAATCACCGTCGCTCCCGCCATGGCATGGGAAATACTGGGAGGACATGGAACCCACACATCCTCACAGATCTCAGCCGCGATCACCAGATCCGGCACGTCCTCACAGCAAAATAAAAGATTCATGCCAAAGGGGATCTTTTCCCCCTCCATCCTGATCCATAAAGCCCTTTCATTTCCGGGACAGAAATGGCGCATTTCATAAAATTCGGAGTAGTTAGGCAGATTCTTCTTCGGCACAAGGCCCAGGATCCTGCCTCCGCTTACAGCAGCGGCCACATTGTAAAGCTTCCCCTCATGCTCCCAGGGAAGGCCGATAAAGGCGATCATGTGAAGCTTTTTGCTGGCCTGGGCGATTTTTTTCAGTTCCTCCTTTGCGGCAGCCAACAGGGCTGTCTGCAAAAAGAGATCTGAACAGGTATAGCCCGTCAAGCATAATTCAGGAAATGCCATGACCCTTACACCCCGGCTTTCCCCCTGCTCCATCAGCTCTATGATCTGTTTTGCGTTATACCTGGGATCCGCCACCCTGATTTTAGGGGTAGCGGCCGCAGTCCTTAAAAATCCATCTTTCATCTTGTCCTCCAAATCCCGACCGGCCGGACTTTCCGCTCCTGGGACGGCAGTTCCGCTCTTGGAGGATAACGCCGTCTGCCTGTTTTGCGATGTTTCCGAATACGGCCACAAATTTTCTGACAGTAGTATAGCATAGTTCCGCTTAAAATCACAGAGCTAATTTCGCCCTTGACTATTGGCCGGATATGCGGTATACTGAAATTGTTCAGAACGCCTGTTCTGTACATCTCATAAAGCCCTGCACCACTTCTACCACACTTGCCAGGGCTTTATTTTTTTACATGAACAGCAACGGGGAGAAACATATCTGCATCTTTTCCCCGTCTCTGGACACACATATACAAGGAGGTTTTATGATCACTGAATTTTCACGCACCGAAATGCTGATCGGCCCGGAGGCAGTCTCAGCCCTTAAACATTCTACCATCGTTATATTCGGCGTAGGCGGCGTGGGATCCCACGCGATTGAAGCGCTGGCGCGCTCCGGGGCAGGACGCCTGGTGCTGATCGACAACGACACCGTTTCTCTGACCAATATTAACCGCCAGAGCATTGCTCTGCACAGCACCATCGGCCAGTATAAAACCCAGGTAATGGCAAAGAAGATCCATGATATCTGCCCCCATACCAGCGTGCATACCTTCGAGGAGTTTGTTCTTCCTGATACCCTGGAAGGCCTGTTTGAGCGTATTCTCTCCCTTCCTGCGCCAGATGAGGACGAAACAGGCGCCGGGACCGCTCACAGCACAGAACACAGAACAAAAAGCCAGGCTGTACAGCCTGACTCCTCTTCCATCACCTATATTCTGGATGCCATTGATAATGTTTCCGCCAAGATTGCCCTTGCGGTCTACGCAGACAAACATTCCATTCCCCTGATTTCCTCTATGGGTACGGGAAACAAGCTCCACCCGGAGCTGTTTCGGATCTCTGATCTGAAAGAAACCTCCGTCTGCCCCCTGTGCCGGGTGATGCGAAAGGAATTAAAGGCCAGGGGCATCAAAAACCTTAAGGTCTGCTGGTCCCCGGAGCCGCCTCTTGCCCCCGGTCCAACCGAAGAGGATACCGGCAGCCGCAGGGCCACTCCGGGAAGCATTGCTTTCGTTCCTCCTGTGGCAGGGCTTATGATCGCAGGAGCGATTGTACGGGAGATCTGCAGTCTATAAAGAAGGAGCTTACAGGAACGCCCTTTCATCAGATCACATAATTATCCTTTTGCCCCTTCTGCCATTCCACCAGATCCTCAATGGTGTATCGATCCACCACGCCCCGAATGGCCTCATCCAATTCCTGCCACAGCCTGAGTGTCACACAGTCCTGCTGTCGCTGGCAGGGGTTATCCTCCCCTGCCAGACAGTCCACGGGGGCCAGATTCCCCTCCGTAATCCGCAGGATCATACCTACGGTGTACTCGGAGGCAGGACGGGTGAGATAATATCCTCCCTGATTGCCCCGGACGCTTCTTACGCACCCGGATCTGGACAGGATGGAGATGATCTGTTCCAGATACTTTCCAGAAATATCCTGACGTCTTGCAATATCTTTTATCTTTACCGGCTCCCCGTCTCCGTGGAGAGCAAGATCTACCATAGTTCTTAAGGCATACCGCCCTTTTGTCGATACCAGCATATAAACAGTCCTTTGCTTTTGTTTTTTACCTCTTTATCATACTATTCCCGTAGGAAAAATGTCAACTGTGAAATGGCTGGAAATCCCAATATCCGTCAATTGGTTCTCCCGGATGTATGGCAGCAAAAAAGAAGAGCTGCCCTTCCCCCACAGAAGGCAGCTCCCAGTCACGATCAAAAACCGTCACACTATAAGTTGTATTGGCATCCCCATACCAAACAAAAACCTGTAAGGCACTCCGTTGTGCTGCTTACAAATGTTACTATACCACCCGTTTCCATTTCTGTCAACTCTTTTTGTGCAATTTACCATATGTTTTTCCATTATAAGGAAATTCTATATCTATTTCAACGGTTCTGTTTTTTTATCTGCGGGAAGATCCTTGACATATTTTTTAGAATTATGGCTATACTATTGCCTGTCTTACTGCTATCCGCAAAGAAAATGCGTCTGTTTTTCATGCGGAAGCGCCATTGCCGGACAGAAAGGACACCATTATGAAATTTTCTCAGGATTTACAGGAAACCATCAAATATCTGAACAATGAGCTGCATACGGACCGGAATTTCGATGTGGTCTACCGGGTTCTTACTATTGGCGGACGAAGAGCCTGTCTTTACTTCATCGACGGTTTCACCAAGGATGATTCGATTTTAAAGATCCTCCAGGGCCTCTCATCCATTAAGTCTGACGCCATGCCGGAGGATGCCCACAGCTTTTCCAAGCAATACCTTCCCTATGGCGAGATCGGACTGATCAGGGATAGCGAGGATATGATTCTCCAGCTGCTTTCCGGCGTTTCCTGCCTGTTCATCGACGGTTACGATACCTGCCTTACCATTGACTGCCGCACTTATCCGGCAAGAGGGGTCAGTGAGCCGGAAAAAGACAAGGTGATGCGTGGTTCCAGAGACGGCTTTGTGGAAACTCTGGTATTTAATACGGCTCTGATCCGTCGGCGGATTCGGGATCCGAAGCTTTCCATCGAGATCATGACAGCCGGAGAAAGCTCCCATACGGATATCGCCATCTGTTATATGGAAAACCGGGTAGACCAAACGCTTCTTAAAACCATAAAAAAAAGAATCCGCGGCCTGGAAGTTGACGCTCTGACCATGAATCAGGAAAGTCTGGCTGAATGTCTTTTTCCCTACAAGTGGTTTAATCCCTTTCCCAAATTTAAGTTTTCCGAGAGGCCCGATACCTCGGCGGCCTCTCTTTTAGAGGGAAATATCGTGATACTGGTGGATACCTCCCCCTCTGCCATGATCCTTCCCTCCTCTGTATTTGATATCATCGAGGAGGCGGACGACTACTACTTTCCACCCATCACAGGCACCTATCTGCGGCTGACCCGCATGACCATTTCCGCCCTGTCTCTCTTTCTTACGCCTACCTGGCTGATGTTTATGCAGAATCCAGAGCTGATCCCGGACTGGCTGGCCTTTATACAGCTGTCAGATCCATACAATGTGCCTTTAATCTGGCAGCTTCTGATCCTGGAATTTGCCATTGACGGACTGCGGCTGGCAGCCGTAAACACTCCCAGTATGCTTACGACCCCTCTCAGTGTTATCGCCGGCATCGTGCTGGGAGAATATGCTGTTAAATCGGGCTGGTTTAACAGCGAAACCATGCTGTATATGGCCTTTGTAACAATCGCCAATTATTCTCAGGCGAGCTTTGAACTGGGTTATGCCATGAAATTCATGCGTGTAATCATCCTGATCCTGACTGCCGCTTTCAACCTCTGGGGATATGCAGCCGGAATCATTTTTACCTTATGCGCCATTGCCTTTAACCGCACCATTGCAGGAAAGAGCTATATCTATCCCCTGATTCCCTTCCATTGGAACGAGCTTTGCAAGCGGTTCTTCCGCGGCCGTCTGCCTCATAAAGAAAAGGGATGACATACCAAACTTTCCATCTTTTTTTCCGCCATACAAAAATCCGCGGCCTGAGGACAAGCATCCCCGGCCGCGGATCAAATCATGGATGGCAGAATATCTTACACGAAATCCTCTCTCATGGGGGTAAAGATATCCAAAAGGATGCCGCCTTCTCTGCAGACGCAGCCGTGCTCCACGCCATTTAATTTCAGCATGGTGTCTCCCGCCTTTACGATTTTCTTCTCTCCGTCAATCTCAAACTCAAAAACACCGCTTACTACATAGGTGATCTGAGTATGAGGATGATGATGAAGCTTTCCCACCGCTCCTGTCTCAAAGGTATTCTCCACGCACATCAGATCCCGGCTGTAAGCCAGCACCCTGCGGATCACGCCCTCTCCGGCCTGCTCCGCCTTTACATCATCATGAAATACCCATCTTTCATCTAACATATTGATATCCTCCTTTATATATTTGCTGCTGCCGTCTATTTTTTTGCGGCAGACAGACCAGTAATTTTTCAAAAGCCTTATGCCTCATAAAATCCGGCTGCCTTTAAGAAACGGACAAAGGCCTCCCGTCCCTCTTTCGTGCACTTATATACGCCGGCATCCTCTAAGACTCTGGCAAATACCAGACCAACCTCTTTCTTAAGGATTGCATCTACATTTTCACAGGTAATCTTTATTCCCTGTTTTTCATATTCCCGCAAAAACGCCTCCGCCCAATCGGCGTGCTTTTCAATGGAAGGATTGGAGCGGATATCCAGGCCCTCCGTCACATACCGGCCAAGCTCTGTCAGCTCCCCCTTTAACCGGGAAGGCAGCACCGCAAGCCCCATGACCTCGATCAGGCCGATGTTCTCCTTCTTGATATGGTGCAGGTCCTGATGGGGATGGTATACGCCCAGAGGAAACTCCTTCGTGGTAATATTGTTTCTCAGAACCAGATCCAGCTCATAGACCGCTCCGTTTTTCCGGGCAATAGGGGTGATGGTGTTGTGCGGCTCCCCTTCCGTCTCTGCGTACACAAAGGCCGCCTCATCCGTATACCCTCTCCATGCCTCTAATATGTGATTCCCCAGTTCGACCAGCCGATCGCTGTCTTTGCACTGTAAGCGCAGCACGGACATGGGCCAGAATACGATCCCGGCCTTCACATCCTCATAGCCTTCCATGGCGAAATATGTTTCAATTGGGGCTTTGGCCATGGCAAATGTATAGCGTCCTCCCTGGAAATGGTCATGGCTTAAGATAGATCCTCCCACAATAGGAAGATCCGCATTGGATCCCAGAAAATAGTGAGGAAACTGATGGATAAAATCAAACAGCTTCTTAAAGGTGGCCTTCTCGATCTTCATGGGCACATGAGACCCGTTAAATACGATGCAGTGCTCATTATAATACACATAGGGAGAATACTGAAAGCCCCACTGGCTGGCATTGATCGTAACCGGAATAACACGGTGAGTGTTTCTGGCCGGGTGATCCGCTCTTCCGGCATATCCCACATTCTCCATGCAGAGCTGACATTTGGGGTAGCCGCTCTGCCCCGCCGCTCTGGCAGCCGCGATGGCCTTGGGATCCTTCTCCGGCTTTGACAGATTCACCGTGATATCAAACATCCCGTAGCGTGTGTCTGCCGTCCACTTCATATCCTTTACAATGCGGTAGCGGCGAATATAGTCAGAATCCTGACTGAGCTTGTAGTAATAGTCCGTTGCCGCCTGGGGAGACTCCTCATACCGCTTCCAGAACTGTGCCGTCACCTCACTGGGCCTTGGCATCAGACAGTTCATAAGCCTGGTATCAAAAAGATCCCTGTATACCACGCTGTCCCCCTCCAGAAGGCCTTTGGCTGCCGCATAGTCTAAAAGAGTTTTAAGAATCTCCTCCAGCTCAGGCGCATTTTCTGTTCCGTCCGCCTCCCAGTCCTCATATTCATCCATTTTCAGAACCTCCAGAATCTGATTCCTTGCGTAAACGGTATCCTCCTCTTTTAAAAGTCCCCTTCTCAGGCCGTAATCCACCAGAGCCTTGACTGCTTGACTGATCATGTCATAACCTCCCCATTTTATGTTGTCCTGCTCCCAACCGTCCCGAATGTATTGGCTTTTGGGATGTACCCCTAATTATAAAAGTTCCGTTTTCCGATTACAATGTCATTTTCTTCTGTATTGCTACAATTTTTTTATACATTTTCAGAAAACACTCACCGTTCCAGATCCTTCAGAGCCGTCCTCAGCCGCTTTAATATCATCCCCCCCAGAAGGCCGATGACGCCTCCCGCGGCGGTTCCCGCAAACAGAAGAACCGGCATATAGGAAAACACGCCGAACGTCCGTACCACATAGGCCGCTACCAGGAACTGGCCAATGTTGTGAAACACTCCGCCCAGTATGCTGGCTCCCACCATATCAACCAGAGAAAAACGCCTGCAGATCCACATAACCGTAAGGCTTAAGACTGCGCCTGCCAGACTGAACAGAATGGTAGACATACTTCCAAATGTAAAACCGATCAGAAGGATTCTGGCCAGGCTGATCCAAACGGCCGGCAAAAATCCCAGCGCGTACAGAACGATGATGGTCACCAGGTTTGCCAGCCCCAGCTTGACCCCCGGCGCTCCCAGATAAACGGGGATAAGGGTCTCGATGTAGCCAAAAATAAAGGCGAGAGCAATAAGAAGGCCGTACAGAGCGGTCCTTCCTGTTCGGATATTCATGGGTAAATGCAGCCTCCTTTGCGTGTATCCGTCTGATGTATACTTGAATCTTGCTTTACAAAGTTTCCGTTCCTATGGTAAAATAAACAGGTAGATATAAGCCGGTTTTCCTTCTCGTCCAGCGGGCGAAAGAACAGCCGGCAGAAATTCAATTTTTAAGGAGTGTATCTGACTATGAATCAAAACCATTCTACAAAACAGAGCCTCGCCGGTTTTCTGATCATGGCAGTCCTGTCTCTTGCATTTGTGGCTGCTTCCGGGCCGCTTTACCAGGTTCTTAGGGGGCCTGTAACCACAAATCAGCCGGAATTTCCTTTAAAGGACGGCGTTTACAGCTATGAGGGAACCGCGGATTCCAAGGGCTTTTCCGACCAGGTTGAACTGACCGTGAAAGACGGCGTCATTACCGCCTGCACCTGGGACTGCATAGGCGCTGACGGAGTCGGCAAGCAGCAATTATCCATGGAGGGCCTCTATGTCATGACTGAGGACGGCCCCACCTGGAAAGCCCAGTCAGAAGCCCTTGCCGCTTATGTGATCGAGCATCAAAGCGTAAGCCAGCTGGCAGACGCCCAGGGATATGCAAAAGATGCCATTGCCTCTGTAAGCATCAACGTTACAGGCTTTGTGAACGGAATCAATGAGTGCTTAAGGCAGGCGGCGGCCTGATGAAAAAAAAGCAGCATCCCCCGCAGCCGAACTCTTTTTTAGCAGCGGTCCTTCTCTTTGCGGCCGCGGTTCTTTTGGGATACCAGTACCTTTTTCCGGCTCCCCAGGGACAGACCGCCCATATTTCCGTAGACGGAAAGGAGATTGCAGCACTTTCCCTTAAAAAGGATCAGGAATTTACTGTAAACATCCCAGGAGGCGGCATGAACCATCTGGTCATCGAACATGGACAGATCTGGTGTGACGATGCCGACTGCCCGGATAAACTCTGCGTCCGCCAGGGCAAAAAACAGCTATCCACCGATACTATCATCTGCAAGCCCCACAAAATGGCTGTAACTATTACAGGAGAAGACTGAACAGTCACGTTCTGCCTTCTCCTGTTTTTGTGTAAAAAGCGCCCTGCACAGTCCATGTCTGCCCACCTGTCTGCTGCAGGCAGGGAAACGGATCTGTATTCGGATGTTTAAAAAACGGATTCGCTCCGAAAGAACCCCCAGGATGCACCCCGCCTTCCGTCTCATTATAAAAACAGATCCCTGGCCCGATCCACTGCTGCACCGTCCCTGATGAACAGTTTCACAAGCTCCGCTGCCGCCATCACACAGGCTCTGTGAAAATACACGAGAATACTGTCAAAGGCCAGACCAAAGAGAAAGCCGGTGACAAATCTTCTCCCATTTTTACTCTCATAAGATGTAAGGAGCTGTAAAAAGCCGTCGGCGATCATTGGGATCATCAGAAGAATCATAACCGGAACTTTAAAGTAGCCGAAAAACAGGATACAGGGAATTCCCGCCAACATCCCCGCCAGTTCCCCGGTGCACCGGGCGCAGATGGGAAACTGTTTCCCCCTCCAGTAAAAGGACCGGTCAGGTCTGGCATGGCAGCCAAAAAAGATTCTTAAGAAACGCCCCATGACCCCTGCTGCTCCTTACAGGCCTGCACTGCCCACCAGAGCCGCCGTGCCGATAGAGAGTGCAAAAAATCCTACATAGCACAGGATCGTAAGGCCCACAGAAACCAGCGCTCCGATTCCCGCCGCCTTGGCTGTTCTAGGCCGCTCATCCCTCCATACAAGGAACAAAACCAGGCCTGCGATCGGGATACAGCAGCCTAAAAGGCCCCACAGGAATCCCCCTTTATCTGCTGGTCTTTCCCCTCTGTCATATCTTTCGTCGTTCATCTTCATTTCCTCCCTGATGTTCGTGTATCATAAGCAGCTCCCCTGTAATTTTCCCCTGTGGCCGCTTTTTGCCGACGCACGCAAACATATCGCAGCTATCAATACAGGACGTTCTGTATGTACACACATATGCGCTCAGGATCTCTCTGCCGGGATCCCACGCTTCTTTTATTATACAATTACATATGCTCTCTAGCAAGATATTTTCTGTAAATATTTGCCCTTTACGCACATTTACAGAGAAAGCCCGCCTCTTGCCCTGGCTCTCCTGTCGCTGATAGACTGGATCACAGGCACCAGGAAAATCGCCACGATACCGCCGGCAAAACCGTTGTTGTAAAGATTCATGCCTCCATAGATCACTCCCACCTGAAGGGCTACGGATGAGTGAAGGTAGCCTGCAAGCAGCCCGGCCACAGCGCCGAACTGCCCTGCAACCGGCGCCAGGGTGGTGGACAGCAAAAGAGCCAGAATCGGAGCTGGGTCGTTGAGCGCCCAGTTTTTTGTAAAGCTTGCCAGATACACTCCCAACATCACAGGAGCGATGTTTCGGATATGCTTTCCAGTGGAACTGAATCCCACAATCGTCAGGATGCCGCAGATCGTCGGCCCGTTCATATCTCCTCCCACCGCCAGCACGAAAAAGGTTGCAAACAGGCCGTTAATCCCCATGTTAAAGACTGTAGTCGCCCCGCCTTCCGCTTTAAAAAAGTCAGCGCCCGCAAGGCCCGGATCCCGGATCACCCTCAT
Source organism: Enterocloster alcoholdehydrogenati (assembly GCF_013282095.1). Taxonomy (GTDB): domain Bacteria; phylum Bacillota; class Clostridia; order Lachnospirales; family Lachnospiraceae; genus Enterocloster; species Enterocloster alcoholdehydrogenati. The sequence continues at coordinate 444,988 of NZ_BLTJ01000001.1, forward strand.
ATAGGATTCCCATATGGTCTTTCCCCGGACTGCCACTCCCGCTGCGATCATAACGCCAAACAGCAGAGCCAAAAGCACGCCAAACAATATCTGGTTTCCCTCTGACCAGATCAGACGCGACTCAATCTCCAGGCCAAAAGACTTTGCCAGGGACACTACCACGGTAGCGATGATACCGGCTGCAAAACCTACATTATAGAGGGAATACCCCTTGTGGGCGTAGTGCACATGGGTACTTAAGGGCGGAAGCACAAAACCAATGGCGATGCCTACTGCCAGAGCGATCAGAAGGCGCACCGGCACCGGAAAATGGCCCAGGCGCATCATCTGAGTCATAATGGGCGAAAGGCTGGTGCCGTACAGCCCGATGTAAAAATACCGCTGAAACGAGGTCTTATGGTATTTTGAATAGAGGAACACGCCGGCTAAGATGGCCCATATGTTCATCAGGTTCTTTCCAAACAGGGAAAAACCGAACATCAGGAAGGTGGCTGTAATGGTATGGCCGCTCATCTCCATCCCCATAAAGTAAACCATGGCAAGACAGATCAGTGTAATCAGCCCGGCGTTAATCGTTGCCGCACCAATCCCGCCTACTGCAAAGTAATCCGTAATCAGAAGATCCGGCTCCACCATGATCCGAAGGAGGCCGGGAAGAATCTCCGGAAGCGGCTGCACCACCAGGCCGATAATGATAAAATACCATGGCATCAAAGACAAAAGAAGGAATTTCGTCCTCCGTGTCATCGTGTTCATTTCATGAAAATGCTCCAGGTGATGTTTCACTCTGTCCTCCTTTTTACATCCACCCTGTTATCGTTCAGCGTGGTAGCCCCCATATCGGAGATTCTCTCGTGGTTTAAGGCATTAAAAAGCAGCTTTGTTCCCGTTATGGCAGAACTGTAAACGCCTGACACTGCCGCCGTTCCCCTTGCTACCTGCCAGGTCACAGAAGCAGTAAACTCCACCTGTGCAAGATCATTCCAGGCAGTCACAGGATCTCCCTCACTGATTCCCCGCTCTGCTGCGTCCAGAGGATGGAGCATCAAAGCCGCAGGGCCGCGCTTTGCCACCAGATCAGGGCGCTCCAGAAAGATGGAATTTAAAGTATGGCTGTCCGGCACGCTGATCAGCCGGAGAGGGTATTCTCCCCCGTAAGGCTCCCTGTAGCAGGGAACGGGATCCTCAAGCTCCTTATTGACAATCATAAGCTTTCCTGAGGGCGTTTTAAAATGGCTGTGATCCCCAAAGGGCTGGCGGATGGTTCCATTGTCCCGCAGTTTCCTCCACTCATCCTCTGTCAGTTCCAGAAGTCCCTGCTCAGGATGGCTTAACAGATCCTCCAGCATCTCTTCCTCCGTCCGTTTAAAATGCTCTTCCTCAAAGCCCATGGCCTGCGCCAGAAAACAGAACATATCCCAGTTGCTCTTACATTCTCCCTGGGGATCTACCAGTTTTCTTCCTACGCTGAAGGTCCGGTACCCATAGGCCTTAAAACAGTCTGTCTGCTCCACAGAGAAGACAGCGGGCAGAAGAATGTCCGCATACAGGGCCGTATCCGTGAGGAAACGCTCATGAACCACTGTAAAGAGATCTTCCCTGAGAAGGCCACGAATCATCTCCGCCTGGTTACAGACTGAATTGACAGGATTTCCTCCAAAGACGAAAAAGGCCTTTATGATATCCTTTTTCGTGTCTGTCAGAGCGGAGCCCAGGCAGTTGATATTTACCATCCGCCCCGGCGTCTTTCTGAAATCCGGCCGCGCCACCCGGCGGCTGTCCACAAAAGGCCCCCCGTTGTGCTCGCTGCCGCAAAGACCGCCTCCCGGCTTCTTCCAGGCTCCGGTAAAGGCGGACAGGATGGTAATCAGCCTTGCCGTCATGCCGCCGTTTCCATAACGGGAAAAACCGCTTCCAAGAAAAATAGCCGGAGTCTCTGCCTGTCCAAACTCCAGAGCCAGCCTTCGGATGACCTCTGCGGGGATCCCGGTAATGCCCTCTGCCCACTCCGGGGTACTCTGTTTTACAATGGGAAGAAATTCCTCATATCCCAGACACTGCTCCCTTAAAAACGTCTCATCCTGAAGGCCCTGCTCTGCTATTACCTCCATCATGGCAAGAGCCAGCGCCCCGTCCGTTCCCGGCCGGATCAGGATCGTCTCGTCACAGTAGGGCGCCATTTCCCTGGAACAGGCCTCAATCAGGACAACCCTTTTCCCGGCCCTTCTGGCCTCCTGCAAAACAGGCATGGCCTGGATCCGGGTGGCCTTTACATTGCTGCTCCACACCAGAATCAGACTGCTCTGTTTTAACTCCTCCGGTTCCAGGCAGCTGGTTTTTCCCATCACCGCCTCATACCCTGAGCCCTTTGCGCTGGCACAGAGCTTTAAAACCAGGGAACAGGCCCCCAGACGATTAAAAAAGGCCTCTCCGCACTTTCTCTGGATCACGCCCATGGTGCCGGAGTAGTAGGCCGGAAGGATGGCGGACGGGCCATCCTCTTTCAGGATCTTTTTAAAACGGTCTGCTATCTCCTTTCCGGCTTCCTCCCAGGTAATCGCCTCAAACTTTCCCTCGCCCTTGTCTCCGATGCGTCTCATAGGCGTAAGAATACGGTCCGGGCTGTTTATGGACTGCTCATAGTGCTGCATCTTTCTGCAGATCAGTCCCTTTGTAACGGGATGCTCCGGATCTGCAAAGACTTTAAGGATACGCTTTCCGTCTGTTTCTGCCAGCAGGCCGCAGGTGGCCGGACAGTCATAAGGGCAGATGGTCTTGCGGATATAGGTCATAGAATTCCTCCTACAGCATATGTTTTCTTAAAAATGCCCCGTCCTCCGGGCTTAAATACGCGGGCGCAATGTCAAACACAGTCTTGCAGCCCTTTGCTCCTTCCCGGCTTAAGCGATAGGCAGCTCTTGCATAAGCAGCCAGAACAGATGAGGTAAACTCAGGGTTGGAATCCAGCTTTAAGCTGTACTCGATCACATGAGAATGTTCATCCTTCATGCCTGTGTTTCCCGTACGGATCACAAAGCCGCCGTGAGGAATCCCCGCATGGTCTCTTAAAAGCTCTTCCTCACTGATAAAGTGAACGGCAGTGTCATAGTCTGCAAAATAGTTTGGCATGGTGACAATGGCCTCCTTTATCGCCTCCTTATCAGCGCCCTCCTCTGCCACTACAAAGCACTCTCTGGTGTGTTTCTGTCTGGTGGAAAGTTCCGGCTGGCTGCCGCTTCTTACCGCCTCCAGGGCGCTCTCAACAGGGATGGTATACTGTCTTGCGTCCTTTACGCCGGGGATGCGGCGGACCGCGTCAGAATGACCCTGGCTTACTCCCTTTCCCCAGAAGGTATAATCCTTTCCTCCGGGAAGGATGGCATTGGCGTAAAGGCGGTTTAAGGAGAACATACCAGGATCCCAGCCTACGGAGATCACTGCCACATGGCCATGGTCTGATGCTGTCCGGTCCACTGCCTCAAAATGCTCCGGGATCTTTGCATGGGTGTCAAAGCTGTCTACCACATTAAAATACTCTGCCATCCGGGGGGTCTGTTCTGGAAGGTCAGTAGCGCTGCCTCCGCAGAGAATCAGAACGTCAATCTCATCTTTCATGGACGGAGCATCCTCTGCGGAATACACCTTCACGCCCTCTGTCAGAACCGAAAGAGCGCCGGGATCTCTCCGCGTAAATACTGCCTTTAATTCCATATCCGGATTATGCTTTATGGCGCATTCCACGCCTCTTCCCAGATTGCCGTAGCCCATGATTCCGATTCTAATGCTCATAGTTATATCTTCCTTTCTCTTGTGTTCTCTCATTTGCAGCGAATCTGCCCGTTTGCCGCTGTAAAAAGTATACTATAGGAAATTTCCCTTTGCAAGCTCAAACATCCGTACAAGAAGAAGCCAGTTTGGGCGGTAAAAGCTCATTAACTGCCAGTAACCCGCACCTGTAAGCCCCTTCTCTTTTATCAGGTCAAACTTAGCCTTTAAGCTCCTGACATCCTCAAACCAGACCTCATGGCGGATCCCATACTGCCAGTAGTGAAAATAGGGGGACTTAGCCAGCTCGTCAAAATAGATCACAGAGCCGTGGTCAATGGCAAGCTGTATGGCCTGGAGAGTGTTTATGGTTCTTGCCCTGGTAACTCCTCTCTCATAGGGAAGAGGCCAGTCATACCCGTAATTGGGAATACCGAGACTGACTTTCTCTGCCGGGATCCGGGTCAAGGCATAATCCGCCACCCGGCGTACCATGTGGATCGGAGCAACGGCCATAGGCGGCCCCTGGGAATACCCCCATTCATAGGTCATAAGCATCACCCGGTTGGCAGCCTCGCCGATAGCCTTATAGTCCATGCCCTCGTAGAGAAGCCCCGGCTGATCATCAGAGGTCTTGGGAGCCAGAGCCGCTGTGACCGTAAGGCCAAAGGGATTGAAGGTTCTGGCACACAGACCGATAAACTCTGCAAAATCCCTTCGGTCCCCTGCAGATACATATTCAAAATCAATATCCAGACCCTCATATTCCTTCTCCGTCATCATGACCCCTAACTGCCAGATCAGGCGTCGGACGGCCCGTTCACTGGCAAAAAGCTCTGTCACCAGATGATTGTTAAAACGGCCGTCCGGTCCCAGGGGAGTAAGCACCATTACAGGCCGCACCCCTGCGGCTCTGGCGGCCTCTATCACAGGGCCGTCCTCCGTCTGGGGAGGGATCAGCTCCCCCTCCGCTGTAAATCCGTAGGAGAAAACATAAAGATCCGTAAGCCACGGCAGCGTCTCGTCAAGTATCTGCCGGTCAATAAAAGGATACACATACCCAAAGGTATAAAGAGAGGGACGGCCGGCCTGTACACTGCTTTGCGTACCCACAAAAAGGGACTGCCCCACAGCCAGACGGTAGGGAGCTTCCAGCTGGTTGGCCCAGATCAGCTCCTCTACCGGTATACCGGCTGTCCGGGCAATCTGATCCACGTTATCCCCCTCTTTTACCACATATATCAGTTCCTGTTCCAAGGTATCTCTGCCTTTTTGCTTTTTTTAACTATATGCAGACAACGGCTGCATTTTTCTCCTTTTCTTCAAAAGCCCGCAGCCCTCCTATCAGACTCCGGCTCTGGCGCAGAGATCTGCCACGCAGCAATGCTCGCAGTCAGGCCTGGTTCTTGCGCTGCATACCTCTCTTCCATGAAAAACCAGCCGGTGACAGAAGTCGCTGCCCTCCTCCGGCGGAATCAGCTTCCAGAGCGCCATTTCCACCTTTTTCGGATCCTTTATATGATCCACCAGCCCCATACGATTTACCAGACGGATGCAATGGGTATCCGTCACGATAGCCGGCTTCCCAAATACATCCCCCATGATCAGGTTGGCGCTTTTGCGGCCTACACCCGGAAGCTTTAAGAGGGCGTCAAAGTCATCCGGCACCTGGCCGCCGTATTCTTCCTTTAAAATCCGCATACAGGCGCTTATATCCCTTGCCTTGCTGCGGCCAAGGCCGCAGGGCCTTACAATGTCTTCGATCTCTTCCGGCGATGCAGCGGCTAAAGCATCCACATCGGGATATTTTTTATAAAGTTCCTCTGTGACCACATTGACTCTGGCATCCGTACACTGTGCTGCCAGCCGGACTCCCACCAGAAGCTTCCAGGCCTGGTTATAATCCAGGGTGCAGGACGCCTCCGGATATGCCTCCTTTAAACGTTGGATCAGTTTCAGGGCCAATTCTTTCTTTGTCATACGACGCATCTCTCCTCTCATCGTAACTTGTACTGTTGTGCCCTCTCAGCCAAATACCTTTTTCCCGCCCAGATACGTCCCATACACCGAGATTCTGTGGATATTTTCCGGTTTCACTTCAAAGGGAGACTGCTCCAGCACCACAAAATCAGCCAGCATCCCCGGACAGATCTTTCCCTTGATCCCTTCCTCAAAGCTTGCCTCTGCCCCTCGGATGGTGTAGCTGTCCAGGGCCTCTTTTACAGAAAATGCCTCCTTGGGCAGATACGGGCCTGTATGATCCTTTAAAGAGGTTCTTGTAACCGCGCATTCCATAGAGGCCAGCGCATCCGGCACTTCCACCGGGCAGTCCGTTCCATTGCTCACCGATACCCCCATATTCATCAGCGTTTTCCAGCTGTAGCTGGTGGCCGCCAGTTCCTCTCCCACCCGTTCCTTTACAATATGGTTGTCATAATCCAGGAAAATGCTCTGTGCATATACATGAAGCCCCATCTGGGCGATCTTTTTAAGCTGATCCGGCCGGGTGATCTGACAGTGGACAATCCCATGACGGTGATCCTTCCTCGGATGTTCCTTAAAGGCCTTTTCATAGGCTGCAAGAACCCGGTCAAGACAGGCGTCTCCAATGGCGTGGACTGCTGTCTGCATCCCGACGGCATTTGCATAGCCGATCATCTCATCAAGGGTCTCCTGAGAAAATACGGGAATTCCGCGGGCAGAGGGGGCATCGGCGTAAGGACGGCTAAGATACGCGGTTCTTGCCCCCAGCGCCCCGTCTCCCAGCAGCTTTAAGGGCCCCAGCTTAAAATACTCTGTACCGGCTCCGGTGATATTTCCGGCCTCCACAAAGCCCTTTACATCGGCAGTCTCTGTAAAATTGCACTGTTCATAGACCCGAACCGTCAGCTCCCCGGCTTTCTCCAGTTCCCTGTACGCCTCATTGACGGTCTGCCAGGGTATATCCCGATACACACAGTAGTCGTCAGTCTGACAGCTGGTAATTCCGTAGGAATTTAAGGCACAGCAGGCAAGGCGGATCCTGCGCTTGATCTCTTCTTTGTCAGGCGGCAAAACAGCATGGTACACCTGATCCATAGCGCTGTCAAAAAAACGGCCATCCGGGCCATTTTCATCCATGCCGATCCGTCCGCCCTCCGGCTGTGGGGTGTCTGCCGTGACGCCTAAAAACTCAAGGGCTTTCGTATTGACGGTCAGACAGTGGCCGCAGGCGCGGACAGCGCAGACCAAAACGGTATCCGATACCTGATCTAAGTCATGTCGGTCCGGCATCCGGTCTGTATCTGTGAAGTAATCCTGATTCCATCCCCGGCCCATCAGCCAGCCATTTTCCGGAACAGGATGGGCTGTTTTAAACTGCTTAAAATACTGAAGCATCTCTTTTAAGCTTCCCGTATGAGCAGCCAGCCGGGCGGCGCTCAGGCTGCTTCCATAACTCAGCAAATGCATATGGCTGTCATTAAAGCCGCTGCATACAAAGCGGCCTTGCAGATCCGTCACCTTATCCCCCGGTTCTGCAAGCGCCGCCGCCTCTTCATCAGAACCAGCAAAGACAAATTTCCCCTCTTCCTCCCCAAAGGCCTGAACCAGAGGAAGTTCCCCAGTGTAGACTTTTCCGTTTACATAGATATGCTTCACTGCATTTTCTCCTTTTTAAGCGCTTTTCCTCATAAACTGCGCAGACAGCGGTCTTCTGCAGCCGTCCATCAAGCCTTCCGGGCGTCTGTAGACCGGATCCTCTTCCAGGTACTCTCCGGCACCAGCGCCCTTATTTTCTCCGGCTGCCCTTCCTTCACGGCCGCACGCACCAGAGAAGCGCTGATTACTTCTCCTCCAATCTCTCTTCTGGGAATCTCCGTCACCTGAATACCAAGATCCGGCAGCACTTCTTTCATAGTTACATTGTAACAGTCCGTCACTGCACACTCCGGCTCTGTTCCCACAAAGCGTCGGGTAATACCCAGGGGAGGCGCGATGCGTTTTCCAAAAAGCTCCAGATCCAAACGGCAGTTTGCCTTTCCCGCTTCCGTCTTTTCCTTCATGAAATAAGTAGGAAAGGTAGCTGCTGACACGATATAGTCCGAGGCCCTGTGCAGAATCACCCGCTCCAGATCTGCGGTTCCGGCCTGAACCATCTGAAAGCGGTCTGCGGGGCTGTAAAAGGTGCGGCGGTCTGAAAGAACAAATAAATGCAGGTAATCGCACCGCTTTAGAGCTTCTTCGATCAGATAACGGTGGCCCAGGGTAAAGGGATTACAGTTGGCCACAATGGATCCTACCACTGCTTCCGGCTGTAAAGCGGCTTCGGGCGTCTCCCTTTGAATGGCATCCAAAAAGCCGGAAAACCCCTGTTTTTTATTTTCCATAAACAGCACACGATCTGTTTTCAGGATCGTATAAAAGCCCAGATCCTCAAACATGGCCTGGTTTTTTGGCTTTGTGTACATGAGAAGATGGCTGCGCCCCTTCTCAAACTCATACTGAATCAGCTGGGAGATCACAGTTCCTGTCAGTCCCTGGCCCTGGCACTCCGGGGCAATGGCAATACATTTCAGTACATTTTCCTCTGCCGAACCGGCAGCGATGATGTTATAATCTTCATCCTCCAGACATATGGTGTATTCGATTCCAGGATCATAGTCCAGATCCATTTTCTTTAAAAATTCCTTCAGGCGCTCCAGATCGCTGCCTGTCAGAGGTTTTCCTTCCAGCATGGGACTTTTCCTCCTTTTTGAGCATTTATAAAAAATATCCTACCATCAAGACCGCAGTCTTTGCAAGACTGAGATCTTAAATTTTTCTAAAAATGAAAACAGACCATCCCCTTTTCCGGGTACTTGGAAAAGAGACACAGCCCGTTTTCATCACATCACATCATTATATCGAATATTATGCTATATGAAGCACACCTAAAAGCAAACCAGAGATCATGCTGACGATACTTACTCCCCAGATCCAGAAGAAACAAGTCTTAATATGGTCCTTGATCTCTACCCCTGCAAGACCTGTGCCCAGGAAGGCAGCAGGAACAACAGGGCTCATAAAAGCAGCGCCGTTGCGGCATACTGCCATGGCCATACCGATATGAATCGGATCTGCGCCGAATTTGTTTCCCACTCCTGTCAGTACCGGGAGAAGGCCATAAAAATATGAATCTGTGCCAAACAGCAGAGTCAGCGGCACGGACAGGACGCCGATGATAAGGGGCAGAAACTGTCCCATGGACTGGGGGATAACGGATGCCAGTACATTTGCCATGTGGTTCATGATCTGACTGTCTTCCAGAATACCCAAGAACATACCGGCCGCAAGGATCGTAAAAGTCATCATAATAGCTGAACCGAAATGAGACCAGATCACCCTGTTCTGGAGTTTTTCACCCGGATAATTCACTAAAAGGGCGATTACACAGCCGATCATAAATATAGAATAAGAAGGTGCTTTTAAGAATACCATACACAGGATCACAGCCAGCGTCAGGATCACATTAAACCAAAATTTCTCCGGACGCCCCAGCTTACTGCTGCGGACGCTGTCCCCTTCCGCCGGCATATCGTCATCATACCCGGGCAGAGCGCTGTTTCCTCCCGCCCCTCTTCTTTTTTCAGCCACTCCCCAGAAAACAGCGGTAAACAGGGCAATTACAATGCCTACCAGCTGTATGGGGAACAGCTTCATCCACAGCAGATTTGCCTCAATTTCCAGCACAGAGGCTGTTCTCATCACAGGCCCGCTCCAGGGCAGAAGATTCACGGCACCCATAGCGGTAACACAGATTAAAAGCAATGCAACAGGACGCATCCGCAGACGTTTATATACCGGAAACATTGCGGGAACTGTGATTAAGAAAGCAGCTGCCCCGCCTCCGTCCAGATGGCCCATCATGGCGATGACGCAGGTCATCAGGGCAACGCCTACTACATTATTTCCCACACGCTTCATCAAAACATCAATGATGCTGTCAAACATCCCCACGTCTGTCATTATCCCGAAGAATAATGCCGAAAAGATAAACAGAGCCGCCGTAGAATGTACTCTCTTTACACCGGCGCTGATAAAATCTCCCATTTCCTTAATGGTAAAGGTTCCCGTCCCCGCAAGGATCACTGCCGTCACTGCAGACACCCCGACAAAAGCAATGGCCGGTGCGGTCACATTCCTAAGCAGCAGAAAAATAAGCATGATGATTGCCGCAAATCCCAGGATCGCAAGCATGGTTTCATTCATTGCCCTTTCTCCTCTCCTTCCCGCACGCCCTCTGATCACATCTTAGACACGTTTGTTCCTTATGGTTTCAGTATAGGGCCAGAACCTTACATGAGAAAGGACAACGGCTTAAGTCTCCTTAAGGCTGCGCTTACAGTTTGTTAAGATTCCGTTATAATTCTTCCTTTTGCAGCCTCTGTCACTGCCCGCAAAATAGCGGCGTCCGACACCGGTTTGGACACATATCCATGAATGATGCCCCGCTGCCTGGCTTCTGCCAGCTCCTGGTCTACCTGATCTGCCATGACTAACAGAATCAGACCTGGGCTCAAGGCCTGGATGGACATACAGAAATTAACCGCCGAGGTTCCTTTAATAAACTGCTCGGCCGCCAAAGCGTCATAATGACCGTTTTTCAGCTTTTCCCTGGCTTCTTCAAAGCTCATAACCGCGTCAGCTGTTACTCCCAGTCTGGCAAAACTCTTTTCCAAAAGGCGCAGGACCTTGGGATTGTCGTCAACCAGAAGTATGGACATCCCCGTATTTTCTCCTTTTTTCTTTCTGTTCTCCGGGTCATTTTGATGGTACAGGGCGGCATTTGCGGCGGTTTCCTGTTCATCCTTTTTTACTGCCGGAAAGTAGAGATGGAATACCGTCCCCTTTCCCGCCTGGCTGTCAGCGCAGACAAAGCCCCGATGGGAGGTGACAATCTGCTCTGTGAGGGCCAGACCAAGGCCTGTGCCTTTTCCGCCCTTCTTTGTGGTAAAAAACGGATCAAACATCTGCTTTAATACATCCGGGCTCATGCCGCAGCCGTTGTCCTCAATATTGATCTGCACAAAACGGCTCCAGCTCTCCTTCTTTCCAAGAGGAACCTCCGGCTCCAGCTCCTCCCTTCTAAGGACGCGGGCGCTGACACGGATCTGTCCGCCCTCCTCCCGGCCAATGGCATGGATTGCATTGACGCCGATATTTAAAATGACCTGATTCAGCTGTGTCTCATTTCCCATAATAAAAACCCCGTCCAGCTTCATTTCCCCTGTAAGACGAATGTTGGCGGGGCAGACCGACTGGACCATCTTCACCGCCCGCCTGAGTACCCTGGACGCATCCAGCGTCTTAAAGGCGGTTTCAATATTTTTACGGCTTAAGGAGGAAATCTGCTGGATGATCTCCTTGGCCTTCTCGGCCGCCCCATAGATCTCCCTGGCACTGTCAAACCCATCAGAGTCCTCCGGCAGCTCCATCATCAGAAAATCTGCATACCCCATAATCGGAGTCAGCAGGTTGTTAAACTCGTGGGCAATACCGCCGGTCATGGTTCCCATGATCTGTAAGCGCTGCTGATGGGCAATGGTTTCCTCGCTCTGGTGCATCTCCTCCAGAATACGGTTCAGTTCCGTCAGATAAGCAATCTGCTCCTTATCTTCTTTTTTCTGCAGGAAAAGCCTGAACATATAAACCGCCATGGAAAGAGCCGTAATAAACGCGCAGATAAAGACCAGAATGATCCGGAAAAATCCCGTTTCCACCGGAATATAGATATCGTCATAATCAATGACTACACTGACTACAAGAAAGTCCTCTCCAATGTTTGCAGGCGTATAAGCGCTTAGCTTTCGGACCGCAGGCGCGCCTTCCTTTGTCCACCAGTAGGAATTATATTCCTCCACTCCGGTGCGTCCCTCCAGCTGATGGTCAATCATGGCCTTAAGGCTGGTAAGATCCTTGTTCGGATACATCTCATGGCGGCCTTCGATCACGTCAATGCCGTACTGATTTTGCCCAGGATGCATAAGAATGGTACCGCTTTTATCCTTGATTACCACATATCCGTTGGTTCCCACCTGAATCCCCGAAAAAACCTGCTCATAATAAATCTGACTGTCCAGCACCAGAGAAACGCTCTCTCCCGGAACCGGTTCATACCTAAGTACCACATAGCCCCCATCTTCTCCGATGGAAGCCGGGATCAGCTTTGTCTTATCATCAATCACAGAATCGGAATCTGCCAGTTTTATTTTTTCCTGGGGATATCCCCTGCCCCATTCCCCTTCTTTTCCCTGAAGGATCACATCATGGATCACAGGGCCGTGGCCTTCTCTGTAGGAGTTCCAGAGCCTTATCTGCTCTTCCCAGCTCTTATCTTTGCTGTAGGCCCAGAGAGAGTGAAGATCTCTGGTATACTCTCCCACTACGCCTTCCAGATTATCTGCCAGACATTCAGCGGTCAGCAGCATCTGGGATTTCTGGTTTCCAATGACGCCCTTTTTATATTCCTCCCAGATCCTGGTACCCATAAAAATAAATGCGATGGAAAGAATACTTACCAGACCCGCAACCAGGACCAGCTTCTGGTCTGCATCCATTTTGCCCAATTGTTTTACTTTATTTTCCATATCTGTTTATCCTCTTTTCATCCTCTAATTTCCCTTTCACGATTGACTTTGACCGGATTCTAATATTATAATACTGTATAATAGGCAGAAAGAAAAGCAACGATTCAGGACGGATCGTTACAAAGAAAATAAAACGTTTATCCCTGGGAAGGAACCAATTATTATGGCTGATAAGGTATTGATCGTAGACGATGACCCGTCTATCTGTAAATTATTGGAAAAGGTTATGCACAGCAATGACCTGGAAACAGACACGGCCGGAAGCGGCACAAAGGCCCTGGAACGGTTAAAGCACCATACCTATGACGTGATCCTTATGGATATCATGTTAGGGGATATGGAGGGTTTTGAAGTAATCCAGCATCTCAGGGAGGACGGCATACAGACCCCGGTGATGATCGTCAGCGGACGGAACGAGGACTATGATTCTATTTACGGACTTTCCATCGGAGCTGACGACTATATCACCAAGCCGTTTCGCCCCGTTGTCCTGGGCGCCAAGGTAAAAGCGCTGATCCGGCGGACTAAAAACATGATGGCCAGCCAGTCCTCTCTTCTGGAATGCGGTCCCTTTACCTATGATTCCTCTACCATGCGTTTCTACAAGGACGGTGAAGAACTGATCCTGTCCTCGAAGGAAAGCGCCCTCCTCCTGCTGTTCATCAAGCATCCCGGACAGATCTATACAAAGGATATGATCTATGAGCAGGTCTGGGGCACCACCGTAGCCATTGATGACAACGCCATTATGGTCTATATCAACCGGCTCCGGGGAAAAATCGAAAAGGACCGGCAAAAGCCGGCCCATATTATTACGGTAAGAGGTGTGGGGTACCGTTTTGTACCGTAACTGTTTATATTTCGTCAATGTCCGGCTGTGTATGCACAGCCGGACATTTTTATTATCATGACAACAAAGGGGAGCTGCAGTGTGGGGTTATGATTTAACAACCAGGAGATGGGTTACTCTGCAAACTCGAACTTCTTTACCTGACGCACCACATCCATAATGGTGCCGTCTCTTGCCTCGATAATACCTACCACTCTGTCCCCAAACTGCACCTTTTCCGGCTCGCCTACGATGGAGTACGCAATGTCGCGCAGCTCCTCAATGGTCTTAAAGGGCAGGTCTACATCTTTCATGGCCTCGATGAGATCCTGTCTTTTAGGGTTGATGGCGATACCATAGTCTGTGATGACGACGTCGATGCTCTCGCCTGGTGTGGTTACTGTAGTAACCTCGGAACAGATGGCCGGGATTCTTCCCTGGAGAAGGGGTGCAATCACGATGGTGCACTTAGCTCCTGCCGCTGTATCGGGATGGCCTCCCTGAGCACCGGTGATAACGCCGTCGGATCCTACTACCACGTTGCAGTTAAAGTTCACATCCACTTCCAGAGCGGCCAGGATCACGAAATCCAGCTTGTTTACCACAGCGCCCTTGTTAAAGGGATCTGCGTACTCGCCTGCGGAAATACGGAAGTGCTTTAAATTCTTTACTGACTCTACGGCTGCCAGGTCAAAGTCCTGGGTATCCAGCAGACAATCTGCCTGGCCGTTGATCAGAAGATCGCACATGGGTTTTGTAAGTCCGCCTACGCCAAAGCGCATCCGGATATTTCTCTCCTTCATGATCTTTGCAAGGGAGATTGTAGAGGCGATAGAAGCCCCGCCTACGCCGGTCTGGTAGGAAAATCCGTCCTTAAAGTATGGAGTATTTACTACAAACTGCGTGCAGTAATCTGCCATCATAAGCTTTCTCATATCCGTGGTGGGCTTTGCGGCGCCGGTAGCAATCTTTTTGGGATCTCCGATGGCATCTACCACTACCACATAATCTACCTTTGTCATGGAGATATGGGCCGGGAAGTTGGGGAACGGCACCAGGCAGTCCGTGATGGCAACCACCTTGTCCGCATAATCACCGTCTACCATGGCGTAGGAAAGAACGCCGCAGTCGCTCTTTCCGCCGATGCCCCGGCAGTTGCCGTAATCATCAGCGGTAGGTGTTCCGATAAATGCGATATCCACACGGGTTTCTCCGCTCTCAATAGCGCGTACACGGCCGCCGTGGGAACGCATGATGGCCAGACCCTTTAATTTTCCTGCGGAAATGGCTTCACCAATCTTTCCGCGGACGCCGGAGGACTGAATATTGGTAATGGTTCCGTCCTCAATATAAGGCACGATAGGGTCGTGGGCTTTTCCTAAGGAGCTGGCGCAGATGGTGATATCCTTAATTCCCATCCGGTGTACTTCCTCCATGACCATATTCACGATATAGTCGCCTTCACGGAAGTGGTGATGGAAGCCTAAGGTCATGCCGTCTTTTATGCCGCATTTTACCAGCACATCATGAATGGAATCCACCAGCTTGGAGCCGCTGTTGTTGATGACACATTTTGTATAGGGGCCGTCCTTTTTATACACATAGCCGTCCCTGTAATGGTTTCCCTGGAACACTTCTTTTCCAGTCTGTTTTAAGATCTCTTCGGGAATGTCCCTGCCTACTGCATTTATCATTTTACAGATCCCCCTTATATACGCCGGATGCCTTTGCAAGGTCGATGGTTCTCTTTGCGCCGTCATAGAAAGCAATGTCGATCATCTTGCCGTCTACGGTGAATACGCCGATTCCAAGGGCCTTCTTTTCATCGATCTCCTTGACCACCTTTTCCGCAAAAATGATATCCTTCTGGGTGGGTGTGAAGATCTCATGGACAATGCCTATCTGGCGAGGATTGATGATGGACTTTCCGTCAAAGCCCATAAGGTGGATGGTATCCACGTCACGGCGGAAACCCTCCATATCGTCTAAGTTGGTGTAAACTGTATCAAAGCACTGTACGCCGGCTGCTCTGGCAGCAATGATCATGTTCTGACGGGCTCCCATAAGCTCTAAGCCGGTGCCTGTGATATGGGTCTGCAGATCTTTGGTATAGTCACCGCCGGAAAGGGCAATGCCGAACATACGCTCAGAGGACTCGCAGATCTCAAGAGCCTTCATAACGCCTCTGGCAGATTCTATCGCCGCCATAATCAGCGTGTGGCCCTCCGGGATGCCGTACTGTTTCTCACACTCTTCCACTACCGCTTCCACCCTTTGTACATCCAGGGCGCACTCCGTTTTTGGGATACGGATTGCATCGCAGCCGCCGGCTACAGCGCAGTGGATGTCCTCTTCCCAGTAAGGGGTATCCAGGCCATTGATGCGGACTACCCTTTCACAGCCTCTGTAGTTAATCTCCTTTAATGCGTGATACAGAGAAAAACGGGCTGCGTCCTTCTGGTTCTCAGCCACCGCATCCTCCAAATCCAGCATAATGGAATCGGGCCTGTAAATATAAGGATCCTTGATAAGCCCCGGCTTCTGTGCATTTAAGAACATCATGGTTCGTCTCAGACGTTTTTTATTTGCATTGATCATCGGATGGCACCTCCCCACGGAAGTTTTTCATACTGGTCAACCGAACGGAACACCGCGCCCTCTACTCTGGCCTTGATGGTGCAGTCCAGAGCGCCCTTGTCTACCACTGAGATCCTCACATTGTCCACATCCAGATGTTTCAGGGTCTCCATCACAATCTTTCTGATCTGATTGCCGTACTGATTGATCACCGCGCTCTCCAGGTTGAATTCCACAGAGCCATCCCCCGGCTCCACAGTTACCTGGCAGTCACTGGATTCCAGCGTTCCCGCCATGGCAGGTTTCTTGATCTCCATTTTCTGCTCCTCCTTAAAATTCGGTGCGCCCTCTTCCACACCCCGGGCCCATGCTCGGACATTTATGAAAGCACATCTTTTTCCTCTTGTTTATGCCTTTATGATAGAAAATAAATCTTAACTTGGCAACCGGTTTTTCTTAATTTTTATTAAGAAACCAGACCAATGTATGCAGCCTCCATGCAGGACAAAGGTCTGTTCGATTTATATATATCAATCAAATCCCCCTTGCTTCCTGCCGCCAAATCCGATACACTGTATCGTAAAGTCAGGATTTGCTGCTGTGCAGCGGCCGACAAACAGTCTTAATATGCAGGAGGTACACGCTATGACCCATCCATCCCCCATTACGATCCGCGCCGCTGTCCCGGATGATTCCGGGGCGCTCTTATCCATCTACCGCCCTTATGTGGAGCGAACCGCCATTACATTTGAATATGAAGTTCCCTCTGAGGAAGAATTTGCCCGCCGGATCCGCCATACCCTGAAACGGTACCCCTACCTGATCGCAGAAACGGACGGTCAGATTCTGGGGTATGCCTATGCCGGCCCCTTCCATGAACGCCCAGCCTATGACTGGGCGGTGGAAACCTCTATCTATGTAGATATGGACAGACGCCGCACAGGCGTGGGCAAACAGCTCTACTGCGCCCTGGAACGCATTCTCACCGCCCAGAATATCCTCAACTTAAATGCCTGTATCGCCTGGCCGGAAACTGAAGATGAGTATCTTACCAGAAACAGCGCCGACTTTCATCTCCATCTGGGCTACCGGCTGGTGGGTGAATTTCACCAGTGCGGTTACAAGTTCGGCCGCTGGTATAATATGATCTGGATGGAAAAGCTCGTCGGAAACCACCAGACTGATATGCCCTCCATCCGTCCGTTCTGCGAGGTTAAAGACCTGCTGACGCACGGACTCTGACTTTTTGCAGGCTGAGTTACAGCGAATTTTCCCGCTGCCGAATTATATTTGCTCTCCGGTATGGCAGATATGATCCATGCAGACAAAACACCCCGCAGACAGAAAATCAGCCGATTCTCTCTGCGGGGCATTTTTGTCTATTTTTTCCGTATTTTTCTCTTACCAGCTCTTTTTAAGCTTTACATTCCAGTCTATTGCATAGGGATTCCACTGGCTGTTCTTCAGATTCTCATAAAGCTTCCTTCTGTCGCCGGAGGTATCTTTCGACCATTCCTCATATCCAGTCAGGTAATTCTCTATAAATTCCTCCCAGGAACCAAACGATTTCTGAATCTCTTTTGCCACCTCCAGGGACTGATCCAAAGCCTCTGTCTCTGTATAATAGTCTGCCAGGTAATAAAATCCCAGATTCGACATGGCACGGCTGTAATCGTAGGCCGAAGCATTTTCACGGGCTGAGGAAAGCAGTTCCTTAAGCACCGCATCCGCAGACGCCCGGTCTGTAATGTTCCAGCTGTCCTTTAACATCTGGCGGTTCTGGTCTCTGGTAGCCTTATCCATCTCCTCGCCGTTTTCCTCTTTGCCCGCCAGTTTAAGCCCGCCGCCAAAAGCGCGTATATTGCCTGCATTGTGCCGGGTCAGGATGGCACAGGTGGCATTAAACCACTGAACTGTCTTGTCATTCATGTAGGGATTTGCCGTTTTGTTTAAATACTGCTGTCTGCTGCTGATCGCAGAAAACGAGGAACGGCCCGAAGTGCTTTTTGCACCGGAGTTCCCGCTCTCTCCCGCTTTTCTGGTGGCACTGGGATCCATAGCTCCTCTCTCATTAAATACATAGATCTTTCCGCCTATCTCCCGTTCACAGTTTCTTACAATGTGGCCGTTTTCATCCAGATAGAACCACTGACTGCCTGATTTGCGGAAGTCATTGACCACCCTGGTACCGTCCTCTTCATAATAAGCATAAGTATCCCCTTCCTTCTGCCAGCCGGCAAAGGCAGTAAGGGGGCATGAGATCATGACCGCGCAGGCAAGGGCCACTGTTTTTGTCAACCATTTATGTCTCGTCTTCATTGTGAATCATCCTCTCACCCATATCTGCTGTGTATCTTCTTAAATTGCATTTACAGTATAACACAGCCCCCCTGGATTGCCAACTTACACATTTCTGACGAAATTCTGACGGAAAGAACCGGATTGTATTTTATTTTAAAATATCTCGGGAGAATACCCGCCTGCCTTCCACATAGGTTTCTGCCACCCGGCCCATTTCATCCAGAACTGCAAAACTGGCTGCGCGGTTCTCTTTGATATAGCCGAAACGATCCGTAAGCCCCAGAAGTTTTGCAGGGTTCTCGGTAAGAAGAGGCAGAAGGGCTTCTATGGGTTTTCCTGTAAAGGCCGCCAGATTTTCCAGCGCCTTTCCCGTAGTCAGGGTACTTCCGGCACGGGTTCCGTCTGTCTTTAATTTTGCATCTCCGTCTGTCACCACTACGTCGTTGACCCCCAGCTTGTATTCTCCATCCGGCAGTCCGGCCGCCATTATGGAGTCTGTTACTGCTATGACCCGATCCAGTCCCTTGGTCTTTAAAATCAGGCGGACGGTTCCCGGATGGAGATGGCGTCCGTCGCAGATGATCTCGCAGTACACCTCATCATCTTCCAGCACCGCCCCCCAGATAGCAGGAAAATGCTGATGGAGCAGCTTCATGGCATTTCCCGTATGGGTGGCAGCCATGGCTCCATTTGCAATGGCTGCCCTGGCCGTGTCGTAATCCGCACCGGAATGGCCGATCGCAACCTGAATCCCCAGCGCCTTCAGCTTTGGAATGTCCTCCGTCATACCTTCTATCTCAGGAGAAACAGTAATATAGCGGATGTCTCCCTCTGCCGCCCTTTGATATTCCTCGATCAGCGGGATGTTCTTCACCTGCAAAAGGGATTGAGGCATAGCGCCCTTATACTCAGGACTGAGAAATGGCCCTTCCAGATGGATTCCCA
Source organism: Enterocloster alcoholdehydrogenati (assembly GCF_013282095.1). Lineage (GTDB taxonomy): Bacteria > Bacillota > Clostridia > Lachnospirales > Lachnospiraceae > Enterocloster > Enterocloster alcoholdehydrogenati. The sequence continues at coordinate 464,011 of NZ_BLTJ01000001.1, forward strand.
TCATCACAGCCCCCTTATGCTCCATTGTTTTCCATTTCCTGTAAGCTTCAATACAGGCCAGCGTCTGTTCCTTTGTGTCCGTCAGTACGGAGCCCAGCCAGCCTACCGTACCCTGGGATGCCATAAAGCAACTGATCTTCTCATACCCTGCAGGATCTGCACCGTTGACGTCTGCCCCGGCAGCGCCGTGGGTGTGAATATCCAGAAATCCCGGTGTGAGACGGCGTCCCTTTAAATCGATTCGCTCCGCCTGCGGATCCGAAATCCACTCCCCAATTCCGGCAATCGCTCCATCCTCTGTCAGAACGCAGAGTTTTTGAAACCGATGATCCATGTACACAAGCCCATTGTAAAACAGTTGTCTGCTCATAATAATACCTCTCCTGTTCTTCTGTTTTTGCAGTCTGTTTCTCAGCAGACTGCCAGCCGTACAGATACCTGTCAAGGGGGATATCCGCACTTTGTTATCAATATAACATATTTTACAGTGTATTTCCATGATTTTTGTGTTATTTTATTAACAATCACAGGGGGGGTCGTTTATACATTGGTTTCTCCATCAAAAACGCTTGTGCATTTTTTATCATTCGTAACAGAATTGCATACAAATGATTATGCACTGGCCACAAAGTGATTTTTGTGTTAATATATGAAGGAAAATCATTTTCAGGGAGGAAAATCTCTATGGCATTACACGTTATGGATGAAGCAAACCGCTGTCTGGGATGTAAGGTTCCCCAGTGCCAGAAAGGCTGTCCGATCAGCACCCCCATTCCTCAGGTGATCCGCCTGTTAAAAGAAGGTCATCTGGACGAGGCGGGGCGGGTGCTTTTTGAAAATAATCCCCTGACCACGGTGTGCAGCCTGGTCTGCAATCACGAGAATCAGTGCGAAGGCCACTGTGTACTGGGGCGCAAGGGCGCTCCGGTGCACTTTTCTACGATTGAAAATTATATTTCTTCCACCTACGCCAATAAGATGACCCAGGGCCCCGCTCCCTCCAACGGCATGAGGGCAGCTATCATTGGCTCCGGCCCCGCCGGTCTGACCATCGCGGTGATCCTGGCCCGGTATGGCTACGATGTAACCATCTTTGAGGGAAAGGACCGGATCGGCGGCGTTCTCCGCTACGGGATCCCAGAATTCCGCCTTCCAAAATCGGTGCTGGATGACTTCAAATACCGCCATCTTGACTTAAAAGGCATTAAATTCCGCCCCAACACACATATCGGCGGAGCCATCGGTATCGACGATCTGTTCCGTGACGGTTATAAGGCTATTTTCGTGGGAACCGGCGTCTGGAAGCCCAATGCCCTCCATATCAAGGGAGAGACCCTGGGCCATGTGCACTTCGGCATCAACTATCTGAACAATCCGGACAGCTATGAACTGGGAGACCGCGTGATCGTCATTGGCGCCGGCAATGCAGCTATGGATGTAGCCAGAACCGCGATCCGAAAGGGTGTGCGGCAGCTGACCTGTTTCTCTATCACCAAGAAAGTAGCCGCCAGCCATCATGAGTTCAGCTATGCCCAGTTGGAGGGTGTACGATTTGAGTATAACAAAGCGCCTGTGGAGATCACTGACGAGGGCGTGATCTTTAAAGATGTGATCGAGGATGAAAACGGCCATTTTACCGACGTTTCCGGTTCCCAGCAGCTTTATCCGGCCGACAGCGTGATCATCTCTATCAGCCAAGGGCCCCAGAACCGGATCGTGAACACGACCCAGGGGCTGGCGGCTGACGCCAGAGGCCTTCTGGTAGCCGATGAGACCGGCCACACCACCCGTCCCGGCATCTTTGCCTCCGGCGATGTGGTAAACGGTGCACGCACCGTGGTGGAGGCGGTGGCCCACAGCAAGATCGTGGCTGAATCCATGCACCAGTATATGCAGAGTCTGGCATCAACAGAAGAAGCTGCGAAACAGTAGGCGTTTTCATCACAAAGCCGCCAGAGGCTTAAATACCTCTGGCGGCCAAATCCCCCTGACCGTCCCCGCAGGAAAATATGAACGATTTTCAGTCGGTCTTTCTTTCCTGTACGAGTACATTTGCACATTGAAATTTTCCATACACCGTCTTATAATAAACAGTCGTATCCATTTCCCAGGGATACCATTTATAAACCGGACTGTCTGCGGCCTTTCTTCCCGCCTGCGGGCAAAACGGCTCGGCACTCCTGTCCGCAGATGGAAGTGTGCGCTTTACCAGCACACGATACGAAAATACCAACAGAAAAGAGTGAATCTCCATGAAAGAAACAAACACCGTTACTCTCAGAGGCGAACTTGCCCTCCTCATCGCTATCATCATCAACAGCCTTGGCGTCGTTTTAATGCTCCGCTCCGGATCCGGCATCTCCGCTATCTCAAGCGTCCCCTACGCATTCACGAAGGTATTCCCACTGCTTTCTCTGGGCACCTGGACCTATCTCTTCCAGGGTTTTCTCGTACTGAGCCTGATGATCCTGCGAAAAAAATTCATGCCCTCCTACCTGTTCAGTTTCGTAGCCGGATTTTTCTTCGGAAAGATGATCGACATCCACGAGCCATGGGTCAATGCACTTCCCCTGTCTCTTCCCCTGCGCCTTTTTTATTTCTGCGCCAGCTATTTAATCCTGTGTGTCGGCATCGCCCTTTCCAACCGCTGCAGGCTCCCTATTATTCCTACCGACCTGTTTCCCAGAGAACTTGCCGACATTCTCTCAGGGCCGTATTCCAAAATCAAGATCAGCTTTGATGTAACCTGCCTTATCATCACCGGATGCATGACCTTTTTCTTTCTGGGCCATATTGCGGGGCTGGGAATCGGAACCGTCCTGGCAGCCTTTACCATGGGAAAGGGAATCAGCCTCACAGGCGGGCTGCTGGATCGGAAATTCCGCTTTGTATCCTTTCTGGAACCTCAGTGAACGCCCTGCCTTTTATAGATAAAAGCCCCGGACATCACCGTAGCCGGAACGCTCAGCACAATCCCAAAGCTTCCCGAAAGCCCCTGCATAACAGCAATGCCTATGTTATTGGAATTGATGATCTGCAAAAACGGAAGGTTATAGGCATAATCCATCAGCAGCATGGAAACACTGCTGCCGGCAAAGGCCAAAATCAGTGTATTGGAATCCGTTCCCATCATATCCCGTCCCACTCTCATCCCCGCCTTCATCAGCTCCCGCCGGGTGATGTCCGGGTTCTGATCGCAAAGTTCCTTCATGGAGCTGGAGATGGACATTGCCACGTCCATCACCGCTCCTAACGCGCTGATCAAAAGTCCGGAAAAGAGCAGTCCCCCTACCTTGATCCCATTTGTTTCGTAAAGTGTTAAAAGGCTTTCAATATCTGACACATTCCATCCGGTGATACCGGAAAGCTCTGAAAAAATGGCGGCTGTAACCCCGGCGATAATGACGCCTGCCAGTGTTCCCAAGGTAGCGCATAAGGTCTTTTTTGTGGCCCCTCCGATCAGATACATGGTGACCAGCGCAGTAATCGCGCAGATCCATACAGAAGTCCAAAACGGCGAGCAGCCCAAATAGACGGCCGGCAGATAAACGTAAATGATCGCACCAAAGGTAAAGACAAGACCCAGGGCTCCTCTGACCCCCTTCCTGCCCCCTACGATGCACAGAGCCGCCAGATACAGCAGGGCAAATCCGATCATAACCTCTTTTCGGTCCATGGAATATACGCTTGTGATTACGGAATCGCCTGCGACGCTCTGGAGAATCACCACCCGCATTCCTACCCTGCAGGCGGCTCCGAAGAGATAGCCTGCGCTGCTGGTGGTTGTAAGTTCCTGTCCCTTTTTCACTCCACTGGTCATCCGCACCACTACGGTCTGCTGACCCACTCTCGTACCGTCCTCCTGGATATTATCCTCCAGGATACGGACCACCACGCCGGTTTCAAAGGTCTGTCCGGTGCGGTTTACAAGCTGAGTCTTTGAAATATCATTTAACTTCCAGACGGCCAGGATGCCAAGAAGCACCACAGCCGCCAGGAAGAATCTTTTTTTGATCTGTAAGATCTGTTTTTCATTCATGTTTTGCTGTTTCCTGTCATCGGTCAGTTGTCTTATGGATGGTAAAGGTATTGTCAATGGTCTCTACCTTTCCATCATCTGTGATCTGATAGCTGGTGATCTTGAAATCATCATTTGTCAGGTTAATCACAGAGTAGCTGGGAAGCCAGTTCTGGCTTCTTACCTCAATGTAATCCTGCTTGGAATTAGTCAGCTCATAGTATTTGGAACCGGAGGCAGAGTTGGCTGTCATGTACAGAGTTCCCTTGGGATTCGTAACAACGGACTGACCGGAGCTTTCAATGGTATAGCAGCGGTTATCCTCAGTAAATCCCGCTTTTAAGGCAGCCGCCTCCTCATCCTCAGGATACAGGGAAATAGACTCGTCTGTATTTACATTGTATGCATGATCCCAGTCATAATCACTGCCGGTCTCATCAAGGCGGAATTCATAAGAGCCGTGTGTCTTTCCGTCGCCGTAAAGAAGTTTGGAACGGCTGTATGTATGGTCGTGTCCCTGGAGTACAACATCCACGTCGTACTTATCAAATACAGGGGTCAGCTGGGTACGCAGGATCATACCATCCGTATCGGAATGATCCAGACCGGAGCCGTAGATATCCTGGTGAATGGTGACGATGCGCCATTTTGTATCCGGGAAGTTCTCTACCGCCTTCTTTATGGCCTGCTCGTGCTCCGCTACATTATAATTATTGGTATTTAAAACAATAAAAAGGCCTGGGCCGTAGGTATAGTAATAATCGCCGCCTGCCTCTGTCATTCCAAGGCCGGTAGGGTTGGGATTGTTGAAATGATAGCTGTAATCCTTGTTGAGAGAGTCATGGTTTCCGATGGTGGTCGCTACTGGAAGGCTCTTTAACGCGCTGGCGGAAAGGTATGCCGCATACTCCTCTTCCTTAGGCTTTCCCGTCTTGTTGACCTGATCGCCTGCCGAGATTGCAAAGTTCAAATCCGGGTTCTGGGCTAAAGCGATATCCAGAGTGCGGTCCCAGCCAAAACCATCGTTGCGGGCCGCTGTATTGGCTGCTCCCCCATCGGCCGACAGCTTTCCTTCTCCCTGAGGCTGTCCCTTGGACGCGCCCACCTGAGGATCGCCTACGTAGAGGATATTTACATTTTCAAAGCTGCCTGTCCGGTAGACCTCAGCCGGCGTTCTTACGCCGCTCTTTTCTACCGAATAATAATAGGTGGTGTTTTCCTGTAAACCGTCTACGGTCACATAGTTGTAGGAATAGCTTTTTCCCCCTGTAAGCCCTGTATCCACACCGCTTGCCTGGCCGTTATAGGCCTTTAAATCGTTGGCATCTGTTCCGAAGTATACCACAGGCGTAGCGTTGGTTCCCTCGCTGTACCAGGCAAAATTCAACTGGGACGCTGCCGCGCCGGGCGTCAGGGATACATAGGTGTAATCATTTGCCACCTGCTCCCACGATCCCGTCCAGTCCTGCCACTCTTTGGATCCTCCGGTCACTGCTGAATCGTTGTAATGAGTAGTAGCCGCCCATACCTGCTGGCCCCCCACTGCCAGAACTCCCGCCAGGATCCCGGCTATGACTCTCTTCTTTTTCATAACATTTCCCTTCTTTTCTGTTTTTTCAGATGGTTGCTTCTGATGAGTTTAAGTATAGAAGGGAAATGTAAAATTTACTATCCAGGATATGTATGAGAAATGTTAATTTTACATTGGCAGCTTTTCCATGATGAAGTTTGTAAGCTTCACCCCATGGCGCTCCACCTGCTGTTCCTTCACCATTCGGTATCCCCTCTTTTCAAAGAAGGAGCGGGAGGTAATGGAGGCATGGACGGTAAAAGCGGCTCTGCCGGAGGTTCTCTCCAGCTCATCGCAGATGGCGGAGGCAATTCCCCTGCCCTGAAAGTCCTTATGCACATACAGACGGTCCAGATAGCCGTCCCGGGCCATATCGCCAAAACCTGCAAGCTGCCCGCTCTCCCATGCCACTACGGTATGGTGCTCCAGAAAAGAGCGATTCCACGCTTCCAGATCCACCTGGCCGTCTGCCCAGGCATCCACCTGCTCCCTGGTATAATCCTTTCGGTTTACCGTATGAACTGTCTCGTAAAACAACTCTGCCAGCTTCTGGCAGTATTTTGGCCTGTACCCGCACAGCATCATGGCCGGAACGTCCTCTGCATCCATTAACGGGATCCCCTTTTTCCTTAAGGCCTGGGCAAATATCCCGGAACCGGGTATTTTTTTTCCCGAAAATGTGCCGTCATAAATCTCATTTACACCGCAGGTAGGGCTGCGGGACTGCAGGATGGCCAGATCTATTTTTAGCCCGCAGATCCGGGACAGGGCCTTTTCCACCCCCTCACGGTAAATGAGCTCCCTGTCATTCCCCTCCTTGTCTATGATCCGCCCCGCCGCGATTTCCACTGACGGCCGGGGCGTTCCAAGGATTGTGAGGATCTCCGGACAGACAGGAATCACTTCCTTGTCTTTGATATAATTAAGAACACGTTCATTTCGGTTGTTTCCTCCGTTGTATTTGCAGTTTTCGCCCAGCAGACAGGCGCTCACTAATACTCTCATTCTCTCTCCTTTCTCTGGTCACTCCATGGCGGAGCTCATGCTTTTTCTTATATCCCTGCACAATCTCCATCTGACAGGAAAACCGTTTTCCTGCCGCCCAGCTTTGCCAGTTCCCGGTTTTTTTCATTCATAGGGCCAAATGTACCGATACAGCAGACCACCTCCCGGCAGTCCGCCATAAGCGCGGCAGCCCTGCGAAACTGTGTTTCGGAAACAGGCTCAAAGGGCCGTTCAGTGATTACATGGGCCGACAGCGCCGACGCCACCGGGCAGTCGATGTCATTTTCATGAAGCACCCCGGCTGCGAAGGGAATCCCCTGCTTTTGAAGACGGCGGTAAACAGGGATCCCAGAGCCGTTTCCTCCGATTACAAAGACCTGGGGCTGCCCCTCAGGGGCTGCCAGTTCCACACAGCCAAGCCTGGGGCAGTAGGTTCCGCGGGTGATATCAAAAAGCGTCCGGATCCTGTCTGTGGTGAAAATCTCCTCCGGCAGCCCACAGGCGGCGATCCTGTCTCCTTTGACGCAGACCATATAATCTGACACCTTCTGCGCCAGATCCAGTTCGTGAAGGGACATCAGTACAGCCAGTCCCTTTTTTCGCACCAGTTCCTTCAGAATCTCCAGCAGTTCCAGCTTATGACGGATATCCAGAAAAGAAGTTGGTTCGTCCAGCACCAGAACCTCCGGCTCCTGACAGATGGCCCTGGCAAGAAGAATCCTCTGCCTCTGGCCATCGCTGATACAGCCGAAGTCACAGTCTGCAAGCTCCTCTGCGCGAACCAGAGAAAGGGCTTCCTCCACCCTTTCCCTGTCCTCCCGGCCCAGGACCCCCAGAGGACCAGTGTAGGGATATCGCCCCATACTTACCACCTCTTTACAGGTCATCAGTTCCGGACGGATCCGCTCTGTCATCATCACGGACAGATGGCGGGCGATCTCCCGCTCCTTCATCCCTGCCATATCCTTTCCCACCAGCCGCACTGTTCCGCCCATCCGCTCCAGCTGTCCGATGATGCTCTTTAAAATAGTGGATTTTCCGGCCCCGTTGGGCCCGATCAGGGTAACAATCTCCCCTGGCCTCACACGGAGGCTGATCTCCCGAATCAGCGGCGTCTTTCCATAGCCTACTGCCAGGTTTTCCGTTAAAATACGGTTCTTTTCCATCTTCCTACCGCCTTTCCCCTTTATGTACCATCATATAGATCACCACCGGCGCTCCAAATATGGCAGTAACCGTGCTGATGCTTAATTCCACCGGAGCAAACAGCGTCCGGGCGACCATATCGCAAAAGCAGCAGAATACAGCTCCACCCAGAAAACAGCCAGGAATCATGACCAACGGCTTGGCCGTCTGAAACAGCCCCTTTATCAGTCTCGGCACCGCGATTCCCACAAAGGAAACAGGGCCTGCAAAGGCGGTGACACAGGCAGAAAGTATGCTGGAGACCAGGATCAGGGCCAGACGAAACCGCCGGATATTGACTCCCATATTTGCGGCATAGACCTCTCCCAGCTGATAGGCGCTTACCGGCTTTGCCATAAACAGGGTGCAGGCCATGGCAGCTGCGGTCACTGCAGTCATAACAGAGACGTTTTCCCAGGTAATGCCGGAAAAACTGCCCAGAGACCAGTTGTGAAGATTTACGATATTGGCATCATCTGCAAAGGTGACTGCCAGATCCGTAATGGCCGAGCAGATATAACTGACCATCATGCCGCAGACCACCAGCATGGACATATTTCTCACCCGGCCAGAAACCAGAATCACAAAGCCCATGGAGATCAGGGAGCCGAAAAACGCAGCCAGGATCAGAGTCACAGAGCCAGCCGTCCGTCCCTGATTTAAAAGAGCGATCATAACAAATGCCACCACCAGCCTGGCGCCGGAGGAAATTCCCAGCACAAAGGGGCCGGCAATAGGATTGGAAAAAAATGTCTGAAGCAGAAAGCCGGAAACAGACAGTGCGCCCCCAAGGATCACAGCCGCAAACAGGCGGGGCAGACGGATATCCCAGAGAATCCGGGAAGCCGTATCCTCTGTGGGGCCTTTTAAAAGCAGGCCGAACAGTTCTGGCAAAGATACTGCCACAGAGCCAAAGCACACATTTAAGATCATGAGGATACCCAGAAGAACCGCCAGAAACAGCATACCGGATACAATCCGGCTGCTCCTTGAAAATATATGATTTTGCGGAGCCATATGATTTCACCTCAGTTTAGTTTATGAATGTAGCGCATGGACGAGGAATCCGGTGCAGTTTCAGTAAAGATCTGGTGGAGTTCCCGGATCATCTGCCCCAGACCCATGGTTTCCTGAAAGAGATTTTTGCCCGTGCACCATACATTCCCCTCTCTCACGGCCTTAAAATCAGCTAACAGAGGACTTTTTCCCAGAAGCTCCGCCACCGAAGACAGTTCGCCGTCAATGGTGCTGTTATAAATCAGAACATCTGCGTCTTTGCAGGCACTGTAAAAGGCCTCCATCTGCAGATTCATGGTAGAAAGGGCATTTTCCTCCTCCGGCGCAAGCCGGGGAAGGTACTCGCCTCCGGCCATCTGGATCATCCGAGTCACATAGTCACCAGGCTTTCTCACGTTTACATAGCCTTTCGAGGTCACATAGAAAAAAGCCGCCGTTTTTTGGGATGGGGACTGCTCCTTAAGAGGTTCCAGCGCCTGAAGTTCCCGGTCAAACAAGGCCTTTGCCTCCTCTTCCTTTCCCAGTAAAACGCCGTAAAGCCTGATCCATTCCATACGGCCCAGGGGGCTGCTCTCATAGCTGGATCGCTCTGCCAGCACGGGGATTCCCAGCTTTTCCAGCTGCTCCTTCACCTCCGGGGCATGATAGATCATGGTTGACTCAATGGCAAGGTCACAGCCTTCCGACAGAATAAGTTCATAGTCAGGCGTATTGTATTTTCCCGCATAGACCATGCTCCCGGCCTTAAGAGCCTCTTTTGGAGCATCCAGATACCACCCGGATACATCTGTGCCGGACAGCGTCACCCGATCCACCGCATCCAGGCCCGAAAAAAAGTCCATGGCTGAGGTGGCAGCCAGGTAGATATGGTCCAACGGACGCCGAAGCACAGTGATGTCCTTGGGAAGTTCCTCAGGAACCAGAGACGAAGCCGTTTCTGCGTCTCCTCCTTCCGGGAGCACCAGAAACCGGCCTCCCTCTTTTATGGTAATCAGGTCATAACCGCCCTGATAATGGTCGACGGAAAACTGATCGGCATAAGAAAGCTCCATGGATGATACGGGTTTTTCCCACAGAACCGCCTGTAAAGAGGGCCCGGAACCGGCAGGCGTGCTCCCGGACACCGCTGTCCGGGAGCAGCCTGCCGCTGCAAGGCACAGCCCTGCCAGACAGACCATTCTTACAAAGGCTGCCCTTCTGCGCGGCCTTCTCATTCTCCCACCTCTTTCAGCCCGGCAGATTCCACGATCAGCGTGTATTCAATCTCATGGGGCGTACTCATGGCGATAGTATCGGCGATTACCTTCTGCTTATAGTCAAAAGCTGTAACTGGAATCTCAAACACGGAGTTTCCCTCTGTGTTCTGCTGTTCAAACCGTTCCTCTCCTACCTTCATATAATCATAATTGGGACTGCTCCAGACCAGCGTCACAAGGGCCTTTCCATCCATAATCCTAAGGTTGGCAGGAGATTCCACACCAGCTCTGCCGGAACCGCCCTCCAGGCGCACAACGGCAGTATAGCTCCCATCCTTTAAGCCCAGCGTTTCCACTGTTGTCAGATTTCCTTCCTTAAACGCCTCTGCCGGAAGGGAACCCGCTTTGAATACGAGAGTGCGGTCATACCAGGTTCCCTTCCTTTTACTGAAGGCGCTGCAGGCAACAGCCCTGTCCAGCGCCTCCACCGGAACGGTAAATTCATTTTTCCCCTCCCGGGTGTCCTCGCTTGGAATCCACTGGCTTTCAGATGCTTTTTCCGCGTCCTCCCCGGTTCCCATAAATACCCTTGCATATCCGCTTCCGCTCATGGTCATCCTGGCAGTCAAACTGCCGTCCTTTACCGTCAGCTCACATTTCTCTGCCCGGAACATGGGCGAACTTGAATCCACCTGGATCTGATATATGCCATCTTTAAGCGCTGCAGCGTAAATAGGCTCCATCCCCTCTGCTGCTTCTTTTTGGCGCTCTGCCGTCTCCTGTTTGCCAGCACTTTGAGAAACGGTTGCTCCCGCCTGTTTCTGTGCGCAGCCCGCCCCCGCAAGCACGGCGGCCCCCAAAACAGAGCAGATCCATATTTTCCTGATTTTCATATCCTTTTGCCTCCGGAAAAATCTCCTTATACAGGGCTGCGCCTGATACATTCCCAGTGCAGCCCTCCGTATCCTTAAGTCTTACTTTGTCAGGCTGTCCGCCGCTGCCCTGGCGTGCTCCGCAAACAGATTCCGGATGGGTTCCAGTTCTCCCAGGCCCCTTAATACGCAGGTCACTTCATAGCCGGCCTTCTCAAACTCCGTTTTCCAGGAGCCTTCCTCCTCTCCCGCCATGTCATTGTTGGCATGGTCGCCTGCTACGATCATAAGAGGCTCTAAAACCACCTTTGTATAAGAACCTTCTTTTACAGACCCAAGCACATCCTCTAAAGAAGGCTCTGCCTCTACAGTTCCCACAAAATAATTCTCAAAGCCCCCTGCCCTTAACATCTCCTGCAGCCTTGCATAGACCTGATTGGACTCTGCCTCCGTGCCGTGGCCCATAAAGCAGACAGCCGTCTCACCGTCATCATATTCCCTGGTTGCGTCGGTAATCGCCTGGATCACAGCCTTAAAATCATCCTCCGAGGTCAGAAGCGGCTCGCCTACGGCTACCTGCTCAAAGGCATCCGCATATTCCGCCGCCTCATTCACCAGATCGGTGTACTCTAAGCCGTTCATCAGGTGGGTAGGCTGGATCACCAGCGTTTTAACGCCGTTTTTTACCGCCCGGTCCAGTGCCTCTTCTACATTGTCAATGGAAACGTCATCCCGCCTTTTTATATGGTCAATGATCATCTGGCTGGTAAAGCCCCGGCGCACAGAGCAGTCCGGCATGGCCACCTCCATGGCGTCCTCGATGGCCCCTATTGTCTTTCTCCGGCTGTCGTTATAGCTGGTGCCGAAGCTCACCACCAGCAGTTCCTTTTCTCCGATCTCATCCTGATTGCGCGGATCATCCAGTGTGGCGTCTCCGGTATCGTAGTTTTCCTCATCCTCGCCGGCTTCACCGGATGTCTGGGTCTGCAAAGCCGTCTGCGCTGCCCTGGAGGCCTCCGTTTGATCCCCGCTCTCAGATGTCTTCGGGGTTCCTTCTGTTTCCTCCACAGAGCCGGACGCCGCATTCTGGCTGCCGGAGCATCCCGCTGCCATTCCTGCCGTCAAGGCTGCCGCCGCAAAGAGTAATGCTGCTTTTTTCAGTTTCATGTTCTGTTCCTCCTTGTCACAAGACATAATCCTTATGTATCGGTTGGCAAGGTATAGGAATCCATTATCTCAAACCGGAGTGAAGGCAGACTGCCTCTGCTCCGTTCTGAGTCAGAGGTCTTTTGGCGCCTGGGGCCGTCTCTTGGCAGCCGCGCGCTCTTGACCGGCACGATCAATGGCTCGTGATCTGGAAATGATTTCCTGTACCAACAGCCGGCAGGTTTCCTGACTTGCCGATCCGCACATAAAGACTGCCTTCCCAGCCGGCCCTTTCAGGAATTTTCCGAAAGGACGTTTGCCAGTGACTGACCCTTTCCATGTCTTTATGCTCCCGGTTCACAGTGACGAGATCGTACAGGATTTCCACCTGCTTCCCTTTTACCCCCAGATCCCGGCAAACAGGATCCGCGGCACCGGCTGCTCTTAACTCGATATACGCTTATTCTATCATCAAATACCCTAAAATGCAATCGGCCCATCATGCCCCTGCTATTTTTAAGTAACTATTCAGCCATACGACAATTTGTGCTGCAGGCTAACCTGCATAGGCATATTTTTCTGCCTTTATGCGTTCTTTATGTGTTTTTGTGTAAAATGTGTTAATTCTTCATTAAAATGCAGGGTTAAATATTGATTTTTTACTAAATAACCATAAAATCATCATGATTTGACATAAAATATTACTAATAGTTTTCACTTTTTGCAATGTATAATAAACATATACAGTGAAGGCCGGAAACGAAAGGAACCGGCTGGGAAGGAGATTTTCTTATGGCAAATGCAACAACTGCAAGAAAAATAACAACACAATCTGCAGAAAACTTCGGTTTTCGGGATAAGCTGGCTTATGGGCTGGGCGACTTCGGCTGCAACATGAGCTTTGCGTTAAAGGGAACGCTGACTCTGTTCTGGACTCAGTTTATGGGGATCAACTCTTATGTAATGGCCTCTCTTCTGCTGTTAGTTCAGATCTGGGACGCTATCAACGATCCGGTGATCGGCGCTCTGGTAGACTCAGACAGGCACACCTACAAGCGCAACAAGTTCTTAGCCTACATCTGGGCCGGCGGTCTTGGCCTGACCTTTGCTGGCGCACTCTGTTACATCCCCTGGACAGGCGCTCCGGCAATGGCAAAAAATATCCTCTTTGTAGCCGGCTACATCATCTGGGACGCATTTTATACCGTAGCAAACGTGCCTTACGGCTCCATGCTTTCCCTGATCTCTGCGGATCCCGTACACCGGGCGCAGCTGTCCAGTTTCCGTTCCGCAGGAAGCATCGCAGGCTCTGTATCCACCAACATCCTGCTCCCGATCCTGATCTACGACGCAAGCAACAACCTGCGCGGCGAGCGCATCTGGATCATCGCTCTTGGAATGGGCCTGATCGGTCTGGCCTGTTTCCATTTCATGGTTAATAATACCAAGATCCGTGTAAATACCACAATTACCTTAAAAGAGGACGCGCCCAAGTTCAACGTTTTCAGGGCCGCCGGACACTTTATGCGCAACCGGGCCGCTGTAGGCGCTACTCTGGCTCCTGTGGGTAATTTCATCGGAATGTACGGGGCTACGGTAGCATCTCAGATCATGTTCCAGTCTTATTTTAAAAACGCACAGATTTCCGGTCTGATCTCCCAGATTGCCTACATCGGAACCTTCCTGTATATGCCTTTTATCGCCAAGATCGTAAAACGCTTCGGCAAGAAGGAGGCCATCACCGCAGGCGCTCTTCTCAGCTGCCTTGCTTACATCCTGATGCTGGTTCTGCCCATCACTCCCGACGGAAAGGGAATTGCCATGTTTGTTGTCTGCCAGCTTTTAAACGCCCTTGGAAACGGCATCGGAAACTGCTTAAGCTGGTCTCTGATGGCAGACGCCATGGATTACGAGGAATGGAAGTTCGGCACCCGCAACGAGGGAACCACCTATGCGCTTCATTCCTTCTTCCGCAAGCTGGCACAGGGCCTTGGGCCTTCTCTGGGCCTGGTAGCTGCTACCATGCTTGGTTACAACGCCAGCCTTCAGGCTGCCCAGACTCCTGAGGTCGCCTTAAATATGCGCTATCTTGTAGCTGCTATGTATCTGCTTGGCGCAGTCGTTCAGCTCATCGCTTACGGCCTTGTATTCAATCTGAATAAAAAGACCATGGCTCAGATCGAGTCCGACCTGGCAGCGAGAAAAAACGCACAGTAAACACATAAAAATGCAAGCTGATGCCCCGGTCCGAATTATCCGGCCGGGGCCTCTTCCTCATTATTGCATTGAACAGCAAAATATGGTATATTACAAAAAAACAAGAGAGGGGGGAAATCTATGCTCATTGATGCAATGACTGCACTGCGCAAGCTGATGGCTGTTTACAACGTTCAGGTAACGCCGGTAAAGCCCCCGTTTGCAGAATTAAAGCAGTTTGATCTGGGGCTTAGAGCCGGACTGGCACCCGGTTTTGACTGGCAGAAGTTTGGGGAAGATCTTCTGTCTGATATCCGGCCGGGTACGCTGACCTATGGAGAGGACTCCTTTCAGATGGTCTATGCGGTATTCTGCCCGCCCGGCGAAGAATCAAATGGAGAGGGATGTATCATTGGCCCCTGGCAGCGGGAAGTCAAGACAGCGGAGCAGCTTTTTTGGACCGAGAAGGAACTGGGGAGCCAGACGGCCGCTATTGTAAGGGAATACTGCAGCAATATTCCCTCTGCCGGAGTTGAATTTGAACAGGTGATCCTGACGGCAGTGGGGATGATGTTTCCTGAGGGTGAGTTAAAAGCGGTATATGAAAATCATTATCTGCCCTTTTATTTCCGCCCTGACCAGAAATATTTTAACGAACCCATGGCCCGCCAGGAAATTTCCTTTGTTATGCTGGAGCAGCGCTATCGGACAGAAAACCAGCTTCTGGACGCGGTAGCAGCCGGGGACGAAGAGACCGCGGAAAAAATATCCCAGCAGATGAACCGGTACAACTACGGCGGACGGTTTCAGGGAGACGTCATGGCGGTGCGGCATAAGCTCATCATCTTAAACACGCTGTTTCGCAAAAGCATTGAACACTGCGGCATCCATCCCTATTATATCGATGAAATTTCCGCCCGTTTCGCTGTTCGCATCCAGAATATGACCCTGGAGGAGGACAGGGAACTGATTCAGGAGATGATCCGGGAATACTGCGCTTATGTAACAAAGTATTCTCTGGAAAACTACTCCTCTGTGGTTCAGAACGCCATTCACCAGATCTGTTTCCATCTAAACGGCACCCTTTCCCTAAAACGGCTGGCAGAGCTGTGCCACATCAGCCCCAATTACCTTTCCAACCTTTTTAAGCAGGAAACCGGCGTCACCGTGACGGATTATATCAATACCCAGCGTATCCAGCTGGCGGCCAAGCGGCTGTGTACCTCCAATATCTCCATCGCCGACGCGGCAGAGGAGGTAGGGATCCTGGATGTGAACTATTTTACAAAACTGTTCAAAAAAGTGTTCGGCATTACTCCTACCTCGTACCGTAAGGAAAATGCCTCCAGAAAACGGGAAAAGCGGGCGGATCAGAACGCCTGATACGCCCGCAGAAAGGTTTTTACCCGTGCAGCTCTTCTATTTCACCAAAGGCGGACTGTTTCATACGGTCCGCTAACTCCTTTCGGATAGACAGAGGATCCTCAAAAACCAGTTTCTTATCCCACACCAGGCGGGTTCCGGCCACATACACATCCCGGACATTGGAGGCCCCTGCAGAATAGACCAGGGCGGAGTAAGGGTCATACACGGGAAACATATTGAGGGAATCCGTTTCAACCAGCACCATATCTGCCTCTTTTCCCGGCTCAATAGAGCCGGTTTTTTTATCCAGCCCCAGAACCCTTGCGCCCTGACAGGTCGCCATGGATACAATATCCTTTGCGGGCATGGCGCTGCGGTCGCGGCTCTCGTTTTTCTGAAAACCGGCGCACAGGCGCATCTGGGTAAAGAGATCCAGGGTGTTTCCGCTGGCAGGCCCGTCTGTGCCAAGGCCTACGGGAACTCCCTCCTTTAAAAGTTTAAGCACAGGAGCCACGCCTTTGGCGGCCTTTGCGTTGGAACCAATACAGTGGGAAATCCCGCTGCCCTTTTGCTTTAACAGGGAAATATCGCCGTCGGTCAGATGGATCCCGTGGGCAGCCGCTGTATGGCTGTCAAGGACACCCGTGCGGTCTAAGTATTCTATGGGGGTGCAGCCGAAGGTTTTGGTCAGCCAGGTCAGTTCGTAATCCATTTCCGCCGCGTGAAGGGTAAAGGGCACATGATTCCTTCTGTCCATTTCCCAGGCCTTTTTAAGGCTCTGCGGGCTGCAGGTATTGGTGGCATGAGGGGCAGCGCAGCCGCTGATCCTGGGGTGATGCTTATACGCCTCTATAAGCTCTCTGGCTTTCCCAAGGGCGGTATCTGCGTCCGGTGCATCGCATCCCCCCTCATCCATCACGGTCTGCCCCGCAATCCCGCGAATGCCGGTCTGATCCATGACAGCGGCCACAGACTCTTCAAAATAATACATATCCATAACCGTTGTTACGCCGCAAAGAAGGAGCTCGCATATGGCATAGCGGCTGGAAAGAGCAGCCATATCCCGGTCCATGGCTTTTTGCTCCATGGGAAGAAGAAAGACTCTCAGCCGATCCTTACAGTCATCTCCCAGTCCTCTGAAGGGAATCATGCCAAGATGGCAGTGGGTATTGATCATACCGGGCATCAGGATCCCTCTCTGACCGTCCCGTATCTCCCAGCCGGTGCGCTCCAGCTCCTCCTTTGTATCTTTGAGGGAGCCTGCGGGGCCGACTTCTGTAATTTTCGTTCCTTCTATTTTTACATAGCCCTCCGTGTATACGTTCCTCTGCACATCCATGGTGACGACAATGACATTTGTGATTATGGTTTTCATCGGTTTTCCCTCTCTTTTGGAAATTATTCCCATTCTCTAATGATAGGCCGCTGCTAACTCCACCCGTTTCTGGGTTTTCACATCCAAAAGCCCCCGATCCGTCAGCTTCAGTTCCGGGGATACGGGGAGCGCCAGGGTAGACATGGACATGATCTCATTGTTGTTTTTGTAGCCCAGGCCAGCCATAGCGGCTCTTACCCGTCCAAGGGAGCCGGAAAGCGCCTCAATTGGGCCGTCATTTATGATACCGCCTACATTCAGCCGTGCCTCGCCCAGACATTCTCCCTGAGAAAATACGGTGTATCCCCCTTCCAGCCTGAGGATATGCCTCTGGGCCAGAATCATATCCTCAGGGGAGGTTCCCAGCACCAGAAGGTTGTGGCTGTCATGACACCAGGTAGTAGCGGCGGCTCCCGGCTTTGTAAACGCCCCTTCTACCAGGCCGCAGCCGACATTTCCATTCTTTCCGTGGCGCTCATAAAGAACCGCAAGGCTCAGGCCGGCTTCCTGCCAGCAGATGCGTCCTTCTTTTACAGGAATCACACGCTGTACCTGTCTGGTGGCTGTTCCAAAGGAATGGATCTGCATCACATTTGCAGTGACCGCTTTTGCATCCGCCGGGGCTTTTAAGATAAAATCCTCTAAGACCGCAGGACGGCAGTGGACAGAATGGTAGAAGTGAGACGGAAAAAGCGGGGTATTCTTCTCTCCTTCCCCTTCTTTGAAGCCAGCAGCCCAGGCCAGCCTTCCGCTTTTTACCACGGCAGCCGGTTCCATTTCCTCCAGCCCCTTAAGCAGAATAAAATCAGCCAGCTTTCCCGGACCGATCATCCCGCGGTCATCCAGGTGCATCCTTCTGGCCGGGGTATATGTAGCGCAGTAGATGGCCTTCTCCACCGGTATCCCCGCGTAAACGGCGGTGCGGACAATGTGGTTTAAATGGCCCTGCAGCAGCTGATCGGGCATAGTATCGTCGGTGACAAGGGCTATGTTTTCATAAAGACCGTAACGGCATACCGTATCTGCATTTTCCGGGGTCAGGGACTTTTTCTGCAGCTCCAGAAACATTCCAAGATCCGTTTTTTCCAGAATCGATTCCGGAGTCTGCTGGGTGTGGTCCCCATCCACGCCTTCATAGATAAAGCGGTTTAAATCTGCACCGGACAGTCTGGGGCAGTGGCCCTCAATGCGAATGTCTCTTCCCCTGGCTTTGCGGCAGTGACGGATCATACGGCGAATCTGCGTATCAGAGCCGTCCTCCGGGGCCAGCTGCTTAAAATTCATGACCTCGCCCAGACATAAGGTGTACGGGTTAAGGAGAAGCTCTGTGGCGTCCTCCTCCGTGATGCAGGCTCCGGGGGTCTCAAGGCTTATGTGGGTAGCCGGAACACTGGATGGAATAGCCCAGAAGATGTCTAACGGCGTTTTCTGAGACCAAAAAGCCTCAATACCTTCCATTCCAAAGACGTTGGCGATCTCGTGGGCGTCCGCTACTATGGTAGTGGTACCGTGGGACAATGCCACAGGGGCAAAACGGGCCGGACAGGTCATAGAACTTTCGATGTGCATATGGATATCAATGAGGCCGGGGATCATGTATAGACCGGAGGCATCATAGACAGGAACCGAGGGATCGGACAGGGGACCGCCGGGGGCAAGAACCGAATAAAACCGGCCGTTTCGGACGGCTACATCCCTGATTTCAAAACATTGGCGGAAGGTCTGAAAAACATTGGCATTTTTTATGATGTAGTCTGGTGTCATGGAATGATGGCTCCTTTGGCAGAAAATAGTTTAAACCAAGAACGGGCCCCGATAAAACAGTCCCGGCAAAAAACTGCCTGCAAGCAAGCTTCACGTATGTTTTTGCCGGGACTGTTTATACTGTCCTCATTCTTTGCATTTAATTGTTGATGATCCGGTTCCACTGGTCGATCCACTGGTTGAGAAGCGGATTTACAAAGCCGTAATCCAACACCTTTGCGTTTTCTGCCGCAGCCCCGTATGTCATGTTTTTGGACTCCTCCTCTGTGAAGCTGACCTTCTTATTGGTAGGAGCCTCGTTCAGAGCTTTGCCGGTCTTTGTCTGCAGTTCCTGGCTCAGGCGATAGTTGAGATATTCAT
Organism: Enterocloster alcoholdehydrogenati; assembly: GCF_013282095.1. Taxonomy (GTDB): domain Bacteria; phylum Bacillota; class Clostridia; order Lachnospirales; family Lachnospiraceae; genus Enterocloster; species Enterocloster alcoholdehydrogenati. Next base: position 483,080 of record NZ_BLTJ01000001.1, read on the forward strand.
AGGCCAGTTCCTTGTTCTTGCAGTTCTTTGTGATGCTGATGGTGTTAAAATTGGCATATGTCTCTTCAGGAGTGATATACACAAGATTCGGATTTGCCGCCTGGATGGTGGGTACGCCGAAGTCACCCACTACAGCGGCTGCCACCTCGCCGGAGGTAAACATATTGATCAGGTCGGAGGATTTTGTATAAGTCTTTACCAGATTTGGCTTTAACTCCTCCAGTGCCTTAAAGGCCGCGTCACCGTTATCACTCTTAATGTCTGCTCCCGCATGGTCGCTGGCCATATATACCATAGCCGGACCGAAGGTAGTTGTAATCTCTGGAATGGATACTTTGCCGGCCAGCTCCGGTTTCCACAGATCGTCAAAGCTTGTGATCTCAAAGCCTGTGGCCTCAGGATCATACATAATGCCGATGCTGTTAATGGTGTAGGGAACCCCCTGGCCATTTTCCGCCAGGGTTTTGGCTGCGCCGATCAGGTCTGCGGCATTTTCGATTTTGCTGAGATCAATGGTATCAAAGAGGCCTTCCTCCACGCCCTTGGCGGTCATGGCCTGAGACAGCTCGATCACGTCGATCGGGGTCTCGCTGTCCGCCTTCAGCTTGGTATAACGGTCATTGGTGCCGCCGGTCTCCGTGACGATCTGGCAGTTAAATTCCTGCTCAAACGGCGCGTAGACCTCCTCTGCGGAAATATCCTCACTGAGACCATAGGTAGAAAGAACCAGCTTCTGTTTTCCTCCTGCCTCTGTATTTCCTCCCTCAGACGCCCCGCTGCAGGCGGTTACTGTTACAGCTGCCGCACACAGAACGGCCGCCAATACTCTCTTTTTCATAACTTTTCTCTCCTTTTTTATTCTGTAGTTAACGGCGTACCAGCACCAGCTTATCTTCCGGCAGATACAGCCGTATGGAATCGCCCTCGGAAAATACGGTTTCTGTGTCCATATTCACCTTCAGGACGCCTGCCGCCGTTCCTACCTCATACTGATAGCTCTTTCCCAGAAAAGTGCGGACGCCTACGATGCCGGTCAGCACATTTTCCTGCTGATTTGCTCCTGCCAGACGGATATCATCCGGACGAATGGTGCCTGCAAAAGCACCCTCAGGACACTCCATAGCCGCCTTAAAGCGGCTGCCGTCTCCCGCCTCATAGAGTCCCTCTGCACACCTGGCAAGATCCAGGAAATTCTCAAAGCCGATAAAGCGGGCTACAAACTCGGTTGCAGGTCTTTTGTAAATATGCTCCGGAGTATCATACTGTTCGATCACTCCGCCGTTCATAACCGCCACTTTATCTGAAATGGAAAAACATTCCTCCTGATCATGGGTGACAAACAGGGTGGTGATTCCAAGCTTCTTCTGAAGGCGCTTGATCTCCACTCTCATGCTGATGCGCAGCTTTGCGTCCAGATTGCTCAGAGGTTCATCTAAAAGCAGAAGCTTGGGTTCAATGACCAGCGCTCTGGCAAGAGCCACTCGCTGTCTCTGCCCGCCGGACATTTCCTTGGGAAAACGGGAGGAAAGCTCTGTCAGCCCGCAAATCTCAAGAATATCCTTTACTTTTTTATCGATCTGCGACTTGTCCATCTTCCGGGTGCGGAGGCCAAAGGCCACATTATCGTATACAGTCAGATGGGGAAACAGCGCGTAGCTCTGAAATACGATGCCGAAATTGCGCTTGTGGACCGGAACCGTTGTCATATCATTCCCATCCAAGGTGAAGGTTCCTTCCCCAGGCTCGATAAAGCCTGCCACTACCCGCAGAGTGGTGGTTTTTCCGCAGCCGCTGGGGCCAAGGAGGGACACCAGCTCGCCCTTTTCTACCGCCAGATCCAGTCCCTTCAGGATCTGTTTCTTTTTATCATAGCTGACGCCGATTTTCTCTAATGTCATAAATGCCATTTGTTTTATCCTCCTATTTCGCCAGTGAGGCGATACCCAGCGTCCGGTCCACAATGACCATGATGATAACTGTAGCTGCCATCAAAAGCACGGAGACCGCGGAAACGGTAGGGTCGTAGTTATATTCAATATAGTTCATCAGTGTGGCCGGGAAGGTGCTGACGCCAGGGCCTGTCAGGAACATGGATACCGGGATATTGTTAAAGGAATTGATAAAGGCCAGCATAAAGGCCGATGAGATGCCGGAGGTCACATTAGGAAGGACAATCTTGAAAAATGCACTTCCCTTTGGACAGCCCAGGCTCCATGCCGCCTCCTCAATGGAGAAATCAAACTGCTCCATGGCAGACCCCACTACCCGGATCACATAAGGAAGCGTCACCAGGAAATGGCCGGCCAGAAGGCTTACCATCACCGGAAGCCGGAAGGTCAGAATCAGAAACTGATACAGGATAAAGCCAACCACAATCCCCGGCACAATGGTAGGTGACAAAAATACGGAGCGCAGAAGCTGTTTTCCCCGGATTCCTGACCTTGCAAGGGCATAGGCCGCCGGAACTCCCACCAAAAGGGCGATAAAGGTTGCCAGAAAGGCTACCTCCAGGCTGGTGAGGAAGGAACGGCGGAAGGATTTTAATGTAAATACGTTCCCGAACCATTTCAGGGAAAAGGAGTCAATGGGAAAGGTGATGGCGCTTCCGCCTCCAAAGGCCGTCACTGTAATGATCACCAGAGGGATCATGAGAAACAGAAATACAAGGACTGCATATAATGTCAGCCACCGGTTCTTTTTCATTGTTTTCCTCCTCTTCTGTCCAGTCTGGCCGCCAGGGCGTTAAAGATACGGATCACAGCCAGGGTAATGACGATCATAATCAGGGCCACCACGGAGGCTCCGTTCCAGTCTCCTACGGACATGGCTCTCTGGTAAATAAGGGTTGCCAGCACCATGTTGCTGTTTCCGCCTAACAGCTGCGGCGTGGTGTAAGCGGTCAGTGTGCCGGTGAATACCAGAATGCCTCCTACGATAATGCCGGGAAGGCTCATGGGAAAGATTACCTTCATAAAAGCCTCAAGCCGTCCTGCCCCCAGGCTCTGAGCCGCTTCCATCATATCGTCATCGATATTTTCCATCACGCCGGTGACTGTAACGATCATCAGCGGCAGAAACAGGTAAACCGAACCGATGATGATGGCAAAATCGGTGTATAGCAGCTTCATGGGCTTTTCAACCACATTGAGGGCCATTAAAAACCGGTTGATCATCCCGTTGCTTCCTAAAATGTTGATCCATGCAAAGCTTCGGATTACAGAGTTCGTCATCATGGGGAAGATAGACGCTGCCAGCAGCAGCCCTCTCCACTTCTTGCCGCACCGGCTGATAAAATAAGCGGTGGGGATCCCTCCTGCCATACAGATAGCCGTTGTAATCACCGCGATCCGCAGGGTGCGAAAGAGGATCTTCCTGTAATACTCGTCCTGAAAAAACTGCACATAGGAACGAAAGGGGGCGTCTCCCTCAGTAAATGTAGGAGCCAGCACGGTTACAAGGGGCAGGGCCAGACACACCAGCAGAATGATAAGCCCTGGGGCCAGCATCATCCACGTACTGCTTCGCTTCATATTCTTCCTCCATCCTGTTTGTATTTATTAACTATGCTAATTTTTAAAACTAAATTTATTATAAAAAGTAATACAAAATACGTCCAATACATAATTTCTATATTTTTTATGCAGTAAAGCTATGGTATACTTGTTTATAAACAGCCTGTCCCATTCTAAGGGGCTGGCAGTACAGAAAGGAAATCCCCATGGATCTTAAGGAAGCACGGTATATCCTGGCCATCGCGCGCCACAAAAGCATCGGAAAGGCAGCAGAATCCCTTTTTATCTCTCAGCCGTCTTTAAGCAAGTATTTAAAAAACCTGGAGCAGCAGCTGGGAGCGCCATTATTCTCCCGTCTGGAACAGGGCTACGTCCCCACCTACATGGGGGAGCGGTATCTCTATTATGCAGAGCAGATTGCGGCCTTTGGCCAGGAGTGGGACCAGGAATATGAAGACATCACCCGCAGAGCACACGGCCGGCTCAATATTGCTGTTCCCATTATGCTGGGGAGCACGCTTTTACAGCCCACACTGATGGAATTTCACCGGATTTATCCCCATGTAACTGTCAATATCATGGAAGAAGTCAGCTTTGTGGCGGAGCAGACCCTGAAAAATACCTCCATTGACCTTACGATTTATAATGTCCATACGTTTCCAAAATTATTAGAATACCAGGTGATCCGCAGAGAGGAAATCGTACTGATCCTGCCTGAGAGCCACCCCCTGAAATGCGAAGCCCAAAAAAAAGAGGGCTTTTCCTATCCATGGCTGGATCTGAAAAAGCTCTCTCATGAAAATTTTATTCTTCTTTACCCCGACCAGAATACGGGCGGCATTGCAAGGGATCTCTTTGCCCGGTACGGGATCGACCCAACGGCGCTTTTGCATACGCGCAACAGCCAGATGTCCATCAAGCTGGCCATGGACGGCATGGGAGCCGCCTTTGCCCCGGCCAGCTATTTTCACTACATGGCCGAATCCAGGGCCGACCGGCCGGGCTGCTACTCCATAGGAGAGGAACCAGTATCCATCATGACCATCGCAGCCTGCCGTCCAGGCCGGTATATGCCAAAGCACGTTAAGGATTATATAGAACTTCTTAAAGCTTATGCCCTTCCGTTCCATACACCTCAATCTGGGTCAGAGCGGGGAACGGAGACGGATCGTCTGCCTTGATCAGTTCCGATAAGCGTACCCAGGTAATCCCCTTTCTGACCACAGAAAACGAGTGCGCTTTCTCACTCTTTTCCATCTCCACAATCTCGGCTGTTCCGTCGGAGAAGGTCAGAGTTGCCCGTACCCACCAGTTATCGTGGGGGAAATCGGCTCTGGTCCACAGGCGAATCCTGTCCACATCTACCGGACGGCCGAATTCCAGCAGAAACTCTGCATCGTCTCTTCGATTGATGCCCCAGGACTCATAGGGCCAGCTTCCATGGCTTAAGGTTGCGGCAACACCGTCGATGGCGTTGCGGGCCGCAAATACGGATTCTCCCCTTGTCTCCACATTGGCGGATGCGTGGGGATAGCAGCCGCGGTCTCCGTGCTGATCCATCACATTTTTTGCCAGATTGCGGTAAGCGCCGGTCTCATAGTCAGCCGCCCTGCGGCAGGTCAGGTAGTGGCGTTTACCGGTAAAGCACTTGGGATTGTAGGAAAACTTCTTTTCGTGAAAGGGAATATCGTAGGTAAGTTCCTTTTCTGTCATGTATACCAGCGACTCATCCATGGCATCGTCTGCCCGGACTGTATAGAATTTTTCCCTCTCAGGGAAATGGAACCGGATGGTATCTCCTTCCTCGTATACATCTTCAAAGGCAAGCACCGCTTCCTCCGCATCCTGCGCAAATGCCTTTGTACGGCCCAGCCAGTCCAGCACGCGGATGGAAACAGAATTGTCCGCCGTTTCCTCTGTTTCCCCGGCCGGAACCCAGGAAGCGATCAGCGTCATATTTCCCGTAAACCGGCAGATGCCATGGCCTGCAGGAACAATGAAATGGGAGCCTTTTTTTACAGGGATTCCATCTGCCGTGCCTTCTCCCTCTAAAACGCTTACATTGGCAAACCCCTCCGTAAACTTATGCTGCCACTGGCCGTGAACCTCATATTTTTCTACGGTATAGAAATGGCAGGTCTCCAGATGCTCTATGTGTGCCCCCTCTGTCTGAAGGGATTTTCTCTGATCTTGTGCAGGGACAAAGGGAGCCTTTATCACATCCAGACTTTCTTTCACATGAAGCTTTCTCAGTTCGCCATTCCACTTTCTGTCATAATCGTAAACACGGTAGGTCACATCGCTGGACTGCTGCGTCTCTAAAATTACGGTTCCCCCTTTGATGGCATGGATGCAGCCGGGATTGATCTGGAAAAAATCACCCTTATGAACCGGAACCTCCCGGATCAGCCTGCTCCAGAGTCCCTGTTCTACCATCTCTTTTAACTCTGCCTCATCCTTTGCGTGGTGGCCGATGACAATGGAAGCCCCCGGCTCACAGTCTGCGATGTACCAGCACTCTGTCTTGCCCAGAGAGCCATTTTCATGGGCAGTGGCGTATGTATTGTCAGGATGAACCTGAATGCTTAAATCATCCCTGGCGTCAATGATCTTTATAAGAAGGGGGAAACGGTCTCCCAAACGGCCGTCCTCATTTCCAAAAAGCTCTGGATGTGCTGCCCACAATTCAGACAGGCGCATTCCCTTGTACTCTCCCTCTGCCACTTCACAGTCCCCGTTTTCATGGGCGCTGATGGCCCAGCACTCGCCGGTATGGCTGCCTGGGATATCATAGCCAAACTGCTCCTTCAGCCTGCTCCCGCCCCATACGGCCTCTTTAAATACAGGATTCAAAAACAATAATTCACTCATTTTTCTACACACCTTTCTCTTATTCCCCAGCCAGACGGCCCCATGGTCTGTCACAGCTGGGAGATATACCTATTTATCTTAGCCGTATGAGAGACGTTCGTCAAGGGCTATTCTTTCCTTTTCACGGTTTCGGTCATTGACAGAACGGCTCCTTCATGCTATCATTCATAGGATTTAAATGACCATCTCGCCCTGATCCCTACGAACTTCCGGGAAGGTGATATCTGTGAGGTATTATTATGGAGCTTCTTCAATTAAGATACTTTCTGACTGCGGCAGAATACCAGCATATGACAAAGGCGGCAGAGCATCTTCAAATCGCCCAGCCGGCACTTTCCCAGGCAATCCACCGGCTGGAGGCCGAACTGGGAGTGCCTTTGTTTGAGCGCAAAAGCCGCAGTATTGAGTTAAATGATGCCGGGCGCTTTCTGCAAAAGCGGCTTATCCCCATCATCAACAGCCTGGATCAGATCTCTGCCGAACTGCAGATGGGAAAGGAGCAGGCCATCCACACCATCCGGCTGCGGCTTTTGTCCGCCTCGGCCCTCATTACCAACCGGATCATCGCCTTTCGCAGCCTGCGGCCCGATGTGAATTTCCAGCTGTATCAGACCTCCGACCAGTCGGACGACTACGATCTGTGCGTATCGGCCAGACGGGCGGATATGCCTTCCCAGCCCAACGAACATCAAATGGTGATGCTGGAGGAGGATCTGTATCTGGCCGTTCCCACCCATTCCCCTTATGGCGGCCGAAGCTCCATCCGGCTTACAGATACCAGGGATGCCGGATATATCTGTCTGGCCGGTTCCCGGCCCATACGCCAGATCACAAACAGCTATTTTATGGAAGCGGGATTTTCTCCAAGAATCATTTTTGAAAGTGATACCACGGAGTCGGTGCGCAATCTGATCGCGGCCGGTATGGGGATCGGTTTCTGGCCCCAGTATTCCTGGGGACCGCTTCCCTCGGAATGGGATTCCCAGGGCGGCTCTCCTGTGAAGCTCCTTCCCATTGAGGGCCAGACCTGCCGCCGTCAGATTACCCTGACACGCTCTCCCAAAAGCCTGGATAAACCCATATTGACCGACTTCTGCAGCTTCCTTGTGGGAAATTCACGGTGGCTTTAAGTCTTTTACAGATCCTGCCGTCTAAGGAGGTATTTTTGCTTAATGATGAACCTGCTTACTTATGTGGTCCTTCCCATATACACAGTTCTGCTTGCCGCAGGCTATAACTGGTTTACCTTTAATTTCTCTGTGATCGGATATTCCCTTGGACGCAGGGATGCCTTCCTTTTCTGGGGGCTTTTAGTGGGAATCTGCTATGGCAGGACTTTAAGCTCCATATCCGGCTCCCTGACGCGGCTCCATCTCCTCTCTGCACGCGGCCAGACCCTTTTTAAGGTCTTTATCCCCCTTGACCTTTTTATCTTATTCTGCGCTGTCACTACCCCTTATCTTCCGCAGGTCTTTCCCTTAAAAGCCATTCTGCATATCCTGTTTGCCGCTGCAGCTGCCATTTTGCTTTTACTGTTTCTGACCGGACTTACCTGGCGGCTTTCCCGGAAAGACCCAAAATGTTCCCCCAGCTTTTACTGCTGTCTTGCAATCGCCGCCGTTTCTGTCCTGCTGTTTCTTCTGGCGGGGATCGTCAGCAGTTCTCTTGAGATTTTTTTCACCCTCTCCACCATATGGCTGACAGACTATTTGAAAAAACAGCTCCTGAATTCAGCACAGTAACCCATTTCTTCCCCGCTCTGCTCTGGAAAAACGGAGAGTTTTTCCCATACCCTCCTGCAAAAACACGCCCCGGAAGGCAGATTGCTTCTGCTTTCCAGGGCGTGTTTTATCATAATATGATCTCCAGGACATCCTACAGTCCATTGTAATGCGCGCCTTTTTGCTGGCTTACGCGCAGACGGGTCAGCGCTCTCGCCATAGAGGCCTGGGACATTTTGTACTCCGCAATGCTCTGCTTCTGGCGCAGCTGCTCCTTCGCTCTCTCCAGCGCCTGTTCTGCACGGATCCGGTCGATGTCCTCCGGCCGCTCCGCCGTATCCACCACAACGGTCACACGGTTATTGACTACCTGTACGATACCGGCGCCTACCACCGCCTCCTGCTGCTCACTGCTGCCAGGTACACGGAATCTGAGCACTCCCTCTTTAATCGCAAGGATCATAGCCTCTCTGTGGGGCAGAATGCCCAGCTCACCGTCATAGGCAGGAACCACCAAAGCTTCGCAGTTTCCTTTATAAAATACATGGTCACTGGCTATGACCTTCAGCCAGAATGTTGACATATGACTGCTCCTTCCTAAAGCCGGGAGCAGGAAGCATTAAGCTTCCTTTGCCTCCATGGCCTTTGCCTTTTCCACTACCTCATCAATGGTTCCCACGTTAAAGAAGGCTGCTTCAGGATAAGCGTCCATCTCTCCGTCGATAATCATCCGAAAGCCCCGGATCGTCTCCTTTACAGGCACATACTTTCCAGGTACGCCGGTGAAGTTCTCTGCCACATGGAAAGGCTGAGATAAGAATCTCTGGATCTTTCTTGCCCGGTTTACCGTCAGCTTATCCTCCTCGGACAGTTCCTCCATACCAAGGATAGCTATGATATCCTGCAGTTCCTTGTACTTCTGAAGCATCTGCTGCACCTTATTGGCAACCTCATAATGTTCTTTTCCTACCACATCCTCCTCCAGGATACGGGAGGTGGACTCTAAAGGATCCACCGCAGGATAAATACCCTGCTCTACGATCTTTCTGGAAAGAACAGTGGTAGCGTCCAGATGGGCAAAGGTAGTAGCCGGCGCAGGATCCGTCAGGTCATCCGCAGGCACATAAACTGCCTGTACAGAGGTAACGGAACCATTCTTTGTAGAAGCGATACGCTCCTGAAGCGCGCCTACATCCGTTGCCAGGGTGGGCTGATAGCCTACAGCGGAAGGCATACGTCCCAGAAGGGCCGATACTTCGGAGCCAGCCTGTACAAAACGGAAAATATTATCGATAAACAGCAGCACGTTCTGATGCTGTACGTCACGGAAATACTCTGCCATGGTCAGGCCGGTTTCCGCCACGCGCATACGCGCCCCCGGCGGCTCATTCATCTGGCCAAATACCAAGGCCGTCTTTTTTAATACGCCGGACTCGCCCATCTCCGTCCATAAGTCATTTCCCTCACGGGAACGCTCTCCTACTCCGGTAAAAATGGAATAGCCGCCGTGCTCGGTAGCAATATTTGTAATCAGTTCCTGGATCAGCACCGTCTTTCCTACGCCGGCTCCGCCGAACAGACCAATCTTTCCGCCCTTTGCGTAGGGAGCTAACAGGTCAATGACCTTGATGCCTGTCTCCAGCATCTCAACCACCGGACTCTGATCCTCAAATGAAGGCGGGTCTCTATGGATTACCCATTTTTCCTCATTCTCAAGGCTTTCACCGCCGTCAATGGTATCGCCTAGGACGTTAAAAAGCCGTCCCAGGGTTTTCTCGCCTACCGGTACACGAATGCCCGCTCCCGTGGCCTCTACCTCCATATCCTTATGCAGGCCGTCGCTGGATGCCAGCATAATGCAGCGGACAACTTCGCCTCCGATATGCTGGGCTACCTCCATAACGCAGCGTTTGCCGTCGTTATCCACTACAAGGGCGTCCTGGATATGAGGAAGGTCACCATTTTCAAATGCCACGTCAACCACAGGTCCCATGACCTGTATGATCTTTCCTTTATTCATGGCTGCCTCCTTAATCTATCGTTTCTTTTTCTGTGCTTTCGCTCCGCCGATGACCTCGGTAATCTCCTGAGTAATAGCGGCCTGACGCACACGGTTATATTCAATGGACAGCTCATTTAAAAGCTCTCCCGCATTATCGCTGGCCGACTGCATTGCCATCATCCTGGCATTCTGCTCACTGCAGAAGGACTCTACAAGAGAGCCAAAGATAAAGCCGGTCACATAGTTGGGCACCACATGATCCAGCACCGCCTCCGGCGACGGAACCATGCGGATGTCCTCCAGATGGATATCCGTGGGAATGACGATGTCGCTGAAATCTTCTTTTTTAAGAGGAAGCAGCTGCTCCATGCGGGCTTCCATCTTCATGGAATTGATCATTTCTGTGTAAATGATCCACACCTCATCCAGCTTTTTATCCATATAATCTTCCAGCACCCGGGAAGAAATCATTCTCGCCCGGTGCATGGAAGGATTCTGGACTGTATAGTGGAACTGCTCTTCCACCGGCATATGTCTGGCGGCAAAATACTGACGTCCCAGCTCTCCCACTACATAGAGATGATTATTTTCACTCTTTTCCATCCAGGCATGAGCCATTTTCAGGATATTGTGATTGTAAGCGCCTGCAAGGCCCTTGTCGCCGGTAATGACGATCAGGCCCATGGAGCGCTTTTTCTCCGGAACCTGCTGCCTCCGGTCAAAGAATGGATGCTCATTTACCTCCATATGGCGCAGGATACGCCGAATCACGTCCTGCATGGTATAGAAATACGGCTCTGTATCCGTAAGGAGCTTCCTGCTCTTTTTCAGCTTGGTGGAAGAGATCAGGTACATGGCATTCGTGATCTTACGTGTATCCTGGATACTTTTTATACGGCTTTGGATCTCTCTTGCGTTTGCCATACTGCCTCCTTAAACTCTTTCGCTGCGGCTATGATCTGTTCTGACAGCTCATCGCTTAAGACCTTCTTCTCCTCAATCTCACGTCCAAGTTCGGGATGCGTTTCATCGAACCATGCCAGCATATCCATCTGGAATTTCTTGATCTGCGGAACATCCACGGTGAGCATCACCTTATGCGTAGCCGCGCAAAGCGTGATTACCTGCTCATGAAGGGACAGCGGACGGCCCAGAGGCTGCTTTAACAGCTCCATCAGACGCTTTCCGTATGCCAGCTGCTCCTTGGTGGCCTCGTCCAGATCAGAGCTGAACTGGGTAAATACCTCCATTTCACGATACTGGGCCAGATCGATACGGATGCTTCCGCTGGCCTTTTTCATGGCTTTCGTCTGGGCTGCGCCGCCTACACGGGATACGGAAAGACCTACATTTACCGCAGGACGCATACCGGAGAAGAACAGGTCGCTCTCCAGAAAGATCTGCCCGTCCGTAATAGAGATCACGTTGGTAGGGATATACGCAGATACATCGCCCGCCTGTGTCTCAATGATCGGAAGCGCTGTGATAGATCCGCCTCCCAGAGCGTCATTTAAACGGCTGGAACGCTCCAGAAGTCTGGAATGAAGGTAAAATACATCGCCGGGGTACGCCTCACGGCCCGGGGAACGTTCCAGAAGCAGCGACAGCGCACGGTAAGCCACTGCGTGCTTGGACAGGTCATCGTATACAATAAGGACGTCTCTGCCCTGACGCATGAAGAACTCTGCCATAGCGGTTCCCGCGTAGGGAGCGATGTACTGCAGAGGAGCCGGATCGCTGGCAGTGGATGCCATAACAATGGTGTAGTCCAAAGCGTCATTCTTCTTTAACGTGTTTACCAGCTTAGCGACCGTAGATGCCTTCTGGCCGATGGCTACATAGATGCAGATCACATCCTTGCCCTTCTGGTTTAAAATGGTATCCATGGCGATGGAGGTCTTGCCGGTCTGGCGGTCTCCAATGATCAGCTCACGCTGGCCTCTGCCAATAGGGAACATGGAATCAATGGCAAGAATGCCGGTTTCCATGGGAACACCTACGGACTTACGCTCAACAATGCCGGGAGCCTCCTGCTCTACCGGAAGATATGCCTCCTCCTTTGCAGGTCCCAGGCCATCAATCGTGTCGCCCAAGGCGTTTACCACACGGCCTAAAAATTCATTTCCCACAGGAACTCCGGCCCTCTTTTTGGTCCGTGTAACCTTGGTTCCTTCTGTGACCCCTGTATCCTTCCCAAAAAGGATGCAGCCGATCTCATTTTTGCGGATATCCTGAACCATGCCCCGGACTCCGTTTTCAAATATAACAATCTCTCCATACATGGCGTGGTCGATACCGTATACGATGGCAATGCCATCGCCCACCCAGATCACAGAGCCGGTTTCCCGGGTGCGGCCTGCATGGGCATCGTAATCCTCAATCTCGCCTTTTACGATGGAGATGATTTCCTGAGAACTGATTGTACTCATATCATGACTCCTATCCCGCTACGCGCTGAAAAGGTCAGCAAGCTGCTCCTTCAGGCTGTAGTCATATTCCATATCCCCGGTGCGAAGGACGAAACCGCCCAGCAGCTCCGGGTGTGCAGCCATGGTAAGCTGCACTTCCTTTTTTCCATACTCTCTGCATAAAAAAGCCTTGATTCCTGCAATCTGGGCTTCATCCGGCTCTGTCACATAAAGCAGCTGGGCCTTTAAAATACCCTTTTCATCTCTCCTGCACTGTTCCCATACAGAGAATACATCTTCCATCTGCCCGATGCATCCCGCACCGCAGGCTTTTTTTATAAAAGAGGCCATAGACAGTGAAAATTCCGGTTCCTTCCATATCTTATCAATAACAGCCTCTTTTTTCACCGCCGTAAGGCCAGGATCTGCCAGTACCTGCACCAGCTCCGGATTTTCCTTAAGGATACGGCCTGTCTCGTATACCATATCCTCCGGCAGCTTCAGTTCATACAGGACTGCTCCGTATAATCTTGCCTGATCAGTCATGATTTTCTCCTGCGCCTGCTATAAATGCGTCATACCGCTTTTTGTCATGATCTGCGCTGCTTTGTTCTGCTAACAGCTTGGCCGCTGCCGTCATGGCAAGGCCGGTGACAGACGCCCGAAGATCATTAAGAGCTTTCTCACGCTCTGCATCCATGGTCTTTCTGGCGGCATCCATGGTTTTAGCGGCATCCTCATCTGCTTTCTTTACAATACGATCATATTCGCCCTGTGCTTTTTCCCTGGCCTCAGCCACGATACGATCCGCTTCCTCACCTGCGTTTTCCAGAGATGCGGCGTACTGGGTCTTTAAGGCTTCCGCCTGGCTTTTAGCCGTGCTGGCAGCATCCAGATCCTTTTCCACCATCTGTTTTCTCTGCTCCAAGATCTCCATTACAGGTTTCATAAGGAAGTGTCTCATAAAAAGCAACAGCACCAGAACATTTATGATGGTAAAAGCGATATTCCAAAAGCTTATATTTAACATATTCAAATGCCTTTCTGTCTGCTTTTTCTCAGGTTACTTCCTGCCGATTATGAGAACAGAATGATCAGAAGGCTGATTACAAAGCCGTAAACAGCGGTTGCCTCTGCAAGGGCGCATCCAAGAAGAAGAGACTTTGTGATCTTTCCGTCTGCCTCAGGCTGTCTTGCGATAGCGTCTACTGCCTTAGAAGTTGCCAATCCGATTCCAACTCCTGCTCCGATACCTGTAGTAACTGCCAATCCTGCGCCAACTGCGATTAATCCTGACATAATGTTGATCTCCTTTTCATTTTTCTTTTTTAGTAATTTGTTTTTTAAGAAGCGCTGTTTACTCAATCGCCTCTTTTATATATAAGGATGTGAGGAATACAAAAACATACGCCTGTATTGCTCCATCAAATATATCGAAGTATCCGCTGAAAGGAAGCGGTACAATAAGCGGCAGCAGATTCTTGATCAGCGCCATAACGACCGTAGCGCCCATGATATTTCCAAAAAGACGCATACATAAGGACAGGGGCCTGATAAAAATTTCCAGCACATTGATCGGCGCTACCGCGGGAAGCGGTTCTGCGAATCCCCTGATCCATCCCTTCACACCTTTTTTGCGGATGCCCGCAGCCTCTACCAGCACAATACTCATCACTGCCAGAGAAGCAGTTACATTAAGGTCCTTCGTGGGAGGCTTAAAGCCCAGCAGACCGATCATGTTGGAGATCAGGAGATATACCATCACAGTGATCATATATGGTATGTACGCCTTACCCTCCTCACCCAGAAGATCCAAAAAGAAGTTATAGACAAAAGAAAATGCGCTCTCTACGGCCGCCTGTCTGCCGCTTATGTTCCTGACCTTAAGGTTCCTTACCATGATCAGGGAGACAATCATTATAACAGCCATGATGATCCAGGTGACTACGACTGATTCCAGTACATCGATTCCGCCAAAGAGCGGAATAGTAAATACGGTCTTGCAGTCCAGCTCCTCCATCAGTGACTCCACTAAATGCTCCAACTTCTCTCACCTTCCTTTCTTATTTTTAAACAGTTTCATCTGTTGTTTCATTTCGGTGCTATTATAGTCACCTGTATTCATCATTTCAAATACAGAAATTGTTATCAATTCATAACTTTTATATTATGAAAATAAAATATGCATAATTTTTCAAGATTCCTTTCTGAATATTTTGGATTCTTTTCAGTAAAATTTTCTTTATACAGTAAAATTTTTTCATACCCGTTTTAAAATTATCTGAATTACAGAGAGGTTCAGAAATGTATTTTTATAGATACAAAGGCAGGGCAGACCGGTATCTAGCACAGGGCCTTTGCAAGCCGTATAAATTCTTCCATCTCCGGCGTTTTCCACTTATTCTTATGATAGAAGATCTGTCGGTGCATCTGAAGCTTGAATGCGGGGACGTTGAGAACGGTCAGTTTCTTTTCCTCAATGCTTTTGTGCACTGCAAAATAGGGAAGATAGGTGATCCCCCTGTTTTCCCGCACCATCTGTATGATGAACTCTGTGTTGCTGATCTCTAAAAAAGGAGTCAGCGACCTTCCCTTTGATTCCAGAAACTGATCCAGCTCTCTTCGGTAATTCTCGTCCCGCTCCGTCAGAAGAAACGGTTCTTCCAAAAGCTCATCCAGAGAGATCTCCTTTCGGTCTGCCAGGTGAAACCGGGGCGAGGCCACAAACATAACCGGCTCCGGCACCTCCATCACCTTCTCCCATCGGTCGCTGTAGCGGGAACGGTCTAAAAGATAAATCAGATCCAGCTGATTATGCTCCATCTTATTGATCAGTTCTCCCGGAGAATCGGTGGTGATCCGAATGGGAACATCGGGATGATGCTCTCTGAAATACTGCAGGATAGGCGGAAATTTTGAAAAGCAGATGGAGGTTAAGGTTCCTATATGAAGAGGACTCTTTAAGCCATCCTCTTCTTTCTTCAGATCCCTGGCAATCTGTACCTGCTTTAAAATTTCATCCGCACATACGGAGAAACGCCTGCCCTGGGAGGTAAGCGCCACCCTCTTCCCCATGCGGTCAAACAGTTTAAATCCCAGTTCTTCCTCCAAAAGACGGATCTGCACCGTAATAGCGGACTGGGAATAACCCAGCACCTGGGCCGCCTTTGAAAAGCTTCCCAGCTGGGTAACGGTCACAAAGGACTGTATCTGCCGTACCTCCATGATTCCTCCTTTCCTGCTCTTTCAATCTGCAGTGTTGTTATGAATTATATTCAACCTATATATATATTCCCTGAATTTGTCTCATTTCATTGTACATGATATACTAAGTGTACAGAGACGTCAAGCGCAAAAACGGTCCGTTTACGCACTGTACCCCGAAAAACCGGGGATCAATAGCAGGGCGCTCCCGGAATCAAGGCGCGCATAGGGTTCCGCGGGCACACCGTATATTTTGGAGGAGAAAATGGAAAAGAAAACGTTCAAACTGGGGCTTGTTCCGAAACTGATCATTGCAATCATCGTTGGTATTCTCATCGGCCAGTTCATGCCTGAGGGCATCTGCCGCGCTGTTGTGACCGCATCCGGCCTGTTCAGCACCTTTTTAAAATTTGTCATCCCTCTGATGATCGTAGCCTATGTAACCATGGGAATCGCAGACCTCTCTCAGGGCGCGGGAAAGCTGCTCCTTATCACCGTCTGCATCGCTTACGGCTCTACGCTGATCGCAGGCTCTGCCTCCTATCTGGTGGCGGCGAATCTGTTTCCCCACTTTATGAGCGCCGGCGCGCTGGAACAGATCGCGGAAACTGCGGACAAATCCCTTCCCAGCTTTTTCAGTATGCAGATCATCCCTCTGCTGGATACCTTATCTGCCGTTGTACTGGCTTTTATCCTGGGGTTATGCCTGTCAACCATGAGAGGGGAGGAGATCGGCGACAGCCTTTATAACGTGATGAAGGATTTCTCCGGCATCATTGACAAGGTGCTCCACAATGTGATCATCCCTCTGCTGCCTTTATATATCTGCGGTACATTCGTAGATATGACCTACTCCGGCAAGACCTTTGTCATTCTGGGTATTTTATGGAAGGTGTTCCTGGTAGTGATCCTGATGCACCTGATCTGCATCCTGCTCCAGTTCATGCTGGCAGGGACCGTCAGCAAAAAGAATCCGTTTGCCCTGATCAAAAATCAGCTGCCCGGTTATACTACTGCTCTGGGCACCCAGTCATCCGCAGCTACCATCCCGGTTAATTTAAAATGCGCAGAAGCCGACGGCGTATGTGAGCAAATCCGCAATTTCGTTGTTCCCTTATGCGCCAACATCCATATGGCCGGCTCTATGATCACCATCACAGCCTGCGCCACTGCGGTTTGTCTGATGAACCAGCTGCCCATCAGCCTGGCAACCGTGATTCCCTTTATCATGACTCTGGGTATCGCCATGGTGGCATCCCCCGGCGCTCCCGGAGGTTCTATCATGACCGCTCTTCCCTTCCTGTACATGGTCTTTGGCGCTACTGCCGGCGATCCCAACGGCCCTATCTGCGCCATCATGGTAGCGCTTTATATTACACAGGATTCCTTCGGGACTGCCTGCAATGTTTCCGGCGACAATGCCATCGGTGTGATCGTAGATTCGATCTACCACAAATTTATTGCCGTACCGGAAAAATAGAAAGGACATAATTTATGGCATTTATCAGTGTTTTTGATGTAATCGGCCCCAATATGATCGGCCCCTCCAGCTCCCATACCGCGGGAGCGGACTCTCTGGCCTTTTTGGCCCAGAAGATGATAAGCGGCCCCTTAAAGAAGGCCGAATTTATTCTCTACGGCTCCTTCGCAAAAACCTACCGGGGCCACGGTACCGACCGGGCGCTTTTAGGAGGCATCATGGGCTTTGCCACTGATGACCGGCGGATCCCCGACTCCTTCTCCATCGCAGAAAAACGGGGGCTGGAATATCATTTTACCGCAAATGAAACGGAAGAGGTCGATCACCCCAACACCGTAGATATCATTATGACCAATGAGGAGGGACAGACTCTGACCGTCCGCGGAGAATCCCTGGGAGGCGGAAAAATTCGTATCAGCCGCATCAACCAGGTAGCCGTGGATTTTACCGGGGAATACAGCACTGCCATTGTGATCCATAAGGATACGCCGGGTGTAGTAGCTCATATCACCCGCTGTCTGGCCGAGGATAACATCAACATTGCTTTTATGAAGCTGTTCCGGGAAGAAAAGGGACAGACCGCCTATTCCATCGTAGAGTCAGACGACGACCTGCCGGATTCCCTATGCGGCCGGATCCTTCAAAATCCCTCTGTGCGGGATGTTATGCTGGTCCATCTGTAAATGGCGTATGGGCCGCCGTTTTATCTGCAAAAGGAGAAAAATATCATCATGAATACTGATTTTAAAAGTGGAAAAGAACTGTTGGAACTTTGTGAGAAAGAAGGCCTATCCATTTCTCAGGCCATGCTCCGGCGGGAGAAGGATCAGACTGGAGCGTCTGAAGCGGAGATCCTGTCCCGAATGGAGACTGCCTGGAATATCATGAAGGAATCTGCCGTCAACCCGATCACCTCTCCCGGAAAATCCATCGGAGGGCTGATCGGAGGGGAAGCCCGTCTTTTAAACGGGTTATGGGCTTCTAAAAAAAATATCTGCGGCAACGCTATCAGCCGCGGCATCACCTACGCCATGGCTGTACTGGAGGTCAATACCTCCATGGGACTCATCGTGGCGGCGCCCACAGCCGGCTCCTCCGGGATCGTCCCCGGCGTACTGCTGGCCTTAAAAGAGGAGCATACTCTGAATGACCATGAGGCCGTATCCGCCCTTTTTAATGCCGGAGCCGTAGGCTATCTGGCAATGCGCAACGCTACGGTAGCCGGGGCTGTGGGCGGCTGTCAGGCTGAGGTGGGCGTTGCCTCTGCCATGGCTGCCTCAGCTGCGGTGGAACTCCTTGGCGGAACCCCCGTTCAGTGTCTCTACGCCGCCAGCACTGTGCTTATGAATATGCTTGGACTGGTGTGCGACCCTGTGGGCGGCCTGGTGGAATATCCTTGCCAAATGCGCAATGCCTCCGGGGTGGCTAATGCCATGATCGCAGCAGAACTGGCTTTGGCCGGTATCCGGCAGCTGATCCCCTTTGATGAGATGCTGGACGCCATGTACACCGTAGGAAAAAAGCTGCCCGGTGAACTGCGTGAAACTGCCATGGGCGGCTGCGCCGTCACCCCTACAGGCTGCAAGTACCATACAGGCTGCGGAGATTGCTGCTCCTGAAACAAAAAAATACGTCCTGCAGAGGTTTTCTCTGACGGACGTATTTTTTTGTTATACGAAATGGATGATACCATCCGCAGACGGGGGAACACACGGTTCTGCACCTTAAATGAGGGAACACCGGTGTTCCAGACTGCCGTTTTCTCTCTTAAAGGCTGATATTCCAGTCTACCCGGAAGGGGCTGGCTGAACTCTCTGTCAGGCTCTTTACCATCTGTGCCCTCTCTGCCGCGCTGCTGGAAGGATCTTCCAGATCCTCCTCACTCCAGTAGGAATATCCGTAAAGGTAGCTCTGGTTAAATTCCTCCCAGGAGGAGAATGTGGTCTGAGCCAGTTTTGCCACTTCAGTTGCCTGGCTGACTGCTTCATCATAGGTTAAAAAACCTGCCGCATAGCCCATTTCCAGAACGGAAACGGCTCTGCTTAAATCCCAGCCCATAAGCGCCCGGTCTCCAAAAGCCGCTCTGGCGTCATAAACCGCCAGCATATAGATCTTTTCTTTATCTGAAACACCGTTGCTTTCAAGGCTGCTGATAAATGCGTCCCTTGACTCGGAGGGATCTGAGCCGTACCGCTCCAGCACTGACAACGCGTCTGCATTGTGTCCCTTATCGCCGCAAAGCCCGCTGACAGTTTCAAGAAGGGATGCCTTATTCGATATGGACCAGCTGCTCAGAAGATTGGCGGCCGCCTGTCTCTCAATGGAGGTTAAATCCGTTGATTTAACGCCCTCCATATCCTCCATGGTCTTTTTCAGTTCTAACATATTGCTGTTGTTTACTTTATCAAGCACAGCGGTCATACCATAGATAAAATCCATTCCTGTGGTTTCCCTGGTTCCGACCTCCCCCGGCTGGATGGACATCACCTTTTTCACAGAAGCAATCTCGCCTCTTCCTCCAAAGGCAACGCCTCCATAATAGGAATTTTCATTTTCCATATAAAGTCCGTAAACCTTTGCCTTGCTTCCGGAGATCTCTGCCGTTCCCTCAGCAGAGATACACTGATCCATTCCCTCTCTGCTCTCTGAGTTGTCCTTATCCCAGGTCAGCTTAAGGCCCGGAATATTTTTTTCGATGTAGGAATTAACGGATTCCTTATAGCCGTTCAGATCCGCTGCCGCTTCCTGTCCCGGGATCGCATTTTCCTTTCCGCCTCCAAACACGACCACCTGAAGATTTTTGTCATCGCCTCCGTCCAGCATCATCAGTGCAGAATTGGTCTGAAACCTCATATCTGTCTGTTCCATCCCCTCCGGCAGCACTGCCCGGAATATATCGTTATCCGAAACATATTCCTGGGTCTTAAACGCGCCTGATGCTCCCTGACAGCCCCCTAAAACCAGGGCCGTTCCAAGAACGGCTGCTCCAATAGCCCCTTTGATCCGACCTTTTTTCATATCTTTTGTCCTCCTGATTGTGATATGAGCATTTTAATATAGGCCGTCTCCTGTGCGCAACGGTTTTAACACGAACCGTAATTTTTCGTCACGAACCGGGTTGGGGAAACCGCAGCAGAAGCACCTGTTCCAACACCCAGTCTCCATCCCTGCAGACCAGTCTTTTATCCATCACTCCCTGGAAGCGGCGAAGAATCCGCTCAATGCTTCTCATCCCAAAGCCATGTCTGCTTTTATCCTTTTTGTCCGTGCAGAAGCCGGGATTTAACCGGATTCGTTCCTCCTCTACCGTATTTTCAAGCGATATCTTTAAATATCCCCTGAAATTCCATACATTTAGGAGAACTTCCCTCCTGCCGCCTGACTTTAAAGCTCCTTCAATGGCGTTATCCAGAAGATTACACAAAAGCACTCCCATATCCCCTTCGGGAAATGCACCTACCGCTCCCGCAATGTGAAACCGGAAGATAACCTGCTCCTTGGCTGCCATACGGACAGCCCGGCTGACCGCTCCGTTGACGCCGCAGTTTTTCGTGCGGCTTTCCACATACGGCATCTGTTCAAACTGCCCGTCCAGCCGTTGAATTGCCCGTATGGCATCCTCCTTTTTTCCAAAAAGCAGCAGCTGTTCCAGGCTTTTTAATTCCTCCCCCAGTTCCAGCTTCAGCTGTTTTTCATGTGTGTTTAAATCCTCTATTTCTTTCCTGTCTTTTTCTTCGCTTTCCTGTTCCAGGCGGATGCAGGCTCCTTTCCATATCCTTTCCTGCAGGCTGTGCCACCGAAACAATAAAAACAGCAGCACAGTAAACAGAAACAGAATCACTCCATACATTCCTGCTGCCGCGTTCATGCCTGCTTCCTCTTTCCTGACTCTAGTTTTTCTGCCAGCCGCTTCACATAATCGGCTGCCTCCTTCTGCCTCCCCTGCTCTGTCATTGCGTACACCGTAGCCATATGACCTTTCATATCATGCCGAAGCATACGCAGCTCTGTATTTACCTGATCGGCAGCGCAGACATATTCTTTTCGTTTTTCCGTCAGCCGCTGAAAGCAGCCTTCTTCCCACTCTCTTTTCCGCTTTTCTCCCAGTTCGATTCGATACCAGACGGCTCCGGCCCCCAGCAAAACCGCGCTTAGGATATAAAACAGACGGTTCATGGCAAACGGCTCCTCAGTCAGTTCTCTCATGACCAGAAATAATCCTGTAAAAATCAGTCCTATGCCTGCTATCATAATAAGGCTGAGCCCCCGGCCAATCTCTATCTCCCGTTCCTTTACCGTTCTCCATTTTCTTGTGCCAAAACACATGAAAATGGCGGCTGCCAGTCTGAGAAGAGCAGCTAGGGCCAGTATTTCTCTGCGTATGCTGCCTCCAGGCATCCATGCCAGACTTTCATTTCCCAGCCACTGACTTAAAAGGATCAGGCCAGGTGAAATAAGATGAAGAACACCGATCCACAAAACACTGAAGAACAGAATTTCATGCATCCTTACCCGTAAAGCGGCCATACCATAAAGAACCATCACTCCCACATAGCAGAGGCTGGCTGTTCCCTCATATACAAAATACCGGTTTAATACAGACAGGACCAAAAAGTATACCGCCGTCCCGGCTATCCACTGCAGATAAGCAGCCAGACCGCAAAAGCGGCTCTCAAAACAGCTGCGCTCCAGAGAAATTGCAAGAACACTGCTGTATAAATTCATCCATATTTCTTCCATATCATCTTCCATTCACAGTCAAAAAATGTTCTCTTACCCTGGCTTTTCTGTCACGCCCCATAGGAAGGGAGGTATAATCTACCAATGTAACCGTGTCCTTATTGATGGAAAATACCGCGGCCATATTCACAAGAAAATTCCTGTGGATCCGAAAGAAGCCGTGGGGTGTCAGCTCTTTTTCAAAATGCCCCAGGCTTCCATATATATCAAATCGATCCGACCAGGTATTCACATCGATCCAGTGTCCTCTTCCCTCCAGATACAGGATCTCCCGGATCTTCACGCTGCGGAAGGAACGTCCTTCCCGGAACGAAAAGGTCAGTTCCCTGGCCTCCATCTTTCCGGCAAACTTGCGCAGAGCGCGTCCCAGTTCCTCTAACCGCTCCTTGCACAGAAACCACAGAGGCTCAAACTCATAGGAATCAAACACCATACTCTCATGAGCTGAAACAAAAATAAGATATGGAAGTTCCCTGCGTTCCTTATAAAAGCAGATCTGTCTGGCAGCATCAAAGCCATTCATGGAATCCATCTCAATGTCCATAAAGATCAGATCATACTCCCTCTTTTTCACCGCCTGACAGCACGTTTCCCCATCCTCAAAGCATTCAATCTGCGCCTTTACTCCCATCGCTGCAAATGCATCCTGTATCCTTCCAGAAAAACATCTGGCAAATTCAATGTCATCATCACAAACTGCAACCTGATATGTCATACTGAATCACCTTTTGTCTGTTATAGTCAGAGCCATTATATCACAGAAATCCCATGCTGTAAGCCCATTGTTATAACCATTTAAACTTTCTTTATCTCTTCTGTGAAAATATCCCAACCTGTGGTAAAATAAAGGGGGCAGAGCCGGAGCTTATCCGGCTGGGCTTTGCATAAAAAACCGCCGGTTTCTTTCTTCAGCGGCGGATAATGGAGGTACATCATACATATGATCCCTGATATCGATACTCTGATCACCGGCCCCCAGGCGGCTCTTCCTGATATGTTGGCTGCCAGGGAACGCCGTCAGGCCCTTCAGCAGGAACTGATCGGCACGTTTTCCTGTCCCGTGATCTCCTTTACCTTAAATATCCCCGGCCCGGTGAAGGTATTCCCTCTTGCGGAAATGACCTTTGAGGAGGGGACAGCACTGATCGACAGTCAGCTGCGCGCCTTTAAAATCCCCGTCCTGAAGCGCCGTTCCATAAGGGCCCATACAGGAAATGAACAGTTCTGGGCGGCAGACGCCGATGTACTTGTTCTTAAGGAAATCCTGTGCCTTTTGGAGGAGAGTCTTTCCTTTGGACGCCTCTTTGATATTGACGTGATCCGTCCCGACGGCTCCAAGATTTCCCGGACGGATCTGGGGTTTGACGGGCGCAAATGCCTGCTGTGCAGCCAGGACGCATTTGTGTGCAGCCGTTCCAGAGCCCATACGCTTAGAGAGCTGCTGGAAAAGTCCTGTTCTCTCATGTGGGAATACTTTGCCTGTAAAAAGGCCCGCCGGCTGGCCTCTCTCTCCATGCAGGCGCTGCTTTATGAGGTCAGCGCCACCCCAAAGCCAGGACTGGTAGACCGCAGCAACACCGGCTCCCATAGGGATATGGACATTTTTACCTTTGAAGCAAGTGCCGTTTCCCTGAACCATTATTTTGAGAAATTCGCCCTCTGCGGCATGGAAAACAGCCATGAGCCATTTTCCCGCATCTTTTCAAGGCTCCGCTCCCTGGGAATTCAGGCCGAGGAGGCTATGTTCGCTGCCACCAATGGTGTTAATACCCATAAAGGCCTGATCTTTGCCCTGGCGGTGATGAACTGCTCTCTTGGGTATATGTATGCCAACGGCATCTCTTTTGCCCACTCAGAACTTTTAAAGGTCAACCGTCTCCTGGTAGCGGACGTACTGGAAGATTTTAAGGGAGTCACTGTGAATAATGCCCGTACCCACGGTGAACGGCTCTATGCAAAGTATGGCATAAAAGGAGCCAGAGGCGAGGCCCTGTCCGGCTATCAGACGGTGCTTTCTTTAGCCCTTCCCATACTGGACGGGGCCATCGCCAGAGGCCTTTCCATCAATGATGCCGGGATTCTGACCCTGCTCCACATCATTGCAGAATCGGAAGACACCAACATCGTCAGCCGCTCCTCTTATGAGGAAATGAAGCAGCTTCAGAGTTTTCTGAAAAAAGCTCTGTCGGAGGAGACGGAGTGGACGTCTGAAAAACTGACCGCATTTGCCGCAGCTTTAGACAGGGAATGGATCCGCAGAAATATCAGTCCCGGAGGCAGCGCCGATCTGCTGGCTCTGACGTATTTTGTGTGGCTGTATGAGAGGGAGCTATAGCACTCCCCCTCCCGCCTCCACCCACAGGATATCCTCTGTTTTGACCCTTTTGCCATCCTCAAACACCAGACATCCCTGAACCCAATCCAGCTTCTTCACCCTCCCTGATACAGTCTGGTAGGAGCCTCCCTTTTTTCTTTCATCCGGTACAAACCAGGTAACAGTGATAAACGGGCGCTCAGGAAGCAGGAGGCGGATCAGCTGCAGCTTTTCATCCAGAAGCATTTTTTCACCCTCATCCAGTTCAAGCTTCTGTTCTGTGAGACGGGCCGTCTCTTTCACTGCCCCTTCAAAGCCGCTTAAGGCTGCAAAGGGTGAAAACTGGGCGGCCCGGTCATGATAAGACATGGGAGGATGGCTTTCTGACACATGATGGGGGAGATTTATGATATCATCATAGGTATGGACAGGCCGTCTTTGGAGATCCCCCCTCTTTTCTCCGTCCAGCCTCCATTCTTCCCCCGCCTCCATGCTCTTTCGTACCTGCCGTTCCCATTCTTCCATGTTTTCTATATGGGCACGGTTGATTTTTTCACTCATGCCTTATGTCCCCCAATCTGACCGTTGCGCTCTCTGGCCGTGGCACCTTCTTCCAGATTCATGCCCTTTAAAATAGCATTTTTCCCAAACTTCTTTCGGATGTCAAGCATTGCCTGCTGCATTTTCCGTTCTCTTGCAAGGGTTTCCTGCTCTTTCTTTCTCTCCTCTTCAAGGGCTGCGTAATCAGTAAAAAGATCCAGCTGCTCATATACCTCTTCTTTTCTTTTCTGCCCTTCCGCCACTGCCCGTCCTGCCGTCACATAGAGCCTGCGGACCAGAAGCTTCGGATCCGTGATCCGGTCAAACAGGGTCACGGCTGCCTCTCTCAGCTTTCTGGCCGATGAGGTGGGCTGATCCAGATTCCATGTTCCATGGCCGTTTTTGGGAATTTTCCGTCCATAGCGGTCTGCCGCCACCTCGCCGCAATAGGCTCTGCTCCGGGCCGGATCGGTCAGATTTTCCCGATCATATCCCACTGTGATCACCAGCTGATCCGTCACCATCCCCTTTTCCACCAGATCAAGTGCCAGCTGATCTGCCATCTCCTTTACCGCCAGCCTGGCCTGATCCCAGGAGGAAGGGCAGCGCAGCACCTGGCCGGAACAAAGGCTGTTTGTCCGAGGCTTATAGGCCTTGATCTCTTCAATCGTACAGGGCTCCCAGCCCCAGGCATGGTCGATCAGAAGCTGTGCGTTAATCCCAAACAGACGGTACAGCAGTTCCTCGCTGTAATACTCCCCCGGTTTTCCTACCGAGCACCTTGCCACATCCCCCATGGTAAAAAGGCCATATTCCTCCAGCCTTCTGGCATAGCCTTTCCCCACCCGCCAGAAATCCGTGATGGGCGTGTGATCCCACAACAGCCTGCGGTAGGACATCTCATCCAGCCAGGCAATCCGCACCCCATCCTGATCCGCAGGAACGTGTTTTGCCACAATGTCCAGAGCCACCTTGCACAGATACAGGTTCGGCGCGATCCCTGCTGCCGCCGTGATCCCCGTCTGACTCAGCACATCCCGGATAATCCTCCCCGCCAGCTGAGACGGCGCAACCTTATAAATTTCCAGATACTGGGTTACATCCATAAATACCTCGTCAATAGAATAGACATGGATATCCTCCGGCGCAACGTATTTTAAATAGATGTTATAGATCCGGGTGCTCCATTTCATATATTCCGCCATACGGGGCGGAGCTGTCACATAAGAAAGCGCCAGGGACGGGTCTGCTTTTAAAGCATCGTCATCCCAGGACTGTCCGGTGAATGTCCGGCCCGGAGCCATACTTTTTCGTCGGCTGTTCACTTCGCGCACCTTCTGCACTACCTCAAACAGCCTGGCGCGCCCGGGAATCCCATAGGCCTTTAAAGAAGGCGACACAGCCAGACAGATGGTCTTTTCTGTCCTGCTTAAATCCGCCACCACCAGATTGGTCCGCAGAGGATCCAGTCCCCGTTCCACACACTCCACAGATGCATAGAAGGATTTAAGGTCAATGGCAATATAAACTCGTTCCTTTTCCGGCAGCGTCATTTTGTTTCAACCTCCTCCTGGTTTTAAAGCTGTACGTTTTCGGACCGTCAGCCCTCCGGGTGCTTTTGTTCCAGCGTCAGTTCCTTTCCATCTAAAACCGCCTCGGTAAGCTGATCCCCATTGTACGTGAGTTTCAAAGAAAAGAACGGAGCATCCTCATTTAAGAGGCGAAAAAATATCTTATCCCCCTCCCAGAGGTTCAGATTCAGCACATCTTCCTTTTTTACCCACTCCAGCCGGCCCTCATTGCAGTCTGTCACTTCTCCCTTAAAACCATCCGCTGTATACAGACACATATATTCCATATCTTCCACCGGGCCGCCGCTGGTACGAAAGGTCACAAACCCGCGGAAACGCCAGGAGGTGAGCGTCAGCCCCGTCTCCTCCTTTGCCTCGCGCAAAAGGCACTCCTCCGGGCTCTCATTTTCCTCAAAATGGCCTCCAATGCCAATCCACTTATCCTTATTTACATCATGCTTCTTGCTGACGCGGTGCAGCATCAGCCACTCCCCCTCACGCTCGATATAGCACAGTGTTGTCAATCTGGATCTTGCCATATCCTGTCTCTCCTTTTCTTTTATGATCTGCCCTTACAGCAAATCCACTTATATTTTACCCGCGGATGCGTTCTGCAATCCTCCCTGCCGCTTTCTGCCACCGCAAGGACAGCGACTGCCCCAGTAAGAGCCAGATACAGGGTGCCGCCTGCTGTGAATATCTCCCTGAGAGTCCCAGGCAGCTTCCGGTTCTCATCAGATGGAAAAACGGGATAAACAGAAAGGCGCTTCCCCTGCAAAGGAGCAGTACAGGAAAAGTTCCGGTTCTCCGCAGCAGAGGGATACCGCCCATCAGGCTTATGATCACACTGGCAGTCAGCCGCATCAGCCATTTCATCCGAAAACCCCCTCTTGGGTTTATCGTCCTCAGGAAATTAACGTTTTAATCCCTGGAATCCTGCGCAGAAAATCCCTGAAAATCATTCTCCTGATACATAAGTAGTGCACAGCCAGAACAGATGGAATGTATCTGAAATATAACACGTTTTAAGACGATTGTAAATCATTGTATTTTTGTGGTTGCTTATTGGTAAGATGTGCGGTATACTTAATACACTATATTTGGCAAAAGGGGTGAAAGGATGAGAATAGACGCTTGCAGATAACATGGATATCCTGCGCAGTACCGGACATTTTAACGGTATATCTGCGCCTGCTGCAAGAAAGTCGTACCTTATCCGCTCGCCATATATCGTTCATGCCTGTTTTCCAGGTGTATGCCGCCTTCCAAAGGTGTATTTATGATGAGCCGCAGGATTCCGCTTTCCTGCGGCTCTTACTTTATATTTTCACCGGAGGTGTACATTTATGTCATTGATAAAAGCGGAGCATTTAACCTTCTCCTACCCTTCCAGTTTTGATCCCATTTTTGAAGATGTAAGTTTCCAGATTGACACCGACTGGAAACTGGGTTTTGTAGGAAGAAACGGAAGGGGGAAAACTACATTTTTGAATCTGCTCATGGGCCGATACGAATACAGCGGAAAGATCCTGTCCTGTGTGCCCTTTGATTATTTTCCCTATCCTGTTTCTGATCCTTCAAAAATGACTGTAGAACTTCTTGCGGAAATCTGTCCTATAGCCCAGGAGTGGGAATTGATCCGGGAACTGTCCAGCCTTAAGACAGACTGCGAAATACTTTGGCGTCCCTTTCACACGCTTTCAAATGGGGAACAGACGAAAGCCCTGCTGGCGGCTCTCTTTCTTAACCAGGGCCATTTTCTTCTGATCGACGAACCCACCAACCACTTAGATGCCGAGGCCAGGGAAATGGTAGCCGCCTATTTAAAGAAGAAAAAGGGCTTTATCCTGGTCTCCCATGACCGACGCTTTTTAGATGGCTGTGTGGATCATATTCTGTCCCTTAATCGGGCCGGCATCCAGGTTC
This sequence comes from Enterocloster alcoholdehydrogenati, assembly GCF_013282095.1. GTDB lineage: Bacteria > Bacillota > Clostridia > Lachnospirales > Lachnospiraceae > Enterocloster > Enterocloster alcoholdehydrogenati. The sequence goes on from NZ_BLTJ01000001.1 coordinate 511,369, forward strand.
AAAGCGGCAATTTCTCATCCTGGATGACCAACTTCACGCGTCAGCAGACTTGCGAGATGGCCCAGAATGAGCGGCTCAAAAAGGACATCCGGCGCTTAAAGCAGGCTGCTGCCCAGACATCAGGGTGGTCGGACCGGATCGAAGCCTCCAAAATCGGAAGCGGATGTGCTGACCGGGGATATGTAGGCCACAAATCAGCCAAAATGATGCAGAGGGCAAAATCCATTGAATCCAGACAAAAGAAGGCCATTGAAGAAGCAGCCAGTCTTTTAAAAAATACAGAAACCGCCCAAAGCCTACGGCTCATTCCTTTGCATTTTCACAGCCAGACCCTTGTATCATGTTCCAATGTCTCCATTCAGTATGAGGAACGAACCATTTGCGGCCCTCTTTCCTTTTCCATCCGTCAGGGCGACCGCCTGGCGCTGGACGGTAAAAACGGCAGCGGCAAAAGCAGTCTTTTGAAACTGATTGCGGGAAAATCTTTAAGCCATAATGGAACACTTTCCGTAGCATCTGGCCTTGTGATCTCCTATGTTTCCCAGGATACCTCCTATTTAAAAGGCACTCTGTCTGATTTTGCCGCACAGTACAGGATCGACGAAAGCCTATTTAAAGCTATCCTGCGGAAAATGGATTTTGAACGTGTGCAGTTTACAAAGGATATACAGGATTTTTCAGGCGGCCAGAAAAAGAAGGTACTCCTCGCAAAAAGCCTCTGTGAACAGGCCCATCTGTATGTATGGGATGAGCCGCTGAACTTTATCGATATTTATTCCAGAATGCAGATCGAACAGCTGATCCAGGAATTTTCTCCCACCATGATCTTTGTGGAGCATGATAGGGCCTTTCGAGAGAAGATCGCCACCGGAGTGATGAAGCTATAGCCATCACAGGGCCAGGCTGTCACACATTTTCATCTTGTCCATATATTATAGTATCTCGATGAGACGAGATGAAAGGAGATAACGACTATGAATGAGACAAATACCCTGACCTGCCCTACCCATTGCCCGCCCACCTGCCCCTGCCCTATCCTTTTAAATATTGCATCTTCCATCGCCCACGAGGAGGACGCTCTGGCCTGTATTTTGAACGCAGAATGCGCAAAAATCAACAAGGTCATTTCCGCCTCCAGTGACTACGAAGTGCTGATCGCCATCAATACCTCTGTTCAGGCTACACTGGAACAGATCACAGAGCTTGAAGGCGTGTTAAAGGCAAAGCTGGATTCCATTCTTCCGCTGCTGGCAGAGTGTATCTGAACTAAATTCTCTGATGACACTGCGCAGCAGGTGATATGATAAATCTGTATTCCGGGGGCCTGATGCCCCCGGAATATTTTTCCACTATAAATCCACCTCTATCCTTCCATACTATCTGTGGAGGTGATCGTAATGTACAAAAACAACCAGGATCTGTACGGAGACGGGGATATCCCTGAGGTGGACTATGAGCCTTACCGCAACGGAAGCCAGGTCATTACGCCTGTAGATCCGCTGCCAGAATCCACCCGTGAACGCCGTGACGGCCCCGGAGGGGAATAGAGTAATTCTCCGTTTTCTCATCCAGCGCGTCAAACGCCTGCCCCTGTACAGAGCAATAAACTACGCACATCCCCTTTTGGCGTATGATAAAATGGGATGTGCGTAGCCAAGATTGCTGATATATGGAAAAGGACACCGCTGATATTTTAGAGCAGATTGAATCATTTTCTGCCTGCCGTTAACAATTTTGACAGGCAAATGGTAGACATAACAGTTTTTATGCCGTTCAGGCAACACAAAAGGGATCGCCTAAAAGCGACCCCTCCTTGTATTAGGAATCTTAATTTTTCTTGTAAATCCAAAGTTTTTTATTAGAACTTGCCTTCCTTAGCTGCCTCTTCGATAAAAGCTGTAAATCTTCTATTTTTCAATGTTTTCTCCGAAAAATAAACAAATTTTAAACAAACACCCCATTGCCTATTGCCTTTAACAGCCCTATTTTATTCCGCAGCCCCGGCCACCGCAGCGCCCCGTCCTGACTGGGCGTCAGTCTAACAGAATAAATCGACATCTGGATTCAAAGGATAACAATACATTCTTCCTTCTGTGGCGGAAGCTCCCACAGTACCTTAACCCGCCAGCATCTTCACCGAGTTCTCCTGGATGAATCCCTTGATCTGGTCATATCCCCAACCGCAGCTTATAAGGCTACTCACCAGCATTTCCATAGATTCAATTTGTTTTAGTTCGTCCGCCGTCACATATTCCCGAATACTCTCCTTCCCCTTCACCCCATACTGCTCCTGTAGTTCCTTCATGGTCTTTCCGAAGATGGTCTTGTAGATAAGCTTGGTGTAATTGGGATACATGAATTTCTTATGAGGACTGTCAGTCACTTTCATTTTTATGGTATCGGCCAGTATGTGACGCACCAGGATCCCCTTCTGCCTCTCAATCTCCCACTTCTGTCTCTCTGAATACAGGCGTTTCAACTCCTTCTCCATTTCATTGAAGGCCTTAATGTAGTCCAGTTTCCAGCGCAACACCTTTTCTCCGGTGAACCCCATCACCAGGAGTGAGAACCCGTCACGGGTCATGAGATACTCTTTGTTCTTCTTCCCATTAGACGCCACATATTTACCTTCCATGAATAGAGCCGAAAATTCGGCTGTACTCAACTGTTCTTTCATTTTATCAATGGATTCCAGTACGTGCCTGTGCTCCTTCTCGAATTTATCTGCTACCTGCCTGCTGCTGGCAGTTAAAACCTCTTCGTTGTTTCTCTGTGTAATTTCTACTAACATAAATTCCATCCCTCCTATGTGTTTATTTTTCGTACAATAAAAGCCCTGGGAAACATCCCAAGGCTGAACATTCCATATTCACTTGTTTGATCCGGTTTAAAACTCACCCGGCCCCTGTACCCCGCTGGCGTCAGTTACATACAAGGCACATTCCAATGGGTGGCCTGCCGCCGGCTCAAAATAATACCACTTCCCATCGATCTGATGCCAGTCCGTCAATGCGTAGCCATCCTGGTTAAAATAATACTTGTGATGGTTAATCACCTGCCAGCAGGACTTATAATAGGTGTGGGGCGTGTCTGCGTACCACCATCCGTTACTGTCATGGTGCCAGCCTAATA
>NZ_BLTJ01000002.1 GCF_013282095.1 Enterocloster alcoholdehydrogenati
TCAGCCGCCGATTAGAGCAGACTCTTTCTGATCTGGAGGGCCAGCAGGGCGCACTTATGTTTGATGGCGCGCCATTAGACGATGAAACAAAGGAACTTTTGAAGGCCAGTTTAGAGCACAGCATACGAGTTGCCAAAATCAACGCCAAAAAATTTACAAACAAGCGTTATCTCAACTCTGAGAATCAGGAGAAGTGATTTTGTTGGATATACATAATGAAGTCGCCTATTTAAAGCGATACTACAAAACAGATGATCCTTTTGATATTATCCGGGCCAAAAACATCCTTCTCTTGTATGAAGAGCTCGGTCTTATCAGAGGTTACTACAATCTTGTACTACGCCAAAAACAAATACATCTTAACTGTAATCTTGAAGGTATTCAGCGAATTTTTACTGCTACCCATGAGTTAGGCCATGCCATTATGCATCCAAAAGCAAATACACCCTTTTTGCTAGCGAATACCTATCAGTCGGTAGATAAATTAGAAATAGAGGCCAATAAATTCGCTGTTGAATTTTTGATTACAGATGATACTTTATATGAATATTTCAAATATCAAGAATATACTATCGAGCAGGTGGCACGTATATTGGGCTACCAAAAAGAATTAATTGAATTAAGATTAAAATAGCATTCATAATGAAACGAGGGAGTCAAATGAGTATTAAAGGTAAATCCCAAGAACTTTTTATAGGAAAGACAGAGATCAATATACAGGATTTTCAGTGGGGGTATAAATTAAAAAAAATGCCATATGAAACTATCTCCCATATAGAGTATTGTTTCCGTACTATGACGGAAGGCGGGTATATGGATTTTCACGATAGCTATGGACATTTTGAGCGCTTTTTCTTTCCTCAAAAATCCAATGCTGCCATACAACGTGCTGTTGATTTTATATCAGAGCATTACCCTGACCTCTCCATTGAAAAACATGACTTATCAAGTGACCCTTTTTACTCTAAAAATATTTTTATTGTAATAATATCGCTTTTCTTTTTGTGGCCCGTTGGGCTAATCCTGTATTGGTGCACTGGTAAAAGAACTCTGGCAGAAAGGATACTCTTTACTGTAGGAATTTTAGGAATCCATATTGCTATTCTTTGTGTCGCTTATTGGAATGCATTTGTGATAACTCAGAGCGCATTTGACGAAATAAATACATATTTAAATCAAATTAGATCTTTGTACTAAAAAACCGCCCGGTGCTACCAACACCGAACGGCTTTAAATAAATTTTCTGTACAGGCCCGGAGGTCTGACACAATATAGATTAACCACTCATATTGTACCATACCTCCGTGCACCTGTACAGGTGTATTTTTTTACCCATTTTTAAGGAGGAATGATATATGGCATCAATCAGGAAACGCGGAAACAGTTACCAAATCACCGTAAGCAATGGATATGATATAACCGGGAAAAAGATACTGGAAACCGCCACATGGACTCCCGATCCAGGGATGAAAAAGCGGGAACTGGAGCTGGCTCTAAATGCATTTGCTGTGGATTTTGAGCGCGAAGTAAAATCCGGTAAAAACGTAAAGGGCGGCCGAATGACCCTACAGGAGCTCTCCAGACCCTACTTGAAGGACATGGCTCCCCCAACTCTAGCCCGAACGACTTATGCCGATTACAAAAAACGTCTTGAAATGCGGATCCTGCCAGCTATGGGACATATCCAGATAGAAAATATCCATCAAAAGGATATCAATAGTTACAGGAAGATGCTGGAAGAAAATTATATAAGCCCCATCACCAAAAAGCCCTTATCACCGGCATCCATCAAAAAAGACTGCCTTGTAATCAGCGCACTTCTCAGTTATGCAGTATCTGAGGGGTTGCTTGATATGAATATGCTGATCTACTCCGGCAAGGTATCAGGCCGCCGGCAGCCTCGTAAAGAAACAAAGCCAAGGTATTTCACCCTCGAAGAGCTGACCCGCTTCATAGATGCCCTGGAGCGCCCTATAGACGTTGTACACCGTGAACATGAATCCCGGCAAAATGGAAATGTACGCACTGTCAAAGCCTACACTCAGACGATACACGTAAAACTCAAGTGGAAACTGTATTTCTATATTGCTCTCTTCATTGGAGATCGGAGAGGCGAAAACATATCCCTCACCTGGGAGGATATCAATATGGATACCAACGAAATCAACATTGATAAGTCCACAGACTATGTAGATGGTAGCATGGAGCTTAAAGACACCAAAACACATAATGAACGTCAGAATACAGTCCCCGCCTATGTAATTAATCTGGCAAAAGCATGGAAAGCTGAGCAGATGCAGCAGTGTCTGAAAGCAGGTGAAAACTGGAAAGGATACCACGGAAAGGATTACAATAAGAATTTTGTCTTTACCCAGGCAAGTGGGAAACAGATGCATATCTGCAGTCCAGCCGGAGAATATCAGAGGATCATCCGAATGTATAACCAATATGTGGCCGAAACACCCGAACAGCGTATTCCAGAAAACGTACCGCCCCATGGGCTCCGTCACTCTGCTGCTGCAATCCTGATCGCCAACAATATGGATGCTCGGACTGTTGCCGGAATACTTGGTCACGCAGATCCCTCTACTACTCTAAATATCTATTCTTATTTCTTCAAAAACAAAGGCACAGAAGCCTCTTCTATCATGGAACAGCAGTTACTATCCCACGTAGTAGTCAAATAGTAGTCATTCTATCCGACAGAAAGTATGTTCTTTTTATGGCAAAATAAAAACCCCTTGATTTTACAAGGGGTTTTTACAGCCACTGGCCGGACTCGAACCGGCGACCCACGCATTACGAATGCGTTGCGCTACCAACTGCGCTACAGTGGCAATCCTTAAGATGAAAAACGGCTGCTGCAGTGCAACAGCCATCTCATCAATGACCTGACCGGGAATCGAACCCGGGTTTACGCCGTGAGAGGGCGTCGTCTTGACCGCTTGACCATCAGGCCTTTAGAAAAATCGAGGCGACGTGATTCGAACACGCGGCCTCTGCGTCCCGAACGCAGCGCTCTACCAAACTGAGCCACGCCTCGATTACAGACGATAGTATAATATAATTTTCAAAAAATGTCAACTATAAATTTTCAAAATTTTTTAAAAAATTATAACTATTCAGCCATGTCACTTTCTTGTTTTCAAAATGACTGGCCAGGAAACTGTTTTTTTGCCTCTGGCATATAAAAGCAGCCCGCCCAGGCTTTTGGTGGGCGAACTGCTTTTAATATGTTATATTACTGCCCTATCCCAAATACCCTTCAATAAAGATAAACAGTACGATCAGCGGAAGAATATAGCTTACATATACTCTCGCCCAGGCCGGGAATGGAAGGCCGTCTCCTTCGTTTGCTTCCTTTAAGAAGTTTTTAAAGCCCCATCCGTAACGGCTGGTGCAAAACAGCAGATACAGCACGCTTCCGATGGGCAGCAGATTATTGCTTAAAATAAAGTCCTCCAGATCCTGGATCGTAGTTCCAGGCCCTAATGGCTGAAAACCGCTCCATACATTAAAACCAAGCACACAGGGCATGGACAGAAGAATAATTGCAATAATATTCCAGAAAACCGCCTTTTTTACGGAACAGCCGGTTAAGTCTGTCGCAAAGGAAATGATATTCTGAAATACGGCGATGACCGTAGACAGAGCAGCAAAGGCCATAAATATAAAAAACAGTGCTCCCCACAGCCGTCCCCCTGCCATATGGTTAAATACATTGGGAAGCGTAATGAAGATAAGGGAGGGGCCGGAGGCAGGCTCGATCTCATAGGCAAAGCAGGCCGGGAAGATGATCAGGCCTGACATAAATGCCACCATGGTATCTAAAAGCGCAATGCTGATCGCCTCTCCGGTCAGCCTCTTTTCTCTGCCGATATAACTTCCAAAGATCGCCAGAGCGCCGATTCCAATGCTCAGCGTAAAGAAGGACTGGCCCATGGCTGCAAACACAGCTTCCCCCAGGCCTGCTTCTCTCATTTTTCCAAAATCGGGCTTCAAATAAAATTCAAGTCCCGGAGCGCCGCCCTCTAAAAATACGGAGTGAACGGCCAGCACCAACAAAAGGACAAAAAGCAGAAGCATCATTCCCTTTGTAATGCGCTCTACACCGGCTACCAGTCCCTGTGCACAGATGGCAAAGCATATCAGCACTATGATAACCATAAAGAGGGTCATTACTGCAGGATTAGCCAGCATATTGTCAAACTCCCTGGCTGTTGCCTCTGCATCCAGCCCCGTAAAATCACCCTTAAGCATCTTTAAGAAGTAAAGAACCATCCAGCCGGCTACTGTGGTGTAGAACATCATTAGCATATAGTTTCCTGCCATGGCAATATACTTTGTCAGATGCCATTTACTGCCCTTTGGCTCCAGTACATCGAAGGAAAGAGCCGCGCTTTTTTTACTGGCCCGGCCTACGGAAAATTCCATCACCACGATGGGAAGGCCAAGAACCAGAAGAAATGCAAGGTAGATCAGTACAAAAGCTGCTCCCCCGTATTTCCCCACAATATAGGGAAAACGCCATACATTGCCCAGACCGATTGCGCATCCTGCTGAGATCAGGATAAAGCCCAGTCTGGAGGAAAATTTTTCACGTTCCATTTTCTTTTCATATCTCCCATTTCATATTTTTTCCGGCTTTGTTAAAAGCCTGATTGGCTGTCGCCTCTTTTATAAGTCAAACAGCGACAGCTGATTGGACTGAGGCAGATCCTTTAAAAGCCCCAGATCCGCCATCAGAGCACAGATGGTTCCGTTCACACGGGTACGGCTGGAAAAATCCTCCACTGAAAGGAAGGGGCCATCCTTTACCGCATCTACCACGGCATCTGCCGCCTTTTCTCCCAGACCGTCGATACTGCTTAATGACGGCATCAGCCTGCCGTCGATAATCTGGAAGCTTCTTGCCTTTGCCCGATAGATATCTAATGGCATAAATTCAAACCCTCTGGCATACATTTCCTGGACAATCCTCATGTCGCGCAGCGTATCCTGCTCCTTTTTAGACAGGGTATCCGCCCGTTTTTTGTAGTCCGCCAGATAATACTCCAGCTTGTCCCGGCCCTGACACATGATCTCATAAGAGAAAGCGCTGGCACGAATACTGAAAAAGGCGGCATAATAAGCCAGCGGATAAAAGATCTTGCAGTAAGCAATCCGCCACGCCATCATAACGTAAGCGGCCGCATGGGCCTTGGGGAACATATATTTAATTTTTTTACAGGACCAGATATACCAGTCAGGTACTCCATGAGCCGTCATTTCCGCTTCCCACTCCGGCTTTAAGCCCTTGCCCTTTCGCACGCTTTCCATGATGGTGAAGGAAAGCCCCTGTTCCATTCCTCTGGCGATCAGATAAACCATGATATCATCACGGGTACAGATAGCGGTCTGAATGGTTGCCTTTCCCTCCTGGATCAATGTCTGGGCGTTTCCCAGCCATACATCAGTGCCATGGGCCAGGCCGGCGATCCGCACCAGATCGGAGAAATATTTCGGCTTGGTATCTAAGAGCATCTGCATGGCAAAATCTGTACCAAACTCCGGGACGCCCAAGGCTCCCAGAGGACAGCCGCCGATATCATCCGGCGTAATCCCCAGGGCAGAGGTATCCTGAAACAGGCTCATGACCTCCGGGCTGTCTAAAGGGATATCCTTTACGGGATCCAGACCGATCAGATCCTGCAGCATACGGATCATGGTAGGATCATCGTGTCCCAGAATATCCAGCTTTAACAGGTTGTGGTCAATGGAATGATAGTCAAAGTGGGTGGTCACGGTGGAGGTGGTCATATCGTTAGCCGGGTGCTGCACCGGAGTAAAGGAATAGATCTCTTCTCCCAGAGGAAGCACGATGATTCCGCCGGGGTGCTGTCCCGTGGTACGGCGTACACCTACACAGCCCTGAACGATGCGGTTGATCTCACAATTGCGCTTTCTCGTCCCCCGTTCCTCATAGTATTTTTTTACATAGCCGAAGGCAGTTTTATCTGCCAGCGTACCGATGGTGCCTGCGCGGAAGGTCTGGCCCTTTCCGAAGATAACCTCCGTATAATCGTGAGCCTTGCTCTGATACTCACCAGAGAAGTTCAAATCGATGTCCGGCTCCTTGTCGCCCTTAAATCCAAGGAAGGTTTCAAAAGGAATGTCAAATCCGTCCTTTTCCAGAGGGGTTCCGCAGACAGGGCAGGCTTTATCAGGCATATCGCAGCCCGCCATTCCGGAAAATCCCTTTACCTCCTCAGAGTCAAAGTCATAGTAACGGCACTTTGGACAATGGTAATGAGGGCTTAAGGGGTTTACTTCTGTGATACCGGACATAGTAGCTACAAAGGACGAACCCACAGAGCCTCTGGACCCCACTAGATAGCCGTCCTCGTTTGACTTCCAAACCAGTTTCTGGGCAATGATGTACATAACGGCAAAGCCATTGGTGATGATGGAGTGAAGCTCTCTCTCCAGCCGGTCCACTACGATCTTGGGAAGATTCTCACCGTACATCTCATGAGCCCTGTCATAACAGATCTTTGTCAGTGTCTTATCTGAATCCGGGATTACCGGAGGACACTTGTCCGGCCGTACCGGTGCGATTTTTTCACACATTTCTGAAATTTTTCTGGTATTTGTCACTACTACTTCGTACGATTTATCCGGCCCAAGATAAGCAAATTCCTCCAGCATCTCCTCCGTAGTCCGAAGGTATAGGGGCGCCTGGTCATCCGAATCCTTAAAGCCCTGTCCTGCCATAATGATCCTTCGGTAAACCTCATCCTGCGGATCCAGAAAATGGACATCGCAGGTAGCACAGACCAGTTTTCCGAACTGAGTTCCCAAATCTACGATTTTTTTGTTGATCTCAATGAGATCCTCCTTTGTCTTTACGGTACTCTTTTCATCACGCAGCATGAAAGCGTTGTTTCCCAAAGGCTGAATCTCCAGATAGTCGTAGAAATTTACCAGTCTTGCGATCTCCGCATCCGGCGCGCCTCTTAAAAGCGCCTGATACAGCTCTCCCGCCTCGCAGGCGGATCCTATGATAAGTCCCTCCCTGTGAGCGTTTAAGATGCTTTTGGGAATCCTGGGACGCCTGGAAAAATAATCCAGATGAGACCAGCTCACTAAACGGTAGAGATTCACGCGGCCAATATCATTTTTTGCCAGAATGATCACATGGCTGGTAGGCAGCTTCATAATCGTCTGCGCATCCATGGCGCTAAGACCGTTCAGCTGGTCTAAATCCTCAATATCACGGCCCCGAAGCATTTTTATAAAAGCTGTGAAAATCTCTGCCGTAGCTCCTGCGTCGTCTACCGCCCGGTGATGATTCTGCAGGGAAATGTTTAAGGCCTTGGCTACGGTATCCAGTTTAAAACGGTTCAGGTTCGGCAAAAGAAGTCTTGCCAGCGATACTGTATCCAGCACCGTCGGTTCAAAAGCCAGGCCCAGTTCTTCGGCATTGTGGCTGATAAAGCTGACATCAAAGCCCGCATTGTGGGCCACCAGGGCAGAATCGCCCACAAATTCCAGAAACTGAGGCAGAACCACATCAATCTTTGGAGATGGAAGTACCATGGCGTCATTGATGCCCGTAAGCTTTTCGATGTCAAAGGGAATAGGCACATCAGGATTTACGAAACTGGAAAAACGGTCTGTGATTACACCATCCACTACCTTTACTGCACCGATCTCAATGATTCGGTTTTTTAAGGGGCTAAAGCCCGTGGTCTCAATATCGAAAACAACGTAGGAATCTTTAAAGCTCTGTCCCCTGGAATGTTCCACCAGCTGCTTGGTGTCGTCTACCAGATAGCCCTCCACTCCGTATATGACCTTGAAGCTGTCACCTTTATCCAGCGCATGGTTGGCATCCGGGAAGGCCTGGACACAGCCATGGTCCGTGACTGCAATGGAGGACATCCCCCATTTTTTTGCCCGTTTGATGATGTCCTTTACCTCGGAAACGCCGTCCATATCGCTCATTTTGGTATGACAGTGGAGTTCCACACGCTTTTCAATGCTGCTGTCCATGCGTTTGCTGGTAAAGTCCTCTCCCTTTTTAATACCTACAATAGAGCCTAAGGTCAGTTCTCCGTCAAATTTGTCAATCGTAGTCACGCCCTTTATCTTAAGGAACATTCCCTTCTGGATAACGGCCTTTACCTCTTCAAATATTTCGGGGCGGATAAACATTTTAGCTGTGATGGTATCTGTAAAGTCTGTAATATCAAAGGTCAGGATAAACTTGCCGCTTCGCAGTTCTCTGTTTTCACAGGTCAGCACCTGGCCCCTAAGAGTCACTTCTCCGATCTCCCCGTCAATTGTTTCGATATCCAGGAAATCATCGTCAAAATCCCGGCCATAGAGTACGTCTGGATTGTTGGAGCGCTTGACAGAGAACTTCTTATCCTCTCCAAAACCATTGTCCTTATTATGTCCCCAGCCCTTGCGGCCCTTGTTTAACTGAGGGCGTCCTCCGCCCTTCTGCCCGGCATTTGCGCCGTTTCCTGCCCCGGACTCCCCTGCTTTGCCAGCATCCATGCCAGAAGAAACTGCCAAAACAGCCGTATCCTCCCCACCGATATCACCGGAAGCGGCCTGAGCCATAAGCATATCCCAGGGAGCGCTGTCCTCTGGCTTACCCATGAAGGCTTCCTTTTGCCCGGAAGTCTGTTTTAACAGTTCCTTGCCTTCCAGACCTTCTGATGAAAAGCCGCCCATTGCTGCCAGTTCTTCCTTATGGTTCTTCCAGTAAATAGTCTGCGCTTCCCGTTCGATCTTCTGCTCCAGCTGTTTTCTGCGCTCACCTCCCAGGGAGGGAACAAAAGCAAACTGCACCTCTACCGGGAGGCCGCACCGCTCTGTAAAAACCTTTTCCAATACCCTCTTGAGCTCACCCGTGCGATCCCTGTTTACCATGGTATCCTCCACTGTCAGGGTCATCAGGTCCTCTTTTTCAAAAGCCACCTGCGCTTTGCGGAACATGGTATACTCGATGATACTGTAATGTTTCAGTTCCAAAAGCAGGCTGTCCTTATACATTTTCAGAAGCTTTTCAGGCGTATACTGCCCGGAAAGACGGTATTTTTCCTGAATCTTCACAGTTACCTGTTTGTCCGGAAACAGTTGATTTTTGATTCCTTTTTCCAGGTCGTAGATATTCTGTTTGTGTATGAGCCGCGGACTTTTCACATAGACGCGAATAGAGCTTCTATCTCTGGTGGAGGTGACCTTTTCCACCTCCGTCAGAGCTAAAAGCTCCTTAAGCGGCTCTGCGATATTTAAAGAAGGAAAAACCTCCAGAAAATTCTTTGCCATATAGATTACTTCTTTCTTTCTTCTGCCATGGCGGTAAGCTCTGCCTCCAGCGCTCCAAGCAGCTGATCCTCTGGTACCTTGCGGATGATCTTCCCCTTTTTGATCAGCAGCCCTTCTCCGATTCCTCCGGCGATGCCAATATCGGCTTCCTTTGCTTCACCGGGGCCGTTTACAACACAGCCCATAACAGCCACCTTTAATCCATCCAGGCCTTCCAGGCCGGACACCATCGTCTCGACCTGATTTGCAAGACCAATCAGGTCGATTCTAGTACGGCCGCAGGTGGGACAGGAAACAACCTCCACGCCGCCGGCGCGAAGGCCCAGGGTTTTTAAGATCCTTTTTGCAGACTTGACCTCCTCCTCCGGGTCCCCGGTCAGAGATACCCGGATGGTATCTCCAATGCCCTGATACAGGATAATCCCAAGGCCTACTGCAGATTTGATATTGCCGGACAGGAGTGTTCCTGATTCTGTGATACCCACATGAAGAGGATAATCTGTCTTTTGGGCAATGAGCTCATGTGCGCGGATGCACATCAGCACATCCGAAGATTTTATACTGATTACCAGATTGCCGTAATCCATATCTTCGATCATTTTCACCTTGTCGAGAGCGCTTTCTACGATCCCCTCTGCCGTCACCCCGCCATATTTGGCGATCAGGCCCTTTTCAAGAGAACCGCTGTTTACGCCAACCCGGATCGGGATCCCCCGTTCTTTTGCAGCATTTACCACCGCTTTTACCCGGTCGATGCTTCCAATGTTTCCGGGATTAATACGTATTTTATCAGCACCGTTTTCCATAGCCGCAATAGCCAGCCGGTAGTCGAAATGGATATCCGCCACCAGCGGGATATGAATTTCCTTCTTGATCTGTGAGATGGCCGACGCCGCTTCCATCGTAGGCACCGCCACCCGGATTATCTCGCAGCCTGCCTCCTCCAGACGGCGGATCTGTGCGATCGTAGCCGCTGTATCCTCTGTTTTTGTATTGCACATGGATTGAATCAGCACCGGATTTCCACCGCCGATGACCCTGTTTCCGATTGCGATCACCCGTGTATCGTATCTCGTCATCTTACATTCTCCTTGCTTCCAGTCAGAACAATTTCCTCATGTCGTTAAATAATATAATTACCATTAAAGCCAGCAAAAACACCATACCTGCCGTATGGATCATGGCCTCCTTTTCACGGTCAATGGGCTTTTTGCGAAGGGCCTCTATAATAAGGAAAAACAGCCGTCCGCCGTCCAGCGCCGGAAAAGGAAGCAGATTCATCACTCCAAGGTTGGCGCTGAGCAGGATTCCGAAATTGATTAACGTCAGAACAACCGCCTTTTTTCCGCCTGCTGCTGAGGCTTCGGAAACGCTCTGGTCAATCGTGGATACAATGCCAACGGGACCGCTGATATCATCCACGGACACCGCGCCGTGAAACATCATATAAAAAGAATCAAATACGTAGCGGATCCAGAACTGCACCTCATAAACCGCCTGTTTTGCGATCTCAAAAAGATTGGCCGGCTGCCTGATCCCGTAGGCAAACTCTACTCCAATCATCTTCCGTCCGTTTTCGGCTGAAACCGGCGTAACAACTGCCTTATAGGTTCTGGCGGTTCCATCCTCCAGCGTCCGCTTCCAGGTCAGGTTCAGTTCCTTTCCTGGATGGGTCAGCGTATAAGTTGTAAAATCACGGAAACTGTGTATCGACCGCCCATTGACCTTTGTGATCACATCTCCCGCCTGGATCCCGGCCTGCTCTGCCGGAAGGCCTGCCTGAACCGCCTGGACCCTGGGAATATCATAGGAGCCGGTGGCCCCAACCATGATCATGGCAAGGCAGAAAGCAAGGATAAAATTAAACAACGGTCCCCCTGCAATAACCGCAATCCTGGCCCATACAGATTTGTTCCCAAAGGCGCGATCATCCTCCGCCTCTTCGTCCTCTCCCAGCATGAGGCAGGAACCTCCAAAAGGAAATGCCTTAACAGAATAGCGGGTGCCTCCTTTTTCAAAGCTTAAAAGCCTTGGGCCCATTCCCAGGGAAAATTCCACTACTCCGATGCCGCCCCACTTGGCAAAAAGAAAATGTCCCAGTTCATGGATCAGAATAATAATACCAAGGATCAGGATTGATAATATGATATTCATCTGCCTTTATGATTTCCTTTCTATAATTCAATATTTTACTATCTCTGGATGGGTGTGTTCACCGGCAGATGATACCGCCTCTTACGACAGCCCCCATTTTTCCATGATAAAGTCATAGGTTTCCTGCTCGGCTTCCAGAATCTGATCCACATCCGGCGCATTTACCATATGGTGACTCTCCATGGCTGCCTGGATCATATCTGTAATCGTCAGATAGTATATCTTTTTTTGCAGGAACAGTTCTACCGCCCGCTCATTGGCCGCATTGAATACCGTAGGGAGGGAACCGCCCGCTCTTGCGGCGTTATAGGCCAGCTTAAGTCCGGGGAAGGTTTCCATATCCGGCACATCGAATGTAATTTCCCTGAGCTTTGTAAAATCCAGCCGGTCTCCCGGAAGGAACCGCCGTTTCGGATAATACAGGGCATACTGGATTGGAAGCTTCATGTCCGGCGTTCCCAGCTGCGCCATCACAGCTCCGTCCTCATACTCGATCATG
Source organism: Enterocloster alcoholdehydrogenati (assembly GCF_013282095.1). Lineage (GTDB taxonomy): Bacteria > Bacillota > Clostridia > Lachnospirales > Lachnospiraceae > Enterocloster > Enterocloster alcoholdehydrogenati. Next base: position 11,975 of record NZ_BLTJ01000002.1, read on the forward strand.
GAATGAATCACACTGGCCGGCTGGATGACCACCTGGATCTGATCCATCTCCACGTCAAAAAGCCAGCGGGCCTCCATTACCTCCAGCCCCTTATTTACCAGGGTGGAGGAATCAATTGTGATCTTCTTTCCCATTGCCCAGTTTGGATGCTTTAAGGCATCCTCCGCCTGGACATGAAGCAGCTGCTCTCGGGTGCGCCCCCGGAAGGGGCCTCCTGAAGCAGTGAGGAGTATCTTGTAGATTTTGTTCCCGCCGGCGCCCTGAATACACTGGAAGATAGCCGAATGCTCCGAATCCACCGGCAGGATTTTCACGCCCATTTTCCGTGCCAAAGGCATGATGATATGGCCGGCCGTTACCAGTGTTTCCTTATTTGCCAGAGCAATATCCTTTCCCGCCTCCATGGCTGCAATAGTGGGACGGATACCTATCATGCCGACGATTGCAGTAACTACGATCTGTGCCTCCGGTTCCGTAGCCGCCTCTATCAGGCCTTCCAGCCCGCTTACGACTTTCACCTCCAGGTCTGCAATGCGGACTTTTAATTCAGCCGCCGCCTTTTCATCCCACAGACAGGCTGTCTTAGGGTGAAATTCACGTACCTGCTTTTCTAACAGTTCCACATTGGAGCCTGCTGCCAGGGCGGTGATCTCAATATCCTGATTGTACCTTACGATTTCCAACGTCTGGGTACCTATGGAACCGGTGGAACCCAGAACCGAGATCTTCTTTCTCATAACTTATATTCTCCTCAATCAACGAAAATACACATTTTCACGAATACATTCATCCCAAAAAGGTGAGAGCAAAGAAAATAGCCGGCGCCGTAAAGATCATACTGTCAAACCGGTCTAAGATCCCGCCGTGACCTGGTATGAGGTGGCCGTAATCCTTGATATCATGGTTGCGCTTGATGGCTGAGGCCGCCAGATCACCGATCTGAGAGATTACAGCTGCAATCGCACAGGCTGCGGTGCACACCAGTTTCGGATCGGAAATCCCTCTCATCTGTCCCCCAAACACAGAGGCAAACAGGAAGCCTAAAAGAGCCGCCCCAACCGTACCGCCCACAGCGCCCTCTATGGATTTTTTGGGGCTTAACACTGGAGCCAGTCTGTGCTTTCCTAAAAGCATCCCGCTGCAGTAGGCGCAGGTGTCGCATCCCCAGGAGCTGAGAAAAATCAGCCAGACCGCATAGGCCCCGTCCTGCATCTCCCTGGTCTGATACAGAAAGGACAGCATCACCGGCACATAACACACGCCAAAAAAGGCCCCTGTAATCTCCTCTGTCTTATACTTTGGAAATGTGAACACATAAAGGGACATCATCGCCATCAGCGAAAGAATGATCATCAGCGTCAGATGCTGCTGCCCCTCCCACCACAGGATGCCGTAATAGGAAAGAGCCGTTATATAACCGACCACGCCCACCGAACGCGTTTCGATCTTTAAGACTCGGTACAGTTCAAAGAGGCCGATCAATGAGATCAGGGCTGTCACCGCAAATAAAAGCAGACCTCCCTGACCTACAAAGAACACCGCTAACAGTACCAGTATGATTCCGCTTATCAGTCGTGTGGTAAACATGGACTTCTCCTTTTCTACTTTACTCCGCCGAACCGCCTGTCCCTTTTATTATACTGAAGGATCGCCTTTTCCAGCTCTTCCTGATCAAAATCAGGCCACAGGCAGTCGGTTACGTAGAGCTCGGTATAGGCCAGCTGCCATAAAAGATAATTGGACAGACGCAGTTCTCCGCTGGTGCGGATCAGAAGATCCGGATCCGGGATATCGGCTGTATCCAGATAGGCGGCGAAGCCCTCTTCTGTCAGCTGCTTCGGATCTGCCTTGCCTGCTGCAGCATCTGCGGCAAATTTAGCGGCTGCCCGACGGATCTCATCTCTTCCTCCATAATTGACCGCGATCACAAAGGTCAGACCGGTATTATCCTTTGTCTCATCTTCCAGCCGGTTGATACCGGCAATTATATCCTTAGCAAATCGGGTTCTGTCCCCAATCATCTTAACACGGACATTGTTGGCGGAGGCTATTTTCAAAAGGCGTACCATATAGTAGCGGAACAGCTGCATCAGGGCGCCTACCTCCTCAGAAGAACGTTTCCAGTTCTCCGTAGAAAATCCGTATACTGTCAGATAACGGATCCCCAGCCTGGCGGCAATCTCCACCGTTTTTTCTACGGTGACGCAGCCTTCCTTATGTCCCAGAGTACGGGGAAGCCCCCTCTTTTTTGCCCAGCGCCCGTTTCCGTCCAGAATCAGAGCCACATGAGCCGGTATTGCCACATTCGTATCTAAAGCCATATCCCTTCCGCCTTTCTTCTGTACACTCTCAAAAAGAGGCAGGAGTCGCTCCTGCCCCCATATATAGGAAGTATCCCGATCCAGCCGCTTAAACGGTCATGATCTCCTTTGTCTTATCTTCCACCAGACGGTCTACCTTCTCGATCATCTTATCTGTCAGCTTCTGCATCTTCTCTGTGGTCTCAGCCAGCTCGTCCTCAGAGATATCGCCTGCCTTCTCAGCTTTCTTAAACGCATCGTTGGCATCCCGCCGGATATTGCGGATGGCTACCTTGGCGTTATCGCCCTTCTTCTTTACATCCTTTGCAACTTCCTTTCTGCGGTCCTCTGTCATCTCAGGGAAGATCAGGCGGATGCAGCTTCCGTCATTGGTGGGGTTGATGCCAAGCTCCGAAGTCAGAATGGCCTTCTCAATCGCCTTTAACAGGCTCTTCTCCCACGGCTGGATCACGATCATGCGCGCCTCAGGAACGGAGATATTTCCTACCTGCTGAAGAGGGGTGGGCGTACCGTAGTAATCTACCTTGATTTTGTCTAAAACATGGGGATTGGCACGGCCTGCGCGGATAGTGCCGTAATCGGATATCAGTACATCCAGTGTCTTATTCATCTTTTCCTCATAAAACTTTAAATCTTCCATATGTCCTCCTGTAACACAGGCCGTAAACGCCTGTTTAATTTTACGAAAATAACAATATCCTGATCTTTAAAACAGCCGGCTACGCCGTAACGATTGTGCCGTTAATCCGTCCCTGCATCGCGTTTGCAATACCGTCAGGCTCATTTAAACTGAATACTGCCATAGGCATCCTGTGCTCCATACACATAATGGAGGCAGTCAGATCCACAACGGCCAGCTGTCTGTCGATTACCTCCTGGATGGAAATGGTATCGTACTTCTTAGCCGCAGGATTGATCTTCGGATCACTGTCGTATACGCCGTCGATGGCCTTTGCCAGAAGAATACAGTCTGCATCCATCTCAATCGCCCGAAGGGCAATGCCCGTATCAGTTGAGAAATAGGGATGGCCCGTGCCGCCGGCAAAGAATACCACCGTGCCGCGCTGGAAATACCTGTTGGCGCTATCCTTTGAAAACAGCTTTGTCATGGAGCCGCATTCAAACGGAGTCAATATCTGCGTATTCATCCCTGCATTTCTGAAGATCTCGGATACATAGATACAGTTCATAATGGTAGCCAGCATACCGATCTGATCCGCCTTTGTGCGGTCAATGGCCTCGCTGGTGCGTCCTCTCCAGAAGTTGCCTCCTCCGATGACGATTCCTACCTGAACCCCCGCATCCACAGACAGCTTTACCTGTCTGGCCACCTCTTTTACCGTGTCCTCATCAAAACCCGTCTTTTTCGGTCCGGCCAGAGCCTCGCCGCTTAATTTTAAAAATACTCGGTTCATTTTCATGAATGGATCTCTCCTTATGTTCACTTATCATCCACCAGCCGGGAAATGGCGGCAGATGATATTCTGAGAACAGTATAGCATACTCCGGTCAATTTGCAAAGAAAAAGGAAACAACTTTTCTATTTTTCAGCATTTTTAATTTAAAATTGAGGTTTTTCCCCTATTGTATTATAATAGAAACGATTGGTGTACCAGGAAGCTTTCCAAAATACACACTACACTCAGGGAGGTCCATGTATGGAATGGTTTAAAAAGAACAAAAAAGAGACGGAACACGTCCGGGAAACAGTAAAGGGGCTGAATGATCGTTCCTTTCAGATTCCAGCCAAAGGCGTGGTGATGAAGGTCTATCTGGAAAACTTCAAAAATCTCAATAAATCTTTCGGATATGATTACTGTGAGGCGCTTCTTGCTCAGATTACAGATTATTTAAACGGTGTATCCGGCAGCAGGGTATTCCGCTATATCGGCGTGGAATTTATGATCGTGCTGGAAGGTGCAGGGGAAGGTGCGGCCTGCGATCTGGCTGCTAAAATCTTAGAACGGTTTGAGAGTGTATGGACTGTCGGCGAGTCAGACTGCGTCTGCTCCGCTCAGATCGGCATCTGCTCCTGCCCCACCTATGCTGAGGATATGGCTTCCCTTTTAAAGAATCTGGATGCGGCCGTAGCTGCCGCCGAAGAATGCGGCCCCAACCAGTATGCTGTCTTTGACTCCAAACTTCATGGACAGGCTCTGCGCCGTCAGGCCATTGCCCGCTATCTTCAGACTGCTCTGGAAAAAAAGGAGATCGAGGTCCGCTACCGCCCCACCTACAGCCTGAAGTCCGGGCGTTTTACCAGAGCCGACTCTTATATGCGCATTTTCATCCAGGGGATCGGCCTCATTGGCGCAGGGGAATTTATGCCGATCGCTGAGGATTCCGGGCAGATTCGGGCAATCGGCTATTATGCCCTGGAGGATGCAGGCCGTTTTATTGCCCGCCTTCTTAAAGCCCAAAGGGAGTTTGAGTCTATTTGTATCCCCGTTTCTCCCATTCTTCTGATCCAGGAAGATTTTGTTGACCAGGTGGAGAACGTGATCGCCCGATATGAAATCCCGGCAGGGAAACTGGCTTTAGAGCTGGATGATACGGCACTCTCTTCGGTCTATTTAAATGTAAATATCACCATGCAGCAGCTGGCAGATCTTGGGGTGGAGCTGGTGCTTAACCACTTTGGTTCCGGCTGCGCTCCCGTTACAGGCATACTGGATCTGCCCGTAAACACGGTGAAATTAGAGCGTATGTTTGTATGGGAATTAGAGACGAATCCTGCTTCTGCCGCCATCGCCGGGGGACTGATCCAAATCGCCAAGGATCTGAATATCCATATCATCGCAGAAGGCGTAGAAACAGAAAACCAGCTAAACGCCCTAAACAGCTATGGCTGCGAATATCAGCAGGGTTTTTACTATGCTCCCACAATGGACAAGGAGACACTGGTGAAGGTACTGGGCCATACCCTGGAAGAATCACGGATCACCGTCGAAGAAGAAAAGCGGAAAATGGCGCGTTAAGAGAGGACGGGAGGATTATGAACGAGAGAGAAGAAATTATCCAGTTGTGGTTTGAAATGTGGCTGAAACAGCAGGATCTGGGAATAGACCATATTTTTACAGAGGATGTCATTTACACAGAAAGCTGGAGTCCGCAATACCGCAGTCGGGAAGCCGTAAAGCACTGGTTTGAGGAATGGAATACCCGGGGCAGAGTGGCTGTCTGGGATATTAAACAATTTTTTCACAAGGAAAATCAGACGGTTGCAGAATGGTATTTTAAGAATGAAATGGCTTCGGGAAAAACGGAAGAATTTGACGGTATTTCTCTGGTAGAATGGACAGCTGAAAATCAGATAAAGTCATTAAAGGAATTTGGCTGCAATCGCAGCCATTACAACCCTTATGAATCTGGCGATACCCCCCGGTTCAGAGATCAACAGGCAAATTGGTTTTGAATGGACGGGAACCTGAAAGTCTCCTCCCAGCGGGAGGTTTTCAGGTTCCTGCTCTTAATTTTGCCAGGATCTGATGGGCGTCTGCTGTTTCCATGACACCACACAGATCGTAGATCTTTCCCGCAAGTTCCGGATCATCTCCCGTATTTTTAACCACCCAGGCCCTGGAAACGTCGGCCTGATAAAGACGCAGGATCTTTGCTGTCAGGAAAAGGATCTCCTTGTCCTTCTTCTCCTGTATATGTCGTTTCTGCTGGCGCTCGTACCGGCTTCTTTTCAGCTTTTCCCGTTTCGCAATGGCATCTTCCGGTGTGCCGTAGCCTTTTTCCAGCCAGATGGTTTCCAGCGTATAGGCCCCGTCCTCTATGGTGATCACAGCCATTGAAAGCGGCAGCGTGCCGCGCTTGTAGCCGCAGCTTCCGGGATTCAGCCAAAGCCGTCCGTTTATCTCCTGCTGCTGATACATATGGGAATGGCCGAAAATTACCACCTGAACGTCTCCCAGACTGCCCGGAATATTCGTTCTTTCATGGGCCATAATGAATTTCACGCCGCCGATTTCAAAGCGCTTAATTCCCGGAAGGCCTCCAGACCATCCCCTGTCATTGTTTCCTCTTACCGCAAAAAGAGGCTGGCCTACCTCCAGCTTATGATAGAGCATCTGTGTATCAAAATCTCCGGCGTGTATAATCACGTCGCAGGTCTCCAGGATCCTCTCCACCTCCGGCCTCAAAACGCCGTGTGTATCCGCTATAACAGCTGCCCGTATCGGTTCCCGTCCCATTGATTGCCCTCCTAAATATCAACCCCACTGCCCTGTTTTCAGGGAAATATCCGGTTATTTTCATCCGGTTTACTGTTTTTTTCTGCACAGCAGCGGTCAGAGGTGCCTATCTTTTCCTTCACTGCCGGCAGCGATTTATAATTATAAGGAATAATTTATGTTTTTTCAATAGAATCTGCGGGGAATTTGCAGACCCTATAAGCGCGTGCACCCTTTGGACAAAAACCGGTATTTTCTGACGATTTTGTGAACTTTATTGTACGAAGCCATTTGATGTGCTACAATGCAGTTATTATACTTTGAAAAATACCAAAAGGAGAACCTTTGACCATGAAAAAATACAACCGACTTCTTCCTGCCCTTGGAGCTGCCCTGCTTTTCACTCTTGGCTCTGCTTTCTCTGCCCAGGCCGCCGATATCGGCTGGGTCAGCGAGGACGGCGTCTGGCGTTATAAAGACTCTTCCGGAAATTATGTAACCAACGCATGGAAAGCCTCAGGAGACTCCCTGTTCTATCTGGGAAGCGACGGAAAGATGGCGGTGAGCCAGTGGATCGATGATGAATCCTATGTAAATGAAAACGGAGCCATGGTGAAAAATTCCTGGATCCATGTGACGGAAACCGGCGGGCAGAAGCCAGCGGGCTGGTATTATGTGGACTCAAAGGGAAAGCTGGAAAAAGACGGATGGGAGACCCTTGGGAATTATAAGTATTCCTTTGACAGCGAAGGAAAAATGCGGACCGGATGGTTTTTTGACGGCGACGATATCTACTACCTGGGCGGCGAGGATCAGGGCTATGCAAAAACCGGCTGGCAGTGCCTTGATTTCGACGAGGAGGATAAGCCGGAGGACGGCGATATCTCTGAATCCCGCTCTTCTGCTTCGGATTCTTCCAAGTGGTTCTATTTTCAGTCCAACGGGAAGGCAAAGCGGGCCAAGGACAAAACCTATGCAGCCGAGACCATCAATGATAAAAAATACTATTTTGACGAGGACGGCGTGATGATGACCGGATGGATCGCCGTGGAGGAGGAAGCGGAAGCCGGCGATACCACAGGCATCAGCCGTTTTGTGTACCTTGGCGGCGATAATGACGGAACCATGGCCAGAGACACCTGGCTGGAACTGACCGACCACCCGGCAAGCTCGGAGGACAAGGACGCTATCACCGAGGGAGACAGCGATGAGATGCCTGAGGACGGCGATTCTAACTGGTACTACTTTGAAAGCGACGGCACCCCCGCCTATTTAAATGCCAAGGCCTCCACCATGAGCCGCGCCACTGCAAAGATCGGCGGAAACTCCTATTTCTTTAATCCCTATGGCGTACGTCAGACGGGTATGATCCGTATTGTAAATGCTTCCGGCGAAGAGATGGTCGGATACTTCGGAACCAGTGATTCAGACGGGAAAATGGTCACTGGCAAGAAGTCAGGCTTAAGCGTGGACGGCGATACGGGTACCTACTATTTCTCTGATTCCGGTTCCGACAAAGGCGCCGGCCTAAGCGGCACAAAGGACGGCTATCTCTATTATCAGGGACGTCTGGTAGAGGCGGAGGACGGCTCTGACTTTCAGGTATTTGAGGTAAAAAACAAGCTGTACCTTGTCAATGAATCGGGAAAGGTTCAGACGGACAGCAAGAACTATAAGGTAGACGGAAACTATATGTATAAGATTTCCGGAGGCACCATTTACTATATTGATGACGATAAAAATGTAGAAGGCAAGGTAGAAGCATCTGATGCCTCTACCCTGCCGGAAGTGATCTTTGATAAGGAATATGTTTTAAACTAATATTCTAAAGATCTCATACCGATATACGTTCCGGCCGGCGGTTCCCCAGGAGCGCTTCATGGAGGATCACCCCTCTAAAAGCCACTTTGTAAGCTCCCTGCAGGGGCCGCCCGGCCGGCTTTCAAATACATCTACAAAATTTAATGCAGCTCCCCGTTCCTTAAAGGCAGGGTATAAAAATCCAAATTCAGGCGTACCCGGTTCGTATTCTCCGATCAGGCTGCTTACGGTGCAGATCAGATATTCGTATACCTCATCTGAGCCTTCCAGCCATTCCTTATCTGATCCTTTTACGGGAACGTCATAACGGCCGTGAAACAGAAAGCAGGACCAGGGACGGCCCGGCCGGTATTTCTCTCCGATCAATTCATAAAAAAGATCTGTAAAAGCGTCATTTTTCATTCCACATTCCTTGATGGCGGTCAAAAGCTGCCACAGACCTCCAGGCCGCCTGGCCTGATCCGTCAGCCGATATTCCTTTAGCTGAGTATTGGTATCTGAAAAAAGAACGGTCTTGGCCAGGGCAAGATTTTTTGCCCGATCTGCCTGGGACAGCTTTAAAAAATTTGTGTTAAACGTACCGTCTGCATAGCTTTCCTCATCAAAATAGGCCCCGGCAATCCGTCCGACGGAAGAACGTGCGGGTGTCAGCCTCCTGGTCAGTTCAAGCATATCGTCTCTGTTTATCATATTTGTCTCCCTCTCTTACCGTTTCTTCTGAACGTTTTCGCTGATAGTTTAACGCGTATTGGCCCTAATAGCAATCCTCGTTTTCAGCTGGAGCCAGGAATACGCCTCTTCAGAAACAGTGGAAAGAAAAAATGCTGTCTATATTTGTATTTTTTTTTGTTTTATTGTGCAAAAAAGAGAACCTGTCATTTTTTACTCCTGTAATGGAATAAAATTCAATCTGGGTATTGATTTTTAGGTTTCATTTCGTTTATGCTTAGAAAGAAGCATTACACATACAATATGATAGCGAGGTATATGACATGAAACCGTTCAAAGAAGGAAAAGTTCGTGAGATCTATGACAATGGTGACAGCCTGATCATGGTTGCTACTGACCGCATCAGCTGCTTTGACGTGATCCTGCACAACATCGTGTCAGGGAAGGGTTCTGTACTGACTCAGATGTCCAAATTCTGGTTTGACTTTACAAAGGATATCCTTCCCAACCACATGATATCTGTGGATGTAAAGGATATGCCTGAGTTTTTCCAGAAGCCTGAATTTGAAGGAAAGAGCATGATGTGCAAAAAGCTTACCATGATCCCTGTAGAGTGCATTGTAAGAGGCTATATTACAGGCAGCGGCTGGAAGAGCTATCAGGAGAACGGCACCGTATGCGGCATCCGGCTTCCCGAAGGCTTAAAGGAGTCTGAAAAGCTTCCTGAGCCTATCTATACCCCTTCTACCAAGGCTGAGATCGGTGATCATGATGAAAATATCTCCTTTGAGCAGAGTATTTCCCATCTGGAGAAGTATTTCCCAGGAAAAGGGGAGCACTACGCAACCCTGATCCGCGATTATACACTTGCTCTTTATAAGAAATGTGCAGACTACGCTTTAAGCCGCGGCATCATTATCGCTGACACTAAGTTTGAGTTTGGTCTTGACGAAGAAGGCAATGTAGTGTTAGGAGACGAGATGCTCACTCCCGACAGTTCCCGTTTCTGGCCTGCAGACGGCTACGAGGCAGGTCATTCCCAGCCATCCTTTGATAAGCAGTTTGCAAGAGACTGGCTTACCTCCCATCCGGGCAATGACTGGACGCTGCCTGAGGAAATTGTCAAAAAAACCATTGACAAGTATCTTCAGAGCTATGAAATGCTGACTGGCAAAACGCTTAAGTAACGGTTTTTGATCCGCTGGCAGCAACGTGAATATACAGGAAGCAGGCGCTTTCCAGATCCGATTCATCCGGCTGGAAGGCGCCTGCTTGCATCTTAGCAGCTACATAAGCCCATATTCCCTTAAAAGCACTCCAAGCTCCGTAGGTTCGATCTTCTTTAACAGCAGCTTTTTAAGCATTTCAAAAGGCATGGGCAGCTTTTGGGCCAGCGGCGATTTTCCGTCCATCAGCTTTACAGAAGCCTCTAACAGCGCGCGGATATCGTACACGCTGCCCCATACTTCCGGCACTCCCCGATCTACGCTGCAAAGGCCGTAGACGGCTTCCATGGCAGTGCGGACCGAATATTCTGTGGTAAAAACCGTATCTCTGGGTGTCTGGGCAAACTGACCTAAAAAAGCTGTATTTACACTCCCATCAGGAATTACATCCGGCCGGTCCCCGTCCCGTCTCGGCATGAAAAAGGCCGTGATATATGGCATCATAGCAGGAACACAGTTTGCTCCATGATCTGCCAGCCATGGGATTTCCTCTGCCGGCACGCCCAGATGGTACAGCCATTCGGATGTGATCTCCTTACCGGTGCACTCTCTCATGGGTTTTCGGACAAAATCCCCCAGCGCATCCGGGAAAAGCCCATAGAGCCAGATACACACCTCCTCCTTCTTCTGCTCCTTAAACTGTCCCTGACGGTTGATGGTCCAGCTTAACAGCCAGCCGGAATCCATACAGCTGACGATCCCGCCTGTAACCACCTTACCGGAATGAGGATCTCTTTTGCAGATTTTTTTTACATATGAAAGAATCCGCTCGTCGGAGGTAGTAATAGTGGCGGATTCCCAGCAGGTCTTAGACGGCTCCGAACAGAATTTTTCCGGGCGGCCAAAGGAAGGATCCTGCGCCGCGATATTCTTCCAAAGATTCCAGCATATTCCGCTTTTTGTCTGGTTCATTTCCTTTGGCGCATGATCCTGATCCCCGTAAACCGTACCCTCAGTGCAGCTTCCATTTGTAATGAAAACAAGATCCTTTTCTGTCATGGGAAGTTCTGCCCGGCCTCCGTTTATGATACAGTCAATGGATCTGGCGGTCTTTTTTCCATTCTGTATTTCAAACCGCACGTTGGTCACTGTGACGCCGAAGCGAAACTCCACTCCCGCATCCTCCAGATAGCGTTTCATGGGCAGGATGAGGGACTCGTACTGATTATAGCGGGTAAATTTAAGCGCCGAAAAATCAGGCAGGCCGCCGATATGGTGGATAAAGCGACGCAGATACAGTTTCATTTCCAGGGCGCTGTGCCAGTTTTCAAAGGCAAACATCGTGCGCCAGTAGAGCCAGAACGCCGAGTCAAATACTTCTTTGTCAAATACATCCTCAATGGTCTTATCAAACAGATCCTCATCTCTTGTGAAAAAAAGCTTCATGATCTGGCGGCTTCCTTTTTCGCTTAAGCCGAACCGCCTGTCAGCACAGGCCGCCTGCCCCCGGTTCTTCGTGGCGCGGCAAAGGGAATAGTTGGGATCCTCTTTGTTCAGCCAGTAAAATTCATCCAGCACAGAAGCTCCCGGCGTATCAAGGGAGGGTATCGATCGGAACAGATCCCAAAGACATTCAAAATGATCCTCCATCTCGCGGCCGCCGCGCATGATATAGCCTCTTGTGGGATCCATTATCCCGTCACAGGCGCCTCCGGTAAGGTCGGAAGCTTCCAGGATATGGATCCGTTCTCCTGCCATCCCCGCATCCCGGATCAGGAAGCAGGCCGCCGCCAAGGAGGCCAGACCGCCGCCGATCAGCCATGCCGACCTTTCATCGATCCCCTCCGGCTTTTTCGGCCGAGCGAACGCCTCGTAATTTCCCTTTGAATAATAAAAGCGCTGTTCCCCCTGGCTGAGTGTTTTCTGCTTCTGAGGCGTGCTCTTTTTCTGTCCCCGTTTTTTTTGGGCCATCATAACCGCCGCACCGGCACCGGCGGCCATCATTCCCATGGCACCGGCCATCCACATATTTGCCCTTTCAGGCCTCATAGCCCGATGCTTCATCCGGGAGGATGCAGCCATTTTCTTTATCCCACGGGCCATCGCTGTATGCTTCATGTTGGGAACCACTGCCATCCCCTTTATTTTGGGCGACATCACCATACGTTTCATCAAAAAATCCCGCCTTTCGTCTTTTTGGGAGTATCTGGAAAGCACGCCCTCAGGCGCGGATTCCAGACCTGATAATAGTCTGTGCCGGAATCCATTCTTTTAAACGATAAAGTATTTCAGAAAAACTATCCTGTAAGCCGTCATTTATTTATCAAGTTTATGTGGTATAATGCAGTTTATAGGGAGACTGCCACAGAGCAGCTTATTTGAACCATGCTAACCTGGCAGAAAAAGGCAACTCCAAAGCCATTTTTCGCGATTCGGTAAAATAAAAGCAATTTTGAACGAGGATAAAGTTATGCACTTTGTAAAAACGAAAAGTATCTTATCATCTAAAAATGGGATGAATTTATATCGCGGCTGTACTCATGGCTGTATATACTGCGACTCAAGAAGCAAGTGTTATCACATGGAACATGACTTTGAAGATATTGAAATCAAAGAAAATGCTATTGAGCTATTAGAAAATACCCTTAAACGGAAACGTGAAAAATGTATGTTGGGTACAGGCTCTATGACAGACCCGTATATCCCCCTGGAAAACAAACTGGGGAATGTCCGCAAGGCATTGGCTTTAGCAAACCAATACGGTTTTGGCTTCACTTTAATAACCAAATCCGACCAAGTATTGCGGGACTTAGATCTTTTGAAGGCTATCCATGATAAAACAAAGTGTGTCGTGCAAATGACGCTGACCACCTTTGATGAAGATTTATGTAAGAAGATTGAGCCGAACGTAAGCACAACAAAGGAACGAGTTGCGGCTCTGAAAAAAATGAATGAAGCAGGTATTCCCACCGTTGTCTGGCTTTGCCCCATTCTTCCATTCATCAATGACACAGAAGAAAATATCAGAGGGATTTTAGAATATTGTATTGAAGCAAACGTATATGGCATTATTTGCTTTGGAATGGGACTAACACTCCGTGAGGGAAACAGAGAGTATTTTTACAATCAGTTGGATCGGTTATTTCCTCACCTGAAAGATAAATATATACGCACTTATGGTATGCAGTACCAGCTTAATAGTCCTAAAAACAATGCACTGATGAAAATGTTTCATCAAATGTGCGAAGACAGCGGAATAATCCACGATAACCAGAAAATATTTGAGTATCTGTATCGTTTTGAGGAAAAAAACGCCCCTGTTCAGCTAAACTTATTTGACTTAATTTAAACCCAACGGCAAACAAAAAAGTCAGTGGAACCCCTCACCCGGCTCAAAAGCGTGGCAATATACTGTTGAAAAAAATATAGATTTACTGCCGCTCCTTAAAGAGACAGCAGTAAATCTATATATCATAATGTCAGCACACTAAATTGGTTCAAAATCAGCGGCTCCGTGTTTGCATAACGGGCAGATGATATCCTCCGGCAGCGTGTCGCCTTCATAGATATAGCCGCATACCTTGCAGACAAAGCCCTTTTTGCCCTCGGTCTGAGGCCTGGGCTTTACGTTGTTCTGATAGTAGGTATATGTCATGGTCTCACGGTCGCTCATCACTCTGGCTTCCGTAACAGAGCATATAAACATACCGTGGGTGTCCAGATCCACATACTGTTCTACCTTCAGGGACATAAACGCATTGATATATTTGGGAAGGAAGGTCAGGCCATTGTCAGAACGGCAGATCTCCATGCCGGCAAACTTATCCGTCTGTCTTCCACTCTGAAATCCAAACGTTTCAAATACCTTAAACGGCGCTTCCACGGACAGACAGTTGACGTTCATAACGCCGGTCTGCCTGATCACATGATGCGAGTAGTTGGCCTTGTTAATATTTACAGCCACGCGCAGCGGAGTATCGGTAAGCTGGGTCACTGTGTTGACAATCAGACCGTTATCCCTTGTTCCGTCGTTGGACGTCACGACATAGAGACCGTAGCCAATCTTAAAGAGAGCCTTCATATCGTGTTTATTGGCTGTATTTTCAGAACGGGCAATGTATTCCTCGCAGAGCTCTGCAGCCATCTGCTCGATCTGCTCCCGATTTTCACTGCTTATGGCAGACTGGATGGTTATCTTATCCTTTAACCAGGTGATATCCTTTGAAGATGCAAACATGGCCTTCATGGTTTTTGCCGCCTGGGGCGCCCAGGAACCATTTTCAATGAGACCGATGGTGCGCTTACGGTAGCCACGTTCCGTAAGGTGGTCGATAAAGGTTTTCATAAACGGGAAAATATCAGCGTTATAGGTTGTAGTAGCCAGCACCAGCTTGCCGTAGCAGAAGGCATATTCCACAGCCTTTGACATATCCATACGGGCCAGATCGCAGAGCACTACCTCCGGGCAGTTTTTCTCCTTTAATCTGGATGCCAGAAGCTCCACGGCCTTCTTTGTGTTTCCATACACAGAAGTATAGGCGATCACCACTCCGTCCGATTCCGCCTCATAGGAGGACCAGATGCTGTATTTTTCAAGATAATGACCCAGATTTTCCTTCAAAACCGGTCCATGCAGAGGGCAGATGATCTGAATATCAAGACTTGCTGCCGCTTTTAACAGGTTCTGAACCTGTGCGCCGTATTTTCCAACGATGCCAATGTAGTAGCGGCGGGCCTCGTCATCCCAGTCCTCTTCCACATCCAGAGCTCCGAACTTGCCGAAACCATCTGCTGAAAACAGAATTTTATCTGCTGCATCATAGGTCACCATTACCTCCGGCCAGTGTACCATGGGCGCAAATACAAAGGTCAGCACATGGGTTCCCAGGGTAAGCATATCCCCGTTTGCCACCTCCAGGGTACGGCCGTTGAGATCCATCTCAGGGAAAAACTGCTTCATCATGGCAAAGGCTTTAGCGTTAGATACAATGGTGGTGTTGGGGTAGACCTTCATAAAATTGTGGATGTTGGCGGAGTGATCCGGCTCCATATGCTGAATGATCAGATAATCCGGCGCTTTCCCCTTTAAAATCTCAGCCAGGTTGTCCAGCCACTCATGGGTAAATCTTGCGTCTACGGTATCCATAACCGCCGTCTTTTCATCGCAGATCACATAGGAATTGTAACACATCCCATTAGGAACCTGATACTGTCCCTCAAACAGATCGACGCTGTGGTCATTCACGCCTGCATAGATAATGTCTCTGGTAATTTCCATTGTTATACCCGTTCCTTTCTGCATTATATGTTTATTCTACCACGGGTTTTATGAATTTTCCATCTATAGTTTGTTAAATTTTTATTTATTTCCGTTTTTACTTTCCTTCCTGCCATACCATCCAATATTCCAGTTCTCCGTATCCTCATCCCGATTTTTCCTCTGAATTGTAAACTGCGTTCTCTCATAAAACACAAAGGCCCTGGTATTCTTTGCGTATACGCTTCAGCTCAGCCTCTGCCAGCATCCCCTTCCCCCTTCCATAATGATCCTTCCAATACAGGGGAGGGATAAAATTATGGGCTTTAAGATTGGTGCCCAGCCAAATGGCGGCGATCGCGCCGATCTCATTGCTGGGCATCGTCCGTATCATTTCCATTCTCTTTTTTTCATTCAGGTTTTATATCCTGTGGTTTTACCATACCTTCCCTGTAAAATCCATGGATTTACCGCTGTCAGCGACGGATTTGCATTCGGATCATGATTTGCTAACGACTCTATACAGTTTTCATCAAGGCTCTGTTCCCTGATCCATGCCAGAGAGTTCTTCTGCGCTTCTTTATCAGACGCAATACCAGACGGAATCATCTCTCTCCAGCTTTTTTCTGCATAACCGCCATCAGATAATAGGATGATTCGCTGCATCCAGAACATTATTTCATTTATAAAAAGGGTATACCACATTTGTGACATACCCTGACACATTCAGTCTTTTTACAGTGATCCAATAGAAAGCGCCGTTTTTAAAGCGTCCGCTGTTACAGTAACTGCATTTCCCGGAGAATGCCTGGCTTCCCCAATCACGAAAACCTGCGGCGCAAATTCAGACACAGCTTCACTTAGCGGATTATTAGAACGCGTTCCCATGGCCAGTACAATATTGTCATACCCTCTTACAGAACGCAGAGAACCATCTTTGGCCATATACTCAATGCCATCAGGATAAAACCGGGTTATCCTTGCATCTGGATACAGAAAAACATGATTTCGTTCAAATCTTTCAAACATATATCTCCGATTCTCCGGAGCAATCTCCGCTGCAATCGTAGATTTCATTTCTGCAACAGCGACATGATGGCCGCGTTCTGCCAGATATTCTGCCGTCTCACATCCGATCATTCCTCCCCCTGCAACAATCACCTTTTTTCCAACAGCACCTTTTCCTGCAAGCATATCCTGTGCAGTTATATAACCGCAATCTGATAAACCGGGAATCGACGGCAGCAGCGGCAGAGAGCCTGTAGCCAGAATAACTGCATCCGGCGCAAGGGAACGGATGGATTCCAAGGCAGCCTCCGTATTAAGGCGTACTTTTACACCGGCTTTTTCACAGCGCACGATCATAGCGCGGACAGCAGCGGAAATCTGTCCTTTTCCTGTCGGATATGCAGCAATGCGAAAACTTCCGCCAAGTTCGCTGTCCTTTTCAAATAAGGTAACCGAATGGCCGAACACTGCGCACGCCCAGGCAGCATACAGGCCGGCGGGACCGCCGCCTACCACTGCAACCCTCTTTTTTACTGCGGCGGGTTGCCATTCCCCTTCTCTTCCTACACAGGGATTCAGGGCACAGGTAATCGGCTTTCCAGCAAACATATTTGGAACACACCCAAGCAGACAGCCTATACACGGCATCAATTCCTCCAGCTTTCCTGACCTGGCCTTATTGGGAAGTTCCGGATCAGCAATGCTTTGTCTCCCAAACGCAACCAGATCGGCACGGCCCTGTTTTACAAGCAGTTCCGCATATTGCGGTTCTGTAAATCTTCCCACTGTGATCACAGGAACAGAAACAGCGCGCTTGATTTCACTGGTCAGATCCCCGTTAAAGCCTCCGTGTGTCATACCGGGTGCCCACATAAATTCATCATGCAGATGAACCGAACGCGTAACATGAAGTGCATCCACGCCACATTCCTGCTCCAGATAGGCGGCTGCGGCTGCCGCATCCTGAACGCTCTGACCGCCCTCCACTTCATCACAGGCATTGATTCGGCAGAGAACCGGGATACTTCCTCCAGTTTTGCGCCGGATATTTTCGATGATCAGACGCGGCAGACGCATTCTGTTTTCAAAGCAGCCTCCAAATTCATCCGTGCGATGGTTTGTCCGTTCGGAAATAAATGTACTTACCAGATAACCATGAGCACAATGCACCTCCACCATATCAATCCCTGCCTGCTGGGCTCTTCTGGCTGCGTCTCCATAGCACTCGATCACATGGTAAAGTTCTTCCGTGGAAATGGCTTCCGGTATTTCCCTGCCGCAGGAAACCGGGATGGAACTGGCTGCTTTCAGAGGATATCCGGTAAGCCGGGAATTTCCCTCCGGGCCTGCGTGCTGAAGCTGAATCGAAACTTTCGCTCCATATCTGTGGCAGTTCTCCGCCACCTGCCGAAAACTGGCGATGGTATAATCTGAAAAAAGGCATGGCTTGTGCGGTCCGCCCTTTGCCTGATAGTAAACCACGGTAGACTCAATGGTTATCAGTCCAAAACCACCCTTTGCGCGTGCTGTATAGTAGGCAAGAGAACGGTCGCTGAGGGTTCCGTCCGGATTGGCAAGATTGTTCCCCATCGGAGGCACCACAAAACGGTTAGGAACGGTCACACTGCCGATCTGAATGGGTTTAAACATAATTGAAAATTTCATAATCTCTGTATCCCCTTTCTCCAGAAAGGATTTCTTCAGGCGAACAGCCCATCCTTTTTACTCCCCTCTGTCAGAAAAAAATTGCTCCTGTAATTCTCTCCATGGCATCTCCTGTCCGGTGAACAGCTTAAATGCGGCAGCCCCCTGCCGCAGCAGCATTCCAGTTCCTCCGATTACAGTCCTGCATCCCGCTGCCTTTGCATCTGACACCAAACGGGTTTCCAGCGGATTATAGATTGTATCGGCCACAACCAGATCCGGGCGGAGCAATGAAGGATCCACCAGGGATATGCCATCCATAGGCTTCATTCCTACCTTTGTTGCGTTAATGAGGATATCGCTCTCACGAACAGCTTCAGAGAATACCCTGTCATCCTCTATATCACATATAGATACGCTGCAGTTTAACTCCGAATCTGTCAGCCTCTTTACGATCTGTCTCCCGTTTTCATAAAATTCGTCCATCCGATTGAAAATGACGATCTTTGAAATGCCCTCCATGGCTGCCTGGACACAAATGGCAGTAGCTGCACCGCCCGTACCAAGCAGAACTGCCTTTTTTCCCTGAAGTTTTACGCCATGAGCGCGGAGATTGTCGGTAAAACCAATACCGTCCGTATTATAGCCGATCAGTTTTCCCTCATCTGTCACCTTTACTGTATTGCAGGCTCCGATCCGTTCTGCAGCCGGTGTGATTTCATCTAAATACTTCATAACCGCAGTCTTATCCGGCATTGTGACATTAAATCCCTTCACATGAAACGCCTTAATCGCCGCGATCCCTTCCTCCAGTTTATCCAAAGGTACATCAAAGGCAAGATAAACAGCATCGATACCCGCCCTGTCAAAGCTGTAATTATATATGGCCGGAGAACCGGAATGGCCGATCGGAGAACCGATCAGGCAGTAAAGCTGGGTGCGTCCTGAAATGTTATGTTCCATCTTATCTTTCCTCCTTGCTCTGTGTTGTTTTATATCAGTTCCGGCCAGTCAGATTTTAAGAGGCTCACGACGGAATCGTAGTTTTCCCTCGCCGCGGATATAATCCCATGTGAGAGGATTTCATCGCTGATCACCTCAACGGCCACAACGGCGGGAACAGCGCCTTTTTTACGAATCATGTTCAGAAAACCAGCCGTATTTCCCGCCCCTGTTCCCGGCATCATACGGTCATGCATGGATTCATCACGCAGGACGCTGCCGGCATAGGGTTGCGGACGGACATCATTCAGCTGAATGGCAATGATTTTATCAGCCGGAATTTCCTTAAGAATATCCGGAGCGTAAGAATATCCGGAACGGATCCAATGCCAGGAATCTAATATCAGTCCGGTATTGCGGCAGCCAGCTGCTAAAATAACCGCCCAGGCTTTCTCTATATTTGGCAGGCCGCTGTACGGCATAGGCTCTATGGCAATTATGTACTGCCCTGCTCTCCGGCACAGTTCCTCCAGTTTCTGTGCGGTATATTCTATGGAATAATTTTCCATAAGTCCGCAGTTAATATGTTTTACTCCAAACAAGTCACACATATGAAAACAGATCTGCTCTTTATACATCTGTTCATAGGAGCGCCTGCGTTCCGCCCACTGGACGATATATTCTACCTCTGTGACGCGCATATCATATTTTTTCAGAATTTCAAGCATATCCGTATCAGACATTCCCTCATTTAAGGCGTCTGCATAGTTTTCCGCCCGCAGACCGATCCCTTCAAAACCGGCAGCTTTTGCGGCAGAAACACGCTCTTCAAAAGAGCACTGATCTCCCAGCGTCCATGAACTGATGGTAATTGGACATTTTTGTGACATTGCACATTCCTCCTGTATTTTTCTGTTTTCCCTTCCGGCCCGGAACAGACGGGACAGCCAATCGTCATGTCTGACGGTAAATCCAGTTTAGCGTTGTGCGTGATAAATAGCAAATAAATATTTTTAATAAAATTATAGATATTATCTATGATTTATCCTATAATATTTCTGTAAGAAGGAGGATGCCGGGATGAACCTGTTTTATTTACGTTATTTTGTTACACTGGCCCATGTACAGCATTATACAAAGGCAGCCGAACAGCTATGTATTACACAGCCAAGCTTAAGCCACGCAATTACTCAAATGGAAAAGGAGCTTGGGCTTCCTCTTTTTGAAAAAAACGGACGCAACACAACGCTGACTCGGTATGGAGAGGAGTTTTTAGCCTGCGCGGAACATACATTGTCTGCACTGGACGCGGGAATCGAATCCCTTCAGCGAAGTGCCCGCGGAGAGGGAATGATCCGGTTGGGATTGCTGCGAACACTGGGGATTGAGTTTATTCCCCGCCTGGCTGCAGGGTTTCTGAAAGAAAATCCTGATTTAGATGTGCAGTTTACCTTTCATACAGGAGTGACTCAAACGCTGCTGGATGGACTGGCCGCCAGGAAATTTGATTTAGTATTTTGTTCTCAGCCCCCGGCTCAATTAAAATTCACCGCAGTACGGGTACAAAAGCAGCATCTTGTTTTAATCGTTCCCAGAGATCATCCGCTTGCCCTGCGCAATGCCATTGATTTGGCGGAAACAGCCCCTTATCCCCAGGTTTTTTTTGAAAAAAGTTCCGGCATACGGTCTGTGGTAGATAAGATGTTTGCGCAGATCGGCATAATTCCGCAAATTGCTTACGAAACAGAAGAAGATCAGGTGATCGCAGGACTGGTTGCGCAGGGATTTGGAGCTGCGGTCGTTCCCTATATGGACTTATTATTAAAACTGGATCTCAAGATTTTACAAATCAGATCTCCCTCCTATACGCGGGATCTCTTTATGGTAAATGACGACCGCATATTTATGCCGCCCTGTGTGCGCCGCTTCCGTCAGTTCGTCCTTGACGGAAAAACTCTCCAGTGGTCAGAAACGATATAAGGAGTATTGGCTTAAACCATACCCTCAAAGGCACAATAAAGGCGGTATGACCCATTTTCAGATACATACCGCCTGCTTTTTTACTTAATATAGCTTACGTGTCTGCAGATTTCTTCGTAAACAGCTTCTTTCCTCTCATTAAAGACTACCTTGTTTTCTTCAAAGAGATTGCGCCCCTGAGTATCGATGGATACAATCAGTGGGCCAAATTCCTTCACGCGGCAGTTCCAAAGTGTTTCCGGCATTCCAAGGTCTCTCCACTCCGCCCGGATGATTTCTTCCACTTCCACTGCCGCAACCACTGCATTTCCCGCCGGAAACACACAGTGAATCGCCTTATAATTTTTGCAGGCATACTCTGTATTCGGTCCCATCCCCCCTTTTCCGATAATCACTTTCACTCCGGTCAGTTCCACAAACTCCTTCTCAAACTTTTCCATTCTCATACTGGTCGTCGGTCCTACTGAAACCATCTCAAATTTATCATTTTCCAGCGGGCGGACAATTGGGCCGGCATGAAAGATTGCCGCATCGCGGACATCCACCGGCAATTCTCTGTGCCCCTCCACAAGACGCCTGTGCGCTACATCGCGGCAAGTTGTCATGCTGCCGTCTAAGTATATGATATCTCCAATATGTATATCCTCCAGATCCTTTGCACAGATTGGCGTAATCAAAACTTTCTTTCCATCTCTCATCTCTACCATTATAATGTCACCCCCGAATGTGTTGTAATCACATAGTTCAGATCTTTATCAAAGATAATATGGCCGCGGCGATGAGACCAGCATCCCACATTCACTGCAACGCCGATAACGGACGGATGTCTTGCCGCATTTTCAATATGAACTCCCATCACCGAATATTTTCCGCCCATTCCCTGCGGGCCAAGTCCTATTTTGTTGATTCCATCCTCCAGAAGTTTTTCCATGGAAGCTGCGCGCTCATTCTCATTGTGGCTGCCAAGGGGCCTCATCAGCGCCTTTTTTGACAAAAGGGCTGCTGTTTCGATGGAAGTCGCAACGCCTACGCCTACTAAAAGAGGCGGGCAGGCATTCAGGCCATAGGATGTCATCACATCCAGCACAAATTTTGTCACTCCCTCGTATCCGGCCCCCGGCATCAGAACCATTGCTTTTCCTGGAAGTGTGCAGCCTCCGCCAGCCATATAAGCATAGATCTCACAGGCATCGCTGTTGGGAACAATATCCCAGAACACAGTCGGAGTTCCCTTTCCCACGTTCTTTCCTGTGTTATACTCATCAAAAGTTTCAACGCTGTTGTGACGCAGCGGAGCTTCTTTTGTGGCAGTCACAACCGCTTCTTTCAACAGGGCTTCCAGTTCATCTATCAGCGGAAATTGCGTTCCGCACTTTACCCAAAACTGAAGCACTCCTGTATCCTGACAGCTGGGACGGTTCAAACGCACTGCCAGTTCCTGATTTTTTTTCATGGTGCTGTAAATAACTTTGGACAGAGGACTGTCCTCTTTTTCCGCCAGCTCATCCAGCTTAGCCGTAATATCATCCGGCAGTTTTTTTCCAATATGGCTTACAAAATTTGCCATATAGCGGGTAAGCTGATCTGCCTGTTCCTTCCTGTTCATTTGTTCAACCTCCTGAATCGTTACGTTTTTTCTATCAGAATCAGGACGTTCCGGTTCGTCTCCTAATAAGGGAGCGCTCCGGTCAGTCCGAATACTGCAAGGTATATAAGAATGATGATCCATCCATAGTTTTTCATATACTCTTTCTGGAACTCTACAAAATTCAGTTTCGTCTCTCCGCACAGCATATAAAGCGCCGGAATCACCGGACTGACCAGACGAAACGACTGTCCTGCCATTGATGCGACGGCTGCCTGAAGCGGCGTAATTCCAAAGGATCCCATGACGTCCTTCATCACTGAGGCAATCCCAAAATAAAAGGCATCCTGAGGCAGAAAACAAATGGCCGGAGCCGCTATGATGGAGTAAACCGGAGCCATATGGCTGCTTAAAGAGGTGGGAATCATGGCCGCAATGCTGTCAGCAAGCGCTGCTGCCATCCCGCTTCCCGTAAGTACGCCGGAGAAAACGCCTGCACCCATGGTTACAATCGCCGTAGGAAGAACATCTGCTGCCAGATCTTCCAGCCGGCCGGAACACAGATCTGCTTTCCTGTAGTTAACAATCAGTGCGATTGCCGAGCTCATCATAAAAATAATGGATCCATGGATTTCACCCTGAATCAAAAGCGCCAAAGCTGCCAGGGTAAGAACCAGATTAAAAATAAAAAGCCCGGGACGTTTGAGATCAGGATCTTTTTCGCGTATTGCATTCAGCATCTTCTGAATGTGTTCCTCTGATACATCTGCGTTCTTTTTGCCGGTGTATCCAAGACGTCTGCGCTCCTTAAATCCCAGACGCATAGCTAAAAGGATCACAGCTGCCTGAGCCGCCAGAAGGCCAGGGAGAAGCTCACGGAACAATTCATTGATCTCGATTCCCTGAGCCGTCGCAGAAGCGATCGTCGGACCGCCCCACGGAAGCATATTCCAGATGCCAATGGGTGCAACAATTGTAACAGCCAGATAACTGAGTTTCAGATTCATCTGCTTATACAGACTGATAAACGCCGAAATACAGATGATGATTGTAGTGGTAGTGTCTCCGTTAAATGCCACCACACTGGATACCATAACGGTGGACAGCAGAACCTTCAGCGGGTCGCCCTTTGCCTTTTTGATAAAAAATTCAGCTACCGGATCGAACAGTCCCACACCAAGCATAATATCAAAATACAGAATGGAAAATAAAATTGTGATAGCCGGTGAAATAACTCCCCATGAAATTTTTCCCGTCTCCGTATTCAGTTTAAAAAAGATGCCCTCCTGAATCCATCCGGCAAGCTCCAGGATATTGCTTCCCATTACCGCAACAGCCACAATACCGAACACAAACGGAATCAGAGTCAGTGCCGTGAATACAGACAGTTTTTTAGCTGAGAGCAGAACAATGAACGCGGTAATCATCGCCAGCGCAAGTACAGTTAACATACATATTTCCCCCTTTGTACATTTTATCTCTCATTGATTCAGGCAAGCATTTTAATCCTGTCGTTTTGTTTTGATTTTCCTTGCCCTTGATGGTTAAATATTACCATTTCACCAAAAATATCACTATCCGTTTCTCTATCTCTTTCCCACAGATTTTGCACTGTCAGTACGCCATATGGTATTGCACAGGGAAAAATACATTAAAAAATGAACCGGTTCTTTCAAAGAAAAAAGTTCAGGGATTTCCGGCTCCTGAACTTTTTTCTCATCTCTTATGCTGTTTTGGCTCCTAAAAAAATGGAATGTGGTGATTTTTTAGATTAGAAGGTTTCCTGCATTTTTATTTTTATCCCCATCGTATCACAGCGTTTTCATCTCTCCGTCTCCCATGAATCAATTTCCCGGCTGAGCTTATCCGCTTCAGATATAAATGCCCCCGCAAGCTGATGCAGCCGGAGGATATGCTCCCTGGCTGCATCACAGGCAGGACCCATGTGGCTCCCGCAGGATTCTCTTTCCTTTTTTTCCCGGTACTGTTCCAGCTTTCTGCACACATAAGGATCATCTGCTGAAATAAAAGTTTTTTTAAACTCCAGGTCACTGAGCGCATGATCCGCACTGAGTTGGCGGCGATATTCGGTCGGAGATTTATGGAAGCTTTCTTTAAAGGCTGCATTGAATGATTTTAAATCCGCAAAGCCATGTTCCATGGCAATATCAAGAATCTTTGCATCGCTCCGGCTCAGTGCGCGCGTTGCCTCTCTGAGACGGATTCTTGTCAGGTAGTCATAAAAATTAATCCCCAGATATGTTTTAAAAAGCTGAGAAACATAGCTGGGATTATATCCGCTCTCCTTTGCAAGCATATCCAGTCCAATTCTTCTGCAGTAATTTCTATTGATATACCGAATCATCCTATCAATTGCATCCAATTTTTTCTGGCTGAGATGAAATGCCGCCGACTGAATCCTTTTCGGCGGAAATTCCGAGATAAGCAGATACATAAGATTATAAAAAGAATGGTCAAACAGCAGCTTCTGCTGCGAATTTTCCCCTCTGGCGCCAAACATCATATCCGCCAGATTTTTCCGCATCAACCGGAATATCTCACCCTGTCTCGTTGCAGGATCTGAGCAAAGCTGGAAATGAAGATACTCTGCATCCTCATAATAATCCTTTAAAAACGCCGGATTTACATGAAGCACCATGGCGATGCTCCCCGACTCCCTTGAAAATGTTGCGTGACCGCTGTTTGAATTGATCAGAATCAGGTCGTCCTCCTGAAGGATCCGGTTTACGTTCTCTGAGCATACCTCGATTTCTCCCTTCAGCACAAGCAGAAATTCCAGATCCTGATGCCAGTTGTAATGATAGGAGCCGATGCGGTAAACAGACTGATCCGTCTCAATGTTTATATTCTTTCTGCTGTAATTGTAATGAAGCTGCTCCATGGCTTTTCTCACACCTTTCATCATGATAACCCACAAAATCGCGTGTATTTGGGAATCCATACCAAATCAGCGCCGATACTGCAGATCATTGCCCCTTTACAGGATATCATTTCGGCATTTTACTGTTTATAACATCTGTTCCCCATTTTGAAAGCAAAATAAGGATAGGTTTTAACGATTTTCCTAAATCTGTTAAAGAATATTCAACTCTGGGAGGAACTTCATTATATTGGATCCTTAACACTATATTATTTTCTTCCAATTCCCGTAAACTTTTAGCAAGCGCATTATTGGAAATACCGGGAAGTTTTCTTTTTAATTCATTAAAACGTATTATTTCTGCCTGGCATAAACACCATAAAATATGCATCTGCCATTTTCCGGTTAAGAGATCCAGCGCATATTCTACTGAACAATCCTTCATTTTATTTTTCCTTCTTCCGTATGGTTAATTATTTTTAACCAAGTTAAAAATAATTGCGTACTTGTTAATTGAAATTGCTGTAATATAATTATACAAGAAAAATCCCAAAACACAAGAGAGGTAAGATTTATGCACTATACAGAACCAATCATGAGACCCCCATGCGAAGGATATTCTATTTTAATTGAAGCTACTGCTGGATGTTCCCATAATAAATGTACCTTCTGCAGCGCTTACAAAGAAACCTGTTTTCGGATCGCTCCAATGGAGCAGATCCGGCAAGATATTGTAGAAGCAGGGCGATTTGCCACCTTCATGCAAACTCCACGTTATCTGGACGCAACAACAAATTATGTTTTAAGCTCTGCCGGAACAAAACATAATGAAAGGGGGTTTTTGCTCAGCGGGGACGCTTTTGCCATGAGTTTTAAAGATTTAAAGCAGATTGCGTTATGGATTCATGAATATATTCCTTCCACTAAAGTAATTACCGCTTTTACAACCGTAAACGATATCAGAAGAAAAACTTTAGAGGAACTGAAAGAGTTAGCTGCTCTCGGCTACAATGATCTTTATGTAGGAACGGAAACTGGAAGCCCTGATATTTTAGCATGGATAAAAAAGGGACATACTCTGCAAGATGCACTTGAGCAGTTACATAGATTAGAAAATACTTCTATTCGTTATTCGATACAGTATATCACTGGATTGGCCGGTTCAGGAAACGGTGTTAAAAATGCTGTCGAAAGCGCCGAATTCTTTAACCAGATTCATCCATATATGATCGGCTCATCTTCACTCACTATCTTCCCTGATACGGAGTTGGGAAACGCCTTTGCACATGGCACATTCACGGAAGCTTCGGAATTAGAACGGATAGAAGAAATGAGAGTATTGATCGATCATATAAAAATTAACACATTTTTTCAAGCCAGCATATTTCATCCATGATTCCGGTCGTTGGTTTGTTACCAAACGATAAGGAACGCCTATTATCGAATTTAGACCGTGTGATTGCTGAACTAAAATCCATGAAAATGCTGCCTAAATATGAACGAAATATTGTATAAGAATGGCTGTGCAGACATTGCAGACTTGAAAAAGAGAGTATCCCAGAGTCTGCGTAAATCCCTAAACAATCTTCTATCATTCTAAATGATCTTTTCGGAATGGATATGAGCTGTTTTACCAATTTTTCCGGTAAAATCATTCATTTTCTTCAATCCGTTTTAACAGCCAGAATACGCAAAAAACGCTGGAAACCGCATGATTCCAGCGTTTTTAATGTCTCTGTAAAATTCGGGATTACTGTCCCATCTGCTTTGCAACTTCCTCAGCAAAGTTCTCTTCCTTCTTCTCAAGGCCTTCACCTGTCTCGAAACGAACGAACTTTTTGATCTTAACATCAGCGTTATTCGCCTTTGCCACAGCTGCAACGTACTGAGCTACGCTTTGCTTTCCATCTTCAGCCTTTACATAAACCTGATCTAAAAGACAGAACTCCTTTAACTCTTTGTTGATACGTCCCTGGATCATTCCCTCGATTACCTTCTCAGGCTTGGAAGCTTCCTTGGGATCGTTCTGGATCTGAGCCATCAGGATGGACTTCTCATGCTCAATGAAAGCCTCATCAACTTCATCTCTGCTGGTGAACTGAGGCTTTAAGGCAGCTGCCTGCATAGCCACGTTTCTTGCCATCTCTTTGATCGCGTCATTTACAACGTTGGTCTCAACGTCAACCAGAACGCCGATTTTTCCGCCTGCATGGATGTAGGATGCTACGAAACCGTTCTCCTCTGTAAGCTTCTCAAAACGGCGGATGTTCATGTTCTCGCCGATGATAGAAATCTGGGAGGATAAAGCTTCCTTAACAGTCAGGGTCTCATCCTTAGCCCACTTCTCAGCCATAAAGCTGTCCATGTCAGCTGCGGAAGAAGCCAGAGCCTGCGCTGCTACGTCTGCAACGTATGCCTGGAATGTAGCATTCTTTGCAACGAAGTCAGTCTCAGCATTAACCTCTACTACCACTGCTGTTTTCTCATCAGCAGTCAGTAATGTATCTACGATACCCTCAGCTGCAATACGGCCGGCCTTTTTAGCTGCGCCTGCAAGTCCCTTTTCTCTTAAGAACTCAACAGCCTTTTCCATATCGCCGTCTGTAGCTGCAAGAGCTTTCTTGCAGTCCATCATTCCGGCACCGGTCATTTCTCTTAACTCTTTTACCATTCCTGCGGTTACTGCCATTTTGTCATCCTCCAATTTTAAAAGTTTTAATTACGCCTCTGCACCCTCTGCTTCAAATGCGTCTACAGGTACTTCGATCTCCATTGCGCCCTCTAAAACTTCGCCCTGCTTTGCCTCGATCACAGCGTCAGCCATCTTGGAAACGATCAGCTTAACGGCTCTGATCGCATCGTCATTGCCGGGGATTACATAATCCAACTCTTCAGGATCGCAGTTTGTATCAACAATACCTAACAGAGTGATTCCCAGTGTATGAGCCTCCTGAATACAGATGTGCTCCTTCTTGGGATCTACTACAAAGATTGCATCCGGGAGCTTCTTCATATCTTTGATGCCGCCCAGGTTCTTCTCTAACTTGTCCCATTCCTTCTTTAACTCGATTACTTCTTTCTTAGGAAGAACATCAAAGGTACCGTCCTGAGACATAGCCTCAATCTCTTTCAGTCTTGCAATACGGCTCTGGATGGTCTTGAAGTTAGTCAGCATACCGCCTAACCATCTCTCATTTACATAGTACATACCGCAGCGCTCTGCCTCAGCCTTGATAGCCTCCTGAGCCTGCTTCTTAGTACCAACGAACAGGATGGTGCCGCCCTCAGCTGCGATATCAGATACAGCCTTGTAAGCCTCATCTACCTTGCCTACAGACTTCTGTAAGTCGATAATGTAGATACCATTTCTCTCGGTGTAGATGTATGGAGCCATCTTGGGGTTCCATCTTCTTGTCTGGTGACCGAAGTGTACACCAGCTTCCAGTAACTGCTTCATAGAAATTACGCTCATGTTCTTTACCTCCATTTGGTTTTTAGCCGGGCCGCTGAGCATGGGCCCCGCATCGTCCGCCTGCTTCTTTTGCTTCCCGGAAGACCTGTTTTATGTACAGGCACCTTTCCGTAGAATCCACAGACGTGTTTTTTGTCAGCCTTACAAATATATCATAAAAAAAGACAGGTTGCAAGTATTTTTTGCAATCTGCCTTTTCCCTGACGCTTATCCCTTTGCCTTTTAATATAAAGACGCTCTGAAACTACTTTAAATTTGCATTGGAAACCTTTATGGTTTTCAGTTCGTCAAATACTACGTCATTGAGAACCTTAATGTAGGTTCCCTTCATACCGGAGGAACGGGATTCAATGACGCCGGCGCTTTCAAACTTACGCAGAGCGTTTACAATAACAGAACGGGTGATTCCCACACGGTCAGCGATTTTGCTGGCCACAAGGATCCCCTCATTTCCATTGAGTTCCTCAAAAATATGAATAATCGCCTCCAACTCCGAAAAAGAGAGCGTGCTGATCGCAGATTTTACAATCTGGACTTTTCTGGTCTCCTCAGCATTCTCCTCGTTGACGGAACGCATCATCTCAAGGCCCACCACTGTGGTGCCGTATTCGCTGAGAATGATATCGTCAATATCATACTGGCTGTCAGATTTATAGATAAACAGTGTTCCCAGACGCTCTCCCGCAATATCAATGGGAGTGATAATAGCCTGGTACTTCTTTACGTTCTCCTCCGCGAAACCAAGTGTGGCAAGGTTAACGTTCTCCTTGGTAGATAAAACGCTGAGGAGACGTTCATTCAACATCTTATCCACATAGCCGCCCACCTGATCCTCGATCAGTTCTTCAATCTCATCCACTCCCGGCCAGATGCTTACGCCGAGCACCTTGCCCTTTCTGCTGATAACAAGGATATTGGATAACAAAATCTCACTCAAAACCTTGCATATGTCATTAAAAACAACCTTATGGGAATTGTTGTTATGCAATAGCTTGTTGATTTTTCTTGTTTTGTCCAACAATTGAACGCTCATAATCGAAACCCTCCTTATCTCAAAGGTATGCTTTATAAAAAGCTTTACTAATAATCAAATTTTAGCACAATTTCAAAGCAATAACAAGAGTTTTTTGAAGTTTTCGATTATTTTAAGATATTTGTCATTTTTCTACTTCTCGTTTTCCGGCCGGTCCATCCGATAACCGCAGGTCTCGTCTGCACAGAGCAGCTTACTGCCCTTTTCCACCATATAAGAGCCGCATTTGGGGCACTTAAGGGTAGACGGTTTCTGCCAGGACATGAAATCGCAGTCTGGATTGGCCTCGCAGCCGTAATAAAGACGGCCTTTTTTTGTTTTCTTGCGTACCACCTCTTTGCCGCACCTTGGACAGGGAACGCCGATCTTTTCCAGATAAGGCTTCGTATTCTTACATTCCGGGAAACCTGGGCAGGCCAGAAACTTCCCGTGGGGGCCATACTTGATCACCATATTCCGCCCGCAGAGTTCACAGATCTCATCTGTAACCTCATCTTCTATCTTAACCGACTCCAGTTCCTTCTCCGCGATCTTCACAGCCTCATCCAAATCCGGATAGAAATTGCTTACCACAGTTTTCCAGGATACCGTACCGTCGGCCACCTTATCAAGAAGGGATTCCATATTGGCGGTAAAGCTTAAATCCACGATGCTTGGGAAGGACTGTTTCATGATCCTGTTTACTACCTCCCCCAGTTCCGTCACGTAGAGATTTTTGTTCTCCTTTGCCACGTACCTCCTGGCAATAATAGTGGTGATGGTAGGCGCATAGGTACTGGGACGGCCGATCCCCTGCTCTTCCAGCGCCTTTACCAGAGAAGCCTCTGTATAATGGGCCGGAGGCTGCGTAAAGTGCTGGCTGGGCTCCAGCCCCTCAAGGGCAAGGGCGGTTCCCTTTTCCATGGCGCCTAAGGTCTGGCTTTTTTCCTCTTCGTCATCCGCATCCACATATACGGACATAAAGCCGTCAAAAGATAAACGGGAAGCAGCTGCGGTAAAAAGCTGGTTTCCGCCCCGGATCTTCACAGATGTGGTTTCATATACGGCCGGAGCCATACGGCTGGCTGTAAAACGCTTCCAGATCAGCTGATAAAGGCGGAACAGATCCCTTGGAAGGGCTTCTTTAACCATGACCGGAGTCAGTGTTACATCCGTCGGGCGAATAGCTTCGTGGGCGTCCTGAATTTTCCCGTTATTTTTCTTTACCGGATCTCCCGCAGCCATGTAATTCTCGCCGTAATGTTCCTTTACAAAGGCCCTTGCAGCGGCGTCTGCCTCCTCCGCCACACGGGTCGAATCGGTACGCAGATAGGTGATCAGGCCAATCGTTCCATGCCCCTTAACTTCCACACCTTCGTACAGCTGCTGCGCCAGCCGCATTGTCTTTTGCGTAGAAAAATTGAGGGCCTTGGAAGCTTCCTGCTGCATGGTGCTGGTGGTAAATGGAATAGGCGCTTTTTTAATGCGCTCTCCCCTTTTTACTTCATCCACTGCATAGGATACTCCCTCCAGATCCTTCATAATCTGATCCAGTTCCGCCTTGCTGCGGATCACCGTCTTAGTCTTTGCCTTCTCTTCTTTCTGGCTCACAGCGCCGTAATACCGGGCCGTAAGGTTTTTTTTCATACCGGCCAGTTTAAACGAAGCATCCAGGTTCCAGTATTCCTCCGGAATAAATGCATTGATCTCATCCTCGCGGTCACAGATCATGCGCAGGGCTACAGACTGCACGCGGCCGGCGCTCAGCCCCCTCTTTACCTTTGCCCACAAAAGAGGGCTGATGCGGTACCCTACCATACGGTCCAGCATACGGCGGGTCTGCTGGGCATTGACCAGATTCAGATCCAGCGCCCTGGGGGACTTTAGGGATGCCTTTACCGCATTCTTTGTGATTTCGTTGAAACTGATGCGGTAAACGTCTTTGTTTTTCAGTTCATCCAGTTTCAGTGCCTTCATCAGGTGCCATGAGATAGCTTCCCCCTCACGGTCAGGGTCCGTTGCAAGATAGATCTTATCTGCCTTCTTTACTTCTTTGCGAAGCTTTGCAAGAACATCCCCCTTGCCGCGGATTGTGATATATTTCGGCTCATAATCATGCTCAGGATCAAAGCCAAGCTGGCTTTTGGGAAGATCTCTTACATGACCGCCCGAAGCGTCTACCTCGTAGCTGCTTCCCAGAAACTTTTTTATAGTCTTTACTTTTGCAGGTGACTCCACGATTACCAGATGATTCGCCATGGTGTAAAACTCCTTATTTTATGTTCCAGATTATTCCTGTCAGTTTCCCCGCAGATCCCCTGTCACAGGATCCCCCTGACATAGTACAGACCCGTTGTCCGTACCGCATAGCCGCCCAGCTCCAGTGTCAGGAGCGCATCCATAGACTGGCTGACCGAAAGGCCTGCCCGTTTTGCGATCTCCTCCAAATGGAGCGGTTCGGAATCCAAGCAACTATACACCATTTTTTCCCGCTTTGCAAGTCCCTTCTGATTTTTTTCCCCCAGATTCTCCCTCTTTTCACAGAAAATCCCCATATTTTCAAGTACGCAGGATGGTGAAAGCAGAACAAACGCTCCTGACGCAATCAGCTGGTTGCAGCCCTCGCTCAGGGCATCTGTAATCCGTCCGGGAAGCGCATAGATTTCCTTTCCCTGATCCAGTCCCGCCTGAGCTGTAATCAGGGAACCGCTTTTTTTCCTGGCCTCCATTACAAGAATCACATCAGAAAGTCCGCTGATAATGCGGTTTCTTATAGGAAAATTTTTGGGCAGCGGCGTGGTTTTCGGCGGATATTCTGAAAGCAGTCCTCCCTGATCGGGAATCCTTGCATAGAGACTGTAGTTTGACCGCGGATAGCACAGATCCACGCCGCAGCCCAAAACGGCAAAGGTTTTTCCTCCGCCGTCTAAGGCACCCTTATGTCCCGCGCCGTCAATCCCCAGGGCAAGGCCGCTGATAATATCCACTCCTGCCCGCGCCAGCTCCTTTGCCATATGTTCTGCCGTCAGGCGGCCATAGGCAGAGCAGTCTCTGGCTCCTATGACGGCAGCTGCCGGATGCTTCTCTTGGGGCAGCATTCCTTTTACATAAAGCCCCATTGGATAGTCATACATATGAAGGAGCCGGTTCGGATATTCCTGGTCCAGCGGAGTAATAAAACGGATCCCCTGGTCTGCCAGGCGGTAATACGCCTCTTCCATGGAATGAAATTCTTTTTTCCAGGCATCAAACCTATGGCAGCTTTCCTCCCGTTTTAAGATTCCCGCTTTTTTCAGTTCCATTCCTTCTATATAATATGCGTTTCTAAATCCTCCTGCAAAAGCCCCGATCCTCTGCACCGTCACCGGCCCCAGTCCTTCCAGCCTGCACAGCCAGTGCAAAAACAGCTTTTCTAGTTCTTCTCCTGTCCCCATAATCGTTCCTCCAGTATACGGTATCCAAATGCTTCTGCCAGATGCCCCCTCTTAATCTGTGGTTCTTCCTCCAGATCTGCAATCGTTCTGGCTGTTTTCAGGGCCTTATGGTAGCTTCTGGCGCTTAAGCCTCTTGCCTCATAAACTTTTTGCGCAAAATCCCGTTCCTTTTCTCCCAGCCTGCAGTACCGGTTTAATTCCCCTGAGCCCATATGGCTGTTAAACCGGATATCTGTGCCTTCAAACCGTTTTTTCTGGATTTTTACAGCCCGTTCCACACGGTTTCGGATCACAGCCGAAGACTCATTTTTCAAATTTCTTCCCTCCAGCTCATGAAATGAAACCGGCGCTGCCTCCACACAGATATCAAATCGTTCCAGTATAGGGCGGGAAAGCCGTCTTAGATATCCCCGTATCTGCGTTTCTGTGCATCTGCATCGGTTCCTGTCTGGAAAAAAGCCGCAGGGGCAGGGATTCATCGCCCCTACAATAAGAAAATCTGCGGGAAACTCACAGCTGTATTCCGCTCGGCTTACAACGACCCTGCGGTTTTCTAAAGGCTGGCGCAAAGCCTCAATGGCTCCCCTGCTGAAATGGGGCAGTTCATCTAAAAAAAGAACGCCTCCGGAAGCCAGAGAAAGTTCCCCCGGCTTTGGAAACCGCCCTCCTCCTGTAAGCCCCTGAGGAGAGATGGTATGATGAGGGCTGCGGAAAGGCCGCTTAGAAAGCACGGGATGGCTGTAAGGAAGCTGACCGCAGACGCTGTATACCTTGGAAATCTCAATATTTTCCTGCCAGGTAAGCCCTGGAAGTATCGAGGGAATCCGCGCTGCCACCATGGATTTTCCTGTTCCCGCGCTTCCGCACATTAAAAGGCCGTGCATCCCGGCAGCCGCAACCTCAGCTGCCCTGCGCAGAACGCCCTGACCATTTATTTCTTTAAAATCCACATCATACGCCTTATCCGGCACCAGCATATTTTCACGAAATTGTGTCAACACTTTTTTTGATGCTTCGTTCTCTGTCCATCCTGTTTCGCCAAATACTCCCACTTTTCTCCCGTTTAAGAGCTCTGCCATCTGGGCCAGGGAACGGACGCCTATGACTTCTATTCCCTCTGCCAGTATTCCTTCTGTCCGATTTTCCTCCGGCAGGAAACATCTTTTTAACCCGCGGTCTCTGGCGGCGGCTGTTTGAACCAGAATACCCGTTACCGGCTTTACGGTTCCATCCAGTCCCAGTTCCCCTATAATCATGCTGTCCTCTAGCTGTCGGATATCCAGAACCCCAAAGGCCCCCAGTACAGCGACTGCAATGGGAAGATCAAAGGCCGTTCCCCCTTTCTTTACACCGGCCGGTGACAGATTGACTGTAATTTTTTTTGCCGGAAGCTGAAAGCCTGAATTTTTCAGCGCTGTCCGCACCCGTTCCTGTGCCTCTCTCACCTCGGATGCCAGCTGGCCAGAGATGGAGAAGGCAGGCAAACCGTTCGATACATCTGCCTCCACGGACACAAAAAAGCCTTCTATTCCCCTGATACCGCCGCTGTTGATTTTCGTAAACATAGAATTCCCCTCCTTTTTAAGCAGCATACTCCCTTGATTCTAAGCTTTGGCTTATACCGTTTCAAGCATACTCTGCTGTTAAAAAGCGCACCTCCCATATGAATGTGTATGTTCCATATACGATGCATGAGAAATACAAAAACACTTCTGATATCGGGATATCACACATTGGAATCCGTCCTCTAAACGGCGCAGAAAAAGCAGAAAATACAGATCAGCCATGCAGATAAGCGTTCATTTCACGAAAAGATATAAGGCCTATGCCAAAGAATAAAACAGATATCTCTACTATAAAGGAGAACCGCCAAAATAGCAAGGAATTTCTGCAGCGTCCTGTTCTGTTCATTTCCTGTGTATTGGGGTAAAAACGGGTCATATATCATCTTAAAGACCTGGAAACTGATTGCTGCGGGGCTTTGTGAGCACAGCAAAAAACGCCGGTTTCCACTGCCTGGCTTCAAAAGACAGGCAGCCGGTTCCGGCGTTTCACAGCAGGTTATTCAATTATTCCCTATATCCGTCAGGGTTCATAGACTGCCATTTCCAGGAATCGGCGCACATCTCCTCAATTCCCTTCTCTGCTGCCCAGCCCAGCTCTTCCTTTGCCTTTGTACAGTCAGAATAGCAGGTGGCAATGTCTCCGGCCCGACGGGGCTGAATCTCGTATTTTAAGGTTTTGCCGCAGGCCTTCTCGTAAGCATGGAGCACATCCAAAACGCTGTATCCCACCCCTGTACCCAGGTTGTAGATGCTGACGCCTTCTTTCGCCTCCAGCTTCTTCATGGCCTTTACATGGCCCTTTGCAAGGTCTACTACATGGATGTAGTCTCTGACCCCAGTGCCGTCAGGCGTATTGTAATCATCTCCGAATACATTCAGATGATCCAGTTTTCCGATGGCTACCTGTGCGATATAAGGCACCAGATTATTGGGGATTCCCTTGGGATCTTCACCGATCCTTCCGCTCTCATGTGCTCCAATGGGATTAAAATAGCGCAGCAGCATTACGTTCCACTCCGGATCCGCCGTGTGAAGATCCGTTAAGATCTGCTCTAACATTCCCTTGGTTCGGCCATAAGGATTGGTGATCTCCCCCTTTGGGCACTGCTCTGTAATGGGGATCTGTGCCGGATCACCGTATACTGTAGCAGAGGAGCTGAATACAATATTCTTTACGCCGTGATTTCTCATCTCGTCGCAAAGGATCAGCGTTCCTGTGATATTGTTATGGTAATACTCCAGAGGCTTTACCACCGATTCTCCTACCGCTTTTAAGCCGGCAAAATGGATCACTGCATCGATGGACTCGTTATCGAAAATCTGTTTTACCGCCTCCCGGTCAAGCAGATCTGCCTTATAAAATTTCAATTTCTTTCCTGTAATCTCTTCCACCCGCTCTACCGCTTTCTCACTGGAATTGTACAGATTGTCCACTACTACTACCTGGTAGCCTGAATTTAACAGTTCCACGCAGGTATGGCTTCCGATGTATCCGGCGCCTCCCGTTACTAAAACAGCCATGTCATTTCCTCCTATCCTGCCTCCGTTTAAAAGGACGCCCCTTTACGGACAGCACGTTTGCAGATACGGCGGAATCCTAAGCTGCGCGCTCCCGATCCCGCTCTCCTACGGCGTATCTTCGCATCCTTCCTGCCCTTTGGTCTTGGTAGGATTCCTCAGACTCCAAAATACAGGGAAGATTCCGAATATACTTTACTTAGTATAAACGGAAAATCTTCCCATGGCAATGCATAATTCTTTCATTTATTTACACTTTTTTGCTGTATTCTTTGTATTTTCAGCAAACAGACTTTAAAATCGTTCAAATTCCGCCCGCAGTTTCCCCAGCGCCCGCTTCTCAATCCGACTTACATAAGATCTGGAAATCCCCATCCCGGCCGCGATTTCCCTCTGCGTATGCTCTTTCCCCCGAAAAAGTCCGTAACGCAGAGAAATAACCTGCTGTTCCGGCTCTGTCAGACAGCGCTTAAAGGCATGGTACAGTTCTTTTACATCCTGGTCAAAAATCAGGCCGTCAATCGTTTCCGGATTTTCCATCTCAATCACATCCATCAGGCTTACCGTTTCCCCGTCCTTGTCTACCCCGATGGGTTCAAAAAGAGACACTTCTCTTGCGTATTTTTTTCCTGCCCGCAGAAGCATCAGAATCTCGTTCTCTACACATCGGGCTGCATACGTGGCAAGGCGCGAGCCCTTGTCTGCATTAAATGTATTCACCGCTTTAATAAGGCCAATGGTCCCCACTGACAGAAGATCCTCTGTTTCGTAATCAGGGCACTGATATTTTTTCACCACGTGGGCTACCAGACGCATATTATGCTCTATAAGCATATTCCTGGCAGACTGGTCGCCCCCTTTGCAGCGCTCCAGACACTCCTTTTCTTCCATCTGGGATAATGGTTTTGGAAAAGTTTTCAAAGAAAGCCACCCTGCATATTCTTACTTCATCATATGCAGAGGCGGCTTGCCAGGTGTTCGTACTATTTTTCTTTCAGCGTAAAGACAGGCTCATATTTTTTCCGGTCCAGGCTGTGATTATAAACAAGAGCCTCATAGTCCAGGAGCATTTCCCGGAAGGGGAAATCCTGAGACTCCGCCTGCGGCCAGGAGTAATAGCCTCCCGCTCTGTCATACAGCCCCAGAAAATGAAGCACCGGAAACTGCTCTGACAGTGCAAGCAGAAAACGATTGTATGGCGTAAGTTCCAGATTTGCAAGCTTTAATACATAGGAGGACAGATAAACGGCTCCCAGTTTCCCCATATCGGCAGAAGGCTGATCATAATTGGTCCAGATAATAAAGGGTGTCTCATACCACATAAGACGGTCTGCGGCCGGCACCTGATCGCTGGGAACTCCGGCGATCTCGTCGAAAAATTCATCCTCCACGCTGGGCTGATGGTCTCCAAACATGACGATCATGGTGGGCTGATCACACTGGCTGAAATAGCGCACCAGATATTCAAACGCCTCGTCCGAACGCTTTACCAGAGAAAGATACTGATCTGTCTTTGGGTATTTTCCCGCCATGTCCCCTGTCAGCTCTATTTCCTGAGTGAAATTATCATAAGAGCCCTCATAGCCTCCATGATTCTGCATGGTCACGTTAAATAAGAACAGCTTGTCCTCAGGAGACTCTTTCTCCTCTACCACCTGAATCAGCTTTTCAAAATCTGCCTGATCGCTTACATAATTGCGGATCTCCTGTGCGCCTTTATAGTAATCTCCGTCCAGAAATTTATCAAATCCCATGTTCTGGTAGCAGACGTTGCGGTTCCAGTTTTCTCCCGGATAGGGATGCATGGCTACGGTTCGGTATCCCTGCGCCTTTACAGTGCTGACCATGGAATAAGCTTTCGGTTTTACATTAAACTGATATGCAATGGAGTTGGCAGGAAGCAGAGCCATGGAATCTCCGGTAAGAAATTCAAACTCCGAATTGCTGGTCATGGAACCGAAAACAGGCATACACAGCTGTCCTTTTACCGTATTTTCGCTCAGGCGGCTGATGAAAGGAAAATATTCCTGATTAGTGGTAAAACTGCCGTCTGCCCGGAGGTCGGAAAGGCTCTCATTCATAATGCAGATCAGGTTGACGGGGCGGATAGCTCCTGCTTTGGACTGGTTCGCCGTCTCATTACCCGATGATGCCTCTTCATCCTCGGTTTCCTGCATTCGATTGTAAATTTTTTCCAGTCTTTGACGGCTGTACCCCGTGGGAGGCTTTTTCACGATATACTGAGCAGAGACAGCGGTAGAGAGCACATAGCCAAATTCCTCATACGTTTCATTTACCGCCCACATATTGATCCCCAGCTGCTTTCCCGGAATGATAACAGAAAAAAACAAAAGGCAGTAGAGTCCGGCTCCGGTCAGACATCCTCCGGCGCCAAGAAGCCGTTTTTTCCTGCCCTTAAGGCGCACGGGAACAAACCACACAATCAGATTCGCTGCGAATATGCAAAGGGAAGCCCGGATCATTTCTCCGGATACATGAAATGCATAGTTGCCGGATACAGTCATGGCCGTCCGAAGAGCCAGCACATCCCAGAGCATAATGGGCCGGTCTCTGAAAGATACCACAAAGGCCTCTGCCAGAGACAGCGCCAGAAAAATAAGGGACGATAAGGGAACCGCAATCCGTGTGGAGCCCAGAAGGCCGAACAAAATCAGATACAGCCCATAGAACCACCCTATGTTCAGGATAGCCCAGCGAAAGGGAATCTGCCAGAGATTCCCCGTCACATATTCAAAGAGAATATATGAAAGTACCGGCATTAGAAACAGGCACAGACCGCCTGCTGCCTTTGCTGTTTTTAAGCATATTTGTCTTATTTTTTCTTTTGTCACGTTTTATGTCCTTAGATTTGAAGTGTAATTTTAAGCTTTTGCGCAAAGTGTGATTTTAGCATAAACTTTCTTACCTTTCAAGTTAAAAAAAGAAAACGGGGCAAAACCATATTTGCCCCGCTCATAGATCATTCTGGAATCTGTTTCGTTATTTCTATTGGT
The DNA here is from genome assembly GCF_013282095.1 of Enterocloster alcoholdehydrogenati. Lineage (GTDB taxonomy): Bacteria > Bacillota > Clostridia > Lachnospirales > Lachnospiraceae > Enterocloster > Enterocloster alcoholdehydrogenati. Next base: position 51,442 of record NZ_BLTJ01000002.1, read on the forward strand.
TTTAAATAATACATCCTAATGGTGGAACAGACGAATCCCTGTAAATGCCATCACCATGCCATACTGATTGCAGGTCTCAATCACCTGGTCGTCCCGGACAGAGCCTCCTGGCTGTGCTACATATTTTACGCCGCTTTTGTGTGCTCTGTCAATATTGTCGCCAAAGGGGAAGAATGCATCGGAACCCAGGGCTACGCCGGTAAGGCCGTCAAGCCATGACCGCTTCTCCTCTTTTGTAAATACAGGGGGCTTTTCCTTAAAAATGTGCTCCCATCTTCCGTCTGCCAGCACATCCATATAGTCCTCGCCGATGTAAAGGTCAATGGCATTGTCTCTGTCAGCCCGGCGAATGCCGTCAATAAAGGGCAGGTTTAATACCTGAGGCGCCTGGCGCAGATACCAGTTGTCCGCTTTGCTGCCTGCCAGTCGGGTACAGTGCACTCTGGACTGCTGACCGGCGCCTATGCCGATGGCCTGGCCGCCTTTTGCAAAGCAGACTGAGTTAGACTGAGTGTATTTTAAGACGATCAGAGAAATCAGAAGATCTCTGGCCGCATCCTCAGGAAGTCCCTTTTCCTTTGTAACAATGTTTTTTAAAAGGGTCTCATCGATTTTTAAGCAGTTGCGGCCCTGCTCAAAAACAACGCCAAATACCTGTTTGCGCTCAATATCCTCCGGCTCGTAGTCCGGATCGATCTGGATTACGTTGTAATTGCCATTTTTCTTGGACTTTAAGATCTCCAGCGCCTCCGGCTCATATCCGGGGGCGAGAACACCGTCAGATACCTCTCTCTTAATCAGACGGGCCGTATCCACGTCACATACGTCAGACAGGGCAATAAAATCGCCGAAAGAGGACATACGGTCTGCGCCTCTGGCCCTTGCGTAGGCACAGGCTAAAGGAGACAATTCTCCTAAATCCTCTACCCAGTAAATCTTTTTTAATACCTCATCCATGGGAAGGCCTACGGCTGCGCCGGCCGGAGAAACGTGCTTAAAGGAAGTAGCCGCGGGAAGACCGGTGGCCTCTTTTAATTCTTTTACCAGCTGCCAGCCGTTTAAGGCGTCCAGAAAATTGATATAACCCGGCTTTCCGCTCAGAACAGTGATGGGAAGCTCCTTTTCCCCATTCATAAAGATCCGGGAGGGCTTCTGGTTAGGGTTGCATCCGTATTTTAATTCCAGTTCTTTCATGATTTTTCTCCTGACTTATCTGTTTTTATTTACGATCCGCGTCTCTGTCCTGCCGGTGGCTATATCCATATAGCGCACAAAGAGAGAGACCTTATTCTCCTCGTTTAAGCTGTTCCACAGCATATTGGTAAAGGTGTCGATATCGCCATCAATTTTGACGGCCTTTGGTTCACCCTCAAAGCTGGGGAGGGGGCTTCCGTCATGCATATAGGTATGGATAAAATGGCCCATTCCCGCTGCAGGTGTCTGATAAGCAAAGGTAAATCGCAGACAGGAGGAAGGATCCCCCTGATTGCTTTTTAAAATAGACATGGCATAGCTGTAGCTTCCGTTTTCCACATGAAGGATACCCGAGATCCGGGGAGTATAATTGGGCGCATCCGGCTCAAATTCCCGGCTGCGCAGGGACTGTTCAAAGGTCATCTGATGATCCATTCCCTCATAAATGGTATCAGTCTGGTCTCCATTTGTGACGATGGTCTTATTCCCCAGTACACGGACCGGTGCATAGATGATCAGGCTGGGATCTTCCAGCTTTGCGGGATCAAACGCCTGTGTGCGGATGCCTTCTCCCTCTTCCACAAATACGCGGTTGCGGCTGTTGGCGCTTCTGCCCATGATAAAATAGGCGGTCACTGCCTGTCTGCCGTCCGGCGTCTCTCCGATTACGATTCCCCGTCCCGGATATGCATTGGTCTTTAGTTCCTGTTCCAGTGATCTTACATTCATGTCTTTCGCCTCCGTTATGTGTGAAAAGCCGGCCCTCCCGGTGCACTCTGGCCAAAAACGCACAGGATGCGTCTCCGGCATAATATGTGCCCAGGCGGCCGGCTCTTTTCTGCGAAAGGTCAGGCAAAACACTTTGGCTGCTGTCAGCCGGCTCTGCCTGTCCCTGCGTGCTCCCTGTGGTTATCTCCACCATCCGCCAGTCACACGCTCGCTTTTCTTTTACTATTACTATATATGATTTATACTAATATTACAAATTATTTTTAGAAGTTTCACTTATTAACTGTGCTTATGATACATGAATCCATTATTCGTTGCGGATCGCTGCCAGCGGGCTTAACTTCATTGCTCGAACTGCTGGCATAAATCCTGCCGCCATACCTACAAACACGGCAAAGCCTATGGCAGCCAGGGAAAGCCAGGGCGGGATGCGGGACAAATTACCGCTTAGCCCCATGGACTGAGACATATTAACAAAACGGTTTACCACCGCGGACACACCGTAGCTTAAGCCAACGCCGATCAACCCGCCCATAAAACCGATAAAGCCAGATTCGATCAGGAACATATTCCGTATATTTCCCATGTCACAGCCTAACACCTTCATAACTCCGATCTCCTTGGTACGCTCATAAATGGACATCATCATAGTGTTTGCTATACCGATGGCAGCCACAAAGAGAGAAACCGCTCCGATTCCCCCAAGAACAGCCTGAACCATATTAGACTGCTGCCTGGAGCTTTCCAGAAAGTCCATCTGACTGTTAACCTGATAGCCCATGGCCGCTAACTGCGACTGAACCTCCGTCACATGATCCATATCGTCTACAAAAACCTCGGCGCTGTCATAGACCAGTTCACTTAAGGGTTTCCCTTTTTTGTTGGTCGGCTGTCCAGGTATGGGAGTTCCTCTTTTAAACGCCTTCCTTAACTGATCCTTTAATCCGTCGATATCCGTAAATACATACCAGGAGTAATTATTCCAGTTATCCTCTCCCCCGGCAATCATCCCCGTTGTTTCTATCATATATTTCTTCGGAGGCTTTACGGTGCTCGTCTCCTGTCCCGAACTGCCAAGGCTGCCTGCTGTTCCCTGGCTCTGGTAATAGGCGTCTACGTCAAAGATCACAAACATGGGCTTTCCCATGGGGTCTACATCCGGCATCTCTCCTGTATCCCAGTAGCCTTTTCCTGTCTTTGCGTTGGCGAAATCCCGGATCACACCGTTTCCGAATACCAGCCCCAGCTCGCCGGAAGCGGGAATACGTCCCTCTCCCAGATCCAGCTGCTCCAGATAAGACTGGCTGACGCCTTTTAGCTGTACAAACGTGGAAATATAGGCCCCCTGACGCATCACTACATTCATGGTGAGAACCGGGGACACTCCGGTCACATGAGGAAGTTTCTTAAAGCTGTCCACCACCTTATCTGTGATGTAATTCGGCTCCGTATCTCCATTTTTCTGTCCTGATGAGCCGCCCATGATCTGCATGGAGCCGCCGGAATTTTGCGAGGATACCTGTATGGTGGTCAGGCTGCCCCAGGAGGCGATCTGCTCCATGGTCATTTCATTTAAGCCGATTCCCAGAGAAACCATCACTACAATGGCAGCCGTACCGATGATAACCCCCAGAACCGTCAGGACCGTGCGCAGTTTCCTGCGTCTTAAATTATTCATGCTCATGATCAAAAGATCAGGAAATCTCATTTTCTATATCCTCTTTTTCCTTTGCTGCCCTGCGTTTTCTGCGGATATGGCGGATAATAAGGATAACTGCTAAAAGGGCTCCTCCTCCGCCGACAAGGATCCATGCCCTGTATGTTTGAAGGACGTCTGGTTTCTCCGTTTCCGTTATGGAGGGGTCCACGGCAAAGGACGGATCAAATTCTGTCTGCGCTTCTTCCGTTACCATCAGCGTCAGTTCTTTTTCTACAGGTTCTGCCGCCTGGCCGTTCTCATCTTCATAATTGATATGGATGTGAATGGTTCCGTCATCCTGGGTGGGAGCAATTCCCGTCAGCATAGTATCTACATTGCCCGTCTCACCAGGCTTGATATTGCCTACATAGGTGTCCACGGGCTTAATGGAGTCTCCTTCAAAGGAAACCGTCACATTATAAAGAACCACTTTTCCGGTGTTGTTGATGCCAAACATAACATTGGATTCCGAACCCACTGCCATAGAATCGGGCATTACATCGATATTGCTGGTGCTCAGACGGGAATACTGCTTAACAGGAACATCCACAATAATGTTCTCCTCCGCATTTTTAAATTCCGGGCTGTCATATTTTTCCTTGACAGTAATACCGTAGGAACGCTGATCCACTCCGGCCCTGGCTGTAAATTTTGCCCGCAGTTCTGTGCTCTGGCCCGGCGCAAGGGAATTCACCACCATGGAGGCGGTGCCGGATTCCGTGGTAAATACTGCGCTGTCGGATACCTTTTCAGATTCCAGATTAAAGAGAAGATTGGATGCGGGAACCGTGGATGAAGCATTTTTCATATTGAGTACCAGCTCAAATTCCTCGCCTGCGTAGACCACCTCTGGAACCGTATGGTAGCTTTCTACAATCACGCGCGCCTTGATGCGGTCATTGGCGTCAAAATCCCCCTTGTTATCCTCTTTGTCCTTGGATACCACATGGACGTAGAACACCCCCTCCTCCGTATGCAGGTCCCCCTCAGAGCTCAAACGGAATGTGATCGTAAATTTGATAGGGTAATAACCGGTGTATGACTCCTTGCGGATGGCCATGCTGTAGGAGGCGGTCACCGTCTCTCCGGAATTGACCCGTTCAAAGGTACGATCATAATTGCCGTCATTGATCTCAAAAGGAAATTTTGTATCATCCTCGGAAAGTCCCATACTGATGGTCACATCCTGAGCTGTTGTCTCTCTGCGGTTGCGGAAATTGACGCTGAAGTCCAGCACATTGGGGTAGACACCTCTGGGAGTAGACTGATTCTCACCGATCACAAAATAGCTGCCCTCTTTTTTATCCTCTTCCTCATCCTCAGAGGTGGTGGAGCTGGTAGAAATCCAGATGTTGATATAGTCTACGTCGTAGCCTCCGTCCCACTCCAGCTGAATCGGGATGCTGTAGTACCCCTGGGCTGCATCCCGGCGGACTCTGGCTGATAAAGACACGCTTTTTACATTCCCGGCCTTTATATTTCCCACATTTTTCCCTACAAATGTGGTTTCCATGATCTCAAAGGGATAATAATCCACAGTGTAATCGCTTTCGCCCTTTGATTCAATCTGCTGAAATTCCGTGGTTTCCAGAAGGCTTACCTTTAAGTTATTCATATCCTCATCCGTGGCGCGGACGCGAAAGGAAATGCTCATGGATTTGCCAATACTGCCCTTGGGAGCCTTTGTGGTAAATATGTAGTCATTATCGCTGGCATTGGTGTTGTACCCCAGCTTAAAATCACTGGCCGCCGCCGGAATGTTTCCCGCCGCCATCACAAAGGCCATCGCAAGAACAAGAAGGGTCACTGCCCGTTTAAGTCGTTTCATACTGTTATATCCTCCATCTGTGCCGGCTGCTGCGCTTCCGGCGCTGTCTTATCTGTTTCCTCCAGAGCCGATCGGCCCCCCGTCTCAATCCCTGTGATCTTCCCATCTACAATCCGGATCCTGCGGTCGGCATAAGAAGCCAGATGATTGTCATGCGTAACCATCACAAGGGTCTGCTGCTGCTCCCTTACGATCCGCTGCATAAGCCGCAGCACCTCCATGGTAGTCTTTGAATCCAGATTCCCCGTAGGCTCATCCGCAAAGATGATCTGAGGATTCACCACCAGCGCCCTTGCAATGCCCACTCTCTGCTGCTGGCCGCCGGACATCTGGTTGGGCATATGCTTTTCCTGATCCGCCACTCCTACAAGGGACATAAACTCTCTGGCTTTCTTTAACCGATCCTTTTTGGATACTCCGCGAAAGGACAGGGGGAGAGCCACATTTTCAATGGCGTTCATGGTATTTAAAAGGTTGTAAGACTGGAAAATGAACCCCACCTTCTCCCGGCGAAAGGCCACCAGCTGTTTTTCTGTCAGCTTTTCCATGTGGGTTTTTCCAATGATGATCTGGCCCTTTGTGGGCTTCTCCAGCCCGGCTAACATATTAAGCAGGGTCGATTTGCCGGAGCCCGAGGTGCCTACAATGGCAACGAACTCCCCTTTATAGATCTCAAAATCCACACCGTTTAAGGCCCGCACCTTCGTCTCGCCCACCCGGTAGATCTTATACAGGTCTTTTACCCGGATCACAGGCGCAGACATATTTTTCGTTGTCTCTGCCAATGAACTGCTCCTTTGTGTGCCGTCTCAGGCACAGATATATTTTCTTCTTTAGACAGTATATCATAAACCGTCAATAGAGGCTGTCCCTTTTTCCTTTAAAGTTCCTTAAATATTTTTTACGGCCATGCCAAATTGTGCTTGACTTCTGCTGCATTCTATGTAAGAATATGACGAGGCACACATCAGTGCCATATCTGGCTGTCCGGCTATCGCACTGGTTCAGTGTGAACTATTTCCCAAAATTACTTTTAAATCAAATAGAAAAGGCAAAGGAGAATCTCATGAGACATTTACTGAATCCCTTAGACTTCTCTGTGGAAGAGATCGATGACCTTTTAGCGTTGGCCAGAGACATCGAGAACAACCTTCCCAGATATGCGCACGTATGCGACGGAAAAAAGCTGGCTACCCTCTTTTATGAGCCCAGCACCAGAACCCGCTTAAGCTTTGAGGCCGCTATGATGAATCTGGGCGGCAATGTCCTTGGCTTTGCTTCCGCTGATTCCAGTTCTGCTGCAAAGGGTGAAAGCGTTGGCGATACGATCCGTATGATTTCCTGTTATGCTGACATCTGTGCGATGCGTCATCCCAAAGAGGGTTCTGCGTTCGTGGCGGCTCAGAAGGCCCAGATCCCTGTGATCAATGCAGGGGACGGCGGCCATCAGCATCCCACGCAGACACTGACCGATCTTATGACCATCCGTTCCTTAAAGGGACGTCTGGACAACTTAACCATCGGTCTGTGCGGTGACCTGAAGTTCGGCCGTACCGTCCATTCTCTTATCAGTGCCATGGTACGCTATCCGGGCGTAAAATTCGTGCTGATCTCTCCCCCTGAGCTGCGCATCCCTGACAGCATCCGCGAGGATATTCTGGAAGCCAATCACATTCCCTTTGAGGAGGTTGGAAACCTGGATGACGCCCTGGGAAGCCTGGACGTTTTATATATGACCCGTGTTCAGAAGGAGCGTTTCTTCAATGAGGAAGATTACATCCGCTTAAAGGACTGCTACATCCTGACACGCAGGAAAATGAAGCTGGCAAAGCCGGATATGTATATCCTTCATCCCCTTCCAAGAGTCAACGAGATCGCGGTAGAGGTGGATGAAGATCCGAGAGCCGCTTACTTTAAACAGGCCCAGTACGGGGTATACGTCCGTATGGCTCTGATTATGACATTACTGGAGGTGGAAAAGCCATGTTAAATATCAGCGGATTAAAAGAAGGCATTGTTCTGGATCACATCGAGGCTGGAAAAAGCCTGGATATCTACTATCACCTGGGACTGGACAAGTTAGACTGCCAGGTAGCCATCATCAAAAACGCCCGCAGCAATAAGATGGGCCGTAAGGACATCATCAAGATCGAAGGCGGACTGGACAAGCTGGATCTGGATATTCTCGGCTACATTGACCACAACATCACTGTTAATATTATCCGGGATGACCGGATCGCAGAAAAGAAAGCCTTAAAGCTTCCGAAAAAGATCACCAACGTGATCCACTGCAAGAACCCCCGCTGCATCACTTCTATCGAGCAGGAGCTTCCCCATGTGTTCTATCTGGCAGATGAGAAAACAGAAACCTACCGCTGCCAGTACTGCGAAGAAAAATACAGCGAATATAATCAGTAATTGACATACGGTTTTACATAAAAAGCCCGGCATTTTTCACCTGCCGGGTCTTTTTATGCTGTGGAGCAGACAGGGATGGCGCAAAACGGTTTTGTTCCGTTTTAGGCCATCCCCTTTGTGCGGTTCTCTTATTTTAATGCCTGTCGGATTCTATTCCGCCTCACTTCTTCTCCGGCACAATCTCGATCCAGTAGCCGTCGGGATCAGAGATAAAGTAGATTCCCATAGCGGGATTCTCAAAACAGATGCAGCCCATCTCCTGATGCTTCTTATGGATTGCCTCGTAATCATCGGTATGGAAAGCCAGATGGAACTCACACTCTCCCAGATTGTAAGGCTCTGTGCGATCCTTTAACCAGGTAAGCTCCAGGGTAAAATCACTGAAACCGTCTCCCAGATATACCAGCTTAAAGGAACCATCTGCGGCATTGTGCTCTCTCACAGGCTTAAGGCCCAGGGCTTTGTCATAAAAATCCAGACTCTTATCAAGATCAAGGATATTAAAGTTAAAATGATTGAATTTTACCATTTGCTTACTCCTGCTTTTATTTCTTTGGAACCATAACTTCCATTCCACCCATGTATGGCCTTAAAGCCTCCGGAATCTTTACACTGCCGTCAGCCTGCAGATTATTCTCCAAAAAGGCGATAAGCATACGCGGAGGAGCTACTACGGTGTTGTTTAAGGTATGAGCCAGGTATTTGCTTCCATCCTCACTCTGTACGCGGATCTTTAATCGGCGGGCCTGAGCGTCTCCCAGATTGGAGCAGCTTCCCACCTCAAAGTACTTCTTCTGTCTTGGGGACCACGCCTCTACGTCACAGGACTTTACTTTCAGGTCAGCCAGATCGCCGGAACAGCACTCCAGCGTTCTCACGGGGATATCCATGGAGCGGAACATATCTACCGTGTTCTGCCACAGCCTGTCATACCACATGGGGCTTTCTTCCGGTTTGCATACAACGATCATCTCCTGTTTCTCAAACTGGTGGATACGGTATACGCCTCTCTCCTCAATACCGTGAGCGCCCTTTTCCTTGCGGAAACATGGGGAATAGCTGGTGAGCGTCATGGGCAGCTCTGTCTCAGGGGTGATAGTATCGATGAATTTACCGATCATGGAATGCTCACTGGTGCCGATGAGATAGAGATCCTCGCCTTCGATCTTGTACATCATGGCATCCATCTCTGCAAAACTCATAACGCCGGTTACTACATTGCTGCGGATCATAAAGGGAGGTACACAGTAGGTAAAGCCGCGGCCAATCATAAAGTCTCTTGCGTAGGAGATCACGGCAGAGTGAAGTCTGGCAATATCACCCATCAGATAGTAAAAGCCATTCCCGGCCACTTTTCTGGCAGCGTCCAGATCAATGCCGTTAAAACGCTCCATAATGTCTGTATGGTAAGGAATCTCAAACTCAGGAACTGCCGGCTCTCCGAACTTTTCGATCTCTACATTCTGGCTGTCATCTTTTCCAATGGGGACGCTTGGGTCAATGATATTAGGGATCGTCATCATGATCTTTAAGATCTTCTCGGAAAGCTCGCTCTCCTTTGCCTCTAACTCAGCCAGTCTGGCAGAATTGGCGCCGACCTGTTTCTTTACCTCTTCGGCCTCTTCCTTCTTTCCCTGTCCCATAAGAGCGCCAATCTGCTTGGACAGCTTGTTTCTGCTGGCTCTTAAGTCGTCGGCTTCCTTCTGGGCAGCGCGGTTCTCTGCGTCCAGAGCGATCACCTCGTCTACCAAGGGAAGCTTGCCATCCTGGAATTTATTCTTAATATTCTGCTTTACAATGTCGGGATTCTCTCTGACAAACTTTAAATCTAACATGATACTCCTCCTGGATCTGCTTACTGTAGTTTCCATCTGCAGGCGGAACGCTCCCCCGGCGGATGATATACTTGTCTATGAGTATATAACATTTTCCATGGAAATAAAAGCCTTTTTTTGAAAAAGGTCAGTCAAAACAGTCAGTCCTTCGCCTTTTGGCACAACTCTCCCAACAGCTCCTCAAAGCAGACTCCATTCTGAACCGGAACCTGCAGCTGTCCGGAGCGTATGATGCAGTCCTTCACAAAGTCCGCCGCCAGTTCTGCCGCATCTCTTAGGCTCCAGCCGCGGATGCAGCCTCCTGCGATGATGGAGGAAAAGACGTCCCCTGTGCCCGGCCGCTCTTCTCCCACTGCCAGACGCTTTAAAAAGTACACCTCTTTTTCTCCCTCTGCCAGTACATTCACCAGATACTTTCCCTGGCGGATTCCTGTGATCACCACCGAGGACGGCCCAAGAAGCTGCAGGCGGCGGGCCAGCTGCTCCAGTTCCTCCTCTTTCAGATCTCCCTCATTATCATTATAAGGAAGATCTAAAAGAATACAGGCCTCCGTCAGATTGGGCGTTAAAATGTCAGCCATGGCCGCCAGGCTCTTCATGCGGCTGCACATAGCCGGGGTGCAGGTGGCATAGGGAACGCCGTGGTCTCCCATAATGGGATCTACGAGTACCTTTGTCTCAGGGGTCTTAAAGGCAACGATCATATCCTTGACGATCTCGATCTGGCGTTCCGAGCCCAGAAAGCCGGTGGCAATGCCGTCAAAGGTCAGCCCCAGTTCCTTCCATTTTTCTATATAAGCCTCCATATGATCCGTATAATCATCAAAATAATATACCGGAAAACCAGTGTGGCTGGAGAGAATCGAGGTCGGCACGGGACAGCACTGAACCCTCATGGCCGATAAAATGGGAAGAGCCACTGTCAAGGAACAGCGGCCGTACCCGGAAAGGTCATTGATCATCGCAATTTTTTTCTGATGACAGGTTGACACTGGTTCAGTCCTCCTTATTTCAGTTTGTCAGCCAGTCCCGACCGGTTCAGTGCCCGGCGCAGGGGCATATATACGACAACAGCGGCAATGGCTGAGATTACCGCGTTGATGGAGGTGGAAGCCACATTCCATGCAAGGGTCAGCTCCGCAGCCGGTTTTCCCATAATCAGCAGCTTATAGTAATATCCAAGAAGGGGATCAAAAATCACATTAAATCCCAGTCCACAGATAGCTGCGGCGGCTGCAAAGCGAACAATGTGCCCCTTATCGCTGCTTTCATTGATATGGCCCAGCCTGTGAGCAACAAAGCCTGCGATCAGGCCAATGCACAGTTTTAAAACAAAGGTTTTGGGGGCGTAATATACATACACCGGGTCAAAGAGATCCCCGATGGTCATTCCCAAAGCGCCTCCCAGTCCGCCGTAAAATCCGCCAAGAACCAACGCTCCCAGAACGCAGACTGCATTTCCCAGATGAATGGAGGTGGCATCTCCTCCCGGCAGGGTGATCTTTACCTGCAAAAAGGTAAATACTACATAGGATAATGCCGCAAACAGGCCGGTTAAAGCAATCTTTGTGATCCGGCTGTCTGTCCTTCTCTCTGTAGTGTGTACGGCTGTTTCAACTGTTTTCATAATCATCCACTCCTCACTTCGATTGTATGATCCATATGGTAGCACCAAAGTGGATGGCTATAAATATCCAGTTTATTATTTTTTGACCAGTCCAGTTGTGAATGATCCCTACTTAGTCATGGGACTCCACCGCGATCAGCACCCCGTCAGTAAAGGTGATAATCCCCTCCTTTTCCGTCAGCTCATTGCTGATGCCCAGACTGGTGCCGATGCGGATATCCCGGTCTGTTAAGGGGTATTTAAACCCCTTCAGGGTAATCCCGCAGACTTCCTCAGTAAAGGGCAGGAAGGAAACGTATTTTCCCCACATTTTTTCCCTGCAGAATACAGTCTCCCCATCAATGAGATAGAGGCGGTTCTGGGGATCCACAATACTGGCGCGGATTCCTTTCTGAAGGCAGGGATAAAGAAGCTGGATATTTCCAATCATATGGTCCAGCCGCCCGCCGGTAGCCCCAAGGAGCACGATCTCTGTACAGGCCATAGCCATAGCCCGTTTTAAGGCAAGCTCCGTATCCGTATCATCTTTTTCCGGCTGGTGAACCTCCCAGATAATGTGCTCCTGTTTCCGGTAACAGGCCAGCACGGAAGGGTCTGCGGAGTCAAAATCGCCCACGATCACATCCGGTGTTATTCCAAGGGCTCTGGCAGCCTTTAACCCGCCGTCCACCGCCACAATCTTATGAAATTCTTCCTTCTCTAAAAAAGAGCCGGCAAAGGCCAGATCCAGCCTGCCGCCGGTAAGAACCAGGCATCGTTTCATTTCTCATATTCCTTAAAGATCTCTGTAAATTCTCTGGTGCGTGCCGCCGGATCTGTGCCAAACACCGCACTTCCTGCTACAAAAATATTGGCTCCCGCCTCTAGGACCTCTCTTAGGTTTGCCGCGTTTATGCCTCCGTCTACCTGAATGTCCATCTTAAGGCCCCTGTCCTCACAGAGCGCCCGCAGGGCCTTTACCTTATTAAGCGTATATGGGATAAACTTCTGGCCTCCAAAGCCTGGATTTACGGTCATGATAAGAACCATATCCAGCTGATCCAAAATCGTATCCAGTACGGAAATAGGGGTGGCAGGATTTAAAGCCACACCGACCCGGCAGCCTGCTTCCCTGATCTGGTTTACCACACGGTCCAGATGCCTGCAGGCCTCGGCATGAACGGTGATTGCATCGGCCCCCGCATTCTTTATATCCTCTACATAGCGGCCCGGCTCTTCTACCATCATATGAACATCAAACACGCCGTCCGTCACCCTGCGGATGCTCTTTATCACCGGCATACCGAAGGAAATGCTTGGCACAAACGCCCCATCCATCACATCCAGATGGATCCATTCCGCTCCAGCTTCGCTTACTGCCCGAAGCTGGTTCCCCAGATCGGCAAAATCTGCCGCCAGTACAGACGGCGCTACTTTATAATACATGGTCTAGTATCTCCTTTTCTGTTTTAGTTCCTCGTAAATGAGACGGTAATTTTCATAGCGGCTTTGAGGTATCTTATCCTCATTTACCGCAGCCTTTACCCCGCAGACCCGCTCCCCTATGTGAACGCAGCCTAAAAATCTGCAGCCCTCCTCATAGGCTTCAAACTCTGGAAAAAAGTCCTTTAGCCCGGATGCCTCCATATCCGGCGTATACATGGAGCTGAACCCCGGTGTATCCATCATATAGGTATCCTTCTCCACAAAGAATAATTCGGAATGTCTTGTGGTATGCTTTCCTCTCTCAATCTTTCGGCTGATACCTCCGGTCTCCATGGACGCCTCCGGCTGGATCCGGTTGGTGAGAGAAGATTTTCCCACGCCGGAAGGGCCTGCTAGAACCGTCGTCCGGCCCCGCAGCAGGGATCTTACCTGCTCCATCCCCGTCTCTTTTCTGACGCTGATAAAATGGACCTCATATCCGGCCCCTTCGTAGATTTTCCTATAGGCATCCGCCATGGCCCTATCCCCCAGATCCGCCTTATTAAAACAGATCACCACCGGCACAGCCTCCATGGCCATCATCACCAGAAAACGGTCCAGAAGGTTTAAATTGGGAGAAGGCTGTGCCAGGGCAAAGAGAACCATTGCCTGATCCACATTGGCCACGGCCGGGCGCACCAGCGCATTTTTCCGGGGAAGGATCTCATCGATGTTCCCTTCCAGTGTTTCATCATCCAGAACGGAAAACTCCACGTTATCTCCCACCAGGGGCTTTATCTTCCTGTTTCTGAAAACGCCCTTGGCTCTGCACTGGTACACCCGGTTTTCACCATCATTCACATAATAAAAGCCTGCAATTCCTTTGATTATCTTTCCTGTCATAAATGTCCTTTGTTCCTTTTTCATCCTGCCGGGAAGAAGGATACCGGCCAGGACTGGATCACCTTGTCATTGTCCGCGTCCACCACCTCTACCGTACCGCTGTCCACACCATAGGCTCCCTTGATCCGCGAAAATACCACTGGAACATCCTGAGAGCCTACCACCAGTCTGGGACTGATCAGGTTGGTATATACATAGGTATTTGCATCATTGGGATCCTTCTGCTTTAAGCGGATCAGAATCCGCACGCTGCTGGTCTGGGAGGCTGGGCCGATGTAATTGCTCAGTGAGCAGGTTGCATCGATGGAACCCACATAATATTTGCCTTCATCTCCCGTCTTTGCCTGAGTTTCGGCGGCCTGCTGGGAGGCCTGGGAGCTGTCATTGACCACATAGTCTACTGAGGACTGCGGCTCCAGCATCGTTCCCGGCAGTTCACTCTGGGTTAGTACCTGTCCCTGGGGCTTTGAGGGATCACTGTCATAGGTCACTGTGCCTGTGACAAGACCCGCTGCCTTTAAAAGTGAATCCGCCTCTGAGGCATCTGTACCCACCAGCGTTGGCACCTGGCCCTGCACGGCCGCCGGACCCGTGCTGACGGTAAGCTCAATGGTATCTCCCGCTTTTGCCTCATCCGTACTCCAGGAAATCACCTTTCCTTTTGCAACCGTATCGCTGGCTGCCTCTTTTATGGAAACGGAAAGGCCCTTTTCCTTTAACAGGGTTTCCGCCTTCTTTTGGTCCATATTGGAAAGCCCCAGGGATTTTACGTCGACCCGGTCGCTGCCCTTGCTGATGGTGACGCCTACGGTGCTCCATTTTTCCACGGTGCTTCCGGCATCCACATCCTGGCGCATAACCCGTCCTGCCTCATAGTTGTCCGAATACTCCTCTCCTGTGACCTTCATCACCAGAGAATACTCCTTCAGCTTGCTCTCTGCCATATCCTGAGGAAGATTCAGCACATCCGGCATCTCCGTCTGGGTATCTGAAAGCGAAATCTGGATCTCTTCCGTAGAAGAAGCCTCTGCCGCCGTCTCTGTCTGGGGCTGCGTCTGCCCGCTTCCCGGCCAGAACAGTCCCGTCAGTCTGGAAAATACAAATACTACCACCACAACCACCAGAATGGCCGCTACAATGCCGATGACCGTGATAATACGCTCAAACTGCGTGCTCATATCATCCTCTGACTTGCGTCCTGCATTTTTCCTCTGAGGCCCTTTTTTATGGGAAGGACGTTTTCGCTCTTTGGCGGCCTTTCCCGGCATCTCCTCTGAAAATACCTCCTGGACAGGAAATTCCCCGTCCTCATCCTCAGCCAGTTCTGTTTCCTCACGGGCGGGTTCTGTTTTTTCCTCTGTCTCCTCCTCTTCCCTTCCGTTTCGGTCTCTGCGGCGGTGAAGATCATTGATCTGGCTCAGCTCTCCCCTGGTGATAGGGCGGGTCTGAGATAAATCGGCCTCTTCTTTTGCCTCCTCTGTGCTGTAGATATCGCAGTCCGGGTCCATCAGCACCCGCCGCAGATCACGGATTACCTCCTCCATGGAGGGGTAGCGTCTGTCAGGCTTTTTTCTGGTGCATCTTAAAATAATATCCTCAAGGCCGGGATATATCTCCGCATGATACTCTCCCGGAGGCACAACCGGATCCTCCAGATGAGCCAGGGCCACCGATACGGTATTGTCCCCCTCAAATGGCACCTTTCCCGTCACCATCTCATACAGTGTGATTCCAAAGGAATATATATCGCTGCGCTCATCGCAGTATCCGCCTCTGGCCTGTTCCGGGGAAATATAATGGACAGAGCCTACCGCATTCGATCCTATGGTCTGGCTGGAAACTGCCCTTGCGATGCCGAAATCCGCCACCTTTACCTTTCCGTCTCTGGAGATAATCATGTTCTGGGGCTTAATGTCCCGATGGATGATATGATGCTCATGAGCCGCCGCGATCCCCTGGGCCACCTGGATGGCAATGCCGATGGCCTCCTTGCTTTCTAAAAATCCCTTCTTCTCGATGTAGCTTTTGAGCGTGATACCCTCAATCAGCTCCATCACAATATAGTGAAGGCTTTCCTCATCCACTACATCATATACATTTACGATGTTGGGATGGGAAAGACGGGCCGCCGCCTGGGCCTCCATCTTAAATTTGCTTACAAAATTTTCATCGGAGGCAAATTCTTCTTTTAAGACCTTGATGGCTACCAGGCGGTTTAACGTATGACATCTGGCTTTATAGACCACGGACATACCGCCGGAGCCGATCTTTTCCAGGATCTCATAACGGTCCTGAAGATAGGTTCCCGGATTTAACATGGGCCAGTCCCCCCTTCCTCAGGCTCTACCAGCACAACGGCGATATTGTCCATGCCGCCGCCTTCGTTGGCCTCGCAGATCAGGCGCCTGGCCTTTTCCTTTAATGTGCCGGAACCTGCTACTACCGCCCGGATCCGCTCATCGGACACCATGTTGGTAAGGCCGTCGGAGCAGAGGAGAATATAATCCCCGGGTTCCAGCTCCACCTCAAAAAAATCTGCCTCTACTGTCTTTCCGATGCCCAAAGCACGGGTAATGATATTTTTTCTGCGGTTGTAATCCGCGCTGCCCCGAACCATTTTCCCAAGGGCCACCATTTCCTCCACATAGGAGTGATCCTTTGTAACCTGGCGGATCTCATTTTCATGGATAAGGTAAAGGCGGCTGTCTCCGATGTTGGCAGCGTACAGGATCCCGTCATCCACCACCGCTGCCACCAGGGTGCAGCCCATGCCGTTTAGTTCCTCCCGGTTTAAGGATTCGCTGTAAAGGCCTGTATTGATCTCGCGGATCCCTTCAGAAAGCAGAGGCACGGGAGCGCCCTCCTTTTTGCGGGTCAGATATACCACCAGGTTCTCCACTGCGTACCGGGAAGCGTAGTCCCCGGCCTGATGGCCTCCCATCCCGTCTGATACCAGAAAAAGGTTGGGAAGGGAGCCTACCGTTTCCGGTGAGGCATAGATATAGTCCTGATTCATAGAGCGGACTCTTCCTGTGTCTGTCAGTGCGTATGCCTGCATCATTATACCCCTCCTTCCATATAGCTTTTTCTCAGCTGTCCGCAGGCGCCTCCGATGTCGCGCCCCATTTCCCGGCGGACCGTGGCGTTGATGCCATGATTCTCCAGGTATTTTTTAAAGGCCTCCACAGCTTTTCGGTCAGACTGAACATAATCCCGCTCCTTGATGGGATTGACCGGGATCAGGTTTACATGGCCGTGCTGGTCCTTAAGCAGTCCTGTCAGGGCGGCAGCCTCCTTCAGATTATCATTAACGCCCTTTACCAGGCTGTATTCAAAGGTAAGCCTTCTGCCTGTTTTTTCAAAATACACACGGCAGGCCTTAAGCACATCCTCCAGATGATAGCGGTTGGCAATGGGCATCAGTGTCTTTCGCACCTCATCATTGGGCGCGTGAAGGGAAAGGGCCAGCGTGACCTGAAGGCCCTCCTCAGCAAACTGCAGAATCCCCGGCACAATGCCGCAGGTGGATACGGTCAGGTTCCTCTGGCTGATGTTTAACCCTTTTTCATGGGAGATCAGCCGAAGAAAGCGGACTACGTTGTCGTAGTTGTCCATGGGCTCCCCGGAACCCATGACCACCACGTTGGATACCCGCTCTCCGGTGATGGACTGAATCCGGTAGATCTGATCCAGCATCTCAGAGGGACGCAGATTGCGCTCCAGACCATCCAGGGTAGAGGCGCAGAATCGGCAGCCCATGCGGCAGCCAACCTGTGAGGAAATGCAGACGGAATTGCCGTGATGATACTGCATCCACACACTTTCGATCACATTTCCATCCTCCAGTCCAAAGAGATACTTTCTGGTGCCGTCTGCGGCGGAAATACGCTCACCCACTGTTTTTAAAGCGGTGATGCTGCAGCACTGTGAAAGTCTTGCCCTAAGATCTCTGGATAAGGAACTCATCTGTTCAAAATCAGTGACCATCTTTACATGGAGCCAGTCATAGATCTGCTTTGCACGGAACGGCTTTTCACCCAGGGCAGCCAGCTCCTTTGTCAGTTCCTCCAAGGTCATGGATTTTATATCTTTTTTACCGTTGCGGTCTGTTACATCTAACATAAAAAAACTCCTGTATTTCAAAATGAACGGGATGTTCCTTAAATACGCCGTTTAAAAACGCTGATAAAAAACCCGTCAAAGTCCTCCCAGGGACCTGTTCCCGGCAGGATCTGGATCTGCCCTTCCTCCAGGGAAGCAGTGGATTCCCTTTCCCATCCGTCAGGAAGCAGCTTTGTGATATCCACCGGATCAAAGGGCAGATTCCGGCGGATCCAGTCCGCGTTTTTCTCATTTTCTCCCCGGTTGATGGTACAGGTACTGTAGATCAGTTTCCCTCCCGGCTTCACATAACGCCATACAACTGACAAAATCCGGCGCTGGAGCTCTTCCAGTTCCTTTAGGCCTTCCTCTGTCATACGGTATTTGATATCCGGTTTTCTTCCAATAATTCCCATTCCAGAACAGGGAAGATCCGCGATGACGATATCCGCCTGGTTCTCCCACTGCGGGTCAGGCACCGTGGCATCCCACACGCGGGCCCTTATATTTGTCAGGCCGCAGCGGGCAAGGTTGTCCTCGATCAGGGCCGTTTTCTGCTCCGTCAGATCTCTGGCTTCCACTAACCCTGTCCCCTTAAGCTTGTCTGCCAGGTGAAGACTCTTTCCTCCGGGCGCGGCGCAGACATCCAGTATGTAGGCTCCCTCCTTGGGAGCGGCCAGTTCTCCCACCAGGCTGGAACTGATGTCCTGAACCTGAATCCAGCCTTCACAAAAGGCGGTGAGCCCTTCCAGATAATCATAGCCTGACAGGGCGATCATGGAATCGGAGCCGGCAAGCGGCTCTGCCTTGGCCCCCTCCTGTTTTAAGGAAATGAGGATCTCTTCTCTGGAGGCAGCGCTTAAATTGCATCGAACCCAGGTCGGGCGCGTTTTGAGAAAAGAAGCTGCGATCTTCTCTGCCGTCTCCTCCCCCCAGTCCTGTACCCATTTTTCGTACATCCAGGCCGGAACGCTGTAGCGCAGGGCCGGATCCTCAAAGGCGATCTGTGCCTTTTCTCTGGAAATGGTTCGCAGGACTCCGTTTACAAATCCCTTTAACCCATGGAACTTATGTTTTACCGCCAGTTTCACCGCCTCATTGCAGACGGCGCTGTCCGGCACCCGATCCATATAGAGAAGCTGGTATACGCTCATCCGCAGAATACTTCGGATCAGGGGTTTCATTCTCTTCGTTTTTGTCTTTGAATAGCGGTCGATTACCGCGTCGATCTGGAGCATATATTCCAGCGTCCCCTCGGTGACACGGGTAATAAAGGCCCGATCAGCCTTATCCAGATATTGATATTTATAAAGAGCCTGGTTTAAAATAAGATGGACGAAGCTGCCCTTTTCGAGCACCTCCGTCAACACCCCAAGGATTATTTCCCTGTTTTCCAGACCTCGGTCTGTCTGCTTTGCCATAATATCCCCTTTGTCAGTTTTCCCTGTCTCTGTTTCCAAATAAAATAAGCAGACGCAGCAGCTGAAGAATGGAGGCAGCGGCAGCGGCCACATAGGTTAACGCGGCAGCTCCCAGCACCTTTCTTGCCTGTCCTACCTCCTGTCCCTGCAGGATCCCGATGGAATCGAGAAGCCTGACCGCCCGGTGGGATGCGTTGTACTCCACCGGCAGCGTCACCAGCTGAAACAGCACAGACAGGGAGAACAGCAGGATTCCCACATTGACCAGGATTCCTCCGCCGATAAAAAAGCCGATGAGAATCAGAGGCCATGAAATCTGCGCTCCAAAGTTAGCGGCAGGCACCAGGGCAGCACGCAGACGCAGCGGAGCGTACTCCTGCGCATCCTGCATGGCATGGCCGCACTCATGGGCCGCAACGCCGATGGCTGCGATGGAAGTGGCTCCATAGACCGCATCCGACAGATTCACTGTCTTGGTTCTGGGATCATAGTGATCCGTCAGACGGCCGGATACATGGCGGACCGTCACATCATAAATCCCCTGGGAGCGCAAAAGCTGTTCTGCCGCCTGGGCTCCCGTCATGCCGCAGCGGCTGCGGATGCCGGAATAGGTGGCATAGGTAGCATTTAACCGGGCCGAGGCGGCCAGGGAAAGGGCTACGCCGATGAGAATGAGGACGTAGGTTGGATCAAAATAAAACGGACTGTAAAACATTTACATTCACTCTCTTTCTTTGAATAAAGGGCCGGTATGGGAGCCAGAGGCTACTTTCCCAGGATCTCGCCTTTTTCTATGGTATAACCTCTCAGGAAGGTTTCCACATCCATTCGCTTTTTTCCCTCCAGCTGAAGTTCCCGAATGGACAAAAGCGCCTCTCCCGCAGCCACTATAAGGCTGTGGGGATCGGTGCGGATGATCTGACCTGGGGCTGCCCCGTCAGATGACTCCTTAAGGACATCTGCGTCCCAGATCTTTAATGTTTTTCCGTGCACAAATGTGTAGGCGCTGGGCCATGGATTAAGCCCCCGGATCAGCCGTTCGATGGCGGCTGCTTCCATGGACCAGTCGATCTGGCCCAGAGATTTTGTAAGCATCTTCGCATATGTGGAATCCTCATCTGTTTGAGGCGTGCGGACTGCGGTACCGGCCTTAAGCTTCTCCAGGGTGGAAAGGATCAGCGGGCCGCCTGCCTGACTTAATTTGTCAAAAAGGCTTCCTCCCGTTTCCTTGGGATCCAGGGGGATTACCGTCTTTTCCAGCATATCACCGGTGTCAAGGCCCACGTCCATCATCATGGTAGTAACGCCTGTCTCCTTCTCCCCGTCGATCACCGCCCACTGGATAGGCGCTGCGCCGCGGTACTTAGGCAGAAGGGATGCATGGATGTTGATACAGCCGTAAGGCGGCAGGTCTAAAATATCCCTGGAAAGGATCTGGCCGAAGGCAATGACCACAATCACCTCCGGCTGAAGATTTCTGAGAATTTCAACAAAGGCGGGATCCTTTACCTTTTCCGGCTGGTACACCGGGATACCGTACGCCAGCGCCTGAACCTTCACCGGCGTCATCTGCAGTTCTTTGCCTCTGCCCCTGGGGCGGTCCGGCTGGGTCACTACAGCGGCCACCTCATGTCCGGCCTCCACAAGAGCCTTTAATGCCGGAACGGAAAAATCCGGCGTTCCCATAAATACGATGCGCATTTTAATTCTCCTCTTCTTCCTCAGCCTCTGTATCCATCAGTTCTCCCTCGACTAACTCTACATAAAGCTGGCCCTCCAGGTGGGCACATTCATGGCAGATGGCTCTTGCAAGAAGTCCCTCTCCCTCAAGTTCAAACGGTTCCATATTTTCATCCAGAGCACGCACCTTTACATACTCCGGCCGAGTCACGATGCCTGACTTTCCCGGAACACTCAGGCACCCCTCGTATCCCGTCTGTTCGCCCTTCCGGTCAATGATCTCCGGATTAATCAGCACATACTGGCTGCCGTCCTCCACATCGATCACCACAATCTTCTTTAAAATGCCCACCTGGGGAGCCGCAAGGCCTACGCCGTTTGCTTCATACATGGTCTCAAACATATCTTCGATCAGCTCGGCGGTACGTTTGCTCATCTCCTTTACAGGCTTACATTTCTTAGTTAATACTTCATCTCCAATTACGCGAATCTGACGGACTGCCATCTTTATTATCTCTCCTTTTTCTGTGTTCAAACCATCCCTAAGCACCCAGGCTGCCGGCGTGTGTCCTCCCTATATGGAAGAGGATGGTGAAAATGCTCCGGCATCGTTTGCGGCTACAGATCAAGATCTGACTGCAGCGCCACGCCCTCCAGGCCCTCTAAGCAGGCCTCGGCCATTTTCCTGATGTGTATCAGTATATCATAGTTTTCATTCTTTATATATAAAATTTTTCTGTAAATATCATTAACTTTGTACACAGGGGCATTAACCGGGCCGATAAACGGTATCTGTTTTCCGGGAAAACGGTCGGGAAATGTCTCTGCCATGGCAGCAAGAGCCCCAGCGGCCCGATCTAAACGGTCCTCCCTGTGATCTGAAATCTGCAGGGTCAGAAGCCCCACTGCCGGCGGATAACCCAAAAGCCTTCTGTAATTCATCTCCTGCTCATAAAAGCCCTCATAGTCCTGACGTGCGGCCATCTGAATACTGTAATGATCCGGCTGATACGTCTGGATCACCATATTGCCCGGTATGCTGCTCCGTCCCGCCCGGCCTGCCGCCTGGGTTAAAAGTTCAAAGGTCTCTTCGCTGCACCGGTAGTCCGGCGCATATAAGGACAGATCTGCCGCCAGCGCCCCTACCAGGGTAACCTTTGGAAAATCATGCCCCTTTACAATCATCTGGGTGCCAATGAGGATGTCTGCCTCCCCTCTCGCAAACGCAGACAATATTTCCTGATGTCCACCCTTTTTTGACGTGGTATCCATATCCATGCGCAGGATCCGCGCCTTTGGAAACATCTTTGCAGCCATCTCCTCGATCTTCTGGGTGCCGGTGCCGAAAGGGGCGATATAAGGGGAGCCGCAGACGGGGCAAAGCTTTGGCTGTGCGATCCTGTGGCCGCAGTAATGGCACATCAGGCTGCCGTCTCTGTGAAGCGTCAGAGTCACATCGCAGTGAGGGCACTTAATGGCCTCCCCGCAGGAGCGGCAGGAAACAAAATTAGCATAGCCCCGGCGGTTGATAAAGAGCATGGACTGCTCCCCCTTGCTCAGCCGATCCTCTAAAAGTTCCTTTAGCCTGCGGCTGAAAATGGAGCGGTTTTTAGCCCTGAGTTCTTCTCTCAGATCCACAATCTCCGTCTGGGCAAGGGCTGCATCCGCCTTTGCCCGGCAGGTCAGCTTAAACAAGCGGTATTCTCCCAGCAGTGCTTTTGTGTAGGACTCCATGGAAGGGGTGGCGGAGCCCAGCACAAGAAGCGCCCCGCTTATCCCTGCAAGCTCTCCCGCCGCCTCCCTCGCATCATAGCGGGGAGCCAGTTCGCTCTGATATGCGTTTTCATGTTCCTCATCGATGATAATAAGCCCCAGCCGCTCAAAAGGCGCAAAAAGGGCGGATCTCGGCCCGATGATCATATCAATATCCCCTGTGCGCGCCCTCTCATACTGATCGTAGCGCTCTCCGGCGGACATTCGTGAATGAAGAACCGAGACGCGGTTTCCGAAACGAAGGTAAAAGCGCATAACAGTCTGCCAGGTCAGGGAAATCTCCGGAATCAAAAGGATCGCCTGCTTTTCCTGAGCCGTCACATGGCTGATCAGTTCCATATAGACCTCGGTTTTACCGCTGCCTGTAATTCCGTGGATCAGGCAGGTGCTGCGAATCCCCTGATCATATTCCCTGCAAATGGCCTGAGAGACCATCCTCTGCTGTTCATTCAGCACCGGCGGCTGCCAGCCGGCTGCCGGTAAGGCCTCGGCCGCCTCTTTCCTTTCCCCGGCCAGAAGGCGTTTCATCTCCAAAAGAGGATTTCTGTACTTTTCCACTACTTCTACGCGGATCAGCCCTGCCTCTTCCAAAGGGCGAAGAGCCGCCGCAGTCAGATTCAGCCGATTTACCGTCTCATCGTAAGGCACGGGATTTTTTTCTTTTAAAAGAGAGAACAGGCGAAGCCTGGCGCTGTATTTCCTGCGTTGGGCCAAAGCCAGGGCCTCGCGAAAGGCGTCCTCTTTTGCAATCAGACGGATCTGACGCTTTGGAGCCTCCTTTATCTTTTGCTTTACCGGGAGAACGGTCTTAAGAGCCTGGTTCATGGTAGAGCCATAGCGTTCTTTCATCCACCAGGCAAGCCAGATCAGCTGAGACTGGGCTGTGACGCTTTCCCTTACAATGCCCTCAATCTCTTTTAATTTTGAAACCTCATATTCCGGCCGGTCAGTCAGCTCCACCACATATCCTTTTCTTCTGCGGTTTCCCGCTCCAAAAGGGATGTACACCTGCTGCCCCGCCGCAAGCTTTCCCCAAAGGCGCTCCGGGACCCGATACTGGAATACCCGGTCCACGCTCTCATGAGAAATATCTATGATAATGTTTGCATATATTCCCCTCAAAGTTCTCATCCATCCTTCTGTTCCCCTTTGTCGCCTGTTTTTCCGGCCGGCAGTCAGGGTATCTGTCCACTGATGTTATCATAAATATCCTCTCTTTGCAAGGCTCACTGTTTTGCCTCCCGCCGGATCTGCCAGACGCCAAAAGACCCCCGGCCTTGTTCGGCCAGAGGTCTTTTGGATACCATACCACATTTTTCTGAAGGGAAGCTCCCTTTTTCATCTCTACAGCTTAAACTGCTGGATCATGCCCTTTAATACCTGGGCCTGGCTGGAAAGCTCCTCGCTGGTAGCCGCACTCTCCTCCGCTGTAGCAGAATTAGCCTGGACTACGCTTCCGATCTGCTCGATGCCGCTGTTGATCTGGACAATCATACGGGTCTGTTCCGCTGAAGTTTCCGTTACCTTGCGGATCGCTTCTACCACCCCGCCTGCGTGTTCTGCTACCCGATCCAGCGTCATTCGGGTTGTCTGGGTTGCCTCGGCTCCCTTATGCACCGCACTGACAGAGGACTCGATCAGGGTCCGAATCTCCTGGGAGGCGTCTGAACTCTTTGACGCCAGCCCTCTCACCTCATCCGCCACCACGGCAAAGCCCTTTCCGGCCTGCCCGGCCCGAGCAGCCTCTACCGCAGCGTTTAAAGCCAGGATATTGGTCTGGAAGGCGATATCCTCAATGGTGCGTATAATATGGGTGATCTTCTCAGAGCTTACGCTGACCTCTGTCATAATGTCGGACAGCAGTTTCATCTGGCGTATACTCTCGGTCACAGCTTCATTTGCCTGGGCTACCTTGCCGTTGGCCCTCTGGATATCGTCCTCATTAGACTTGATCTGCGCGGCAATATCCCGGATGGAAGAGCCAAGGGTGTCTACGGAAGATACCTGCTCTGTGGCTCCCTGGGCCAGCGCCTGCGCACCGGAGGACACCTGTTCGGCTCCGCTGTCTACCGTCTCAGAAGCCCTTCGGATTCCTGAGATTAGATTGCCCATCTGATCGGCAAAGCCTCGGATGGCTGTCTGAATGGGCGCAAAGTCCCCTTTGAACGTCATCTCAGAGCGGTGTGTCAGATCACCCTCGGCCAGATGCTGCATACTGACGGCAATCTCATTTACATAGGCAGAAAGCGTCTCAGTACAGGAACGGATGGATTCTGCGATTTCGCCGATCTCATCATCTCCTGTATGGTCAAGCTGAATATGCAGATTGCCTTCGCTCATCTGCTGAAGCGCCCAGTTGATGTCTGATACGGGCCGGAGCCTGCGCATAATGGAGAAACGCTGGGCCAGGATCACTGCCAGGATCGTAACAGCAAAGAACAGTACCAGAATGGATATGATGGCAAAGGTCTGGCTGAAATATTCCTGTCCGGTCATAGTCACAATGATCTTCCAGCCATAATCGGAAAGTTCATTGGCCATAGCCCTTCTTGGCACTCCATTTGCTGTATAGCGGAACAGCCTGCCCGTAGGTTCTGAAAGTTCCTTCTCCAGAGCCGCTCCCTCTGAACCGGTTTCCGAAAATGCCTTTCCGACCATGCTTTGATCCCCATAACCGATGACGATGCCATCATCGCTCAGAGCCGCCAGATATCCGCTGCTGCCAAAGGACAGGTTTCCTAAAAACTCAGAAAGCTGCGCAAGGTCAAGATCCATGCAGAACAGTCCGGTAATATTCCCGTCTGTTTTCACGGGTACTGAAATCGTAATGCACATCTTGCCTGTCACGCTGTCCGTATAGGGCTGTGTCACATAAAGAGACGCATTCTTTACGGAGTTGTAATACTCCTTTTCGTTTAATACGATATCAAGACGGCTGCCGTCTTCTCCGTAAAGATTGTTCTCCGAAATGCTCCCTACACCCAGACCGAGAATCGCAGGATATTCATTTTTCAGTTCTGTCATGACTGCCACTCCATCGGCAAAATCAGGAGAATCAGACATGGGCACCTCCGCCGTAGCAGCTCCTGTCATACGCTGGATGGCAGGTATATCCGCAATGGTCTGGGTCAGATTCTCATACTGCTTCACAAACTGCCTGGCCTGTTCTGTTCCATTGGTCAGCGTCTGTTCCAGAAATGCATCCTGCTTGGTGTTCATAGCGAAATTGATCAGCGCTCCCATACACAGCGCCACAAGAAGGTTGGATACTAACAAAATCAACGCGGAATAACGCACTACCACAGTGGACAGACGTTTCTTTCGTGTCCCATTTTTCATAAATCACTCTTCCTTTCCAGCTACACCCTCCCACATTCTGCGTGCTCTTCAGGCAGTTCCTCTCTTATGGGGCTGAGAATGAAACTTCTGAAAACACACTTAATTTTATCGGCTTCTTTTTTCCGTTCATAAGATAAAGAACCGCAGTTTTTACACTGCGGTCCGTACTGTATTTCATACATCCTGATTTATTTTATTAAGCAGGGCATTATCTCATCTGATAACAGCCCTTTCCCTCTGCCTTTAAACAGGTGTCAAAGAATGTCTTTGCCGCCTGGATCAGATAACAGGTGTCCTTGACTCCGGCTGTCTCATACGGAGAGTGCATCGCCAGCTGCGGCAGGCCGATATCCACTGTATTAAGCGCCACATGAGCATTGGAAATATTTCCCAACGTAGAGCCGCCTGCCACATCCGAGCGGTTTGTGAAGGTCTGGCACGGAACTCCCGCCTTCCGGCAGATGGCTTTAAACATAGCCGCAGACACAGCGTCTGTGGTGTACTTCTGGTTTGCATTATACTTGATCACGATGCCTTCGTTAATGGCCGGGCGGTTAGTGGGATCTGCGATCTCGCCGTAGTTGGGATGGACGGCATGCGCATTGTCGGCAGATACCATGAAGCTGGATGCCAGAGCCATCAGGTATTCTTCCTCCGTGCGGCCCAGGCTGCGGTTTACCCGGCGCAGGGTGTCCTCTAAGAAGGTGGAATCAGCGCCCTGCTTAGTGCCGCTTCCCACTTCCTCATTATCAAATACGGCTGCTACGGATACACAGGAGGGATTTTCTCCCGCTAACAGGCCTTTTACGGAAGCAAAGGCGCACTGAAGGTCATCCAGGCGGCCGCAGGAAAGATATGCTTCATCTGCGCCCCAGACTGTTCCCTTTTCACGGTTGTATAAAAACAGATCATGGCCCAGAATACTCTCCTCCTTTATCCCTGCCGCCTCTGCCATCACAGACATAAAGGTTCCCTTTGCCTCCATGCTGCCGAAAATAGGAAGGGTATCCTTCTGGGGGTTGTATTTGTAACCGTCATTTACCTGACGGTTCATATGGATTGCCAGATTAGGAATCATCACAAGATCCTTATCCACATTCACCAGCCTGGAAACGAGACGCCCATCCTCCTCGGTCACAAGACGGCCTGCGATGGATAATGGACGGTCAAACCATGGGGAAATAATCATTCCGCCATATTTTTCCACGTTTAATTTGATATAATGGCCCTCTGCCTCCATCTCCGGATTCTCCTTGATCTTAAAAGAAGGTGAATCGCTGTGGCTTGCCATAATCTGAAAACCGGTAAAATCAGCCGCCGGCACCTTAAAGGCAATGACAGAGGACTGGTTGCGGGTCACATAGTAAGAACCTCCTGCTGCCAGTTTCCAGCTTTCTTCCTCCCTCAATTCCTCAAAACCGGCCTCTTTTAACATAGCCTCTATGTTTGCTACTGCGTGAAAGCTGCTGGGACTTTCCTCTAAAAAGTGCAGTAATTCCTCTGCCGTCTGCCGGCAGGTTTCCTTTGTCAGTTCCATGATCGTTTCCTCCTGATTGATATAATAATGGATGCAGTATACTCCTTAAACCGTTCTGTATTCCGATCTGCGAGTATATTCGTGAGTTTTTTACTCACATTCTATAAAATACGGTTTTATCTCATGATTCGCCGTATTTATTCTGTCTTATTTGTGAGATTTTCTCTCAAATACGTCACTGCCTTAGAAAGTCCCATACTGTTGGACCCCTTGAACAGCACGCAGTCTCCTGCCCTTAGGCAGTCAGACAGCCACTGCCGGGTTTCCTCCAGAGAAGCCAGTTTTACTGCCGGGATTTTTCCTCCTGCCTGGAGCAGCCCTCTTTCAATCTCCGCCGCCCATTCTCCAAGCAGCACCAGCTGATGAATGGTCATATCAGCCAGGCCCTCTCCCACTTCCTGATGGAAACGGATGGTATCCGGCCCCAGCTCCTTCATATCTGCCAGGACGGCGATCCTTCGTCCCTTACAGGGCATGGAGGAAAGAACCTCAAGGCCTGCCTTCATGGATACCGGACTGGCGTTGTAGCTGTCGTCTATAATCGTTACGCCGCCTGCCGTAAATATCTGCTGTCGGCCTTTAAAGCCCTCAAACTGTTCCAGCTGACTGGCCGCCCGTTCCATGGGGATGCCGTAATAGGCTGCCACTGCCAGGGCCGCCAGTGCATTGCTTACCATATGGTTTCCCATAACCTTTAAGCGTACCTGAACCTGCTCCTGTCCAAGGATGGCGGTAAATACAGGATACCCGGCTTCCAGATGAAGATCGATCCCCCGGCAGTCGCAGCCCTCGGACAGGCCGTAAAGGATCTTTTTTCTGCTGTTTTCAGGGACAACCGTTCTAAGAAGCGGATCATCCCCGTTTAAAAAGAGCGCTCCGTCCTCTGCCATTTTTTCCTGAATACAGAGTTTTTCTTTTAAAATGTTTTCTTTTGACCCCAGCTGCTCCATGTGGGCTTCGCCGATATTTGTCATGACCGCACAATTTACCTGTGCCACACGGGCGATCCGGGTCATCTCCCCCGGTTCGCTCATGCCAAGCTCTATCACGCCGATCTCTGCCTCCTCAGGTATATTGAAAACGGTGACAGGCACACCCACCTGGCTGTTGCTGTTCCCCGGAGTTTTGTAAACGGAAAATCCGGCCTCCAGCGCGCAGGCCACCATCTCGCGTGTGGTTGTCTTTCCCACACTTCCCGTAATCCCTACGAGAGGAATCGCCGTCCGGCTCCGGCACCAGGCGCCAAACGCCTGAAGTGCCAGCCTGGTATCATCCACGCAGATCCATGTAGATGAAAGGGCGTTCCCCCTCCAGTCTGGATTCTCTTTGCACTGGTCCGTTACTGTTTCCAAAACCTCTTCCCCGCTCTCCTGGCGGCTGGTAAAGACCGTTCCGGCTCCGGCCGCCAGGGCCTGACAGATAAACCGGTGGGCGTCCACCCGTTCTCCCACCACCGGAACAAAAAGGTCGTCTCCTTCCATTTTTCTGGAATCCAGACAGATATGGCCGATCCGACGGCCGGGATCTCCATAAATCACCTTTCCTCCCACGGCCATGGCTGCCTGAGCTGCTGTTATTCCCTTCATTCTTTTTCCTTCTCTCCCAGTTCCTTCACTGTTTCTTCAATGACCTCTCGGTCCAGGAAATGATGGCGCACGCCGTCGATCTCCTGATAATCCTCATGGCCCTTTCCAATCACGGCGATCATGTCTCCCGGCTGCGCATTGAGGATACCATAGCGAATCGCCTCCCTGCGGTCCGGGATCTCCATAAACTTCCCGCCCGTTTTTTCTATGCTGCCCCGTATATCGGCGATAATATCCTCTGTCTTTTCATAGCGGGAATTATCCGCTGTCAGGATACTCAAATCTGCCAGCCGGCCGCCAATCTCGCCCATGGAGTAACGCCGGTCCTTTGAACGGTTTCCTCCGCAGCCGAAAATACATACCAGACGCCTGGGGTGATAGTCCCGCAGGGTCTTTAACAGGCTTTCCATGCTGACTGCATTGTGAGCGTAGTCCACCAGCACGGTGCATCGGGAGGACGTATATACAATTTCCATCCGTCCATTGACCCTTATATGCTCCAGCGCATGGCTGATTCTTTCCCGGCCAAGACCAAGAAAGCTACACAGACTGACCGCCGCCATGGCATTTTCCACATTAAAAAGGCCAGGAATACCAAGACGCACTTTCATCTCATATTTCCCCGAGATACGAAATTTTGTTCCCACAAAATCAGGTTCTGACACATACCGGATATGGGAAGCGGTAAAATCCGCCTTCTCCTCTTCCGTTTTTCGCTCTCCTTCCTCACTGCCGTCTGCGTCCACACGGTAGGTATACAGTTCGCAGGACGCAGTCTTTTTTACCGCCTCCGCGTGCCCGTCATTGGCGTTTAACAGTCCCACACGGCAGTTCGTCAGAAGGCGCGTCTTATAATAAAGATATTCTTCAAAATCCGCGTGCTCATCCGGCCCGATATGATCCGGGGAAATGTTGGTGAAAATACCATAGTCAAACAGGATACCGTCTACCCTGTGCATTTTTATCCCCTGAGAAGACACCTCCATAACCGCATGGGTACAGCCGGCCTCTGCCATCTGCGCAAAGGCTTTATGGAGTTCATAGGATTCCGGCGTAGTATTCATGGTGGGCGTCACATGATCTCCAATCACAACGCCGGTGGTGCCGATAAGTCCAACCTTCTTTCCCGCCGCCTCCAGAATCGCCTTGATCATATGGGTGGTGGTGGTCTTACCCTTGGTGCCGGTAACACCGATCATGGTAAGTTTCTTCGCCGGATAGCCAAACCGGGCCGCAGATAACAGGGCCAGAGCCCTGCGGGCGTCACTGACCCTCAAAATCGTGACCTGCTTTTTCTCCTCCCCTGTCAGCCCGCAGGCCTCCATCTCTACCTCAACCGACCGCTCGGTCACAAGGATTCTGGTTCCTGCCTTTAACACGTCAGGTATAAAGCAGTGAGCGTCGATCCGTGTGCCGGTCATGGCCACAAACACCGTACCCGGCCCGGCCTTTCGGGAATCATAGATGATCTCATCTGCCTGAATATCCGTATTTCCCTGGATCAGGGTATATTCCAGTTCATTTAACCAGTTGCTTAAAACCATGCATTTTTCCTCTCTGATACTTAAAACAGTCCTGTGATTTTTCCTTCCCCGTCCACATCAATCCCCTCTGCCGCCGGTTTCTTTGGAAGTCCCGGCATAGTCATAATGGAACCTGTAAGGGCTACCACAAAGCCGGCGCCGGCACAGACGTATGCATCTCTTACATTGATGGTAAAGCCTGATGGCCGTCCAAGCTTTGTCTGATCATCGGACAGAGAATACTGTGTCTTTGCCATACATACTGGAAGATTCCCAAAGCCCATCTCCTCAATGCGCTTTAAGGCTTTTAAAGCTGCGGGGGAGTAGGATACGCCGTCTGCCCCATAGATCTCAGAAGCAATGGCGCCTATTTTGTCCTTTAGGGAGTCCTTATCCTCATAAAGCACATGAAAGTCTGTGGGGCGGTTTTCCAGTGTATTTAATACCTTGTCTGCAAGGGCCACGCCGCCTTCGCCTCCTTTGGCCCATACCTCAGCCAGTGCAAACTCACACCCCCGCTCCTCACAGAAGCGCTTAATATAAGCGTATTCCGCCTCGGTATCGCTTATGAAGGAATTTAAGGCAACTACCACCGGAACACCGAATTTCTGGATATTTTCCATATGCTTTTCCAGATTGACAATGCCCCTCTTTAATGCCTCTAAATTCTCCTCCGAAAGCTGATCCTTTGGCACGCCGCCGTTGTACTTTAATGCCCTGACCGTGGCTACCAGCACCACCACATCCGGCTTTAATCCTGCCTTGCGGCACTTTATGTCCATAAACTTCTCCGCACCCAGATCCGCGCCGAAGCCTGCCTCTGTCACCACGATATCGCAAAGCTTTAAAGCCGTTTTGGTGGCTCTTACGCTGTTGCAGCCATGGGCGATGTTGGCAAAGGGACCGCCGTGAACCAGTGCACCGGTATGCTCCAGAGTCTGGATCAGGTTGGGCTTTAGAGCGTCTTTTAAGAGAGCCGCCATGGCCCCTGTAGCGTGAAGATCCCCTGCAGTCACTGGTTCCCCTGCGAAGTTATAGGCAACGATAATCTTGGATAAGCGATCCTTTAAATCCTTCATATCATCTGCCAGACAGAGGATCGCCATGATTTCCGACGCTACGGTGATCACGAAATGGTCTTCTCTGACCATGCCGTCCGCCTTTGCCCCAAGACCCACTACAACGTTTCTAAGCACGCGGTCATTCATATCCACGCAGCGTTTCCACAGGATCTGCCTTGGATCAATACCGAGAGCATTGCCCTGCTGGATATGGTTGTCGAGAAGGGCTGCCAGAAGGTTATTCGCTGAGGTAATGGCGTGAAAATCCCCCGTAAAATGAAGGTTCAGATCCTCCATGGGAAGCACCTGGGCATAGCCTCCGCCGGCAGCTCCGCCTTTGATGCCGAAACACGGGCCAAGGGATGGCTCTCTTAAGGCAATCATGGCATTTTTTCCCAGCCTTCCCAACGCTTCTCCCAGTCCTACCGTAACCGTTGTTTTTCCCTCTCCGGCAGGTGTCGGGTTAATGGCGGTCACAAGCACCAGCTTTCCGTCCGGCCGGTCTTTGATCCGATCCCAGAGTTCGTCTGTGATCTTCGCCTTATATTTTCCATAAAGCTCTAAGTCATCCTCTCTGATTCCGTAAACTGCTGCTACCTCCTTCACCGGCGCCAGCGCGGCCTCCTGTGCGATCTCAATATCTGATTTCATCCACTGATCCTCCTCTTTGTAGGTATGTATTCCATTGCAACTGTTCAGAACAAGGCATTCCCTGAATCGTTACCCTGCATTTTATATTTCACAGGAGAGGAAGTACAGGCGTAAATGCCGCCTCCCTGCTCCGGTTTAATACCCCTGTTCTATCATTTCCTCGAACTGTTCCGGGCTCATTAGGATCTTTCTTGGCTTTGTGCCCTCCTCTTCTCCCACAACCCCGGCCTCCGCCAGCTGATCCATGATGCGGGCCGCCCGGTTAAAGCCGATCTTAAAGACGCGCTGCAGCATACCGATGGATGCCTTGTCCTTTTCTATAATGAACTTTCCGGCCTGAGCAAAGAGTTCGTCTCTGGATGCTCCCGACCCGCCTCCATCCATCGAAGGAGATGTCACTTTATTTACCACATCCTCGCTGTACTCTGCCACCATTCCCTGCTCCGTCAGAAACTCCACAACGCGGCTGACCTCATCGTCCGACACAAATGCACCCTGGACACGCTGAGGCTTTGGAAAGCCCGCAGGATAAAAGAGCATATCGCCTTTTCCTAAGAGCTTTTCCGCTCCGTTCATATCAATAATGGTCCTTGAATCCACACCTGATGATACGGAAAATGCGATTCGGGAAGGCACATTTGCCTTGATCAGACCGGTGATGACGTTGACCGAAGGCCTCTGAGTGGCGATCACCAGATGGATGCCCGCCGCACGGGCCAGCTGGGCCAGGCGGCAGATGGAATCCTCCACCTCGCCGGGAGCCACCATCATAAGGTCTGCCAGCTCGTCGATGATGATCACAATCTGAGGCAGCTTTTTCGGCTTTTTCCCATCCTCAATGTCATCCAGCTTTTCTACACGTTCATTGTATCCCTTTAAGTCGCGGACATTACACTCCGCAAACTTTTTATAACGGTCTGTCATCTCCGCCACTGCCCAGTTTAAAGCTCCGGAGGCCTTCTTTGGATCCGTCACTACCGGGATCAGCAGATGGGGGATACCGTTGTATACGCTCAGCTCTACAACCTTGGGATCCACCATGATAAGTTTAACGTCATTGGGGTCTGCTTTATAAATGATACTCATAATCAGAGTATTGATGCAGACGGATTTACCGGAGCCCGTAGCGCCTGCGATCAGCAGATGAGGCATCTTTGCAATGTCCGTCACCACAACCTGGCCGCCGATGTCCTTTCCCACCGCAAAAGCCAGACGGGATTTATGGCGGCAGAAGGACTCTGATTCAAACAGTTCCCTCAGGTATACGATGTTGTTTTCCTTATTCGGAACCTCAATGCCCACAGCGGATTTTCCGGGAATCGGTGCTTCAATGCGGATATCCGCCGCCGCAAGGCTCAGTTTGATATCGTCCGTCAGTGATACGATCCTGCTGACCTTTACTCCCTGCTCCGGCAGAAGCTCATAGCGGGTCACCGAGGGGCCGCAGCTGATGTTGGTCACGGTAACGCCCACCCCGAAATTATGAAGGGTCTGCTGAAGCTTGATGGCTGTAGCCTTAAACTCATCCTCTGAGAAGGAAGCATTATGCACCGGTTTCTTTAAAAGGTCTGTAGGCGGGAAAACATACTCCTTCCTTTCTTCCTCCTTCTTCTGAATCTCCTGCGCTACCGAAACCTCGGCCGCCTGAACCTGGGCCGCCTCCTGCTTTTTCTCCAGTTTCTTCTGGAGGAGGTCTGTCTCCGTTTCAATGACCTTTCCTGACGCGGTGACAACCCGTTTTACTCCCTCCGCCTGATACAGGGTATCCGGGCGGGCAGGATCGGAAGGTGCCGGGGCTGCCCCTTGAGAAACAGTGTCAGCATCGGGATCCGGATCCCAGGGGGATGAACCGTAGGGATCCATATCTTCCTGCTCCAGTTCATCCAGGCGGATGCTTTCTTCTTCCTCCGGTTCACTGTTCCAGGGAACCATATCGCTGTTGATGCGGCGCAGATCCTCTGACATATGGCAGGATACAGCCGCTTCTACCGGCACCAAACCTGACAGCGGTTCCTCTGCCTGAATCTCGCTGTCATCGGTTTCTTTCAGCCCGTCCTTTTTTGGAGCCTCCAGATCCTCCTCAAAGCTTACAGGCCTTAACGCTCCAACGCCCATATCCAGTTCATCCAGCGTCCGGCGGTCCCTCTGAACCCGTATAGTCTCGTAGACAGGCTCCTCCTCATAGCCTTCCTCTTCCTCCGGCAGCCTGGCAGAGGCAAGAGTTTTCTCTCCGTCCGCCAGACTTTGCCTCTTTTTCCCTGCGGCGGCCCTTCCATGATGTTCCAGCTCATCTGCCAGAGCGCTGACCTCGCCTGCGGGCTTTTTCTGTCCGGCTCCCACAGTGTCTGCCGGATCATAATGTTTTGGCATCTGAATTCTTCCGCGAAATTCATCCGCCGGGGAAGGCGCTAGTTCGGAAGACTCCCCAGACACAGCCGGGTCTGCTCCGAACTCACGTTCAAACGCATCCTCCTCAAGTCCCTCATCTTCATAATAATCATCTTCTGCGCCCAGAAACGTAGCACCCAGATTGACGCCGCGGACTCTCTGCTCTTCCCTTAAAAGACGTCTCTCCTCTGCCCTCTGGGCGTGAAGTTCCCATCTGCGGTCCATATCCTCTCTGGCATACTGATACGCCCGCCCGCTTCCCTGCCGGACAGCAGACACAAAGGACTTTCCTGTAATACACACCATACAGATAATAAAAAGCACCAGAAGGATCAGATAAGCGCCTGCCCGGCCCACGCAGAGAACCAGAAGACCGGAGAGGATTCCGCCCACCAGGCCTCCCCCGGCTCCGTTTACCGAGGATGCCGCATAATACTGCATAACCGACGCGCCTTCGGCAGTCTTCCCAAACATCAGCTGCAGCAGGCCGCAGACCGTAAGCATCACGCCTCCTGCCGCCGCCATCTTCACCGCCGCCAGGATATTTCCCTGATTAGACAGGTGAAAGCAGGTTCCTACAAAAAGCATAAGGGGCAGCAGATAGCCGACCATTCCAAACAGACCCAGCTGAACGCTGCGCAGCACGTCCCCGAAAATGCCGCAAAGGCCGAAATTACTTAAAAATAAAAGAATAGCTACAGCAAAAGAGCAGATGATGATCACTTCTGCTCTCATAAACCCCATATCCTCTTCTTCCTCATAATCCTGCCGTCTGGACCGGCTGTTTTCCCTGGATGTGCTGCTCTGCCTCTTTGCAGTAGTTTTCCCTGATTCTTTTTTTGTCGTACTTCCCTTGGGCCGCCCTGGTTTTCGGGCACCGCCCTGCTGTTTCTTTACTGCATCAGCCACAAATACAAGCCTCCCATTTCTTGTTCCCCCCTTATATCTGGGGTTCCATCCTTTACAGTATACAAAAATTTGAGAGGAATTGCAACGCAGTTTCTGAAAAATATACGAACAGACTTTCTTATGCGGGTGATTTCATATGTAATTCCTGTCTTTTATTCCATATGGCGTTTAAAAAATCCGTATGCATTTTCAAAGGAAAATTTCTCCACCGTCCCCCTTGGTATCCCACGGGCTGTAAGATAGGACCCGAATGCGGCGGCTTTATAGGGATCTCCTAAGGAGGGATCACAGGTGATGCCTCCGTCAAAGTCCGTTCCCCAGGCGATCACATTCTCCCCGCCCAGTTCCAGCATCCGGTAAATGTGGCGGAATAAAAGCTCCCTCTCTCCTTCTCCTCCCCGGTCAGGCACGGAAAGGAAACGGGAATAAAGGTTGATTCCGCAGAGACCTCCCCTCCTTACAAGTTCCTTAAACTGATCTTCTCTGAGGTTTCTGGGATGGTCGCAGCAGGAACGCAGATTGGAGTGAGAGGCCACAAACGGCTTTTTCGCCTGATGGAGCAGATCTGCAAAGCCAGCGTCATTTAAATGGGAGCAGTCTACAATGATTCCCGCCGCCTCCAGTTCTCTTACCGCCTCTTTTCCAAATGCAGTAAGACCTTCCTCAGACGCAGGTCCGCTTCCCAGTTCATTTTTCCCATTCCAGGTCAGGGTCATCATTTTAAAATGTGCAGCCTTGAAATGCCCGATATTCTCCAGCCGTCCGCCCAGGGCAGCCCCTCCTTCAATGGTTCTGATCATTCCCCATTTTCTCTCTTTCAGCCCTTTTTCAAGTTCAGAAAATGAATCTGCCAGAACCGCCCGGCCCTGGGAGTGTTCCACAATCTTTCTGAGATATGCCTCGTGGCGATCCACAAACCAAACGGCCTCCCGGCCCCGTATACTGTCCGGCACCCAAATGGCCATACACTGAACCGCCGCCTTAAGCCGGCTCTGCCCCCTCATATTAAACTGAGCGGTGCTGTTTAAGAGATTTTCTCCCCGTTTCATCAGTTCTTCTATGGTATCGCAGTGAAGGTCAAAAAACTTCATATTCCTCTCTCCTTTGACAGCCGGGCGGCGTACCTTAAACGTCCGCCGCCCCTCTCTTCTATCTGTATATCATACGATACATCCTCCCATTCTTCTACTGTTTTTCCCTCTTTCTTTCATCGATGAGCTTATACAGCTTTCCCAGGGCCTCTTTAATCCCTCCCACCTCATCAATCAGTCCTGCTTCCACCGCCTCTTTTCCTACCAGTACGGTTCCCAGGTCTCTTGTAAGCATCTTTGTGTTGTGCATCAGGGCGAACAGCTGATCATAGGCGATAGCCGAATGATCCGACACAAAGGTCAGAATCCGATCCTGGATCATCTGGAAATATTCGTAAGTCCGCTCAGTTCCGATCACCAGGCCCGTCATACGCACCGGATGGATCATCATGGTGCCCGATGGCACGATGAAAGAATAACCGGATGAGACGGCCAGAGGCACACCGATGGAATGGCTGCCACCTAAGACCAGCGACACCACCGGCAGACTCATGGAGGCAATCATCTCAGCAATGGCAAGGCCCGCGTCCACATCTCCGCCGGACGTATTTAAAAGCACCAGCATCCCATCTATGCTGTCATCATCCTCGATCTGGGCCAGCTTGGGAAGCACATGGTCATAACGGGTACTCTTTGCGGAGCCGGGACTGTTTTCATGCCCCTCCACCTCTCCAATGATGGATAAGAGATGAATCCTGCGCCCTGGGCCGTTTTCCTCCAAGATCATCTGTCCGTATTCCTTTAGCTCTTTATCCTCCTTTTCACGGATATCCCCCTCCGCCTGTTTTACTTCCTGTCTGTTCATACGCAAAAAAGACCGTCCTTTCTGAAAATGTCCCGCGGGAGCCATGAAACCGTTGGCTCCCGCTGTCCTTTCTTCCAGGATAGTCTTTCCTTATTTTACAGCTTTTATTCCTCTTTCTGTTCGCTCCGGGCCACGGGTTAATCCAGCATATTTCGGATCGCCACCGGCGAACGGTAGTTCCATGTGGATATCTTGATCCCGCTCCGCCTGCTGGCCGCATGGACGATCTGGCCATTTCCGATATACATTGCCACATGGTTCACTCTGCCGTTGCTGCCCGCATAGAAAATCAGATCGCCCGGCTTCATATTGGCAGAGGTAACTTTTTTGCCCATCTTGGCCTGAGAGCCGGAGTAATGAGGCAGAGATACGCCGAATTTCTCCATGACTTTCATGGTAAAGCCGGAACAGTCCGCCCCCTTTGTGAGGCTGGTTCCGCCCCAGACATAGGGGTTGCCCACAAACTGCAGGGCATAATTTACCACCTGGGAACGTCGGGAAGCGGAGCCGGAGCTTCCTGAGCCGGAGGATGAACCATCGTCAGCAGGCTTGAACTTGATGGCCTCGTTGATCACATAGCGCACCTCAACGTTATTATCCCTTGTGGAAATATACGCGCTGTCGGATTCACCTCCGTCCTCCTCGTCCACGGAATCCAGATCAATCCTGATCCACCCGTCCGGCGTATTGGGGTCATCTACCACCGGGTATTTCTCATCCTTTACGATCTGGGTCCAGATCTTGGCGTCGGTATTGGGCTCCGTACGGACGTTTAACACATCTGTGCTGATCACCGCCTTTTTGGTGGCGGTCTGCATGGCGATATCCTTAGCCTCCTGACCCGTAGCCGTGTACTGGGGATCGGAAGAAATATAGCCGATGATCGGGCCGGATTTCACCTTATACCATCCGTCTAACGTCTCTAAGATCTCTCCTCCGGCCTTGCTTGTCATCTTTCCGATGATATTTGCATTCCCCTTATCCTCCGGTGAACTGCGGACATTCAGATAGCCGGTCACCTTGGACATAACCAGGTTTTCATACTGATTGATCGCCATGGACTTTTCATCCAGCTTCCGTCCCTCATCCAGAGCATAGCTTACCTGAGCGTATTCCTGTGAAATATAACCGTCTTCGATCTGGATCCAGCCATCCTCCTGGCCCAGCACCTCAAACCGCTGTCCCTCGGATACTGCGCCTACTACATTTTCACTGTTTGTATCATCCGGCGTCTGGCGCACACGCAGGCTTTTGGCTGTGATCACTGCCCGGAGTTTTACATACTCCCTGGCCAGATTTTTTGCATCATCCCCTGTGACCATATACTGGCTGTTGACATAACCCTCGATTCCGCCGGAGCGGATCTTCGTCCAGTCTCCCTCTGTGCCCAGAACCTCGCAGCCTCCCCCGTTAGCTATGGTGCCCAGGATGGTGCCGTCCGTTCCCGGCGTCTCGCGGATATTTACATACCCGGATACCTGGATCAGCCCCAGATTGGTAAAATGGCTCAGCGCCTCCGCCACCTGTGCCTCTGTATCTGCCTCTGCATCCGCCTCTGCCGGCTCTGCCTCGCTGGGAGTTCCCTGCTCCTGGCCGGACGGCCCGCCGCCTGCTCTTCCTGACACCGGCTTTTTAAAATTCTTCACTGCCAGGGCGATAATCCCCGCAGCTGCAATCACTGCCAGGAGCACAAGCAGATATCTGGGATCCATTTTCTGATTGCGTTTCTTTCTCGCCTTGTTCAGGCTGGTTACATAATCCTTATGCTCATGCATATTTTATCTCTCCATCTCAGATTTGATAGCCGTCTGTTCAAGGCAGGACGGCATTTGAATGTACCACGGCTGCTCTGCTTTTCACGGTGCAAATGGCTTAACTGCCCCAAAAAAACAGCCTGTCCTTTTAAGTATATCATAAAGGACAGGCCCAATGGGTTAATTTTTTATGAATTTTTGCGGTAATTTCACCCATTTCCCGGACAAATGAAGGTCAATCAGTCGGCCAGCATCATACGGTCATTGGCAAACTCGCCGCCGCTGGCCTCGGCAAACTTCTGTAAAAGATCGTCTACGGTCAGATTTTTCTTCGCCTCACCCTCCACATCATAAATAATATGACCGTCATACATCATGATCAGACGGTTTCCGATCTGGATGGCATCTTTCATATTGTGGGTAACCATCATGGCTGTCAGTTTCTGTTCCTCCACGATCTCACTGGTCAGATCCAGCACCTTTTTGGCAGTCTGGGGATCCAGCGCCGCAGTGTGCTCATCCAAAAGAAGAAGCTTCGGCTTCTTTAAGGTTGCCATCAGAAGCGTCAGCGCCTGCCTCTGGCCGCCGGATAAAAGCCCTACCTTGGAGGTAAGACGCTCCTCAAGTCCCAGGCCCAGCTTTAAAAGCAGGTCATGGTACAGCTTTCTTTCATGGCCGGTAATGCCGGGCTTTAAGGTACGGCGGCCGCCTCTGCGCAGAGCCAGCGCCAGATTTTCCTCTATCCCCATGGTTGCTACCGTACCGTTCATGGGATCCTGGAACACGCGGCCCAGGAAAGCAGCCCTCTTAAACTCCGGGAGTTTTGTCA
This sequence comes from Enterocloster alcoholdehydrogenati, assembly GCF_013282095.1. GTDB lineage: Bacteria > Bacillota > Clostridia > Lachnospirales > Lachnospiraceae > Enterocloster > Enterocloster alcoholdehydrogenati. The sequence continues at coordinate 91,527 of NZ_BLTJ01000002.1, forward strand.
CATCTCTGCCGTCAATGAGGATCTGACCATCATCTACAGGCCATACGCCTGCCACCGCATTCAGAGTGGTAGACTTACCTGCGCCGTTTCCGCCGATGATGGTCACGAAATCACCGTCCTTTAAAGTGAGGTTTAAATCCTTTAAGGCCTGTTTTTCATTGACTGTTCCCCGGTTAAATGTTTTATTCACATGACGGATCTCTAACATCAGCTCTTACCTCCCTTGGACGTTCCCTTAAAATATTTTCCCTTCCAGGTGGGAACAGCCAGGAAAACAGCCACCACAGCAGCGGAAAGAAGCTTTAACAGATCTGTGTCGATCCCCAGCCAGATCACCACCTGAAGCACCAGATAGTATATGATGGAGCCAAAGGCCACACCCAAAAGACGGAAACCGAAGTTGTGGAACACCTTTCCAAAAACAGCCTCGCCGATGATTACAGCCGCCAGACCGATGACAATGGCTCCGCGGCCCATGTTGATATCCGCAAATCCCTGATACTGGGATAAGAGAGCGCCGCAAAGAGCTACAAGGCCGTTGGAGATCATCAGCCCCAGCACCCGGTTAAAATCCGCGTTGATGCCCTGTGCTCTGGCCATACGGTCATTGCCTCCGGTGGCACGGATGGAACAGCCAAGCTCTGTTCCAAAAAACCAGTAAAGGACAGCAATCAGAAGCAGGATGATCACAGCCACCAGAACAATGCTGTTTTTAAACAAAGGTACATTCCGTATAAAACGCAGAGACACAAGAAGGTCATACTTATCTACATTGATGGCCTGGTTTGCCTTTCCCATGATCTTTAAATTGACGGAATACAGGCCCAATTGGGTCAGGATACCGGAAAGAATGGCCGGTATCCCCATAAAGGTATGGAGTATGCCAGTGCAGAAACCGGCCGCCATACCGGCCAGCGCGGCACATAAAAGGGCCACCCATACATTCTGTCCCGATAACATCATCATAATGCAGACAGCGCCTCCCGTACAGAGGGAACCGTCTACGGTCAGATCCGCAAAATCCAGGATCCGGAATGTCAGGTAAACGCCGATCGCCATAATGCCCCAGATAAGTCCCTGGGCTACGGCACCGGGAAGTGAATTGATCAGACTTATTACACTCATAATGATTCCTCGATTGCTACATAATCATCCGGCACGGTGATCCCAAGTGCGTCACAGATGGTCTTGTTGTATTTCTTCGTAAACTGAGGCGCATACTCGATTGGCATCTCAGATATGTCTGCTTCACCAGTCAGGATCTTTGCAGCCATCTTTCCGGTTGCAACGCCCAGATCGTAATAGCTGATGGAAAGCGTAGCAACGCCGCAGCCGGCGCAGATGCCCTCTTCGCCTGTTACCACGGGGATTCCTGCAGGCTGACAGATATTGTTTACGATCTCTGTGTTGGAGGCAACCGTGTTATCCGTTGGGATGTAGATCACATCGCTCTCATAAGCCGCTTTGGTGACAATGGTGGACAGGTCATTGGAATCGGAAAACGCATAATATTTGCAGGTATATCCCAGTTTTTCCAGAGCCTCCTTTACCGTGTCTACCTGGTACTGGGAATTAGCCTCTGCGGAGCAGTATAAAAGCCCCACATTCTTTCTGTCCGGGAACAGTTCTTTGATCATGGCCGCCTGCTCATCCAAAGGTGCCAGATCGGAGGTGCCGGAAGTATTTCCGCCAACGGTTCCGTTAAAGTCGGAGATGCCAAGAGCCACTCCGTACTCCGTTACTGCGGTTCCCAGTACAGGAATCTCATTGGTGCCTGCCTGAGCAGCCTGTAAGGACGCGGTGGCATTTGCCAGGATCAGGTCTGTATCCTCAGATACAAAGCTGTTTATAATGGTGGAACAGGTGTTGGAATCGCCCTGGGCATTCTGCTCGTCAAATTCCACTCCGTCTTCTCCAAACGCATCAATCAGAGCATCCTTAAAGCCCTGGGTCGCCGCATCCAGAGCCTCATGCTGCACCAGCTGGCAGATTCCTACCTTATATGCAGTTTTTCCGTCTGCTTTTTTTTCTTCTTTTCCCGCTGCACCGGCTGCCTCCGAAGCCGCTTTCACGGTGTCTGCAGCCGCAGTTTCCTTTGCGCCTGTACTGCAGCCGGTCATGGCAGCCGCCATAGCTGCGGCCAATACAAGCGAAAGGATCTTTGCCGTCTTTTTCATAATATTGTCTCCTCTTTTTTGCCCTAAAACTCATCCATTTTCACGGACTTTTTATATCATACTATAAAAAAGAGGGATAGTCAATTTTATTGCTTTAAATTTTTGTGGTTTTAATGTGATAAAGTCGCCAAATCGGCAAATCAGCTTACAGCTCCTCCCATTTTACAGGAATCATAACCGTAAATTCGGTGCCTTTTTCCAGTTCTGAAGTGACCCGTATGGAGCCATGATAAAAATTGACGATATGCTTTACAATGGAAAGCCCCAGTCCCGTGCCGCCCTGCTTGCGGCTGCGCCCCTTGTCCACACGGTAAAACCGCTCAAAGATCCGGTCCAGACTTTCCTGAGGGATCCCTACGCCGTTATCGCGGACCCGGATCACGATATTCTCATCCTGCTCCCGGATATTGACCCATACCTGGCCGCCGGGATGATTGTATTTGACGGCGTTTCCTACAAGGTTGCTTAAAAGTTCCTTCATCTGCTGGGGATTTGCCCGGACGCAAAGAGGCTGGCAGTCTATATGGACGAATACCTGGCTGTCTGCGGCTGCGGGCTTTAGGCTGTCCACAATATCCTCCAGGAGAGGGCTGATCCGCACATCGGATACCAGAACCTCCGCATCCTTGGCCTCCAGGCGGGAAATCATGAGGATATCGTTTATCAGCCCGGCCATGTTGGCGGCCTCCTTCTTGATTCGGCGGATGAAATCCAGCTTCATGGATTCATCCTGGATCATGCCGCTCTCTATCAGTTCCGCATATCCCTGGATGGAGGTAATAGGCGTCTTTAGCTCATGAGAGGCATTGCTGAAAAATTCCTGACGGATATGCTTTTCCTTTTCGATCCGGGACAGATAGTCTTTTACATTTTTTGACATTTCCATGGTAGTTTCCGCAATCACGTTCAGTTCGGGATAGAGGCAGGAACCAAAATGCAGTTCCGTATAATCTCCCTTAACCTTCTGCAGCTCTGTCGCAATGTCCCGCAGAGGTTTTGTGACCGAATCCACAAATCGTTTGGTAAACACAAAGGCACAGGCCAGAGCTGCCAGAAAGCTTATGAGCGCTGCCGGCAAAAGCATGGGCAGATACTCACTGAGTCCTGAATAGGGCACGGAGATCCGAAGGATCATATCAGACCGCGGAGAACGGTATGCCGCATAGAGAAGATGTTTTCTAAGAGTCTCCGAATAGCGTTTTGCATAGCCGATCCCGGAGGAAAGAGCCTCCTGCACCTCTGTCCTGCCAAGATGATTATCCAGCTTCTGGGTGGCTGCATCGGTGTCAAAAACCACTGTGCCGTCAAAGCGGATCAGAGTCACACGGGTATCTTCCGCCCCGGTAAATTCCTCCATCCGCTCCACCTGTCCGTTAAGCCCCGCCTCATCCTCATAGTTCAGGAGGCGGTCAATCATCTCTATGGTATATGTCATATCCTTCGTTGCCATATTCAGGATCATGTGGCTGCTGATCAGATAAAAGATGATACTGTTGATGAACAGCGCCGCCAAAAGAACAAGTATAAATTTCTTCAGTATGGCCCTTCTCATTTTATCTCCTCCTATGTCTCCGGGCGTACCAGACGATAGCCTACCCCACGGACTGTCTTAATGCAGCCGCCGCCGTTTTCCCCCAGTTTCTGACGCAGGGTACGGATATGCATATCCAGAGTCCTTGTCTCGCCGTCGTACTCATAGCCCCAGATCTGATTCAGAAGTTCGTCTCTTGTCACTACCCTGGCCTGATTTTCCAGAAGGTAGACCAGAAGTTCAAATTCCTTTAAGGTCAGTTCGCAGAGGCGGCCGCTGCTGGTAACCTCCCTGGTCTTTTTATTGACGCTGATCCCCTGATAGGAAAGAACGTCTTTATCCTCCTCCCGTTTTACCCGGCGCAGCAGGCTGCGGATCCGGGCGGACAGCTCCAAAACCCCAAACGGCTTTACCATATAGTCGTCTGCCCCGCAGTCTAAGCCCACTACCTTGTCAAGCTCCTTCTCCTTGGCGGTAAGGAGCATGATGGGAAGGCTGTTGGTTCCCTCTGTCTGGCGAATCTGTCGGATGGCCGTCACTCCGTCCATCCCAGGGAGCATCCAGTCAAAGATCGCCAGAGAGGGCCGCTCCTGCCGGATGCGTTCCAGCCCCTCTTCCGCAGTCTCAAAGCCCTCCGCTTCATAGCCAAATCCCTCAAGCGCAATCTTTAAAAGATTTCTGATGTTCTCATCATCCTCTATAATATAAATTTTTTCCATAACGCTCTCTCCTGCCTTTTCCCTTGTACCGGCTGTCTGCCGTTTGATTTTCATGTAAACAGCATACCAAAAACAAGTAAAATCCGAACCAATCGAATGTAAAAAGTGTGTAAAATTTTACATTCTGTCCTACTCAGTCTATACCGGCAGGAAGAATCTGTCAACTGCCGCCAGGAAACGGCGGGATATTCTCTAAAGAAAAATCCCCGGCCAGCCTTCGGTCGGGGATTTCTGATCTGATACATATTATTCGCTTCTTAAAGCATCAATGGGATTTAAGTTTGCCGCACGGCTGGCAGGCATATAGCCAAAGAGCAGGCCGATTCCTACGGATACGCTAAATGAGATCACGATCGCCGAAAGCGTAGGCGTAGCCGAAATGCCTATGGCTGCTCCCACCACAGTAGTGGCAATACAGCCAATGAGGATACCTATGACGCCGCCTAAGGAACTGGTCACAGCCGCTTCTATGACGAACTGCTGCATGATCGTTCCTTTATCCGCACCCAGGGATTTGCGGATACCGATTTCCCTGGTCCGCTCCGTTACTGATACCAGCATGATGTTCATAACGCCCACACCAGCTACCAAAAGGGAGATGCCTGCGATACCGCCCAGCATACCGCTCATCATGGCGATCTGCTCATTTAAGGAGTCCAGCATCTCGCTCATGGCTGTCACTCTGTAAAGGTCATCATCCTTAAAGATATCATAAAGGAAACTTTCAAGCAGGGTTTTTGCCTCCTCCGCATTGTCCGTATCCGATACCGTAAAGGTATAGCTGTTGATATTTGCGCTTTTTGCCAGGCTGGTAGCCGTGGTATAGGGCAGCCATACAAAGTCGTCGGTGCCGCCGTCCTCCATATCGTCCTCATCCTGAACCTCCACTACGCCCACCACCTTGTAGGCGTAACCGCCAATCTTAAGCGTTTCGTCTATGGCCTTATCTGCGCTTCCGAACAGTTCCTGTGCCACATACGCTCCGATGACGCAGACCTTCTGTCGGGAAACAATATCTGAGTATGTGATGTTGCGCCCCAGCTGCAGGTCATAGTCCTTGATGTCCAGATACTGTTCACTGCGTCCGGCCACGCTGGTAGAGGTCATGGAATCATTTCCCTTTTTAATGGTAGTGGAAATGGTCACGTTGGGGCTGATGCCGTCAAACAGATCTGTATGTTCATCATAAAACTGGTACATCTCATCCACACTCACCGTCCGTGAAGTCAGATTGGTCACGTTTACATTGATCTGATTCACCCCCATGCTGGCAAAGCTTTCCACGATGCTTCCCATATAGCCGTTTACAAGGCTGACCAGGATAATGACCGCGGCCACACCGATGATAATGCCCAGCATGGTAAGAAAGGACCGCATCTTGTTTCCCCATATGCTTTTGATAGCCAGTTTAAAGGATTGCAGCATAGTCTTTTACATCTCCGTCAAATATTTTATGGCCATCCGCAATACGGATCACCCGCTTTGCCTCCAGGGCAATGGAATTGTCATGGGTGATCATGACAATGGTGTTGCCTTCTTCATTGATCTGTTTCAGGAAATTAAGCACCTCCCGGCTGGTTCTTGAATCCAGCGCGCCGGTAGGCTCGTCAGCCAGGATCAAAGACGGGTCTCCTGCCAGTGCTCTGGCAATGGAGACACGCTGCTGCTGACCGCCGGAAAGCTGATTGGGGAGATTCTTCCATTTTTCAGCCAGCCCTACCTTTTCCAAGGAGGCCAGCGCCCGCTTCTTTCGCTCTTCTGCGCTCACTCCCGCATAGAGCAGGGGCAGTTCTACATTTTCCAGAAGGTTTAACTTTGGAAGCAGGTTATACTGCTGGAAAATAAAGCCGATCATCCGGTTGCGGATTCTGGCGAGCTGCTTATCCGCCATCTTGCTCACATCCTCGCCTCCCAGATAATACTCGCCCAAAGTCGGCACATCCAGAGCGCCAATGATGTTCATCAGGGTGGACTTACCGCTTCCTGACTTTCCCACAATGGCTACAAACTCGCCTTTGTGGATGGAAATATTCACATCGTCGCTGGCCCGAACTTCTTCTCCGCCCAGATAGTAGATCTTGGATATATGTTTCAGTTCAATCAGAGGATGCGTCTCCTCTGCCGGTCTGTTCGTCTCGTCCATAGAGCTTCCTTTCTAAATCATTATGTCCGCCAAAAGCACTGACGTTTTAAGAAGGCGCCCGCTTAGCGCGGGCCTCCCCCTCCGCCGCCTCCGGGACCGCCGCCTGGGCCGCCGCCTCCGGGACCGCCGCCCATTCCGCCTGCGGGCATCATCATGGATGTACTGCTGCTGGTGCTGGATTCAGCCACATAGACCGTATCTCCCTCAGATAAGCCGCTCTTTATCTCCACATAGGAATCGTTGGTAAGGCCAGTCTCTACCTCTACCGCCCGGAAGCCTGCCGGTACTGCACCCTGCTGCTCCTTGACCGTATCGTCCTTTACATAAACCTGGTTTCCTCTCATCAGCGCATCTACCGGGATAGTCAGAACATCATCTGCCTGATCCAGGGTAATCACTCCGTCCACATTCATACCGGGAAGAAGATCTCCCACCTCATCCATGGTAACTGTAACCGGATAGGTGCTGACGCCGTTGGAATAGGTACTCTCCAGACTCACATTGGTCACGGTTCCGGAGAAGGTCTGCCCCTCATATGCGTCCGCAGTAACCGTCACCTTCTGCCCCACCTTTACATTCTGGATATCCAGCTCGTCGATGGACATTTCAAAAGTCAGGCTGGACAGGTCATAAATAGTGGCAAGAACTGTGGTGCTGCTGGAATTTTTTGTAATATTATCTCCCACCTTATAGGTCTTTGTGATGACCTGACCGGAAATAGGGGCTGTGATCGTATAGTTGTCATAACTGTCCTGGGTGCTTTCAAGCTTGCTCTGAGCAGACTCCACGCTTTCCTGCGCCTTATCCAGACTATCCTTATAGCTCTGGATGAGCTTATCCGCCGTCTTAGAGGTCATGCGAAACAGCGGCGTACCCTTTGTCACATAGTCGCCTTCATTTACAAGCACTGCCTCTACCTCCACGCTGGTGGCAAGATCCGCCTCCATGGTGGTGTCCACAGATGCCTCAAACACGCCTTCTTCGCTTCCGATCCAGTCGCCTACCTGTGCTGAGGCTTTGGAAGAGGTGGTAAGACCGCCGGGGTTATTGACCGTAAATGTCACATAGCGCACCAGACGACCGCCGGAAAGCGTCTCCTCCCGGTTGGCAACTGCCTTTACCGTAGCAGCCACCTGCTCGCCGGAGTCTACTAATGTCAGCGTAGCCGCGCTCCCTGCAGTGATCTGAGCAGCCTCTGCAGAGAGGAAGGGAATACGGATCTCCATCACATCATCACTGTAAAGATCTGCCAGCTTTGTGTTGCCGCTTACCTTATTCCCGGCGCTGATATAAAGTTCCTTAATATAGCCGGATTCCGTGGCTTTGTATGTATTTCCGCTGTAATCGCTTACTGCCTGGTTATAATCCTCTAACGCCTCAGAATAGGAATTCTGGGACCGGGTCAGGGAATTTTCCGCGCTTGTCAGTTCGGTGTCCATGCTGGATTTGTCGATCTCATAGAGAACCTGTCCTTTTTCTACCTGATCACCCTCCTCAAAATTAGCGGAAACAACCTCTCCCTCTACCATGGAGGTAATGCTGTAGGTGTCCTTTGCTGCCAGGGTGCCGGAGGAAGACAGTTCTGAGGTAATGCTGCGTTTTTCCACCGTGGCTGTATTATGGCTCTCTGCTTCGGCCGCCGCGGCCTTTGCTTTCTTATTCTTCCATACCATAAGTCCTGTAAGCGCGGCTGCCAGGATCAGTAGGATCACAATGATGCGGACCCATTTTTTCTTCTTTTTCATCCTTTCTCCCCCTTAATATTCAATGGCGTCTACGGCAGTATAGGTGCTTCCGCTGCGGTTACATACAAGAACGACGTCGTCTCCTACCTCCAGGTCTCCATAAATAGAGAACATATACTGGAGTTCCGAGGAATCCAGGCTGATATTTAAATAGCCGTCTGAGTCCACATCTTCACTGGTATCAAAGTCATCGTCTGAATTAGCCTCATCCACATCAATGCGCACAGAGGTGGGCGTCATTACATCCGTAGACTGATAATAGATGTTTTTAATCTCGCCCTTGATAAGCACATATGTATTGTTGCCGGAGTCATCCTTTGTATCCCATCCTGTAGTCGTATAAGCCCAGATCGTCTTGGACTTTACGTTGTAGTACAGCACTGCAAAGCCTGCCTGCTGCTGGGAGGCTTTCACCGCCGCCAGGGTGCTTTCCACGCCATTTAGGAACACATTGGCATCCTCAGTATCAAAGGGAACAGACTGGGCTACACTGAAATTCTTGTGAACCAGAATCGGCCCTTTCCGTTCATCATCCAGAATGGTGATTGGATTGATCTCCCCATCGGAATTAAGTTCACAGTCCAGCACCGTTCCGTATATCTCATTGCTGTCCTTTTTCTTGGTCTTTAGCAGATTATAGAAAATATTCATGCAGTCTGTCTCTGTCAGAGTATCGTCGGCCTGACGGCTTACATCTTCGTTCAGCTCCAGATAATTAAACTTTGAAATGCGGGAACTTGTCAAATCACCTGTAAAGTCTTCGTCCGTATAGCCTAAGATCGTAAGCACCGCCTTTACCGCGTCCTTATAGGTAATGGGATCATCCGGTTTAAAATTCCCGCCCAGATATCCGCTCATCCAGCCCTGGGAGGCCGCCACGCGGATATAGACTGCATTGGGGTCGTCTGCAGCCACATCCGCATAGACGGATGCATTGGAGGAAGGAAGATTTTCACGATAGCTGGATGCCTTAACCAGCATCTTTGCAAAATCTGCGCGGGTCACTTCCCCGCGAAAGCTGGAGATCTCCATGATCCCGGTCAGCTTTACTACCTTCTGACGCAGGTTGAAGTTAGCTGTGGAAATATTGTCAGCCCATGCGGTAAGGGACATCACAGGCGAAAGGGCAGCCGCTGCTGCCAGAGAGCCGCAGATCAGGCGGCCGTGCGCTCTTGAACGTTTCATAACTGGCAAACTCCTCTTTGAATAATGATACACTCTAATGATTATATGCCACTCAATATATCATTGGTTTGTGTCAATTTTGTGTTTTGTCTTTGTATTTTTATAAAAACAATACAGCCCTCTGCCAATATCTTCCAGGCAGAAGGCTGTGTCCTCTGTTTTCTGTTTTACATAAGCGGTGCAATCAGGCGCAGAAGCCGCCCCACCTTGCGTCCCACCCAATGATAGCGGCGGCAGGTCTCTAATGTGACAGGAATACATTTTTTCAGAGTAGCGTGGTAATCCTTACAGATAGCTTCAATAACCTGGTTTTGGTACAGGAAAACGCCGCATTCAAAATGAAGATACAGGCTTCGGAAGTCCAGGTTGATGGTTCCCACTGCCGCCTTCTCATCATCACTGACAAATACCTTTGCATGGACAAAACCCGGCTCATACTCAAAGATCTGCACTCCTGCCTTCAACAGCTCCGGATAATACGTCCTTGCCAAAAGATAGGCGTATTTTTTATCCGGTATATGAGGCATAATAATCTTTACGTCCACTCCCCGCTTAGCTGCGTACTGCAGGGCATCCTTCATGCCGTCGTCCAGAATCAGATACGGCGTCATAATATGGACGTACCTTGTGGCCTGGTTTAACATATCCAGATACACCTGCTCTCCCACCTGTTCTTTATCAAAGGGGCTGTCGCCGTAGGGGATGATATACCCCTGGGGGCTCTGTCCGGGAAGAAACGGAAGGTCTGAGGGCGGCAGGTATTTCTCATATTCCTCCTCCCGCTGCTCAGTCACATCCCACATCTGAAGAAACATCATGGTAAAGCTCTTTACACTGTCGCCCTTTATCATCACTGCCGTATCCTTCCAGTGGCCGAACCGCACCTTTCGGTTGATGTACTCATCCGCCAGATTCACACCTCCAGTAAAGGCTGTGTGGCCATCGATGACGGCGATCTTTCTATGATCCCTGTAATTCTGGTGGGTAGAAAGCACCGGGCGGATGGGAGAAAACATTTTGCAGCGGATCCCCTTTCGCTCCAGCGTTCGGGGATAATGGAACGGCAGAAGCATCAGACAGCACATACCGTCATACATCACCCGAACCTCGACTCCCGCCCCGGCTTTTTCCTCCAGGACTTTCATGATCTCATCCCACATATACCCCCGGTCAATGATAAAAAACTCCATAAAAATGAACTTTTGGGCCCCCTTGAGTTCTTCCATGAGCCGCTCAAACATATCCTCTCCCAGCGGAAAATATTCTGCGTATGTATTTTTATACACCGGGAAACCGGCTGTGCGGCCCAGATAGTCCACCAGCCCGGCCATACGCCCGTCGCAAGCCTTTAATTCTTCGCGCACTTCTTTGTTCTGCCCCAGATAGGGCCATGTTTTAGCCGAGGAGTTTTTAAGCCGCCTGGCCAGGTCTTTCGTCTGGAACTGCATCTGGACGAAAATATACAAAAGCACCCCGAATACAGGGATCACCAGCACAGGGATGATCCAGGCCATCTTAAAGCTGGAGTCAATAGGCTCATTTAAAATGGCGATCACCGCCGCCGCGCTTAAGAGGATACAGAGAATATAAAAATAGTGGAGATGCCCATTTAAAATGCGGAACGCCTCCACAAACACCCACATCTGCAGCGCCAGTCCCAGGATCACAAAGGCAGTTCGCCCGAAAACGATCCGAAACAGGCTTCTTAGTTTTTTCTTCATAGGTCTGTTCTTCCTCCGCCGTAAAACAAAATATACGGTCCAGCCGCATTTCCAGGCTGAACCGCATATTATTATCGCATATTTTCCAGGTCTTTTCAAGAGATCACTGAGAGTCCATTTTCTTAATATCCATATCCTTTGGAAGGATCAGGCTTAAGAGAATGGAGACCACAAACACCACTGCCACTACATTGGCGGAAAATACCGACTGGATCACAGGCGGAAATATCTCCCAGATTCCTGCCTCGCTGGCTGTGGTAAAGCCGATGCCGATGGACAAGGACAGTGCCGCAATGGTGATATTTCTCTGGGAAAAGCCGCAGTCCGCCACCATCTGGATGCCGGAGGTCAGGATCGTTCCAAACATCATGATAGTACAGCCTCCAAGCACCGCATCCGGCAGGGAAGCAAAGAAATTGCCCACTGGCGGAAGGAGTCCTGCAAGGATCATACAGGCTGCGCCCGTCATAATCGTAAAACGGTTGACTACCTTTGTCATATTGATCAGACCTACGTTCTGTGAGAAGGAAGTCACTGGAGGACAGCCAAAGAGACCAGAGATAAAGGAACCATAGCCGTCGCATCCCAAAGAACCGGAGATTTCCTCTCCTGTGATGGTTCGGTTTAAGCCGCCCGCTACCAGAGCCGAGGTGTCGCCGATGGTTTCCGCCGCAGATACCAGGAAAATAATGCAGGCGGAAAGGATGGCTCCCGGATGAAACTCCGGCTTAAAGGGCATAAAGTGAGGAAGGGAAACAATACCGCCGGACAGGATCATGGACAGATCTACCTTCCCCATTACAATGGCCAGGATATAGCCCACCACCAGGCCCGCCAGTACGGACAGCTGCTTTAAATACCCCCTGGCCAGGATATTCCACAAAAGACAGGTGGCAAGCGTCACCGAACCCAGGATCAGGTTCTGGGCTGAACCGAAATCATCATTATAACCGCCTCCAAAGGATCTTGCGCCTACGGTAAAAAGCGAAAAACCGATTGCGGTTACCACTGAGGCCGCCACGATAGGCGTAATGATCTTTCTCCAGTATTTTGCCAGAAGCCCCAGCGTCCCCTCAAACAGACCGCCTGCCAGCACGGCTCCCACGACGGCCGGATAGCCGTAATTGGCGGAAATGGCGCTGAGCACCGTTACGAAGGTAAAGCTGACGCCCATGACCACCGGCAGCTTCGAGCCGACGCGCCAGATGGGATACAGCTGGATCAGGGTGGCGATCCCTGCCACAAACATGGCATTCTGCAAAAGCATACCCAGCTGCGCCGGCGTCAGAGGCGTCCTGGACGCCCCTGCAATGATGGTGATGGGAGCCAGATTCGATACGAACATGGCCAGAATATGCTGCAGTCCGAAGGGGATCGCCTTTGTGATCGGCACCCGTCCCTCCAGCCTGTATATGTTGTTGATGCTGCAGTCCGCTGCATTTACTGCTGTTTTCGTTGTATTCCCCATAACTTTTACTGCCTCCATTTTCTTTATGACGGTAAGCGCGGGTGCATTTCCCCCAAAATGCGCCCGGTCACAGACCTGTTTTTGCAGCTACGCCTCCTGGTGCGTGGTCTGATAGACTTCTTCCACGATCCGCTCCATGGCGTTTAGGATGTTCTCATAACCGGTACACCGGCACAGATGGCCTGAGATCAGCTTTTTGAGTTCCTCCCTGTTATATTTTTTTCCGGTTCCCACAATCTCCACCGCACTCATAATCAGGCCAGGCGTGCAGAAACCGCATTGAACCGCCGCCTCCTCGATAAAAGCCCGCTGAATAGGAGAAAGCTCGCCGTTTGGCCCCTTTAGGCCCTCTACTGTCATGACGCTTTTTCCGTCGGCCCACATGGTAAGATAGATACAGCTGTCAATGGCCTCTCCGTTTACAAGCACCGTACAGGCTCCGCATTCGCCGACCTCGCACCCCTTTTTCACGGAAGTCAGCCCCAGACGCAGGCGCAGGGTATCCAAAAGAGACTCTCTCTCATCCACTGCCAGCTCCTGCTCTTTTCCGTTTACCTTCATATGTATGATCTTAAGCATTGCAATTACCTCCTGCTCTCCTGATGGATTCTGTCAGCGCCCGCTTTGCTAACTCCTCAATAAGCTGTAAGCGAAACTCCCTGGACGCTCTCCAGGAGGAACGGGGATTTACCTCCGTCAAAGCTGTTTTTGCAAACTGCTCAAGGGCCTCCTTGTCGTCCACTCCCGCTCCTTTTAATATCTCTTCCGCCTTCCGGCAGCGTAGAGGCGTAGGCCCTGCCACGCCGTAGCCCAGGCGCACATCCTCGATCACCCTCTTATCCTCAGACAGCTTTACCCGCACCGCACAGCCCAGGGTCGCAATCTCCATGGCTTTTCTCTTTCCATACTTTATATACTGCCCATACCAGCCTTCATAGTTCTCCTTACGAATGATAAAACCGGTGCAGACTTCCTCCCGCTCTCTCACCGTCCGTCCTGGCCCGGTGTAAAATTCACAGATGGGAACCGTTCTCTCTCCCTGCGGCCCTGACAAGAGGATCAGCGCATCTAAGGCCCACATGGTAGAGGCGGAATCGGCAGAGGTAGCGCCGTTGCAGATATTTCCGCCGATAGTGCCGGTATTGCGGATCTGGGGGCCGCCCACCATATCCACCGCTTCTCCCAGCATGGGGACCAGCCTCTGAATGAGAGGATCGTTTGTAATGTGAGAAAATGACGTTGCTGCGCCGATCCAGAGATCGCCGTTTTCAAGGAGCCTTACCCCCTTAAGCTCCGGGATATTGTGGATGGAAACCAGGGCTTTTCCCGCATCCTTCCCCTCTCTTATGCGGATCAGTACATCGGTGCCGCCGCTGATTACCTCTGCATCCGGCTCCTTTACCAGAGCCTGCACCGCATCCTGTACATCTCTTGCCTCATAAAATGATTTTATATCAAACATACCGTTTGTCTCCTTCCTTCTCAGATAAGTCCCTTTTCTTTGAATTTCCCGATCAGCCTCTGGGCCGTCATGGGAGCCGTGTTCATGGAAACGCCCGTTGCATGAAGGATGGCATTGCGGATGGCCGGAGCTACCGGAATTGCCGGCGGCTCTCCCAGAGCCTTATTTCCATAAGGGCCGGTCGGATCGTCTAACTGAATAAACTCCACGTGGAGATCCGGGGCATCCATGGCCGTTGGGATCTTGTAATCCAGAAGGTTGTTGTTTAAAGGCTTTCCTGTCTTTTCGTCTACCAAAAGTTCCTCAGAGAGGCCAAAGCCAAGGCTCATGCTCATGCCGCCGTGTACCTGGCCTGCGGCCGTCTTTGGATTGATCAGGATACCGGAATCGTGAACATTTACGATATCCTTTACGGTCACAAGCCCCAGAGGCATATCTACCTCAACGTCCACAAAGCAGCAGCCGGAAGCAAAGGTATTGTCTCTGCACTGGTTGGTCGTCTCAGCGGTGATATGGACAGAGCGGTCCAGGGAATAGAAGGCGGTATCCGCCACCACTGCCACGTCAAAGAGCACCGGATCGCCGCCGGTAACCACAATCTGACTATCCGCAATATCCAGCATATCCCATGTGATCTCATCCTGCTCTGTGAGTCCCAGTACATGGCGTACCTTCCCTGCTGCCTCCTTTACCACATCGGAATAAACCGTCTTTGAAAGGTCAGTCACATCATGGTTCAGCATATAGGCGGCGTATTCCAGCACCTTATGGCGGAACTCGCGGGCGCATTTTTTGCAGGCCATACCGGATACATAGGTCTGGCGGGACGCATAAGCGCCAGTGTCGAAGGGGGTCACATCCGTGTCCTGGGTGGAATTGATGTATACCCGGTCCAGGGAAATCCCTGTGGTTTCTGCGGCCATCTGGGAAAATACCGTATCTGCGCCCTGTCCGATCTCCGTAGCTCCCATGGACAGCTGAATAGAACCGTCCTGGTTTAATGTAATGCGTGAGGAGGCTGTCTCAAGTGAGATCGGATATACGCCTGTCTTATAGATGAAAACAGCCATTCCCACACCGCGCCTTACAGGACCGGTCTGGTTTTTATAGGCCTCTCTCTTCTCATCCCAGCGAATGTACTCCCGCCCCTTTTTTATGCACTCCTTTAAACCATATGTATGAAAGGAAATGCCGTTGGCGGGATCAACAAACCCATCGTCCACACAGTTTTTTAAGCGGAATTCGCATGGATCCATGTCAATGGCTACCGCCATATCCTCAGTGAGACATTCCGCAAACCAGTCCGCCTGCGGAATGCCGTAGCCTCTCATGGCGCCTGCCGTAGGCGAAGAGGTATAGACCGTCCAGCAGTCCACCTCCGCTCCCAGGCGGTCTCTGTAGAGATCTTTAAATACGTTTCCGCAGTTGGCGCAGATGGCGTGGCCGTGAGACGCATATGCGCCGTTATTTGCAAATGCCTCCAGCTGTCTTGCAAGGATCCTGCCGTCCCTTGTAACAATACCTCTGCATTTCCCTTCGATAGCGTGACGGGTACGGGTGCCGGAGATAGTCTCCTCGCGGCTGATCTCCATGCGGACCGCTCTTCCGCCCACACAGATGGAGAGAAAGGCGTTTAAAGGTTCATAAAGAACATCCTGCTTGTTGCCGAAACCACCGCCGATATAGGGCTTGATTACCCGTACCTTTCCTACCGGGATTCCCAGGGCCTGAGCCGTAACGCGTCGGACAATATGGGGCAGCTGGGTGGATGAGACGATGGTTGCCTTGCCGTTTGTATCCACATAAGCCCAGGAAACAGGAAGTTCAATGTGGCAGTGGGAAATTCTGGGAGTATCATAGGTCTCGTCAATTTCCACCAGCCCTTCCTCCCCATATTCTTCCAGCGCCTTTTTTCTTCCTTCCTCATAGGTAAAATCGGACGGCCCCATAGTCATATGGGAATGGACGATGACATTATCACTGCGGATATCCGGATGCAAGGGAGCTGCCCCCGGCTTTAATGCGGCCTCTACGGTGACAATAGGTTCATATTCCTCATACTCTGCCTTTACCAGACGGGCTGCCTGCGCTGCTGCAACCTCATTCTCAGCCACTACCGCTGCAATGTCGTCGCCGTACAGGCGCACTCTCTGGTTTAAAAGCTTCCGGTCGCGGATATCCTGGTGCTTTACCTCCACGCTCCAGGGATGGCCTGCGGTAGGGAACTGGATATCCGGCACATCAAAGCAGGTGATGATCTTTACCACCCCCGGCACCTTTAACGCTTCGCTTAAATCAAAGCTCTTTACAAGGCCGTTTGCAATGGTTGAATGAACCACCTTTCCGTGAAGGATGTCTCTGGGTTCCAGATCCGCGGTGTACTTTGCCTCGCCGGTCACTTTTCCAAGGGCATCCACCCGGTTGATTTCCTGACCAACAACTTTCATTGTATTTCCTCCTTACTCCTTTACGCCTGTTTCCTGCCTGGAACGGCCGACACCTCCAGATAGACCATCAGCCCTTTTTTTCTCCCAAAGTTTATACGGACGAGGTTCCTGAAACACAGAAACTGCCGCCCGGCATCCATTCACGTTTTCTTAACACTTGGGTACCAAAAAAGAGCTGACTACATAAACATATGTAGTCAACTCTTAAGGTAGTTGGTAGAGACTCTGGGCCAATCCCCAGGATATACATATCAGGCATTTTTATTGAATTGATTACTTGTATTATATATCCTTAAAAAAAATTAGTCTAGTCGCAAAGTTCTCAAATATTTTTTAGTTTTTTGTGCAATATTTACAAATATTACCTAAAAATTTTTGTATTTTATCGTTATATTTTTACAAGAACAACGTTTTATCCTGCCTCTGCATCAAAGCACTCCCGCTAATCTGCTGTATGCTCCAGAGCCTGGCGGATATCCTCAATGATGTCATCCGCAGCTTCGATTCCCACGCTTAAACGGATCATGGAAGGATCGACTCCCGCCTCCGTCAGCTGTTCGTTGGTCAGCTGTCTGTGGGTATGGCTGGCAGGATGCAGAACCGCAGTGCGGGAATCCGCCACATGGGTTTCGATGGAGCAGAGCCTTAAACGGTCCATAAACCGGGCTGCGCCCTCTCTGCCGGACCGTAAGCCAAAGGAAATAACGCCGCAGGTGCCTGTGGGCATATATTTCTTTGCCAGCTGATAATATTTATCCCCTTCCAGCCCCGGATAGCTGACCCAGGCCACATCCTCTCTGGACTTTAAAAAGGAAGCTACCTTACAGGCGTTTTCGCAGTGCCTTGGCACTCTTAGATGAAGTGTCTCAAGGCCGACATTGATCAGAAAGGCATTCTGAGGAGACTGAATGGAACCCAGATCACGCATCAGCTGGGAAGTTGCCTTGGTGATATAGGCCAGCTTTCCAAACTTCTGGGTGTATATAACGCCGTGATAGGATTCATCCGGCTCTGTAAGACCCTTAAACTTATCATGATGAGCCTCCCAGTCAAAGTTTCCGCTGTCCACGATACAGCCGCCTATGGTCATGGCATGGCCGTCCATATATTTTGTGGTGCTGTGGGTCACGATATCTGCGCCCCACTCAAAAGGCCGGCAGTTGATGGGAGTCGCAAAGGTATTGTCCACAATCAGGGGAACGCCGTGATCGTGAGCTGCCCTGGCAAACTTCTCTATGTCAAGAACCGTCAGCGCGGGATTGGCGATCGTCTCGGCAAATAAAACCTTGGTGTTTGGGCGAAATGCAGCCGCCAGCTCCTCCTTTGTGGCATCCGGGCTTACCAGAGTACACTCTACGCCCATCTTTGGGATGGTTACTGTGAACAGATTGGCAGTGCCGCCATAAATGGCAGCGGAACTTACCACATGGTCTCCTGCCTGACACAGGTTCATCACAGCATAAAAGTTTGCGGCCTGTCCGGAGGAGGTCAGCATGGCGCCTGCTCCGCCTTCCAGTTCACAGATCTTGGCGGCTACCGCATCATTGGTAGGGTTCGCCAGCCTTGTATAGAAATATCCGTTTTCTTCCAGATCAAACAGCCGTCCCATCTGCTCGCTGGACGTATACTTAAATGTCGTACTCTGGCAGATAGGCAGCTGTCTGGGTTCGCCGTTTTTCGGCTCCCATCCGCCCTGAATACAGATGGTGTCTAATGAACGCTTCTTTGTCATGAGTTTTCTTCCTCCTGGGGTCGGTTTTCCGTTAAAATAGATGCTGTTTTATTATACTCCGCTCCTTTTGAGGATTCAACCCCAAAACGGAAGTCCCTGTTCATGAGGGGACGGCCCGCGGCCTGTTTCTTACGCATTCACATAAAAATACACGGCTCCTGACAGGAGAAGATAAAACCATGTGGCCGGGTTGGAAAACCAGGTGGTAAAGAAAGCCAGAGCCATATACATGGCAATCTGGGCATAGATCACATGGCCAACCGGACAGGACAGTTTTTTTCTAAGGCGCACCAGCCCATAGCAGGCCGCACCTAAAAGCCCTCCAAACAGGATCATTCCCAATATGCCGAAGTCGTAATAGGCATCATAAAACAGCGTAACCGTGGTAAGTTCCTCCTTTGTGACAAATAAAGGGAAATTCACCAGGGACGGAATAAGGAATTTCAGTCCTGTAAGTGCCCATAAAGGGAACAGACCCTTAAGTCCGAAGGAATGACGGCCCAGCTGCTCTACCAGGCAGTTAAAGTTATCATAATTATTTGCAATATACATATAGGGCTGGGTAATAAATATGGGCATATGGCTGTTCTTCATCTCAAAGATCCCATTCAGATACTCTACGCTGTGGCTTCTCAGTACCGTAAGGATCAGATAAGCCGGAATCATCACCACGGCCAAAACCCCCACATATACCAGGCTGAAATTCCCCGCCATGGAGATGTAGGTAAATACTGCCATTCCCACAGCCAGGATCAGCTGAAAGCGGGACACACACAAAAGCGGGATAGCCAGGGCGATCAGATCAAGAACCATAGCCAGCAAAAATCCCCGGTCCCTTGTAAGTCCTCTTCCTCTTCTTGCCGTCATAACGCAGTAAACCACCGAAAGGCTCGGAACCAGCACACAGGATACGGTAAAATAGTGCACCCCGCTGATATGAAATTCTGAATAAGCGTGGGGGACACCGTAAGAAAACATCGGTATAAAGCCCAGTCTCCAGGCCTCAAATGAAAATGCCAGCAGAGACACTGCGGTGATGGCGGTCATGGAAATCAGGATCCGCCTCGTCTGAAGCGGAGACTCCCCGGAGGAAAAAAAGCGGTATACTGACTGCATATCCTTCTCTGTCCAGCCGTCATAGAGACGGGTCATAACCTCAAAAACCGTCCAGAAAAGAACCACGGCTAAAAACAGACAGATCCAGGTCTTTACAGCCCAGTCTGTCTGAAGCCTTGACAGCTTAAAACAGGAAATGCCCTGTCCGCCCACAAAAAAGAGGCAGAACAGCCCCCGCAGATGGATCAGATTGCCCGTCCTTATATAATCCCCGATATACAGCCAGATGGCCGCTCCTAAGAGTACAAGGCCGGACAGCACATAAATGTGCTGCCAGGCCAGGATAAAACTTACAATATAGCAAATAACATAAACTAACATCAGCCGTTCATCTTCTCCATAAATTCTCTCATATAGGCTTCTACCTCCGCTGTGGTGGCAAAGCTCATGGCCTTGTCGGCCACTTCCTGAAGTTCAGAAACACTGTACTCTGTCACCAGCTTTCTGGTGCGCAGGATAGCGGAAGCGCTCATACTGAACTCGTTTAAGCCAAAGGCTAATAAAAGAGGAACCATCATGGGATCGCTGGCAGCCTCTCCGCACATACCGACCATGATGCCGGCCTCCCGGCCGCAGGCGATGATATGGCGTATGCTGCGCAGCACAGCCGGGTTAAAGGTGGAATACAGATAGGAAATCTTTTTGTTTCCACGGTCTACGGACATGGTGTACTGGGTCAGGTCGTTGGTGCCGATGCTGAAAAAGTCCGCCTCTTTTGCAAAGATATCTGCGATCAGGGATGCGGCTGCGGTCTCTACCATGATACCGACCTGGATGTCCTTTTTATAGGCAATTCCCTTTTCATCCAGTTCCTTCTTCAGTTCTTCGATCAGAGCCTTTGCCTCTCTGTATTCCTCAATGCAGGTCACAAGAGGGATCATAATGCGGATATTTCCGAAAGCGCTGGCACGCAGCAGAGCGCGCAGCTGGGGCTTATAGATATCTTCCTTCCTGTCCAGGCACAGGCGAATCGCACGGTAGCCCAAAAATGGATTTTCATCCTTTTCAAGACCCATATACGGGATCTCCTTGTCGCCGCCGATATCCAGGGTACGGATGATCACGGGCTTTCCGTTCATGGCAGCCGCCACCTTTTTATAGGCCTCAAACTGCTCATCCTCGGTCGGCATGGAGGTACGGTCCATAAACAGAAATTCGGTGCGGAACAGGCCCACGCCCTCTCCGTCATACTGGAGTACCTTGTCAACATCTTCAGGTTTTCCGATATTGGCTACGATCTCCACCTGTACTCCGTCCTTTGTAACAGACGGCTTTCCAATGTACTTTTCCAGCTCCTTCTTTTCCTTTAAGAACTGGTCTCTCTTCGCCTCATAAGCAGTCTTTATCTCTGTATCAGGATTTACATATACTTCGCCGGTGCTGCCGTCCAAAACAACGGTATCCCCGTCCTTTACCTGCTCCAAAAGACCGTTTACAGCCACCACAGCCGGAATCTCCAGCGCTCTTGCAAGGATAGCGCTGTGGGAAGTGCGGCCTCCTAACTCGGTAACGATTCCAACCACATTGGCCGGATTGATCCCTGCGGTCATGGAAGGGGTCAGATCCTTTGCCACCAGGACAGTGCCGGCCGGCAGAGAGGACACATCTGCAGACTGAAGCCCCATAAGAGTACGCTGCATACGAACCTTAATATCGCGCATATCCGTAGCTCTCTGCTGCATCAGCTCATCTCCCATAGACGCAAACATATCTGCATACATATTGCATACCGTTTCAATGGCAAACTCTGCATTTACTTTATCATTGCTGATGGAATTTTCAATTTCTCCCGTAAGCATGGGATCTGATAAAAGCATCATATGGCCCTGCATGATCTCGGCTTCCTTCTCTCCCACTCGGGTTGCCAGATCCTCGGCCATCTTCTGGGTCTCAGCGACGGTCTGCTCCAGCGCTCCCTTAAAACGCGAAACCTCGGCCTGTGCGTCCCCAACCTCTCTTCTTGTGATTACAAGCTCTGCCTCCTCTACGATCACCGCGGTACCGATACCGATGCCGTCGGAAGCGTTTGTTCCCTTATACATGGATATTTCCTCCTTAAGTTTCAGGCGCGGGAAATCCCGCCCCCTTTATTTATACTCACAACCTTTGGTTGCCGTCATCACTCACCCAGACGGTTGTCCACCAGACGGATCATGGCCTCAAGGGCCTGCTCCTCATCCGGGCCGTCACAGATAAACTCCACTTCCTCGCCGCATTTGACGCAGGCCCCCAGAACGCTTAATACGCTCTTTGCATTGGCCGTCACATTGCGGACGCGAAAGGATATTTTTGCTTTATATAACAGGGCCTCCTTGCACAGGATTCCCGCCGGCCTTAAATGAAGGCCTGATGGATTCTTGATCAGCGTTGCTTTGCTTACCATAAGTCTCTCACTCCTGTATCTGTTGTTTTACTGTCATATTGTATTCAGCCGTCTCCTATGGATACGGCACCTATTCCTGGGCGGAAGAGGAGGACGCCTCTGACGTTCCTTCCATCTTGGACTCGCTCTCTGCCGGCCTGGACGATGTATCCTGGGATTCCGCCGCCGTTTCCGTCTCATCCGCCGTTCGGTCGTGGACAGTGATCTGAAGAGGGTCGCAGCTTACCAGTTCATAGGCCGCTCCCAGCTGCAGGCTCACCTGCGCCGTATGAGTTCCAGGCCCCATATCGCTTACATCTACCTCCGCCTCCAGATTTTCCTCCGTCAGCTGATCCAGATCCTCGGTCAGACCCTTGATCCGAACGGTCACAGTATCCCGGTCAAACTGATAACTGTAGTGGCTGGATGCCCCTACCTGACGGATGGAATCAGAACCCAGAACAAAATCCCTGGTTTCCAGCGGTTCCACCTTGATGGTCACCGTGATCTGACTCTCGCCCTCTGCAAGGGATACGCCCTTTGGCAGATACTGGCTTAAGTCGATGGTTACCTTCTTATCCGCGGTGGCCCCATCCATATTCAGTTCCTTTTTTGGAATGGTAATGGAACTGATCTCTGCCAGGTCAGATTTTAGGCCTACTACCTTCACGGACTTGATGCTGGATTCAATGCCAGTATAGCGGTAGCCGTCAGCCACCCGTCCCTCTGTTTCAAAATTCAGGCTCAGATCCTTCACCTTCAGGATCGACTGATCATAGTCCGCTTCCGTACGGCTTAAGGTAACCCGGTCATCCAGGCTGATCTCATTTCCATTGGCATCATAGCATTTGATCGGCAGTGTGCCGGTCAGATCCTCCGTCGCTCCATCCAGCCGGATCTCTATCCCCACGGTGCTGATCTGTCCCACCAGGGACTGAGGCCCGCTGACTACGATCTTTGACGGTGACAGGCTGACGCTGCCCTGGCTGTAGCCGTCCTCCGGCTTACCCACATATTTTGGTGTCAGTTCAAATGGTTTCTGCTGCAGATCCTCGGTCCTTACCCGGATCACCGCCGGCTTGGCGGTCACGGAATCCACATGGCTGTTCTTTACGTCAATTTTGATGGGAACGGCACCAGTAGGCTCATACATATCCGCCAGGTCGATATAGGCCCTGAAATCAGAGGCCGAAACACTGCCGGAATCCAGTGTTCTTACCTTATAGGATACCGTTACTGTGTTTTTGTCGTCCAGAAGTTCGTACGTCTTTCCGCTGGAGGTAAGCACGCTTTCATTAAGCACCTCCAACGGAACGTTCTGCGTTCCTGTGATATCAGGATTGGAAATATTTACCACTGCCAGCCATACAAAGAAAGCAATAAAGACGGAAAGTATTTTCAGTTTTAAATTATTTATCAGCTTTTTTTCCATTGATCAGCCTTCCCTTCCATAACCTGAACCGGCTGCCGGACGGCTCAGCCACTTCCCGGATACCGGATAAGATAGACCGCAGCGTCTCTGCATCGGATACTGTCTTAAGACTGCCGCCTTCCGCTACGGAAACACGCCCTGTCTCCTCAGACACCACAACGGTAAGGCTGTCTGTGGTTTCACTGACGCCCACCGCAGCCCGATGGCGGGTTCCCAGAGCCTTGTTAATGGACATATTATCTGATAAAGGCAGGTAACAGGTAGCGGCCGCCACCCGGTTCCCCCGGATTACCACTGCCCCGTCATGGAGAGGGGTATTATGCTCAAATATATTGATCAGAAGCTGACTGGTCACAAGGCCGTTGATCTCGATGCCGGTGCGTTCGATTTCTTTTAAAGAAGTTCCCCGCTCGATCACCATCAGCGCTCCCGTTTTGACCTTTGCCATTTCAAAGGTAGCCCGAACCAGTTCATTGACCGTACGGTCATTAAATCCGTTAGTCTCTTTCCCCTGATCCATGGGAAGGATGCTGCTGATGATGTTCTGGCTTCCCAGCTGTTCTAACGCCTTTCTCAGCTCCGGCTGAAAAACAACCAGAAGCGCCGTCACGGCAATGGCGGTAATATTTTTAAGGATCCACAAAATCGTATCCAGCTTAAAAAGCACCACTACCACTGAAAAGGCAAAAATGACTAAAAGTCCCTTAAGCAGCGTCCATGCCCTGGTATTCTTGATCCATACCAGCAGTTCATAGACCAGAAAGGAAATAATGGCAATCTCCACAATATTTTTAAGTGAGATCCTGGGCAGCAAAGACAGCCAGGACGACAGCTGATCCATCACTTCCAGCAAAATATCCATCTTCTATCGTCCTCCTCTCATGAAATGTGTTTTTTATGAAGGCCTCTGTCCGCCAGGCTCCCGTTCCCTTGTACTGCGTTTTCTGGCGCTGATCTTTTTCACCTGCACATCCGTGGTGGACATGGTCATCTTGGGAACTGCCTTTACATAGTAGTAATAGTCCTCGTCCTCAAACTGCACATATTCCGTGCGGGTGTAGTCTACCGAAAATATAAAGAAATTATACACAGCCGCCAGCGCTGCTGAAACCAGCATACCGAGAACCATCTGGATGGGAGCCACCGATACGCCAAATATAAAGTCCCCGATGAAGATCACCAGGAGCTCCGCCACAGAACCGGCCACAATAGCCACCACCCAGGCATAGTCGATAGACATCCTCCGGATCAGGTACACCACCAGGATTCCCACAATACAGGTGACAATCATGACGATCATGGTCTGATTGAAGAATACTGCGCGGACAATCTGGCTGTAGCGCTGTACCATGTCCACAGCCCCCTCTCCCGTAAGGACGCCTGCGTTTTGTTTTACATACATTACGAGATAGTAGAAAAACACGCCGCAGCTTACAGGGATCACAGAGCATAAGCTTCCTCCCAGCCCTACAAGGAGAGGTACCGCATAGGGAATCTTAAAAAGGAACGCTAACGGTGTAAGCACCAGCAGCCAGCTGTCTCCCGGTTTAAAGCCGTAATAAAGA
The DNA here is from genome assembly GCF_013282095.1 of Enterocloster alcoholdehydrogenati. GTDB lineage: Bacteria > Bacillota > Clostridia > Lachnospirales > Lachnospiraceae > Enterocloster > Enterocloster alcoholdehydrogenati. The sequence goes on from NZ_BLTJ01000002.1 coordinate 116,332, forward strand.
ATCCCCACCACAATCATCATCAGAACCGCGATCAGGGCCATCTCCATGGAAACTGCATACAGATGAACCGCCAGCAGGCAGCCGATCAAAAGCACCAGCGTACAATTTGGAAGAAGCGCCCCCACCAGGCAAACCATAAGAACCACCAGGGGATTTTTAAGCTTAGCCATATATCCGATGGTAGAATTGATGCTGAGCACCGTGCACAGAGTAAATAAAAAACGGATCAGCGGATGGATCATGGGGTTGTATTTCTCGTAAAATTCCTTCAGATGCTCTTTCCAGAGCAGAAGTCCTGTCATATGGTTCTTCCTCCTCGATTCTCTCTGCCGGCATCCGGCCGGTCTTTTCCGTATCGCTTCACCAGATGGCGCAGGCGGGCCGTAAACATGGTCTGAGTCCTGGAGGCAATATCATAACGCCTGGCGCTGACCCGCCAGGTGATCATAAGATACAGAAACAGTCCTCCGCCGTAGGCAAGGACGCCATTTGTGATCCAGGAATGAATCTGGCTGATCTCTGCCCCTCCCATAATCACATCCAGTTTATAAATCCCCCAGGTGAGCAGAATAAGGAAAAAGCTGAAGGTATAACCGAAAAAAGCCCGGAACATCTGCCCTCCCACATAGTCGCTTTTAAAGAAACGGTTTACAGGAAAGATCCTTCTGCCTTGATTTTTTTCAAATATGGCCAGCTCTGTCATATAGCGGACCTTCTCTTCATTCAGCATACAGACGCTCCTTAATTTTGAAAATATGTCAATTCAGTATACCACAACTTTTATTATTTTGCGACACTTTAAATGAATTTTTATTTTTGTGTCCTCAAACGGCCCAGCTATGTCCGTTTCCATTCGTTCTTCCATTTATTATATCGGCTCTTTGGCCTAAAGTAAATACGAAACAAACAATTGCAGCCGTTATTATCATTCATAATTGAATACTATATGAAGTAATTATTAAGATTTTATGAATTTCTTTAAAACTCTTGTATTATTTAAAAATTATGCTATTTTTTATAATGATTCTACATAAACCGGTCCCGGCGGATGAGACGGGATCAAAAAACTATATAAAGAGGTTAAATATGAGTACACTGCGAATGCTGCATTATTTTAATTATGTGATGGCAACCATATTTGTTGTGTTCTATTTTTATCAGATCGGTTATCTTCTGCTGGGTCTGATCCGCAGACGCACAAAGACGCCTGATACGCCCCATGCCCTTCACAGGTATGCGGCTGTGATTTCCGCCAGAAACGAAGAAAATGTAATCGGCGGCCTGATCGCCAGCCTGAAAGCCCAGGACTATCCTTCGGAGCTTCTTGACATCTATGTGATCGCCGACAATTGTACCGACAATACGGCTCAGGTGGCCTTAGCGGCAGGCGCCAAGGTTTACCGCCGCTTCAACCGGGATCTGATCGGCAAGGGCTATGCCCTGGATTATCTGTTCAAATGTCTCTCCGCCTCCGGCAAGGACGTATACGACGGATATTTCGTATTCGATGCGGACAATTATGTAGATCCCTGCTTTGTGCGGGAGATGAACAATACCTTTGACAGCGGAAACTACGCTGCCCTTACCAGCTACCGCAATTCCAAGAATTTCGGAGCCAACTGGATATCTGCCGGATACGGGCTGTGGTTTCTGCGGGAAGCCAGATTTTTAAACTTCCCCCGTATGCTTCTTGGAACCAACTGCGCAATCTCCGGAACGGGCTTTCTGGTGTCCGGCGAAGTGATCCGTGAAAATGGCGGCTGGCCCTTCCATCTATTAACAGAGGATATTGAATTTTCTGTAAACTGCGCCATTGACGGCAAGGTCATCGGCTACTGCGACAAAGCTGTCATCTATGACGAGCAGCCGGTGCATTTCGGCCAGTCCTGGAGACAGAGACTTCGCTGGTCCAAGGGCTTTTATCAGGTAGACTGGCATTACAGCTTAGGCCTGATCCGCGGCTGTTTCCGTCCGGGAAGAAAGGGTTTTTCCTGCTATGACATCTTTATGACTGTGGCTCCCGGTATGTTCTTTACGCTGGCCGCCCTGATCATCAATGCAGTCATGCTCTGCGCTTTCTTTACAGAGCCGGGCTACATTGCAAAAATGATCGTTGCCGAGAACCTGTCCTTCCTTGGACGCACCCTGGGTATGTTCTATGTAAGCCTGTTGATTTACGGCGCCATCACCATGGCCGCAGAGTGGAAGCAGGTGGCCATGTCCACCCGCAAGAAGATTCTCTATACCTTCACCTTTCCGCTCTTTATGTTTACCTATATTCCGATCTCTGCCGTAGCTCTTGTAAAGAAGGTAGAGTGGAAGCCGATCTGCCATGGAAATACTACCGGCGAACTGATCCCAAGCAAGGGCCAGGGACGGTAATCGTTTCAATTATTGACGAAAGGGAAACCTCTGAAACATATCAGCGGTTTCCCTTTTCCTGTTAGCGAAAGACGCCTGCACCAATGAGTCTCTCCGCCCGTTCTATCTCCTCTTTTGCCGGTACCGGCGTTCCCTCCAGAGGATAAGTGATTCCCATATTTTTCCATTTAAACATTCCCAATGTATGATAGGGAAGAATCTCCACCCGGCTGACCGTCTTTAAGCTGCGGATAAATTCTCTCAGGCCGAGAAGCCCCTGCTCATCATCTGTAAGTCCCGGCACCAGCACATGGCGGATCCACATTTCTTTTCCGTGATCTGACAGCCAGCGGGCCAGCGCAAGGACGTTTTCATTGGAACATCCTGTCAAAGCCCTGTGCTTTTCCTCATCTATTTCCTTCAGGTCCAGAAGCACCAGATCGGTTGTCTCCATAAGTTTCTCAAACCGCTCTATATAAGGGGAGTTTAAAGAGAACGGATTTCCAGATGTATCAATGGCCGTATGGACACCCTTTTCCTTTGCAAAGGCAAAAAGCTCTGCCACGAACTCCGGCTGCAAAAGAGGGTCGCCGCCGCTGACTGTGATCCCGCCGTTTGGCTGTCCCTTTTTCTTCCAGTAGCTCCTGTAGCGGTATATATGCTCAAACAGTTTCCCTGCCCCCCACATGGTTCCGCCTTCCGCAGGCCAGGTTTCCGGGTTGTGGCAATAGCGGCAGCGCATCTGACATCCCTGTAAAAATACCACAAACCGGACTCCCGGCCCATCTACCAGCCCGAAGGTTTCCATAGAATGAACCTGCCCCTGTACATCTTCTCTCCTTCTTTCCTGTGTTTCCATCTGCAATTCTCCTCTGTCCTGTTTTCCCTGCCGGCTTTGGGTATGTAAATCCCCTATCTCCAACCGGCAGAACCGGTCCAGGGAAAATACGTTTCCCCGGACCGGTTCTTAACTTTTTATGTATAACCGTCTTTTATTCCCGTTCTCACATTGCCTTGTGGCAGGTTCTGGAAATTACATCCATCTGCTGTTCCTTTGTCAGGTCAATAAACTTCACTGCATAGCCGGATACGCGGATGGTAAAGTTGGCGTACTCCTCCTTCTCCGGATGGTTCATAGCGTCAATGAGCTTCTCCGTTCCGAACACGTTTACATTCAGATGGTGCGCACCCTGGTCAAAATAGCCGTCCATCACCTGAACCAGATTTTCAATGCGCTCCGCCTCATTATGGCCCAGTGCATCAGGATTGATGGTCTGGGTGTTGGAGATACCGTCCAGCGCCCACTCATAGGGTAACTTTGCAACGGAGTTTAAGGATGCCAGAAGGCCGTTGGCTTCCGCTCCATAGGATGGGTTCGCTCCCGGAGACAACGGCTCTCCTGCTCGGCGTCCGTCTGGCATATTTCCGGTGGCCTTTCCATATACCACGTTAGACGTAATAGTAAGGATAGAGGTGGTCACCTCTGAATTGCGGTAGGTATGGCGCTTCTTTAACTTGTCCAGGAAGGTCTTAAGAAGCCATACTGCGATGTCGTCTGCCCGGTCATCATCATTTCCATATCGCGGGAAATCTCCCTCTGTCTCGAAATCAATGATCAGTCCGTCCTCTTCACGGATGGTCTTTACCTTCGCATACTTGATGGCGCTTAAGGAATCCACTACATGAGAGAAACCTGCGATTCCTGTCGCGAAAGTCCGGCGCACATCGGTATCAATGAGGGCCATTTCCGCCGCCTCGTAGAAATATTTATCGTGCATATACTGGATCAGGTTCAGGGTGTTTACATACAGACCTGCCAGCCAGTCCATCATCACGTCATACTTGCGGATTACCTCATCATAATCCAGATACTCAGAGGTAATGGGGCGCAGCTCCGGCCCTACCTGCTCCTTTGTTTTCATATCCCGGCCGCCATTCATAGCATATAACAGGCATTTTGCCAGATTGGCCCTTGCACCGAAGAACTGCATCTCCTTACCTGTCTGGGTAGCGGATACACAGCAGCAGATGGAATAGTCATCTCCCCATACCGGCTTCATCACATCATCATTTTCATACTGCACGGAGCTGGTGCGGATGGAAATGTCTGCGGCATACTTTTTAAAGCCTTCCGGCAGAGCAGAGGAATAGAGAACCGTCAGATTCGGCTCCGGGCTGGGCCCCATATTTTCCAGAGTGTGGAGGAAACGGAAGTCATTCTTTGTCACCATAGAGCGGCCGTCTACGCCGATTCCCGCCATCTCCAGAGTTGCCCATACAGGATCGCCGGAGAAGAGCTGGTTGTAGGATGGAATACGGGCAAATTTCACCATACGGAACTTCATAACCAGATGATCGATCAGCTCCTGGGCCTGGGCCTCTGTTAAAATCCCCTTCTTTAAGTCTCTTTCAATATAGATATCCAAGAAGGTTGAAATACGTCCCACGCTCATGGCCGCGCCGTTCTGGGTCTTAATAGCTGCCAGGTAGCCGAAGTAAAGCCACTGAACCGCTTCCCTGGCCGTGGTTGCCGGCTGGGAAATGTCAAAGCCGTAGGACTGGGCCATTTCTTTCATTTCCTTTAAAGCCCCGATCTGACGGCTGATCTCCTCTCTCTGGCGAATGGTCTCATCTACCATAGTGCCGTCACCGCAGATCGCAAAATCATGCTGCTTTTCACGGATCAGAAAATCAATGCCGTAGAGAGCCACGCGGCGGTAGTCGCCTACGATGCGGCCCCGGCCGTAGGTATCCGGCAGACCTGTGATGATTTTACTGTGACGGGCCTTCTTCATCTCGGGGGTGTATGCGTCGAATACGCCCTGATTGTGTGTGCGGCAGTATTCCGTAAAAATCTTGTGCAGCTCCGGGTTTGGCTCATAGCCATAAGTGCGGCAGGCTTCCTCTGCCATCTTGATTCCGCCGTATGGCATAAAGGCGCGCTTTAAGGGCTTATCTGTCTGAAGACCCACCACCTGCTCTAAGTCCTTTGTCTCCTCGCTTATGTACCCAGGCTTGTGGGAGGTGATGCCGGACACAATATCGGTATCCATGTCCAGGACACCGCCCTTGGCTCTCTCCTCCTTCTGCAGCCCCTGTAAAATCCCCCAGAGACGGTCGGTTGCCTCCGTTGGCCCTGCCAAAAAGCTCTCGTCCCCCTCATAGGGAGTATAATTGTTCTGAATAAAGTCTCTTACGTTTACTTCTTCCTTCCAGAGGCGGCCCTCAAAGCCGTCCCACTGACTGTAATCCTGCATAGGTATCCTCCTTCTTGATCCGGCAGTCCTCTTCTGTTGTGTCCCGCCGCAATGTTAGCTTTTGCTAACTTTCATTTGAATCCTATCACATTTCACGTGGAAGGCATAGATGATTATTGAGTATTTTTTCTCATGTGCCGAATAAAAAACATATTTTTCCGTATAGAGGGAGAAAAACTTACTTTTATTTGAATAATGCTGAAAAATATGATATAGTAAGCAGGCATCACGTTTTAACGCTCATGGGAGCGTACTATACTTTAGAAAAGGAAGGTTACAAATGGAAAACTCAAAGAAAATCCCATGGTACACCCTTGCCTTCATGGCCTTTTCCACGGTCTGGGGCTTTGGAAATGTACTCAACGGCTTCGTATACTTTAATGGTATACAGGTCATTTTCAGCTGGATCTTAATGTTTGCCCTCTATTTCGTCCCCTATGCTCTGATGGTAGGCGAACTGGGTTCTGCTTTTAAGCACTCCGGCGGCGGCGTCAGTTCCTGGATCCACGAAACCATCAATCCCAAGTTTGCCTACTATGCAGGCTGGACTTACTGGGCCTGCCACGTTACCTATATCGCAAGCAAGGGAAGCGGCGGCTTAAAAGCTTTAAGCTGGATGTTTTTCCAGAACGGTACGACCTACGACCAGTTCCCCACCATCTGGATCCAGCTTGCCACACTGGCTGTTCTCCTGTTCTTCTGCTGGGTTGCCAGCCGCGGCTTAAACCCCTTAAAGAAGCTTGCGACCATCGCGGGAACCAGTATGTTCATCATGTCCATCCTGTATATCCTGATGATGTTCGCAGCCCCCGTCATCAATCCAAACGGCGGTTATGTTTCTGTGGACTTTACATGGGACAAGCTGATTCCCCAGTTCAACGTGGGATACTTTACCTCCCTTTCTATCCTGGTATTTGCCGTAGGCGGATGCGAGAAAATTTCTCCTTATGTAAATAAGGTAAAGGATCCGTCCAAGGGTTTCCCAAAGGGCATGATCGCCCTTGCCATTATGGTTATGGTCTGCGCCATCCTTGGTACCATCGCCATGGGCATGATGTTTGATCCAACGGTTATCAATGAAAGCTCCGAAAGTTTCAGTTCCTACGTTTCCAACGGCTCCTACTGGTCCTTCCAGAAGCTGGGACAGTATTACCATGTAGGAAATCTGCTGCTGATCATCTACGCAGCCTGCAATGCCATCGGTCAGTTCTCCACTCTGGTGCTCAGCATTGATGCTCCTCTTCGTATGCTTCTTGATAATGAGGATGCAAGACAGTTCGTTCCTACCAAACTGTTAAAGAAGAACAAGTACGGCGCTTACATTAACGGTATCCTTATGGTAGCCTGCCTGTCAGGAAGTATCATCCTGATCCAGTCCTTCGTTCCCGGAGCGGCTGCCGTATTGACCCAGTTAAATAAGTTAAACTCCGTCACCATGCCTTTGCGTTATCTGTGGGTATTTGCCGCTTATATCGCTTTGAGAAAGGCCGCAGACCGTTTCCAGCCTGAATACCGTTTTGTAAAGAGCCAGGGCATCGCTCTGACAGCCGGTATCTGGTGCTTTTTCGTAACGGCCTTCTGCTGTATCTTTGGTATGTATGTAAAGGGAGACATGGTCTCCACCGCTTTAAACGTGATCACCCCCTTTGTCCTTACCGCCCTGGGGCTGATCCTTCCGGTCATCCGCAAAAAAGAAGCGGCCGGCCGCTAAAAAACATCCGGCGTATTCTTCTCATGAATACGCCGGGTGTTTTCATATCTGCTATACAGGCCTGAGGCTGGCCGCTTCTTTATGTCTGTTCCTCGTAGTAGCTGTAGCAGTTTTTTCCCAGCTTTTTGCTGGCATACAGGGCCACATCTGCTTTTCTCAGGTCTTCATTATAGTCAAAATCCTTTTCCCCCACGAGGCGGATTCCCGCGCTGCAGGACAGAGGGATTTTCCCCAGCCGTCCTACTTTTGCAAGCAGCTCTCCCATCCGTTTATCTAAAATGCTTCTGTCAATGGTTCCCTTTACAAACACCAGAAATTCATCCCCTCCAAGGCGGCCGATGGCATCGTGGCTCCTAAAGGTACTCTTAAGAATCTCTGCCAGAAATTTAAGAGTCTCATCTCCCTTCAGATGCCCAAAACGGTCATTTACCTGTTTAAAATCATCCAAATCCAGGATGATCAGCGCCCCCTTTGCATCCGGCTCATCCCCATTCATAAACCGCTTTACCTCAGTTTCAAAGGCAGTTCGATTATATACATTTGTGAGCGGATCCCTGGTAGCGGCATTTTCCTGAGCCAGCTCCCTCTTTTTCTCAGCATCAATGTTTTTCAAATACAGAAGGGCATACATATTTTCCGTGTACCGGTCCTGGAATACATGGAGCACCAGCTTCATCCAGTAAAGCTGCGTCCCGACATAGCGTCTGAAACACAGTTCCATGGTTGGAACGCCTTTTTTATACATCTCCTTCATATAGCGGAGATTTAAGTGGCTGCGGTATTCTTCTTCATCCTCCGGATATACCACCAGGCTCACCTGTTTTTGCACTACCTTGTCAAAGTCCGCCCGTTCTTCTCTGCTTTCTATCCCATAGGTTTCCCATACGCCGGTGGCCTTCATGATATGTCCGCTCTCCACATCCACCTCCGCATGGGCCACTGTATCCGAGAGCAGAGCCTCGTAAAAATCAGACTTTTTCATATACTCCAGCTCCATGGCCCGCTCATGATCCGCCGGTTCCATAATTACCGCAATGGTACCTGCGTCCTGCTGCTTACGGCTTAAATGAGCTGCCTTCAGCTTAAACCATTCGTAGTTCCCTTTCTTTGTGAGAAGCAGCATCTCTTTGCCTCTCTCATCCTCTTTTTCCTGTACATTCTTAAAAATACCTTTAAATTCAGCCGCAAAATGAGGATGTACAATCTGTTCTCTGATCCAGCAGTCCGGAAATCCCTGCTCTCTTATGGCATCGCCTGCAATCAAACGCCGCTTGGTGTGAAAATAAATGGCCTGTTTTTTCTCGTTGTATTCAAACTGCTCGCTCAGACGGTTATTCGGCAGAAAATCAGGGATTTCCAGATCACTGATAATCCGATGGTATCCTTCCAGACAGATCTTTTTGCCATGGGCTGGCCGTCTCACTGCCGCACACCGCACGGTTACAGCTCCCCGCTTCGGATGATTCCAGGTGTATTCTATCTGCACCATCCTGCCGGTCCGGGCCGTCTGTTCCACTGCCTGCTCTACATAGTTATAATACCCCTCGCTGATACGGTTATACCAGTAGGCATAGCAGTCTTTTGGGGACAGTTCTTCTTTCAGGCCCATAATACTGCGCATGACTGCATCTGCATACATCTCGCAGCTGCCCGTCTCCTCGTTCATGCATATCCTCCAGAGGCCCAGCTGAATATCCTCAAGGATACTTAAATATCCCTCCTGGTCCCCGCCTGAAACATATACCGCCTTCTTTGCAGGCAGCTTTCTGAAACAGCGGCCCTGCTCCATGCGTTTTTTGTATTCCTCGGTATCTGCCTCAAGATAGAGCCGCTCAAACTCCTCCCTAAGGCAGGGTTTTGCAAAAAGGAACCCCTGGAGCACATCCGGCTTTAGTTCCTTTAAGGCAGCCAGTTCTTCCGTAGTCTCCACGCCCTCGCAGCAAACCCGGATCTGTGCGCTGTGAGCCAGCTCGATCATGTTGGAGAGCAGGCGGTAATGATAGGCATTTTCCTGAATATGGGTGACAAAACAGCGGTCTATCTTGGCCTCGTCTATGTCAATGCTTTTTAAGTAGCTTAAACTGGAATAGCCAGTGCCGAAATCATCGATAGCGATCTGTATCCCGTTTCGTTTCCACTGGTGGAAGATTCGGTTAAAATAGGGATAGTCCCGAAGCTGTATGCTCTCCGTCACCTCCAGTGTAAGAGCCTCCCCCGGCAGCCCCTCATCCTGCAGAAGTTCCAGCACCTGTCCCTCTATCTCCTTTTCACGCAGCTGCACATAGGAAATGTTTACATTGATATGAAAATCAGGCACCTTCTTTCTCCAGAGTACACACTGTCTTACTGCCGTCCGCAGGGCCCATAGCCCCACTTCGCAGATCAGCCCGCTCTGCTCTAACAGGGGAATAAATTCTCCTGGCCCTACAAGGCCGCGAGTATCTGACTGATAGCGCAGCAGCGCCTCCGCTCCGTAAAGAACAAAGGAATCCTGGGTAATCTGAGGCTGATAGCAGAGGAAAAAACCCTTATATCCCTCCCGGACAGACGTCTTAATCTCATCTAACAGCCGGATCTGCTCCAGGTTTTTCTGATAATCCTCAGATGAGAAAAATATCAGCGTATTTTTTCCTTCTTTTTTTGCCCGGTCCAGAGCGTTTTCCGCGTACTGGTAGATCATTCCTCCATCCATGCCATTGCCCTGTTCATAGGGCACAACGCCTGCAGAAACAGTACACTGCTTTTCAATCTCCTGTTTTACGGCTGTGTAAAACTGCAGGACATCCTCGCGGCTTTTTTGCGGAAAATCCACTGCAAAGCAATCCCCGGCCATGCGGTACAGTTTCATAGGCCGTACGCTGTGCTCCTCCAGTATCTCTGTTATCATTTTAAGGATACGATTTCCATATACACGCCCGTTTTTAACATTGATATGTTTGAAATCATCAATGCCTAAAACCATCAGATATCCATCTGTATCTGCAAGACATTTCCCCATATCCTCTATATATTTATCGTAATTCTGCAGTCCGGTCAGATCATCCACTCTGAGCCGGGCCGCCAGCTCGGATACACTTCCAATAAGAACCCGCGGCCGGCCTTCCTCATCTGTATGTACATTTCCCCGGCAGTTGACCCACACACGGTTTCCTTCCCGATCGATCAGCCGGTATTCCATATCATGGGTATCAGAAATTCCATTTTTAATATCAGCTAAATTCTGCTCAAGCTGCGCCAGATCTCTGGAGTAAACGATGCTGCCCCAGACGTTTAAAGGGATACCCTGGTCTTTCGCCGCAGGTAAGGGATATTTTTCACATATCTTATCCGTGAAATAAATACGGTCGCTGATCATGTCATATATATACAGATAATCATTGGTACTCTCATCCAGAAATCCTATGGTCTGCATATATATCTTCATCTCTTCATTTATATCCATATCCCTGTTCTCTCCTTTCCATCTTGCTATTCTATCATCCCCTGTCATATTTTTGCAATTTATTTTTAAGTATATCCCGCAAAAAGAGAGCAGGCCGCAGATATCGGCTGCTCTCTTTTCTATATTGAAATACAATTATTTCCAGTTTACTCTTCTTTTTCATCCAGCAGATCGGTCATGCTCTTTAAGCTGACCGCCACAGTGGAAGTATTGTGAAGCAGCGCAGAGGTCGCGGGAGAGATAAGACCTGCCACGCCCATGAGGATCAGTCCCAGATTGAAGCTGATTACGAAACGGTAATTCCAGTTAATCCGGCTCATAAGACGGTTGCTGATGGCCTTTAAGGTAACCAGCTGATATAAATCCTCCTCAGATATGGTGATATCGGCGATCTCTCTTGCAATGGCCGCCCCCTCACTGATGGCGATGCCGGCGTCTGCGGCTGAAAGGGCCGGTGAATCATTGATCCCGTCCCCCACCATGATCACCTTGCGGCCGGCGGCCTTTTCCCGCTCCACAAAGCCTGCCTTGTCCTCAGGCAGCACCTCCGAAAAATACTGATCCACGCCTACCCGCTGTGCAATGGCCCTGGCGGTGCGTTCGCTGTCTCCGGTCATCATGACTACTTTCCTGATGCCCAGTTCTTTTAAGGAGCGTATCACCCGGCCCGCCTCTTCCCGAAGAGGATCCTCAATGAGGATAACCGCTGCCAGCTTTCCGCCCATTGCCATATACAGATGGGAATAGGAGGGCGGCAGAGCCTCAAATTCCTCCCTGCGCGCCTCAGGAATCTCACAGCCTTCATCTTCAAATACAAAATGATGGCTGCCGATGATCACGCGTGTTCCGTTTACATAAGTAGCGATTCCATGGGCAACAATATAGTCCACCTTGGAGTGCATCTCCTCGTGAATCAGTCCCCGTCTGGCCGCTTCCTTAACCACTGCGTTGGCCATGGAATGAGGGAAATGTTCCTCTAAGCAGGCGGCTGTCTTTAACAGCTCATCCCGGCTCATATCGTTAAAGGGAACAATGTCGGCTACTACTGGTTCTGCCTTTGTAAGAGTTCCTGTCTTGTCAAATACGATGGTGTCCGCCTGGGCCACTGCCTCTAAAAATTTGCCGCCCTTGACTGTGATGTGGCGGCTGCCGGCCTCACGCATGGCCGACAGCACCGCAAGAGGCATGGCAAGCTTTAAAGCACAGGAAAAGTCCACCATCAGGATGGAAATCGCCCTGGTGGCGTTTCTGGTGATAAGCCAGGTCAGGGCTGTCCCCCCCAGACTCCAGGGAACCAGGGCATCGGCCAGGCCGGAGGCTTTCCCCTCCACCGCAGATTTTAATTTTTCAGAATCCTCGATCATCTGAACAATACGCTCAAAACGGGTGGATCCCTGGGCGCTCTTTACCTGTAAGGTAATCTCCCCTTCCTCTACGGCAGTTCCCGCATAGACATAGGATCCCTTCTCTTTCTTTACCGGTATGGATTCTCCGGTCATGGAAGCCTGGTTGACCATGGCTTCGCCCTCTGTCACAATGCCGTCAAGAGGGATCACGTTTCCCAGATGGACGGTAATGAAATCACCCTCACGGATGGAGGATACAGGAACCAGCACCTCTGCGTCCCCGGTTTTCTGCCATACCTTTTCAATATTTAAGGACATACTTCTTGCCAGGTCGCCTACGGACTTTTTGTGCGTCCATTCCTCCAGAAGGCCGCCGATACCAAGGAGGAACATAACAGAGCCTGCGGTGTCAAAATCCCTCCGGATGATGGATACGGAAATTGCGGTGGCGTCCAGCACCTCGACCTCAAGACGGCCCTGGAGCAGACAGCAAAGGCCCCGGTATACATAGCGGACGGCGCTGACGGCTGTGTAGGCGGCTCTCAGCCAGCCAGGGAAAAATACCTTTGTAGCGGCCCGTATCATAACCCTCTGAATCAGCTTTTCTTTGTACTCCCTGTTTAAGGCGCGGCCGCTGGCCGACGGAACAAGCTCCTTTAAGCCTTCGTCCTCATAGGTAAAGCGGCAGATGCTTTCCAGGATATCCTGACGGTCTCCCTTATAAACCACCACCGCATCTGCGGTACGCTCATACACCTTTGCCGATTCTACCCCGCAGAGTGTTCCCAGATAATACTGAAGGAGGTCTGCCTGACGCAGGGTCATGGCCCCCTTCTGGTAAATATGGACCCTGAGCCGGCCCTTTATCTCATGTTTGATGGAAAATTTCATTGCGGTTCTCCTCATAAAAGAGGACCTGGGAAATGTATCTGCTCCCCAGGCCCCCGTTTTTATATTATCTGTCGCTGTTTTATGCCTCTAAAGGAGCGGTCTCCTCCGCAAATGCTTCCTCGGGCGCGCTCTCGTCCTCGAATACTTCCTCCTTGCAGCGCTCGTCATTGATGGCCTTTGCCTCTGCCAGAATATCCTCTGCGTTCTCCTGAATGTTAGTGGCTGTAGTCATCACGCAGTCCTTTGCGCGAAGGCCGGCTGCCAGACAGTTGATATAAAAGCGCTTGGCATCCTTGCTTGCCAGTACCTTTACGCCTGCTGTACCGAACAGCACGCCGCCTGCGAACAATCCGATTTTCTTCATCTTATCTACGTCTAACATTTTTTATCCTCCTGATCTGTCTTTGTGATTTGAGTGGGTCAAATTACTTATGCCTGTATCCAGTATAGAGCGTCATACCCAGGCAAAATACCATCGCCAGGGCCCAGAATCTGTGCTGCTTCATGCCATCACTGTCCTTTCTGACTCTTTGCATATGTTCTCTGCTCCCTCACAGAGCCCTCACATATTTTTCAGGTTCTATACACATAATTTACCAAACGGAAACCGGTTAGTCAAATCCAACATTTACTTATTGAGAATTTTTTTCAGTTATCTTCTGAAATTTCCAGATTTTAGAAGATATTTTTCTAAAATTTCCCATTTATCTGCAATCCTTTTCCATGCGCTCCAGATCCTCCTTCAGATCTTCCTCGTGAAACTGATGGCCGCCTTCATAGTGATGATGGATCAGCCGATCCTCCGCTCCGTTTAGGCGGTAGGCTAAACGGATGATCTCTACCTGTTCATCTGCATTTTTGATTCCTCTGGGGCCGTTGAGGTGATCAGAACAGCCTGACTGAATCACCAGCGGCCGTGGGGCGATCAGGGAAGCAATATCTCCCATGTCAAAGGCCTTCCAGAGGCCGGGGACATAATTGCAGCTGCAGTTTCCATTTAATTCCAGAAGCGAATCCTTAAAGCCATAGAGATAGCCGCTGATCACAGCCCGGCGGACGCGGTCGTCCAAGGCTGCCAGATAAAGGGTCTGCAGGCCGCCGCCGGAAAAGCCCACGCAGCCCAGATCGTCGGTGCGCCACTCTCCCCTCTCCTCGACGTAGTCGATCAGCCGCATCAGGTCCCAGGTATTCATTCCCGCCACGGTCATGCCCAGAGGCTCCGCCATATGGGCCAGATGGAAGCAGGTTCCCCGCATAAACGCCTCCTCTTCCTCTTTCTGAAAGGCCTTGTCTCTCCGTTCTCCAAAGCCTCTGGCATCGGGGCAGAGTGCAACATAGCCCAGTTTTGCCAGATAGAGGCCGTAATCATAGTGGAACCGGTCAATGGCCTCTGCCACGGCAGGAATCTCCCTGCAGCCTGCCACACTGTATTTTCCCGCTCCCTGGTGGCCATGAGGGGCCAGGACGCAGCCTGGGCGTCCCTCCTTTGCCGGCGGGATCAGGATATATACCGGCATCCAGACATCCGGTTCTGTCTGCAGCAGAACTTTCTCCCTGATAATTCCTCCGAAAAGCTCTGTTCGCTCCAAGAGCTTTGGACACAGAGGGCAGTTTTCCATCTCGTCCATTCCAAGCAGTTCCCAGAGGTGTTTTCCTGCCCTCTGTTTCCACCGTTTCCATTCCTCCTGATCCCCTCCGCCAAAGGCCTCTTTTCTTCCCAGCCGATCGTATTTTTTCATCATCCCATCCAGACTGTCATAGTAGCGGCTCACTGCCAGGATCCGTTTTTGCTTTTCATCCATTCCCTTCTTCCTCCTTCTCCTGCATTTCCCTTCCAGCCTCCTTCAGCCGGTCAAAGGCTCTTCTTATATGAAAAGCATTGACTACGAAAAACAAAGGACAGCCGAAAATGGCAAAAATAACCGCCGCCTGGGGTAAAAAGGCGATACTGACCACGGCCAGGATCCCCAGAACAAGATCCTGCAGCACCATGACAGAAGTCTCTCCCCAGTTGCCCGCCGCCATGAAAAATGCGCTGCGGACTGCACCAAGGCAGGTTGTCTCATAGGTCACAAGCACCGGCCACAGCCAGAGCAGAGTAATCCCGTAGATGATCGTCAAGAACACAGTAAGAGCCATCATGCAAAACCCTGCCGCCCCTCCCATCTGCGCCGGCCCGGAAAGCAGATAGAGATCCGCGCCGATCACCGCCCCTGCAAAGAGGCTTATAAGCCCCAGAGGCAGCGCCTGACGGAAATTGGCCCGGAAGGCCTTAAAAAACATGGAAACTACGGAACTCCCTTCATCCCTTACCAGCTTTAACGCTACATAGTGTGCGGCAGCCGCAGAGGGCCCTGCGGTAATCACTGGCAGGCTGCAAAGCAGCCAGAGCACATGGAGGATCACCATATCTCCAAGTTTCATCAAAAACGTAATAACTGGTCCGTCATATCGCAGCATATCTCTTTACCTCACCATTCTCTGAAGCTGTTCCATCTGGTAAAATTCTCCTTTTCTCTCCATCAGTTCCTGGTAGCTCCCCTGTTCTCTGATCCTGCCCCGTCCGATGACCAGAATCCGGTCCGCTCCCCGGACCGTAGACAGGCGGTGAGCCACAATAAAAGTGGTCCGTCCCTTCGTAAGGCGCTCCAGAGCTTCCTGGATCTCTGCCTCCGAGATGCTGTCCAGAGCTGAGGTGGCCTCATCAAGGATGATCACCTGGGGATCCCGGATCAGCGCTCTGGCAATGGAGATTCTCTGACGCTGGCCGCCGCTTAGGTTCGCCCCATGCTCCTCAATCATGGTGTCAAGCCCCTGGGGAAGTTTTTCGATGACGCCGGACAGATTGGCGGCCTCTACGGCCTGTCTCACCTGTTCCTCGCTTACGTGTTCCAGACCGTAGGTAATGTTTTCACGGACGGTTCCCGTAAACAGCACCGGGGTCTGAGGCACCACCGATATAAACCGCCTGTAGCTCCTCAGGTTCAGTCCCTTTATATCTTTCCCGTCGATCAGCAGTTCTCCCTTAGAAGGCAGGATAAAGCCGATCAGAAGATTTAATATCGTGGTCTTTCCCGATCCCGACTCTCCCACCAGGGCGATGGTCTCTCCCTGTCTGACCGAAAGTTCCAGGCCGCTGAGCACTTCCTTTTCCCCGCCCGGATAAGCAAAGCTGACCTGTTTAAATAAATAGTCGCCCTTTAGCGAGGCCAGCTCCTCCTTCCCCTCATTGCACTCCACATCATCAGAGGAAAGCACCTCACCGATGGAAGAGACGGATTCCAGTCCCTTTGTGAGAATGGGCAGGAGGTTAATCAGAGCCGAAAACTGATTGACCACCGTGGTAAAGCTGGACTGGTAAAAGGTCACATCCCCCACCTTTATAAGGCCGGACATGGCCATAAAACCGGAAACGGCCAGGCACACCACCTGGAATACCTGAAATACCACCCAGCTGACCGCTCCAAAATGGGCCTGAACCATATCAAGACGATAGCCCCGGTTGGCGGTCTCCTCCAGCAGGGCGCTGATCCGGGCCGCCTCCTTATCTTCCAGGGCATGGGCTCTGGCTACAGGCACCATTTCCACCATCTCCATCACACGGGCGCTGGTCTCCTCCATACCCTGACGGAACGAGCGGTTTTCTCTGTGGATTTTTGCCCGGAAGGCCACCACCGCCGCTGCGGCCACAGGCGCAACCAGCACAAAGAACAAAAGGATCAACCGGTTTTTCACGGCGGTGATGGATAAGGTGATCACCAGGTTCATCACGATATTCAGCAGATTTACAAACAGCTGAGAGGACAGTGTTTCCACAGCTTCCACATCGCGCATGATCTTCGACTGCAGACGGCCGGACTGGCTGCCTGTATGGTATGGGATAGACAGTTCCTGAAGTTTCCGCACCAGAGCCGCCCGCAGACCGGCCTCCGTGTTTCGGATCACCCGGCTTTTTAACTGGTTGTGAATCCAGTTCGCAGGAAGATGGATGGTTAAAAGCCCCAGCCAGATCCCTGCATTGATAAGAATCGCCCTTCGCCCTGCTTCGCCGCCTTCAATAACACCATTGATTACATTGGCAATCAGCAGGGGCGAAAGCAGGGAGGGAGAATGTTTCAGTACAAAAAAGACGGTAGACAGCAGGAATTTGTGATACTGCCCCCTGTAAAATTCCAGCAGCACCAGCACAGAGTGCTCCCCGTGCTTTTGATAACAGGCGGCAAAGCGCCGCTCCATTTCCTGATATCTGTCCATTTTTTATTATTCCCCCTCTTTCTCCTCTGCCAACAGACTGCTGTAAGGCTCCCCCAGTGCCCGCAGGCCCCTGGCCAGGAAACCAGCCATCATAACGGCTCCTTCATATTTTAAATGGGTATTGTCCTTTGGCCATACAAACAGCGGACGGCTCCAAAGCTCCCCAACCCCGGCCAGATACTGCTCGGTCACGGCAGTCAGATCCACCACAGGAACACCGGCTTTTGCAGCCGCCTCCTTCATGGCTGTGGGATAAGCGCCATGACTGCCCTTCTTAAACCTTCCCTTTTCATCAAACAGCCGTCTTGCGATGGGAGTGATGAATACTGCCTTCGCGCCGTGATCCTGCGCCGCTTTGGCAAAGGTCAGAAGATTTTCCTTAAAGTCTGTAGCCGGATCTGTGTGACGTGCCTCATCGGGCTTTGCGTCATTGTGGCCAAACTGGACAAAGAGATAATCCCCTTCCTTTAACTCCCGTTCAATGGCCGCCAGACGCCCCTCTGCGATAAAGGATTTGGTGCTCCGGCCGTTTTTGGCAAAGCTTAATACCTGTATATCATCTTTTAAATACAAAGGCAGGGCCTGGCTCATACCGGTCTGGGGATATGTATTGATCTTGTTAAATGCTACGGTGCTGTCTCCAGCATATAAGATTCGTTCCATTGTTGTACACTCCTGTCATCGCGCCTGTAAAGCGTTTTCCTTTTTTTAATCCCTCTGAGCAGATGGATGTAACACCCTCAAAGGTACAAAATTTCTCTTGATTTACATAAAAAGTCCGATTGAGCCCTTCTGTGACGATTTTTAAGAAAACCGGCCCGGTTCCCGGCACAAACTTTCCTTCCTGTCTGCGGATATAGGCGTTATCCACGTATTCCTCCACAAAAAGGCAGCCTCCTTTTATGCCAAACTTAATGTAGGTATTTTCATCATAATACAGGGTCAGCCCGGCATCCTGATATCCGTCTTTACCGGGAGCCCACATCTCATATTCACAGGTAAAGTTAAAGTCCGGCTGCCGTTTCACCAGCAGGCTGCCGCAGGCCCTGTCATTCAAATCCATTGCCTCTCCCCGGATCTGGAGGCAGCCGTCCTCAAACACGGTGATTCGGGAGCTGTCGATGGTCCTGGGGCAGATCCAGCCGTTATAAGGAAGGCCGGAGGCTTTCTGGACATACGAAGTCCCCAACGGCCGTTTTGCCATATAGGAAGGACCCTTCCGCTGATTTACCACCGGCCAGCCGTCCGCAGTCCAGTTGATCTCATCCAGACAGGTTTCCCGCCCCAGCATCCCCCATTTATTTTCCAGATACCGGGAGCAGAGATACACCATATACCAGCGGCCGTCTGGTGTGCTCACCGGTTTTCCATGGCCGCAGCACTGGATGGCTGCCGCCGGATCCTTCTGCGTCATAATGGGATTATAGGGGCAGTCCTCATATGGCCCCATCAGCTGTCTGGAGCGGGCCACCGTGATCTTATGTCCCATTCCGGTGCCGCCCTCGGCTAAAAAGCAGTAATACCAGCCGTCCTTTTTAAGGATATGGGGCCCTTCCGGCCCGTGCTTGTCCCAGCCGTACCAGATAAGCTGTGGTTTGGAGAGGCACTCTTTGCCATCCTCTGAGATTTCCATAATCCGTGCCCCCCGGTTAAGGAGCATATAGGAGCGGCCATCCTCATCATGAAAGATAGAAGGATCAATGCCTGCTACTCTGTGGATCACCGGTTCCCCATAAGGGCCTTCAGGCCTTCGGGAACGGGAAACAAACTGGGTCTGAATACAGTCTGCATCATCATTAAGCCTGAGGGTTGCACATACGGTAAACCAGCCGTTATGATAGCTGATATCCGGTGCCCAGAAGCCGCGTCCGCCTTCCAGAGGCCCCAGATGCTCCTTCGCCCAGCAGGGATCCGCCATCACATAGCCGATGGTTTCCCAGTGAACCAGATCTCTTGAATGAGACACGGGAATACCGGGAAAAAATACAAAGCTGGAATTTACCATATAGTAATCTTCTCCTACCCGCACAATGCTGGGATCGGGATACATTCCCCTAAGGATGGGATTACGGTAGCAGGATTCATAGTCAAAGCCGCACCATAAAGCCATCCAGGCCTCAATCTCTGCGGCGTTACTCCCCGGCCCTTCTGCCTCCGCCTGCCTGTGAGCCAGGTCAAAGGGCGTCACCAGGGCTTTATTGGCCCAGGACGGATCCAGACCGCAGACCTCTGTGAGAAAGCGGACCAGCTTCAGATTCCCTCCGCGGACTGCATAGTGCAGAAGGCTGTTTCCCTCCTCATCGCAGGTTTCCATGTGGAAGGTGTAGTCCGCCAGCTTTTGAACCCTTTTCAGATCACCTGCCAGGGCAGCCTCAAAAGCTTCCTCAGCGTTCTGTCTTGTGGCTGATGTGTATGTAATCATATTCACCCCATCCTCCTGACGGTTCATTTCTGCGGTTACAGGCCCAAAGGCAGAGTTTTGCGCCGGTCCATGTGCCCTTTTCCAGATGAAAGGCAGGACCGACAGGACAGAAATTCTCTCCGTCCTCTGAGGCAGAGAAGGAAAATTTCTTATTCTCCGAAAGCTCCATCCGCAGCCATAAGGGGCTTTTCTCCTTCCATTCCTTTGAAAACACCAGGCCCTCCATGGCCTCTCCCTCAAATTCCTTGCCCGTTACGAAGCCCTCGTAAAGGCGCAGCCAAACTTTGTCTTTTTCCCGTTCAAGGCCTCCAAATGCGTAGTGATGGCCCGTCATTCCAAGGACTGCCATATCTCCGTCGCCGGCTGCGGTCCTGCCGTCATCCTCATCGCCGGCCAGTGCAAGCTTTACCTCGGCGGTAAATGCCGCCGACTGTGGAATCTGTGTCATCACATTGGGGGCATACCAGAGCAGATTTTCCCGCTCCCCATTGGCCAGACAGGCCAGACGCAGGACTTTTGGGCCCCTTTTTTGTGCGAAATACGTTTCCTTTGGATTAGCCTGCCACTGCCACTGCAGTCCCGGCCTTCCGTTTTCAAATTCATCGGAATCCGCAATCCGGCAGACCAGCGCTTCCTTCACCGGCAGCTCCCACTCTTCTACCGGTTCGCCAATCATGTCTCCGTTCCTCTCACAGCCGATAAAAGGCCAATCCTCCTGGAAACACATAGGCTGCAAATGAACGATGCGTCCCAGTTCTCCCACATCCTGAAAATGAATGAACCAGTCCGTCCCTTCCGGCGTATCTACCCAGGCGCCCTGATGGGGGCCGTTTACAGCCGTATTGCCCTGATGCATCACAATCTTATACTCATAGGGTCCCTGGATATCCTTTGCCCGCAGAGCCGACTGCCAACCGGTGGCAACGCCGCCGGAGGGCATCAGTATATAATACCAGCCATTCCTTTTATACATCTTTGGCCCTTCGCTGGTAGGCGCAAGCTGCGTTCCATCAAAAATCACCCTCGGTTCTCCTCTAAGCCCCGTACACTCCGGGTCTATCTCTGCCAGGGCCAGCCGGTGCTTGATGCCGCAGCGGCTTCTTGCATAGGCAAATACCATGTATGCCTTTCCGTCCTCATCCCAGAAAGGACAGGGATCGATCCAGCCCCTTGACTCGCACAGGCGGTTCAGCTGAAAGGTTCCCCTGGGGTCTTTGGAACGGGCCACGAATATCCCCTCGTCAGGAAGGGGGATAAACACAAAAAACTCTCCCTTATGATAACGGATGGACGGTGCCCAGGTTCCGGAACCGTGGGCCGGCCGGTCGTATTTCTCAAAAGGCAGAGCAGGCACACAATAATTAATGATCTCCCAGTGGACAAGATCCCTGGAATGAAGGAGAGGCACCCCCGGAAGATATGTAAACGAAGATGCCACCATGTAATAGTCCGCCCCGACCCGGATAGCATCCGGATCGGAGTAGTCTGCGTATAAAATTGGATTTCTGTAAGTCCCAGCGCTCATGCGTTTCTCCTCCCTGCGTCTGTCATTCCTTGACAGCGCCGATGTTCACGCCGGAAATAAAATATTTCTGGCAGAACGGGTATATGATCACGAATGGAAGGATGGCCACAATAACGGCCGCATTCTTGATCGTGTTCTCAGTCGCGCTTCCCACCGCGGAAGGCAGGTCGCTTCCCATGATCAGGGAGCGCAGCTTCATCTGGAAATTATACAGGTTTTCATTTGTAATGTAAAGCTTATAGTTGGTGTAATCGTTCCAGTACTGGACTGCGAACATCAGGCCGATAGCTGTTAAGGCCGCCTTGGATAAGGGAAGCACGATCTTAAAGAAGGTTCCCATAGGAGAACAGCCGTCAATCTCGGCAGATTCAAACAGGCTGGCCGGGATGCCCTCAAAGAAGTTTCTCATCAGCACCAGATTGTATACATTGATCGCCGGAAGCAGGATAACCACCCACAAGGTATTCGTCAGGCCCAGTGTTTTCATAACCAGGTAAGTAGGGATCATACCACCGTTAAAAATCATGGTAAAAAGCAGGAAATTGGCTAACAGCTTGCGTCCTGGCATCTTCCACTGGATCAGCACATAAGCGCCCAGGGTAGAGATGGCAAGACCGGCAAAGGTTCCTGCAATGGTAGTGACGCAGG
This sequence comes from Enterocloster alcoholdehydrogenati, assembly GCF_013282095.1. Taxonomy (GTDB): domain Bacteria; phylum Bacillota; class Clostridia; order Lachnospirales; family Lachnospiraceae; genus Enterocloster; species Enterocloster alcoholdehydrogenati. The sequence goes on from NZ_BLTJ01000002.1 coordinate 138,189, forward strand.
AGATCAAAAATGGCTGAAACAGCGTGGGGTTGGTAAATACGGAAATATATCCGTCAAGACCGAACTGTTTTGGCAAAAGCCGCATACCATAAGCAGTCTTTAAGTCAAAGGAGTCCACCAGCACCTTGTAAATGGGAATCAGCATGATCAGGCTGATCAGGATAAATATGATGACTGATATCACATTAAAAACAGTCAGATTTTTCTTTTTCATGGGTTTACATTCCTCCTATACAATACCTCTGCCGCGTACCTTGTAGCTTGCGCGGTTGCACAGCAGCACCAGGATACAGCCTACCACAGATGCCGTCACGCTGACCGCTGTGGTATATCCGAAGTCAGGAAGGGCTCCGGAGTTGAAGGTCTGGGTGTAGATGTAGGTCTGAAGCACATCTGCCTTCTGGATAACTGCATCGTTCTGCAGTACGAATACGGACTCAAACAGGTTCATAACCTTTGCAAGGTTTAAGATCAGCACAGTGATAATGGTATTGGCAAGGGCCGGCAGAGTGATGTAGCGGATCTGATTCCAGCGCCCCGCGCCGTCCATGGACGCAGCCTCGTACAGTTCAGGATTGATGCCCGATAAGGTAGCCATGAATATAATGGTTCCCCAGCCGGTGTCCTTCCAGATATTGATGACGTAGAACATTGTTCTCCACCAGTCCTTGTCGCCTAAGAAGTAAATGCCTTCTTTGACAATTCCCAGTTTGATAAGGATGGAATTTACAAGGCCTGCATCGCCGGGTGAAAGGATCAGCGTAAATACAGAAGCCGTTACTACCCATGACATAAAGTGGGGCAGATACACGATGGTCTGTGTTACCTTTTTAAACTTCATAAAACGCAGCTCGTTTAACAGGATAGAGATCGCAACTGCCATAAAAGTATTGAGCAAAAGCTTTACCACACTTAACAGGATGGTATTGCCAAACGCACTCCAGAATCCGGGCATGGAGAACATACGCTCGAAATTAGCCAGTCCTACAAACTCCGGAGCCTTAATACCTTTGTAGCTGAACAGGGAGTACCGGATTCCCAGCATGGGCAGGTAGTGGAACACTACCGCAAAGATAAATACAGGCAAAAACATAACATAGAAGCTTCTGTAATAATATAACTGCTGCTTCAGAGATTTTTTATGCACCACCCCGGTGCCGGGGTTGGATGTCTCTTTTTTCATTCCATTTTCCTCCAAATTTCAATGTCGTTTCCTTTTACTGCTCGGTGGCTGCCAGATGATTGAGAGAATCCACGATCATATTGGACCACTTCACACCATGCTCTTTCTCAAAGCGCTGATATGCCTCATCAATGGACATACCCTGTACTACTACGTCTGCCACAATAGAACGCTTCAATGTCGTCAGATCACCGTTGTAGGTAGCCATCTCTGTAGTGGAAGGCACCATCAGCGCCTGCTTGCAGTTCTCATTGAAGATCTCCTGTGAGGTCTTGGCAGCCGGAGCCACAGAATCGATTCCCGGATCGCTGTCCCATTTTACAATGGAAAGGGTGGGATCCATAAGGCCCTTGGTGTACTGGGTTCCCGGCTTATCAAGGCTTTCCAGGCCATGGAACTGACCCTCTTCGTAGGTATTTCCGCACACCGTCTCCGCCTTGGTAGACCAGTGTACGCCCTCTACGCCATAAGTCCAAAGAGTCTGCATATCGCCGCCGTCCATCATGGACTCAATAAAATACTTATAAACGGCTTCCGGGTATTTGCAGGAGTTGGTGATGCACCATACCGCAGGCGTTCTCTCCGTGTAGTTTCCCAATTCCTTGATGGGAGGCAGAGGGATCAGTTCGTCATCCAGACCGTTTTTAGCCAGGTTGCTTCTTAAATTCTCCGCCCAGGTTCCGGCCCAGTAGGTAAATACGCCGCTGCGATCCTCATAAAACTTATTGCGCACGTCGCTGGTACCGTTTGTCAGTGTTTCCTTATCAATATATCCCTTTACATAGGCGTCTCTTAAACGAAGCAGAGCGTCCTTAAAGTTCTGCTCCATAAAGCCGTCATACCAGCGCCCGTTTTCATCCTTAGTAAAGGAGGGGTAGGCATCCTGATAAAACTCCGGCAGATAATTGGTATACGGAGCTTCCTCGCCCATAAAGCCGGCTGCGGAAAGAGCATATGTATCCCCGTTGACGCCATTCCCGTCGGGATCTCCTTCTGTAAATGCCTTCAGCATATTCAGGTATTCATCATAGGTAGTTGGAACATCCAGACCGCAGTTGTCCAGCCATTTTTTCTTTACATAGGTAATACAGCCGCCGCCGCGGTTTACAGGAAGGCCGTAGAGCTTTCCGTTGATACGCATACCGTCGATGACATCCTCGCCGGTAATTCTTCCTGATTTCTTTAAGTCAGAGTTTTCAAAGGTATCTGTCATGTCCCACAGCGCGCCCTCTTCCGCATAGCCGCTGTAATAGGTGGAGCTTAAGAGAATCACGTCCGGCCAGTTCTTCTCACCAGAAGCAAAGGTCTGGCCCACCACATCATAGTAGGCGCTGTGGTCCGGCTGAATAAACTCCAGATCGATTCCGGTAAGTTCCTCCCATCTTTTTTCCAGTGCGTCTCTTCCGTTTCTTTTTGTAAAGACGGTTCCATCTGTCATGACGGTGATTTTTTCAGGCTTTACCAGTTCTCCGTCCGCCGTATATTTTTCTACCTTTTCCGACTCTGTGCCGCTCTTTTGGCCACAGCCGCCAAGCAGTGACGCAGCCATTACCGCAGCCAGTGCAGCTGCGGCAGTCTGCTTCCATCCTTTTCTCATGTCATTTCCTCCGAATCATAGATTTCGTATGCTGATCGCATCACACGCATTTTTTGTGTACTTACAAACTATCACTGTTTTTACTTGATTTCAACGGCTAAAATTTCATTTTGTTGTACATATTTCATAGATTTACTGTCTAAGCCATCAGTTTGTTTATATTTTAACAATTTAGATGTTTTTTCACCTTGTCATAAGATATGTACGGTAAAACGCGCATATTTTATGATTCCCATACTTTTTTACTGATTTCCTATTGATTCCATTCAGCTCCTATATTATAATAATGCCTATGAAAACACTTAAGAATCTATCCTTTAAAAACAGACTTGCCATTTCATACAGTCTGGTACTGGCACTGATGCTGATCAGTGCAGCGATTTTTTATCATACCTCCTACCGTCATCTGCAGAGAGGGCTGAATTCCCAGGCAAAAAGCAGCCTCTCCTCTTCCATCCGCCAGACGGATGATCTGTTAAAGCAGATCCATGCGGCCAGCCTGCAGCTTTCTTCCAGTTCTCTTTTTAAGACACTGGCAGATTTCGGAGATCCGAAGGACGCCGCTTTTTCCTACACGGCCTGGCAGGTCCAGGAACAGCTTGGCCTTATTCTGCCCCCTGAACAGCTGATCGCGGGAGGGCAGCTTTTTGTGTACCTGGAAAAAAGCGGGTATATCCTGTCCTCTAACTATTTTTCCGAACTTAGCCTGGCCCAGAAATACAATTCTCAGTATCAGGGACTGTTTCAGTATTCCCTCTCCGATGACCTGATGAATCCCAACAACTGGCGGCGGTTTATTTCCTTAAATGACGGAGAAAGCTACCTTTATATCTGTCCTGTCAACAATTCCCTCATCTCCATCAGCGGAGATGTAAACAGCATCCTTATGTTTATGATCGACCGCAGCAGCCTGGAAAGCTTTTTTCCTGAAAGCAGCACGGCAGGGGACTATATGGTCTGCGCACTGGACAAAGAGGGCAGGCCCTGCTTTTCCATCAGCGGTTCGGAAGCTCCCGCCACAGATCCTTCCCTTTTACCGTCCTTGTCCTATCAGGCAGACGCGGCGGCATTTAAGGAAAACGGACGCTCCATGAGCGCAGTAAACGCTTCTTCCGAATACAATGGCTGGAACTGGTATCTGGTGCAGCCCTCTTCTACCCTTTATTATTCTACCGGAAATTATCAGAAGCTGTCTGTAGCTCTGATTGTCCTTACCATCCTTCTGGAAGGGGGATTTATCATCCTGCTCACCGCCTACAACAGCCGGCCGGTGGCCCACTTAAGCAGTGAACTGGAGAGCCAGACCCATCTGACGTCTGCCCTGACTTCTATGGTGGAGCAGGCAAAGCCTCTGGTCTCAGAGTCCTATATCCGCAGGCTTATGGAAGGCAGTATCACGACTAATGAGCAGATGGATCGGATCACCTCGGAGCTTGGACTGAAGCGGGAGGACTGCCGGTATCAGGTACTCTATGCCGGTGTTGCCCCCCGTCAGTCCAGCCATCTGGACGCAGAAAACCTGAAGCTGTGCATCCAGAATTATGATATCCTGGTTCGTGAAGCATTAAAGCGGTATTTTCCCGATACAGGTTACATCTATAAGCCGGGGGACGCTGTATTTGCCTGTCTGATCGCCGTCTCCCCCAGCCTTTCCGATCAGGAGAATACGGACCGGAATATGCAGGCTTTCCTCTCCCTCCATCAGGAGCTCTTAAAGCTTTATGATATCGAGATCGTAGGCGGCTTTGGAAATATCTACGAGGTAGTTTCCTATATCTGGAAATCCTATCAGGAAGCTCGCAACGCCTGGTCTCTGACCACAGACCGCCGCTGCGTCACCAGCAGCCTGCACCTGGCCGCCTCCACAGATGTCTATTATTTCCCGGAAAGCCTGGCAGTACAGCTTAGCGGCTTTATCTCCACCGGCAGCAGTGATCAGGCGGAAGAGGTATTCGCCCGCTTAAAAGAAGAGAATCTGGAGCGCCGCACCCTCTCCTTTACACAGCTTCGCTGGCTGGTTGCCGATGTCCGGGCCGTGCTGTTTCGCAAACGCCGTGCCCTGGATCCTGCTCTGGCAGATACGCCGGAGAAAAAAGAGCTTTTGGATCTCATCGACCGCCGTTTTGAAAAGGAGATCAATCTGGATACCCTGCAGTCCATTGCCCTGCAGCTGTGCAGCTTTTACACCTCCGGCAGTGATTCCCATGAACTGATCCAGCGGATCCAGGACTATATCAATGCCAACTATATGGACGCCTCCCTGTCCCTTTCCAAGATATCCGAAGAATTCCATATCTCGGAGAACTATTTCAGCTTTCTTTTTAAAAAAGAGGTATCGGAGAATTTCTCTGTGTATCTTGAAAAACTGCGCATGGCAAAAGCCAAGGAGCTGGTGCTTGATTCTGCGGCCTCTGTCTCGGAACTATACCAGTACACCGGCTACAACAACGCGGCCTCCTTCCGACGGGCCTTTAAAAAGAATTTCGGCGTATCTCCCAGAGAAATGCGCGAAAAGGCAGCCTCCGGCCGAAGCTAGAGGCTGCCTTTATGCTTCATAAATAACTATAAACTCATCCTGTAAATCTCGGCAATGTCCTTTGCATATAACGGGACCCACGCATGAGCGGTTCCATATTCTTCTGCCTTTTTAGCCATTTCCTCAAACTGCTCAGGATTAACACCAATTTCCGTTAATGTCTGTGGAATATCCAGGCCTTTAAAGAAACCTGCAGTTGCTTCGATTGCCTTTTTTGCAATCTCATACCGATCCAGGTTTTCATCAATTCCCCAAACTGCGGTACCATAATGAGCAAACCGCCCTACTGTAGTTTCAGAAAGTACATACTTCATCCAACGCGGAGTAAGAATCGCAAGTCCCACTCCATGCGTAGTATTGAATCGTCCGCTAAGCTGATGTTCCATTCCGTGAACCCCAAATACCGCCATCTGATTTCCATTGCTTAAAATAGAATTGTCAGCCATTTCGCTGGCCCACATAATCTGTGCTCTGGCCTCATAATTATTCGGCTCCTTTATTGCTGTATCTGCATAATGAATTACCGTTTTCATAACGCTTTCGACTAACAAATCCGCCATGAACGTAGATTTTGGAACAAAATACTGTTCTAATAAATGCGACATGATATCTGCACATCCGGCTGCTGTCTGTTCAGCCGATACGGTGAAGGTGTAAGAAGGATCAATAATCGATACTTTTGGCACAATCTCATGACTGAACACAGATATTTTTTCATTTGTCTGTGAATTGACGACTACCGCCCCCGCATCCATTTCACTTCCTGTAGCGGCAAGTGTAGAAACCGTACAAAGCGGCAGCGCCTTCTTAATCGGCGAACGTGTCCTTACCATATCCCATGCGTCACCCTCATAGTAAACTGCAGCAGCAATTACTTTGGAACAATCAATTACGCTTCCTCCTCCCACAGCTAAAATCACATCCACATTGTGTTCACGGCACAGTTTTACCCCCTGATAAACACTGGTAATTTTAGGATTGGCTTCTACTCCCCTAAGTTCAAACACATTCAGTCCCTCAAGCTGTTTCAAAACCTTGTCATATAAACCTAATTTTTTTATGCTTCCTCCGCCATAAACAAACAAAACATTTTTTCCATAAAAGGCAATATTCTCTGATAATTTATCAATTTGTCCCTGTCCAAAAAAGATTTTTGTCCCAATATACAGTTCAAAATTTTCCATGCGATTCTCCTTACATTCCACGAACAGATTCTAAAATCATTTTTTCAACTTTTTCAGCGGTTAATTCTGTGTAAATGGACTGCATTTCCCCAAGGGATTCCACCATCCCATGCAAACGCAATTTATCCTCCTGAATCTCATGAATTTCTGAAAAGCTGGCAGCAATTCCATATTTATCATACAGCTTAAATAACTCCCACAAACCATCCTGCAAAATTTCATCCGGTGTACGCAAATTGATCTCTACACCAAACAGCTCATGAAAATACGATGTGATTTCTGGCTGACCATGATAAATCAGCTTCAGCCAATATGGGAAAATCACAGTAATTGCCTGCTTATACTTTACATCACAATAATTCTGTATAACTGCATTGATGGGATAAAGGCACCAATCTCCCTTTTTTCCAAGGGTTGTCAGTCCGTTTACAGTAAAGGCACTGATCGTCATAAGAATACTCCGTGAATCCATATCACCAGGATCTGCAAGGCTTTTATCCAGCTGCTCAAACAGCTGCTTGATCAGTGTAATTGTAATATTTTCTGAGATATCGGAACGTCCAAGCCCAATATAGCCGAGAGAAAGCTGAACAAAGGCGGTCAGCTGTGCGGCTGTCAGCTCTTCATTCCCAATGGACAACATATATTGGGGATTTTGCCAGGTAAAATTGGGATACACATCCGACAGACCGGCCTGTTCCCCTGTTGCCTCATTGGTAATTTGTGTTGAGCCATTCATATCTGAACCGGAGGAAGGGAAGGTCACTATCGTCCCCACAGGTAGGTGCTCCATTGTATCCGGCTCTTTTGAACAGGTTAAATATTCCCAGATATCATCCTGCTGTTTCACACCAAATGCAATTGTTTTGGCAATATCCATACAGGTTCCGCCGCCGATACCAACAACGGAATCGATTTTTTCTTTCCGTACCAGTGCGATCCCTTCCCGCACCCGCTCTAAGGAAGGAGTCCTGTTTCCGCTCATTTCATATATCGTAATTTCCTTCTTTTTCAGGGCTTTTTCCAATTGTGCATAATATCCATTTTTCCTGAAACTTTCTCCGCCTGTAATCAAAAGAACCTTTTTTCCAAAAGTGCGAATTTCTTTTGCAACCTCGTCTAATTTATGTTCTCCATGAAACAGCTTTACCGGATTATAATATGTAAATTCCATCCATGCTCCTCCTGTCTTTTATAAAAAATACCATAGACTGTCTCTCATCTCATATTCTTTCCTAACTCATATGCCTGTCGTTCCTCATCACTTCCAGATACTGCTCCAGACCTGTCTGCCGATAAACCAAACACACTGCCTCCTATTTGATTGCCTCCTCTACGGAAACAATCTACATACTGTTCAAAGCATATCTGCATGGTTTTCATGTAATCCTTTGTTGGAGCAGCACCGGCACTGATCAGATAAAACACTTTATTCTTCAGTGTCTGTTCCATGGCAAAGCTGCGGTCGAGAAGTGTTTTCATCTGTGATGACCAGGTATAAAAATACACCGGAGAAGCCAGTACAATGATGTCTGCTGCGGTCATTTTCTTATAGATCTCTGCCATGTCGTCTTTTTGAACACAGCTTCCTCCATTTTTCTGACATACGCTGCAGCCCATACAGCCATTGATCTGTTTATCCCGGATATAGATTTTTTCCGCTTCAAAACCTGCTTCAGAAGCCCCCTTTAAAAATGCATCGCTTAGCAGATCTGTATTTCCATGTTTTCGAGGACTTCCACACAAAACCAGTATTTTTTTACTCATGTGCTTTTTCTCCTTCTAATTTTCTGCCATACTGTCCATCACAATCCAGGTATATCCTTCTGTTGAAGGTACCATCTCATGCTTCATATTGGCGTAATTCCATCCCGTCTGATAATCCCCCATGGGAGCATTCACATAAACGAGCACCATTATATCATCAGCGCTTTTCCATGGATGAATTTCCGGCTTTGTTGTCAGTGTTCCCCCTTTTACATTGGTTCCTTCCCTGGAAGTCAACAGATCGTCAGCCACTTTTTCCGGCAAATCAAGGGTCAGTTTTCCATCCGCCGTAATTTTTCCAATTTCTCCAATTTCTTTCCCATCAAGAAAACCCTGAATCGATATTTCCTCTCCCGCATAAAGCTGTTTTATGTTGGAACTTAACGTATAAATATCCGCATCTGTAACTTTTCCTGGACGTGCCTCTTCACTCTTTTTGTCTGCCATATTCATTTCCTTATTTTCCCGCTGTGTTTCCTGTGCCGCTGTTGGATTGCTTTGCGTGGTATTGCCTGCACAGGCGGTCATGCTGGCCGCCATAGCTGCCGCAGATATAAAGATCCAAATTTTTCTTTTCAAAGTCCTTACCTCCATATTCTATTGATTGCATCCTTTTTCCTGAGATGTTATAATGAGTGTACTGTATTAGAGTTACTCTAAGTCAACTGCCATTTTATAAATATTCTGGAAACACTTGAAAACTGTTTGCTGTAAGGAGAATTTGGATGAAGTTAAATGTACTGGAAACATCAAAGAAATTAAATATGTCCCCTCATACGATTCGCTATTATACAAATGTGGGACTTGTACCATCACTGGAGTACGACGAGCACGGAAATCGTGTCTTTGATGGAGATGATTTGAACTGGTTGTTATGCGCCCGCTTTTTACGGGAAAGCGGTATGCCTGTTGCACAGGTAAAGCATTATTTTTCCCTGTGTCAGCAAGGAGACTCTACCATTCAGGAACGCTTTGACATTCTCCTGAAATTACAAGAGCAGACAGAAGGAGAACTGAAGCAGATCCAACGTCGGGCAGACTGTATCAACAATAAAATAGAACACTGCCGGAGAATTTTAGCCCGACAGATTCCTGATGACTGCAATCCGATCTATTGGCCGGCTGATTCGTTGAACTAGCGCAGTATCTCACCCATTTTCAGCCATATCTTCTCAGTCCCCAGGCGTATTGGGCTCTTACGCCCCTCAGATGGGCCGTAGCGTACACGCAAGAATAGGGCGCTGCTCCATAGATACGTTCTCATCTATGCTGCAGCAACCCCATTTTTATCTTTTTCAGATTTTGCGTATAATTTTTCCGTCGTCCCATTCCATACAGACGCGTTTTTCTATTTATCTACAGTTTCTGTCTGCGGTTGAAGGCTTCCATGCCTGGAAATACGGCCCCGCCGCCCAGCTGCTCCTCGATTCTTAAGAGACGGTTGTATTTCGCCACCCGCTCACTGCGGCTGGGAGCGCCGGTCTTGATCTGGCAGGTGTTAAGCGCTACTGCAAGATCTGCAATGGTGGTGTCCTCCGTCTCGCCGGAGCGGTGGGAAGCGATCGCTGTGCATCCTGCCTTGTGAGCCATCTTGATGGCCTCCAGAGTCTCGGAAATGGTTCCGATCTGATTCAGCTTAATCAGAATGGAGTTTCCGCACCCCAGAGCGATTCCCTTCTTAAGGCGCTCTGTATTGGTAACGAACAGATCGTCGCCCACAAGCTGTATCTTATCGCCCAGTTCTTTGGTCATATACTGCCAGCCTTCCCAGTCCTCCTCATCCAGACCGTCCTCAATGGAATAAATGGGATACTTCTCACAAAGCTCCTTCCAGTGAGCCACCAGCTCCTTTGATGTAAAGGTCTTTTTGCACTTGGGAAGAATATATTCTCCCTTTCTGCTCCCCTTCCACTCGCTGGCCGCCGCGTCCATGGCAAGTACAAAATCCGTTCCCGGCTCGTATCCGGCCCGTTTTACAGCCTCCAGAATATACTGGATGGCCTCTTCATCGCTTTCCAGATCCGGCGCAAAGCCTCCCTCGTCGCCCACTGAGGTAGCCAGGCCCTTTTCCTTTAAAAGAGCCGCCAGCGCATGGAATACTTCGGTACACCAGCGCAGACCCTCCTTAAAGCTTTCTGCTCCTGCCGGCATGATCATAAATTCCTGTACGTCTACTGTATTGGCCGCATGAGCGCCGCCATTTAAAATATTCATCATAGGCAGAGGGAGACGGTTTGCGTTTGCTCCGCCCAGGAAACGGTATAACGGCAGTCCAAGAGACTCTGCCGCTGCCGCAGCGCCGGCAATGGATACCGCTAAAATGGCGTTGGCCCCCAGCTTTGACTTGTCGGCTGTGCCGTCTGCCTGGATCATAGCCCGGTCAACACGGTACACATCCGACGGATCCATTCCCTTTAAGGTATCGTTTATCACAGTATTGATATTCTCTACTGCCTTTAAAACGCCTTTTCCTCCAAACCGTTCCTTATCACCGTCCCGAAGTTCCAGGGCCTCAAACTCTCCTGTAGATGCCCCGCTTGGAGCAGCGCCGCGGCCTACGGTGCCGTCTGTAAGATAAACCTCCGCCTCCACGGTGGGGTTTCCTCTTGAATCAATGATCTCTCTTCCGATGACCTTCTCAATCTCCAAATGTTTCATACGTCCTTCCTTTCCCACAGAGTTCTTCCCGTACCGTATAGACTGCGCCGGACACGCCTGCGTCCTGTGATAAGGGAGATCTGCCCTATGAACCAGCACGGATTAGTTTTTACTAACTTCATTTGCAGTCTATCACAGTCTGCCGAAAAATACAACCGGCCCTGTAAGGAATTTTTCTCATCTTTTTATTTCCCTCTAGGCGGCGTTTCCCTGTCAGTATACTCCTTTTCAGAGGAAATATGCGCCTGTTCCTCTGCCCGTGTAAGTTTCCCTGTGACGGAATCCATGATAAAGCCGCTGATCCTGATATCCTTTGGCATCAGCGGATGCTCCTTTAAGCTTTTCACCGTCTCACGAACCGAAGTCTCCACGGAAGAAAAGCCGCCCAGCCATTTTTCCAGATCCACCCCGCTGTGGCATATGATGTCCATATGTTCTCTGGACACGCCCCGTTCCTCCAGCTTTTTAAGCATCTCTTTTCCGTCCATCCCCTGAACGCCGCAGTCCGTATGGCCAATAACCATGATCTCCTCTACCCCCAATTCCAGGATCCCCACTAAAAGACTGCGCATTACGCTCCCATAAGGGTGATTGGTGACGCCGCCGGCATTCTTGATGATCTTGGCATCTCCGTTGCGGATGCCAAGGGCCGCAGGGAGCAGTTCGATCAGTCTTGTATCCATACAGGTTAAGACAGCCAGTTTCTTATCCGGATACTTGCTGGTCAGATAAGGCTCATATCCCCGGCTTTCTACAAATTTTCGGTTAAATTCCATAATTTCATCTATCATAATAAAATTACCTCTCTTTCATCAGCAGTTTTTTGGCGTGAAGTACCAATTTTTTTGTATAAATAAAATATTTTTTAGTTTTTATGCAGCCTTTTGTTGCATTTTCCAGAATAAGCGATTACAATAGAATTGCAAAAACTTTTTGCTATTCAGAATATTTTTGTATACTTTTTCGTTTCTCTGGGAGGTACTGCATATGAACACCTGCAAATCTGCAAAAAACTATCTTATCTTTTCTGCCGGGGTGCTGATCAGCGCCACAGGCATCGGATTTATCACAAGAGCCGGACTGGGAACCTCTCCCATTTCCGGAACTCCCTTTGTGCTGAGTCTGGCGACGGCTCCCTCTATGGGCTTTTACACCTTCTGTTTTAATATGCTCTTTGTACTGGGAGAGGCCCTGATCCGCCGCTGTTTCACCCTTATGCAGGCTCTGCAGATCCCCGCTGCCCTGCTCTTTAGCGTCTGTATCGATCTGGCGCTCTCTATCATCCCCACCCAGTATGGAGGGCCCTATATAAATTCCCTGATTTTTCTTGCCGTCGGCTGTATCGTCATGGCCTTTGGCATTTCTCTTGAGGTTTTGGCCAACGTGATCATGCTCCCTGCGGAAGCCCTGGTCCGCGCCCTCTCCCTGCGCTATCACTGGCAGTTTGGAAATGTGAAGGTCGTCTTTGACACCAGTCTTACCCTGGCCGCCGCCCTTCTTGCCATGATCTTTTTTTATAAGCTGAATGGTGTGCGCGAAGGAACCGTGATCTCGGCTTTGGCAGTGGGGCAGATCGTAAAGGTGTTTGGGTCATTCTGGAAATATAATGCCCCATCCTGAATCGTTACTATTTAAAATGGCTTTCCAGGATTTCTTTCTGCGTATTATAGCAAATCAGCCTCCCAAAAACAACTCTTTCCTCCTGAATTGTATTTTTACAGTATAAACGGTCCGATTCTGCCAATACAGACTCCGTGAATAACAAACAAAAAAACGCTCATACTACCATCAAAACCAGAAAGGATGTGAATGGTATGAGAACAGGAAAATATATGCTGGCAGCCGCGGCGTTTCTGGCGGCGCTGGTTCTGATCGGCCTCATGGCCTGGTATTTTATCTGGGGCCCAGGGGAAAAACAATATGAGAAGGAAGGCGTTCTGGTAGAGGCAGAACATCCCGGTTTTTATGGGCCGGAGCGCCTGGTGTATATAAGAAAATGCCAGGGGGTATGACCATGACCCATATCGTTTATGTAAAGTTCAGCCAGATCACGGAGCTGACCCATAAGGATGTGCTTTTAAAAGACGTGGCTCAGGTCTACTGCAAGGATAAGAACATCCAGAACAAATGCAGTGTATGCAAGGTGATGACGGTGCGGCAGGAAGAAAAACACCGCTATGTTGCAAACTCCCTGGATATCGTACGACGGCTGGAGGCCCTGGATCCGGGGATTCAGGTAACTTCCATGGGAGAGGAGGATTTTATTATCGCCTACAAGCCTCCGGCCCCTCCTTCCTATTTATGGCAATGGGCCAAAACCGGCTGCGTCTGCGCCATCTCCTTTTTCGGAGCCGCCTTTGCTATCATGACCTTTAACAACGATGTAAGCGTTACTCAGGTGTTCAGCGAGGTGTACCGGCTGGTGATGGGATATGAGGCAGAAGGGGCTACTGTCCTGGAAGCCAGCTACTCCATTGGCCTTGCATTGGGGATCGTAGTATTTTTCAATCATATTTCTTCCAAACGCTTAAACACCGATCCCACGCCCTTAGAGGTGGAAATGCGTCTCTATGAAGAAAACATCTGCAAAACCCTTATTGACAACTCGGAGCGGAAGGAGAATAAGATCGATGTTTCTTAAGACTGTCTTTCTCATCTTCTTCGGGCTCTGTGCCGGAGGCGTCATCGCAGCAGGCGTCTACGCCTTTCTGGCGATCATCGGCGTTTTCGTCCGTCTTATGGGCCGTACCGGAACCAAAAATAAGGTCCTCCTCTACGAAAGCTTCATCATGGCCGGCGGGATCCTTGGAAATTGCTTTGATCTCTATGAATTTTCCCTTCCCCTGGGCCGTGTTGCCGGAGCTGTCTTTTTGGGTATTGCCGGCCTTTCGGTAGGTGTCTTTGTGGGCTGCCTGGCAATGTCTCTGGCTGAAACCTTAAAAGCCCTGCCCACCCTCAGCCGCCGGATCGGCCTGGCCGTAGGGCTTCCATATCTGATTTTCGGAATTGCGGCGGGAAAACTGGCCGGATCGCTGCTCTACTTTTTAAATGGCATGGCTGAATAGTTACAATTTTAAAGGAGATCCATCATGGAAATCGATAAAAAACAATATGAAGAATATGTAAAAACCATTACACCGGTTCACGCCCTGTGGCCTGCCATGGCAAAAGCCTTTCTCACCGGCGGCCTGATCTGCACTTTAGGGCAGTTTATCACAAACTGGCTGATGAACAGCCGCGGCCTGGAGCAGGAGGCGGCAGGGGCCTGGACTTCTTTGACGCTGATCTTCTTGAGCGTCCTCTTTACAGGTCTTAATATCTACCCTAAGCTTGTCACCTTCGGCGGCGCAGGAGCCCTTGTCCCCATCACCGGCTTTGCCAATTCCGTAGTAGCGCCGGCCATCGAATTTCACGCCGAAGGCGAGGTATTTGGAGTAGGCTGCAAGATTTTTACCATCGCCGGCCCGGTGATCCTGTACGGAGTGCTGGCAAGCTGGGCCATGGGGGTTCTTTACTGGTTCGGCCGTATAATGGGAATCCTATAGAACATCAAAAAACGCGCCCTTCAGACGCGTTTTTTTCTGCCTTTCCCATTCCCCCCTTCTTCATACTGTCTGCGCATCTCCTTTAAAATCCGCTTTTCCAGCCGGGATACCTGAACCTGAGATATATGAAGCGCTTCAGCCACCTGGGTCTGGGTCTGACTGCCAAAATACCTCCGAAGAATGATCTCCTTATGCTGCTCGGACAGCCCATCCATCAGTTCCTTTAAAACCATACGGTTTAAAAGCTCCTCGTGACCGTCCCTTTCCTCCTCTATCCGGTCCATTAAAAGCAATTCCTTTTCTCCGCCATTTCTAAGAGGCTTATAAAGCGATTCTACCTCTGCTCCTGCTTCTAAGGAAGCTGCCACCTCCTCGCTGCTTGCCCCTATTTTCCCGGCAATCTCCTCAATGGTAGGCTCCCTTCCCAGCTTTCCTGTTAACTCCTCCCTGGCGCTTCTGGCCTTAAAGCCCAGTTCCTTGACCGAACGGCTTACCTTGATCATGCCGTCATCCCGCAGAAAACGCCGGATCTCCCCTGCAATCATCGGCACGGCGTAGGTGGAAAATTTCACGTCAAACGCTGTATCGAACTTGTCAATAGCCTTCATCAGGCCAATGCTCCCAATCTGAAACAGATCCTCCAGTTCGTACCCTCTGCCTGCATATCTGCGGACGATGCTCCACACCAGTCCTGTATTCTCCGTTACCAGCCTGTCTCTGGCCGCTTTATCTCCCTGGTGAGCCATTTGAATCTGCCGGATGATCTCTTCCATAAGCGTCACCTGCCAATGTATTTCTTCATGGTGACTGCCGTTCCTCTGCCAGGCTCCGACTTTACTTCTACCTGATCCATAAATGCCTCCATAAAGGAGAAGCCCATTCCCGACCGGTCTCCAGACCGGTCTGTGGTATACATGGGCTCCATGGCCTTTTCTATATCCTGGATCCCCACTCCCTGATCCGTTATGCGCACCGTCAGACAGCGGTCCTTCCGGTCAGCCGTAAGTTCCATCCAAACGGTTCCTTCCCCTTCTTTATACCCGTGGATAACGGCATTGGTCACTGCCTCGGAAACCGCCGTTTTTACATCATCCGTCTCCTCTATGGTGGGATCCAGCCGGCTCATGAATACGGCTGCCACCACTCTGGCAAACTCCTCGTTGTCCGATCGGCTCTCCATTTCCAGTCTGATATGCTCCCTTGCATCCTCCATTTTCCCTGTCCTCCATCTCCGTTTTAGCAAAATGCTCCCGCTTCTTAAATGCTCCCGTCTCCAAAGGCTTCTTCCCTGCTGGCATAGCCTTTCAACAGGCCGCAGATCCCGCTCATTTTCAGAATCCGCATCACTCTGGCGCCGGCCCCATAGTAGCATACGCTCCCCCGGCTGGCCGCCATCTCCTTATACCGGCTTAACAGCACACCAATGCCGGAAGAATCCATAAACTCTGTCTTTCCAAAGTCAAAGAGAATTCTTCTTACAAAATTTTCCTCCAGCATCAGGTCTGTATCTGTTTTCAGACGCCGGCAGTTGTGATGATCCAGTTCCTTAGGCATATGGATCACCAGTGTGTCCCCAAAGGCTTCATATGTAATATTTGCTGACTCCATTCCCTTCTCCTCCCTCCTGCTCCATTCTAGGCCTTTTGCCTGTCTGCGCAAAAAACGGCAGAAGATGGATTTGCATATCCCTTTCTTCTGCCGTAAAAATAGCTGTGTGCCCCTTTAGTATCCTCTGGCGTTCCTTGCCCGCTGAGCATACTCAGAATCCCCGTGCTCGCCTACTACCTTATCAAACATTGCATTGGCGTTCTCCGTATCTCCTGCATCCTGATACAGACGTCCCGCATAGAACATGGCCTCAGGATTATCCGGGTGGATCTTTAAGCTTGCAAGAAAATACTCCAGAGCCTGTGTTTTGTCTCCGCCGTTCCAAAGCTGCAGTCCCCGGTCAATCAGAGTCTGATAAACGGTTCCTGACATCTCCTGACGGATGTTCGTTACAATGCCCTGGATATTCGCATCCTCGATGAGGTCAAAGCTGGCGTCTGCAAAGGTCTTGGCCGCTGACACCATATCCCCGGTGCGATAGTCCTGCAGCACCCAGATCAGGCTCTGATACTGGGCAATCACACTGGTATTGCCCGTAGTCAGGGTATCCAGCTGCTTCTGCACTTCCTCCATCTGGGACTTGATATCCTCATTCTGCTCCATCAGCGTATCATTTTCCTGATTGGCGCTGTTAAGCTTCTGCATATATCCTGTCAGTTCATCATCTCTCTGCCGGTTGAGGCTGCTCTCTCTGGCCGGAAGAACCAGCACATAAAACGCCGCCAGACCCAGGATAAGACCCAGGATAACGTGAAGTACCGTAGAAAGCCCCGTAGACTCCTTATAGGTATTAGGGATGATTACATCGTCATCTTCCATCTGCCGGTGAGAAAACGCCTTGACCATCCGCCGCTTTTCCGCTTCTGCCCGCCCTGTATTCTGCTTTACCAGAGACATATAGTAAAGAGCCTTGGAGTTGCTCTTATCGATCTGGAGGATCTTATAAAGAGACCTCCCCGCTTTGTTATAGTCCTCCCGGCGCATATACAGCAGGGCTAAAAGCAGATGAGCCTTGATAAAATGAGGCTTGGCTGAAACAACCCTTGCAAGCTGCACCGCCGCCAGATCGTCGCTGCCGTTCTGGGCGTGCCACAGCGCCTGATTAAAAGTCTTGACCGCCTGACTCTCCGCCTCCAGCTGTCCCGGCTTTCTCTGGATCAGATCCAGATAGTGATCCGCCAGATTGTTCTCCGGCTGCAGGTTCATGCTGATTACCCACTGTACCAGAGCATCGGCCACTTCGCCGTTTTCATAATAGATCAGCCCCAGAAGGTTTCTGGCGTCTGTCTGGTATTTGCAGAAATGAAGGCTTTTTTTCAGGCACTGGGCCGCGCCGGACAGATCCCGGATCTTCGCCTTTTCCAGTCCCAGATTGTAATAGCTGTTGGCGATCTGCCTGTTCTTTGCCGCAATATCCATCACGTTCTCTTCCCGTCTCTTTCCCGGATCAGTTCCATCATAATATCTGTCATATCCGTAAGATCACTCTTTACAATGGCGTCCTCCACAGCCTCTACATCAAGGCTTGGCTTAAAACGCTGGATCTCTTCTTCAAAATCGATCATGTATCCTCTCTCCTTTCCATTTCTGCAAGCTGCGCTTTCAGCTCCCCAACCATATACAGGGAACCGACGCAGAACAGAAGTTCTTCTCCTGCCTGTTTTTTCATCCCGCAAAGAGCTTCTTTTACCCCCTGGAAGGCGGCCACGGGGCAGTCTGCCTTGTCAGAAAATACCTCTGCCAGCGCCTCCGCCTCCACGCCTCTGCTGCTGTGGATATGTACCACGCCGATCCCGGACCAGCGGATCCTGCTGCACAATAGCTCTGCCATGGATCTGTAATCCTTGTCCGACACCGCCCCAAACAGAAGGAACCCCTTCTTTTTCCTGCGCTTCATCAGCGCCTGGGCCGCCTGGATAAAAGCCTCGATCCCCCCTGGATTATGAGCTCCGTCCAGATAAAGGTTTTCTCCGGCCCGCTCCATCCGCCCGGCCCAGCGGGCCTTGCCGATGCCTTCAATCAGCTGGGATTCTGTAACCTGTATGGAGGGCCGCCCTACTGCCTGAACGGTTCTGATTGCCAGCATGGCATTTTCCGTCTGATAAGGCGCCTCAAAGGGGATAAAAAACCTGAGCCCTTCTGGGGTTCTTGTCCAGATTCCCTCCGTTTCCTCCTCTTCCATGGTAAAATCGCCCGTTCCCACCGGAAAGGCTTCTGCAGCCATCCTGAGAGCCCTGGCTTTAATTACCTCTGACGCCTCCTTCACCGTGTCATCATAGATCACAGGCACGCCCGATTTGATGATGCCGGCCTTTTCCCCGGCGATGTCCTTTAGGGTATCTCCAAGATACATGGTATGGTCCAGACTGATGGAAGTGATCACACAGGCCAGAGGCTTCTCCAGCACATTGGTGGCGTCAAGCCTTCCTCCCAGGCCCGTTTCTA
Organism: Enterocloster alcoholdehydrogenati; assembly: GCF_013282095.1. Taxonomy (GTDB): domain Bacteria; phylum Bacillota; class Clostridia; order Lachnospirales; family Lachnospiraceae; genus Enterocloster; species Enterocloster alcoholdehydrogenati. The sequence continues at coordinate 156,712 of NZ_BLTJ01000002.1, forward strand.
TGATCATCAGATCCATTCCTTCCTGTGCAAAAAGCGTCATTGCCATATAAAAAAGAAATTCAAAATAGCTGGGATGAGAGAAGCCCTTCTCCTTCATCCGCTCCACCGCTTTAAGCACTTTCTCAAAGGCAGCCTGTACCATTTCCCTGTCTGCCCTCTCTCCATTGATCAGAAACCGCTCTCTCACTGATTCCAGATGGGGAGAAACAAAGGTTCCCACACGAAAGCCGGCCTGTCGGTAAACGGAAGTAAGAAACGCGCATACCGATCCTTTTCCATTGGTTCCTGCCACATGAATAGCCGGCGTCTCCCGGTCCGGATTACCCAGTTGGTCAAGAAATCCCCTCACTTCTGTAAGAGAATGTTTCTCTCTGGTCCACATAGGGATATGTTCCAGATATTCCTCTGCCTGTATCATGGTCTCTTCCTCCTGCCTGTTCCCTCTATTTTAAATGATTTTCCCCAAAGTTTCAACACCATGTTCTCGTCCCCTTTTTTCAGGAAACGACGTTTTTCCCCTTCTCTGTCAGCCGGCAAACGCCGATATGAGGACCGGAACCGCAAAGGAACAGATCATTCCATTTAAAACCGACAAAACAACGGTCTCCTCATTGGTGTATTTAAGCATCACCGGCAGTGTGGTATCCTCGCTGGTGGCTCCCGCAGGAGCGATGCAGGTCAGATCATTGAGCTTTATGGAAATAAAAGGAATAATGAAAAACGAGGCGATCTCTCTCATCAGATTGCTCATAAAGGCGATGCTGCCAAGTCTGGCTCCTCCCAGCTCGCTGATAGCTGCGCCGGCCAGGCTGTACCATCCCATGCCGCTTGCGATGGCAGCTCCCTGCCCTATAGGAATCCGGGTGAGAAGGGAGCAGAGAATACCGCCTGCAACGGATCCGGCTATAATCCCTGCGGGGATAATAAATATCTTAATATGATATTCCCGTATTTTGCTTACGATCCCGCGGTGCATTCCGATGCTCACGCCCACGGAAAACATAAGCACATATAAAACCCCGTCTGTATTCTTAAGGAGAAAGGAGAACAGAGGGTTTTCCATCCCGAGGATCCCGTAAAGCAGGCCTGCCGCCAGCGATATTGCCGTACATAAAACGATCATTGTTCTGTCCCCTTACGTTTCTTTTTTCTGTCCATAAAACGTCTTGTAAGAATATACACAAAACCGATGGAAAAAATGGTTGGGATGGCAAAAAAGAGGAAACTGTATCCTCCCAGAGCCAGAAACTCTTTAAGAAAATTCTCCTGCTGTCCCAGCTTGCCGCCCATTGCAAAAATCAGGACAAAGGTACAGAGCAGAGAAAGCCGCTCATTTGCCCTTTTTATCCGGCCGGATATAAAAAACCGGCCTGCCAGTATCCCCACGCACATTGCGATTAAAATATCCACAGCCTAACTCCTTTTCTTCTGCCCGTCTTAACGCAAACCGCACAAAAGGGGCCGCCGCAGTTTCTTATCCTGCAGCAGCCCCACCGCTGCGCCCGATTCCGGACGGCAGCCCTGTACGGGTTTTCTTATTTTACAAGCTGTGCCAGACGTGCCTTTACCTGCTCCATCATCTGGGTGTATTTTTCCAGCTTTGCACGTTCCTCGGCGATTTTTGCCTCCGGAGCGCGGCTGACGAATTTCTCATTGTTAAGCATACCGTTTGAGCGGGCCAGCTCGCCGTTTAAGCGCTTCTCTTCCGCTCTCAGGCGCTCAATCTCCTTCTCAACATCCACCAGTTCCGCAAAGGGTATATAGATCACCGCTTTGTGGATCACTGCGGATACGGCATCCTCATCGATACCGCTCTTATCTCTTTGAAGGATCACCTCGCCTGCATAGCCCAGGGCGGCAAAGAAGCTGCGGCTGCGTTCAAATACTCCAAGAATATCCTCAGCCTCAGATACAACGTAAACCGTCGCCTTCCTGCTTGGCGGAACGTTCATGGACGTACGCACATTTCGGATGGCTCTTACCGCCTCCTTAATGGTTTCCACCGCCTGCTCCTCTGCCTCAAAGTTCCATTCTCCCTTATACTGCGGCCATGAGGACAGCATAATGGTTTCTTCCTCCTCCTGCAGGTTGCAGAAGATCTCCTCTGTGATAAATGGCATAAAAGGATGGAGAAGCTTTAATGCCTGGATCAGCACGTGCTTTAAGGTCCATAAAGCAGCCTCCTTGGTATCGTCAGCCTCGCTGTAGAGTCTTGGCTTTACCATTTCGATGTACCAGTCGCAGAATTCCTCCCAGATAAAATCATATACCTTCTGAAGGGCAATGCCAAGCTCGTACTTATCGAGATTTTCCGTCACATCCTTAGACAGCGTATTGATCTTAGACAGGATCCACTTATCCGCCAGAGTCAGCTTCTCTTCCGTCACACTGGACAGATCGGAAGCCTTCTCAATGTTCATCATAATAAAGCGGGAAGCATTCCATACCTTATTGGCAAAGTTGCGGCTGTTCTCCACACGCTCCCAGTAAAAACGCATATCGTTGCCGGGAGCATTTCCCGTCATCAGGGTCATACGCAGGGCGTCAGCGCCGTACTTTTCGATGACCTCTAAGGGATCGATGCCGTTTCCAAGGGATTTGCTCATCTTGCGGCCCTGGGAATCACGTACCAGGCCGTGCATTACTACCGTATGGAATGGTTCTTTTCCCGTCTGCTCCAGCCCGGAAAATACCATGCGGATTACCCAGAAGAAAATGATGTCATAGCCTGTTACCAGCACATCCGTGGGATAAAAATAGTCCAGATCCTCCGTATGCTCCGGCCATCCAAGGGTAGAGAAGGGCCAGAGGGCAGAAGAAAACCAGGTATCCAGAGTATCCTCATCCTGCTTAAAATGGTGTCCGCCGCAGCCGGGGCAGGTATCGGGCTCCGTCTTTGAAACTACGGTTTCCCCGCAGTCCTGGCAGTAATAGGCCGGAATCCGATGGCCCCACCACAGCTGTCTGGAGATGCACCAGTCACGGATATTTTCCAGCCAGTGCAGATATGTTTTTCCATAGTTTTCCGGTACGAATTTCAAACGGCCGGACTTAAAGGCCTCTACAGCCGGCTTCGCCATCTCCTCCATGCGCACAAACCACTGCTGCTTTACCATCGGCTCTACGGTAGTCTTGCAGCGGTCATGGGTGCCCACGTTGTGGGAATGCGGCACTACCTTTACAAGCAGGCCCTGCTGATCCAGATCCGCTACCATGGCCTTTCTGGCCTCATAGCGGTCCATTCCGAAGTAAGGCCCAGGTACATTGACCGTGGCGTCATCATTTAAAATAACGATCTCTTCCAGACTGTGGCGCTTTCCTACCTCAAAGTCATTGGGGTCATGGGCGGGTGTGATCTTTACGCAGCCGGTTCCGAATTCCCTGTCAACATACTCATCGGCAATTACAGGGATCTCCCTGTCTGTCAGGGGCAGCTTTAACATCTTTCCAACAATATCCTTATAGCGTTCATCATCCGGGTTGACCGCTACGGCCGTGTCTCCCAGAAGAGTCTCCGGGCGAGTGGTTGCGATCTCTACGAAACGTCCCGGCTCTCCCGCAACCGGATATTTGATGTGCCAGAAGAAGCCGTTCTGTTCCTCATGCTCCACCTCTGCATCCGAGATGGAAGTCTGGCATACGGGACACCAGTTGATGATACGGGAACCCTTATAGATATACCCCTTTTCGTAAAGCTTTACAAATACCTCTAAAACCGCATTGGAGCAGCCCTCGTCCATGGTAAAGCGCTCTCTGTCCCAGTCAGCAGATGAGCCAAGCTTATGAAGCTGCTTTACGATCCGGGTGCCGTACTCTTCTCTCCACTTCCAGCATTCCTTTAAAAAGCCTTCTCTTCCCAGCGTTTCCTTCTCCACGCCTTCCTTTTTCAGCTTGTCAATTACCTTAACCTCTGTGGCAATGGCTGCATGGTCTGTTCCCGGCTGCCATAAAGCCTCAAATCCCTGCATCCTCTTATACCGGATCAGGATATCCTGCATGGTGTTGTCAAGGGCATGGCCCATGTGCAGCTGGCCGGTAATATTTGGCGGCGGCATCACAATGGTAAATGGTTTCCTGCTTCGGTTTACTTCTGCATGGAAATACTTTCCCTTCAGCCATTTTTCGTAGAGACGGTCCTCAATGGCCGCCGGATCATAGGTTTTTTCCAGTTCCTTCATCGTTGTCCTCCTTTAGGTTTTGGGATATCCTGCGCCTCTGGCCGGTAAAATCTGCCCGCTGACAGCGTTTCACGGCCCATGAGCCAACAAAAACGCCCTCTGCCTCTCCCCAATGGGAAAAGCAAAGGGCGATCATCTCGCGGTACCACCTTTTATTCTGCCGGACGGAAACGTCACTGCTCCCATCGGCGATCTTTTGCCCCTTTAACGCAGGGAATACGGAAAAAGCTACTGAAAGCAGATCTCATCTGCTCCGTTGGCCCTTCCAGCTCAAAAGCTACCTTCCGCGTCATCCTTCCTGAACTGCCTTTCAGCCTGCGGGCAGTCCTCTCTGCTGGCTGACGGCGCGTACTCCTCTTTTTCACAGCCATTATATTTAATATACTGTTTCAATCAAGCATAAATATTTTTTCATCATTTGTCAAGCAAATTTTTCAGCCCGATCCCGCTAAAAATCCTACACCATCATCCGGTACTCCTTCTTCCAGCGCCCTACCAGCCTTGCAGCGCCTTCCATCCGTCCGTCGGGATTTTTCTTCATCAGACCTCTTAAGGTCCTGACCGCCTCCACCTGCTCCCCATTTGTCCGTGCCTGGCGCAGCTCTTCCTCCCAGGCAGCGGTAAACTCCGGCTTGAAAAGGCCTTTATAGGTATCTGCGGCATCCAGTTCAGGTGCAATCACGCTCAGGAAAAAAATGCGCTTTAACACGTCCCGGCTATGGCTAAGGCCATAGGCCCTGTCATACGCACGGTAAGCGCGGTGAAACTGGAACATCTGTGCATAAGCTGCCCCCAGGCACTCATACAGCGTCCCCACAAAAACGGCCTCTTCCTTTTTTTCCTCTGCCTCCGATACCAGTTTCTCATATCTGGCTGCCGCGCGGCCGTACTGTTTCTTTCCAAACAGGTAATCCGCCGCCTCCTTCTCGTATCTGGAGGGCGGAAGGCTCCGGTAGGCAGCCGCTGTCTGCCGGAACTTGTGGATGTCCTTTTCCGTACAGTAATCACATTCTGCCAAAAATAGGTAGAGCACCTCCTCCGGGCGGCTGCCTGTCTCTGACAGCTTTTCCATCCGGCCGGCCACGGCGCCCATACCCAGTTCATTTTTCACAAAACCAAACAGGGCCTTATCCACAAAGCCATCCATTACAAGCAGCGGATGATTGCAGATCACATAGCACAGTTCCTGGGATGAATAAATATAGATCCCCAGAATCTCAATGTAAAACGGATGCTTTACAAACTCCCTTCTGCACAATAACAGACTCATAAGCTTACCTCTTGTCTCACCACAGCCCCCGCTGCCGGGAACAGCTCTCCAAAGCCCTTGTCCCGAATCACCGTCACCATGGTATTTTCATCTGTAAAACCAATATTCATCTCAATCCGCGTAGTCTTTGGCGGACGATTGGGAAACCCGGTTAAAGGTACCTTCACGATTTTCTTTTTTCTGGAATCCAGATGGGAAATGATAAACTCAATTTCCTTTTCATCCTCCAGAATCAGTTCCAGGGAACTCTTTGATTCATACCAGTTGTCCCCATAGGATGCCACCGCTAAAAGAACCTCCCTGCCGTTTCTCATCACCTTTAAAGCCACCTCTGCCTTTAAGCGTCCCTCACAGACAAAAATGTAGGGATACTCTGTGACCGGGTTCATATAATCCTGTCCCTTCAGGGCGGCGCCCCTTGCAAACAATCCCTTTTCCACGAACACTCTTCTGTGGCTGCAGACAAGATTCATAAAGCTTCCAGCCCAGTCCTTACAGTCGGCCCGCTCAAACCCCTTTCCCGTCAGAAACACGGTAGAAAACAGCTTTTTGCTCAGCAGTTTTTCCCCGCAGGAGGAGAGGATCTGATCTGCCAGTTTCCGCCCTGAAAGCGTATCCAGGATATCCAGATTAAAGGATTCCTCCTGCTCCTGGGCCTCTGCCTGAACCATGTTGCGGCGCATCCCCCTCTGAACCTTCATCTCATAGTAGCAGAGCCGATCAGCCGCCAGTTCAAAAAGGCCTACCTGATTAGACCAAAGTTCTTTTCTCTGACTTAAAACATAGTATGCAAAGCTTTCCGTATGGCTGATCACATGGACTCTCTCTCTGGGGATCTCCATGGCATCCGCACAGTACATCAGCGTATCCGTTACCCTGGCGTCGGCTGTCTGCATGGTCACCACCAGCTGGGCTACCCGCTTCTTCCCGTTTTCCTTAAAGGGATACTCCAGGATCCGTTCTAAAAAAATCTTAAGAAGGGACGCTCCTGTATAACAGATTCCTCCGATGGTGGCTGTGCCCTCCTTCTTTACCATCTTAAGGAGCTTGTCTACAATCACTCCCTCCCCAATCAGGGTGGCTGCATAAGCGTCCTCCCCTGTAAGCCAGATTTCCTCTTCCTTTTTCCTGCAGATCACCGTAGGAACCGTCCAGGATATCTCATTTCCATAGCAGCTGATCTGAGTATAATCGTCATTCAGATCCAGACCGATCACAAGGCCATCCATCCGCTGTTTCCTCCATCTATTCTTTCAACGGAAATAAACTTCCCAGCATGGCTGACCGTTTCAGGTAATCCTCCATGGCCTCGGCAAGCTTTTCCTGATTTTTTTCATTTAATGCCGCTCCCATACGATTTAAGCAGGCAAACCGGCTGTTCTCCCTGCCCTCCAGTTTGTGGTCGCAGATTTGCCGTCCCTCTGCGGCCAGCACCCGTTTCTGGTCTCTGCGCTCATAGATCTGATACTCTAAGGTCTCTCCCTCAAAAAGCACGATCTCCTTTACGTAGATCCCCTGATACACACGGCGCATTTCCTCTCTGTGAAACTGCTTTTCCTCCGGCAGCAGGCGCAGCTCCATCCAGGGGGCATGGTCTCTGTCTCCGTGGTACTCCACCATGGTCTTGTCCAGAATATCCTCCGGGACAGGTATGTGGCGGGACAGATCTCTTGTATACGGGAAAATAAGCCCCTGCTCCAAAAGCAGCTTTGTCATGGAAGAAAGGAGCTCTCTCTCCTGCGGCTCCACGGTTTCCATACCGGCATAGTATTTCGTCAGGGCCAGCAGGTAAAGCGTGGGCAGCTTTTCTTTATGGAAACTTATTTTAGCCGCATTTTTTAAGTAGTCAAAAACCCTGGAATCCATCTGCCGGCCTTCCAGAAAATACTGGATACATTTTTCCGTAAAATATGCCTTTACAATGGTTTCCCCGGTCTTTTTGCGTTTCATATACAGGTCAAACACAGAATCGATCCGGTCACAGCACCCCGTAAAGAGCATCTGGGCCAGCAGCCGCTCCTCCAGATCATAAGTCTCGATATGCTCTATGACACCGGCTATGAGGATCTCATACATCTGGGATACTGTACCATTAAAATGCTCGCAGAGATAATCCAGGATCACTCCGTCTGCCTTTCCCGCCTGAAAAACCTCGTAGGAAAGAGTTAAAAGCGGTTCGTCCTGGTCAAAAAGCTGCTGCAGGATCATCCGGCTGCACAGTTTAAGGAGCAGCGTCGGGTCAACGCCCCCTATTTTATAGGCGCCGATCATATCATAGGCCTCCCTCAGGCAGTTTTGACCGATGAGTGTTTCGCAGATCTTTTTCCTGTCTGCCCCGCTTAAATGCTCCTTATCCATCTGAATCAGATACGCACAGTTTCTGGAATTATGCCCATCTGTATCCTCAGCCTCCATATGGCAGTAAAAGTCTGTTGCCTTCTTCTGGATCTGCTTTTCAAAGACGGGATTCAGACGGAGATTCTCTGCCGTTTTCTCCAGCACTCCCGCATCCTCCCAGGTTTGCACGCCCTCCTTAAGAACCTGGCAGCAGGCGCGCAGAATCAGCATAGGATGGTCGGGAGCCAGTCTGCTGCAGCGGTCTAACAGCTCTTTTCGATCCATGACAGGATGCTTTCTGTGCTTTACATCCAGATACCTGTTTCCGTAGGCATCCTGAAAAAGCAGCACCATATGGGCGGAACGGGCCGGAACATAGGCCTCCCCCTGTTCTAAGGCAAATGTCTCCTCATCCTTTAGCTCCTCATACCGGACAATCACTGACTTCATCTGAGGATCCTCACATATGATCCTCCTGGAGCAGAGAATCGCAGGAAGGAATCGCGCTGCCCGCGAATCAATCATATCCTGGAATATCATGTGTTCATAGATAACCGCCAGACGGCTGTCGATTCGGGATGCAAACAGCTGCTCCATGGCAAACTGCTCCATTTCCCTTGTATAAGACTGGTACAGCTCCGAGGATGGATTCATGTACAGCAAAATATTCCGATACAGGATACATCTGTGATCCCGATCCAGCGCCTTATCATAGGAAAAATACAAAAGCACCTCTTTGGGCAGCAGGCGCCCATAACTCTCCGGCAGAGAATACAGAAAATATTCATATAGCCGCGTAATATTGACATGAGCCTCCAGCGCCTTCTCATACCACTCAAAGGCTTCCCGGCTTTTTTGCTCTCCCCGGATCAGGAACCCGCAGACTGCCTCTAACAGTTCCCGCTCAGGATACGTTTCATAGAGATTTTTTCCAAGCTTCCATACAAGCCTTCTGTAGCGTTTCATACCGGAAATGAAACCGGCCGCCTTTAAAGCGATTTCCCTGGTCAGGATTCCCTCGCGGATCCCAAGGCTGAGTACCTGGAGTTCAAACTCCCCCATCCCTCCAAAAAGCACCGGATGTTCCGTCAGCAGACGGCAGGCTTTTCCGTAGAGGAAGGGGCTTTTACAGCCGTTGGCAAACAGGGTTTCCATGGAGCGGTACAGATCCAGAGGGTTCTGTAAGCAGGTCTCGTCTGCACGAATCAGCAAAAGCAGAAGCCATGGAGACGCTCCTCTCTGTTCCCAGAGAAGTTTTTTTAAGGTCCGAATCAGGCTCTCCCTCCTGCTTTCTGAAGGCTCCACGAGAATACAAAGATACTCATGGTAGCAGTATATCCACGGCGTATGCTCCCGCTCTCCTGCCGCCTGAGCCTTAAGCTCCTCCAAAACCGCAGCTGCCGCATCCCGGCGTCCGCAGGCATACAGATGCTCCGCCCGAAGAAGGCGCACCCGCATATCAGAAGGATAAAGGATCCGTAATTTTTCCGCCTCCTGCAAAAGAGCGCTCTCTGCTCCCTTTCCTTTAAGAGTCCCCAGCTCATAGGCCAGACGCATTTGCATATATTCAAGAAATCCCTTTTTATCCTCCACCGTCTCACGGTATGGATCCCCACGTCGTTTTCCCTCTGCCTCTATGGGAATCACAAACTCCTGACGGAGGGTCTTAATCCGGATCCGGCCGAAGTTTTTGCCTCCGTGGAGAGCCTGGGACAGAATACGGTAGGGAACCCGGCACCGGTTATCTGTAAAATCCCGGTCTGTCACTGACTGTACCTCCATGGAAATAAAATCTCCCTCAGGAATCAGCCTTGCTTCTCCATAGCCCCAGCCGTTTAAAACCAGCTCGATTTCTCCTCCTGCCGGCTCCTCCAGATCCCTGTAATATCTTGGAGAGGGGTCAGCCTGGATACGCACCGGCTCTTTCACACGGAGCGCCACCAGAAATTCTTCCAGAAGATTTCTCCTTCCGTTTCTTCCGCGCAAGCCCTCATAAATGGTTCTGGCTTCCGCATCCTGCATAAAGGGCGCCTCTGTAAAATCCTGGTATTCAAAGAGGCGCAGCGCTGTTTCCACGTTCCTCCTTGCAAGATTTGCAAAGTCCCTGGCTGTCTTTAGGGAGGTCAGTTCCTCCCCTCCGTTTTCCGTCTGAATACGCAAAGAATAAGGAATCTCCCTCTCACCACCGTTAGTGACCAGGTAAAAAGATCCCTTGATTTCGTCTCCATCCTCTAAATAGCGGGTATCGACCTCATATATGATATGGCTGCGAAGGCCGCCGAAGGCCTCATTGACAGCTTTTACTCTTTTATTGCTGGAATAGACCAGTCCTTTGATGTGCAGATCATTCGTACTCTGCACAAGAAATTCTCCCCTGGCCGTCTGACCGGCCCCCAGGGAGCTCTCTACACGCTCAGGTTTTATCATCAGCCCCGGTACGCCGCCGTCAACGATGCCCCTGGCCAAACGGTTGATCCGTTCTCTCATACACTACCACCTGTGTCTTCCTCTTATGCTTTTCACTTACGTTTCATGATAACACATTTTCCCCTGATTTAAAAGAGAATTTTGCGCCAGGATCCGTGTTTTATCCGCAGCTTTGCTTCACAGATCCCAAGTGCCGCTTGATTTAAACCCTTAAACTTGATATGATAGACGGTAAGAAATGATAATTGTTGATTGGATGGAGTACAAGATATGCTGACAGAGCCTATGACCTTATATAAACTGATGAATCTGTATATGCTAAAGCAGGTTAATTTTCCTCTGACCAATGCCCAGCTGACCAGTTTTTTTACAGAACACGAATATACCACCTACTTTACCCTCCAGCAGGCGTTAAATGAGCTGGAGGAGGCGGGACTGGTTCACAAGGAGGCCAGCCACAGCAGCACACGCTACGAGATCACCCGAGAAGGCGAGGAAACCCTTAATTTTTTCGGCAAAAACATCTCTCCCGCCATTGTGGACGACATGGACCAGTATCTGAAGGAAAACAAATTTCGTCTCCGGGAAGAGGTAGGCACCACGGCTGATTTCTATAAGGGCACCAACCAGGACTATATCGTCCACTGCGAAGTCCGGGAAAACAAGGCCGTACTCATCCGCCTGGATCTCTCTGTTCCCGATAAGGAACAGGCCGAGGATATCTGCAGTGCCTGGCGCAGCAAAAGCCAGGAGGTGTATTCCCACATTATGCATACGCTGCTGTCATAAAAAGGGCTGTCCCATGGAATCATGCGCGCTTTCTGCACATGACTCTTTGCGAGACAGCCCTTTTTTACCTCAAAGGAACCTCCGATTTTTCTTCTTTTCAGGAATTCAAAGGCGTTTCCTGCGCAGCCTGCTCAATCAGCTCCCAGATTTCCTCTCTCCCCTGCTTTGTCTCGGCAGAAAACGGAATCAGAATATCTTCCTTTTCCATCCCCAGTCCCGTGCGGATGACCTTTACCGCCTTTGGCACCTGGCTCCGCTTGAGTTTATCCAGTTTCGTAGCGATAATCACCGGATGGTAGCCGTTGCTTACCACCCAGTCGTACATCATCTTATCATTGGCCGATGGCTCGTGACGGATATCCACCAGAAGGAATACCATCTTAAGCATGGCGGATTTCTGAAGGTAGCGTTCAATCATCTTTCCCCATTTTGCCTTAGCCTCCAGGGAGACCTTGGCATAGCCATAGCCCGGAAGATCCACATAATACAGAGCCTTGTTGATATTGTAAAAATTGATAGTCTGTGTCTTTCCCGGCTGGGATGAGGTTCTGGCATAAGCCTTGCGGTTCATAAGCGCATTGATCAGAGAGGATTTTCCCACATTGGACTTGCCTGCAAAGGCAAACTCCGGCAGGGTGTTTTCCGGCAGACGGCTGGTAACGCCGCATACAGTCTCCAGATCTACGGTTTTAATGATCATGCAAATGCCTCCTTTACCACTGCCTCCATATTCTTCACATAGACGATCTCCAGTCCCTTTGTGATCTCCTTTGACAGCTCCCCCTATATCAGGCCGGTTCTTCTCAGGAACAAGCACCTTTTTAATATGGGCCATTCTGGCTGCCAGTATCTTCTCTTTCAGACCGCCGATGGGCAGAACACGTCCTCTTAAGGTAATCTCTCCTGTCATGGCAACCTTTGCAAGAACCTTTTTTTCCGTAACCGCCGACAGCATGGCAGTAGCCATGGTTATACCGGCAGAAGGCCCGTCCTTGGGCACTGCGCCCTCCGGGATATGGATATGCAGGTCATGCTTCTCAAAATAGTCGTCCGCCAGCCCATACTCCGGGCATACGGAACGCACATAGGTCAGCGCAGTCTGAGCAGACTCCTTCATCACATCCCCCAGCTGTCCGGTCATAAGAAGGCTGCCTTTTCCAGGCATTACGTTGACCTCAATCTGCAGCGTATCTCCTCCGGCGCTGGTCCAGGCCAGTCCTCTTACAATGCCCACCTCATCCTCTTCATTCACGTCCTCAAAGGTGATCCGCTCTTTTCCGAGGTATTTTTCAAGGTTTCCATCTGTAATGCGGATGCAGCCTGCCTTTTTATTCTCCAGGTATTTTCTGGCCGCCTTGCGGCATACGTCTCCGATGCGGCGCTCCAGACTGCGGACTCCTGCCTCCCTGGTGTAGTTATGAATGATCTTTTCCAGACTCTTGTCTGAAAATGTAATCTGCCCCTCCGAAAGGCCGTTTCTCTCCCGCTGCTTATCCACAAGGTAATCCTTCGCAATATGGAACTTCTCATTTTCCGTATAGCTGTTTACTTCGATCAGCTCCATACGGTCAAGCAGAGGCCCCGGAATGGTCTGTGTGGTATTGGCGGTAGCGATAAAGAGCACCTGGGACAGATCCAGAGGTACCTCCACATAGTGATCTCTGAACCGCACATTCTGCTCGCCGTCCAGAACTTCCAAAAGAGCGGAAGAGGTATCTCCCTTATAGTCGCTGCTGACCTTATCGATCTCATCCAGCAGCATCAGCGGATTGCTTACGCCAGCCTGACGCAGTCCGTCCGCCAGACGGCCCGGCATGGCTCCCACATAGGTCTTTCTGTGTCCGCGGATTTCAGCCTCGTCCCGGACGCCGCCCAGACTGATGCGGACGTATTTCTTGTTCAGCGCTTTTGCCACGGATCGAGCAATGGAGGTTTTTCCCGTTCCGGGAGGGCCCACCAGACAGATGATCGGGGAGGTTCCCTTTTTAGTCAGGCTGCGGACAGCCAGATACTCCAGAATACGTTCCTTCACCTTTTCCAGACCGTAATGATCCTCGTTTAATACCTTCTCAGCGTGGCGTATATCGTCATTATCCTTTGAAGCCTTCTTCCAGGGAAGCTCCAAAAGCGTTTCAATATACGTCCGCAGCACATTTGCCTCCTGGCTTCCCGCCGGCATGGTGCGGAAACGGCCGATTTCCTTTAAAAGCTTTTCCTTTACCTCTTTATCTGCCTTTAAGCCTTCCGCTTTTTTCTGGTAATCATCCGCATCAGAAAGAGAATTATCCTCTCCCAGTTCCTGACGGATGACCTTCATCTGCTCCCTTAAGATATAGTCCTTCTGGTTCTGGTCAATATCTGCCTTTACCTTGTCCTGAAACTCCTTCTTAATCCGGTATACCTCCATCTCTGTCATCAGAGTCTGGAGCACCGTTTCATACCGCGCAGACAGCGCCGTACACTCCAATACCGTCTGACGCATGGTATAATCCCAGGGCAGCTGGATGGCGATCTGATCCAAAAGTTCGGCAAGATCGCCGATCAGCAGAAGGGACGGCAGAATTTCCTTTGCAGCCCGCAGGTTTACTTTTCCATATTCTTCCAGTTTATCCCGAAGAATCCGCACCATGGCTTCTTTGGCCATGGGCTCTACATCCTCCTGCTCAGGAGCCATAGGGCTGATCTCGCCCATAAAGAATGGATCCTCTGAGTCGAATCCCAGAAGTTCTCCCCGTTCCAGTCCCTCTGTCAGTACCCGCACCATCTTTCCCGGCAGCTTCACTAACTGCTTGACTACTGCCACAGTGCCTACCTGATACAGATCCTTCAGTTCAGGATCCTGGAGTTCCGGATGTCTCTGGCTGACTAAAAACAGCTTCTGATCCCCCATCATAGCCTTCTCCACTGCCGCTACGGATCGTGGCCTGCTTACATCAAAATGCTGCACCATTCCCGGCAGGATAGTAAGCCCTCTTAAGGCTACCACCGGCATGGTTATCACTTGTTCTTCCATGTATTTTTCACCTCGTATCTTTAAAAAAGGCCGCTGCAAATGCAGGGATCTGGTTTGCAGCGGCCTTGAAATGTTCTTGCTTATGTTTTAAATCCTTGCAGACAGGAAACTCGCCTTCAAAGCATCAGGCGATCTCACCGTTTCGTCCTCCCCTGAGGCGTTCGGACAGCGTTTTTTTCAACGCAGGCTGCATATCCCTGTACACAAGTTCCGGCAGCCCGGTCTTGTCAATCACACCTTTTGTGATCGTGCAGATGCCAATGGAATCATCGGAAGGAATCTCATACATCAGTTCCATGATCGCTCCCTCCAGAATGGACCGCAGACCTCTGGCGCCAATCTTGCGTTCCACTGCAAGTCTGGCGATTTCATCTAAGGCCTCCTGTGTAAATTCAAGCTTTACATTGTCGAGTTCAAACAGCTTCTGGTACTGCTTGGTAAGCGCATTTTTCGGCTCGGACAGGATACGGACCATCGCTTCCTTGGTCAGCTGCTCTAAGGACACCTCAACCGGCACACGGCCGATAAATTCCGGGATCAGGCCGAATCTGGTCAGATCCTGGGGTTCCACCTTGCGCAAAAGCTCATCGATATTCATGGCGTTTCGGTCTACTACCTCTGCGTTAAAGCCGATGGAGCCCGCGCTTATACGCTGCTCCACGATCTTCTCCAGTCCATCAAAAGCCCCGCCGCAGATAAAGAGGATATTGGTGGTATCGATCTGGATCAGCTCCTGATGCGGATGCTTTCTTCCGCCCTGAGGAGGAACACTGGCAACAGTTCCCTCCAGAATCTTAAGAAGTGCCTGCTGTACGCCCTCGCCGGACACATCGCGGGTAATAGATACATTTTCGGCCTTCTTGGTGATCTTATCAATCTCATCGATATAAATAATGCCGTACTCTGCCCGGCTCACATCATACTCAGCCGCCTGGATCAGCTTTAAAAGGATATTTTCAACGTCTTCGCCTACATAACCGGCCTCTGTAAGAGCCGTTGCATCTGCAATGGCAAAGGGCACATTGAGGATCTTTGCAAGGGTCTGCGCAAGATAGGTCTTTCCGGAGCCGGTAGGGCCGATCATCAGGATATTGCTCTTTTGCACATCCACATCCATATGCTGACAGGAGGTCACTCGCTTATAGTGGTTGTATACGGCCACGGACAGCACCTTCTTTGCCTCCTCCTGGCCGATCACATACTCGTCTAAAAAGGCCTTGATCTCCTTCGGCTTTAACAGATGAATATCGTTTAAGGCAGAAGCCTCTTTTCCCTCTGCGTCTCCCGCTAGTTCCTCCTCCAGGATCTCAGAGCACAGTTCGATACACTCATCGCAGATAAATACATGGTTATCGCCTGTTCCGGCAATCATCTTTCGTACCTGATCCTGAGTCCTTCCGCAGAAGGAGCAGCGGATCGTGTCATCTGGTCTAATTGGCATACTCACTAAACCTACCCTTTCCTATCTCCTAAGTCTTATCAGTGATGCATGAGGATCTCGTCGATCAGACCGTAAGCCCTGGCTTCCTCTGCGGACATATAATTATCCCTCTCTGTATCGCGCTCGATCTCCTCAATGGGCCTGCCTGTATTGGCTGCCATAATCTCGTTTAACTTCTTCTTCGTCTTTAAAATATTCTCAGCCACGATCTTGATCTCCGTCGCCTGTCCTCTGGCTCCGCCGGAGGGCTGGTGGATCATGATCTCGGAGTTAGGCAGAGCAAAACGTTTGCCCTTTGCACCGCCTGAAAGAAGGAACGCGCCCATGCTGGCCGCCATGCCGATACAAATGGTGGACACGTCGCACTTAATGTATTTCATGGTATCATAAATGGCAAGTCCTGCGGACACGGAACCGCCCGGACTGTTGATGTAAAGGTGGATATCCTTGGAAGGATCCTCCGCCTCCAGAAACAGAAGCTGCGCCACGATAATGCTTGCGGAGGTATCATTTACCTCCTCGCCCAGGAATATGATCCTTTCCTTCAAAAGCCTGGAGTAGATATCATAGGAACGCTCTCCCCGGCTGGTCTGTTCAATGACATAGGGTACTAAACTCATGCAACCATCCTCCTGTAATTCTGTATTAAAATTCCTTATTTTCTAAATGAAACCAGGGAGTTCCTCCCTTTTGTGCGCCCTTCAGACACACGAAAAGAGGAACCCCCCTGCCATCCTGCGTAGATTAAACCAGCTTAGCCTCAGATACCAGCAGATCAACCGCCGCCTGAACTGCAAGATCCTGCTTCATCTGATCCTTATCGCTGTCTGTCATATAGCTCTTAAGTTTGTCAGCTTCCATCTTGTAAGACTCCGCCATCTTTGCGATCTCCTCGTCGATCTTCTCCTCAGAAACCTCAATGTTCTCAGCCTTTGCAACCGCCTCAAGAACCAGTCTTGTCTGAATGCGCTTTACAGCATCAGGACGAAGCTGATCCTTCATCTGATCAACATTCATGCCGGTGTACTTCATGTACAGATCCATGGACAGACCCTGGCTCTGCATACGGCGGGCTGTATCCTGAAGCATATTATCCACCTGAGCGTCTACCATTCTGTCCGGAATCTCCATGGTTGCATTCTCTACTACCTTAGCGACTACACGATCCTCATTCTGAGAAGCAGCTGCCTTCTCTTTTCTCTCCTGCAGCTTCTTCTCGATATCCTTCTTGTACTCGTCCAGCGTATCGAAATCAGAAACCTCAGATGCAAATTCATCATCCAGGACAGGAAGTTCCTTTGCCTTGATCTCCTTTACCGTCACCTTAAACATGGCAGGCTTTCCAGCCAGCTCAGCTGCATGGTACTCTGTCGGGAAGGTAACGTTGACCTCGCACTCCTCGCCGATGTTCTTTCCAATCAGCTGCTCCTCAAAGGTATCGATGAAGGAATGGGAGCCGATGGTCAGAGGATAATCCTCAGCTTTTCCGCCCTCAAAGCCCTTGCCGTCTACAAAGCCTTCGAAATCGATCACGGTCTGATCACCATCAGCTACCGGACGATCCTCAATAGTCAGAAGCCTTGCGTTCTGCTCCTGAACTCTCTTAAGCTCTGCCTCAACATCCTCGGCAGTCACAGAAGCATCTGCCTTCTCTACTTCCACGCCCTTGTACTCACCTAAAGTAACCTCCGGCTTAACAGCAACCAGGGCGCTGTAGATGAATGCCTGATCTTTGCCGATCTGCTCGATGGTAACCTCAGGTCTGGAAACGATATCCAGTCCGCTCTCCTTCATCGCCTCAGCGTAAGAAGCGTTGATCGCCTCATCTGCAGCGTCCTCATAGAAAACAGCCTCGCCGTACATCTTCTCGATCACTGCCTGGGAAGCCTTGCCCTTACGGAAACCAGGGATAGCGAAACGGTTCTTTGTCTTGTTGTAAGCCTTCTTGATCGCAGCCTTAAAATCCTCGGTGCTGACTTCAACGGTCAGCTTCGCCATATTTTTCTCTAACTTTTCTACCTGTACACTCATTATTACGGGTTCCTCCTTAAAATATATGTGATTCGCCCATATCCATGAGGGCGCTACACTTCAATGTAGCATTATACCATGGAGACGGGAAAAAGGCCAGCATTTTTTAAAAAAGTTCCTCTATTTCACCCGATCATACTGAATGGACGCCTTCACATTTCCTGCCTGCTGAGAACCCAGCAGCAGGCGGATCAGTTCGATGCCCAGATCAAGCGCATAGCCAAGGCCTCTGGCCGTAGTAATATTTCCGTCGGTCACAACTCCCTGGACCGTATAGGAAACCCCGTGAAGCATATCCTCAAAACCGGGATAGCAGGTGGCAGTCCTGCCCTTTAACAGATCCATCTCTCCCAGAATACTGGGGGCGGCGCAGATGGCAGCCAGCCTTCTGCCCTGTTTATTGGCGCAGCGGATAGCATCAGCCAGCCCCTCGTGGGCCTTTAAATGATTTGTTCCGGGCATACCGCCCGGCAGGAAAAGCACATCGGCATCATCCGTATTCACCTCTTCAAAAAGAGCGTCTGCAAGAAAGCAGATCCCGTGAGAGCCGGTAATCTCCCGTTTTCCGGTAACAGATATCAGGGTAGTCTCCACTCCGGCCCGTCTTAAAACATCCACCACCGCAAGACACTCCACTTCCTCCAGCCCATCTGCCAGAAATGCAAAAACCTTTGACATAATCATTTCTCCCTTAAATTTATGTTGCCGCCAGGGGCACGTCTTTTTGACATTATTTTATCATTTATCCCTTTTCCTGAAAAGAGATAAATGATATGATACTGTTTGACAAATCATTTAAAATATCAGTAAAAAGCACCAATACAATTCGTAAAAATCAGGAGGGTTCACGATGGAAATCGAACGCAAATACCGAATCGGCCGGTTAGCCGATCTGCCGAAACATTACACAAGCTTTCCCTGCCATGCCATAGAACAGGCATATCTGTGCACCGATCCAGTGATCCGGATCCGCAGGGAGGACGAGTCCTATTACCTCACCTATAAAGGAAAAGGACTCCTTGCCAGGGAAGAATACAACCTTCCCCTGACAAAGGAATCCTATGATCATCTTTTAAAAAAAGCTGACGGCATTATACTGACAAAGACCCGCTGGCTTCTTCCCGCAGAAGGGAATGAGGATCTGACTATTGAACTTGATATTTTTGAAGGCGTCTATAAGGGACTGATTCTGGCGGAAGTCGAATTTCCCACTCTGGAGGCAGCCCAGACCTTTTCCCCTCCGTCCTGGTTTGGCGAGGATGTAACATTTTCCGGCCAGTATCAGAACAGCCGCCTCTCCGACCCTACTCATAAACTGCAGTAAGAACGTGTTCCCCGGTCATAGTGACCCTGCTCTCACAGCTGATCATCTGGCCGCTGTAGATCCAGCCCTTAAAACGGTATCCTTCCTTTTTTGGCTCCGGCAAAACCCCATAGGTCTCCCCGTAGGTCACATATACGGGCTCTGCCTGATCCCTGCCGTCTACCGTTCCCCCGCCCAGATCAAACTTCACAAGAACAGAGGCCGGTTTCCACTGGGCCACCAGGGTCATGTCCCCCTTTACCTGATCATGGTCAAAGGCCCAGTCCCCCTCTGCTTCTTCCCGTTTCCAGGAGACAAATTCATATCCCGGCTTTACAGGATCTTGCGGGCGTTCTACCAGTTTCCCATACCGAAGCTTCTGAAAGGCAATCTCCCCTCCGCCCTGTGTGTCAAAGGTCACGCGATACCCGCCGTTTATGCTGAAAATAACCGTCAGCGCCACAGCCAGAATAATCATTCCAGCGATCAGGCCGTCCAGGATCCGAATGGGTACGTCCTTGCTGCCATAAATCCCCCGGCCAAAAAGCTTTTTCCTTGCCGGATCCGGAGACAGGCCTTCTCCTCCTGTCTCCGTTTCCGGCACTTTCTTCTGTTCGTCCATATACGGATCCTCCTGTATTTTAAAAATTGCTGTCTTTTATACACCAAAGGTGCCGCAAAGGCGGCTTTTCCGCCCTCACAGCACCCCTTTTTCAGCTCCCACAGCCTTAAACGGCCGCAGGGGACATTCCCTATTACTTTCTGACCAGATATTTTCTCATATCGATGGAGCAGGCCACCAGGATAATAAGACCCTTGATGATGTACTGCAGATTCTGGTTAATGGACAGGAAGTTCAGTGCCACGAAGATGATGCGCAGAAGGAACACGCCCATTACCACACCGCTGATCTTACCGGTACCGCCAACGAAAGACACGCCGCCGATTACGCAGGCTGCGATGGCATCGCACTCGTAGTTTAAACCGGTATTGGCCGTATTGGAGCCGATACGTGCAGACTCGATGAAACCGGTCAGGCCGTACATCATACCAGCCAGCGTATGTACCATGATGATGGTCTTATTTACGTTTACGCCGGATACGTTGGCCGCTTCCGGGTTGGAACCTACGGCAAACATATTCTTGCCGAATGCGGTCTTATTCCAGATAAACCACATTACGATGATGATAATGATGGCATACCATACATAGTTGGGGATCGGAATTCCTCCGATAGACAGTACGCTGCCGGTTACAAATTTCTTAAAAGAATCATCCAGGCCGGAAAGAGGCTGTCCGTTGTTGCCGTTGATCATAACATACATCAGCAGGGCGCCGTATACGATCAGCTGTGTGGCCAGGGTAACAATAAACGGATGAAGCTTAAACTTGGCTACGAAAAAACCGTTGACCCAGCCGACCACGCCGCCTACTACCATAACCAGCGGGATAACTACCCAGATAGGCATAACAGGAAGTCCGGGGAACATTCTTGTTGCATAGCTTAAAGACTGCAGCAGGGATGCGGAGATACAGGCAGTTAGGCCTACGACACGTCCGGCAGACAGGTCGGTGCCTGTCAGTACGATACAGCCTGCAATACCGCAGGCAATCGGAATATTAGCCGCTGAAAGGCTGATAATATTTACAATGGAGTTTCCGGAAAGGAACTTGTGGTTCTGTGAATAGGTGTAAATGATGGCAATGATCAGCAGGATATATAATGCATTGTTGATCAGAGTTTCTTTCCAGTAGGTTTTCTTATCTTTTGCATCCAGATTCTTGTAGTAATCGATCTTTCCCTGGATGGCTGCAAAAATATTGAGTCGGCTCATTGGTCCATATCCCCCTTTTATACATATTTAGCTGCAAGTGTCATGATCTCTTCTTGAGATGTGTTTCTGGCGTCCACCTCTCCCGCCAGCTGTCCTCCGGACATTACCAGGATACGGTCGCAAACGCCTAAAAGCTCCGGCATCTCAGAGGATACCATGATGACTACCTTGCCCTCGTTTGCCAGGTCAATGATCAGTTGATAGATCTCATATTTCGCCCCTACGTCGATTCCGCGGGTAGGTTCATCAAGAAGCAGCACCTCTGGCTTTGTAAGAAGCCATCTTCCTAAGATGACCTTCTGCTGGTTGCCGCCGGAAAGGCTGCGGATCTTCGTTCCCTGGGTAGGCGTTTTGGTGTGCATGGCATCAATGGACCACTGGGTATCCTTTTTCATCTTCTTATCATCCAGCATTACCGGAAGCGCCTTTCCCCGGTAATTTTTAAGGTTGGAGATAACCGTATTCTCACGGATATCCAGGATCCCGAAGATGCCGGTGGCACGCCGTTCCTCGGTCAGAAGCGCAAAGCCGTTTTTGATGGATTCCCGTGCATTGCGGTTTAATACCGGCTTACCGTCCAGGCGGATGCTACCTGATTTTCTGGTTGCGATGCCGAAAATATTTTCAAGCACCTCTGTCCGTCCGCTTCCGTCCAGTCCGGCCAGTCCGATGATCTCTCCCTTGCGGACATTGAATGAAACATCATGCAGCAGAGAATACTGGCCGCTTAGATGCTCTACCTCAAGAGCTATCTCTCCTGCCTTGTTGGTCTTTGGCGGGAACTGGTTGTTCAGCTCCCGTCCTACCATGAGCTTGATAATCTTTTCTGTAGTCAGCTCTTTTGCCGGCTCCGTGGCAATCCAGGTGCCGTCGCGCATGACCGTAACCTCATCGGAAATGCGCAGGATTTCTGCCATCTTATGGGAAATGTAGATGATGCCGCAGCCCTTATCCCGGAGCATATTGATAATCTCAAAGAGGTGCTCTACCTCCTGCTCCGTCAAGGATGAGGTGGGTTCGTCAAATACGATCACCTTTGCATCATAGGATACAGCCTTTGCAATCTCCAGCATCTGGCGCTGGGAAACTGGCATGGTGCTCATGATCCTTCTGGGATCTACGTCGATGCCAAGGTCATTGAAAAGTTTCTTTGTATCCTCATACATTTTGTGTTCGTCAATCATAACTCCCTTACGGGGATAGCGTCCCAGCCACAGATTGTCCATAACACTGCGCTTTAACGCCTGATTCAGCTCCTGATGCACCATGGCAACGCCATGCTCCAGAGCCTCTTTTGAATTTTTAAAACTGATCTCGTTGCCTTCCAGGTAAATATGCCCGCTGTCCTTATTATAGATGCCGAACAGACACTTCATCAATGTAGACTTTCCGGCACCGTTCTCACCCATAAGAGCATGAACCGTTCCCCTTTTTACTGTCAGGGAAACTCCGTCTAACGCCTTTACGCCCGGAAACTCCTTGCATATATCTGTCATTTGCAGCAGCACTTCTTTATCCATGCAGCTCCCCTCCCCGCTTTCTTAAATTCGTATGCTCTTTCAAAAAGCGGCCCTGCCTTAAGGCAGAGGCCGCTTTTAAAATCAGACTCTCATCATTCGCCTGTATAAGCAGCGTATGGGATATAAATCTTGTTGCTTACCTTATCGGAGATGTTGAAGCTGTCCGTTCCATCCATTACCGCTTTGCCCTCTGCCACGTTCTGTGTCAGGAAGGAAATTGCCTGTGCCATACCGTCAGCATCCTGCTTGATGGTACCGGTCATCTTGCCGTCAGCAATCAGCTGCTTTGCTGCGTCGGTTGCATCTACGCCGAATACAGGAATCGCAGTGCTTGTGCCGTCACCCAGATTATAGCCCTTATCGTTTAATGCGGAGATCGCACCCTCTGCCATACCGTCGTTGTTGCAGATTACAAGCTCGATCATATTGTTGTTCTCTTTGTTATACTGAGACAGGTTGGTAGTCATGTAGTTATTGGCAGCCGTTGCGCTCCAGTTGCCGTCCTGATCAACCTGATAGCAGTCCTTGTTGGAAGAATCAAAATATTCCAGTTCAGGCTTTCCGGCCTCGGTCAGAATCTTGTTGGCATCCTCCACGCTGTACTGCGTACGGTAGATCGCCTCTACGTTTCCTAACTGACCCATGAACATCGCATAGCTGATCTTTCCGTCGCCGTTTAAGTCTACGGCGTCATAGTTCTCTACCAGATACTTGCCGATCATCTCGCCCTGCATATGGCCTGCCTCAGGCGCGTCCGTTCCTACGAATGCGCACTTGTCATAGCTGCCAAGTACCTTGCCCTCTTCCTCGTCAGACTCAACGGCACGGTTAAAGAAGATAACCGGGATACCTGCTGCCTGAGCCTTGTCTACGATTGCCTGAGAAGCGTCTACGGAACCAGAGGTAACGATATTTACAATCAGGAGGTTAGCGCCTGTACTGATAGCTGTATCGATCTGCTCGTTCTGCGTGGTCTGGTTGCTGTTTGCGTCGTAATCCTGAAAATCAATTCCGGCTGTCTTTAAGGATTCGTCTAAAGCGGTACGTACGCTGGAGATATAGGTATCGCTGTATGTATAGTAGAATACGCCGACCGTCATATCCTCTAACTTCTTGCCTTCCTTCTTTGCTGCCTCGGTAACTGCTTCGCTTACCTTATCTGCTTCAGATCCGGCTGCGGCTGTATCATCTTTCGCTGCTTCTGTTGCCTTGGTCTCAGTAGCGCTGCTTCCGCATCCGGTTGCAGAGAATGCCATCATAGCTGCCAGTGCAGCGGCTGCGGTTCTTCTAAATTTTCTCATAGTTGTAACTCCTCCCAATCTTTTATTTGTCTTGGATACTATGTCCTTCTGACAAGTGTAATTTTAGTTATTTTTTATGCATTTTTCAATGCATTTTTATTTTCCCTATTATCGATTTTCTTTGATTTCTCTATTTTTCGACATTTTATTATGATTTTTTTATTGTTTTTCTACTCTTATTCAGCTTTTGTCCTGATTTCTCCCTCCGGTCTTACCACCGGATAAGAAGGGCATCTGAAATACACACCTTTTTCCAGGGAAATATCCTCCGGCGCTTTCCCCGTCTGCGCCAGGGACAGGGCCATACGGATCATGGTATCCCCATAAGCCTCCCGGTCAATACTGACAGTACCAAGCATATCCGAGGACTGTACAGCCTCCAGGCCTGCGGGAACGCCGTCGATTCCCACCACACAGATCGGGCGTATCAGCCCCAGGCGGCGGATGGCGTCTATGGCTCCCAGTGCCATGTCGTCATTATTGCCAATAACAAGCTCGATCTGTTCGGGAAACTGATCCAGCCACTGCCCCATAAGGGCATCTGCCTGACTTCTCTGCCAGTTGGCTATGCCTCCGGTCAGTTTTTCCACATCTACCCCCCGATCCTTCAGCGTCTGCACCGCCCATTCGGTCCGCATCTGGGAATCCTGGTGTCCCCTCTCCCCCTCCAGGATCACATAGCTTACCTTCCCGTCACCGTCAAGATCCAGGACAAACGGCTCCTTCTCATAGGCGTCTGCCATCATATTTCCCTGGCAGATCCCTTCCGCCTTTGGATCCGCCCCTATATAAAAGAGTTTCTCCCACCGGCTTATATCCTCCTCCACCGGCTCCCTGTTAAAGAAGATTACCGGCACATCCTGATCCATGGCCTTGTCAATGATCACAGACGCCGCAGACCGATCCACCATATTAACGCAGATCACGTCACAGCCCAGGGTCAGAAAACGGTCTACCTGGCTGTTCTGTGTATTCTGATCTTCCCTGGCGTCTACTACATCCAGGATGATCCGTATGCCTGTGTTTTTTTCATATTCCTTTGCCTTCTCCTCCAGCACACGGCAGATAGAATTAAGAAAGGTATCATCCTCTCTGTAAAGGGTAATACCGATGCGCACCTGACTGGCCTCATCCCTTTCCTTCCCCTGTTTTAAAAAGCAGCTATAAAGCGCAAAAACGGCAAGGATGGCAAGAACGGCTCCCATTCCATATCTGTATCCTTTCATTCCGTCTCCTCCTGTTTAATCCATCGGATATAGCATTTTCTCAAACTTCCGGCTGCGGATATCAGGGCGCTCAATATAAAAGGACTCAAGGAGGATCCTCTCTTTTTTCATCCCCTGGCGAATCCCCTTTACCGCCCGTTCCACAGCAAGATACCCTTCATTATAGCAGTTGTGAACCACCAGCCCCCGGATCAGCCCTCTGTCCATCTGATTCAAAAGATAAGCGGTGCTCCCCACGCCGAATACGCCGGCCAAATGACCCGTATAATGGTTGTCACTGTTTAAGATCTGGGCCAGCTCTGTCAGACTTTCAGGATCCAGGGCTGCCACCGTGGCCTTCCCGCTTCCCGGATAGAGCACAGCGTCCAGAGCCGCCTTGAAATCCGCTCCCTCCCTTTGACTGCACAGGATGGCCTCAAAACCATTTTCCCTTAATTTTCCCGTAAACCCCTCATAAATCTCCTGATTGTTCCCCAAAGACAGCCCCTTCGTAAATACATAGACGGGAGAGATACTGTCCGCCTGGGCCGCCACTGCCTGAGCCAAAAGTTCTCCCTCTCTGGCATAATCCCGCATCACTGAGGTAACAGGAAGTTCCTCAGATGGCTGATCCCCCAGAAGGATCAAAGGGCAGGAATAGGCGTAAGATCCCAGTTCCTCTTGTGTTGAATTTTTCTCTGCGGGAGCCAGCACCACGGCTTGAGCTCCGCTGTCGATCTCTCTTGCCACCAGTTCTTTCTGCTGCTTTGCCTCTCCCTCCTGATACAGCGTCACATAGCGGACATCGGCATTAAAATCTCCGGCCGCCTTTTCCACCCCTTTTTTGAAATTGGTATAGCAGGTGTCTGAGGTGGAATCAAACACAACAGACACAGAGTAGATCTCTGCCTTTTTTTCCTTAATGATCAGGTCAGTAGAGGAAAGGAGGAACAAAAGGCCCAAAACAGCACCAAAGATGCACCAGATTATTTTTTCACGCTTTGTCATATTCCTCCCTTTCCCGGATCCGGGAGTATTCCACTGCCGGCAGACGAATGGTCACAACCGTTCCCTCATCCGGCTCCGATTCAATGGAAAGTCCGTATTCTCCGCCAAAATACAGCCGAATCCGCTCATTTACATTTTTCACCCCTATCCCGGAGCCTCTGGATGAGCCGGTATGAGGCTGGTCGGAAAACAGCCTCTTTATCTGCTCCTGCGTCATCCCAAGCCCGTTATCCTCCACCTGGAAATACAGCTCCTTATCTTCCCTCCATGCACGGACCATGATCTCTCCGTCCCCGTCCATAAACTCCATGCCGTGATAAATAGCATTTTCCACCAGAGGCTGGAGCATAAGCTTTAAGCTTGCCAGATCAAGAATCTCTTCCTCTGCCTCAATAGTGTAGGTGAAACGGTTTTTAAAACGCATATTCTGGATCATCAGGTAGTTGCGGACGTGCTCCAGTTCATCCCTTACCGTGATGATGCTCCTGCCTCTGCTTAAGCTGATGCGGAAGAAACGCGCCAGTGCAGTAACCACCTTTACTGCCTGATCCGGCTTTTCATTTTCAATCATCCATACGATGATATCCAGGGTATTGTACAGAAAATGGGGGTTGATCTGGGACTGCAGGGTGTCAAACTCCTGTCTGCGCTTTTTCTCATGCTCCGAGACCACATCCGCCATCAGCACCTGTATCTGCCTTGCCATGCTCTGGACAGACTGACTCAGATGGCGGATCTCGTAAGAGCCCTGCGCATCCACCACTGTATTCAGGTTTCCCCTTTCAATTTCATTGACCGACCGTTCCAGATTCCGTATGGGAACTGTGATCCTGGATGATATATAGGAATTTGTGATCGTCATAAGGGACAGGATAAGGGCCGCCGCAAAGACCACTAAAAGCTGGGTCTTTAAACGGTTTAAGGACACAGCCTGCTCCGGCGCCACACCGATCAGCTTCCAGCCTGTATAGCCTACGCTCTTGACCGTTATGACCCGGTCTTTTCCCTGAAACTCTTCCCGGTAGACACCGTCCCTGTATCCGGCCACCTGACGGTTGTTTTCCTGCTCCATCCCGGAATCGATCAGCTGGGCCCTTGGATGGAAAATGATCTCTCCGTTTCCGTCGGTCAGGTATATATACCCCCCGTTTCCCAGGGTAACGCCGTCCAACAGAAGCTTTAACCCTGTATAATTTAAATGGAGCAGCAATACCCCCTGTCCCGTATCCGTCCCTCTGGTGATCTCCACCGCCCTTGTCATGGGGATCACCCAACGGTACTGGCTGCCGCTGCTTTCAAAGAGCTGCTGCACCTGAGGCAGGAAAAAATGCTGGTTTTCTGTTTTCTGAAGAGTGCAGGAGAACCAGGACTCCTTGGTCACGTCCAGATTATTTCTCACCCGCAGGGCCGGCACTGCCTCCAAAAGCTCCCCATCCTCGGAAAAGAGGGCAATACTGTCCGTCTGGTCCATATTCGTTTCATAAAGAAGGTTGAAATTTGCGTTGACCGATGGGTCTGACAGATCGGCGTCCTTTATGACGCCGTAATAGAGGGAATCGGAAAGCTTCATTACGGTTTTCAAGTAATTTTCCACAGACCGGTTCACCTGATCGATAAGAATCTGATTTTCTTCCATTACCGTCTCCGACACCTGTCCCGACATCCTGGTATACAGGGAAATGCCGATAAAAACACAGGCTGTCACAGCGGTAACAGTAAAATACAGGAAAATAATGGAGCGTATGCTGCCGTTTTGGAACGGCAGCCTGCGCTGGTTAAAAAGCTTCATTTACTTCGCTCCCCTGAATTTCGTGGGCGATACCCCGAAACGTTTCTTAAATACATAACTGAAATAGTTCTGCTCCTGATAGCCCACCTTGGCGGCGATCACATATGTCTTGTCATCGGTCTTGTTAAGAAGCTCCACTGCCTTATCCAGACGCACCTCTGTCAGATAAGCCACATAGGTTTTGCCGGTTTCCTTCTTGAACATGGTGGAAAAATAAGCCGGGCTCATATGGAGATGGCTGCAGATCTTCTCCACAGAGAGCTCCGGCTCCTGGTAATGCTCTAAAATATACTGTCTGGCCTCTTTGATCACCTGTTTCATGGTATTATCCCGCTCCCGGTTCATGGCCTGGTGGATATAGAGGGCCGTATTTAAAAGCCAGACAGAAAAATCCTCTTTTTTCTGAAGGCCGGGCAGCATTTCCAAGGCTCCGTCTTCCTTCAGTTCCCCGTTAAACACCGCCTCCGTATCCAGATCATACATCTGGAGAAGCTGGATCATGGCATTTGCCACTCCCAGCATATAGACCTGCTGCTGCCGGAAATGAACCTTGGCGTCATTCATCCGAACCATGATCCGGCCTGCGGCCTCTTCAATCTTCTCCCTGGGGCCAAACTTGACGGCGGCAATCAGTTCCGCCTCTTCTTTCCCGTCCAGCTCCAGCTTTCCCCGGTTCACCGGCTCCATATCATTGATGTAAATGGTGCTGCCGCTTCCC
The DNA here is from genome assembly GCF_013282095.1 of Enterocloster alcoholdehydrogenati. GTDB lineage: Bacteria > Bacillota > Clostridia > Lachnospirales > Lachnospiraceae > Enterocloster > Enterocloster alcoholdehydrogenati. The sequence goes on from NZ_BLTJ01000002.1 coordinate 184,877, forward strand.
ACGATGGCCTTATAGCCCAGGGAGTTGACGGCCTCCTTGTAGGAGTCGCTGATCCGCCACAGCTGGGCCGAATTATTTCCAATCCCAATGGTGACCGGCACTGCCAGGATCCTGCGCGTCTCCCTGCAGATATCTCCCAATACACTGATGACCCCCGTCTGACTGTTGTCCTCATCAATGGCCGCAATCACGGAAAGCCCAGTTTCTCTCGCCCCGGAGGCATTAAACAGGGCAAAGCGGCAATACTGTCCCAGCTTTTCCTCCAAAATCTGCATAATCGAAATAGGGATCAGATCCTTTTCCCGGTGAATGGCAAGCTCTCCCTGCAGGCCTGTTTCCGGTTCCTCAATGTCAATAGCAGCCGCGATCCATTTCCTGGCTCCCAAAAGATCCAGATCGTACTCCCGCATCCGGCCTTCCACTGTCTCAGGCTCCATATGGCGGCTTATCAGTTCATTCAGGAAATTCTCCCGGAGGATGGGGAGGCTGCGGATATAATTTTCCCGCAGAAGGCTTACGTTTCTCTTCTGCTCGATCTCCTGATCCAGATTCACCTTGATCCGTTTCAGGATAGCCGTCAGTTCTTCCACATTCACCGGCTTTAAGATATACTCGGTCACATTCAGCTTAATGGCCTGTTTGGCGTATTCAAAATCATCATAGCCGGAAAAGATCACAATCTTCATAGAGGGGTATTTCTGGCGGATCCGCTCCGCCAGAGTCAGGCCGTCCATATAGGGCATACGGATATCCGTCAGCACCACATCCGGCTCTAAGGCCTCGATTTTTTCCAAGGCGTCCTCTCCGTTTTCCGCATCCCCGGCCACCTGAAAACCAGCCTCCTCCCAGCCGATTTTGCGGACAATGCTCTTTCTCACTTCTTCTTCGTCATCTACCAGGATGATACGGTACAATTCCATATGTAAACCCCTTCTCTTTTGCGGCTCCCTTACAATACCTCCCGTTTCCGGCAGCATCACTCAGGGGCGGTTTCTTTACCGGCCGCTCATCCAGCCGTCTTTTCCTCCCAGAACACGCGCTCTGGAATAGGGCGTAAGCTCATCCTCATTCAGGAGCGTCACCCACTCCGGACGTTCCTCCGGTACGGCTCCGGGGCCTGTGCTGCCTGCCTCTGCAAAATACAGGGTGTCGTGAGCCTCTCTCTTGCCCCAGTCATGCCAGCCTTCTCTGCGGATGTGCTCCTCCATGCGGCAGTGCAGCAGCACAACCCTGGCGAAATTTCTCCATGGGCGGCCCAGATATACGCTTCTTGGCGGACAGTTTCCCGTAAAATGGCAGCCTTCAAACACGTAGCCGTATTCCTGGCCTTCAGGTGTGGACGCTGCGGTCACATAGCCGTTGATCTCCCGGCCGGTATCCTGAGAATACAGCTCACAGTTCTCAAAATACGCCGTGGCGCTTCCAAAGATAAAGTCGATATCTCCCCGGATAAAACAGTCCTTATAATAGTGGCGGCCATTGATCCTGGGGGCGTACTGCTTGGGACCGATAAAGCCGTTCTTTTCGATTTCTTTCGGCGGAAGAGGGCCTGTAAAGATGGTATCCTGACTGGCGAGCATCCGGCAGTTGTCAAAAAGGATCCGATCTCCGTCCACATAGAGAGCCAGAGCCTGACCCACCACAGCTCCGGGGCCTGCACTGTTTTCAAAGGTCAGATTCCTGGCCGTAAAATCATGGGTATCAATAAAGACAGAATAGGTTCTGAATGTGCCTCTTTTGGTTCCGTCCTCCATCTCCATCCGTGCGCCCAGGTTATAGGTGATCACCGTCTCCTGGGGATCCTCCCCCTCAAAGGTAAGAAAGGGGCGGCGGATAGTCAGGCGCTCCTTGTAAATACCCCTTTTAATATAAATAACGGCCGGACGGATATCATCCTCTTCCAGCGTGTTCAGTGCCTCCGTGATGGTGGAAAACTGGCTGGTGCCGTCCTTTGCCACAATCAGAGTGATCTGCGCCTGCATATTTGCTGTTTCTGTCATTTCTGCCATATAGGTTCTCTCCTGTCTGATCAATATTTCGTCTTTTTATCCTTTGTACTTTGGATTATTATACTATGTTTTTCCATTTTTTGCAATTGCGGCAAAGGTTTATGCAAACCTTACGTTCCTCCCCCTCTTAAAGCATTTTTCCTGTATATCTTATATGTTTTATAAGTATATATAATAAATAATCCCTATTGTGATTCTATTCTAATATATGCTATGATACATACAGCAGAGCTCCTTTGATTCTTCGGAGCTGCGTTTTGCGAAAACGGCGGCTGCTTATCTTTATTCTTTATCTCCATTTACAGAAAGGAAAATGATCTCTTATGGGCGGTTTTTTCGGAGTAGTTTCTAAAAAAAGCTGTACGCTGGATTTGTTCTTCGGCGTAGACTATCATTCACATCTTGGAACCAGGCGGGGCGGCATGGCCGTATATGAAAAGGGACGCGGCTTTGAAAGAGCCATTCACAACATTGAAAATTCCCCCTTCCGCACCAAGTTTGACGGCGACCTGGACGAACTCACCGGCACCATGGGTATCGGCTGTATTTCCGATAACGATCCCCAGCCTCTGCTGATCCAGTCCCACCTTGGCAGCTATGCCATCAGCACAGTGGGAAAAATCAACAACGAGGCGCAGCTGACCCGCTCTGCCTTTGAAAATGGGCATATCCATTTTATGGAAATGAGCGGCGGACGCATCAATGCCACCGAACTGGTAGCCGCTCTGATCAACCAGAAGCCTACCATCACTGAGGGCCTGCGCTACGCCCAGGAGCAGATCGAGGGTTCCATGAGCATCCTGCTGCTGACAGAGGAAGGCCTCTACGCCTCCAGGGACCGGTACGGACGCACCCCTATCGTGATCGGACAGAAGGAGGACGCCTTCTGCGCCTCCTTTGAAAGTTTTGCCTATATCAATCTGGGCTACACCGACTTCAGAGAGCTGGGGCCGGGCGAAATCGTAAAAATCCACGCAGACGGCGTAGAAACCTTAAGCGCGCCGAAAGACGAGATGAAGATCTGTTCCTTCCTCTGGGTTTACTATGGCTATCCTACCTCTACCTACGAGGGCGTCAATGTGGAAAAGATGCGCTATGAATGCGGCAAGCTGCTTGCCAGAAGAGACGAGGCACAGCCGGATATCGTGGCCGGCGTTCCAGATTCCGGCATTGCTCATGCCATCGGTTATGCAAACGAATCCGGCGTTCCCTTTGCCCGCCCGTTTATCAAATATACTCCCACCTGGCCCCGGTCTTTTATGCCCCAGAACCAGAGTCAGAGAAATCTCATCGCAAGGATGAAGCTGATACCCGTAGACGCCCTGATCCGCGGAAATAAGCTTTTGCTCATCGATGATTCCATCGTTCGGGGAACGCAGCTGGGTGAGACTACAGAATTTCTATATCAGAGCGGAGCGAAAGAGGTCCATATCCGCCCCGCCTGCCCGCCGCTGCTCTTTGGCTGTCCCTATCTGAATTTCTCCCGATCTTCCTCTGAGCTGGATCTGATCACCCGCCGCATCATCCGCGACCGGGAAGGGGATAATGTTTCCCAGGAGGTTCTGGACAGTTATGCGGACCCTGACAGCGAAAACTATAAAGCCATGATTGAAGAGATCCGAAAGAGGCTGAATTTTACCACACTGCGGTTCCACCGGCTGGATGATCTGGTAGAATCCGTAGGAATCTCGCCCTGTAAACTTTGCACCTATTGCTGGAATGGAAAGAAATAAACCAAAAGAAAGCAGGAAACATAAAAAGCAGGAAAGCCGCCTTGTAGGACAGACTTCCTGCTTTTTTATACGAAAGAATCATCTCCTTTGCAGACCGGGTTTTATTTTACCTTTCCGTAAATACACAGATCATATGTATTCTCTCCCTTTGTGACCGCTTGTTTCATGATTCCTTCCAGTGCAAATCCATTCTTTTCCAGGACTCTGCGGGATCCCCTGTTAGGTTCATATACCAGACCTGTGATGCGTATGATATCCAGTTTCTTAAAAGCAATTTCACAGATCTGCCTTACCGCCTCCGACATGATCCCCTTAGACCAATGCTCCGTGTCAAGCAGATAACCAATCTCCGCATCCTTACAGTAAACGTCCCCCTTCTGCTCCACTGAGATATTTCCAACGATCTGCCCGTCCACTGTAACAGCACGGAAAATCCCGTCCGCCCCCTCATGCTCTTGAGCCTTCCCCAGCCACCAATCAGCGTCTGTTTCTGTATAAGGGAAGGGAATCCGATTGGATAAATAAGTCCTGTCCGTTGAATTGCACAGTGCGGTTAAACGTTCCCTGTCCTCTAAAGCCCATTTCTTTAATTCAATGTGCATATTCACTGCCTCCTTCTGTCCAAAAAATACCCCTGCTTTGTGAGCGCCCACAGCGTTTGTGTTTTCACTATATCACAGTGAAATTTACTTGTCGACCACTTTATCAGCTGCAGTTTTATACAGTTACACACGGCAATTAGACAGACTCCCTCCCCCTCTACTGTTTAGTCTGATACAACAGTGCATTGCACAAAGCGGCCGCCACATTGCTCCCGCCTTTCCGGCCTCTGGCCACAATATAGGGAGTGTCAGGGAGCGTCAGGATCAGTTCTTTGGACTGGACTACATTTACAAACCCCACCGGGGCGCCGATAATGAGAGCGGGCCGTATTTTCCCATCCCGAACCAGCTCGTAAAGGCGGATCAGCGCCGTAGGGGCATTTCCAATGGCAAAGATACAGGGGCGGGGAGCCATATCACTGCAGAGCCTTGCCGCCTTATCCATACTGGCGACCGCTCTGGTAGAACCGGCCGCAGCCGCCTGAGACGCTACGTCCTCATCTGCCATGAAGCAGACTGCTTCTCCTCCCAGAGCCGCCAGTTTTTTCTTGTTTATCCCGGACCAGGCCATATTGGTGTCAGTAATGATAACGGCTCCGCGGCGCAAAGCCTCCTTTCCCGCCTCTACGGCCCCCTCTGAAAATACCAGCTGATCCGCATAATCAAAATCGGCTGTGGTGTGGATGGCGCGGCGGATCACAAGATCCTGCGCCGGATCAAGCACCTTTCCCATGTCAGCCAGCTCTTCTTTGATAATCTCAAAGCTCCTGCTTTCAATCTCTGCGGGGAGCACCTCCTCCAGTTGGATGTGCGCTGTGTCTGGCTGAATGGTTTTTCTATCTGTGACGTTTTCATCTGTGCTGTTCCTGTTTTCCAAATTCGTCTCTCCTTTCGCCTTTATCCCCCGCTCCGGTCCATTCTGTCCCGGCCCTTCAAGCCCCATAATTTCATAGATCCGTTTCATGTCCAGGGACCGGCGAAGCCCTTCTGCCAGCCGGTCATACTGTCGATCGCGGTAAGCGCTGTAGTTCTCACCGCTGTCTGCATCCAGCGTTATTCCCTTTTTATTTGCCAGCACCTCTGCGATGGTATGGGCGATTCCCGGAGCATCAAAAATACCGTGAACGTAGGCTCCATAACAGTTTCCACGGTTCCAGCCGTCCGCCTGGGCCTGCTTTGTATTCCCTTTCAGGAGATAGCACATGGGCCGGCAGATTTCCGGTTCTTTCCTTCCCCTGGTCCTTCTGGCCGTTCCGGCAGGTCCCTCCTGACAGGCGATCCTGGTGCGGCCCATATGGATCTCATAACCGGAAATACATTTGCCGGAAAGAGCAGCCAGCAGACCGTCCAGTTCTCCGAAAGCCCCCTCGGACCGGGTTCGTATCTTCTCTTCCTCAAAGTCAGTCTCAAGAGGCAGAAGGCCCATTCCCCGGATCCTGCGGCACTGTCCCGATTCAACCCCTTCCTTATCTGAAATTTCCTCGCCCATCATCTGATAACCGCCGCAGATGCCCCAAACCGGCACCTGACGGGCCGCCAGCTTAAGAACGGCCCCCTCCAGACCGTTCTGACGCATCCACAGAAGATCGCTTATGGTATTTTTCGTCCCTGGCAGGATTACCATATCCGGCGTACCAAGCTCAGATACCTTTGTGACATACCGCACCGATACTCCGGAAATACCGTAAAACACATCCAGATCCGTAAAATTGGAGATCCTTGGAAAATGAATCACAGCCAGATCCACCAGCCCCTTTTCCCCGCATGAAAGTTTTCCGCTGAGACTGTCCTCATCCTCTATATCCACATCCATATAGGGAACTACTCCCACCACCGGCAGACCGCACAGCTGCTCCAGCTGGCGGATTCCCGGCTCCAAAATAGAGGGGTCTCCCCTGAATTTATTAACGATCAGGCCGCCGATCCGATCACGCTCCCTTTGCTCCAGAAGAGCCACTGTCCCATAAAGCTGGGCAAAAACGCCGCCCCGGTCAATATCCCCCGCCAGCAGCACCGGCGCATCCACCATGTCTGCCAGCCCCATATTTACGATATCATCCTTTTTTAAATTGATCTCCGCCGGACTTCCTGCTCCCTCGATCACAATAATGTCATACTCTTTTGATAGCCGTTCATAGGCTGCCAGAATCTCCGGGATCAGCCGGCGCTTATAGGCAAAGTAATCCCTGGCGCGCATATTTCCTATGGAAGTGCCGTTTACAATCACCTGAGAACCTACGTCTGTCGTAGGCTTTAAAAGAATGGGGTTCATGTCCGCCGAAGGCTCGATTCCTGCCGCCTCCGCCTGAACCGCCTGGGCCCGCCCCATTTCCAGACCGTCTGCCGTGATGTAGGAATTCAAAGCCATATTCTGGGATTTAAAAGGTGCCACCCGATAGCCGTCCTGCGCAAAAATCCTGCAGAGTCCTGCTGCAAGAAGGCTCTTTCCCGCATTAGACATGGTTCCTTGTATCATAATCGGCCGTGCCATCATTTTTTCCTCCTGTGACTGTGATTATTTCCTTCATTGTTTCCAGAAACTGGTCATTTTCCTCCCTGGTCTTGACACAGATCCGATAAAAGGAGGGATCCAGACCGGGATAATTGGCGCAGCTTCGGATCAGGACCCCCTCTTTCAGCAGACGGTCATAAAGAACCGGTCTGCTCTCCCCCTTGTTTTTCCGGTCTCGAAAAAAAATATAATTGGCCTGCGAGGAAAGTACCTGAAAGCCAAAGCTCTCCAGCCGGCCTTTCATCCGCTCCCGCTCCGGCCCGATCAGCCGCGCTGTCTCCTTTAGATAGTCCTTCTCCCTTAAAGCAGCAATTCCGGCCCGCTGGGCCAGCCCGGAAACAGACCAGGGCTGCCGGACCTGCTCCAGCCTGCGGTTTAATTCAGGATCCGGGCAAAGGCTGTAGCCCAGGCGCAGTCCCGCCATGGCATAAATCTTTGTAAATGCCTTCAGCACGATCACATGGCCCAGTTCCTTCAGATCAGGGATCAGGGAATGTTCTGCCGGATGATCCAAAAAGTCACAGAAACACTCGTCCGCCGCCAGCCATGTACCCAGGGCTTTACATTTTTTCCCAATTTTCACCATATCTTCACGGCTCACCGATCGCCCAGTGGGATTATTGGGGTTACACAGAAAAAGAATATCGTAGGGACGTCCCTTCTTCTGAGCCTCATGAAGGGTCTGGCAGAGCCGGACCGTATCAATGTCAAAGCCGTCCTTCTCTTCCAGAGGAAAAAAATCAATCTCGCAGCCCCACTGAGACAGAGCCTGGCTGTATTCCAGGAAGGACGGAGCCGGAAGAAGACCGCGCTTAGGCCTGATAGCCGCTGTGAGGGCAAAAATCAGATCGGCTGCCCCGTTTCCGCAGCTGATCCATTCCTCCGGCACCTGGTGATACGCTGCCAGGGCCTTTTTTAACGCACGGCAGCCGCTGTCCGGGTAGATAGCGCAGACATTTTCCCGCAGGCACTGCTCCAGTTCTCTTTTTACTCCCTCCGGCAGTCCCAGAGGGTTTATATTAGCGGAATAATCCATCCGGACCGGATGGCTGTAGATATCTCCGCCGTGTGTATAGGGGATTTTCATTGATCTGTCTCCTTTTATACAGGCCGTCCGGCCATATCTTTTCTTCTTTGCAGGTCCTTTTTATTCACAGGCAGCATCAGGGCCGCCGATCCATTTAAAGCATGAATATAAGCGCTGCCAAAACTGCCATCAAGAGCTGCTCTGACCCAAACATCAGACGGCTGACTCCGGCAATGTCATCAGGACATATAGGCCGGTCATCATCACCGATATACGGCTTTTTATGAAGGGTTCCAAAATACCAGGCGTCTCCCGCCAGCCTCAGATGCAGAGCGCCTGCGCAGGCCGCCTCGCCATGGGCCGAGTTGGGGCTTGCATGATTAAAACGATCTCTTTTAAAGATCCTCCAGGCATTCTTTCCATCCATCCCCGGTATAATCCAGGCAGCAGCCGAAAGCAGAATACCGGAAATTCTGGCAGGAATGAAGTTTACTCTATCATCCAGCTTTGCCGCGCCGCGCCCAAACTGAATGTACCTGTCATTTTTATATCCCACCATGGAATCCATGGTATTGACTGCCTTATAAAAGAAACCGCCCGCAGGGCCAAACACCGCCATAAAAAGAAAGGGGGCGATAACTCCGTCTGAGGTATTTTCCGCTACCGTCTCCACCGCGGCCCTGGCGATCCCGTCTTTATCCAGCACCGCCGTATCCCTTCCTACGATCATGGAGACGGCCCTTCTCGCCTTTTCTATATCCCCTTCCTTTAACGCATACGCTACCTTCATGCTCTCAGCCCGAAGGCTTTTGGCCGCCATAAGCTGCCCGCAGAAGAAGCTTTCCGCCAAAAAAAGAAGACCCAGAGCCCAGCTTCCCTTTCTTTCAGGCAAAGTCAGACATATCTCCATGCCTCCAAACAGCACGGCAGGAACCAATGTCCAGAAAAAGCACATACATACTGCAAGGATCCGCCCCCCGAGAAGCAGATTCCCTTTAAAACGTTTTCGCAGCCTGTTTTCCAGTCCGCTTATCATGTGGCCCATCCAGCGCACCGGATGGGGAAGCCAGCAGGGATCCCCCATGATCCAGTCCCAAACACAGCCCGCCAAAAGGGCCAGACTGTGAAATTTCCATAGCTGCATCAGCGTCATCGTCAAAATCAATCCTCCTGCCGCAAATGTTATTTGATCCTCTGCCCCAGCCCGCAGCTTACCCGCCAGACCTCCTTTGCCTCTGCCGCAAGCAGGCAGCAGATCCGCCCTGTCTCCTCCCGGTACTCCCTCTCAAAGGGATCCAGGGGAACGATCCCGTATCCGATCTCGTTAGTTACGAGCACACGGTCCGGACAGGCTGCAAGAAGCTTAGAAACAAGGCCATGGCGATCCGGCAGACAGCAGCCACTTTTACGTTTCCTTCCCCCCTGGATACCGGCCGGGGCGTGAAGGGAAGGATCCGCCGCCAGAAGTCTGCGGATAAAAAGGTGAAACTCACAGACGTAAGCTCCCTGTAAAAATGTCTCCCAGGAAGCAAGACCTCCCTTAACCCATGAAATGCCTCCCCTGTCTTTAATTTTTTCTGAAATATTCAGGCTCTGAGCCCATTTTTCTTCTGCAAAGGCCCGTTTTCCCTGGGCCTCTCCGCCAATGATCAGGATCATGTTTGTTTATCCTCTCTGAATTTCTCTGTGTTTTAACCGGACGAAGGCCTACCTCCTTAACGCCAGAAGCGCCACAGACGCGCTAAGACAGACCAGCTCTCCTGCCTGAAGATAAAAACCGGCCAGATCTCCGGTAATTCCTCCGAAATGCTTCAGGCTCCACCGGTAAAACCAGCCAAAGAGCGCCGCAAGCAGGATCAAAAAGACCAGTGCTGCCTTAAGCCACCAGCTGCCGCCCAAAAGCCCGGCCGCCGCAGGAACTGCCAGCAGCCAGGCGGTCATTCCCAGCCGATCGGTCCGTTTTTCTGCTGCCTCTGCAAAGGCAGCCGCCAAGCCATCCTTTTTCGCAGAAGGAAAGAGCAGCACCGACAGGCCGCTGAGTCCCCGCTCCATAGTCATAAACAGGACAGGCAGCAGATCGTATTTTCCTGCCGTCCGTACCGTAAATTCGTAAAAGACGCCTGCATACAGGAGGATATATACCATCCCATAAATCACCGCAAAAGCTCCCAGATGAGGATCTTTTAAGATTGCCAGTTTCTTTTCCCTGTCTCCAAAGGAGCAGATCCCGTCCATGGTATCAAGAAAGCCGTCCAGATGGATCCCTCCGGTCACAAGCACCGGAAGAGCAGTCCCCCACAGAGCGGTCATTGCCGCAGAAAGCCCCAGCACCTCCCTTGCAAGCCACAGCCACAGGGCCAGAAGCAGTCCCTGGATCAGGCCCACCAGGGGAAAAAAGCACATGGAATGTTTCATCCGTTCCCTGCTCCACTGGATCTGAGGCATGGGAAGCCTGGAATACATGGAAATTGCTATAATACAGGAACTAAGCAGTTTCATCCCTCTGTTTCTCCTTTCAGCACCACCGGGATCCCATAAACCACTTCCACTACCTGGGAGGCTTTCTCAGCCAGAAGGCTATTCAGCCGTCCCATAAGCCGAATATACTCCATGGTTTCCCAAGCGTAAACCTCTCCGTCTGCCCCCACTTCATTGGTAATCACTGCCAGAAAATCCGCCTGACGATCCAGAGAGAGGATGTCCTCAAACAGCATTCCGGCCAGTTTCCCGCTATCTTTCATCATGTTTTTCCCAGAAAACATGGCATTGGCGGCGAGATTGGAAACGCACTCCAGGAGAACGGCATTTTTCCCGTGTTCAGGAATACGCAGCCCTCCCAGTTCCCTTGAACGCTCTATGGTCACAAATCCCTTTCCGGCCCGCATTTTTCTGTGACGCTCCACTTTGCGCCGTCCCTCTTCTCCGTAAACTTCCATGGTTGCCACGTAAAATTTCTGTTCTGTTTTCTCAGCCATGAGCCGGCTTTCCCCGTATGCCGACTTGCCGCTTCCGCTGCCCCCTGTGATCAGGATCATATATCTGCTCCCTCCTGCGGCCTCTGTTTTATGTAAAATGCTGATACTGCTCTACATGAATCTCCTGAAAGGAATCCATATTCCAGTATACAGCGGCTGCCATATCAAGAAGCGGAAAAAGGGCCGCCGCTCCCGTTCCTTCCCCCAGGCACATCCCTGCCTGGATGGCAGCCTTTAGTCCAAGGGCCTCAAGGGCCATGATTCCTGCCGGTTCCGCAGATACGTGGGAGGCCAGCAGATAGCCGGATACTGCCGGACAGATCCGCACTGCCGCCAAAGCCGCTGCTGCTGTGATCAGCCCGTCTAATACCACCGGAATCCGATACAGGGCACAGCCGATATAAAAGCCTGCCAGCGCCGCCAGATCAAAGCCTCCCACCTTGGAAAGAACATCCAGGCCGTCTGCCGGATCCGGGCGGTGAAATGCAATCCCATCCTTTATGACACGGATTTTGCAGGCTAAAGCCGCATCAGAAAGCCCGGCTCCCCGTCCGGTAACAGCCTCCGGCTCAGCCTGCAAAAGCACGGAGAGAACAGCGCTGGAGGTGGTGGTATTTCCAATGCCCATCTCTCCGCAGCCAGCCAGGCGGCAGCCCTTTTTTCGCAAAATACCTGCAGTTTCAATCCCCGTCTCCATGGCCTGTTTTGTTTCCCTTAGGGTCATGGCCCGGTCTTTTAAGAAATTTTTTGTGCCGTATGAAATCTTCCGTTCCAGTACCCCTGTACCGGTCATATCCGAAGCGATTCCCACATCCACCGGAAGAACACCCGCTCCCGTCCTTGCCGCCATCAGGCAGACACAGGAGATCCCCTTTGCCATATTTTTTGCCACAATGGACGTTACCTCCTGGCCTGTCTGTGTGACGCCTTCCTCTACGATCCCGTTGTCGCCGCACATCACAGCAATCCATTTATGATCCAGAGAAAATGAGGATGTTCCCTGAGCGGCCGCGATCCGCACCAGATCCTCTTCCAAAACCCCAAGACTGTTTAATGGTTTTGCCACCTGATCCCAGCGCCTCTTTGCCTCCCTGGCTGCTTCACAGCTGACAGGGAGGATTTTCTCTATGGCGCGCTCCAGGGTGACCTTTCTTTCTGTATTCTGTATCATGATTCTGCCTCGTTTCTTTTCTGTCTGTAGGATATGCAGGTTTGTGCAAACCGGGCTGCAAAAGAGGGACAGGAAGGATAATACAGATGAGGAAAACCAGCCAGCGTATTTTTCTCTGTCCGAATACAGGGCCAGCTCCGGTTTCCTGCAGGTTTTTGAGCCATCATTACCAGTTCATCTTCGGGAACCGCGCAGTCCCAGTAGTGAAATTCATGCCCTCGGATTGCCTCTTCAGGCCTTAAATAAAGCCCCTCTTTCTCCGTGTGGATCTGAATATAGCCAAAACGGCCGTTTTTCCCTCTCCTGTAGCCCTTTCCCCTGAAAATGCCTGCCATGGGCCAGAAGTGCCCTTCAGGATCCTCCAGCTCATCTAAAAGATAGAGATATCCGCCGCATTCTCCCAGAATGGGAAGCCCTTTTTTTGCAGCTTCTCTGACCGCTGTTCCCATGGCTTTGTTTGCGGAAAGTTCTTTTGCATAGAGCTCTGGGTAACCGCCTCCAAACAAAATACCGTCTGTTTCTTCCGGAAGGTTTCTGTCCCTGATCGGACTAAAGGGCACCAGTTCTGCTCCCAGAGTCTCCAGCAGTTTCAGATTATCCTGATAATAAAAGCAAAATGCCTCATCCATGGCGATGCTAAGACGAAAGGACGGGACCAGGCCATCCTTTTCCTTCATCCCAATCGCACCGTTTCCGGCTGTTTTTTCACACGGGCGTCCTTCCTGCCTCCCCAGTTCTACCAGAAATTTCCAGTCAACCGTCTTTTCCAGACACTCGCCCAGACGTCTCATCTGATCCTTAAGGCCCGGTACCTCCTCTGGAAGAACCAGCCCCAGATGACGGCTCCCCACCTTCAGAAAATCCAGCTCCGGCACAAATCCGGCGGCCTGGATCCCGGTCTCACACTCCACAGCCTCACGGATCCTTGGATAGAGCATGGGGGACATCCGGTTAAAGATCACCGCCCGGATCTGACGTCCCCTGCATTGTTCAAATTCTATGAATCCCTTCACCACAGCAGCCAGGGACAAACTGGCTCCTCTGGCATCCACCGCTAAAACCACCGGAATATCCAAGATATGGGCAATCTCCCAGGAGCTGGCCTTTAAGGTATCTCCCCCAAGACCGTCAAAGTACCCCATCACTCCCTCTACCACCGGAAGGTGCTTTTCAGCGCAGCGTCTGTATTTTTCCCGAAGGTGATCCGGTTCCTCAAAATAGCTGTCCAGATTGGAGCCTTCTACTTCCAGGATCCGGCGGTGAAACAGGCCGTCAATGTAATCCGGCCCGCATTTATAGGCAAAGGGGTTATAGCCCTTTCCCTTTAACAGTTCCAGCAGACCGCAGGTGATCATGGTCTTTCCGCTTCCGCTCCCCGGGGCAGCAATCATAAATCCTGCCATTCCAGTTCCTCCACATCTTCTCCCGGATGCTGCATCACCGCAATATACACCGGATTCTGCGCCTTTGGCATATGGTAGCTGCCGACCTGCTCCACCGGCGATGCCTGGATCTGAAGAAGTTCTCCCTCCTCAAAGCCGTACATTCTCATACATTCCAGAATTTCCGCCACCGTTTCCAGTGTAATGGCATTTGCCACGATCCGCACACGTGGATTGGCTTTTAAAAGCCAGCCCACGATTTCCTTCATCCGTCCGCCGCTGCCGCCGATAAAGGCATGGGTAGGCATCTCAAGTCCTTCCAGAGCCTCCGGCGCTTCCCCTGCTATTATGCAAAACCCCTGCCAGTCTCCGAAAAACTTCCTGAAATTGGCGTCAATTAACTCCAGGGCCGCCTCATCTCTTTCGATGGCGCAGACACGGCCGCCTCCGCACTGACGGCGGATGGCAAGTCCCATTTCCACTGCCAGCGAACCGGTGCCTGCGCCAATGTCAAAGCAGACTGCGTCTGCGCCGATGCGAAGCTTTTCCATGGACAGGCGGCGTACACTCTCCTTTGTCATGGGAACCTTTCCCCGAATAAAATCAGTATCTCTTGGATAAATGGCCGGATATATTTGAGATTTTTCCGCATGAGGATTTTCCACAATCGCACAGGCCAGATTTCCGAAGGGATGGGTCTCCTCCTCCATCAAAAGCTCTGCCGGTTTCATCTCACAAAGAATCCTCTCTTCTGCATATGAGAAATTTTCTCCAGCCCATACAGTCACGTATCCCAGGCCGCTGCTTACCAGGCGGCGGCAGAGTTCCGACATACTGCCCTCTTTCCCCAGAAGAATGAAACAGGCTTTATGGCTCCTTACCCAGGCTGCCACATCACAATCTCTTCCGTGACTGCTGATGGGATATACGTCCTGCCAGCTGCGCCCGATTCTGGCACAGAAATAGGACAGGCTGGAAATTCCGGGAATATACTCTACTTCCCATCCCTCCCGGCTAAAGGCGCGGGAGGCCGTTTCTGCCCCGCTGTAAAATCCCGTATCTCCCGACAGAACCAGAGCCGCCTCCATCCATTCAAAGGAGCGCAGCCACTGGATCATATCGCTGGGCTTATAGGCAGACAAAACAGGTTTTCCCTGAATATATGCCTCCACGCTGTCTAACATCCGGCCCGCTCCCATCACTGCCTCTGCTGCCTCCAGCCGGTCGATGGCCTGCCCTGTCAGCTGGTCCTCGCCGCCCATGCCAATGCCTATAAGATAAACAATGGGGTGTTTCTGTGCGTACTGCTGGTTGTCTGTCATTGCCTGTTCCACTCCTTTACTTCATTTTTCACCTGTTCCAGGCTCATTCCCTGGTCTGCGGGCCGCCGGATCACTACTGTCTGAGCGCCGGCCCTTCGGGCCGCCTCCAGTTTTTCTTCAAAGCCTCCCGCTCGTCCGCCGTCCTTTGTCACCAGAAACCGGCAGTTAAATTCTTTCAGCACTGCTTCATTCATTTCTGCTGAAAAAGGCCCCTGCATGGCGATAATGTGCCTCCCGCCATATCCCTGGTCTCTGCACAGCCGCACCGAGTCCTCTAACGGCAGCACCCGGACATAGACCCGCTCTTTGTAATCCGGAATCTGCGAAAAAGGCGCTAATTCCTTGCTCCCTGTGGTCAGGAAAATATTTCCTTCCCGCTCTGCCAGCCAGACGGCCGCCTCTGAAAGGGACGAAACGCAGTGTACGCCGTATTCTTGTTCCGGTCCGGCTGCCTTGGCCCAATGTCCCGTTTGTTCATAGGGCTCCCCTTCTTCCCTCAGGCACCGCAAAAGCCGAACGCCCCTGTTATCTCTACAGGCCTGACGGATATTGGCCGTTGCCTGATCTGCATAGGGATGGGTGGCGTCGATCACCAGACCGACACCCTCTTCCCGGATCAAAGCCCCGATCCCCTCTGTATCCAGACGGCCGCTGCGGATCCTGATGCAGCTTTTAGCGCCGTTTTCTTCATTTGACCTTTCCTCATCGATCAGCTCTGCCCCGTATTCCGTGGCTGTGCATATCACAACGGAAATTCCTTCCTGCTCCAGCCATCGGGCCAAAATCCTTCCTTCCGTAGTTCCTGCAAACAGAAGCAGACTCTTTTGCCGCCTCATTCTGCTGCGGCTCCTTTTCGTTCCATTTTTTTCCGGTGATATCCTCTGGGCGTTACCATACGCCCCCTAAGCTTTTTTGTATCGGAATTTCCAATATACACAGTGGTAAACATATCTGCCTCAGCCTCCATCAGTTCCCTCAGCGTCAGGACTTCCATCTCCTCCCCTGGCCTTCCGATCTGCTTTGCAAAGCCGCAGACTGTTTCCGGGCCGCGGTACTTCATAATCCTCTGGCAGGCCTGGCGCAGATAATCCGGCCGTCCCTTGCTGCGGGGATTATAGATACAGAGTACAAAATCAGCGGCGGCGGCTTTCTCTACCCGCTCCCAGATGGTTTCTATGGGCGTCAGACGGTCGCTTAAGCTGATCACGGCAAAGTCGTGCATCAGAGGGGCTCCCAGCACAGCAGCCCCGGAGCAGGCCGCCGTCACTCCCGGAATCACCCGTATTTCCACCTGTGGGTATTCCTGCGCCAGTTCAAAAAGCAGCCCCGCCATTCCATATACGCCGCCATCTCCGCTGCAGATCATCGCTGTATCCTTTCCTCGGCCGCAAAGTTCAAGCGCCATACGGCAGCGTTCCTCCTCCCTTGTCATGGGAGTGGTGACATATTCCTTATCCGGAAATGCGCTCCGCACAAGATCCGCATATACGGTATAGCCGGCGATCACCTGGCACTGCTCTAAAACCCGTCTGGCCTCTATGGTCATTCCTTCCACTGAGCCGGGGCCGATTCCCACAACATAGAGACAGCCCGGTATGCCGCCCTTTTGCTCCGCAGTCCGGGGGGAAGAGAACGTGTCTGGCAGTCCTGCGTTTTCTTCCTTCTCTGCCCTCCGATACTCCGTCTCAAAGCCCGGATCATATAATTTAGAGCGCTCATATCCCTTCTGTCCTACTGCATCTCCTACTACAATCAGCGCCGTCTTGGTGATTTTCTCTCTGGCAGCCGCCTCCGCCAGGTCATTGATCTGACAGCGCACCACCTTTTCCTCCGGCCATGTCGCTTTATACACAATCGCCGCCGGTGTATCCGCGGGATATCCGCCTCTTATAAGCTCCTCTGACAGCTCCTTGAGCATTCCTGCGCTTAAAAACACGGCCATGGAGGCTCTGTGCGCCGCAAAGGATGCGATGCTCTCCCGCTCCGGTACCGGCGTCCGGCCCGCCATCCGGGTGATCACCACGCTCTGGGAGATCCCCGGCAGCGTATATTCCATCTGAAGGGCTGCCGCAGCACCGCAGAAGGAGCTGACTCCGGGACAGATCTCATAGGGTATTCCCTCATGATCCATGGCATCCATCTGCTCACGGATCGCCCCATAAACACAGGGATCCCCCGTATGAAGCCGCAGGATCTCCTTTCCTTCCTTCCAGCCCTTTTTTATTACCTCCATGACCTGCTCCAGGGTCATATATGCGCTGTCATAAATCTGCGCATCTTTCCTGGCCAGTTCCAGCAATTCCCTGTTTACAAGAGAACCTGCGTAAATGATCACATCCGCCTCCTTTAAAAGTCTGGCTCCTCTCACTGTAATCAGATCTGCGGCCCCCGGGCCTGCTCCAACGATATGTACCATACTGTATCCTTTCTTTCTGTCTGCCATCCTGCCTCATCTGTTTTCTGCGCTGTTTTGAAATCGTTCCAGACACGCGCGCGCGCCCGGTGTCTCTCCAAGAATCCCCCGTTCATTGGTAAACATAATACATTCTATCTTTAATTTCTCCCCCGCCCGTTTCTTCAAATGCTCCCAGGCGCGTTTCATCACCTGCTCCATAACAGCCTCCCGAAGGCCTGTCTGCTGTTCCAATATCAGCAGTCCCTGATCCACCGTCACAGCCTCCAGGATCTTTATGACCTGCTCCCTGGACGCTCCCAGGGCAGCCCCCCAGGCAGCCAGCACCTCCATGCGTCCGTCCGCAGCTGAGGAATGTGTATTCATCACTCCCGCAGCCAGCTTTACCAGTTTTCCGCCATGGCCCACCAAAAGGAGCTCTTTCATTCCCTCCTGTGCCGCCATATCCAGCGTATCTCCGATAAAGTTGCTGCATTTTACCGCCTGTTCCAGATCTATATTCAGCTGGCTGCGCAAAAACGCCTCTCCGTAGTTTCCCGGTGTCAAAATCAGACGCCGGTTCCCTGCCAGATGCTTTTGATGCATCTCCAGCCGTATGGTTTCCAAAAGAGCTTTTTCGCTCATCGGCTCCACCATTCCGCTGGTTCCCAGAATGGAGATACCGCCCAGGATCCCCATTCTGGGATTAAACGTCTGTTTTGCCGTCTCTTTCCCCTGGGGGACGGATATGCAAATCCCAAGAGTTCCATGAAAACCATATTTTTGGCAGGCTTTCTCCACCTCTCCAAAAATCATGGAACGGGGAACGGGATTGATGGCCGGTTTCCCTGCCGGGCAGCTTAACCCCGGTTTCGTCACCATTCCCACGCCGTCTGCAGCAGTCAGTTTCAGATACAGACCATCTCCTTCATATGCATAGCCACATTCAGGCTCCATCCGTTCCTTCTCCATCTTCGCGTATCCCACAGTGGAATATACCAAAAGTCCGTGGGTCGCGTCAGGATCATCCCCCCCATCCTTGCGCACAGCGCAGGAAACCCAGCCGTTTCCTGCCTGGATATCCTCGATTTCCAGTTCCAGTTCAATCCCCTTAGGTACGGTAAGCCTTACCTGTACGATTCTTTTTTTTCCCAGCAGCATGAGAGCAGCGGCCAGAGAAGCCGCTGCCGCACAGGTGCCTGTGGTATAGCCCCACCTTAATTTCTTCTGGTTTTTATATGCAAACATCTCTTTCATGGAAACACCTGATATTCCTCTGTTCATTACTCGAAAAAAAGTATACCATATCACATTTTAATGCACAACGGAAAAATCCTGATCCCTGTTGCCTCCGCGGGTTCTCCTAATCCTTACGGCCAAAACCACAGCTGCTTTTAAGCGGCGGGATCTCCTCCAGTGCTGCCGCTACTGTCACACCGTTTCCTGCGGTTTTCCCAAAAATCAGGCGTCCTCCCTCCCCGCAGGCCGCCCGTTCGCACACATTTCCAATTCCTACCGTATTTTCCACAAAGGGGGATTCAAAAAACGTTCCCTTCACTTTTTTAAGTTCCTCTGCTGTATAAAACTGCAGATTTATTCCTTCTTCTGCGCCAAGTGTCAGGATGGCAGGTTCATCCTTTTTAAGGTCAATGGACGCTATCCGCTTCACCCCGCGCCAGTCGATGCCCGCCTCTGAAAGAACGGTCTTAACCTGTATGCGCAAAAGTTCAGGCGGCACCCCCCGGCGGCACCCGATTCCCAGGACCACCGCTTTGGGAACCAGCCGGAGTATGCCCGCAGACTCTGAAGTTTCTGTACACCCCTCTCCCGGACGGCTATCCCTTAAAATCCCGCAGGGCCAGTCCCGCTGCCCCCCCTTTTCTGTCAGGCCGGTTCTGACTGTTACCCATATATTGTGCCGATGCCAGGTCTCTTCACATCCCCTGGGTATCTGATCTACCTGGAAATCGCTGAAAAATCCCACCGGCTCTCCCTCTAAGATCCGGGCGGAAATCTCCTTTGCCTCCCTGCGGTCTGTGATCTCAAGACCGTTGCCCGCCGCAAAAAGATCTGCCGCAAAGAGACCATTTACATCTGTAGCAGTAGTAACCACAGCCGCTGCCCCCAGCTCATCCGCAATCTCAAGAGCCAGTTCATTGGCCCCTCCCACATGGCCGGACAAAAGCGGCACGCAAAACCGCCCGGCCTCATCGACTGCCACCACCGGAGGATCGCTCAGCTTGTCCTTTACCCAGGGGGCAATCGCCCGCACGGCAATCCCTACAGCCCCCACAAAAATAACTGCATTCTTTTCCTCAAACTGTCTGCCGGTCCACCAAGACAATTCTTCCGCTTGACCGCTCATTCCATCTTTTTTCCATTCTTCTTTTAAAAAGCGTGTGGGAACACGGGTTACGCATTCCACTCCTCTGCTGTTAAAATATGTATACAGACGCCTGCAGATCAACGCGCCTCTTTCTGTAAAACAGACCACTGCAAATTTCACCTGTTTTCTCCCTCTGCTGATCGTATTCTGACATGACAGATTCCCAGAACATCCTAAATCAGACCTGCTCCGCTCTGTCAAACCCCGGCGTGCCGCAGCCGGCATTCCTGCGGCCGGCACGCCTCCCTTTGTCCCGGACTGTGTTTCCTGATGTTATCAGTATAACCCACTCGTTTCCATCTTTCAACCTTCCGAATCTCTCTCCTTAAGCGCCTCTGCCTTAAGCTCCCGTTTCTTTCTTGTCATGATCCCCCCAATCCTTCCGCTTTCTTTGGCTGTCAGGCTGCGCCAGCCCTGTTCCAGTACCTTTTTATCCAGCCCCAGTTCCTGGGCGATCTCAAATTTCAGCTGCTCCTGAGGGCTCATATTGGCAGGATCAAAGGGCTTTTTGCTTTTATTTTTTCCCATATTTTTACAACTCCCTTCGTTTTTCCATATTTATGAAATCTTTCAAGAGAAGTCTGCCCATATTTTTACAATATATACCGATTATCCTTGCTTTTTACTGTTATGTATATTATACTGGATATGAAGGAAATATATCGTTTCATATTAGAATATGAAAAAATTTTTTACCTGATTTCCAGAATACAACCGGTCCCAGCGGCCGGGAGAAGGGGTTACTTTGAATATTGCAATCGTTGACGACTGCCTCCAGGACAGCCGTCATTTGGCTCAGCTTTTAAGCAACTACTGTTCTGTCTGTTCTCTGTCCCTGCAGGTATCAGCGTTCACCCATGCGTCGGATTTTCTCAGATCATGGAAATCCGGCGTTTTCGATTTAATCTTTGTTGATATCTTTCTTGACCAGGATTCAGACACAGCGACCGGCATCCGGCTGGCGGAGCATATCCGCAGAGAGGACACCGGCTGTACCATCATTTTCACAACCGTCAGTCCCGACTATGCCTTAAAGAGTTATTCTCTAAAGGCGCTCGACTATCTCATCAAGCCCATTTCCCAGGAAGATTTTTCCCTGACCATGGACTACTATCTTTCCATGAGAACCCACCGCTGTTCCCACTACATAGAGGTAAAGGAAAGCAGGGTCATGGTAAAGATACTTGTGGACACAATTTTATATACAGATTATTTCAATCACTACATACAGATCCACCTGGCTGACCGGATCATTAAGACGTATATGCGATTTGAAGAATTTTCAAAACTGCTGCTCTGCTATCCGCAGTTTATCAGCTGTTATCGCAACTGTATCATTAACCTTGACAAAGTGATCCGTCTGGAAAAGACGTCCTTTGTCCTTACATCCGGTGAGCATCTGCCTATTACACGAGGTCTAAGACTTCAGATCCATCAGCAATATGCGGATTATCAGTTCCGGAAGATAAATGGAGGACTTTAGATGAACCGTTTCAATCTCCAGTTAATTTCTCTGCTGGTTCTGGATCTGCTGTCAGTGAATCTTCCTTTTTTGTGGATTTTTCATTCGGAATGGCGCTATCATGCCCGCAAGACCGCAGGCATCCTTTTGGGATACCTGATTATGGCCTGCGGGCTCTTTCTTTTTGCAGCCCGGCTCCACACCGGCCTTTCCCGCCACAGCCTCCTGTGGGCTCTTTCCCTGATGGGCAGCTCTTTCTTTTTGTGCCTTTTTCTTACAAAAGTAAAGTTTCAGGCCGTAGCCTATACCCTGTTCCTTTTTAAAAATGTTTCTGACTCAGCCTCCCTGCTGTCCCGAATGATGGCTATAGGGATTACCCATAGAATTTCAGGACTTTCGGAACAGGTATTTACCTGTTTCTGGGAACTGGTTCTGATCCCCTCTGCAGTGGCCATCATCACCGCCGTTATCGGCCCAAGACTGAAAAAAGCAGTCCACTATACCCGATTTCTCCCCGTGTGGCGGCGAATGCTTCTGATCCCTGCGCTTTTTTTCATCATGTTTTACATTGATCTGGGATTAAAGTACAGTCCCTACCTCTATCCTCCCTCCCACAACTACAGTGTCCTCTTCATCACCATTTTCTGGCTGATCTGCGTCTATATCGTCCATATTACTACGCTGCAGATCCTGTTTCTTCTGACCCAGAGCTTTGCGCTGAAAGAGGAGTACCGAACCATGAAGCTGATCTCTGACGCTCTTACCTCCCAGACTGCCAACTTACAGGCCAGCCTGGAACAGCTTCTAAAGGCCCGGCACGACTTCCGGCATCATCTGGTAATCCTGCAGGGACTCATGACCCAGAGTCAGTATCGCAGCGCTGCTGATTACATTGAACGTTATCTTGGAAACAAGGATATCTGCCCGGTTCATACCTACTGCGCCAATACAGCGGTAAACGCCCTGTTAAACTACTATCTTCAGACCGCCAGAGAGCACTCCGTCCATGTAACGGCCAGCATCTGTCTGCCTAAATCATTTTCCATGCCGGATGTAGATTTCTGCACCATCCTTGGAAACCTCCTTTCCAACGCCCTGGAATCCTGCCTGCGCCAGGAAAGCGGAGTCCCGGCCATCTCCGTCAACATCAGTCCCGCCGGCCAGTCCATGATTACCCTGTGCATCCGCAACTCCTATTCCCACGAGATTCGGGAACAGGACGGCCAGTTTATCTCCTCCAAGCGCGGAGACGTAGGCATCGGAACGTCCTCTGTCCGCTATCTGACGGAGCGCTACCATGGCTTTTTAAATTTCCGTCACGAAAACGGTATTTTTGAAGCATCTGTTTTCCTAAATCCTTCCATGGATACGGCCAGCGCATCCTAATCGCCCCTTTGCCCGGCAGCTTCGCCGTCTTATAGAAATAAGGCCCTGCGTACAGTCACGCAGGGCCTTAACTTTGTCATGCCTTATTGGCTTATTTGGAATAGGAATCGATGTCTACATCAGCAACATCCTCGTTCTGAGGAGCTGCCAAGAGAGCCTTTACACTTAAGCTGATCTTGTGATCATCCTCGTTGAAATCAACGACCTTGGCCTCGATCTCCTGACCGATCTTTAATACGTCAGATGGCTTTTCGATATGCTCTCTGGAAATCTGGGAAACGTGCAGCAGTGCGTCTACGCCTGGCTCTAACTCAACAAATGCGCCAAAGTCGGTCATACGTGCCACGCGGCCGCTTACCACGTTGCCTGCCGCATACTTCTCAGCTGCCTGTGCCCATGGATTAGCCTCAGGGAACTTTAAGCTTAACGCGATCTTCTCGCCCTGGATGTCCTTGATCAGAACCGTTACCTTATCGCCGGACTTGAATACCTTCTTAGGATTCTCCACACGGCCCCAGCTCATCTCGGAGATGTGAAGGAGACCGTCAGCGCCGCCCAGATCGATGAATGCACCAAAATCGGTTACGTTCTTTACAGTACCCTCTACCTTGTCGCCTGGCTGGATCCGTGCAAATAATTCTTCCTTCAGCTTTGCCTTCTCAGCCGCTAATAACTGCTTTCTGTCGCCAATGATGCGTCTTCTCTTAGGATTGAACTCTGTGATCACAAACTGGATATCCTGTCCTGCGTACTTGGACAGATCCTTCTCATATGTGTCAGATACAAGGCTGGCAGGAATAAATACTCTTGCGCCCTCAACCTCAACGCTTAATCCGCCGTCTAATACCTGAGTTACCTTGGAAGTCAGAACTTCCTGATTCTCAAATGCCTCCTCCAGACGCTTGTTGCCTCTGTCGGCTGCCATACGCTTGTAAGATAAGGAAACCATGCCTACGCCGTCATTTAATTTAATGACCTTAGCTTCCATCTCTTCACCAATCTGTACCTTTGTAGTCAGATCTACATTATTATCGTTGCTGTACTCATCACGGGTGATAATGCCTTCGGACTTGTTGCCCGCGATGCTCAGAATGATCTCATCTTTGCTCACTTCGATGACCTGACCGGTGACTATCTCTCCTGTACGTATTGGTTTGGTTGATTCTTCCTCTTCCTTTAATAACTCTGCAAAACTCTGCTCTGCCATTCTGGTATGAACCTCCTCAATAATCTTTTTTGGGGTGGATGCCCCAGCTGTAATACCTACGCTGCGCACAGAAGATACACTGTCAGGATCTAAATCGCCGAGTGTCTGAATGTAAAAGGTATTCTTACATTCCTTGAGGCAGATTTCGTAAAGCTTCTGGGTGTTGGAAGAATGTCTGCCGCCGATGACGATCATGGCGTCCACCTCAGAGGCGATCTTCGCTGCCTCCACTTGTCTTTCCTGTGTTGCATTGCAAATCGTATTTAAAACACTACTATCATAACCCTTTTTTAAAATTTTTTCAACTAAATCTTGAAATTTGTTGTAATTAAATGTCGTCTGGGACACTACACACAGCTTTTTGCCCTCCGCCACCTCATATTTTTCAGCTTCCGCCTCATTTTCAATCACTGTGGTGTACTCATTTCCCCAGCCTCGGATGCCCTCCACCTCCGGATGGGCGGGACTTCCGATGATGACCACCGCTTCTCCTGCTGCCGCGTGCTCATCCACAATCCGATGGATCTTCTTTACAAAAGGGCAGGTAGCGTCTGCCACGGCCACGCCGCGCTCCTTTAAGATCTCGTAAATATGACGGCTGACGCCGTGGGAGCGGATGATAACTGTGCCCTGGCCTTTGGGAAGACGTTTCAGATCCTCCTCCGTGTCTATGACCCGCACTCCCTTTTTTTCAAGGTCGCTCACTACCTGCTCATTGTGGATGATCGGTCCGTAGGTGTAAATAGGGCCTTTAGCGGCTCCTTCCTTCACCGCACGGATCTGCTCATAGACCCGGTCAACCGCCCGCTCCACCCCAAAGCAGAAACCGGCCGTTTTTGCTACGGCAACCGTTCGGCTGGACAGGCTCTCCTGCAGGGAGGCTCTGCTTTTTGCTGCCTCGTCCATTACTGCTCCTCCTGTTCCCTTAACGCATGGGCCGCCGCCTGGCAGCCCCGCTCTGCCGCCGCGGCAAAAATCCTCCTTACCACCTCTTCCAGAGTCATCTCAGAGCTGTCCAGCAATATGGCATCCTCTGCCTGCATAAGAGGCGAATGTTCCCGGTGCATATCCCGGTAGTCCCGCTCCTCTATATCTCTCTCAATTTCCTTTATATCCGCCCGGACTCCCCGATCTGCCAGTTCTTTATAACGGCGTCCGGCACGCACGCTTACGGATGCGGTAAGATAGATTTTTACTGGTGCTTCCGGCAGGACGCAGGTACCGATGTCCCGGCCGTCCATGATCACATTTTCCCGTTTCGCCAGTTCCTTCTGGAGTTCTACCAGCTTTTCCCTTACCGGGAGATATCCGGAAATGGCGGAAGCCATATTTCCCACCTCCTCGGATCGGATCAGGCCGGAGACATTTTCTCCGTTTAAGAGCACCTGCTGGACGCCGTCTTTGTAAGTAATCGTCACATCCACCCCGGCGCAGGCTGCGCCGACTGCCGTCTCATCTTTGGGATCAATGCCCTCTCTTAAGAAATGGAGCGCCATTGTGCGGTACATGGCCCCCGTATCAACATATACGAAACCAAGGCGCTTTGCTGCCAATTTTGCGATGGTGCTCTTTCCTGCCCCTGCAGGGCCATCGATTGCTATATTAAAATGTTCCATATTTTCTGTTCTCCTGTTTTTATCGGTGCGGCGTTTCAGCCTTCCCTGTATTCTCTGCCGGCGCGCAAAAGGCGCTGACGCGCTGCCCGTATTTTTAAGCGGTATGGCGCTTTTGCACCTATTCCGGATGCCGGGCCGCCGCCTTTCCTGCCTGCCAGCCGGTAGACCATGCGATCTGCAGGTTAAACCCTCCTGTTACTGCATCCAGATCCAATAGTTCTCCGGCAAAATACAGTCCCCCTACCCGCTTTGACTCCATGGTGGAGGGATCGGTATCCTTTACGCTTATGCCTCCCTGGGTGATAATGGCCTCCTTAAAGGGGCGAAGACCTGTCAATGTGAAGGACAGGCCCTTTGTAACCTCTGCCAGCCGCTGGCGCTCCTGTCTTGTGATCTCATTGACCTGTTTTTCCGGATCAATGCCGCTGCGGCGGATGATCTCTGGGATCAGCTTGGCAGGATACAGGTGGTTTAGGCTGTTTTTAAACTGCTTATTCTTTGCCTCCGCAAAATCCTTTAAAATCCGCTCGTCCAGCTGTTCGGCGGAAAGGGCCGGCTTTAAGTCGATCATCAGCTTCAGCGGCCCCCTGGAAACAGCTTTTGCACAGAAAGAGCTTGCGCTTAAGATCACCGGGCCGCTGACGCCAAAATGAGTAAAGAGCATCTCTCCAAAATCACGGTAAAGCTCTTTTTTGCCGTTATATACCGCAATCTCAATGTTTTTAAGAGAAAGCCCCTGAAGGGCCTTTACCTCCTCCTTTTCCTCAGCCTCAAAGGGCACAAGGGCAGGAAGAAGTTCTGTCACCTTATGGCCCAGCTGCTCTGCCCACTGCTGCCCATCTCCCGTTGAACCGGTAGAAGGATAAGACAGGCCGCCGGTGGCAAGGATCACCGCATCAGCTTCCACTGTCTTTAATTTTCCACCGAATCCCTCCAGAAGAACGCCTCGGCAAACCGGTTTTTCCTCCCCCGTCTCCGGGTCGTTTTTCCGCTGGATGGCCAGCCCCTTTATCTCATGTCTTAAATACACCTTAACCCCCTCCTGACGCATCATCCGCTCCAGGGCGGCGATCACATCCGAAGAATGGTCGGAGCAGGGAAATACACGGTTCCCCCGCTCGACCTTAAGGGGAAGCCCCGCCTGTTCAAACAGCTCCATCACATCCTCATTGGTAAAACTGTAAAAGCTGCTGAACAAAAATTTGCGGTTGGTAACAACCGCTGCAAACAGCTCCTCCATATCGCAGGCATTCGTCACATTGCAGCGGCCCTTTCCCGTGATAAACAGTTTTTTTCCCAATTTTTCATTTTTTTCATACAGACTGACTCTGCAGCCCTCTCTGGCAGCGGCCACAGCGGCGATCATGCCCGCTGCACCTCCGCCTGCCACGATGATATGTTTCTCTTTATCCATGAATCCTCTCTTTTGTGCTCCTATGTTTTTTCCCGCTTTCTTTTGCGGCGATTTTCCTCTCCAGGGCCTCTACCACCGTCTCCAGTACACGAATCCTCGCATAGCGCTTGTCATTTCCCTCTACCACAATCCACGGCGCCCAGGTAGTGGAGGTACGTACCAGCATTTCATTCACTGCTTCCTCATACTGATCCCATTTGGACCGGTTGCGCCAGTCCTCATCTGTAATCTTCCAGCGCTTGGCAGGGTTATTTTCCCGATCCCTGAATCGGCGCTCCTGCTCATCCTTATCAATGTGAAGCCAGAACTTTAACACCACCGCTCCATCATTGGCCAGATGAGATTCCATCTCGTTGATCTCCTGATAAGCCCTTTTCCACTCCGTTTCCGTACAGAAACCCTCGATCCGCTCCACCATCACCCGTCCGTACCAGGTCCGGTCAAACACCGCAATGTGCCCTGCTTTCGGCATATGGTTCCAGAACCGCCACAGGTAATGATGAACCTTCTCAAGGTCATTGGGGGCGGCCGTGGGATTTACCTGGTATCCTCTGGGATCCAGACGGCTGGTCAGCCTTCTGATCACCCCTCCCTTTCCTGCGGCATCCCAGCCCTCAAAACCGATCACCACAGGGATGCGCAGGCGGTAGATCTGGCTGTGAAGGCAGGCCAGACGCTTTTCCAGCTCTTTTAACCTTGTCTTATATTCTTTTTTTGAAAGGGTCTTTGAAAGATCTATGCCGGACAGAACCTCATTGGAAACCGTCTTTTTAAGAGATGTTTTATCCCCCTGCCCTTTCGTATCCCCACCGGCCCTTCTTCCTTCCAGTTCGCATTCCAGACGGCGGATGACCGTATCCGCGATCTTTAAAGCGGCATAATCCTTATCCAGGGCCTCGATGATCGTCCACGGGGCAAAATCCGTGTCCGTCTGCTCCAGCATCTCCTCGTTGATCTGCAGATACCGGCCAAATTCCTGATTTCTTCTCCAGTCTCCCTTTGTAACCCGCCAGGCAGTATCCTTAGAAGCCTCCAGCTTTTCAAACCGTTTCTTCTGTTCCTTCTGGTCAATATACAGGAAAAACTTTATGATTACCGTTTTGTCGTCTGCCAGCTGATTTTCAAAGGAAAGGATATCCTGATAAGCCCCCGGCAGTTTTTCTTCTGACACCAGGCCGTCAAAGCGATCGATCTGGACGCTGCGGTACCAGCTTCTGTCAAAGACGGCAATCCGTCCCCTGGCCGGCGTCTTTATCCAGTAACGCCACAAAAAGGGCCGCAGCCTTTCATCCTCTGACGGGCGGCCGCAGGCGTATACGTCAAAGCCTCTTGGATCCAGGTTCTGGATCAGACGGTTGATCTGGATGCCTTTTCCCGCTGCACCCATGCCCTCAAACACCAGGATCACGGGGATCCCCGCGCTCCTGCACTCCCGCTGCAAAAATCCCAGTTTCTCTCCCGCTGCCTTCATCGCAGCCTGGTACGTTTCCTTGTCCACTGTCCTGTTCAGATCAATCTTTTCCAGCATAACGATCCAGCTCCTCTCTGCCGCAGTGCGTTTTTGTGTGCTGGAAATAAGTATACCACATTTTCCCATCAAATAAAACGGCCCGAACCAAAAATCCGGCTCAGGCTGTTTTCTGTCCGTAACGATTCAGCCATGCCAAATTGCCGCATGGCTGAATCGCTGCTTCTGTTCTGGTAGGATCACGGCTGATTTACAGATCAGCCAGCACGAAAATGTCATAGATGGCGCGTATGGCCTTCTCGAAATCATCGTTTTTGACACCAATAATGATGTTCCATTCACTGGAACCCTGATCGATCATTTTTACATTCACCCTTGCATGGGCCAGGGCGGAGAAAACGCGTCCAGCCGTTCCCTGATTGGCGCGCATTCCTCTCCCAACTACCGCCACCAGAGCCAGATCTGACTCCAGTTCCACCACATCCGGCGAAACAGCCCTGTGGATTCCGGCGATCACCGACTGTTCGTGATCCTCAAACTCAGACTGGTGGACGAAAATCGTCATGGTATCAATCCCCGAAGGCATATGCTCAAAGGAGATGCCGGACTGCTCAAATACGCTTAGAACCTTTCTCCCAAAACCAACCTCGGTATTCATCATGGCCTTTTCAATATTGATGGCGCAAAAGCCTTTCTTCCCGGCTACGCCGGTAATGGTGTGCAGAGGCTTGCGGCAGGTGGTCTCCACGATCAGCGTTCCCCGATCCTCCGGACGGTTGGTATTGCGGATATTGATGGGAATTCCCTCTTTTCTCACCGGGAAAATGGCATCCTCATGAAGAACGCTGGCGCCCATATAGGACAGTTCCCGCAGTTCCCTGTATGTAATCGTCTCAATCACCTCCGGATTATCCACAATCCTGGGATCGGCCACCAGAAATCCTGACACATCTGTCCAGTTCTCATACAGATCCGCATGAACCGCCCTTGCTACGATGGAGCCTGTCACGTCAGAGCCGCCTCTGGAAAATGTCTTTACGCTTCCATCCGGGCGGGAACCATAAAAACCGGGTATCACAGCCCGCTCCACATGGGACAGGCGCTCGGACAGCTCCCTGTTTGTCAGCTCGGCCTCAAAATTCCCCTGCTCATCAAAGAAAATCACCTCTGCGGCGTCTATAAACTCGTATCCCAGATAATGGGCCATCACAATGCCGTTTAAATATTCGCCTCTGGAAGCTGCATAGTCCTTTCCTGCCTTTGCAAGAAAATTCTCCTCCATTCCGGCAAATTCATGATCCAAATTCAGGTTCAGCCCCAGGCCTTCGATGATCTCGTCATACCGGCCGCGGATCTTCTCTAAGATCTTCTTATAGGAGCGTCCCTCTGACGCCGCATCATAACAGGCGTAAAGCATATCTGTTACCTTTTCATCCCTGTCATTGCGCTTTCCCGGCGCAGAGGGAACTACAAACCGTCTGGACTTATCCGCCCGAATGATCTCTCCCACCTTTTTAAACTGCTTTGCACTGGCCAGCGAACTGCCTCCGAATTTAACCACTTTTTTCATAATTGTATGATCTCCTTGCCACATTTTCGAGGGTAATGCTTTTTGGAAATGATATCCCACTTCTATAGAAATGTCAATAGTTTTCGGGGAAATAATTTGCGTACAGTGCACATTTGTACGTGTTGTGCGGACTTTTGAATTCTTTTATTTGCAGTACAGGCAGTCAGGAGATAAAACACATGACATTTAAGGCTTTGAAAAATCAAAAATAGTATATGCACGGCGTGCTGTTCACTTAGATGAACGGATCCAACATTTACAGAAATTCTGTCTGAAACAGGCCTGCCTGACGAAACCTGTTTCGTATTCCCCTCTCTATCCGGCAGATTTTTCTGTACTCTCCTGTCCCAAGACCAAGATCACGGACTGTTTCTTTTAGCTCGCCTTCGTTAAGCCGGATCCACGATCCGTCTTTCATCCGCACTGCCTCCAGAAACAGCTTTTCAAAAGACAGCCTGATCCCCTCTGCTGTCCTTTGAACATTTAAGTCTCTTATCACCATGAAATGCTCCCGCGCAACAGATCCGTCTCTGTCTGCGACCTGAAATACGCACCAGTTTTCGCCCCTTGGAAAGACCATCCTTCCTCCCAGACGTTCCTGATTCCAGCGGATTATGAGCTTCTCCTGCCGGACAGAAAGCTCCTGCGGCTGATGCAATCCTGTCTTTTCACTCTGTACACAGCGCAAGGGAAAGGACAGATATTCCCTTTCCTTCCTAAGGTCTATCCCATAGCCTAAAAGCCTTCCCGCAGGCAGCGCTCCTTCTCTGATTTCATAAGCATGGTATACTGTTCCTGTGGGAAAACCATAATCCGGATATATAAACCGGCACCTTCCCGTCCTTTGGCCGTCCGGTGCCTCTTCCGGTGTCAGCCTTCGTTTTGTCATCTCCCACCGTCCATCCAGCACCTCATCCAGCCGTTCAAAAAGACTTGCAGACCAGGCATCCTTCTTTCCCAGTTCAACAATCCCTCCAAACATGGCCAGAGCTACATCATTTCCCTCATAGCGCACCCGTTCGCCATTTCGTTTCAAGATACGCTCCGCCTGACCCAGAACCGTTTCACAGTCCTCTGATACTGCTAAAAGCGCAAATTTATCCCCCGCAATGCGAAACAGACGATCCCCCGTTTTCATTTCCCGTTCGATTCTCTGCAGGCAGTCTAACACAAAACGTTCTCCTCCTTCTCTTCCGAACGCTGTTTTCAGACATCGGATCCCAGGCGCCTCCATGTCAAAGCAGACCACCCAGGTATGCTCGCGGCATTCCAGCATTTTCCTCATATCCTCCAGATCAAAGCGTCTCCTGAACACGCCGCAGTCGTCGCAGAAAAAGTCCTGTCTGGGGAAAAGCTGCCAGAACGTTCGATTTTTTCTAAATACTGCCGGCGGTTCCTGCCACATTTTCTTAAAAGCTCTTGTAAATACCTCCTGAGACTCAAAACCGTATTCCATGGCAATATCGCAGACCCTGCGTGAAGTAAACAGAAGCTCTTCGGCCGCCTGGGTCAGTTTCCGCCTGGCCACATATTCCATCATCCCATACTGAAAGACTTTCTGGAACAATGCCTTTGTATTGGACCTGGAATAGTAGCAGGCCGCCGCAATCTCTTCTGCCGATAATGGCTCTTTTAAATGTGTCTCTATATACGCAATGACATTTTTTAATCCCTGTTCCTCGTTCATGTCCACCCCCTGAAGCTGTTTTCATAAAGACTTCGCACCATTTCGTCTAAGCCTGCCTTTTCCTTCCCGCAAACTTTTCTGCCGATACAGTAAAAGTCCTCCAAAGATTCATCTAACATCTTTTTTCCCCGATCAATCAGGATCACCCGACTGCAGATTTCGTCTATATCCGTCATGTCATGACTGGTTAAGAGTATGGTAGTCTGCTTTTCACGGTTTAGTTCCCTTAAAAATTTCCGAATGCGATCTTTTGCCACTACATCCAGTCCCACTGTTGGTTCGTCCAGAAATAAAACCTCTGGATCATGAAGCAGGGATGCCGCCAGTTCGGCCCGCATCTTCTGACCCAGACTTAAGCTGCGCACCGGTTTCCTCAGAAATTCTCCCATTCCCAAAATTTCTGTAAAACATTTCACATTCCGCTTAAATACGTTGTCAGGGATCCGGTACATCTTTCGATAAAGTTCAAAGGTGTCCTCCATGGGAAGCTCCCAGTTTAACTGAGACCGCTGGCCAAAAACCACTCCCATATGCCAGGCATTTTCTTTCCGGTTTTTCCATGGAATCCGACCGCCGCAGTCAAGCCTTCCATTATCTGGTACCAAAATCCCGCAGAGCATTTTGATCGTAGTAGATTTTCCCGCACCATTTGG
Source organism: Enterocloster alcoholdehydrogenati (assembly GCF_013282095.1). GTDB lineage: Bacteria > Bacillota > Clostridia > Lachnospirales > Lachnospiraceae > Enterocloster > Enterocloster alcoholdehydrogenati. The sequence continues at coordinate 216,851 of NZ_BLTJ01000002.1, forward strand.
CCCAATATATCCCACCATCTCACCCTTTTCAATGGAAAATGAGATTCCATCCACCGCCTTTTTCTCCGTATACTTCCTGCGGATCAGAGAGCCAAGCATTGCCCTGGCTCCCTTGGGACGTTCAAATACTTTAAATGTTTTTTGCAGATTCTCTGCCTCTATATATGCCATAGATGTTCTCCTGTTTATGTTTTTATCAGGATCCTGTCCCGCTGTAAGCCCGCAGCCCCAGCTGCCAGAATATCCGTGAAAGAAAAAATGCACCGCAGCCCACCGCTGGTGTCAGATATCGGAATATGCCGGAGCAAATCCCCTCCTGGCGGCTGATAAAAAGCTGCACAGGGTAATAGCTGATGAACGCATATGGCAGTACAAACGTTAGAAGTTCTCTGATCCCTCTATGATAAATAGACAGGGGGTATTGGATAAATTCCGTGAGATTTTTATACAAAAGGCGGTATAAGCCTTCGCTGTCCCCGATCCAGAAGGCCGGAACTGCCGTAAACACAAAGCCTGCCGCCTGAATAAGAGAGGCTCCCGCCAAATCCGCCGCCAGCCAGAAAACATTGGAGAGCGTTATGGGGATTTCCAGCCGGATCATACAGATCAGAAGCACCGCGCCGCCAATCAGATAATTGCTCGTATATCCGGCACTCACATGAGTGGCGGCCAGATATAACATCGGATCCGTCGGTTTTGTCAGTACACAGTCCAGCTCTCCCTGACGGATCAGCCGGTATAATTTTCCAAAAGATCCCATAAAAAAGGTAGCTGCCACAGAATACGACAGCACATCAAAAGCATACAGGAGCAGGATCTCCTCCCGATTCCATCCGCCGATCTGTCCAAACCGTTTCAGGAGAATCAAAACCATAATAAGTCCCGTGGACCAGCCCATGATCTTTGCCAACATCCGCATGGCGTATTGCCCCTTATGAGTCAGCTGCGTTAAAAAACCATTTTTAAGAAGAGCTCCATATACTCTCATTTCTTTAACCCCCCTGAATCTCAAGCACTGCCCCGATCCGTTTCCACACTGCCCGCTGTAAAGCCGCTGTCACCAAAAGCCAGCCAAGCTCCAGAAAAATCAGCCGTATGCACTCTGCATCTGTATATCTGCCGAGCCAGATACAGACCGGCTCATACACAGTGAGACGAAAAGGCAGATAACGGCAGATGTTCTCAAGCCACGGCGGATAAAACCACAGGGGAATGGAAAGCCCGGAAAACAGGGTGAACAGACTGTCTGTCATCATCCGCGTGTAAGTTCCGTCCTTCATCCAGAATACCAGCAGACCAGCCGTGTATTGGATGCTGTAGCACAAAACCACCGCCAGCGCTGCAGCTATACTTCCAAAGCATATGGACTGAACCGAGGGAAAAGGAAGTTTCCAGAGCCAGACAGCAGCGGGAATCAGTACCGCTCCTTCTGCCAGAAATCGAAGGAGATTTTCTCCCAGCTGATCAAAGAAAAAGTACCATTTTAAAGAAACAGGGCGGATCAGATCCACCGCAATCATCCCGCTCCTTACCCTGTCCGCCAGTTCCCCGCTGATTCTTGTATCCGTAAGTATTAAAAGCATGAGACTTGCCAGGGTATACGCTGCCGTTTCCCTAAAATCATCCCTTAAAAGAGCCAGCCAGATACAGCCCTTAACATACAGCCGCAGCATATCACCTGCCAGCCTGAGTGCCATTCCCGCCCGATACTGAATCTGGCGCTTCCATCCAAACTTTAAAAGCGCTCCGTACATCTGATTCACCGCCTTACTATTTACTGTGCTCCAACTGATTTTTAAATCTTCACCGGCCCATGTATCTTCGGAGATTTAAAAGAGCACGCCCATGTGTTTCAGTATACTACGGCAGCGCTGCCAGTTTCTTGATGTTTTGGACAAAAACAGAATAAAACGTACCTTCTGGCACTTTCCTTTATACCTGCCCTCATCAGCGGGTCGGTGTGTAGTTTATCTTCGCCTCTTCGTCCACCGCCTCCAGTTTCATGATAACCGGCCTCAGGCCATCGTTGCAGCTGCAGATCGCCACATTGGGCTTATCGATCCAGTCACCGTAATAAAACAGCTCCTTTCCGCAGCCATGGGCCAATGCAAATACATACTGATAGACAGCTTTCCAGGCCTCATCGCAGAATCCATCGGGCTTTGCGTAATCAGCATAAAAAACCTGTCCCTTCTCCATCATCGGACAGGCTGTTAAGTCTTTAACGCCATACTCCTTTGCAAGTTCTGCGTCTAAGGTTGTTTTTAAAATCGTAATCTTCACTTTCTTCATTTTCATATACTCCTTTTGCGCTTTGTTTCCTGACTTCAAACGATTGTGTCCTCTATCCTTTTATGGTATTATACAGGCACAAAGCAGGAACATAAAGTACGCACTTTAATGACATATACTATCTTAAAAGGAAGTGTCAGATATGAGCATGGAAGAATATATAAAAAAGATCCGTTCCCTGACGGATACCCCCTTTGGCTACACGCTTTCAATGATCGGAGGCAAATGGAGGCTGGTAATTCTGTACTGGCTTGTAGAATACGAAGCCATCCGCTTCAACGAACTTCAGCGCAAAATAGGCACCATCACCTATAAAACGCTCAGCAGCCAGTTAAAGGAGATGGAGGCAGACGGCCTTGTTATCCGAACGGAATACCCCCAGATTCCTCCCAGGGTTGAATACAGCCTGTCAGACAAAGGACGGTCTTTATACCCCATAATGGAGGCCATGTGCCAGTGGGGCAGGCAGTACAAAGAACAGCCTCCTGTTTCCTGCCGGGAGCAGGAGCAGAGCAGTTCAGCTTCAGAATAAAGGAAATGATTTCTGTGTCTTTCATACCACCTTTTTACGCACGCAAAAGACGGCCCGGTCTGGGAAAACCGCGCCGTCTTTTGATATGTCTGTTTTCAGCTGCTTTGGCTGTTATCAGAGTTTAAAATACTTCACGCCGGACTCAAAGATCTTCATATCCTGCTCGCCGTAGATATTCACTGCCACAGCCTCTCCCCGTCTCTCGGAGTGAGCCATCTTGCCAAGGATACGTCCGTCAGGGCTGGTAATGCCTTCAACAGCCATATAGGAACCATTTGGATTCCAGTATTCGTCCATGGTCACATTGCCCTTATCGTCTACATACTGGGTGGCAACCTGGCCGTTTGCCATCAGGCGGCGCAGCCATGCCTCATTTGCCACGAAACGCCCCTCTCCGTGGGATGCGGGATTGCAGTACACGCCGCCAAGTTCAGCTCCTGCCAGCCACGGAGATTTGTTGGCAACCACCTTTGTATAAACCATCTTGGAAATGTGGCGTCCGATGGTATTCATTGCCAGGGTCGGGGAATCTGCCTTCTGCTCTATAATCTTTCCCTCCGGAACAAGGCCCAGTTTAATTAACGCCTGGAAACCGTTGCAGATACCCAGCATCAGACCGTCTCTTTCATTTAAAAGCTTCTCAATCTCTTCTTTAATCACCGCATTGCGGAATACAGTGGCAAAGAACTTGGCAGAGCCTTCCGGCTCATCACCGGCGGAGAAACCGCCTGGGAACATCACGATCTGGGCCTTTGCAATCTCCTTCTTATACGCCTCTACAGACTGGCGGATATCCTCTGGGCTCAGATTCTTAAACACCCGCGTTACCACCTTCGCGCCGGCTCTCTCAAAGGCTTTCGTGCTGTCGTATTCGCAGTTGGTGCCTGGGAATACAGGGATAAATACAGATGGCTGTCCAAGCTTGTGGTCACAGATATACACGGCATCTGTACGGTAAAGCTTCTCCTCTACCCTCGCAGCCTCCCCTTCCTTTTCTTTGCCGGTCACGGTGGGGAATACAGTCTCTAAAGTGCCTGTCCATGCCTTTAATGCCTCGTCCATGGAAATACGCACATTTCCATACTCAAAAGCGCCCTGATCGGTTACTTCGCCGATGACAGTATATGGAATGGATAACTCGCCCAGCTTGCCCTCTGCCACCTCGCAGACAATATCGCCCCATGCGGCGGCAAAGAAATCTCCCGGATCTACATTGTGCTCGATCTTCACACCAAGCTTATTTCCAAAGGCCATCTTGCTCACTGCCTCAGCCGCTCCGTGCCCCTCTACCGCATATGCAGACAGGATCTTTCCGGCCTTGATGTCCTCAAATATCTTATGATAGCCGTCCATAATCTGGATATAATCCGGCAGATCGTAGCCGTCCCTTGCCGCCTTAAATACCACAATCCGACTGCCTGCCTTCTTAAACTCCGGCGTAATGATGTTTTTGCTGCTGTTTACATCCACTGCAAAGGATACCAGCGTAGGCGGAACATTGATCTCGCCCTTTTCATCATCAAATGTTCCGGACATACTGTCCTTGCCGCCGATGGAAGGCAGTCCGAAGCCCATCTGTGCGCTGTATGCACCGAGGAGAGCTGCAAACGGCTGGCTCCATCTGGCAGGATCCCCGCTCATCCGGCGGAAATACTCCTGGAAGGTAAAGCGGATCCTGCTGTAATCGCCGCCTGCAGCCACAATCTTTGCAACAGAGGAAACGACGGCATATACGGCTCCGTGGTAAGGACTCCAGCTGGACAGATAGGGATCAAAGCCGTAACTCATCATGGTTACGGTATCCGTATGGCCCTTTAACACCGGAAGCTTGGCTACCATGGCCTGGGTTTCCGTCAACTGGTATCTGCCGCCGTACGGCATAAATACGGATCCAGCCCCGATGGAACCGTCAAACCGCTCTACCAGCCCTTTCTGGGAGCACACATTCAGGCCGGAAAGCATGGTAAGCCACTGGCTCTTTACATCCCCTGCTTCCCTGCGGCCAAAGAGATTGCCCTCACGGCCCGGAATCTCCAAGGTAACGTCTGCTTCCTGATGAGCACCGTTGGTATCCAGGAAAGCGCGGCTGATATCTACAATGGTCTTTCCGCGCCAGTTCATCACAAGTCTTGGACTCTCTGTCACTACCGCTACGGTTACAGCCTCCAGATTTTCCTCTGCCGCATAAGCCAGAAAACGATCCACGTCTTTGGGATCCACCACAACTGCCATACGCTCCTGAGACTCGGAAATGGCGATCTCTGTACCGTCCAGGCCTGCGTATTTCTTAGGAACCCGGTCTAAATCGATCTGAAGGCCGGCAGCCAGTTCGCCAATGGCAACGGATACGCCGCCTGCGCCGAAGTCGTTGCACTTCTTTATAATAGAGCTGACCTCGGGGCGGCGGAACATTCTCTGGATCTTCCGCTCGGTAGGCGCGTTGCCCTTCTGTACCTCAGCGCCGCAGACCTCAATGGATGCGGTGGTATGAACTTTGGAGGAACCAGTGGCGCCGCCGATTCCGTCACGGCCGGTCCGCCCGCCTAAAAGGATAATGATATCGCCCGGATCAGAGGTTTCACGGATCACATATTTTCTGGGAGCCGCGCCCATCACAGCGCCGATCTCCATGCGCTTTGCCACATAGCCCGGATGGTATAATTCCTTTACGTAGCCGGTTGCAAGGCCGATCTGGTTTCCGTAGGAGGAATATCCCTGAGCCGCACTGTTTACAATCTTTCTCTGAGGAAGCTTTCCCTTTAACGTCTCATTTAAAGGCTTCGTAGGATCAGCCGCACCGGTTACACGCATGGCCTGATATACATAGGTACGTCCTGACAGCGGGTCGCGGATTGCTCCGCCAAGACAGGTGGCTGCGCCGCCGAAGGGTTCGATCTCTGTAGGGTGGTTGTGGGTTTCATTTTTAAAGTTCACCAGCCACTCCTCAGTCACTCCGTCGATCTCAACAGGAACCACAATACTGCAGGCATTGATCTCATCAGAGATCTCCATATCCTCCAGCTTCCCCTCTTTTTTCAGCTTTTTCATGGCTATCAGAGCAAGATCCATAAGGCAGACATACTTATCGTCCCTTCCTTTATAGATCTCCTCTCTGTCAGCCAGATACTGCTTGTAGGTATCCTCAATGGGCTTTTTGTACTCGCCCTCTGTAAAGGTCACATTTTTAAGTTCGGTGGAAAAGGTAGTATGACGGCAATGGTCAGACCAGTAGGTATCAAGTACACGGATTTCCGTCACCGTGGGATCCCGGCGTTCTTCTTGTGCATAATACGTCTGAATATGAAGGAAATCCTTAAAGGTCATGGCCAGATTCAGGGTATCATAAAGATCTTTTAAATTCTTCTCAGAGGCAATGGCAAAGCCCTCAAAGCTCTTGATATCCTCCGGCGCTTCAAACTCCGTTACCAGTGTCTCAGGCTTTGTTTCCTCTGCCTGACGGCTGTCCACCGGATTGATGCAGAAATGGCGTATGGCCTCCTCCTGAGCCTGGGTTAGAGGCGCAGTAATCACATAGGTGGTTGCAGTACGGATCACCGGCTCCTCATCTTCTTTCAGAAGCTTTACGCACTGCTCTGCGGAGTCGGCTCTCTGGTCAAACTGGCCTGGCAGGTACTCTACGGAAAATACAAGGTCGTCTGGATTCTTTGGGAACTCCTCCTCGTATACCTTATCTACCGGCGGCTCTGAGAAAATAGTTACCAGGGCCTTTTTATAGGTTTCTTCCGACAGATTTTCAATATCATAGCGGATCAGTACCCGCACATTTTTCACACCTTTTATATCCAGGTAGCTTTCCAGTTCTTCTCTCAGCTCACCGGACTTTACTGCATAGTCGGGCTTCTTCTCTACGAAAATTCGTCTTACGCTCATTTAAAACCTCCTGTTGTTGGCCATAAATCCGCCCCATGAAACCGGGACGCCGAATCGTGCATCATCATTGATTTATTTATATCATAACACAGGCGGTATAAATTAGTAAAGTTAATATATCTAATTATTATTATATTTACACCTTATAAATAGGTTATTTTATTTTTCTCTTCTTCTGCCCCGGCTCCCTTCGCCTTCCTCCACCGGTCCGGCAGTTTTAGATCATTGGTAATCAGGCCATTGCAGCCCCAGCGAACGCATCGATCCATCCCCTCCAGATCATTAACCGTCCAGACATTCACCCTGACTCCCTTATCCCTGCATTCCTTTACCACGGCCTCATCCAGGCCGTGAATATCCGGGTGGTAATATTCCAGCCCAAATCGGCTGCAGTAAAAACCGGCATTTCCAATTCCTTCTTTCTCCACCAGGGCGCCGCAGGGAATTTCGGGCGCAAGTTCCTTCATTTTTACCACAGACAGATGATTAAAGGATGAAAAAATAATCCGGTCTGCCAGTCCGTATCTGCGCACCAGCTCCAGCGTCTTTTCCTCTATATTTTCATAATAATACACCCCTGTCTTTAACTCCACATTTGTGATCAGGGGCGTACCTTTTACCCACCGGCAGTATTCCTCAAAAGTAGGGATCCGCTCAAAGGCAGCTGCTTCACTGCGAATACTGGCTGCATTAAATCCTGAAAGCTCTTCATAGGTATAATCCCTCACAAATCCAGTTCCGTCCGTGGTTCGGTCGATCCGCTCGTCATGGATCACAACCACTGTCCCCTCTTTTGTCAGCTGTACATCCAGTTCAATACCGTCGGCTCCAGCCTCATATGCCTTTTTAAACGCAAGCATGGTATTCTCCGGGTATCTTTCGCTGTATCCTCTGTGGGCAAAAATTTTCATTTGCAGTTCCTCCTTAAGTGTATCATTAAAAGCGTTCTGCTTCTCTCTGAACGTCTACTATACGCAGCATTGCCATTGAAAACAAGCAGGGAAATGTCAAATGTTTTTAAAGTTTGTGCGGGATTTCAAAAACACACTCTGGCACAGCGCACCGAACTGTGCTATACTGAAAAAGATTGAGCCCGCAGTCTGTTGCGGATCATAAAGAATAAATCATCGGGAGACACAAAAGACATGAAGATCGGATTTGATAATGATAAGTACCTTTCCATGCAGTCTGAACACATCAGAGAACGGATCGGCCAGTTTGGAGATAAGCTCTATCTGGAATTTGGCGGAAAGCTTTTTGACGACTACCACGCTTCAAGAGTCCTTCCCGGCTTTGCTCCGGACAGCAAGCTCCGTATGCTTCTGCAGCTGGCCGACCAGGCAGAGATCGTCATTGCCATCAGCGCGGCAGATATCGAAAAAAATAAGGTACGCCAGGATCTGGGGATCACATATGATGTGGATGTTCTGCGTCTGATCCAGGAATTCCAGAATAAGGGCCTCTATGTGGGAAGCGTTGTCATCACCCAGTACCAGGGACAGGGCAGTGCGGATCTTTTTAAGACAAAATTAGAGCATATGGGCATCCGTGTATACCGCCACTACTGTATTGAAGGCTATCCCAGCAACGTGCCTCTTATCGTCAGTGACCAGGGATACGGGAAAAATGATTACATCGAGACCAGCCGTCCTCTGGTGATCATCACGGCTCCCGGCCCTGGAAGCGGCAAAATGGCTACCTGCCTGTCCCAGCTGTACCACGAAAACAAACGGGGCATCAAAGCCGGCTATGCCAAATTTGAGACCTTCCCCATCTGGAACCTGCCCTTAAAGCATCCGGTCAATCTGGCTTATGAGGCGGCAACAGCCGACTTAAACGATGTCAATATGATCGACCCCTTCCATCTGGAGGCATACGGGAAAACTACGGTTAACTATAACCGTGACGTAGACATTTTCCCGGTACTCAATGCTATTTTTGAAGGAATCTACGGCAGCAGCCCCTATAAGTCTCCTACTGATATGGGTGTCAATATGGCTGGTTTTTGTATTTTTGATGATGCAGCCTGCTGTGAAGCCTCCAATCAGGAGATCATCCGCCGCTACTATCAGGCCTTAAACCGTCTGGCAAAGGAACAGGGCAATTCCGAGGAAGTCTATAAGCTGAATCTGCTGATGAAGCAGGCAAAGATCAAACCGGAGGACCGCAGAGTCGTAACCCCCTGTCTGGATCGGGCAAAAGAGCAGAACGCCCCTGCCGCTGCCATGGAGCTGGCCGACGGAACCATTGTAACCGGAAAGACCAGCGGACTTTTGGGAGCCTCGGCCGCCGTCCTGTTAAATGCGATCAAAATGCTGGGAAAAATCCCTCACGATACCCATCTGATCGCCCCCTCTGCCATCGAGCCCATTCAAACCTTAAAGACCACCTATCTTGGCAGCAAAAACCCACGTCTGCACACAGACGAGGTGCTCATCGCTCTGTCCATGAGTGCAGCCACGGATCCGGCGTCAAAGAAGGCCCTGGATCAGCTTCCCAAGCTGCGCGGCTGCCAGGTGCATACTTCTGTGATGCTTTCCAATGTGGATATCAAGACATTTAAAAAACTGGGCATAGACCTGACCTCTGAACCGGTCTATGAGCACAAAAAGCTGTATCACTAAACAAAAGGAGGTATTTTCCATGGGTAGAATTCGTGGAAAATACCTCCTTTTATGTTTACGGAAACGGTAGTTCAGGTAAGCTTATGAACGCTTTACTTCCTCCATTCTAATGGCCCACGCAGGACACACGATCCGGCACAGGCCGCAGCCAGTGCACCGTTTCGTATCTACAAAAGCCTTTTTATCTTCTGTCATAGAAATCGCCTGTTTCCCTCCGTCTCTGCAGGAAATCACGCATCTATTGCATCCTATGCAAATTCCCGGATCAATTTTTGCTGCAAGCTGCTGCTTTAAAGACAGGTTTCTGGCCGCCGGGACCATATGGTCCAGCGAATGGCCTCTAAAATCCTCAAGTGATGAGCAGCCCTTCTCTTCCATGAATTTTTTCAGATACCTGAGCATAGGATCAATCAGCCCATATCCCTTATACATCACTTCGGTGGCGCTCTGAAGAATATGGGCTCCCAGAGATAAATACTCCACTCCATCCAGGCCATTGCAGATTCCTCCGGCTGCTGCAATCTGGAACGGTTGTGTCTTTGCCGCGAGCGCTATTTTATATACACAGTGCTCTGCCATAGGCTTGATAAAAGAACCTGACAGGCCCATGGGTGCACTTTTTCCCATAATATTGGGAATATGCACCATTGTTTCCGAATCCAGCGGCTCGATACCGTGGATTGAATTGATAGCTGTTACAGCTGCCGCTCCTGCCTTGGCGGCGCACACTGCCATATCTCCAATATCGTTGACATGAAGCGACAGCTTTGCGATGACCGGCAGGGAGACTTCTTCTTTTACCCACTGGATTACCTGCGTCATAAGCGCCTTGTCCTGGCAAAGCATAACGCCAGCCTCACTGTCAATACACGACAGGCATAATTCCAGCGCATCAGCTCCCGCCTGCTCTGCCTTCCTTGCCAGACGTTTCCAGTCCTCTTCTCTGTAATGTGCTTTAATGCTGACAATCAGCATATTTGTCGGATATCTTTTTTTCACCTGTGCGAAATCTTCAAATGCGTCATCTACCCTTTTATCCATTACAAAATCAATGTTTCCCATACCGGTCACGACCCGTGAGCCAGCTGTGGATACAGGAAGCATACGCGGCGTTAGGCTAAGAGTCGTCTCATCCTGCAAAAATGAAATGCTCTTTGTTACAGCTCCCGCCCATCCAGCTTCAAATGCCCGTCCAATCATCTCGCCGGACGCGCTTACCGGCGAGGAGGCAAGGAAGAACGGGTTTTTGCATTGAAATCCGCAATAGTTCGTTTCCAAATTGAATGCCATCTAGGTCTCCTCCGTCTCTTTATAGATCCAGTAATGTTCCAAAGCCAGGCAAGGACAGATCGGTAAGACCAGTCAGCCTGAGAGCCTCTCTGATTGCTGCAGTTACAGAATCAAACAAAACTGCCCCTGTTTTCTTTTCAATGGCCTCTGCCCTCCAGGCTGCCGCCAGGTTTGTGCATACAACTGCAATTCCCTCCCCGGCTTTTGCACCTGTACGGCAGCACAAATCCTCCATCTGTCCGGCAGTCACACTGCCTATGTCTGTATTTTTTGTGATTCCAAGCCCTGTGACACCCGAAATCTTCAATCCCAGCGCCTCATATTCCCTTATAATTGCATCATTGATTTCTTTTATATAGGGAGTAACTAAATGAAGGCATTCCACAGGAAAATCACGGCAGCTGTTTACAAGTCCCAGGGAAGCGGTGCTCGTTTTTATTCCTGTTTCCTTTTCGATCCTGCGGCAGATTCTTCGGTCACGTTCAATCCCAAGCCAGCTTCCGGCCGTACCATTCCATACGATGGCATCGGCATTTGCCTGGGCCAGCTGCATGGCCGCGCGAACCATGGCGTCTGAGGTAAACTGCCTGGCAGACCCCTCATCCAAAGAGACGTTTATTACCTCCAACCTGGCATAATGCACTGTTATCTGTGCTTCCATACCCGCAAACAACCGGCTGCAGATAGGTTCTACCACTGTATTGGAAGATGGCACAATCATCCCGATCCGCCTGGGCAATCTTTTTTTTTCCATCATGGCTGCCTTACACCTCCCACTTTGCGTAGTCAATCCCCGTCTTTTCTTTTACCTGGTGCAGAATACGCTCTGTAGCACGATTTGCATCCTCCGTAATCTGACGCAGGTCTCCGGCCAGAAATACCCCATTTTCAATCAGGACGTTTCCGTTTACAATGGATGTGTCCGCCAGATGGTTATTTCCGCAGTACACAAGAGCACCTCTTGGATCCGTGAGTGCGCCAGCATACCCCGGCTGAATCATGGAAAACAGCACCACATCCGCGGCCATGCCTTCTTTAAGCATACCAATATCATCTCGGTTGAGACATTTCGCTCCATTTACCGTTGCCATCTTAAATACTTCTTTTGCATTCAGCCATTGCTCCGGGCCATATCCCGGATGGCTGCCGTCAATCCGGTGCACATACATCATTGTCCTGAGCTCTCCCAGCATATCTCCGCTGTCATTGCTAGCTCCGCCGTCTACGCCGATACTGACAGGGATCCCTCTTTCATCTGCTTCCAGAGCCGGGGCAACCGGGTATCCCAGCCTCATGTGACAGGAGGGCGACTGGGTCACACAAGCGCCGTTCCTTGCCAGAATATCCAGTTCGTCCGCTGTATGGCGGCTGATGTGTGCAAAGGAAACATTTTTATCCATCCACCCAATGGATTCCAGCCACTGATGAGGACGCATATGGTACGCCTCATCGCATTTTTTCATTTCATCCGGTCTGGGATGAAGGTGTGTATGGCACAAGCCTTTATACCGGTCTGCCATGGCTTTGAGCTCCTTCATAAAATCCGGGTTCTCAAAGACCACCGTGGTCGGCCCCACACCTACGCGCGTCATGGAAAAGCGGCTGCTGTCATGGTATTTCTGAAAGGTGCGGTCACAGTCTTCCAGGATGTCATCATACGTTTCAATAAGACCCGACGCATCAATTCCCAGCTGCTCCTTCAGCTTCACCGGCAGATCTCCTTCCATCACAGGCATACATCCCCTGAATCCATGGAAACGTAACCCCAATTTCTGGACTTCCTCAAATTCTGCATCCATCAGTCTGTGCCTTCCATGAGGGAAGAAATACATGAAATCCATGGATGTAGTACAACCGGTCATCAGCAGTTCCGCCACCGCCAGCCTGGCTGCCGCTCTCACATCCTCCTCCTGCATATTTTCCCATGCTCCATAAGAATACAGGAGCCATCCCAGAAGATTTCCCTTCTGCATAACAGGAATATTCCTTGTAATATTCTGATAAAAATGATGGTGCGTATTTACAAAACCCGGCAGAGCCAGTTTCCCGGCTCCATCGATTACTCTTATCCCATCTGCCAGTATCCTCAGATCTTTCCCAATCTGCTTTATCACATTTCCTTCTATATAAATATCTGTATGCTCCAGAAAGGTGTCCGCTTCATCCATACAGTACACATAACGAATATCCTTGATCAGTAAACGTTTCATCCTCTATCTCCCCTGCTTATCTTCCTCGATCAGTATCCGCAGGCCTTCAATAGCCGTTTCCATGGCAGCCTGTAAATTCACTTTCTTATAGGCCATTACAGCAGATGCACGGCAGCCGCGGATGGATGATACAATAAAAATTGCGGCCGCTTCCATTTCTGAGCACATTACATTGGATTTTTCCCATGCAGCCCAGCGTTCCTTTACATATGATCCATTAGGCATTGTATCCGGTTCGATTTCTCCATAAAACGCATCCTTGGAATGAGTGATACCCTCTGCGAAATTATATCCCAGTTTCTTTGCTGCCCGCGAAAGCGCATCTACCACATGGCGGTCGGCTACGGCCGGGTACGCCAGAGGAACATAGGAAATAGTCGTTCCCTCATCTCTGACTGCCGCTGTGTTAATCACCCCGTTCAGAGACGTATCCCAAGATCTGGGGCATACCCTTCCCGAGGTGCCTACCCGAATAAAGGTATCTGCTCCGCAGCGGATTAGTTCTTCTACTACAATGGCAGTGGATGGACTTCCCATTCCGGTGGAGGTCACTGAAACTTTTTCACCATTCAAGGTTCCTGTCCAGGTTTTGCACTCCCTGTTGTGGGCTACCAGCTTTGCATCATCAAACATAGATGCAATGATATCCGTTCGAAAAGGATCGCCGGGAAGCAGAACATAACGCCCCACATCTCCTTCCTTACAATTTATATGGTACTGTTTTCCTTCTTCATTTAAAAACGGCATAGTATTCCTCCTGTAATTATATGTCATCTTGCACCTTTATCATATGGGATTCCGGACGCTCTGGGCGCCTGGGATCCTTTTGTATTGAACGCTAAAACGATCAGCGTTGCCAGATACGGAATCATTTTATAGACGCTGCTGGGAATCCCCAGATCAGCCAGCACCGGAATACCGGAATAGGCAGATGAAATGGTTTTCATCATTCCAAAGAACAGGGCAGCCAGCATGATTTTTCCTGGTTTCCACTGACCAAAAATCAATACTGCCAGAGCAAGAAACCCGTAACCGGACACAGATGCATTAAAGCTTGTGGAGGTTGGTATCACATATACCAGGCCGCCGATCCCAGCCAATGCACCGGAAATCAACACTCCCATATATCTCATCCTGTATACGCTGATACCTACAGAAGCGGCCGCCTGGGGATGTTCCCCGCAGGAACGAAGCCTGAGCCCAAATCTCGTTTTATACAATACCACACAGGATACTGCCAGAATCAGGATCCCAAGATATGTAGTAATATACGCATTCTGGAAAAACATTTCTCCAATGACCGGAATATCGCCCAGAATCGGAACCTTTTCGATACGGAACTGGTTTTCAAAGGGGATCTGCTGTACATTGCGGATTACGCGTGCCACAAAAACTGCGAAAGCGGGAGCAAACATATTGATTGCCGTTCCGCTGATACTCTGATTGGCTTTCATATTAACAGATGCGTAGGCATGAACCAGAGATATTACCATACCTGTTGCCGTTGAAATCAGGAGGGCAATAAGTAAAATGGGCTGTCCGGGAAGAACCTCCTGAAACAGGTTGATAAACAAAATTCCCGTAAAACCTCCCAGTACCATAATTCCTTCCAGCGCAATGTTAATTACACCGCTTCGCTCACAGAACATTCCTCCCAGTGCAACGATCAGCAGAGGGATTGAAAAAAGCATCATTTGCTGCACCAGAAAATATAACAGACTCATTTTTCATTCTCCTCTCATTTTGACTGATCCGCTGTTTTTTTTAGGAGTTTTTTGATCACACCCTGGAATACAAGAGCAAAGGCGCTGAAATAGATGATCACGGAAATAATAATATCGATTACTTCCGGTACAAAATTATACAGCTGCATCTGATCTCCTCCTACTTTCAAGTATGCAATAAACGCGCCGGAAAAGATAATTCCTACTGGATGGTTCATTGCCAAAAGCGCTACAGGAATACCGTTAAATCCCTCAGCTGCCAATGTATCCACTACCTCAATCCCATTTCCGGAACCGGCCAGATACAAAAGACCTCCTCCAAGCCCTGCCAGCGCCCCGGCAATCGCCATAGATGACACTATATTTCTTTTCTCATTCATACCCGCATACCGGCCTGCTTCACTGTTGTAACCACAGGCTTTTAATTCATATCCGAATACGGTCTTTTGAAGGATAACAAAAATTGCGATGCCTGCCAATACCGCGATTATAAAGCCTGCATTTGCGCTTGAAGGACGGTTATGGTAGCGAAACAGAAGATCAAATCCCATTTTAGGAAGGACGGCCGTATCTGCCACTGGAAGAGACTGGCTCTGGAGAGGATCGTAGATCAGCCCGCTTACAAGAGCATTTACCGTATACATTCCGATATAGTTCATCATGATACAGCCAATAACCACATTTACATTGCGGAATGCCTTTAACACACCGGGAACCATTCCCCAAAGTGCGCCGCAGACCGTCGCGGCCATGAGAGCTGCGATCCAATGGAAGGCTCCCGGAAGAAATGTGCACCGTACGCCCACAAATACTGCAGCAAATGCACCTACAATAAACTGCCCCGATGCTCCAATATTAAACAGGCCGGTTTTGCTTGCAAATCCCACCGACAGACCGGTCATGATCAGCGGTGTCGCGTAATAAAGTACCTGCCCCACATTCTTCATATTAGACACACCGCCAAACAGGATTGCCGCAAATCCATTGGAGGCCTGAGACGGGTTGCTTATGACTAATATTACCAGCCCCACAAACATTCCCAAAAGGATTGCCATGACAGAGGCTAAAAAACTTGAAACGCCTGATGGAAAAGTTTTTCTTTTCACCTTTTACTCCCTCCTTTTAGACCCTGCCATATAGAGTCCCAGTTCCTGTACTGTCACATCTTCCGGTCTCAGATCGGCAACGATCTCACCTTCATACATAACAAGAATACGGTCACTGATGCTCATTACCTCATCCAGTTCCAGAGATACAAGCAGAACTGCCTTTTTTGCCTTTTTCTGCGCCGCCAGCTGATTGTGAATATATTCGATTGCACCCACGTCCAGTCCTCTGGTAGGCTGGACGGCAATCAAAAGTTCCGGATTTCTGTCTATCTCTCTGGCTATAATAATCTTCTGCTGATTCCCACCGGACATACTTCTTGCAATCGTCTTTCCTCCCTGTCCGCATCGGATGTCAAAGCCTTTGATCAGGCCATCAGCAAACTTATAAATTTCCCGTTCCTTTAAAAATCCATGCTTTTGGAAACGCTTATCAAAATAACTCTGAAGAACCGTGTTGTATGCTAGATCATAATCCAGCACGAGACCATGCTTATGACGATCCTCTGGAATGTGGCCGAGACCGTGGGTGTTGCGTTCACGAATACTCATATGAGTAAAGTCCTGTCCGGCAACATGAATGGATCCGCTCTCTGACGGCATAAGTCCGGTCAGTGCATATACCAGCTCGCTTTGTCCATTTCCATCAATTCCAGCGATACAGACTATTTCCCCCTCTTTTACATCAAAAGACACATGGTTGACAGACAATTTTCCGCTGAATGAGTTCCTGACGCTTAAATCCTTCACGGAAAGCACACATTTGCCCGGATGGTACTCTCCCTTGTCAATATGCAGATTGACCTTTCTTCCCACCATCATCTCGGACATTTCCTCTTTGCTGGCAGAAGCCACATCCACCGTTCCTACATATCTTCCCTTTCTCAGCACGGTACACCGATTGGCAGCTTCCTTGATCTCATTGAGCTTATGGGTAATAAACAGAATGGATTTCCCCTCTTCTGCCAGATTTTTCATAACTTTAATCAGTTCTTCGATCTCCTGGGGCGTTAATACTGCAGTAGGCTCATCAAAAATCAGGATTTCGTTCTCACGATAGAGCATTTTGAGAATCTCCACTCTCTGCTGCATTCCTACAGTAATATCAGAAATCAGTGCATCCGGTTCAATTTTTAAGCCATATTTTTCAGAAAGCTCCATCACCTTCTTACGGGCCTCATCCATCTTTAAAAACCCTTTATTTGTACTTTCTACCCCAAGAATGACATTTTCCAGAACCGTGAAATTATGCACTAACTTAAAATGCTGATGAACCATTCCAATCCCCAGCTTATTGGCATCATTCGGATTTTTAATATGTACGGTCTGCCCGTTCTTTCGTATTTCCCCAGCTTCCGGCTGATACATTCCAAACAGCACGCTCATCAGCGTGGACTTACCCGCGCCATTTTCTCCCAGCAGCGCATGAATCTCGCCCCGTGCCAGCTGAAGCGTTACATTATCATTTGCGACTATTCCCGGAAATTCCTTTCGGATTCCCACCATCTCGATTACATATTCCATTTTCTCTCCCGCCTTTATGTATGACGTCTTTTACTTTACTTCTGTCACCTGAATCGTTCCATCAAAAATCTGATCCAGCGTATAGGAAGTTCCGCCCTCGTCTACATCACGCAGAGGCTTATATGTACCATCAGCCAGTTTCTTGTATACTTCATCGTAATTTTCCTGAATGAAGGTTTTAAAGCGTGAAGTTTCCATGGGAAGCTCTATCCCCTGATTGGATGCATCCATCACAATATTCTGTCCGCCGGGGAATGAACCGCTGTAAGCCTGATCAAGCATCTGATACACAGTCCCGCTCAAATCCTTCATAGAAGAAGTGACAACTGTCTCCGACTCCTGAGCCCAGTCAATATCAACGCCAATGGTCTTTCCAAAACCGGAGGCGTCGGCTGCCGCCATCACAGACTGTCCTACGCCGGAACCGCAGGCAAAAATAATTTCTGTACCATTCTGATACCAGGTTGCCGCCAGGGTCTGAGTCTCAGGTGTTGCATCAAATGTCCCTGTATAATAGTAATTCATCCGCACATCTGACACCCCTCGTTCCTTTGCCGCCGCCTCTGCTCCCTGAATAAAGCCATAGCCGTAGCGTACAACTGCCGGGGTGGCTACTCCGCCCATAAAGCCCAGATTCCTGTACCCGTCTGTTACAGCCGCATATCCTGCCAGGAAACCAGCCTGCTCCTCCGCATACTGAATCCCCACCGCATTTTCGGCCGTCTTTGTTTCCTTTCCGTCGCCCGGAACGCCATCCAGCAAAATAAATTTAAGTTCTGGCCATGTGTCCTGAGCAATATACATCGCTTCTGTAAAGCGGAATCCGGGAGCTACGATTATCTTCGCCCCACCCTCAATCGCCAGTTCCATGGCTGAGAGATATGCATCTGTAGTTTTTTCTACCGGTTTATAATATTTGTAAGAAATCCCTTTCTCTTCACCGTATAGCTTTACGCCCTCATAGGTTCCCTGATTAAATCCCCGGTCATCAATGGTTCCTCCGTCAGCAATCATGGCGATCTCTGCTCCCCCGTTACCTGCGTCATCTGCAAAAGAGCTGTCTGCTTCGCCTCCCGCAGAACCGCATCCTGCCGCTACAAGTACCACAACTGCTGCCAACATTGCCGTGCTGATTTTCTTCATCATTTTTCTCATGATCCTTCTCCTTGTATGTAAACCTTCCCACTTTGTAGCTTATTTGTTTTACTGCCCCTTACTCAGGATATGAATAGCTGAACTGGTCCCAATCCGGCTGCAGCCTTCTTTAAGGAACTGTTCTAAGTCCTCTCTTGTCCTTACGCCGCCGGCTGCCTTCATCTTCACCTGCCCTGTCAGATGCTTCTTAAAAAGACGAATGTCCTCCATGGTTGCTCCCGCGGTTCCAAAACCGGTAGAGGTCTTAATATAATCAGCTCCGCCTTCTGATACACATCTGCACAGCCGGATCTTTTCTTCTTCCGTCAAATAGCACGTTTCGATAATTACCTTTAAAATCTTATCTCCCGCGGCTTTTTTGAGAATGGCTATTTCCTCTGTAACACGGTCAAAGTCTCCATTTTTCACATCCCCCAGATTGACTACCATATCTACCTCGCAGGCCCCTTCTGAAACTGCCTGCTCCGTTTCTGCCTTCTTTACTTCCGTGGTATTATATCCCAGTGGAAAACCAATTACTGTACAGATAGCCAGCTTGTCCCCATATGCCTCATAAACCCTTTTTACATAAGAAGGCGGGATACATACAGAAGCCATGTGATATTGAATTGCTTCCTCACATAAGATCTGAATCTGTTCCCAGTCAGATACTGCTTTTAAAAGTGTGTGATCGATGTGCTGATAGATAAATGCTGTTTCCATAAGTCCTCCATACTGATTGTTTGATTAACAGGTTTCCATTTGTTTTCAAAAACAATATATTCCAAAAAGCACATACTGGGCTGCGCTTTCTTGGTTTCGTGCCCTTCAGAATAGATATCTGCCATATTAAACAAAAAAAGCCAACCGAAACGGCTGGCTTTTAGGCTCATCAACGTTATATGTTTGATATTTAATTTATATAGATTGTAGCAAGTTATTGCATTTTTGTCAATTAAATCCCGTAATTTTGTGTATTTTTGTCATTTGTTACAATCAGGGGTTTTTTTCTTATCTTTCCATTCGGAGTCCTATCCCTGGTTTTGCCTATATAAAACTGCTGTTTTGCAGTTTTATACTTTATCCTTTCATTTCCATATTATTCGGTAAAATTGCACAAAAATCTTAAATGCCCGCACTCATCAAACCCAGTCAGCCGGATCTCGCCTGTTTCCGGCTGGTACTCAAAGGTAGTGATGCTCGCATTATGTACTACCCGTTCCCCTCCACCATCCTCGCCGCTGCCCTTTAGCAGCTGCTCCATAAAATGGGCCAGCAGTCCGCCATGAGACACGATAGCCGTATCGCCCTTCATCCGGCTTCTGATCCAATCCCAGGCGGCCGCACAACGGGCGTCCACCTGGGCCACGGTCTCCCCTCCGGGAGGCGCTACCTCTGCCGGACGATCCCACCAGGCTTTGTAGCGGTCCCCATCTTTTTTTAGGAGTTCTTTCGCCGTCTTTCCTTCCCAATCTCCGTAGTTAATCTCCATTAGCCAGGGCAGGGTCACAACGGGAATGGGACGGTCTCCTGCTACAGCGCCGGCGGTTGCATAGGCTCTGATCTGCGGACTGGTGTAGATAGCGTCCAGCTTCTTTTCCTTCATAGCCTGTGTAAGACAACGGGCCTGGGCGCGTCCGGTATCATTTAAGGGGATATCCTGCTGCCCCTGTATCCTCTGCTCAATATTCCAGTCTGTCTGGCCATGGCGTATCAGATATAGCTTCATCTGTTTTTCTCCTAACTGTTAAGATCCCAGCCGTCCCGCATAGGGTCATAACCAGCGGGCCGTCTCCCGCTTCTGCCGTATCCGTCCCTGCGGGGAATAAAGGAAGGCTCTGCCTCATCCTCTTCACCGCCGTCAGAAGCCGCGGCACCTTCGCCGTTGACCGTAAGGGCATCCAAGGCCAGTTTCATAATCTCCTTGATCTCATCCGGCGTCATTTTCATCTTCTCTGCCAATTCATCCACAGTTGCTTCACGGCCCAGCTCCTTTGCCATGACCTGGGATACGGTTTGAAGGACATTCACTCTGGCTGCCATATTTTCCTCAACCTCAGCTTCTGCCCTCTGCTCTTCAAGAGCAGCTTCTATCCCCTGGCGGATCCGTTCTTCCAGGACTTCCCGCCAGTTCCGGCTGCCGTCATACTCCGCCGCCGCCATCATCAGCGCCATATTTGCCTCCTGAACCAGATCGGAAACAGGAAGCTCCCTTCCCTCATACTCCCTGGCAAATCCAAGGGCCGCCGCCAGATATCCTTCTACCAGCCTGTTTCTGGCCTCCTTCTCTCCCCTGGCTGCGGATGCCAGGACAGCTCTCTCTTCTTCATGATCCAGAGGACGGATCTGCTCCATTTCCTCCAGATACATTTCATAAAAATTCTCTGCCATAAATGTTTTCTTTCCTTCTTTAAAAAAATACAGTTTCCTGTTTATTAAGAATAGTCGATCCTCCGCTTTAAGTCAAGTCCTCCGATCCCCCGGTTCATCTGGTACCCAACCAGAATACCGCTTTACAAAGCTGCTTAAAACTGTTAATATAGAAGCAGTTATAAGGAGGACTTAATAATGGATATAAATTATGAATTATATAAGGTGTTTTATCATGTTGCCGTCACGCTCAGTTTCTCAGAAGCTTCCAAGCAGCTGTTCATCTCACAGTCTGCAGTGAGCCAGTCCATTAAAGTCCTGGAAAAAAAGCTGAATCAGCCTCTTTTTATACGCAGCACCAAACGGGTCCAGCTTACGCCGGAGGGAGAGATTCTCTTAAAGCATATCGAACCAGCCATGAACCTGATCCGCAAGGGAGAAAATCAGCTGCTTGAGGCCCATACCCTGAACGGAGGGCAGCTGCGCATCGGAGCCAGCGACACCATCTGCCGGTATTATCTGGTTACTTATCTGAACCAGTTCCACAAGGCTTTCCCAAATATCCATATCAAGGTTACGAATCACACCTCGATTGAATGTGCCAAGGCCCTGGAAAACGGCCAGTGCGATTTCATCATCGCCAATTATCCCAATTCCGCGCTTACCGGCGGGCTGTGCACCCGGATCATCAACGAGTTTTATGATGTTTTTGTGGCCAGCCGCCAGGCTTTTGACCTGGAGGGAAAGACACTGACCCTAAACCAGCTGTTGGACTACCCTATTATGATGCTGGATCGGAAAAGCACCACCAGCGAATTTCTCCATCAGATTTTCCAGAAAAACCGGCTGGATCTGGTGCCGGAGATCGAGCTTTCCAGCAATGACCTGCTGATTGATCTGGCCAGAATCGGACTTGGCATTGCCTTTGTTCCTGATTTCTGCATCCCGGCCAATGATAAAGACTTATTCATCCTGGAGCTGTCTGAGACGCTTCCCAGACGCCAGATGGTAGTGGCTTACAATGAAAGCCTGCCGGTATCCCAGGCAGCCAAGCACTTTATGGATATGCTGTAAATCCCTTTCCCTCCGGGAATTGTCCCCAGAAATCTTCCAAAGCCAGAGATACGTTTCCACGGTCTACCACTGTATAGGTTCCCCATTCCCTTGGGAAAAGGGCCACATACTCCGACCGCAGGAACCGGTCGTCCAGCAGGGCGATCACTCCTTTGTCATTAACCGTACGGATCACGCGGCCGGCAGCCTGCATGACTTTATTCATACCGGGATACTGATAGGCATAGTCAAAGCCATTCCCTTCACGCTCATCAAAATACTCTTTTAGGATCTCCTGCTCCGGGTTTACCTGGGGCAGTCCGGTTCCTACGATCACTGCGCCTATGAGGCGTTCTTCTTTTAAGTCAATCCCTTCCGAAAAAATACCTCCCATCACGCAGAGAGCCGCAAATGAACGGTTGTGTTCCTCCTCAAACCGGGACAGAAACCCCTCCCGTTCCTCTTCTGTCATACGGCCCGACTGACAGACCCGGTCAAACCCCAGAGGCCGCAGCTTTTCCCGCTCCTCTAACACTTTTTCCATCTGTTCCAGAAACTGATAGGAGGGAAAAAACACCATATAGTTTCCTTTTCTGCCTCGAATGATGGTTTCCAGATAGTCGGCGATCCGCTCATACTGGACTCTTCCCCGCCTGCTGTAACGGCTGCTTACATCCGAAGCCGCCAGCACCAGACGGTTTTTTTGCGGAAACGGCGATGCAGCATAAACGGCATACGCCTCAGGATCCCCGCTGAGCAGCTCTTTATAATACTTAATGGGAAGAAGGGTAGCTGAGAAGAACACGGTGCTCTCGCTCTGATCCAGACAGTTTTTGAGGCACTGGGAAGGATCCATGCACATAAGCTTTACCATAAATTTCCCCTCCTCAATCACCCTGGCATAGATCCGGTAATGATCATCCAGGCGATCGTGGATATTCAGGAAATCGCGAACCTGAAAATAAAGCTCCAGCACCCGATCCCGGTCTGTAAATTCTCCATTTTCATTCATAAAGACTTCCAGTTCTCCAAACATCGCCATCAGATCCAGGGCAAGCAGCTTCACATCCCCCAAAAGCTCATAATCCGCCCCAAGTACCTTCCGGTGGCGGATACCCTCCTCTTCTTTCCCCACGCCGTAGGCCCGTTTCAGTTCCAGCATCCGCCGGTTGCAGCCGTCTAAAAGGGAGAGTACCCTCTCTGCCCCGGACATACCCTTTAAAATGCGTCTGGCAAGCAGAAGATCCTCCTTGATCAGGGATGCGCTGTACATTTCTCTGGCTCTGGGAACCAGGTTATGGGCCTCATCCACCAGAAAAAGGTAAGAGCCTGCCGGTTCCCCCTCTGCAAAATACCGCTTCAGACGGACATTAGGGTCAAACACGTAATTATAATCGCAGATGATCCCATCAACCCAGCTGCTGATATCCAGGCAGAACTCAAAGGGGCAGACCGAGAATCGCTCTGCGTATTCCAGCACCTTTTCCCGTGTGATCCCTTCTTCCTCATGGAGAATCTCATAAACCGCGTCATTGACCCGGTCAAAATGTCCTCTGGCTCTGGGGCAGTCCAGTGGATTGCAGCTTGGATGCTCCAGAATGCAGAGCTTTTCCTTTGCCGTAATGGTTACAGTATTAAAATACAGATGCCTCCTGCCACGCAGAATCTGGAAGGCTTCCTCTGCCACGCTTCGGGTAATGGTTCTGGCAGTGAGGTAAAAAAGCTTATCCCCGTATCCCTCCCCCATGGCTTTTAAGCTGGGAAATATGGTAGAGAGGGTCTTTCCTACCCCTGTGGGAGCCTGGATATAAAGATTTTTCCCCTGGGCAATGGTTCGATACACACAGGCTGCCAGTTCCTTCTGCCCTTTTCGGTACGCATAGGGAAATTCCAGTTCCTTTAAACACGCCTGCCGGCGCAACCTGTGATGGTATAAATATCTGGCCCATTTCACATATTCGTGGATCAGACCCGAAAACCAGCTTTCCAGCTCCTCTCTTGTCTTTATCTCCTGAAACCGGCGGATCTCCTCTGTCTCTATATTGCAGTAGGTAAGCTGGATGCCGATGGTTTCCAGCCCATGAGCCGCCGTATACATATATCCATAGCAGAGCGCCTGGGCCAGATGCGCCGGCTCCGGTCTATCCATCCGTTTCAGATCCATGTAAATACATTTGATTTCATCGATCGTCACTCCTGCTGGCTCTGTGATAATGCCGTCGGCCCGCCCCTCAATCAGAAGCTCAAACTCATCTTCCTTTACCCCGTGTTTCAAAATCACCTCTGCCTGATATCCCGCCCCCATGCGCCGTTGGATCTTCCGGTGGAGGCGGCTGCCGGCCTGCATGGCCTCCTTCCTGGCTCCCGCCGTTCTCCGGTCGTCCAGATCGCCGGAACGCATCACAAATTCCACAAGATTCCGCACCGAGATCCGTACCAGCGACAAAGACTCCTGCTGTGCCATCCCTTTCCTCCTGTAACTGCAGATGCACGTGGATCGTGCACTTTTTTCTAATTATACCAGCATACCACAAAAAGAGGCGGATTGCAAACCTATGTTCGCATCCAGCCTCTTAAGTCGTCTGTTTTCAGTTTTTAAAACAGCTTGTTTTATGCAACGTTTCTTACAGCTTCCGGTGAGATCGTTTCCAGGTACGCCTCAAACGCCTCATTCCCGCCGTTCATCTGTACAGTCAGAACCCTTGCAAGATCCAGGCTTAAAACACCAAGGATGGACTTTGCATCAATCGTAAAACGGTTATAAAATACATCAATATCAAAGTCACACTTGGAAGCCTCCGCTACAAATCTCTTTGCCTCATCAATAGATGTCAGCATAATTTTCTTTTCTTTCATTTCAAAGACTCCTTTTGGATATAACAGTGTGGTAATTTTCGTTGTGGTATATTTATATCACTATTATTCCCGTGTGTCAAACTTTGTTTCATTCCCCGTATTTTTTCAAAAGAAGGCTCATTTTTGTAACATATACCTTTTTATCTCAAAATACAGTCGTTTTTTTATACAAAAAACAAATATTTTTTCCATTTCTATGGTAAAATATGCTTTGTTCTTATTTAAATACATAATAATACAGGTGATTTTTCGTAAGAGTTTTTCAGAAAAAACGCCTCTTTTGCCAGCTTTATTTCTTCTCCTGATTGTCCCCTGTCTCCTCTGTTTCCTTCTCCTTCCAGATATATCCTCCTGCCGTTTTTTGAGCGCCTGTAACCGCGCAGGAAAGACTTCTTCTGCTGATCCCCAGACTGCGGCTGGCATGGGCAATGGAAATAAATTCGGCAACAGGTTCACCCTCCAACGTCATCTGAATCAGCGGCCGCTTATCGTGGTAGCCGATCCTGCTGGTCAGATCGACACAGATGGGATCCTTCGGTGCATCCTCAGGCACTACGCGCCAGAGAAAACCGCCTCCTGTTTTGCGCTCGCCGTGAGCAGCTCTGGCAATGGAACCCAGAGAAATGCCGGTTGCCTCATAAGCCAGTCGGGAACTTTTATAATCCGCAATATACATCCCGTCACGGGAATACTGACGGTATACATGACCTGCTTTAATTGTACGACTCATCTGTAACTTCACCCTTCCTTTTTGTGTTGTTGTAGTCATTATAACAACTATTATCTGTTTTGTCTATACAACATAATGTGTGTATATTTTGCCTGACATTGGGTGTACACAGACCGGAAAACAGGCCGGATATCCGGAATGTCAGGGTCTATTCTTCTATCGCCCGAATCCCTGAAGGAACCGGAGTCACAGCATCCTCCCCGCAGGCGGCCGCCTGCAGGGCTGCCGTATCAGAGAGGCTCTCCTGTTCCCCGGATGCAGCCGTCAAATCAGCCAGAGCGGATCCTCCTCTTTCCTGAACGGAAACAGGCCGGCAGGAAATACCATTGATCTCCACGTGCTCATTGATAGCGATCACGATACAGGGCCGCCCCTCGATCATCCGGTTTTCCACCAGATATGTCTTATCCGGCGCTACCTTGATCGTCACATCCGGGGTTTTGATCTCAAAGCTCTTTGTATTTACCACATTGGCAGCCACAAAACTGGTATTGGGCGTATTTTCCACATCCTTATACCGTTCTTCAAACTCCTGAAGCTTCTCCGGGGTGGCTCCGTTATTTTCCAGCAGCTTCTTCACCTGGTATTTGTCCAGAGTAAGAGGCACCGGCTCGTCCTTTGTCTCCTCCACCAGTTCGCTTAAATTTTCGTGAATGTTTTTTACTGTTTCAAAGTCGCAGTTTTCCCCCAGAGTCTCTTCTACAATGGCCTGGAAGGTTTCTTTCTGGCTTTTGGCAGACATGGGAATCTGGCAGCCTAAGACCTCGTCAATCAGACCGTCGGGCAGCTGCTCCGGGTTCTTTGCATAAAAGAGCAGGCTGTGGATATCTGTGTTCCGATCGTTAAAGGCCGGGAAGATGAAACTGTTTACGGGAGCTTCCACCAGCCAGTCCCTTGTACGGTTCTCGATCACATTTGTCATGGAGTTATAGCACAGGCCGGCCTTTGACAGCTTCACCGGACAGATGGTGCACTGGATAAACTCATAGACATAATCGGAGGCGTCAAACATCTCCGAGCCGTCCGTGGCCTTGGCGGGAATATCATAAGCACAGTGGATCAGGATAATGTAATAATTTTCGCCGTAGTCAAAATGGGCAATGATCTTATCGTAAAATTCCTCAATCAGTCCTTCGTCCTTAAGCTCGCTGTCTCTGAGTTTTAAAAGGAAGTTCTGAGCGCCTCCCTCCTCTTCTGTATGTAAGGGAAACTCCATATTTAAAAGATTCTTTCCAACCGTCCCGGACAGACCGTTTCTGAAAATGGTAAAATACTTAAAGGCCTCTTCTTCCGGCAGAGATAAAAATGCCTCTTTTAATTCTGTTTTCTTGTTCTTCTCAGCATCCACATAGCAGCCGCAGATCCGGCTGATGGCGCAGTTGGCGGGAGTAAAAAGCTTTTTGATCTCATTACACTCTTTTTTATTCATGTTTTTAAGACTCTCCTGTTGTGATTGTATTTATAGTAGAACAGAACGGGCGGGAAGTCAAGAGCACCGGCCCGAATGCTGGCGAGACTTTTTTAAGCGCGCCGACCATCCCAAACAGACACGCTAAGGAATGGCTGATGCTCCCAACGGGCTGACATACAACAAAAAGCCGGAACACTGTCTGAAGTATTCCGGCTTTTCTGCGGGTTGGGCTATTCGTTAAAATAGTCAACAGGGGAAGAGGGGCTCGAACCCCCATCTACGGTTTTGGAGACCGCTGCTCTACCATTGAACTATTCCCCTATTTAGCTGTTTGTCTTGCTGTTCTCTCGAACCTCAGTTATAATACCATAGCCGTCAGAAAGTGTCAACTGTTTTTTTAAAGTTTTTTAAACTATTTTTGGAAGGGCCGCAAATCGTTTAAATCTCTCCTTTTTCGTCGGCTATTAGAGGGAGCCGGTTCGGTTTTCCTCCCCGCTCCCGTTTATGCTGCAGATATTTACAGCAGTCCAATGGCTTCCCGCACATTAGATACCCCAATCATGCGCAGCCCCTTTACAGGTTTCATCTTATCCAGACATACCTTTGGCAGCACGCAGGCGGTAAAGCCCATCCTGGCGGCTTCCGCCGCCCGTTTATCCGCCTGGGAAACGGCGCGTACCTCGCCGGAAAGCCCTACCTCTCCGAATATAAGCATCCCCGGATCTACAGGCCTGTCCTTATAGCTGGACATCAATGCCATAACAATAGCCAGATCCAGAGCCGGCTCATTCATACGCATACCGCCTGCGATATTTACATAGGCATCCAGCCGGGACATCTCATAGCGGCAGCGCTTTTCCAGCACTGCCATCAAAAGATTTACCCGGTTATAGTCTGTCCCGGCAGCAGTGCGTCTGGGCATACCAAAGTTTGTTTCTGCCACCAGGGCCTGAACCTCCAAAAGGATGGGGCGGCTTCCCTCCAGGGAACAGGATACCACTGCCCCGGAGGCATTTTCCGGGCGGCCGTCCAGCATATATTCGGAAGGGTTTTCTACCTCTGCCAGCCCTTCCTCCCGCATTTCAAAGACGCCGATCTCATTGGTGGAGCCGAAACGGTTCTTTACGCTTCTTAAAATGCGGTAAACGGCATTTCTGTCTCCCTCAAAGTAAAGCACCGTATCCACCATATGCTCCAGAACTCTGGGGCCTGCTACCACACCTTCCTTTGTCACATGACCCACCACAAAAATGGCAATTCCCCTGCTTTTGGCAATCTGCATCAGAAGCCCTGTGGACTCTCTTACCTGGCTTACGCTGCCAGGCGCGGATGAGATCTCCTCCCGATACATCGTCTGGATGGAGTCAATAACCGCAATCTGAGGTTCTTCCGCCCCGATCGCCTGCTCGATGCGGTCTAAATTCGTCTCACATAAGAAACGCAGATCCCCTGTTACCTCTCCGATCCGGCTGGCCCGCATCTTGATCTGTTTTAGAGATTCCTCCCCGGAAATATAGAGAACCCGACGCCCGTCTGCTGCCAGGCGGCGGCAGACCTGCAGCAAAAGGGTAGATTTTCCGATTCCGGGATCGCCTCCCACCAGCACCAGGGACCCAGACACAATGCCGTCTCCCAGCACACGGTCCAGCTCATTAAAACCGGTAGGAATCCTGTCCTCTTTCTCCAGGCGGATCTCCGACAAAAGAGAGGCCCTGGCCGCTCTGCCGGATGCGCCCAGGCCTCCCGCCGTCTGACGGCCCGACGGGCTGACAGCGCCAGACGTCTTTGATACCGGTTCTTCTACCATGGAATTCCAGGCCTTGCAGGCCGGGCACTGGCCCATCCACTTTGAGGACTCATATCCGCATTCCCTGCAGAAAAACGCCGTTGTTTTTGCTCTTGCCATTGGCTTATCCTTCCTTTCCATCCCCTGTATATCCTGTTTTCCAAATATGCAGCAGACCGCAAAAAGGGCCGCCTTTATGGCGGCCCCATAATCCGTCTGCAGAATATACAGCCAGGAACTTTTATGGTCTGCTTTTACTTATAAAGCGCGTTGTTCCCCTTATACTCTCTTTACTGCCTTTACTGTTACAGCCGTGCCTTCCTCCAGCTCTACGCTGATGCTTAGCTTTCCGCTCATGTTGGTTTTCATGCTGCCCACTGCCGCGCCGTCTACATATACCTCATAATCGGTATCATCCTCCAGCTGTACGGTGATCTGGGCATCCTTTGCACCCTCTACCAGAAATTCCACGCCTTCATCGGACACCTTAAAATGCTCTGCCACCGTACCCGGCACAGACTCATACACAAACATATCATTGCGCTCCAGCTTTGTGATCCCATAAAAGGTCTTTACCTTATAGATATCTCCCTCATATTCAAAATCAGACTTCTTTGCCTTCTGTCCTAATGTGTAATTTCCAAAACTGATGGTGCCATCCTGCTCTGCGCGGATCAGCTCTTCAACAACCGGCATCTTCTTATCCTCCTGTTTCTTCGCCTGGGCCCCGGAGCGCTGCCCCGGCGGCCTGTCTTTTATCCCTGTGGGTATCCCGGCCGCAGACAAAAGCTGCTGTTGTGCGGACGGCGGGATTATCTGTAATCCGATTATACAACAAACCTTCAAAAATAACCAGTGAATTTTTTATGACTGCGGCGCAGGCTTTCAACTGTTTTCTAAGGTTTTTGCCCCAGCCGTTTTCCTGCGGGGCGCCGCCTTTTTCTTAATAGAAAATGTAAGTTTCTCCCCGTCAAAGCCCACCTCTACCTGGGCATTTTTGCGGACTGTTCCGTCTAAAACCGCCTCTGCCAGCTTATCCTCCAGCATATTCTGGATAGTTCTTCTTAAGGGCCTTGCTCCGTACTTATCGTCATAACCCTTGTCAATCAGGTGGTCTTTAGCCGCCGCATCTACAGACAGGGCGATTCCAAGCTGATCTCTGCTGCGCTTTGCAATTCCCTGCAGCATAATATCAGCGATCCCCTTCATGTGCTCTCTGTTTAGCGGGTGGAACACGATGATCTCGTCGATACGGTTTAAGAACTCCGGCTTAAAAAGATGCCTTACCTCATCCATCACACGGCCTTTCATAAAGCTGTAATCGGCCTTGGCGTCCGTAGCAATGCCAAATCCAAGGCGCTTGGGGGAAATGATATTCTCCGCCCCTGCGTTAGAGGTCATGATGATAATGGTATTCTTAAAGTCGATTCTGCGCCCCTGGGCGTCTGTGATGTGTCCGTCGTCCAGCACCTGCAAAAGGATATTGAATACATCAGGATGAGCCTTCTCGATCTCGTCAAACAGGATCACAGAATAGGGATTCCTGCGGACTTTTTCGCTGAGCTGTCCGCCCTCCTCATAGCCTACATAGCCTGGCGGGGAGCCGATCATCTTGGATACACTGTGTTTCTCCATATATTCGGACATATCTACACGGATCAGGGAGCTTTCCGTGCCGAACATGGCCTCAGCCAGCGCCTTTGATAGCTCTGTTTTCCCTACACCGGTAGGGCCAAGGAAAAGAAATGAGCCAATAGGGCGTCTTGGATCTTTTAATCCCACGCGTCCCCTGCGAATGGCCTTTGAAACAGCCGTCACCGCCTCTTCCTGGCCTACGACCCGCTCATGAAGGATTCCTTCCAGGTTTTTCAGCCGCTCAGATTCTTCCTCTGCCAGCTTCTTCACCGGGATTCTGGTCCAGCCTGCCACCACATCGGCGATCTCATTTTCACTGACAGTCAGCTTTCTGGTCTCCTTATCCTTCTGCCACTTTTCTAAGAGAATACGGATCTTTTCTCTCAGCTTTTCCTGCTTTTTCTTGATCTCGCCCGCTTTTTCATAGGCTTCATCCCTGATAGCGGCTTCCTTATCATCTTCCAGCTTTTCAATCTGCTCTTCCAGCTCCCGAACCTTTTCCGGCCGGGTGTAGTTCATCAGGCGCACCCGCGAGGAGGCCTCGTCGATCAGGTCAATGGCCTTATCCGGCAGGAAACGGTCATTGATATAACGGCTGGAAAGCTTCACAGCGGCCTCCAGGGCATCATCTGTGATCTCAACTTTATGGTGCTCTTCATAGCGGCTGCGCAGCCCCTTTAAGATGGCCACAGACGCTTCCTCTCCCGGCTCGTCTACCGTCACAGGCTGGAAACGGCGCTCCAGGGCAGAATCCTTTTCAATGTATTTGCGATATTCGTTGATGGTAGTGGCTCCAATCAGCTGCAGTTCTCCCCTCGCAAGGGAGGGCTTTAAAATGTTGGAGGCATCCATAGCCCCCTCTGCCCCTCCTGCACCGATGATGGTATGGATCTCGTCGATAAACAGGATCACATCTCTGGACTCTACCACCTCCGCGATCACCTTCTTGATCCGCTCCTCAAACTCGCCCCGGTACTTGGAGCCGGCCACCATGCCCGACAGATCCAGCGTCATAACCCGCTTATCTGCAATGACGTCCGGCACATTTCCCGATGCGATCATCTGGGCTAACCCTTCTGCAACGGCCGTCTTTCCCACGCCCGGCTCGCCGATGAGACAGGGGTTATTCTTGGTGCGGCGGCTTAAGATCTGGATTACCCGCTGGATCTCATTTTCACGGCCGATCACAGGATCCAGCTTTCCCTCTGCCGCCATTTTCGTAAGATTCCGGCTGTAGCTGTCCAGGGTGGGAGTGGCATTTCCCCGCCGTCCCGTCCTGGCGCCCTGCATCTCTTCTTTCACAGCAGGCGCGTCCTCTCCCATGGCGGCCAGAAGGTCAATATAAACCTTCTGGATGCTGACACCGATGGTGTTTAAAAGGCGGCTGGCCACACAGTCCCCCTCACGCAGAATCGCAATCAGCAGATGCTCCGTTCCGATCTGGGCGGCTTTAAAGCGCACAGCCTCCCGGTAGCTGTTTTCTATGACCCGGCGGGCTCTGGGGGTATAGGAGGCTGTATCCGCCGTCTTAAGGGTAGGATTTGGCGCAATCAGCTGGCTCACCAGCTCAATGACTTTATTCTCCTCTACCCCGTTCTCCTCCAGCACTTTGGCCGCAACGCCTGTGCCCTCCTGCAAAAGGCCGATGAGCAGATGCTCCGTTCCCACATAGCCGTGGTTTAAACTCTCTGCCACGCCCACCGCAAGGCCTAAGGCTTCCTTTGCCTGTGGTGTATATCGTTCCATAAATCTATGTCCTCCTTATGCGCTTTCGATGATTCTGGGCAGCCTCTCTCTGATATAGGCGGCACGCACGCAGTCTGCCTCATCCTTATCCAGAGGCCTGCTGGCCCACAGCGCCAGATTGGCCGGTTTGATGCCGATCATCAGGCTGTAAAGGCTTCTCTCCTTTTCAAAGGAAATGACCCCGTCCTCTTCTCCCGCCATCAGCTGGGATAAAAAGATCCGGGCGTCCTTTTCCGTGATCCGCCTGGCGTATTTGAGAATGCCGTAGGACTTCCAGGTTTCATCCTCCCGTTCCAGCCGTCTGGCCCCAAGAGCCGCATTTCTTACCCGAAGCTCCTGGTTGTTTAACTGCGCCGCTGCCTTGGCCACCTGTTCAATGATCTCCTTTTCCGACTGACCCAGGCTTCTCTGATTGGAAAGCTCATACATATTTCCATAGTTTTCGCTTCCCTCGCCGTAAAGCCCGCGGATGGCCGTTCCCAGCCGCCCCATATCTCCCACGATGCTCTGGAATTTGCGCACCTGAGAAAGCATGGGAAGGTGGAGCACCACACAGGCTTTTAAACCTGTGCCAACATTGGTGGGAAAGGTGGTGAGATAGCCGTATTTTTCATCAAAGGCATAGGAAAAACGCTCATTGATGTAATCATCCAGCTCATCTGCCGCCTTCCACAGCTGTTCTAAATCCAGGCCCGGAGCCAGCAGCTGGAGGCGGATGTGGTCATCCGTCCCCAAAAGCAGGCTGCAGCTTTCATCCTCCGAAAGATAAAGCCCTCCCGGCCGGCTCATCTCCACCGCAGTCCGGTTTAAGATCCTGCGTTCTCTCAGCGCCTGCTTTTTCGCCCCGTTCATCGTTTCCAGGGCATACCAGGAAAATATCCCGCCGTCCCTGGTTGGAGCGTCCTTTAAGCCTTCTTTTAAACGTTCCACCAGCTGGCGGCTTCCTGCCTCATCCAGTCTGGATGGAAATACGCACTCATCCCAGTTTCGAGAAAGGCGGATCCGGCTGTAAATGATGTTGGAACGCTCCTCATGGATTCCTTCATACCATCTGCTCACTGCGCTTTTCCTCCTTCCGGCCCGGAGGTTTCCGGCGTTTTTTCCTTCAGTGCACGCAGCTCATCCCGGTATCTGGCGGCGCTTTCGTAATCTTCTTTTGCCAACGCCTCTTTTAAGGCCTTCTGAAGGCGCACGGCCTGCAGCCCCATGCCGCCCGGATGAGCACCCAGGCCTTCCCTGACCGATCCGTCAGAGTCCCCCCCGGGCCCTGCAGCTCCCGATACATCCGGCTCCTCCCCGAAGGCCTTTATGGCATCCGGGTGCTCTTTTTCAAATTTGCTCCTGAATCTGGGATGTTTGCCCTTGTGGCTTTCGCTCCCCTGGAGCTGCTTAATCTTATCACTGATAAAAAGATCAAAAACGCCGTAGCAGTCGGGACAGCCGAACCGGCTGTTCTCCACAAAATCATCAAAGCTGGCGCCGCAGGTGGGACACACCACCGCCGCCCTCTCATCCGTCTCCTCATCGTCCTCCTCAAGGCCCAAAAGCCCTGATAAGAGCCGCCCCAGCGGAAACTCTCCGTCTAACACAGCGCCGTACTGGCCGAAATCCATCTCTCTGGCGCAGTGGGAGCAGAGGTTGTGCTCTGTCTTTACTCCGTTAATGATCTCCGTATATTTTATGTTTGCTTCCCGTATCTTACATTTCTCACATAACATACTGCTCCTCCATCCGGGCGCTCGCCCATTCACAGGCCTTACCTGCTCACAGAAGGCCTTGTGTATCTGTCATAAATCTCGTCTACCAGCTGATGGACCTCATTCCGGGAAATATCCCTGCAGATGCCGCAGGCCAGCACCACGTCCAGGTTCTGGCGCATCTCTTCGATGGCCTGGATCTTATCCACATCCAGGGAAACCACCGCGCCTCTTCTCCGGTCCAGCTTTACAAAGCCCTCCTGCCGCAGAACGGAATATGCCTTATTTACTGTATGCATATTGATGCCAATGTGATCGGCCATCTGCCGCACCGAGGGCAGGGTATCCCCTTCCCGTATCACATCCGTAGCGATACCCATAATGATCTGATTGCGAAGCTGAATATAAATCGCCTCGTCGCTGTTAAAATCAATCTTTAATACCATACGCACACCATCTTTCGTTCTATGACTCATACCGGAACAGACTACCGCAGTCTGAGCACCAACGTTATATCTGTTCTACAGGCAATATAACACCTGATGCTATTACTATAACAGGGAAATGAAGATCCGTCAAGAACCTCCCGAAAC
This sequence comes from Enterocloster alcoholdehydrogenati, assembly GCF_013282095.1. GTDB lineage: Bacteria > Bacillota > Clostridia > Lachnospirales > Lachnospiraceae > Enterocloster > Enterocloster alcoholdehydrogenati. The sequence goes on from NZ_BLTJ01000002.1 coordinate 251,055, forward strand.
CGGAGATTATTTCCTGACGAATCCATACATTGCTGTGGCTGTGAAATTTTGCTACAGCTTTGCCACCAGCTGGTCTACCATCTCTGCGGTGGTAGCCCAGCTGGTGGCAAAGCGCACTGCGGTATGGTTTTCATCCACCGGCTCCCATACACTAAAGCCCACCTGGAAGCTCAGACGTCTGAGGGTATCATTTTCAAGGACTGCAAACTGCTGGTTGGTAGGGGAATCAATGAGGAACGGGATTTTCTTTTCCTTCAGGCCTTTTTTCAGCCGGTCTGCCATGAGGATAGCCTGGCGGCTGATGGTAAAATAAAGCCCGTCCGTAAACAGGGTGTCAAACTGCAGCCCCAGGAGGCGTCCCTTTGCAAGCAGGGCTCCGTGCTGCTTGATCTGAGTGACAAACTGTCTGGGCGCGTTATTTTTTGTAAATACCACCGCCTCCCCAAACAGCGCTCCCACCTTGGTTCCTCCAATGTAAAATACGTCGCAGAAACGGGCGATATCCTCCAGTGTCACATCCGTATCCAGGCTCATAAGGCCATAGCCCAGGCGGGCCCCATCTAAATAGAGAGGAATCTTATATTCGCCGCAGACCCTGGAGAGAGCCGCAAGCTCTGCCTTCGTGTAAAGAGTTCCAAGTTCCGTAGGATGGGAAATATAGACCATACCGGGAAACACCATATGCTCATGGCTGCCGTCTTCATAAAAGGCTTTCAGATAGGCGCTTACAGTTTCCGCCGCAAGTTTCCCCTCCTTTTGAGCAAGGGCCAGAACTTTGTGGCCCGTAAGCTCAATGGCCCCGGCCTCATGGACGTTTACATGGCCGCTCTCTGCCGCCACTACGCCTTCGTAATTCTCTAAAAGGGAATCAATCACCGTCTGATTGGTCTGGGTGCCTCCGGTAAGAAAATAGATATCTGCCTCCGGGCAGCGGCAGGCAGCGGCGATCTTTGCCTTCGCCGCTTCACAGTAGGGATCCGCTCCGTATCCCGGCGTCTGCTCCCTGTTTGTTTCCACCAAACGTTTTAAAATGGCCTCATGGGCCCCTTCTGTATAATCGCTTTCAAATGACAGCATGACTATCTCTCCTTTTTATTTTTTTGTGCCGGACGGTCCATAAAGCCTATGACAAGCTCCAGAATAAAATCCATGTCTTTAAACCCCAAAACCGGAGGCGCTTCAGGCCCTGCGGAAGCGTCCTGTCTATTGATGTTCCAAATATTTCCTTTCTTTTCATCTGCCCAGTCAGCCACATAGGCCAGCACCGTCTCCGGCCTGCATACCGGCTGGACAGAGATTGCGCTTCGCAGCGTCTCAAGCTTTGGATAAGCGGAATATTTCTGTCCTTCTAAAAGGATCAGGTCTGCTTCCGGAAAGAATGAAAAGAAGTCATGGACTTCCTTTTTTTCTTCTTTTATGACGCTGAACCGACGGTCAGAATAGACCGCCGTCCCACAGGCTCCGGCAGCTTTCATACGATAGCTGTCCGTGCCGGGGACGTCAGGGATAAAATCGTGGCCGTCGTGTTTGATCACGGCTGTTTTTAAGCCCCGACGGGAAAGTTCTTTTACAATCGCCTCCGCAAGCGCCGTCTTTCCTGTATTTTTTCGTCCGCTGACAGCCAGGACAGGCGGGGTCTCTCTTACCTTCAGGTTTTCATAGGCTTTGGGGCTGTTGACATTGGAAAACCAGCTGTCTGGGATATGTACAGTGTGGGTATCCAGGATACGGACATTCAGCCGGTCAAGAAACTCTCCCATCCGAAAGTGCCCTGCCTTCAGCCTTTCTTCCAGAACAGGAATGGCCCTTTTGCTGTAAAAAGCACAGACGGGATGAAGCCGTCCGTCTCTGGTGCGCCAGACCACAGCATCCTCTTCTTTACAGGCCTTTGCCAGATACAGAGCCATTTCCCTCCGGAAAAAGGGCATATCGCACGGAACGAAAAAAAGGCCGTTCAAAGACTCCCTCTCCCCGCAGCACTCCCGCAGGCAAGACCAGATGCCTCCCATAGGGCCTGCGGGAGTAAAAAGGGAAAGCTGGCTTATCCTGTCTGGAATAGACGGCCAGGAGCCCATGCCCTCTGCCTCCCCCTCCGCCTCCGAAACAAAACATGGCTTTCCAAGGGCCTTAAGTTCTCTTTGAATCCGGCTTCCAAAGGTCTCCCCCTGCCAGAGCAGCTTTGATTTATCCTGGTTTCCCATGCGGCTTCCGCTTCCGCCCTTTAAAAGGACGCAGCCCCATTCCATTGTCATCTTCTCATTCTCCTTCACCATAAGCACAGCCAGATGCCAAAAGACATCTGTCGGTGGTGTTCCTCTTTTGCTGCTGATGGTAAGCATACCAGTTTATGGGGCCAAAATCAATCCCGGCATGAATTTTCTGTCTGTTTTGTTTTTTGACACATGGTATCCGCCATGCGCATATCATAATCATTGAGATTATGTGCTTTCCATCCGCGGCTTTGGATGGAGGGTATCCGTTTCACACCGGGAGGACGGATTATGTGCGGAATTGCAGGATTTTTTCATCCGAAAGGGATCTATCAGAATAACAGCCTCAGGTTTAAGGAGCGGCTCAGCGCTATGGGCGCTGCCGTAAAGCGGAGAGGGCCGGATGATGAGGGGATATGGCTTGGAAACTTTATGGGACTGTCCCACCGCCGTCTTTCCATCATCGACCCCGAAGGGGGCAGACAGCCCATGGCAAACGCTTATAAGGATGGCTTCTGTGCCATTGCCTACAATGGGGAGCTTTACAATACAAAGGAAATTAAAAAGGATCTGCTTTCAAGAGGCTGCCGCTTTAAGACTTCCAGCGACACAGAGGTGATCCTGGAGGGGTACATGGAATACGGAACCGATTTCGTAAAACGCCTAAACGGCATTTTCGCCATTGCCATCGCCGACACCTCCTGCCAGACCCTGTTTCTTTTTCGGGATCGGGTGGGAGTAAAGCCCCTGTTTTATACCGTAACCCATGAGGGTGAAGTCATTTTCGGCTCTGAATTAAAGGCTCTATTTGCCCTGCCGGAAATCAGCCCCAGGCTGGATATCGCCGGGGCCAATGAGATCTTTTCCCTTGGACCTGCAAGAACCGACTGCTGCGGTGTATTAAAAGATATTCGCGAGGTGCGGCCGGGGCATTTCCTTACGGTCAATTCCAGCGGGCTTTGTGAGGAGACCTACTGGAAACTGGAAAGCCGTCCTCATACAGACTCCTGGGAACAGACCGTGGAAAAGACAGCCTTTCTCGTCACTGACTCCATCCGGCGTCAGATGGTCTCCGACGTCCCCATCTGCGCCTTTCTCTCCGGCGGCCTGGACTCCAGTCTGGTATCCGCAGTCTGTGCCGCAGAGCTCAGGAAGAACGGAAGAAAATTTACCACCTTTTCCTTTGATTTTACAGGCAATGACCTGTATTTCCGCTCAAACGATTTTCAGCCCACCAGAGACCGGCCCTATGCGGAGGAAATGGCAGACTATCTGAAAACAGATCATCACTTCCTGGAATGCGGCAGTCTGACTCTGGAAAAACGGCTGTCTGATTCGGTGCTGGCTCATGACCTGCCCGCCATGGGAGATATTGACTCGTCCCTGCTCCAGTTCTGCTCCATGGTAAAAGATCACTGCAAGGTGGCCCTTACGGGAGAATGTGCCGACGAGATCTTCGGAGGCTATCCCTGGTTTCACAAAGAATCCTGTCTCAGGGCCAATACCTTCCCCTGGACCATGGATCTTGCACCCAGAAAGCTGCTTTTAAAGGATGATTTTCTGGCTGTACTCCACATGGACGAATATGTAAAGAACGCCTATGAGCATTCCCTGGCCCGGACTCCCCGGTGCCCGGAGGATACGCCTTTGGAGGCCAGACGCAGAGAAATCTCATGGCTGAACCTAAACTGGTTTATGAGAACCCTTTTAGAGCGGATGGACCGGACCAGTATGTACTGCGGCCTGGAAGCCAGGGTGCCTTTTGCCGACCATCGGATCATAGAATATCTCTGGAATGTTCCCTGGGAAATGAAGGCAAAGGACGGCGTGGCCAAGGGACTTTTGCGCCATGCGGCAAAAGGACTTCTGCCAGAGGAAGTGCTGTGGCGAAAAAAATCTCCCTATCCCAAAACCTACGATAAAAAATATGAGGTTCTTCTGGCCGGCCAGATCCGTGAGCTGATCCGTGATCCCAGTGCGCCTGTGATGGAATTTCTGGATCAGAAGAAGGTGGAAACCTTTCTTAAGTCCCCCTCTGATTACGGCAAACCCTGGTACGGACAGCTGATGGCCGGGCCTCAGATGATGGCATATATTCTGCAGGTCAATTTCTGGCTGTCACATTATGGCATAAAAACCCTTATTTCCTGATCTGAATCTGTCCTTCCCCAGAGATATCAGAAAAAAATCCCCTCTTTTTAAGAGAAACGCAGGGATTTTCCATACTGCGTTCCTTCCAAAATAAGAGGGGAATATCAGAACCTGTTATAAAGCAAGGGATGCTGCAATAGCGTCAGCCAGCGCTTCAATGTCTGCTTCCTGACCTGCTTTTAAAGAGGACTTAATGCTAACGGTAGGCTCAAGAATCTCCATATTCTTCATGCCTGCGATCATGTCCTTCATCTGTCTGGCAGCTACCATGCCCCAGGAACCGTTTTCTATCACTGCCACTGTGCGGTTCTGAAGAGCGTGGGCCTTTAAGTCGCTTAACACCCGCTCCATGCTGGTAAAAATACCGCCGTTGTAGGTTGCGGAGGCAAATACCAGATGGCTGCAGCGGAACGCCTCAGCTACCATGACAGACGGGTGCGTGGAGGAAACATCATATACGGCAATGTTGCAGATGCCTCGGTCAGCCAGCCTGCAGGCCAGAATATTGGCCGCATTCTCTGTATTTCCATAGATTGAACCATAGGCGATCATAACAGCCTTCTCTTCGGGGGCATAGCTGCTCCAGGTCAGGTATTTATCTACATACCAGCCTATATTTTCACGCCATACAGGTCCGTGAAGCGGGCATATCATCTGGATATCCAGTCCGGCAGCCTTCTTTAAAAGCGTCTGTACGGACGCGCCGTATTTTCCAACAATGTTCGTATAATATCTTCTGGCATCATCCAGCCAGTCACGTTCAAAGTTTACCTCATCTGCAAAAAGGTTGCCGTTCATAGCTCCGAAGGTGCCGAACGCGTCAGCAGAGAACAGGATCTTATCTGTGGTGTCGTAGGTGACCATAACCTCCGGCCAGTGCACCATGGGAGCCATCACAAAGGTATATGTGTGCTTTCCGGTGCAGAACGTATCATTCTCCTTAACGATCACGGCTCTGGAATCAATATCAAAATCGAAGAACTGCTTGATGATGTCAACGGTCTTTGCGTTGCACACAACCTTTACTTCCGGATAACGTCTTACCACATCTTCCAGAGTAGCACAATGGTCAGGCTCCATATGGTTCACGATCACATAATCCAGAGCGCGTCCTCCTAACACTGCCTCCAGATTCTCGAAAAGCTGGCTGCTAACAGCCCAGTCTACCGTATCAAAAAGGACAGTTTTTTCATCCTTTAAAACGTATGCATTGTAGGAAACTCCTCTGGGAATAGGGTACGCATTTTCAAATAAAGCAAGACGGCGGTCCGTCCCGCCTACCCAGAACAAATCATCTTTAATCTTCTTAACGCAGTACATCTTTTATCTTCCTTTCCAAAATAATTCGTTAAAATTCCCATGATTTTTACCGTAGACAGTATAGCATATTTTTTTTAAAATGTCACTGTATTATTTGACAAACACAACGCATTTCAAACCGGAATCCGGCAGCTTTTTCAGCCCAAAATGCAAAGAACCCCCGGAGCGCCGGGAAATATCCCAGGCTCCGGGGGAAGATCCTACAGATCAAAAATCTCAAAATCGTCGCTGTTATTTTTAGAGGAGCTTTCCTGTTCTTTTTGACGGGATTTGTGAACCGTCTCTTCTTCCGGCTCCGGGAAAGCAGGTTCTGTGTATACCACATTCTCATCTTTATCTTCCGAAAAATCCACGAAGGTGAGCTCCGACTCTTCCTCCTGAGCGCTCTCCCCGTTCTCTTCTTCGTAAGAATCAAAGGTTTCCCCGGAATATGCCGGTTCTTCTGTCTCTTCCTTAAAGTCCGTCATATCCTCCGGTTCTTCGCCGGCCTCCTCTGTTTCCCAGACTTCATCTGCCTTTTCGTCCTCTTTATCTCTCTTTTCTGCAGGCTTCTTCCGGCCAGACACTCTCTCTTTTGTGCGCCTGTCCTTCTTTCCTGCTGCGGAAAGAATCAAAAGCACTACCAGAATCAGAGCGATTACGATCACCGCAATCAGCAGCGTGCGGAACAGATTGTAGTCTTTTCTTAACGAGTCGTACTGCGCTGCCAGCTGGTTGTATACGTCGGCTGACACTTCCTGGGAACCGCTGTCCGTGAAATACCGCTGAATGGTGCGCTCACTGCTCTTTACGTCATAACGGTACAGGCCCTTTTCGCCGGATTCGTTCATAGCGTAGATCACACAGTACTGCGGATCCGTATCTCCCTCTGCTACCCAGCCAGTCACCTTATTGCCGTCGATCGTAATCGTGGTTGGAACCAGGCCTTCAGGCACTTCCACCGTATCATCCGGCTCCATGACGGTAAAGGTGCGCTTTGAGACATTCATCTCAAAGGATTTCTGCTCAGCAGGAGTTGTGGAGTCTGCACTTGCTCCGCCTTCTTCCTTGGTCACTACGATGGTATATTCTTTTGTTGTCTCACCGTCCTGAGCTGTTACCTTTACAGTAACGCGGTTTTCTCCCATCTGCAGTCCCTCATCTCCGGATACAGAGGTAGCCGCGCTGCTGTCAGCAGGCTCGGCGCTGACTACCAGCTTATCCACGTCCGTTCCCACTGTTACCGCGTAGGTATCTACATCTGCAGAGAACTCCGGTGACAGCGTGCCCGGTGATACCTGAAGGGATTTTAATGAGGCATCCTTGGAGGTGCCTGCCGCTGCCGCCACCGTGACCTTTGACTGCCCCTGCTGGTCAATTGTCACCAGCTTGGAGTTGCTGTCATAGACTTCCTGATCCTTGACTGTGATCTGGGAAGTTCCCGCTGTCAGCGCCTTAAAGGTCAGTTCATAGGACAGGGTGGTCTGGCCGTTTGCTCCGGCATCCCCATGAACCCTGACAGCTCCGTTGCCGCCGTCGGCGTCGGTTCCGCTTACAAATTCCAGACTCGCCGAGTCATATGACAGCATAATATCCGCTGTAGACAGGGCCTCGCTGCCGGTCACCTTCATCTTTACGGTAAATTCGCTTCCTACCGCTGCGGAAGGGTCAGAAAACGCGATCCGCCCGGTTGCTGCATAGGCGGTCATTGCGTACCATGGAAGCAGCACAGCCATTACGCATATAAACAGTAATGCCGCCGCTTTCTGTTTCATTCCTTTTATCATTTTCATTCCTGCTTTCTGTTCTTATTCATATCCGGCAGACGCCCCGCGGCGGCCCTTACGGGCTTACGCCCACAATGGTCACATTGCTGCCGCCGGGGGTGCTGCCGCTGCTTTGGGTGCTGCCCGGTCCGCCGGAGGCGCCCGGTCCTGCCGGGCTGGAAGCGTTTTCACTTCCTCCTGAGGAGTCAGAAGAGCCTCCTCCCCCGGATGAAATGGGGCCGCCGTCCTGTTTTGCCACATGGATCGTGTACGTTCTTGTGCTGCCGTTTTCAGCGGTAACTGTGACGGCAATATCCACGGAGCTTCCCGTCAGCGCGATGTTTCCAGCTCCGGATACCGTTGCCTTGGAATCGGCTGCCTGGGCATTGACCTGTATACTGGAAACCGAGGTATCCACGATCAGGCTGTAGCTTTCTGTATCCTTTCCAAAGGAAGGCGTGAGGCTGTAGCCTTCTGCCGTCAGGGTGGAGAGCTTATTGTTGGGACTTCCGTCTCCCACCGGGGCCACACAGGCCGTCTCCGGCATATTGTTGTATATGGGGATCTCAAATTCCAGGGCCGAATCCTTTACGCTGCTGTAGGCCTTTGACAGGCGCTCCGCCTCGGAGGCCGCTCCCTGAATATTGGTCATATACTGATGCTTGTACAGATTGGAACCCTGTACATTGAATTTTTTTAAGTAAAACGTATTCTGGCCGGCCTTTACATAGTTATCCCCATAGTTCTTAGCACCGCCGATAATAGATTTTTCTACTGTATTCCAGGGACGGCCGTAGGAGCCGGACTGGGAGGCATAGCGAAGGCCCGTCTGGATGGCTGACATGGAGCCGGACTGATAGGCTTCTACATTAAAAAAGTTATAGTATCCCTCGTAGCCGGAATATTTTCCGGAAATCAGCGGGGAGGTGCCGCCCGTTCCCTGCTCCTGAAGGATCATGGCCGCCAGAACGTAGGGGCTGACACCAGACTGCGATGCCGCATCCATAATAATGTCTATATAAGAGCGGTTGGAACCAGGCGCTGTGGTCTGACTGCCGCCGGAGGAATCCGATGTCTGACCGCTGGTTCCTCCCCCAGGGCCGCTATTTCCCGAAACGGTACTTCCCTCTCCAGGGCCAGAGGTCTGGCCGTTTGAGGAGGCGTTTGTCCCCGGAGCCTGGCCTACACTTACGCTTGAATCGCCCCCGCTGGTTCCAGAAACAGTTCCCGGACCGCCGGAAGTGCTGCTGCCAGAAGCAGAAGCGCCTGCAGACTGTGTCTCCAAGCCGGAACCTGAAGGCCCCTGAGACTGTGTTCCCGTATTAGAACTGCCTGCTCCCGGCGCCTGCCCTACACTTACACTTGACATAACCAGATTATGTTCCCTTGGAGTAACGGAGGCGTGGGGGGCCTCCAGGCTGACATTCCCCGTCCCGCCGGAGGAGCTGCCCCCTGTTTTCCCCGTTACGCCGGGGCCGTATTCTGCATCCTCATCACTGCCCGAACTGCCTCCCGGACCGTCTTTTGAAACACTGCTGCCGGAAGAAGAGGAGGTTCCCGATCCGCTGTCTGTGTTTCCCGACCCAGTGGAACTGGTCGTACCGGAAAGGAAACTCCCCTCTACCATCTTTGACAGCCCCTCTCTGGTCTGGGTACCAGAGTTATACTCATGGGAAAGAAACTGGAAAACATAGGTATCATCCAGGAAATTTCTGGGATCCATATAGTAGCGTATAATATCCTCTGACGCTGCGACCCAGTTGCTGCCGTCAAAGCCGGTCCAGGTACTGTTATCCCAGTTATAGGCGCCGCTTTCAACGGATTTCCAGGAGGAAATACTGCCGGACGACACCAGATTTCTTCCCAGAAGAGCCTCATTTTCAATGACGGTGCTCCAGTCAAGCCCCGTCTTTTTTGCCTTAAAGATCCAGTTTGGATACTGGGCATGGAGCTGCCGCAGTCCGTCTTTGTAGCTCTCCGGGAACCCTTCTGAACTCAGCTTTGCCTCAAATGCTGCATCTGTGGTATACGACACAGGAAGGCGAATGTATGCGGCTGACACATATCCCGTCTGCTGCGCCCCCCCTGTACCGGAAAAGCGGATTTGATACCAGGTATTTCCGTCTGTGCCGGTCTGTTCTCCAAGAATCTGAATGGAAGCGCCCGCCGCCAGACGTCCTACGGCCTGATAGCCCGTTCCTGCGCCGCTGCGGACATTGAGAGAGGACGCCTTTACCGTGGCAGCTCCCGTATAAGCATAGGAATCCAGCATATGGAAGGGGACAGAGCCAGGAAGCTGGACAGCCAGAGCCAGGCCCAGCATCACCGCCAGACCCCTTTTGTATTTTTTTACCTTCATGTGTATATGTATCTCCTGTCATGTTTTCCATAAAGGAACAGCTAAAAACAGACCTTCTATGGCATTTTCTCTATTATAATGACAAATATCGCCCTGTGTCAACTGCCACACAAAAAGTTCACACATCCCCAAATGAATCGTAAGAAAAGCTTAAAAAATGAAAAAACCCCCAAGAAGATGCGCCCAGGCTGCAGGCAGGGTAAGGGGCAGAATATCCCGGTCCGCAAAGAGGCCGTATTCCCCCAGTTTCTCATCGCCCAGAGTATACTCCACCCGGCCGATTAGATCTCCCTTTTTTACCGGTGCTGTAAGGCAGTCCGGAAGAAACACACGGCGTTTTACGTTTTCCTGCTCTTCTTTGCTTAAAAGAACCACCAAGCGGCTGTCCTGCTCCTTTTCTGCCATAACGGCCTTTACGATCCCCTCTTTGTTTTCTCCCCAGCAGATCCCGTTCTCTGTCCTGACCGTCTGATCTGGTTCCCTCATAAAAATGTCCGTAAGCTCATATTCCTGTATGCCATAGTTAAAAAGCGTTCTGGCATCACTCCATTTATAGGTCTTGTGAGGAGGCCAGCCACAGCCTAACAGGGCTATGATATAAAGTCTTTCTTCCTTTTTTAATGCTCCCGTATAACAATAGCCCGCTCCCCCCGTAAAACCGGTCTTCCCTGTCAGCGCCCCGTCCATCATAGTCAAAAGAGCATTGTGGTTGCGGCAGGAGAAGGAGCGTTTTCCCGACTGATCCGTAAAATAGTGGTCTCCTGCGCCGGTGATGGCAAGAAATTCCTCCCGCTTCGGAGATTGAGTTACACAATACCGCAGGATCAGGGCCAGATCGGCTGCCGTTGTGGAGTGAATATTCTCCTTTCCCTCACGATCCTTCTCCCTGCCGTCCAGTCCGTTGGGGGTGATAAACCAGGTATCCCGGCAGCCAATCTGGTGGGCCTTTTCGTTCATCCTTACCGCAAACTCCTCCACAGAACCTGCAATCCCCTCAGCAATCATCACCGCGGCATCGTTGTAGGATTCCAGCATCAGGGCGTAAAGAAGATCCTTCAAAAGATAAGACTCCCCCGCTTTCACTCCCATGCGCACCTGCGGCTGGGAAGCAGCTTTTTTGGAAGCCTCAAACCACGCATCTGTGTTTCCTGCCTCCAGAGCCAGAATACAGGTCATAATCTTGGTTGTGCTGGCCATGGGCCGGCTGAGGCGCTCATTCTTGCCATAAAGAATCCGCCCATTGGAGCCGTCCATAAGAACCGCGGACTGGGAATAAAGCTTCAGCTCTGCAGAAACGCTCTGTGTTTGGGATACAGGAACCACCGGGGCGGCCGTTTCTTTTAAGAACTTCCCATCCGGCCCCATATCCCCGGCAAGATGCAGACACAGGCCCAGCTGCCCTGCAAGACACAGTGCTGCCAGCACCTGTCTCACCCGTTTTTTTCCTGTCTTTTCTCCCCTTTCCATACTCATGTTCCCATCTTTGCCCCATTTTCTTCCTCCTATCCTATTCACAAAGAGCCTGTAATATTCTTGCGCAGGAACACACCTTCTGGTATGATGATACCAGCCAGAAACAAAGACAGGCTGCAAATGTTTTTGAAATAAAGAAAGGTTGGCATATCATGATCAAAAAACAGCTTTCCTATCTCATTTCCCCCGAAGACGCAGGTCAGACCGTAGAACAGTTCCTGCGAAAAAAAGGCTATTCCCATCGCCTGGTAGTTCATCTGAGGAATACCCCTCTGGGACTTTCCATAGGCAAGGAAACAGCCTATACCAGCCATATGCTAAAACCAGGAGAAATACTTCTTGTCACCCTAAAGGAGGAAGAAAACTCGGAGCATATCGTTCCCACCAGGCTTCCTCTCTCCATTGCGTATGAAGACGAGGATATCCTGGTAGTAAACAAAGCCCCCGGTATGCCCATTCATCCTTCCCAGGGCCATTTTGAAAATACTCTGGCAAACGCTGTGGCCTGGTACTATCAGAGCTTGGGGGAATCCTTTGTCTACCGGGCTATTAACCGGCTGGACAGAGATACCTCCGGCCTGCTGATCATCGCCAAGCATATGCTCAGCGCCTGTGTTCTCTCCGATCAGATGGTAAAACGTCAGATTCACCGGGAATACAGGGCCATTGTCTGCGGCCAGACACCGGAATACGGTTTAATAGACCAGCCCATTGGACGCGCCCCCGGCTCTACGGTTCTGCGCAGAATCGACTGGGAGGAAGGCGAAGCAGCCAGAACCCATTTCTGGCGGCTCTCCTATGATGAAAAACGGGATCTGTCCTATATCCGCCTCAGCCTGGAAACAGGACGAACCCATCAGATCCGGGTTCATATGGCCTCCATAGGCCATCCTCTGCCGGGAGACTTTCTCTACCACCCCGACTGCCGCTGGATCAGCCGCCAGCCGCTCCACTCCTACCGTCTGGACTTTATCCACCCCGTAAGCGGCAGGGAGCTTTCCTTTACAGCTCCCCTTCCTGAAGATATGGCCTCTCTTGTACCCTACATCCACCGCAGCCCCTTGGGATAATGGTTTTTCAAAATCCCTCCTGTCAGCTTGCACCACCCAAGGCTCCAGCCGTCTGTGCACATCAGCACCCAGCCTTTTTCCGCTCCGGTCAGCTGCTCCGGCTGACACGCCAGGGCCTCTCCTTTTAAATAAGAGATCACCTCCCGGCCGTCTGACGCCATCTCATACACATTTTTCGCTTCCCCCGGAAGCAGAGTCAGCGCAAGGGCATGGGACGGCTCAAAGCGGTTCTTTTTCACCGTTCCCAGATGAAGCCCCGGACGCAGCACCCGCATTCCCTTAAAGTCAGGCATCTGGGGCGGCAGAAGGTAAAGCTGATCCTTAAACATCACATATTCCCTGCGTTTGAACCACACCTTCCAATCTTTTAAGGTTTCCTTTAAGAACGATTCCAAACACGCAAATACCTCCCGATCCTTCCCATGCTCCAAATAAGCCGGAGACTTTCTGCGGGGTTCTCCCATTCCCGGATCTTCTCTGCGCTTTAACACCGCAATAAAATGGCCTTCTCCTTCCAGACGGTGGGGCAGCAGCCGGAACGTCCGCTCTATATGATAATAGTCTCCTTTTTCTTCGCGTGGTTTTTTCTCATCATATCCAAATCCGGCCCATTCCCGTTTTCCACGAGAAAATTTCTCGCATCCCTTCTCATCTTCAAGAGAAAATTCCTCATGTCTTTCCAGAAAATCCAGAATCGCCTGTTCATTCTCCTCAGGTGCAAAGGTACAGGTAGAATATACCAGTCTCCCTCCCGGGCGTATCATCCTGGCGGCCTGATCCAGAATCTGCCCCTGGCGGGCTGCGCACATCTTCACATGATCCGGGCTCCACTGGCTGCGGGCCTCTTCATCCTTACGGAACATCCCTTCCCCGGAGCAGGGGGCATCCACCACAATCCGGTCAAAAAATTCGGGGAAATACTCTGCCAGCCTGCCAGGCTCTTCGTTGGTCACCACACCGTTTTTCACTCCCATCCGTTCCATATTCTGAGAAAGGATCCTGGCTCTGGCCGGGTGGATCTCATTCGAGAGAAGAAAGCCCTGTCCCTTGAGCCGGGAGGCAATATGGCTGGACTTTCCTCCGGGCGCCGCACACAGATCCAGCACCCGCTCTCCTGGCCTGGGATCCAAGAGTTCTACTACCGCCATGGCGCTGGGCTCCTGGATATAGTATAATCCTGCCTCATGGTAGGGATGCTTGCCTGGTCTGGCCTCCGCCCCATAATAATACCCCTCTTTTGCCCACAAAACAGGCGAAAGTTCCGTGCCGAGCCGCTTTTCTACAAGAGCCGCCAGCTTTGGCACACTTCCCTGCTCCCAGTCCTCTTCTTTCCCCTCTTCTGATTTTAGGCTGTTAAACCTCAGACCCTGAACCCGCTCCTTCTCATAGCTGGCCTCAAAGCGGTCATACTCCTCTCCCAGCAGTTCTCTCATACGCACCTTAAAAGCTTCCGGTAATGTTATCATTCTTCTCTCTCCTGTATATAAAATGGATGCAGCGCATCCGATCCTGTTAAAAAGACCGGGCCTCCGCTTTCCTTGGGGGTCCGGTCCTTAAATGCCTTTTATATCAGAGCCGCTTCTTACAGCAGGATCTTGTAGTCATCCGAAGGCTCGCCATTTACAACATAGTACGCCGCATTCTCCTCTGCTACGATGTACAGCTCAAATTCTCTGACCGCTGCATCTTTGTGGTTCTCTTTAAAGTGTTCCATTGCAGCTGCCAGAACTTCCTTCGCAGCCAGATCCTTTCCATTATACTGAAAATGTACGCTGGTCTTTGGCTCAGCGGCTTTCTTTGCTGCAGTCCTTTTGACAGGAGCCTTTTTGGCCGCCGCCTTTACTTCCTCAACCGCCTCCTCTGCCGCTTTCTTTACAGTAGCTGTCGTTGCTGCCAGAACCTCTTTTGCTGCGGGGGCGGCCTCCCTTACTGCCTTCTTTGCCGCAGACGCGGTAGATGCTGCCCTTGTAGTTCTCTTCGTTGCCATGATAACCTACCTCCCTATGATGTTGTATCCGATCCTTCCGATTGCCCAGCCAGACGGCCTCCGTTAAACATTTTATTATGTAAATCCCAGATGTATTAAAGAAATTATAGAATGATTTCCTGCTTTTGTCAATGTGCATACCATCCCAAAAACGGCGAAAAATCTTCAAAGCAGTTAATCATTATATAAAACTACCGGCGTGTCTGTTCCCTTATGAAACCGGCTGTATGACCACCCCGGCCGTTTGACCGCTGTCTGCCGGAGCAGATTCAGAAGTCTGGGTCTGAAGGGCTGTCTGGGAAGGCGCTGTCTCTTTAGACACACCCGGACCGCCCTGAGAAGCCTCCTGAGAAGCCTGAGAAGAAGCCATGCCCGGACCGCCATTTTCTGAGATTTTATCTCCCGCGGCGCTGGTTTCTCCTGCTCCATTTCCCTGACCTGTTTCAGGAACCTTTGTCTCCTCGGGAGTCTGTGCCGCCGTGGGTGCCTGGGACTGCGTTTCTGCAGGAGTCTGAGGCTGTGTCTGCGCCGGAACGGATGGGGCAGTCTGCACCGGAGTCTGCGCTGCGGGCTGTGTTTGTGCCTCTGCCTTTCCGGAGGCCTTGCTGGTCTCCTTGCTTTCTGTACCCTCCAGATTATAGCAGATCACCGGCATTCCCTTATAAACATTCTCATACAGCGTCTTTGCCGCCTCATAAGGCATATTGACGCAGCCATGGGAGCCATTCTTTTTGTAAATGGTTCCGCCAAAGGTATTTCTCCAGCTGGCGTCGTGAAAGCCAATGCCGCCGTTAAAGGGCATCCAGAACTTAACCGGACTGGCGTAGCCCTCCCCCTTTAGCACCGCATCTCTCTGCTTATAGGTCAGGCTGAACAGTCCCGGCGGTGTGGTATAGCCCTTTGACTGATTGCCGGAGACAAAATCTGATTCCAGGATTTTCTTACCGTCCTTATAGAAGAACAGATGCTGGGCGGTGAGATTGACCTCTGCGTATGTAGTTCCGTAATCGTTTCCGTCCCGGCTGGCCGCTGTCTGCATATAAACCGGCTCTCTGGTCACGCTTTCTCCATTTAAAATGTCAGCCTTCAGCTGCGCTGCTTCTGCTGCCCCATCGATCCGCCAGCCATAGACGCCTGCTACTTCCACCTCAGGGCCGTAGCTGGTCTTAAACTTCCGTTTGGTATAGGCGGTGTTGTATTTGGACCCCAGTTTTTTTACAAAGGCCGCAATCTGTTCATCGTCAAAGACGGGCTGGCCATTTTCATCATAGGACACCCACTGGCTGATGGTTCCTCCGTCCAGCACCTCGCTGCGGCTTCCAAAGGTATATGTCACAGACATGGCCGCAAAGCGTTTGATTTCCTCCAGGCGTTTTGCCAGCGCCTCGTCATCGGCCCTAACTTTGGGTTCCTCATAGCACCCCGCCTGATCCAGATCCAGTTCTGTCTTTAATTCATGAACAGCACCGCATACAGCCTCTTTTGTCCTGGCAGCATTTAAAAGCGTGCCCTCTGTCTCCGGCAGGATAGAATATCCCTCTCCCTGCTGAAATTCCGAAAGCGCTGCATCGGACGGCGCCCTGGCAATCGCGGGATCCAGCTGGGGAAGCCCCGACAGCGCCTGATCCAACTGATCCTCGTCAAAGCTTATGAGGGCCTTTATATCATACTCCGGCCCTCTGGCCAGATAAAGGGGCCATGCGTAGGGATCCTGCTGGCGCAGGATTTCTTCTAGACTCCCGTCAAACTCCGCTTTCAGGCTGATCTCACTTCCTGAAATTACCGCGCTTTCATCCTCGCGCATGGAAAGCTTCAGTTCGTAGGCTGCCGCTCCTGACGCGATCATCTCCTTTACCTCATCTGCAGTCTTTCCCCCTACGTCCATTCCATTGATCGCAGTATGAGGAAAATAGGCTGTCTCATACCGGCCAGCCTGCCAGATATATCCGCCGATGCAGATCACAGCCGCAGCAGCCGCGCCGATTCCCACTGTTTTCCAGGGAAAGGGGCTGTCTTTTGAATTGCGGGCCTGCTCCCGCATCCGCAGCTTAAACGCCTCCTTGCTGCGGCTGACCGGCTTTTTCTTCTCAGTTTCACTCATTGATCTTAACCTTTCTGTCTCTGTTATTCATCCACTGATACAAATCCCCCTTTAAATACGCCTGCCGTCCTTTAAAACCTTTCCGCTGAAAACCATATATACCGCTATTGCCGCGGCGCTTGCAATCACGTCGGATACCGGCTCTGCAAAGAATACATTTTCCACTCCCAAAAACGCCGGAAGCGCCAGCATGGACAGCAGATACAGCGTCTTTCTGAACATGGACTGGCTGATGGCAAGGCCTGCGGCCCCCATCCCTGTAAATCCGTCCACTACCTCATACTGAATAGCCAGAGGGATGATTCCCAGGGTACTGATCCTGATGGCCCGAACGCTCATATCCACATAGGCACTGTCTCTTGTAAATATCTCTGCAAAGTACCCGGACACCGTCATGGCAATCACAAACATAATGGCAGTAAACACGATTCCCAGGGCGACGATGTGTTTCTGAGCCCTGCGGATCCGGTCGGCACGGCCCGCTCCATAATTATAACCTAAAATCGTCTGTGTTCCGCCGGTAATTCCTCCCAGCGGCATGGTAACCATAAGCATAAAGCTCTGAACAATGGTATTGCAGGTCAAAAGCACATCCCCCGTCTCCCCCGCTCCATAGTGTCGGATCACCATATTCATAATAATGATCAGCCCGCTGTCAGAAGCTGTGATCAAAAAGGGCGACAGTCCCAGTGTCAGCACCCTGGCCATCAGCCTTTTATCGTATCCTCCGAAGGTAATCCGCACCAGAGGCTTCTTCCCAAACAGGAAAGCCAGAACATAGGCGCAGGAAGCAAGCTGGGACAGCACCGTAGCAATAGCCGCTCCCTTTACCCCCATATCAAATACAAAAATGAAAACAGGATCCAGCACAATATTGCTCACAGCCCCCAAAAGCACAGATTTCATACCGGTCTTTGCAAAGCCCTGACAGATAATAAACTGGTTCATGCCCGTGGCAAGAAGGGCAAAGGCCGTTCCTGACAGATACCAGCTTAAATATTCATCTGCATAGGGAAAAATCGCTTCGCTGGCTCCAAACGCCATCAAAAGCCGGTCTTTAAACAGGTAAATTACGGCCATGAGCACCACTGACATAACACTTAAAAGCACAAAGCAGTTGGCAACCACCTTCTCTGCTGCCTTTTCATTTTTCTGTCCCAGCCGGATGCTCATAAGAGGCGCTCCGCCAATCCCCACCCAGCTGGCAAATGAGGTGATCAGCGTCACCACCGGACCGCACACTCCCACCGCCGCCAGGGCCGGAGCGCCGATCTGAGGGATATTTCCTATGTACATACGGTCTACAATGCTGTATAAAACGCTGACAAATTGAGCCAGCATGGAAGGAAATGCAAGCTTCCATACCAGCTCTCTTATGTGATCTGTATCCAGATTATTTTCCAGTTTCACAATAATCTCCTTATATCATATCTTTTCGTGTATCATCGGTCCGTTTTTCCCCGAAACCTGTTTATCTCCCCCGCCAGTTCTTTCATGCTCCCAAGCATACTGTCAAAGGCTCCGAACCTGTACAGGCTGGCTGCAAAAAGCCCCAGCGGCACTGCCAGAATCATTCCCGCCAGCCCTTTTATTTTAAAGCCCAGATAGAGAAGGAAAAGTGTCAGAAGGGGATTTAATCCCAGAGTATCCCCTACCAGCTTAGGCTGCACCAGCTGACGGATCACCTGAGTCAGGATATAGATCAAAATCAGCCCCGCCGCAAAGGCGTATTCCCCTCCCAGTATCTTTATCAGTCCCCAGGGAATAAGGGCCGTGCCCGTGCCGAACACCGGCAGGAAATCAAGCAGGGCGATCAGCAGAGCCCACAACGGCCCATAGCTTACTCCCAGGCTAAAAAATCCTGCGCCCAAAATCAGCCATACCACGAACATGATCTTAAACTGCGCCATAAAATATCCGCCGATGAGGCGGCGGGCTTCTCTTCTTAAATGATCCGAATACCGCCCGGTCCACTCCGGCAGATGGCTCCTTAAGGCTGTCACGATCCGATCCCGGTCTGCAATAAAGAAGTACGCCGAAAGGATGATCACCACCGAATACACCAGCACCGCAGGGATCCCCTTTGCCACTGTTCCGGCTGCCTCCATGGTTGGGGATGCGATGGATTCCGCCAGCTTTCCGATATAGGCTCCCACATTATCCCCCAGCGCCAGCCAGGATTCCCGCAGATTCTCCGGCATAAAATCCATCAGGCGGGTCAGCTTTAAAAGGCTGTTCTGCACATCCCCCTCGATTCCCGCATACAGCGCCGGCAGATCCTGGATAAAAGATCCCATAAAACGGGCCGTTCGGGAGATCACAAGGTAAAGCAGGCCGATCACCAGCGCCAGCGCCCCTGCCACAATGACAATAGAGCTGTGACGGCGCACCAGTCTAAGTCTGCGCTCCAAAAAACGCACCAGCGGGTTGGCGATCATGGCGATGATCCATCCTACAACAAAGGGCATGAAAAATCCCAAAAGCTTTGGTCCCATAAAGCAGAGGAGAAACCACCCTGCCGCTGGAATCAGTATATTAAGAACCAGGCGCAGAATATGCTGCCATCTGGGTTCCTTTTCCTTCTGTCCTGTTTCGATTCCGCTCAAAGCGCTTATTCTCTCCTTTCCTGGATAGGAGGTTTCTTAAACCTCTTTTATGATCCGCTCCAGCTCTTCAAAGAGCCGGTCCATCTCTTCATCCGTGCCAATGGTGATCCGCAGGCTGTTGTTAAGCCCCGGAGTCTTAAAGTACCGCACATAGATCTGTTTTTCCTTCAGCGCCTGAAAAATCCCTTCCGCCCCCGCCTTCCTGTGAGTGACAAAAATAAAATTGGCCTGGGAATCCGGAAAGGTAAAGCCAAGCTTTGCCAGCCGCTTTTTGGCCCTCTCTCTGGAAGCCACAATCTGTTTTACCCTTTTTTCAAAATAAGCCCGGTCCTTTACCGCCTCCGCTCCCAGAATCTGGGAAGGCAGGTTCATCGTATATGAATTGTAGGAATATTTTACATCGTTTAACGCCCGGATCAGATCGGGATGGCCCATGGCAAAGCCGATCCGCAATCCGGCCAGCGACCGTGATTTGCTGAAGGTCTGGATCACCAGAAGGTTTTCATAGCGGTCCAGAAGGCTTAAGGCCGAAGGGCCTGCAAAATCGATATACGCTTCGTCCACCATGACCACCGCATCCTGATTGTTCCTTAAGATCTCTTCCACCTGATCTAAGGGCATATATACACCCGTAGGGGCGTTTGGGTTCGGAAAAATAATTCCGCCTGTGTTTCCATGATAATCAGCCGGGTCAATGGTAAAATCCTCTCTTAAAGCCGGCGTTTCATAGGGGATTTTAAAAAGCTCTGACCATACTTTATAAAAGGAGTAGGTCACCTCAGGAAATCGAATGGGCTTTTGTGCGTTAAAAAAGGTCATAAAAGCCATGGCGATCACATCATCAGAGCCGACCCCCACAAAAATCTGATCCTCTTTCAATCCGTAATACTCTGCCAGAGCCTCGGTCAAAACAGACGCCGCCGGATCGGGATATTTGCGCAGCCCATCCGTATTAAACTCTTTTAAAGCCTTTATCACGCCGGGGGCAGGGGGATATGGGTTTTCATTTGTATTTAATTTAACCAGGTTTTCACCCTTCGGCTGCTCTCCCGGAACATAAGGGGTCACCCGGCGGATCGTATTTTCCCAAAGTCTCATGATCATTCTCCTCTCAGCCCATACGCCTTTGCGATTCTCTTAAAGCCCGGCAGGGAACGCCGGATCTGGTCATAGGATACACAATAGGATATCCTTACATATCCAGGGCAGGCAAAGGAGCTGCCCGGCACCACCAGGATACGCTCCTGCCTGCAGGCCTCGCAGAATTTCTTCTCATCCGGTTCCGGTGATTTCACAAACATATAAAAAGCTCCCTGAGGCTTTACACATTCAAATCCAGCCTCCCTAAGCCCCTGATACAAAAGATTCCTGTTTCTGTCATATGCCTCAAGATCCGCCTGCTCATCTACACAGCGCATAATCACCCGCTGCATAAGAGAGGGGGCATTAACGGAGCCTGTGACCCGATTGGCAATCACAGCCGCGTTAAATACCTCGCTGCTATCCGTCAGCTCATCCGGGATCACCAGATAGCCGATGCGCTCGCCGGGAAGAGACAGGGATTTGCTGTAGGAATAGCAGACCACTGTATTATGATAAAATTTTGTTACATAGGGCACCTCAGCGCCGTCATAAGCCAGTTCTCTGTAGGGTTCATCAGAAATCAGCACGATCTGGGTTCCAAAGGCCTTCTCTTTTTCCTCTAAAATCGAGCCAAGACGGGTAAGTGTCTCGGCAGAATAGATCACGCCGGTGGGGTTGTTGGGCGTATTGATGATCACGGCCTTTGTCCGCTCTGTGATTCGTCTGGAAAGTTCTTCCAGATTCGGCTGAAAGGTATCTGTATCCGGCAAAACGACCTCCAGTATGCCGTCATAATTGCGGACATAATTTCCATATTCCACAAAATACGGGGCAAAGGTGAGAACCTGGTCTCCCGGATCTAACAAGGTCTTGAGAATTACATTCAGGCCGCTGGCCGCTCCCACGGTCATCAGAATATTTCCCATATGAAAGGCCGTATGAAAGCGCCGGTTTAAGGAAGCTGCTATGGCTTCCCTTACATCCTCAAAGCCTGCATTGTTCATATAGCCGTGGACCAGTGCAGACGGTTCCTCCCTGACAATGTCGCAAATTGCCTGGTTCACTGCCGCCGGAGCGGGCACATTAGGGTTTCCCAGGCTGAAATCGAATACGTTTTCCGCCCCGTACACGGCGGCCAGACGTTTCCCCTCCTCAAACATGGCGCGAATAGCTGAATTATTGTTTACGAGCGGGGTCATTTTTTTTGAAATCATACTCATGTCCTCTCTTTCCGGGCAAAAGCCGGCGCATTGTCCGCTCCGACCGCTGTCCTGCCGGCACAACGCAGCGGTTTTTGCCGATTTATGACAGCGAAAAACGCAGCGGAGGCTGCTCACTTGATTGTATCCTTGATGGTAAGGATTGTCAATACAAGGAGTAAATTTCTCCGCTGCGCCGTATGGGCATTATTTACTGCTGTGCCGGGCGCCCCGCCGCTTCTGCTATTCCTGCAAACAGGGCTTCTATTTCCGGAGTAATGGCGTCGGGCCATAGCGTCGCGGCAATGTCGCTTCCATCTTTCATAAGCACAGAAACCGGCATGGTGTATCTCAGCTCTTTTTCCGGCTTACAAAGTCCGTTCATATCCGCCAGATCACGATTTCTTAAAGCCGGCATCAGCGTTTCAATGTCCTTCGGAGCATCAAACAGCAGACTGCCTGTTTCCTGATAATGAGGATTCTCTCTCTGAAGCGCCGACAGCGTTTCTCCTTGAGGCAGTTCCTCGCTTACACCATACTCATCCATAAAAGCAGATGAGACGTCTATGGAAATACTGACTGTGTTTTCCGGTACAAAATATGTTTCCGGTCTCTGCCCCAGTGTTTCCAGAACCTTAAGCGTATTCGTAAAGGAGGGATAGACCGGCCAGTGTATTGCGGCGTCGGTCAGATAATCCCCCATTTTCTCTGCCGGAGGGACGGCTCCCATAACCCCCTCTCGATCCAGCCCCAGGGCGATTCTCACCTTCTCTTCATAGCAGGCAGACGCTCGGTTCGCAAGTTCCCCCTGATGCTCTGCCATATACCGGCAGACATCCTTTCGCACAAGCTGCAGAGATGCCACCGGATCCTCCTTCCTGCGCTCCTTAATCGTCTGAGCCATGAGATCCTGCTGATAAGCGGTCAGCAGCCTCTCTATCTCATCCCTCTCTGTGGTTCTTAGGCTGTCGATGGCCCCGGCCTGACAGGATGCATATCCGATCTGCTCCGGTGTTTCCGTCAAAATCGGATACAGTCCCCTCTTATAGGCCTCCTGATCATAAACAGTCTCATAAGCCTTATAAGCCTCTGACGTATCCTTCAGATTCACCCAGTATTGCCGGCGGACGGTGCGTCCGTTTTTTAACGTATAGGATACGGTCACTTGAGAACCGTATATATTCATATGGTCAGCCCCTTCCTTTGCTGCCACAAAAACCGATGCAGGCCCGTCAGCTCCGCCGATTACGGACACAGCCGTTCCATCGGGATACACATCAGAAACCGCAGACAGTCCGGCCTCCCCAGGATCCAGTTCTTCTTCCCATCTGGCAAGATTCATTTCCCTGCTCTCTTTTACGTAGTCACAGCCTGCCTGAGCAATGGCCAGCACGGCCTCAGAGTCAGTAAGCTTCATATGCTCTCTTACATATTCCCTCGGCGTCCTGTATTTTATCTCCTTCCCTTCTTCTTTCTCCTCCACCATAGGCTCTGATACAAGAAAACGGCTGTCGTTTGAGATCTCCAGACTGGAATATTCAATCTCCTCTGCCTTTGGCATATAGGAATCATATCCATACCAGTCATACCGGTAGCCGCAAAAAACCAGCACGCCGGCCGCCAGGCAAAAAGCCAGCTGAAGTCTGTGGGAAAAGAGCTTCTTAAAGTCAAGATGATATATAATCTCTGTAATACAGTGAGTAAGCACAATCCCCACTGCAATCCCAAAAATCCCCCATTTTACCTGGCTTTGAAGGGCCCAGAAGAAAAGTCCTCCTCCCAGTCCGCCAAGAAGGACCATCAGGACGCGGATCGGCGCCATGGTTCGTTTAAAAGCCATGGCTCTTCCCGCCGCCTCCAGAGGACGCAGGCGGTAAAGCTCCAGAGATACGCCAGTCAGCGCCAGCCATGCAAACGCCGTTTTTACCGCTTCCTTCAGATATCCGCCTCTATTCTCCCCGGCCACGGCGGCGGACCAGATATAGGCTCCTAAAGGCGACAGCCTGCGGAGCATCCATGTATAAGGCGACTGACTTATATTCCAGACATCATCCGGCGCCGTCACAAAAAAGGTACTGGCATAATTTGCAAGAATCCATGCCGCCAGAGGAAAGAAGGCAAAAAAGACCGTCGTCCCCAAAAGCCCCACTGCCACATTTCCCGTCATCATCATGGCAGCCGTAACAGTGCCGTACAGCAGGCTGTAATATAAAAGGTTCATCCCAAATCCAACCGCCATCTGTCCTATAAATCCATCCGGCGAAACGCCGTAGGCTGCCGCCGCCGCCACAAACAGAAGGCAGCCCGTCAGGTAAGCCGCCGCCGGAATCAGGAGGCCGTTCAGATACCGCGCCGCGAATATCATTTCCCTTCTCACCGGAATACTGTGGTAAAAATCCACCTTTTTCCTGTTGTGAAGATAGGAAAAGCCGGTTACTCCCACGATCACTGCAGCCGCCAGAAACAGCGTGACCATTGCTCCGTTTCCGTAAGAGACCTGATCCAGCACGGCTTCTGTTTTACATATTTTCACAAACTCCTGATACTGCTCTGGGGTCAGCCCCTTCTTCTGCATAAAATCAAGCAGGCTGTATGCTGAATATCCGGTGCGCTGAGCATTTTCCAGCGTAAGGGCAAGATTGACCGGCATAGCAAAGAAAAATATCAGAAGAAGCAGGGCGATCACCCAGACCCGCCGCTTCATATCCTCCTTCATCAGTCTCCAAAGCTTCGCAAAAACGCCTTTAGAACACAAGCTTTTTAATGTCATATCCAGCCACCTCCGTTTCACTGATAAAGATCTCCTCCAACGTCAGAGGGATACATTCAAAAAATACCGGCTCATAGGCCTTTATCTTCTCCTCCACCTCTTCTCTGGTTCCCCGGACAGTCAGGGTAAGCAGTCTGCCCCTCTGCTCGGATGACAGACACTTAAGGGTCACCAGATCCTCAGGCCCCATACCTGGCTGCAGGACACACTGGATCTTGTGGATGTTTAATTTCATATCATCAAGATCCCTTGAAAGCAGGATGCCGCCCTTGTGGAGCAGGCCCACATGGTCGCAGATATCCTCCAGTTCCCGCAGATTGTGGGAAGCAATGATAGGGGTTAAATTTCTGTCCTCCATATCAGCGGCAAATATACTTTTTACCGCCTGGCGCATCACCGGATCCAGGCCGTCAAAGGTCTCGTCGCAGAAGAGGTACTCCGTGTTGGCACAGATCCCGCAGATCACCGACACCTGCTTTTTCATACCCTTTGAAAATGTATGGATCCTGCGCTTTTCATCCAGGCAGAAGCTTTTCATCAGTCGGTGAAAACGCTCCCTGTCAAACCGGTCATATACCCTGGAATAATAGGTCATCATATCAAGGGGCGAAGCGTTGCTGAAGAAATACATCTCATCAGAGATATAAAAGAATTTCTTCTTTGCCTCTGTATTTTCATAGATCTCCTGACCGTCGAGGGTGATCTGCCCCTCATCAGGCTTTAAAATACCGCTGGCAAGACGCAAAAAAGTAGATTTTCCCGCGCCGTTTGTACCGATCAGCCCAAATACGCTCCCCTCCTGGATCACCGCGTCAATATGATCGACCGCCAGAATATCCTCAAACCGTTTCGTCAGCTGTACTGCCTGTATCATGTTCCATGCCCCCTTCTCTCTTATTTTCCTTCTTATCCAGCACCCGTTCCATCCTCTCCCGGATCCGGTCTGCCCCGATACCAATCTGAAGCCCTTCCTTTACCGCCTCGTCAAAGCGCATTTCCCACTCCTTATGGCGGCTGCTCCTTAACCGGCTTCCCTCAGCCACGAAACTGCCCTTTCCCTTGACGGAATAGATATATCCTCTCCGCTCCAGCTCCACATAGGCCCGCTGGATCGTGTTGGGGTTGATGGAAAGCTCCGTAGCAAGACTGCGGACCGAAGGAAGCTTCATATCCTCTGTCAGAACTTCCTGGAACATCAATTCTTCAAACCGTTCCGTGATCTGCTCATAAAGAGGCCTCCGGTCCCTGTAATCCAGCACGATCATAGAGATCTCTCCTTTCTCTGTCTCAACTGTACTAATATCGTTAATACAGTTATCCTGAGACCAGAGTACCATGGGCCGTTCCAAAATACAATAACAATTTTCTTACGATTTTCTTTTCCGGCAGATAAACGCAAAAAGGCGCGGCATAAAGCGCCGCGCCTGAATCATATCAATGCTGGTAAAACATATTTGGTTTTTACTTCTGAGGGCCAGCGGATACCAGTGCCTTTCCAGCTGCGTTGCTCTCGTACTTGGCGAAATTCTTAATGAATCTGCCGGCCAGATCCTGTGCCTTAGCATCCCACTCTGCAGCGTCTGCATAGGTATCTCTTGGATCCAGGATCTTTGGATCTACACCAGGAAGCTCTGTGGGAACTTCAAAATTAAAATATGGAATGGTCTTGGTAGGAGCATTTTTGATATCCCCGTTTAAGATCGCATCAATAATCCCGCGGGTATCCTTAATGGAGATACGCTTGCCTGTACCGTTCCATCCTGTATTTACAAGGTAGGCCTTTGCGCCGCTTTTTTCCATTCTCTTAACCAGCTCTTCTGCATACTTGGTTGGATGCAGTTCTAAGAAAGCCTGGCCAAAGCAGGCGGAGAAGGTAGGAGTAGGCTCTGTGATGCCGCGCTCTGTACCTGCAAGCTTTGCTGTAAAGCCGGACAGGAAATAATACTGTGTCTGCTCTGGGGTCAGCTCAGAAACAGGAGGCAGTACGCCGAAGGCATCTGCGGACAGGAAGATCACGTTCTTTGCTGCAGGGCCTGCTGAAACAGGGCGAACGATCTTCTCAATATGTTCAATGGGGTAGGATACACGGGTGTTCTCGGTTACGCTCTTGTCATCGAAATCGATCTTGCCCTCTGCATCCAGAGTAACATTTTCAAGCAGAGCATCACGGCGGATGGCATTGTAGATATCTGGCTCAGACTCCTTATCCAGGTTGATTACCTTTGCGTAGCAGCCGCCTTCGAAGTTGAATACTCCGTTGTCATCCCAGCCGTGCTCATCATCACCAATCAGCAGTCTCTTTGGATCTGTGGACAGAGTGGTCTTTCCAGTGCCGGACAGGCCAAAGAAGATAGCGGTATTTTCACCATTCATATCAGTATTTGCGGAACAGTGCATTGCGGCAATGCCCTTTAACGGCAGATAGTAGTTCATCATGGAGAACATACCCTTCTTCATCTCACCGCCATACCAGGTATTGATAATAACCTGCTCACGGCTTGTGATATTGAATACCACGGCTGTCTCAGAGTTTAAGCCCAGTTCCCTGTAATTCTCCACCTTTGCCTTGGAAGCGTTGTAGACAATAAAATCAGGCTCAAAGTTCTCTAACTCCTCATCCGTAGGCTGGATGAACATATTGGTAACAAAGTGTGCCTGCCACGCCACCTCCATGATGAAGCGGATTGCCATACGGGTGTCCTTGTTTGCGCCGCAGAATGCGTCTACCACATAAAGCTTTTTATTGGACAGCTCCTTTTTGGCGATTTCCTTTACAGCCTTCCATGCTTCCTCCGATGCGGGATGGTTGTCATTCTTGTACTCGTCAGAAGTCCACCATACTGTATCTTTGGAGTTCTCATCTACCACGATGAATTTGTCTTTGGGAGAACGGCCGGTGTAGATGCCTGTCATAACATTGACTGCACCAAGCTCACTGACCTGTCCCTTCTCGTAACCTTCCAGTTCTGGTCTGGTCTCTTCTTCAAATAACAGTTCGTAAGAAGGATTGTGTACGATCTCAGTTGTTCCGGTAATGCCATACTTGCTTAAATTGATCTCTGCCATGTTACATTTACCTCTTTTCTTTCCTGTGATATGATGTGAAATGATGTAGATGTGAATCATTGGTTTATAAAACCAAATTCATGTTTATTATCTCACCTAATCGTTAAAAAGTCAACAATTCCCAATTAACAAAATCATAATTTTCTCATATTTTCACACAATAGTATCCAATTCTTTCGCCATACCCTCTGCTTATATGACAAATATCACATATTTCTCCTGTTTTCAGTCTGTATAAAACAAATACCGGCTGCCGGGCAAAAGCCCGGACGGCCGGTATTTATCCATGTGTATAAAAGGACTGCTTCTTAGTCCTCCTTGATCTTTACGATGACCTTCCGGATCGGAGCAGGCTCACCGTCTGCTGCCTTCGGCTTGTGCGCATCCCACGAATGGAAGATCATATACTGATCCGCCTTTACAACCGCCTGAAGGCCAGGAACCGTATTTTCATAAAGCGTTACATCCTTATCGGGATTATAAGGCGTCTTTACCTCCATCTCATGTACGGGCGCATAGGTCATAACCTCGCTTCCCTCAATGACATACTGAATATCTGTGTAATGCTCATGAGACTCATACTTTGCCTCTTCCCACGGGATGGTAGTGTAGGAGGTTACATTGGCGTATACGTCTTTTCCGTCAATCTCATGCTTGCCATCCTCCAGTGCTGCCAGGTCCGTATTCATAAGAAAATCAACGGCCTTTGCGTAACGTTCCCCGATTCCCAAACTGCGGTAAAAATTAAGATTTTTCTTCTCGTCAAAAATCATGATCCTGCTCTCCTTTGCCTTCTGTATTCAACAGTGTTCTGTCCATTCACAGTATACGCCAAAGGAAGAGGAAACTCAACCCTTTTATTCAGATGTATCCCCTGTACTCAAGTACGAGTACCTTTCTATAAGACGGCTATTTAAAAAATTCATGGCCGCCGTGTGCAAAGAGATAGGTAAGACTTGAATCAAACCATGAGGCCTGTCTCCCCGATGCCTGACGGTTCATAAAGTAAAGGGCTCCGTTTGAATAGTCCTCACCGTCTAAGGCACGATCTACACACCGGATTGTATCAGGCGTTACCTTTACGGAATTAATCCTGCCGTTGGATACAGGCTGGAACTGGGAACGCTGGTACACAACCCCCTTTACCGTATTGGGGAAACGCTTTGACAGCACCCGGTTGATGATCACATCCGCCACCAGGATCTTTCCCTTGTCATCGCAGATGCCGGCTTCCGCCTGGACAATGCGAAGGAGGATCTGATAATCCTCGTCTGAAATCTGGATCCTTCTTGCGGCCCGTCTCTGCTCTTCTGCCTTTCTTCTGGCTTCCTCCTCTTCCTTCTCTTTTAAAATCTGTTTCTGCAGGGCTTCGATCTGTGTCTGGGCCGCTGCCTCTTTTCTCTGTTTCTCCCGGACATCCTGTTCCAGAAGCGCGCCGGCCAGATGCTGGCTTTCGCTGTCTGTATTTAAAAGTCCGAATTGTATTTTTGCTTCCGTAACAAAGCTGCTTCCTCCGGATATCACTTCCTCTTCCGGCTCCTCAGATTCTTCTGTGCTCTCCTGGATTCTTGGAGCTGCCAGGGCATTTTTGCCGCTGCCTCCGAATCCGCTTGCGCCAAAGGCTACAACGGCAATAACCACAGCCCCCGCCATCATAACAGAAGAAGTGCGGTACTGCTCTTTTTTCACCTTAACTGCCAGTGACTTTACAAAGAGAAATACCGATTGGAGGAACGAATGCAATGTAAGCATACATACTCCTCTTTTCTTTCCTGGGATCCAAAGGGATCCCATATGTCGACAAGTTGCTTCAGATCAGGTTGATAAGGGGGGATCCCCCACTTTGAACCTGTTTTGCTGGGATGTACGGGTATTATATGGGATTTGGTCTCTTTCGTCAACAGAACTTTTACAACTTTGTTACATTTTTTTCTTGTCTGGAAATGATTTTTCATTGCATTGTGGATTTTGTATGTTTTATTACAATTTTTTGCTGTTTTTTCTGCGATATGGTGATTTTATTTTTACATTTTTATTACATTATTGTTAATTTTTATTTTTGTCAATTTATTGTCAAATGCGCTTTTTAGTTTTATGTAAACTATTTTTACAATTTTTTTATGGAATATCCCTGGCTGCAGCCTGATTTTCCCCTCTGTCGAACAAGCGCGAAATATGGGAGTGTTCCCCACTTGTAACACTTTTGTAACAAAAAAGGAAGCCCTGTTTTCAGGACTTCCCATATGTCCGAAGAGTTTTCTCACTCTTCTCCCTGTTCTTTTAAATAGGCCTGATACTCTTCTACCGGCATCTCAAGCCCCGTATACAGCTGGTAGGCCGCTGCCCCCTGCCACAAAAGCATTCCTTTTCCGCCCACTGTCTTGCAGCCGACCTCCCTGGCCTCGCGAAGAAGTCTGGTTTCCAGCGGATTATAGACCACATCCGCCACCACCAGCTCTGGCCGAAGCATGGTAAGATCCGTAATCAGAGTGGTCTTTGCGTGAGGTTTCATACCAGCTGAGGTGCCGTTTACCAAAATATCCGCCTGGGCGATCTCTCTGCGAAGGCTTTCTGTATCATCCATAGCGAATACCTGTACCCTGCACTCCGGTGTCTCCGTTTCAAGCATGGCTGCTGTATGCTTTGCCCGCTCAAGAAACGGATCCCTGGGATTAAAGATGGAAATAGAAGCTGCTCCGTCCAGAGCGCACTGAACCTGGATGGCTGTGGCAGCGCCGCCGGCGCCCAGGATGACCATTCTGCTGCCCTTTACCTCTACGCCGTTGGCCCTTAAATTATTTACAAAGCCTACGCCGTCGGTCATATGGCCGGTGAGACGGCCATTGTCATTTACAATGGTATTGACTGCTCCCACAATCCTGGCAGCCGCAGACAGCTCATCCATGTATTTTACCGTCTCATTTTTACAGGGCATGGTCACATTGCAGCCCCGCATCCTGAGAGTGCGGACCGCATCCATGGCCTCCCCCACCTGATCCTCTTTGATATCAAACGCCAGATAGGCATAATCCAGGCCATGGTAGCGAAAGCAGAAGTTATACATATCCGGAGACCCGGAATGTCCGATGGGGCTTCCAATCAATCCCATCAGTCCTGTTGTTCCCTTGATCCTTTGTTCCATTTGTCTCATCCTCCTGTAATCATCTGGACGCTTCTTCCTCCATGCGATGAAGCTTTTCCACTAATTCTCTGCAAATTTCTTCCCCCGTTTTCCGGTCGGTCTCGATCACAAGATCCGCGGCTGCCATATATCTTTCCCTTCGCGCCTCCATCAGGGCCGAAATTCCTTCTACTGTCTTATTGTTTTCAATAAGAGGACGGTCATGATTGTCCTTTACCCGTTCCAGAATAGTCTCAGGATGGGCCGTAAGCAGAACCACCCGGCCGTTTTTCTTCATCTCAGCTACATTTCTCTCCCGCATGGGGACACCGCCCCCGCAGGAGATCACCGCATTGGATCTGGCCTGCAGTTCAATTAAAAGCTCCGTCTCCAGATCTCTGAAATAAGGCTCACCCTTCGTCTCAAATATCTTTGAAATGCGCATTCCTTCCCTTTCTTCAATCAGGGCATCCATTTCAATGCGCTCCATCCCCCAGCCTGTTCTTAAGAGTTCTGCAATGGT
Organism: Enterocloster alcoholdehydrogenati; assembly: GCF_013282095.1. GTDB lineage: Bacteria > Bacillota > Clostridia > Lachnospirales > Lachnospiraceae > Enterocloster > Enterocloster alcoholdehydrogenati. The sequence continues at coordinate 281,839 of NZ_BLTJ01000002.1, forward strand.
GCTTTTTCCGGCCCCCATAAAACCGATCAGCACAACGTTATAGTCAAACATACTCGCTCTCCCTTTTAAAATTTCCCCTGGTCCCAGAAGATTTTCCTCCGGATCCAGGGGATTTTTCTCACGGCAGAAACCGTCCTATTCCTGTTCCAGGATAACCTTTGCAGGACACTTGGCGGAGCACTTGCCGCAGTTAGTACATTTTTCATAATCGATCACAGCCAGATTGTTATCCATATGGATTGCATCTGACTCACACTGTCTGGTACACAGGGTACAGCCGATACAGCCGGCCTGGCAGGCAGCCTTTACATCTTTTCCCTTGTCATGGCTGCTGCACTGTACCAGATGCTTTGCGCTGTAAGGCACAAGCTGGATCAGGCCCTTGGGACAGGCGGCCACACATTTGCCGCAGGCCACACATTTTTCCTTATCTACTGCCGCCACGCCGTCTATTACATGGATGGCATCAAACTGGCAGGCCTTCACACAGGAACCAAAGCCCATACAGCCGTAGCTGCAGGCCTTGGGGCTGCCGCCGGGAACTACCGTTGCCTTGGCGCAGTCTTCTATACCTGTGTATGTATAAAGCGTCTTTGTCTGACCGCAGCTGCCCTTGCAGCGCACAAAAGCCACCTTCTTCTCAGCCGCATCTGCTGATACGCCTAAGATAGCGGCAATCTTCTCCCCTACGGGAGCGCCTCCTACCGGACAGGCATTCGCAGGAGCCTCTCCGGCCGCAATCGCCTTTGCCAGTGCGTCGCAGCCTGCGAAACCGCAGCCGCCGCAGTTATTGCCTGGAAGTTCTTCCCGGACAGCCAGTTCTTTTTCATCTACTTCGACCTTAAATTTCTCGCCAAAAAGGCCCAGGCCGATTCCTACTACGATACCCACCACCGCAATCACAGCGGCGGCTATGATAATTGCCATAATATTCATCTTCGTCTCCTCCTTTTACAGCAATCCGGAAAATCCGAAAAATGCAATGGCCATCAGCCCGGCTGTTACAAGAACGATAGGAGATCCCTGGAAGTTGTATGGGATGTCATTTCCCTCGATACGCTCGCGTATACCAGCTAAAAGCACGATGGATACCGTATATCCTGCAGCCGTGGCAAACCCGTTTACCACGCTCTCAATGATACTGTAGTTATTCTGCACATTCGTCAAAGCCACGCCCAAAACGGCACAGTTGGTAGTGATTAACGGCAAAAACACACCCAGAGCGTTATACAGAGACACCATACATTTCTTCAGGAACATTTCCACAATCTGCACCAGGGCGGCGATTACCAGTATAAAGACAATGGTCTTCAGGTAATCAAGACCCAGGGGCTCTAAGATAAACTTATACAGCACGCTGGCCGTGACGGAAGCAATGGTAATAACAAAGATAACCGCACCGCCCATACCCGCTGCCGTCTCTACCTTCTTTGATACGCCGACGAAGGAACAGATGCCAAGGAACTGGCTTAAGACCACATTGCTGACAAACGCGGAGCTTACGGCTATTACAAGTAATTCTTTCATCTACTCTCTCCTCCTATTCTTCCGTCTTTTCTTTACAGCTTGCACAGTCGCCGCAGCAGCCGGTTTTCTTCTTATCCTTGTTGGAACCGTTGGTCGCACAGGGCAGCTTGAGCTTATTCTGCAGGGCGGTCAGGCAGGCCAGAACGAAAAATGCGCCGGGAGCCAGGATGAAAATGGAGATAGGCTCATAGGAAGCAGGCATCACCTGGAAACCAAAGATAGTTCCGGCTCCCAAAAGTTCTCTTGCGCCGCCGATTAAAATCAGGGCTATGGTAAAGCCAAGTCCCATCCCAAGACCGTCAAAGGCAGATACCAGCGGCTTGTTCTTCATTGCAAATGCCTCAGCCCGTCCCAGGATGATACAGTTTACAACGATAAGAGGAATATAGATCCCCAGAGCGCTGTAAAGAGAAGGAGTGAATCCCTCCATCAGCATATCTACAATGGTAACCAGGGAAGCTACCACTACGATCTCGCCGGGCAGCCGCACGCGGGCGGGGATAATATTGCGCAGGGCAGAGATCAGGATATTTGCCGCAACCAGAACCGCGGTGGTGGAAAGGCCCATGCCCGCGCCGTTGGTGGCGGAAGTGGTTACTGCTAACGTAGGACAAAGCCCCAGCATCTGAATAAAGATGGGATTCTCTTTCCATACGCCGTTATAAATTCGTTCGGTATATTTATTCATCTCTCACGCCTCCTACTTTCCTATGCAGTTTTCTACGAAATAGATCGCCGCATTTGCAGCGCCCGTCACTGCCTTTGAGGTATAGGTAGCGCCGCTGATGGCCTGGATCTGGTTATCGGAAGAAGGCGCTGTTTTTGTGACCTCCAATGTCTGGGCCTGCTTTCCTGTAAACTGTCCCTTAAACTCTGGCTCCTCTGCCTTCATTCCAAGGCCCGGCGTCTCGCTGATGCTCAAAAATCCAATTCCTGTCAGGGTTCCCTCGGTGGTAATGCCTGCGGTAATCTGGATCAGGCCGTTATAGCCGTCGGTAGAACTGGCAGTAATCAGATAGCCTAACAGCGTGCCGTCAGCAGCCTCTGCCTTCTGAGCCGCGTCAACGGTCACATTTCCAAAGCCCTGCTCTGCGATCTTGGCCGCGCTGGCGGTTACAGCCTCCTTTAACTCATCCGTCTGTTCAAAAGAGGCAGCTTCCGGAAATACCTCTTTATAGGTGGCCGTATTGGCAGCCAGCTGAGCTTTCTCTATCGGCCCTAACGTCACCTCATGGACGGTGCCCAGGCAGGCGCCTGCCACAAGGGTAATGACAAAGAGAAGAAATGCGTCTTTCATGATACCTTTCATGCCTTTTTAGCCTCCTTTCCGAATGCTTTTGGAAGGGTCACGCGCTCGATCATGGGCACGAAAAGATTGCTTAAAATGATTGCGTAGGAAACACCCTCAGGAGATGCGCCCCACAGACGGAAAATACCAGTCAAAAGGCCAAGGATCACACCGAATACGATCTGTCCCTTGGGAGTAATGGGGCTTGTCACATAGTCGGTGGCCATAAAGAAGGCTCCAAAGATCAGTCCGCCTCCGCATACCTGGCAGATCACATAATTTAAGTCAAAGCCGCCGAAAATAAATACGAATACAGCTAAGGTCAATATGTAGGTTACAGGGATCTTCCAGCTGATGACCTTTTTTACGATCAGGTAGATGCCGCCGATCAAAAGGGCAATCACAGAAACCTCGCCGATGGTTCCGGGGATCCGTCCCACTACCATGGCTGCCAGATCCACACTGCCGCCGGCCCGCATGGATGCCAGGGGCGTTGCGCCGGAGATACTGTCAAAGCCCAGCTTTGCAGATGAGAAATCATTCATATGACCTGCAAAGGAAATCAAAAGGAAGCATCTTGCCGCCAGGGCCGGGTTCATGAAATTCTGCCCCAGGCCGCCGTACAGCTGCTTTACCACGATAATGGCAAATACACCGCCAAGCATGGGGATCCAGACCGGGATCTCCGGCGGCATATTTAACGCCAGGATCATACCTGTTACCAGGGCGCTGCCGTCCATAATGGTGATGGGGCGGTGCATCAGCTTTTCATATACATATTCGCTCGCAATACAGGCAGCTACTGTTGCCAGGATCACAAGCAGCGCATAGAAGCCGAAATTATATACCCCGAAGGCTGCTGCCGGGAGCATGGCGATGGCCACGTCCAGCATCAGGCTCTGGGTATCCACGCTGCATCTCACATGAGGAGATGAAGATACATTTAATAATTTATTCATGACTTTTGTACCCTCCTACCCTTTCTTCCTGCGGTTCGCCGCAACGGTCTTTCTCATTTCCTTAAAGGCCTGAGTCAGAGGACGTCTGGCTGGACAGATGTAGGTACAGCTTCCGCATTCCATACATTCCATGCCGTTGACCTTCTCGAAGCGCTCGCAGTCATTTCTCAGTGCAGCCTGCATCATCATCACAGGGACAATACGGCTGGGACATACGCTCACGCAGCGTCCGCAGCGGATACAGGCCGTAGACTCCAGGGCAGATACCTGATCCTTTGTAAAGCAGGTCAGCGCGGATGAGGTCTTGCTTACGGGGATGTCCACTGTGAAAAGGGCCTGTCCCATCATGGGGCCTCCAGAGATGATCTTTTCCGGCTCTTCCTTAAATCCGCCGGCCGCTTCGATAAGCTCCTGGTAATTCGTACCCAGTTTTACGTTAAAATTGCAGGGCGTATGTACCGCATCGCCGGTGATGGTGATGATCTTGCGCATCAGGGGCGTGGTCTTGCAGACTGCCATGTAAACAGAAATAACCGTATCCACATTGTCTACGATACAGCCCGCGTCTGCGGGAAGCATAGAGGAATTGACCTTTCTTCCTGTAACCGCGTAGATAATAGACCGCTCTCCGCCCTGCGGATACTTGGTAAGCAGAGGACATACAGTGATACGCGGCTCATCCTTTACAAGCTCCTCCAGCTTCTTAATCGCCTCAGGCTTGTTGTTCTCCACCGCGATTACGCCCTTTGCATGGTCAAAGAGCTGAAGAATCACCTTTAAGCCTCCGATCAGCTTTTCCGGCTCCTCGATCATCAGACGGTAATCACTGGTCAGATAAGGTTCGCACTCAGCGCCGTTTACAATGACATAATCAATAGCGTTCTCATCCTTTGGCGTCAGTTTTACGTGGGTCGGGAAGCCTGCGCCGCCCAGTCCTACGATACCCGCCTCTTTTACAATAGAACGGATCTCTTCTTTTGACAGTGTCTTTGGATCCCTGTCATTTCCCAGACCTTCTATGGTCTCATAAGTTCCGTCATTTTCAACGATTACAGACGGAACCACAGCGCCGTTGGCCGTACGCCTTGGCTCTACCGCCTTTACCGTACCAGATACGGAGCAGATCACATTCGCAGAAATAAAACCGCCTGCCTCTCCGATCTTCTGTCCCGCCAGAACCCGGTCGCCCTTTGCCACCAGTGGCTTTGCGGGAGCGCCTATGTGCTGAGACATAGGATAAACCAGTTCGCCCTTCGGAAGCAGGACCTGAATCGGTTTGCTTTCAGACAGTTCTTTCCCTTCGTATGGATGGATACCGCCTTTAAAAGTCGCCAGACCCATAGATTTTTCCCTTCTTTCTTGTACTTTTCTCGTTTTAGCAAATCTTTTACAGCCTTATCAGTATAGCATAAATAAAGCGTGTATACAACATGGAAACCTATCGTTAAAATATAAACTATTTGTAACTGTTCAGGACGGCGGGAAAACAGGTGCAAAAACAGGCGTTAAGCTTGCTTATAAGCATGATTTTGCACCTGTTTTCACATCGGAGGAACCTCCGATGCTTCTTGAATGACCAAAGGCATTCAAGAAGATGCCCCATCCTGAATCATTACAATTACACTGTTTATCTTTTTATCCATTCCGGATTGTACTAAAAAGGCAGCAGATGATTTCAATCTGCCGCCTTTTAGACAAAACAATTTTTTTGTCGGAATGTGCCTTATTTCCGGCTCATACCGTATTACCGTATAAAGTTGGTGCGCTTTCTCTCTGTCTCCGCCGCCGGGATACAGACTCCGGCCCTTTTCCCGGCTTCAATACATTTTAAAAGCCAGGCCATATTCCTGCCCAGAGTACGCATGATCTGCATTCCCTCTTCATCCTCTGCCGTCTCCTGCGCCGACGTTCCATGAACCATATTCCAATACTGAGAGGAAACCACAGGCATCTGGTTAATGGTAAAATATTTGTTCAGCTGATCCAGTGCCGCCGTGGTTCCTGCTCTCCTTGCAGATACAACGGCCGCTCCCGGCTTATGAGCCGCCGCCGCGCCGCCGCAGTAAAAGAAACGGTCTAAAAATGAAGTGATGGCCCCGCTGGCAGAAGCATAGTGAACCGGAGAACCCACAATCAGTCCATCACATTCTTTCATCTTTGCTACTGCAGTGTTTACCAGATCATCGTCATGGACACATTTTCCCAGCCTGGCGCAGGCGCCGCAGCCCATGCAGCCCCAGACCTGGCGGCCTCCCACATGAAGGATCTCCGTCTCGATTCCCTCTTTTTCCAGCTCCTTTGCGGCCTCGCATAAGGCAGTCCAGGTGCATCCCTCCTTGTGAGGGCTTCCGTTTAACATCAATACTTTCATTTTTCACATCCTCCTTGATTGATTCATCCGATTCCGTCTCCAGACATTTCTCCGATACAGCCCAGAAGATCTTCCTTCGTAAGTTTTGCCAGAGAAATCCCCTCTCCTGTTACCACCTGATCCGCCAGTTCCCGCTTTGTTTCCTGAAGCTTTAAGATATTTTCTTCAACGGTGTTCTGGGTAATCAGGCGGTAAACCGTGACCTGTTTTTCCTGGCCGATGCGGTGGGCCCGGTCAGTGGCCTGATTCTGGGCCGCCACATTCCACCATGGATCATAATGGATCACAATATCTGCCGCTGTCAGGTTAAGCCCCGTACCGCCGGCCTTCAAACTGATGAGAAACACGGGGACTGTATCCTTTGAAAACAGGGATACCAGCCGGAGGCGCTCTTCCTTGGACACCGCCCCCGTAAGCTTATAACAGGCGATCTTCTCTTTTTCCAGCCTCTCCCCTATCAGTTCCAGCATGGAGGCGAACTGGGAAAACACCAGGATTTTGTGCTCTCCCTCTACCCCGCGGCGAATCAGATCCACACAGGTCTCCAGCTTGGCGGAGCCTGCCCTGTAATCCTTTAGGCACAGCCGGGGATCACAGCAGATCTGGCGCAGGCGCATCAGCCCCGAAAGGATCTGGAGTTTCCCTCCCCCGTCTGCACAGCCGCCGCTTTCCAGCTCCTTTTTTAATTCCAGGGCTTTTGCCGCATACAGTGTCCTCTGTTCCCCTTCCAGATGTGAGTATACCACCTGTTCCACCTTATCGGGAAGCTCCTTTAGTACATCTTTTTTCACACGGCGCAGCACAAAGGGATCAATCAGGCGTTTCAGCCTCTCCAGTGTCTCCCTGTCTCCCTCTTTTACAATGGGGATCTCATATTCTCTGCGAAACACCCCGGGGCCAAAGAGAAATCCGGGCATTACATAGTCGAAGATGCTCCACAGCTCACCCAGCCGGTTCTCCACCGGAGTGCCGGTAAGGGCAAACCGCGAGCGAACGCGTAGAGCCTTTACTGCTCTGGCGCTCTGAGTGGCGGCATTTTTTATATACTGTGCCTCGTCTATGATCTGAAACCGAAATTCAATTCCCTCATAAAAAGAGATATCCCGCTTGAGCAGGTCATAGGAGGTAACGGCGATTTCACAGGCAGAGGGGTCGTTTTTAAGCGCCTGTATCCTTTCCTCGCGATCAGCTCCGTTTCCCGCAATGGACCAGACCTTCCGATCCGGTGCAAACCGTCGGATCTCATACTCCCAGTTATAAACCAGAGACGCCGGACATACTACCAGGGTTGGAAAGCGCTCTCCCTGCTCATAAGCATCCTCTAATAGAGCGATAACCTGCAGTGTCTTTCCCAGTCCCATATCGTCTGCCAGAATCCCTCCAAAACCGCAGTGATCCAGCATCTTAAGCCACCGGTATCCCGTTTTCTGGTATTCCCTAAGCACATCCTTTAAACGCTCCGGCACCGGCTCTTCACTGTCCTCCACTGACTTGATGCCGCGAACCACCGCCTTAAACAGCTGATCTCTGTAAAATGCCACTCCGGGCTCTTCTTTCAGTATATGATCCAGATACAGCGCCCGATAAGCCGGCAGACGCATTTTTCCTTTTTCCAGTTCTTTTTTACTGATTCCCAATTCGCCGGCCAGCCGGGTGATGGTATAGATTCCCCCTTCCTCCAGTCTCAGAAACTGGCCGCTTTTGAGGCGGTAATATTTTTTCTTCTGACTGTAGGCCGTCAGTATCTTTGCCAGCTCACCGGCTGCAAATTCTCCCGGATCTACCGTCAGTTCCAGCCAGCCAGATACCGACTGCACTGAGGCCCTGATCTTAAGAGGAGGCAGAATCCTCCAGTTTTTCATATTTTCTGCCAGATATACCTCCCCCAGGGCCTTAAATTCTTCCATACCTTCATTCAGGAGACGATAAAGCCCTTCTTCGTCTTTTCGGATCACCAGGCGTCCGTCCTGACTGTCCTTACACTTAAAATACTTACTGATCACCTGGCTGATCTTAAACTCTCCCGGCACATCACGGCACACCGTCCGGGACAGCTCCTCATCCTCCACAGGATGAAACCTGTATTCTCCATATGACAGGCATGGCTCCATATATAAAGCTCCATCAGACCCGCCTTCAAAGAAAAACTCTGCCCTCAAAGGCTCTGTACTGTAGGCGTCAAGGTCTACTCCCTCCTGACGAATCTTTCCAAACGTTTCCAGAGCCTTTAAAACCCGTTGAGAAAAGAGAGGGATATCCCGTTCCGCCACCATCACCTCCTGTTCTCGTTCCCTGCGGATCTGCTCCAGGAAAATACCCGCCGCCTGCAAAAACCTTTCGCTGCACTGGTAAATATACCTTCCTGCCACAATATAGAGGTGGCGTTCGCCCTTAAAGGCCGCCTGAATAGCCTGGGTCTGCTCTGTCCGTTCCAGGATTCCCTCCAGACGCACCCGTATGCCATCTCTCCCATATTTGCCTGCATGGATGGAAAGAATGGGATCCTCCCTTACTACCCGGAACAGGCCTTTTGCGTTTCCCGGAAGGCGCATCTCTATCATCTGCCCCTCTTCCGTTTCCGGGAGGGCCTCAAAAAAGCGGTCCCTGTCCATACGGCCAAGGGTCAGTTCCCGAACCGCCTTCTGCTTCTCTCCAATGGTTATAATCAGCGATAAAAGCCTTCTGCTTTCCGGTTCAAAGGCCGTTTTCTGATGGTGGAAGGCAAGTTCCCGTCCATAAGACACAAACGCGCCCGTCTCTACTGCCCCGCAAAACGCACCCAGATCCCGCAGCGTATAGAACCTGCTTTTTCCGATCTTACACTCCATACGCACCTGGCTGCCCTCCAAAGACAGCACCGGTATCAGACGCACTCCGGTTTCCTGCTCTCCCAGGATATCCGCCACGGCCCGGTTCGTATACTCCCGAATCATTGCATGGGCCTGAGAAGAGGTGTGAACCGGCGGCATTAAGGTTTCCTTCTGGTATTCCTTATAATACGCAAAAAGGGCCTCCCCATGGGCGCAGATGCCCCTATAAGAATTCCCTTCTGCACAGGTACAGGAATAATCCTTCACCTGACCATTTTTCAGATACAGCTGCACCCGAAAGGTGCGGGCCTGGTCCTCCACCAGGCCCTTTACACCAGCCTCTCCCTTCCAGAAGCTGCTGGTCTCCATTTTTACGATCTTCATTGACATGAAATGTACCCTGCTCCTACAGGCTGACTACATCCGCTCCGGGGCCTCGATTCCCAAAAGACCGATACAGGTTTCCAGCACCCGTTTGGTCAGGGTGATCAGGCCGATGTAGCTGTCCTTCTGCGTCTCATCCTCCTCGGAGAGGATCTTGGTATCATGATAAAAACTGTTAAATGCGTTAGCTGTCTCATAAATATACTGACAAATCTTATGAGGAGCCGTCTCCGCAAAACTGTTCTCAAGCACTTCACTGTATTTTGCCAGCTGGAGCATCAGAGCCTTTTCCGAAACTCCCTTTGCAGGCAGAATCTTCTTTTCCGCCGCCAGACTGCTTACACAGCCGCCGTTGTCCTTATATTTTCCGAGAATGGATTTGATTCGGACAATCGTATAAAGGATATAAGGACCTGTATTTCCCTCAAACGAAATAAACCGGTCAATATCAAATACGTAGTCCTTGGATGCCTGATTAGACAGATCCCCGTACTTTAAAGCGGCAAGGCCAACCACCTTGGCGGTCTCTCTTGCTTCCTCTTCCGATACGGTGCGGTTTTCCATGATCCGGGCAAATACCGCTTCATCAATGTCTGCGATCAGCTTCTCCAGACGCATCACGCCGCCCTCTCTTGTCTTAAAGGGCTTTCCGTCCTTGCCGTTCATGGTACCGAATCCCAAAAAGATCATCTTTGTATCCGGCTTAACGATACCGGATTTTCTGGCTACGCGAAATACCTGTTCAAAATGCATGGCCTGGCGCTTGTCTACCACATAGATATAACGGTCCGGACAAAAATCCTGCTCCCGCTCCACAATAGTGGCCAGATCAGAGGTGGCATACAGGGAAGCACCGTCGGACTTGCGGATCAGGCAGGGCGGAATTTCCTTTGTATCGCTTTCCTCCGCTACATCCACAACCAAAGCGCCCTGGCTCTCATAAGCAAGGCCCCTTTCAGTGAGCATCTGGACCATATCATCAATGTAAGGCTCTGCGTCGCTCTCGCCCTTCCACAGGTCGAAATCCACATTCAGACTGGAGTAATTCTTCTTAAGATCTGCTACGGACACCGCCAGAATGTGATCCCAGATAGCCCTAAAGGGCTTATATCCCTTTTGAAGCTTTAAGGTAGCCTGATGCGCTCTTTCTTTAAATGCCTCATCCGCCTTTGACTTGGCGCTGGCGGCCGGATAAATCTCCTCCAATTCGCTTATGGTAAAGGGAGCCTCTGTGGGATATTCACCGGTATATGTCTCATCAAAATACACAAGCTCCGGCTTTCTGTCTCTTAACTCCTCAATAATCAGGCCCATCTGCAGCCCCCAGTCACCCAGGTGCACATCGCCGATCATCTCATAGCCCATGAACCGCCCCATGCGCTTGATGCTCTCGCCAATGATGGCGGAACGCAGATGGCCTACATGAAGGGGCTTTGCCACATTAGCTCCGCCATAGTCTACAATAATAGTCTCCTTTTTCTCCGGCTCCTCCAGTCCCAGCTTGTCGGCCGCTGCCATGCCGGCCATATAATCCGCCAGAAAGGTTTCCGACAGCTTCAGATTGATAAAGCCGGGCATCACAGCCACTGCCTCTTCAAAGACAGGCAGTTCCTTAGGCGCCGTCAGCTTCTCTACCACTGCATTTGCAATATCAATAGGCTTTGTACGGTAAGCCTTCGCCGCCGCCATGGCTCCGTTGCACTGGTATTCGCACAGATCCGGCCGGTTAGAAAGAACCACTCTGGCAAATTTCTCCTCATAGCCGCAGGCTGTAAAAGCAGCCCTTAATTCCTGTTCCATCAGTTCCAGAATCTTTTTCACTCTATGTTTCTCCTTCCCGCAGACGTATAGAATCTCAGAAAAAGCAGCTATTCTGCTCTGCTGTAGATGAAAACTGCCCCGGCGGTAGGGCCGGAGCAATCCTTCTGTTTCTCAGAAATAAAATAAATTATACACGGGACAGATACTCACCGGTTCTGGTGTCGATCTTGATCTTGTCTCCGGTCTCTACGAATAACGGAACGCTCACAACTGCGCCGGTTTCTACGGTAGCAGGCTTGCTTGCACCGGTTGCTGTATCGCCCTTAAAACCTGGCTCTGTGTCTGTAACCTCCAGTTCTACAAAGAGAGGAGGCTCTACAGAGAATACACTGCCGTTGTAGGAGCAGACCTTACAGATCTCGTTCTCCTTCACAAACTTTAATGCGTCGCCGATCAGATCCTGATTCAGCGCCACCTGCTCATAGTTCTCTGTGTTCATGAAGTTGTACAGATCGCCGTCTGCATACAGATACTGCATATCCACACGGTCAATTCTTGCTGCAGGGAACTTCTCAGTGGGACGGAAGGTACGCTCTACCACACCGCCGTTAATCACGTTCTTTAATTTGGTACGCACAAAAGCAGCGCCCTTGCCTGGCTTAACGTGCTGGAATTCAAGGATCTGTACTACCTGTCCGTCGATCTCCAGTGTAATTCCGTTTCTAAAATCGCCTGCTGATATCATAAAGATATTCCTCCTTAAGTTCTTTATATACTCCAGGACGCTTCTTTCTTAAGCGTCCGCCAGGGCTTTATCCGCTTTGATCAGTCCCCTGCATATTTAATCTTTTATATTCTATACTATGTGTCCATGTTTTTCAAGTTCTTTTTACGGCTTTTTCTGTAAAAATAGAGCAGAGGACGCTCCAGGTATCGTTTAAGGACGATCTGGATCTCCTCTTTCGGATCAATGGGTTTTACCAAAATGCTCTTTAAACCCGCCCGGTTTGCTCCATAGATATCCGTAAACAGCTGATCCCCTACAAACAGGGTGTTTTCCCGGCAGGTTCCCATCTGTGCCATGGCATTTTCATAGCCCTTTGCGGCAGGTTTACCTCCTTTATAGATATAGGGGCTTTTTACCTGTTCTGCAAAGGGTTTGACTCTGGCCTCTTTATTATTGGAAAGGAGACAGGTCTTTAATCCCAGCGCCCTCAGCTGTTCAAAAAGAGCCTCAGCCCGTTCATCCGCCGCAGCTCCATGAGGCACCAGGGTATTATCAATGTCAAAGATCACGCCCTTCACTCCCCTGTCCTTCCACCGCTCAAAAGGAATCTCATAGGCAGAATCCCAGAGTTCACCGGGATAAAATATTTCCAGCATCGTATATCAGCCTTTCTCTTATTTCTTAAGAAGCTTTCCCAGCTCCTCCATAAAGGTGCTCACATCCTTAAATTCTCTGTATACAGAGGCAAAACGCACATAGGCCACCTCGTCCACCTGTTTGAGTTTCTCCATCACAAGTTCGCCGATCACAGCGGTAGAGATTTCCTTTTCCTCCCTGTTAAAGATCTGATTTTCGATTTCATCAATCATAAGGCCTATCTGCTGTGGAGATACGGGACGCTTATGGCAGGAATGGATCATGCCCGCCTCAATCTTGGAACGGTCATAAGCTTCTCTTGTGTTGTCTTTCTTAATCACCATCAAAGGCATAGTCTCCAGTTTCTCGTACGTTGTAAAACGCTTTCCGCAGCGCTCACACTGACGCCGCCTGCGGATGGAACTGTTATCCTCCGCCGGACGGGAATCGATTACCTTTGTATCTGCTTCATTGCAGTAGGGGCATTTCATATCATCTGCACTTCCCTTCTATCGTTTAATACATAACCTTAAGGCCGCGACGTATCCTGACCGTAATATAGGGTATATTTTTCATTTATTGTAACCGAAACAGACCTTAAGCGCAAGAACTTTGTGTATATCCCAACGCTTGCCTGCGCCGGTTTTAAGTCCTCCCTCCTTTGTATTTATGGTTTTTTTACAGATTATAGGGAAATCAATCTCTTCCTTGATGCAAAATCCCAAGCAAAGAACAAAATCCCATTCCTGACGGACAAAAGGGAGGCTGACGTTTCCAAAACTCCTTGGAGGAATGTATTTTTTTTGTTATAATGACATCAAGACCGTACACATACGGAAACGAAAGGCGGATCACTATGAATTTTGTACCTGTAAGAAACCTGCGGCTTGGGGAAGGAACTCCAAAAATCTGTATCCCCCTTGTAAGCCCATCGGATGAAGCATTGTTTGAAGAGGCAAAGGCTCTTTCCTCCTATCCAGCTGACCTTGCGGAATGGCGGGCCGATTATATGGAGGATATTTTCAGGGAAGGCCGGTTACATGAGATTCTCCCCCGCCTTCGGGAAATCCTGGGAAATACGCCTCTCATTTTCACCTTCCGCACCACAAGAGAGGGAGGGCAGCAGTCTGCCTCCCCGGATCAATATAAGAAACTGGCTAAAGATGCTATCCTGTCCGGCTGCATAGATCTGGCAGATATCGAGCTGTTCTCCCAGCCGGATTCCATAAAAGAACTGACTGCCCTTGCAAAGGAAAAGGGGGTAAAAACTATTTTCTCCAGCCATGACTTCTACTCCACCCCCTCCTGCGGAGAACTTTTATCACGCCTGCGCCAGATGGAAAAGCTTGGAGCAGACATTGCCAAAATTGCCGTGATGCCCCGCTGCCCGGAGGATGTGCTTATCCTTCTTACAGCTACAGTTACGGCCCGCCGTCAGCTCTCCTGTCCTGTCGTCACCATGGCCATGGCCGGAACCGGCCTCATCAGCCGCGTCTGGGGCGAGATCTTCGGTTCCTGTCTTACCTTCGGCACTGCTGGCCGCGCCTCCGCTCCGGGACAGATCGATGCCAGGGAATTAAAGTGTGTGCTGGACATCCTCCATAATAATCTGTAGCCCATGGGACAGGTATTTTGCACCGTTCTTACTGTAATGGTAAATTGATTTCATTTTCAGTAATGCCCCTTCCCTTTCAGCAGAAAATATGGTAGTTTTCAATTAGTGTTTCCTTACGGAGCGCCGGTTCATTCCCCCAACAGCGCCGACGCTCCCTTCCGATGATGAATACTGGCCGCAGACGGCCCCCTATACTTTTTCATACATACATTCTCTTAAAAACAGCCCCGCTGCTGACTGCAGAGCGGGGCTGTTTTCTTAGGGGCACTTCACCTTTTCCTCTACCTTTTTTTCCTTTACGTCCACCAGAATAATATCGCTTCCCACCTGGCAGATATCGCAGAAAGGAATAACATACTCCTTCTCTCTTCCCAAAAATCCGCAGATGCACCCAGGCCCCGGCACTATAATAGCAATCATGCAGCCCGTTTCCATGTCAAAATCCACATCTCCCACAAAGCCAAGACGTTTGCAGTCATTTATATTGATGACTTCTTTCTGCTTGAGATCGCTGATCCTCATCCCCGCTCCTCCATACGTTCATCCCGTCCCCGCCTTCCAGCCCTGTGGGATCAGGGCGGTTATTTCTTACCCATATATATGCAAAAGGAGCCAGGAGTATTCACTCCCGGCTCCCTTATAAGGGGAATCCTGCCTGCGCGCCTGTCTATCTTAGAACAGAGGAACTACCGCACCTGCGTATGTCTGCTCCATAAATTCCTTTACCTCAGGACTGGTAAGGGCTTCAACTAATGCCTTTGTCTTGGGGCTTTCTTCCTCTCCGGCCCTTACGGCGATCACGTTTCCATAGGTCTGGGCAGCCAGAGACTCTGCATCCTCTGTTGCCAGTGCGTCACTTACCTTTAAGCCTGCCTCAATGGCATAGTTGCCATTGATAACAGCTACGTCGCCGTCCTGCAGGGAACGGGGAAGCTGGGCAGCCTCGATCTCTACGATATCCAGATTCTTAGGATTCTCAACAATGTCATTCTTAGTCGCTTCAAGACCTGCGTCCTCTTTTAATTTAATCAGTCCCTGAGCCTCTAAGAGAAGCAGCGCTCTCGCCTCATTTGTCAGATCATTAGGAACAAGTACCGTTCCCTTATCAGGAATGGCGTCTAAAGAAGCGGTTTTTCCGGCATAGATGCCAAAGGGCTCATAGTGGATCGCTGCCACGCCCACCAGATCAGTGCCGTTCTGTGCATTGAAGGAATCCAGATATGGCTGGTGCTGGAAATAGTTGGCATCCAGATCACCGGAATCCAGCGCATTGTTTGGAAGTACATAGTCTGTATATTCCACAACCTTCAGGTCATATCCCTTGGAAGCCAGCACCTCTCTTGCCGCCTCTAAGATCTCTGCATGGGGAGCAGGGCTCGCGCCCACGGTCAGTTTCTCCAGCTTGCCATCTGCCTTCGTGTCCTCTGCCTTTGCCTCTGCAGATGTTTCTGCAGTCTCCTTCTGGTCTGCCCCGGAAGCAGCAGTTGTCTCGTCTGCTTTTCCTGAGCATCCTGCCAGCAGGGATGTGGCCAGAGCGGCAGCAATAACTGCGGTTTTTAATGCCTTTCTTTTCATAATATGTTCCTCCTCATTTTCGGGCCAAAGCCCATATATTGATTCAAGGCTCCTTTTTATCGGATCCTCTTATCGCTCTTTCTGGAAATTCGCATGAATACTTCCTGAATGATCTGCACAATGATCACCAGGAGCACTACGGTGATAAGCATCATATCTGTCTCATACCGGTGGTAGCCATAGCGGATGGCGATATCTCCCAGACCGCCCGCTCCCACAGCGCCCGCCATGGCGGAGTAGCCGACGATTGTAGTGATGGAAATAGCTGCTCCTACCAGCAGGGACGGCTTTGCCTCAGGCAGAAGCACCTTCCAGATGATCTGGCCGGTGGATGCTCCCATGGACTTGGCTGCCTCGATTACGCCTGCGTCCACTTCCTTTAAGGAAGATTCCACCATGCGGCTGATATAAGGAAAAGCGGAAATCACCAGGGGGACCACCGCCGCATTGGGACCGATGATCTTTCCCACGATAAGCCTTGTGACAGGGATCACCATTACAAGAAGGATGATAAAGGGAACTGAACGCAGAAGGTTAATCACAACGCCCAAAACCCGGTTAAACAGCGGAAACGGCCGGATCCCGCCCCGGTCTGTAACTACCAGGGCAATTCCCAGAGGAATACCGATCACATACGATAATAAGGAAGAAAGGAATACCATATATACGGTTTCCCAGATCCCGTTTAAAAGCATATTTATGGTTGTCTGATCAAACGTCATAATCACCGCACCTCCTCAAATGCTACTCCGGCCGTCTTGAGATAATTGCAGATGCGGCCCGCATCCACCTCATCCTCCGGCAGCTGCAGCAGCATCTGCCCCATGGCCTTGCCTTCGATGTCCCTGGTATCGGCGTGCATGATATTCACCGGTGCCTTGCAGGCCAGAATCATGTTGGCGATCACAGGTTCCGAAGATTCTCTTCCATCAAAGATTACACGAATCAGCCTGGAATTTCCAAAGTTTTCCTTCTGCCCTGAGGCATCTCCCAGGATCAGCTGACGGCCGATATCGGATTTGGGGCCGGAAAAGATCTCAGACACCTTGCCCGACTCCACAATATGACTGTGATCAATGATGGCTACCCGGTCACAGATGGCCTCGATCACTGCCATCTCATGGGTAATCATAATGACGGTAATGCCCATTTCCCGGTTAATCTTCTTTAAAAGTGCCAAAATCGCCTTCGTGGTATTTGGATCCAGGGCGCTGGTAGCCTCATCACAGAGCAGCACCCTGGGGTTGGTCGCCATGGCTCTTGCGATGGCTACTCTCTGTTTCTGACCGCCGGAGAGCTGAGCCGGATATGCCTTCATCCGCTCCTCCAGCCCTACCAGCTTAAGCAGCTCCTTTGCCCGCTCCTTTGCCTTTCTGCTGTCCATATGAGCGATTTCCATGGGAAAGCACACGTTCTGGAGCACATTTCTCTGAGCCAGCAGGTTGAACTGCTGGAAAATCATCCCCATGGACTGTCTGGCCAGACGTTTTTCCTTCTCCTTCATGGCCGACAGATTTTTTCCCTCAAAGATAACGCGGCCGGAGGTGGGTTCCTCCAGATAGTTGATGCAGCGCACCAGGGTGCTCTTTCCTGCGCCGGAAAGGCCGATAATGCCGAATATCTCGCCCCGGCGGATCTCCAGATTGATATCATCCAGAGCCGTTACCGTACCGTTTGATGTGGCAAATTGTTTTCCGAGGCCTTCCAGGCGGATAATGGCCTCTTCTTTTTTCTGATCCATGCTTTCATTCCTTTCTTTGGTCCGATCCCACATATCTGCTCTCCTGACGCCGGCACAGACGGCAAAGCTCCTCAGGAAAGTCTGCCGCGGCTTTTCGCAATCCTGACAGCAAAAACGGGGCTGCGATCCTGCACGGACCTGCAACCCCGAAATATCATCTCTTCTATCCCTTTTATATCATGATCCCAAATCCATGCAGATGTTTTTGATTCAGTTTTCAAAGCATACAGATACACAGCACATATAGATGCTGTTCATCATATCCATATTCATCTGCATGGCTCTGAACTGATTCATGAAAAACCTCCTGCTCTGACCGATGATCATTTCCTATTATTCAGCTGGAAATAATGTTAGTTTTAAAGATACATCACTTATATCGGTTTGTCAAGCAGTTTCTTTTTGCAGACTCCCTAAAACGTAACTGTGTTTATCGGAATGGTGCGCTAACAGCACAGATCCGCGATTACCTGGGCAAAGATCTTTGCGCTGGTTAAAAGCTCGTCGATCACCGCAAACTCATCGGCTCCGTGCATCTTATTGTCTGTCCCCGGCATGGAAGCGCCGAAGGCAACGCCGTTCTTTAAATGGTGCACATAGGTGCCTCCGCCTGTAGACTGGCAGCTTCCCTTCAGGCCGGTATATTCCTCATATGCCTTTAACAGCGTCTTTACGAAATGGGAATTGCCGTCTACATGGTGGGGAGGCGTCATCTGGTCTGCATTTAAGGTAAGGCCCTCTTCTGCCATCCGGGCGCGGATCACGTCCAGACTGTTCTCCTCTGTGGCGCACAGGCAGGCACGGCAGTCAAAGGCGCCCTCTAAGTGGGTATCATCTGCGGTCAGCATATCAAGAGCCAGGGTTAAGGGGCCGGAAAGCTCATCCTCCATGGCAATCCCCACAGCCTTCCCTCTGGTGTCGCCGTGGGGGAAGAGCGTTGCAAGGCTCCTGATGGCCGTAAGCTGAGGACTGTCTGCAAGGGGCAGGCTGGTAAGGTATAAAAGCAGGCCGGTAAGGGCATTAACCCCCTCGTCCGGCGTAGATGCGTGAGCGCCCTTACCCTCAGCGGTAATCTGCATACCGCCTTTTGTCTCTCCGAAGGTGAAAGAAACGCCCGTCTTTTTCTCTGCCTCATCAGCGGCAGCCGTAAGCACATCCATATCCAGACCGGCTACCACTGCCTTAGCCTTGCCCGGAACTACGTTTACCTTGATTCCCGCATCAATGGAAACAATCTTTGGAAGCGCCTCAGAAGCCGCAAAGGACGCGGTAAATCCGCCGGGGATCCGTCCCTTTTCAATATTGATCACAGGAAAAGCAGCATCCGGTGAAAATGTCATTGGCGCTTCCTGCTCCCTTTTGTAATACACCTCAATATCGCTGCTTCCGCACTCCTCGTCCGTTCCCAGGATCAGACGGACATTCTTCTTTACCGGGATATTTAACTCCTTAATGGCGCGCATGGCGTAAAGAGCCGCCACAGCCGGGCCCTTATCGTCAGCCGTGCCGCGGCCGTAGAGCTTTCCGTCCTTTTCCACCGGCTCAAAGGGCTCGGTAACCGTCCAGCCCTCTCCTGCCGGAACCACATCCAGATGAGCCAGAATATCCAGCTGGCGTTCCTTGTCATTTAAATCAGCCGTACCTACATAATTGTCATAGTTTGTGATGGAAAAGCCATACTCCTCCATCATTGCCAGAGCGGCATGAAGAGCGTCAAAGGCTCCCTCGCCGTAAGGCTTTCCCTCCGTATAAGGCATTTTTTCGCTGTTGATCCGACAGAGCTTGCAGATGTCCTCGATCATCTCCTGTCTGTGAGAATCAATAAAACCCTCTATCTCTTTTCTGTACATATTGTCCTCCTTTTGCCACCCGTTATTTATGATTCGTTCAGCATACCTGCCAGGGTTTCATTTACCGTTTTCCCGTCTGCCTTTCCCTTGACTCTCGGCATCAGCGCCTTCATAATAGCGCCCTTATCCTTCTGGGAAGGCGACTCCAGGCCAAGCTCTTTTAAGACCTCGCCGATCACTTCCCGGATCTGATCCACGCTCATATCCTCAGGAGCGAACTCCTTATAAACAGCCAGTCTTTCTGCCGCCTCTTTCCTGATATCCTCCCGGTCCGCGGGAGCCAGATCGTAGGTTTCCTGGGTCTGCTTGATCTCCTTTTTTACAATGGCATTTTCCTCTGCCTCTGTCAGGGGCTCTCTCTTGTCGATCTCCGCGTTCTTTAATGCGGAAAGCAGCATGGAAAGGGAGTCCTTTCTTGCCTTATCCTTTGCCTTCATAGCCTGAACCATAGCGGCTCTTACTACTTCTACCTTTGACATATTCAAAAACCTCCTTATATATGACGGCGCCTTTCCAACAGCTAATTGGTGCCGAATTCGCTTAATTTAAGTCCCGGATTGCGGTCTAAGACCATACCCACGCTCCAGCTGTTGATAAATAAAAGCAGCGGATTATCCTTTAAGTCCTTGATCCGCTTCATATCGGATGTACCCATAAGCCTGGCCACATCCACCTCCTGAGGGTTCTCGACCCAGCGGATGTGCTCGTAAGGCAGTTTTTCCAGAATCACCTCTACGTTGTACTCGCTCTGCAGACGGTAGGTCAGCACCTCAAACTGCAGCACGCCCACCACACCTACAATGATCTCCTCCATTCCTGTATTAAACTCCTGGAAGATCTGGATCGCGCCCTCCTGAGCGATCTGGTTCACACCCTTGATAAACTGCTTGCGCTTCATGGTATCCACCTGACGTACTCTGGCAAAATGCTCAGGAGCGAAGGTGGGGATGCCTTCAAACTCAAACTTTTCGCTGGAGGTGCACAGCGTATCTCCAATGGAGAAAATCCCCGGATCAAAGACGCCGATAATGTCGCCGGCATAGGCCTCCTCCACGATCTTGCGGTCCTGGGCCATAAGCTGCTGCGGCTGGGTCAGACGGATCTTCTTGCCTCCCTGGACGTGATTTACCTCCATGCCCGCCTCAAACTTGCCGGAGCAGATACGCATAAAAGCGATCCTGTCTCTGTGGGCCTTGTTCATGTTGGCCTGGATTTTAAATACAAAGGCAGAGAAATCGCTGCGGAAGGGATCGATCTGCCCGGTCAGTGTTTTCCTTGGAAGCGGCGGGGTGGTCATTTTTAAGAAATGCTCCAAAAAGGTTTCTACACCAAAGTTTGTCAGGGCAGAGCCAAAAAATACCGGTGATAAATCTCCCCGCTGTACCCGGTCCATATCCAGTTCATCACTGGCTCCGTCCAGAAGCTCAATATCATCCAGAAGCTGCTGGTGATAGATGGAGCCGATCACAGACTCCACATCAGCGTCGGCCGCGTCAAACTCTTGGGTAGCTACCTCCTTTGCTCCTCCCATGGCAGCAGTAAACGTGGAGATCTTCTTTGTAAACCGGTCATACACGCCCTTAAAATTCTTCCCGCAGCCAATGGGCCAGTTGACGGGACAGGTTCGGATGCCCAGCACGTCCTCGATTTCATCCAGCAGCTCATACGGATCTCTGGCTTCACGGTCAAACTTGTTTATAAAGGTAAAAATAGGAATATGGCGCATAACACAGACCTTAAAAAGCTTAATCGTCTGCGCCTCCACACCCTTGGAGCCGTCGATGACCATGACGGCAGAATCCGCCGCCATAAGCGTGCGGTAGGTATCCTCTGAGAAGTCCTGGTGTCCCGGTGTATCAAGGATATTGATACAGAAACCGTCATAGTTAAACTGCATGGCAGAAGAAGTAACGGAAATACCTCTCTCCTTCTCGATGTCCATCCAGTCGGAAACCGCGTGCTTTGCCGCCTTGCGTCCTTTTACGGTACCGGCCAGGTTGATGGCGCCTCCATAAAGAAGAAATTTCTCGGTCAGTGTGGTCTTACCTGCATCGGGATGGGAAATAATGGCAAACGTCCTACGCTTTTTTATCTGTTCTATCATCTGATCATCTGTCTGTGACAATGGTCGTTTCCTCCGTTCCTGGTGATTGTATGATTTTTCTTAGCATATTTTATTATGATTAAAGACCAAAGTCAAGACGGTTCCTGATCTCATCCAGCAGCCGGTCTGCCACTTTTTCTTTGGTCATTTTGGGAAGCTCGGTCTGGCCCTCCTTTGTAATCAGCGTCACCAGATTGGTATCCGTCCCAAAACCGGCCCCTTCAGTTTTTAAGCTGTTGGCCACGATCATGTCTGCATTCTTCTTTTCAAGCTTGGCCCTTGAGTTTGCCAGAAGATCTCTCGTTTCCATGGAAAAGCCGCACAAAAACTGGCCCGGTCTGCGGTGACTTCCCAGCCATCCCAAGATATCCTTTGTGCGCTCCAGGGCGATATCCATGTTCCCGTCGGCCTTCTTGATCTTATCCTCTGCCGTCTGGGAAGGGCGGTAATCCGCCACCGCAGCCGCCTTGATGATGATGTCCTGAGCCTCTGCCGCCGCTGTAACCGCCTCATACATTTCCTCTGCACTCTCAACCGGCACCGTATTTACAAAAAGAGGCGGCTTAAGCGCCACCGGCCCTGTAACCAGCGTCACCTCTGCTCCCCTGTAAGCGGCGGCCTTTGCGATGGCGTATCCCATTTTCCCGGTGGAATGGTTGGTGATATAGCGCACCGGATCAATGGATTCGCGGGTAGGACCAGCAGTTACTAAAATCTTCTTTCCCGCCAGGTCCTTAGGATATCCGGCGGCGCGAAGGATATACTCAAAGAGCGTCTCCGGCTCCGGCATCTTCCCGGCTCCCGTATCGCCGCAGGCCAGATAGCCGTCGGCTGGCCGGATCACCTCAATGCCGTAGTGCCCCAGCGTTTTTAAATTATCCTGCAGGATATTATTTTCATACATCCGCGTATTCATGGCTGGAGAAACCAGTTTCGGACAGGTGCAGGCCATAAAGGTAGTTGTGAGCATATCATCCGCAATTCCATGGGCCAGCTTTCCGATCACATTGGCTGACGCGGGAGCAACTAAAAAAAGATCCGCTGCCTTTGCCAGGGACACGTGCTCTACGCTGAACTCAAAGTTCCGATCAAAGGTATCCACCAGGCACTTGTGGCCGGTCAGCGTCTCAAAGGTAATGGGATTGATGAAGTTCACGGCGTTTTCCGTCATGATAACGTGAACGGACGCCCCTGCTTTTACCAGGGCGCTGGCAAGGCCGGCAATCTTATAGGCCGCAATGCTGCCGGTAACTCCAAGGAGTATTGTTTTTCCTTTTAACATAAGCTTCCTCCGGTTGTTTTTCCGTTTTTTCTATGATACAATCATAGCACAATTTTTCATTGATGAAAATACCTGTGGCAGAAAGGAGTCTTTTACATGATTTTAGCCATTGATATGGGAAATACCAATACCGTGATCGGAGGAATCGACGAAGAAAAGACCTATTTTATTGAACGGGTCACCACAGACCAGAACCGCACGGATACAGAATATGCCGTTGCTATTAAAAATGTGCTTGAAATGCACCAGATCCACAGCGATTCCATCGAGGGCGCCATTCTTTCCTCTGTGGTTCCCCCTTTAAATTCCACTATCCTGCGGGCAGTGGAAAAAGCTGTAGGCGTCTCCCCCCTTCTGGTGGGTCCCGGCATCAAGACCGGCGTCAATATCCTTATGGACAACCCCAAAACCGTAGGCAGCGATATGATCGTAGATGTGGTGGCTGCCAGCCACGAACACCCGCTCCCCCTTGTGGTGATCGATATGGGTACTGCTACGACCTTAAGTGTGGCGGACAAGCACGGAAATTACATCGGCGGCGTTATCCTGCCGGGCCTTCGGGTGTCTTTAAATTCCCTCAGCGGAAAAACCGCCCAGCTCCCCTATATCAGTCTGGAAGTTCCAGATAAGGTAATTGGTAAAAATACCATTGACTGCATGAGGGCCGGGATTATTTTCAGCAATGTAGATATGATCGACGGAATCCTGGACCGGATGGAAAAGGAGCTGAAAGAAACGCCCACTGTAATTGCCACCGGAGGACTGGCCCGGTTTATCACGCCGCTTTGCAGGCACAGGATCATTTATGATGATGCGCTGCTGTTAAAGGGGCTTTTAATCCTGTACCGAAAAAATACACAGTAAACGGATCCAGCAGCCCTTACAAGGCTTTCTGGGGTTGATTTAGACCGCCAGACTGGATAAAAAGCCGTGCTTGAGAGAAGATCATCCTCTCAGCACGGTTTTTTGTCTGACAGCTGTTTTCGGCGTCCCTTTCCCATTCCCGGGCCTCATCACGCTTAAATATCCTCAAAGTATAATCCGATTCTTGTTCTCTCCGATCCAGCTCAGGTTCTATGGTATATTCCATGACTCGCAGCCAGACATTCCCAAGAAAATTTCCCGCTATTTTCCATCTTCCATCTGCCAGTCCGTTCTTCTGGATAGAAAAGGAAGTATAAAACCTTCCCGTTCCGTCCATCATTCTTTTATAACCAGAACAAAAAAGCACAGCCCGTTCCCGTGCGTACACTCAAATAAATGGAGGTATGGACCATGTCATGCTATAAGGTTGAAATCTGCGGCGTCAATACTGCCAGGCTGCCGCTCCTTAGCAGTGAAGAGAAGGAAGAATTATTTTCACGGATCTTAAAGGGAGATAAGGAGGCCAGGGAACAGTATATCAAGGGAAACCTGCGCCTGGTCTTAAGTGTCATCCAGCGCTTTTCCGGAAATCAGGAAAATATTGACGATCTGTTTCAGATTGGCTGTATCGGCCTTATCAAGGCCATCGATAATTTCGATATCACTCAGAATGTAAAGTTTTCCACCTACGCAGTGCCTATGATCCTTGGCGAGGTGCGCCGCTATCTGCGGGACAATAATTCTATCCGCGTAAGCCGCTCTCTCAGAGATACCGCCTACAAAGCCCTCTATGCCAAAGAGCAGCTGACGCGGCGTCACTCCAAGGAACCCACCCTCATGGAGATTTCCCAGGAAATCGGCGTCCCCGGAGAGGAGATCACCTACGCCCTGGATGCCATCCAGACACCGGTAAGCCTTTATGAACCAGTGTATACCGACGGCGGCGATCCCCTCTATGTGATGGATCAGATCAGCGACAAGAAAAACCTGGAGGAAAACTGGGTGGAGGATCTTTCCTTAGTGGAGGCCATGAAACGTCTCCCTGACCGGGAACGCCACATTATTGATATGCGTTTCTTTGAGGGAAAGACACAGACTGAAGTGGCAAAGGAGATCCACATCAGCCAGGCCCAGGTCTCACGGCTGGAAAAAAGCGCTTTAAAGTCCATGCGAAACTATCTGAACTGACCGTCCCCTCAGAAGCTGAGGGAACACACGCCCTGGTCCCGTTTTCCAGCATCAGAATCGATCAGCGTCCGCAAAAAGATCGCTCCACTTTCTCAACGATTTCCTCCATTTGTTTCCATTTCCGCTCCATATCCGCCGCCAGCGCAAACTGGGTGCGGCAGCGATCCAGGTTGTGATTTTCTCTGACAAGCTTAAAGTACGTATCTCCTGAGAGTTAATCGGTCAAGAAACGCATCCCGCACTCCAGGGTCATCAGCCTTGCTCCCTGGGGCAGCATCCGCACCTCTGCCTTTGTCAGACTTCCGGCGCAGCCTTCTAAAAATCCTCTGGTATAGATCTCAAAAAGAGGAAGCGACAAAGACACCTTTGCAGCATCTACCTCATCCTCCTCTGCCGTATTGGCCCCGAACCGGATAGAATCACCGAAATCAAAGACAGACAGGCCCGGCATCACTGTGTCAAGATCAATGATGCAGATGGCCTGCCCTGTTTTATCATCAATCATGATATTATTCAGCTTGGTATCATTATGAGTCACGCGCAGAGGAAACTCGCCGGCTGCCAGTATTTCCATGGCAATCCCCCTATCCTTTTCCCGGTCTAAGACAAACTGGATCTCCTCTCTCATGGCACTGGCTCTTGCGCAGACATCCCCGGCCATCGCCTTTTTAAAGACCTCAAACCGTGCCAGCGTATCGTGAAAGCCCGGAATCGTCTCGGTCAGCTCCCTGGCCGGATACTTTGCCAGAAGCCGCTGAAAATGCCCGAACACTTTTCTGCTCTGATAAAAATCCTCTGGTTTTTCCACCAGGTTATAGCAAGTAGCTCCCCACAGATTCATGGAAACAATGGCGGAAGCTGGAAGCTCTTCCCAGGTCTGGCCCCGTCCTCACTAAACTCGGCCCTGCCGCCGTGCTTTCCGATCCGGGTTCGCTCTCTGATATCCGTCAGATAACCGCGATCGTCCATGCGGCATACTCCCCTGGTCGCAGAACCATACCGTATACTCGTGAAACGGCTTTGGATGGGGCAAAATGACCCGCATGGCACAGGTGTTTCCCACCCCTTTAAATTCTTTCCCGCCTCCAAATCCCTGAGGCATGGCGGCACCTGTCAGTTCCCATTCTTCTGCCGGAACCGGCTCCCCCGTCGTCCGGTCCATGGACCTCCCACCACATTTTGGGGTCATGATAACAGTCCGGTACCACCTGCTGACTGAAATACTCTTCCATAAAATCCATTTCCAGCCTGCCTCTCACAGCAGTAAAACGCCAGAACATCAGGTAAAGCTGCTGGCACTCCTCCATATGCTTTTGGGCAAACTCATTGTGTCCGTTTGGTTCCGTCGCTGTCGCGGATGGCATCAGCTCCCCCCCTGGTCCATCAGTTCCTTTGTCTGTCTTAAAAAGCCAGATTCGCTTGGAAGGGTTACTCTGCCCCTTGTTTTTGCCATATGATCTCCTCCTTCTGCCGTCCGGTTTCCGCTGTCTGCTTTGCAGATCATACGCTGTCGGAGACGGTCGTTATACCCACAGTATAGCGGAAAATCCCATTTTCCTAACTTGAGTTTTTCTCCATGATGAAGGTCGGCACTGCCCGGCAGATGATACGCGATAACCAGTTAAATTTCACCCAGATTGCTGACCGTCTGGGCTACAATTCCATCCGCTACTTTTCCCGGCAGTTTAAGCAGCTGACCTCCATGACGCCCTAAGAATACGCAGCCTCGATCCGCAGGCTGTCGGATAAGCCCTCACAGAACCGGGAGATTTTATAAATGTCGAACAAACCTTCTTGCCCCCTGGGCTTTCATATGGTACACTGATGATATGATAGTCCTATCCTAACAGAAAGCGGCAGACATAGTATATGGAACAGAATGAACGCAGATTTGCAGTATTGATCGATGCAGACAATGTATCGCCAAAGTATATCAAGTATATCCTGGATGAGGTATCCGATATCGGGATCGCAACCTACAAACGGATCTATGGTGACTGGACCGATAACGAAAAAAGGGGCTGGAAGAATGTTCTTTTGGACTGGTCCGTCAACCCTATCCAGCAGTACAGCTACACCACCGGCAAGAACGCTACCGACTCTGCCATGATCATCGACGCCATGGACATTTTATATTCGGGAAATGTAGATGGTTTCTGTCTGGTGTCCAGCGACTCAGATTTTACCAAGCTGGCCCAGCGGCTGCGGGAGGCCGGTATGTTCGTCATGGGTATCGGAGAGCAAAAAACACCCAAACCCTTCCGGGCAGCCTGCGATACCTTTAAGCTTCTGGAGATTATTTCCTCAGAGGATACGCCGGAGGCGGTTCCCACGGCCAGGGGACGGGTAAATGCCATGGCGGCGTCCAAGACCGAGGTGCCCTCCATTGACGAGATACAAAAAACGATCACTTCCATCGATGAGATCCAGAAGGCCATCACCAAGCTTCTCATCGAGAACAACAGCCAGAACCAGCCTATTATCCTTGCAAAGGTAGGAAATTTCCTAACTAAGCGTTTCTCCGACTTTGATGTGAGAAATTACGGCTATTCCAAGCTTTCCACCTTCCTTGAAAGCTTGGACAACAGCGATTTTCAGGTGGTAAAGCTTCATGGGGGCTATTTTGTCCAGGAAAAATCCGCCTCCACTTCAAAGGCTGACATCGAAAAAGAAATCATCCGCCTGATTCAGAGCAACAAAGGCCATGTTGATAATTTAAGCATTATCCACGAGGAACTGAAAAAGAAGTTTCCCAACTTTGATATCAAGCAGTACGGTTTCAGCCGGCTCTCCAGCTTTATACGCAGCTTCGGCACCTTTAAGATCAAAGATAATATGGTGCAGCTGCGGTAAAAACACCCTTAAAAAATACGCCGCACTCTCCGTTTTGCTTCTCACGGAAACTGCGGCGTATTTTTATGCGCACTGTCTGTTCTCCTGCCATCTACTCGAACCGGACGATCTCCTTTTTCAGCCTTTTCATAATCTTTTTCTCCAGCCTTGATATGTAAGACTGAGAGATTCCCAAAAGATCCGCTACCTCCTTCTGGGTCATCTCATCGCCGTCCTCGTTTGTGAGGCCATAGCGCAGCTCTACGATCCGGCGTTCTCTGGGCTCCAGATGGCTGATGGCAGTATTTAAGAGATCCTTTTCGATCTCATCTTCAATGCCATGATAGATCACGTCCTCATCCGTTCCCAGAATATCGGATAAAAGCAGTTCATTTCCATCCCAGTCCACGTTTAAGGGCTCGTCAATCGACACCTCCAGGCGAGTCTTATTGTTTCGTCTCAGGTACATGAGTATCTCATTTTCAATGCACCGCGAGGCGTAGGTGGCCAGCTTGATATTTTTATCGGGTTTGAATGTATTGATGGCTTTTATGAGGCCAATCGTACCAATCGAGATCAGATCCTCTACTCCAACGCTGGTATTGTCAAATTTTTTTGCAATATAAACTACCAGACGCAGGTTATGCTCGATCAGAGAGGATCTGGCATGATGGTCCTGATCACTCCCTAAAAGGCCGATCATCCGGCCTTCCTCCGCGGCCTCCAGAGGCGGCGGAAGGATATCTGCCCCTCCGATATAATGAACTTCCCCCTGTTTTTGAACCAGCATAGTCCGGAAACTGGGAGCCGTTTTAAACTGAAAACGGTTTGGTATGGATACTCTTACAATCATTTTATTTCCTCCCGCTTACATATCGCCCCCAAACGCCATGGTCAGGAGGCTGTATCTGAATCCTGTATCAGCACCTCATATTCTCCGGCAGGAGAAAGGGGCTGCTTTGCCACAGCCACCAGAGGCTTTATAAGTGTATAGCAGGTCCCCTCCTGCTCCACTTTTATTTCATCCAGCGTAACTGCCGCAAGAAGGCCTTCTCCGCCTACACTGCGGTAGGGCACATAGGTGATTCCTTTTACTTTTGGACATAGTTCTTCCATGACGCCCCGCCAGGCCACATGAACCGGACGGCCGCTGACCGGTTCTCTCAGGCGATTTCCCGTATCAATCAGTCCAGCGGTGGTAAGCGTCTTATCCCCCTGCCGAAGAGTCACCCTGCACAGCGCCTTTTTCCTGTGAAATGAATCTGCCAGTCCGCGGATCCACCGGGCTGCCCCAAAGGAGAAAGCTGCTCCGCCCAGAACTAAAAAACACCATGTTCCCACAGGCCTTCCGAGTATCCTCTCCTCATTTAGTATTCTGGCTGCACCTTCCAATACACCTCCAGGGCCCATCTGCTCTGCAAAGACCATCATTACACCTCCCAGAATCACGGAAGCCAGATAAATACCTGCCACGGCACGAAAAACTTCCCTGATCCGGCGGATTCCAAAGGCACACACTGCCATAAGGGCTCCAACAGCCAGATACGTTCCGGCCGCTCTGCATATGAAGGGCATTCCAGGA
The DNA here is from genome assembly GCF_013282095.1 of Enterocloster alcoholdehydrogenati. GTDB lineage: Bacteria > Bacillota > Clostridia > Lachnospirales > Lachnospiraceae > Enterocloster > Enterocloster alcoholdehydrogenati. The sequence continues at coordinate 310,935 of NZ_BLTJ01000002.1, forward strand.
AACACCGCCGTTACACAGGCCCAGACCGCCCCCAACGCCGCACCCCTCACGAGCTTTGCGGTTTTGGCCCGGTAACAGAGCACCCGGTTCACTACCGTCAGTACGATCAAATCCATCGCCATATTTACGGCAAATACTTCATCTATGTAGACCCGATAAACCACTTTATCCCGGCCTCACCTCCTTTATCAAGCTGTCCAATAGACATTATAACTGTTCTTAAGTGCAAATGCTGTCGAAGGGAGAGGGAAAACCAAAAGAAGTTTTCGACAGGATATGACCTTACACCGGCAGGCAGCGCAGAGGGATATAAAAAATCCGCAGAACAAATGACATATATTGTCACCTGTTCTGCGGATCTAATTTATATGGGTTCTAAAATACCTGATTCAATTATCGCTTATTCTTCAGGAAATCAGGAATATTGATCTGCATTTCCTTATTGGCAGTGGGACGGAAAGACGGCGCTGCGGGCTGGGGAGTTCCAGAACCGTTGGAGGCCTGCGCTGCACCCGTATTCCCGTTGGAACCTGCGTTTTCCGTATTCTGGCCAAACCGCGGAATATTCAGGCTGGGAGCCGGAGTGTTAGTCTGCTGCTGTCCAAAGCCGCGGACGAACGCAGACTGAACCGGCTTTGCAAAACCGGCGGAAGCTGTAGCCGCAGCCTCCGGAGCTGCCGCACGCTCAGGCTGAGTTGCCTGAGGAGCCGGGGACTTTGCCTTAAAGTTGGTAAAGCCTGCCATAGCCTTCGTCACGGAGGAAGTAGCGTTGTGCTCGTCCAGTCCGGTGGCGATTACGGTGATGCTTGCCTCATCCTGTGCATTTTCATCATACATGGCACCGAAAATGATATTTGCATTGTCGCCTGCCAGCTCCTGTACATAGCTTGCGGCGTCATTTGCCTCAATCAGGCTGATGTCGCCGGAGATATTGATGATCACATGGCTTGCGCCCTCAATGGTGGTCTCAAGCAGCGGGCTGGATACAGCCTGCTTTACAGCCTCAATGGCCTTGTCATCACCCTTTGCCTTACCAATACCGATATGGGCGATTCCCTTATCGATCATGACTGTCTGGATATCTGCAAAGTCCAGATTGATCAGTCCAGGAACATTGATCAGATCGGTAATGCCCTGAACAGCCTGCTGAAGAACCTCATCTGCCTTCTTAAGGGCATCCGGCATTGTGGTACGGCGGTCAACGATCTCCAGGAGACGGTCATTTGGAATCACGATCAGCGTATCCACTGCCTGCTTTAAACATTCGATGCCGTTTAAGGCGTTGGTCATACGGGCTTTTGCCTCAAAACGGAACGGCTTTGTCACTACGCCTACGGTCAGAATCCCCATATCCTTGGCAATCTTTGCAACAACGGGAGCCGCTCCGGTTCCGGTTCCGCCTCCCATACCGCAGGTAACGAATACCATATCCGCTCCCTTTAACGCCTGGGAAATCTCCTCAGAACTCTCCTCTGCAGCCTTCTCACCTACGTCTGGTCTCGCGCCTGCGCCCAGTCCTTTAGTCAGCTTCTCGCCGATCTGCATCGCTGTAGGAGCCTTGCAGAACTGAAGAGCCTGCTTATCCGTGTTGATGCCGATGAATTCCACTCCGGCGATGTTCTCGTCAATCATACGGTTTACTGCGTTATTGCCCGCACCGCCTACGCCTACTACGATGATTCTTGCGGCATTCTCTGACTCATTTATCTTAATCTCTAACAAGATACTTATCCTCCTTATCCGTTCCATGCACCCCCGGTTTCAGAATCTAATGGTTCAGGAATGCATCTGTCCTCTTTTCAGGTATTTCTTTATTATAATGTCACTCTTTTAGCCTAACTAATACTATATTTGATTTTATAAAAAAAATCAACCCCGAATTTTGTATTTTTGTCAAACCCGGCCTTTCCGTTTCATTTCCTTTTAAATGTAATCCCCGCCCGGTCATTGGTCTCGTTATACTCGCTCAGTTCCAGGGTTCCTCTGATGTCCTTAAGCTGGGGCTGATCCTTTAAAATGTCGTTTAGCACAGATAACTTGCCGTCTATATTTCCCGTATCGCCAAGAGGCACCTCCATCTGGCCAATGGTAAGGGTAGGCTGGTTATAGGCATTAAATCGGATCTGGTCTACGGAAATCTGGTACAGGGAAAGCTGCTGTGTCAGGTTTAATACCTCCTCAAAGATCCGGCTGTCTTTCACCGGAAGAGGCTGATATAGAACCACCCGGCCAAGATCCATGCCTGTGATCCATGGAATCCCCGCAAGCTTGCTGCCGGAGCTTTCCACCACAATCCCCTCCCTGTCAAAATACATATAGCTGCTCATATAGGAAACGTAGCCCACAATGCTCTTGTCATAAATAATGACCTCTGCCTTAAAGGGGCCATGGAATACGATCTTATAGTCCTCTACAAACGGGATCTGTCTGTGAGGCTGAAACCGGTCCTTTACATAGGCGATGGCTGAATTTTTTCCCAGACGGCCGGAAAAAAGAAGCTCCTCCACCTGCTTTGCGCTGTAGCGGCTGCTGCCGGATACGGTCACTTCCTGGATTCTTACCGACAAAACAAGGATAGCCGTAAGCAGAATGGCTGCCACGGCAATCCCCAGAATCATATGATGTTTTTCCTCTTTTTTTCTCATTCTGTGCATCACTCTCCTATCCAGCCGATCCCCGCCCCCAGGGCCGACAGATCTCTGCAGATATCTTCATACCCCCGTTCAATGTGGCCGCAGTCTTTGATGATGGTTTCTCCCTCCGCAGCCAGGGCCCCGACTACAAGAGCGGCCCCTCCCCGCAGATCCGCCGCCTTTACGCAAGCTCCCCTTAAGGGGTACTTCCCGCATATGACAGCCGTTTTCTCTTCAATACGGATGGATGCGCCCATTTTCACAAGTTCTCCCACTGTGCCAAACCGCTCCTCAAACACCCGTTCCTCAATCCGGCTGGTTCCCCTTGCGGCCGCCAGAAATGCCATAAACGGTGACTGAAGATCGGTGGGAAACTCAGGATAGGGTCCTGTTTTAAGGTTTAATGGGCCCGGACGCCCTTCCCTGCGGATTCGAATTCTCCCCTCCTGCTCCCAACCGATGCCGGTGGCTGAAAGCGTTCTTCCCTCTTCTGCGCAGTCCACCTCTGCGCCTGCCTGTTCAAGCAGCATCAGCGGAAGACGCAGAGAGGAAGGCCGGATGCCTTTTAAAGTTATATCTCCTCCGGCCGCCATCACGGCCGCCCCATAGGTACCGGCCGCGATCCGGTCGCCTTCCACCCTAAAGGTGCTGTCCTTCAGGCATTGTACTCCCTGAATCATCAGGGTCGACGTACCTGTCCCGCAGATCACCGCACCCATATTATTAAGGAAATGACACAGCTGACTGATCTCCGGTTCCATGGCAGCTCCCCGGATCACAGTCACCCCGTCTGCCAGAACAGCAGCCAGAAGAGCCTGCTCTGTGGCTCCCACACTGGGATAGGCAAAAAGAATCTCCGTTCCCTCCAGACCCTTTTTCGTTCTGGTCACAGCTTTTATAATACCTTCTTCCTCACAGATCTGTGCCCCCAGACTTTTAAGGGCCGCCAGATGCAGGTCAATAGGTCTGGCTCCGATGAGACAGCCTCCCGGATAGCAGCAGCTCCCCTCTCCCAGCCGTCCCAAAAGAGCGCCAAGCACAATGATGGATGAGCGCATGGACCGGACGTATTCTTCCGGTATTTCCGTCCTTTGTACTTCCCTGGCATCCATAAAAATACTGCTGCCCCGGCAGATGCAGGCACAGCCCAGATGTTCCAGGATCCTGGTCATACAGGCCACGTCACGAATCTTCGGCACATTGGTAAGAACTGTCAGGCCTCTGTGCAGGAGAGCGGCCGCCATCATAGGAAGGACCGCGTTTTTGGAGCCCTGTATGGATATTTCCCCTTCTAAGGGCAAAAGGCCGGTTACACGGATCGCAGACAAAAGACCACCTCCGCAAATATCTATACGAAAGTATATGCCCTTTTGCCGCCTTTTGTGCAAAAAGGCGGCCTCTTCTATCAGACCACCGCCTTGATCTGGTTGGAAACACTTAGGACGATTCCCATCTCCACCATAAGAAAGAGCACCGAGGTGCCTCCGTAGCTGATAAATGGAAGGGTGATTCCCGTATTGGGAATGGTGTTGGTCACTACGGCAATATTTAATATCACCTGGATCGCAATATGTCCCATGATCCCCACCACCAAAAGAGCGCCGAACAGATCCGGAGCGTCATTGGCAATCATCACAAACCGATAGATCATAAGGAGAAACAGCATGATAACCGCCACTGCCCCAAAAAGCCCCAGTTCCTCGCAGATAATGGCAAAGATCATATCGTTTTGAGACTCCGGAAGAAATCCCAGTTTCTGGATGCTCTCTCCCAGTCCCTGGCCCATAAGTCCGCCGGAGCCGATGGCGTAGAGTCCCTGAAGAACCTGGAAGCTCTTTCCCTCAGGATCCAGCTCCGGGTTCAGCCACGCCTCGATCCGGCGGAACTGGTATGGCTGAAGGAGATGGATATTTAAAAGAAACGTTCCAATGGGTCCGGCGGCCGCCAGCGTCCCCAAAGCCAGGCCTCCCGCCGCAAAAAAAGGCCATTTTACCTTGCACGCCACAAAAAGGACCACAAATCCGATTCCAGCAAGAATGATGCCGGTACTTAAGTTATTGAGCGCCACGACGGCAGCGATGGCCAGGGCCAGGAGAAATACCTTCCCCATGGTTTTCCACTGGTTAATCTTGCCTCCCAGTTTCGTGATCACCGCCGCCAGCATGATAATCAGCGCGATCTTGGCAAATTCCGCAGGCTGAAAACTGAACGGCCCCACACCCAGCCATCTTTTTTTTCCGTTTACGTCTTTACCGACGATGCTTACCAGGATCATCAGCACATAGGACAGCGCATAGGAGGGCACTGCCAGCCGATAAAGCCAGTGATAATCCATCTTGGATATGAACAGCATAAGCACAAAGCCGCCTGCCGCAATAATGCCCTGGCGGCGCATAAAATACGCGCTGTTGTTTCCAAATTCCTCACTGATCTGAGCCGTATAGGAGCTGGCGCTGTAGATCATCACCAGACCGAACACGGTAAGGGCCACTACAATAAGCACCAGGGTCAGGTCATAAAACCGGCGCACCTTCTTCTTTTTCGGTGGGTTCTGAGGCTGATAGGCCCTGGCGTCTCTGCTTTCGTAGGACTGAGCCGGGCGGGCTTTCTTCCTGTTTCCTGCCGCCGGATACCCTAAATCCGGCCTCCTGTCTGCCGCTGGTCTGGGCCGTTGTGCTGTCTGCTTCTGGCCTTCTGAAACCTGTCTGTTTCCTTCCTGTCTTACATTCCCGGAAACCGCCTGACGTTTGCCGGACTGGGTTCTTCTTCGTTCTGCTGTATTGTGCCGCGCCGGCACTCTGGCCGGCGCTGTCCCCGTCATTCCTCCCGGCCTTCCCGTCCGGCGCTTGTTTCCAGCCATTTCTTCTTACCTCCTACAGGTCCATGACGCTCTTCTTAAAGACACGTCCCCGTTCTTCAAAATCCTTAAACATCCCCCAGCTTGCGCAGGCGGGACTTAAGAGCACGCAGTCCCCGGCATCGGCGTAAACCGCACATACCTGCACTGCCTCCTCCAGATCCTCCGCATACATGATTTCGTTAAACCCGTGCTCCTTGGCACAGGCAGCGATCTTATCCCGGGTCTGGCCGATCAGAACCAGATATTTTACCCGGCCTGCAAATTCCCCGGCCCAGGCGCTGTAATCGCTGTGCTTATCATAGCCTCCCGCAATCAGAAGCACCGGCCCGGGCATGGCCCGCAGAGCCCGTATAGCCGCATCGGGGTTGGTTCCCTTGGAATCATTGTAATAACGCACGCCCGTACGCTCCCGCACAAACTCAATCCGATGCTCTACCGGCTTAAATTCCTTCACAGCCTCTGTGATTTTCTCAAAAGGCACGCCCATGGCCAGCGCCACCGCAGCTGCAGCCATCACATTTTCATAATTGTGCTGTCCTAAAAGCTGTAAATCATTTACATTTACAAGTACCTGCTCTTTACCCTCTTTTGCGTAAACAATATCCCTGTCCTTAAGGAAAAAACCGTCCTTTAACGTTTCTTTTGAGGAAAACCACACTGCCTTGGGTTTCAATCCTTCTTTTTTGCCGAATTCCTTTAAAATGGGATCGTCAAAGTTGAGAACCACTGTATCCTCGCTGGTCTGGTTCATGGTGATGCATTCCTTGATCTGCGTATAGGCCTCCATAGTGCCGTGACGGTCCAGATGGTCGGGCGTAATATTCAAAACAGCACTTACATTGGGATGAAAATCCATGATCGTTTCCAACTGGAAACTGCTGATCTCAGCCACAGTAACCGATTTTTCCGTCATCTCTGAGGCTCTGGCTGTATAAGGTTCCCCAATATTTCCCACAACAAAGGTTTCCTCATACTGTTTCTTCAAGATCGCGCCCGTAAGAGCCGTGGTCGTGGTCTTTCCGTTGGTGCCGGTGATGGCGGCCAGCTTTCCGGCGCTGCACTGATATGCCAGTTCAATCTCACCCAGGATCGGGATCTTCGCTTCGTCTACCACCGCTACAAAAGGGCTTGTGAGAGGGATACCCGGACTGATAATGCAAAGCTCTACTCCCAAAAGATCTGAGCGCTTGATTTCACCCAGAACCACATTTACCCTGGCCCCCTCATCAAACTGTTCCTTAATCTCTGTCTCGTTTAAGGCCGTATTTCCATCATAGAGTACGACCTCGCCTCCGCGGCCTAAAATCAGCTTTGCTGCAGCGATGCCGCTTACGCCGGTTCCCGCAACTAATACTTTCTGACTTTGATCCATTCGTGGTTTAACCTCCTTTTTCGCCGGAATACCGGCAGCTTACAGTCCCAGATACGCGATCATGCACAGGATCGCCGTAATAATGGAAAATACAGCTACGACCCTTGTCTCAGACCATCCGCACAATTCAAAATGATGGTGGATGGGAGCCATTTTAAAAATCCTCTTTCCCCCGGTCTTTTTAAAGTATGTTACCTGGATAATAACGGAAAGCACCTCCGCCAGGTAGATCAGGCCGATAATAGGGATAAATAAAGGCAGACGCATCATATAAGCCGCAGACGCCACAAAGCCTCCCAGGGCCAAAGACCCTGTATCTCCCATAAAAACCTTGGCCGGATACACATTAAAGAGCAGAAAGCCCAGAAGGCTTCCCACAACTGCCCCCGTAATCGGGCTGATGCCCATGTCCTCGCCGATTGCCACAATGGTTAAAAAGGTGGCCACCAGGATCGTCACGCTGGTACACAGACCGTCCAGGCCGTCTGTGAAATTCACCCCATTGTCAGTTCCCAGAGTCACAAAAAACAGGGCCGGAACAAACAGGATGCCAAGAGACAGGAACTTTCCAGCCTTAAAGCCTCCGGTAAAGGGAATCAGCATATCCGTTCCCACCTCTCCGCTGTGGACGATGTACCAGGCAAAGATGCCGGTGATCACAAACTGTCCTGCCAGTTTCTGGATAGGGCTTAGCCCCTCAGAGCGCTTCATGATGATCTTGATATAATCATCCAGAAAGCCGATGATGCCAAAGCCCGCCGTCATAAAAAGCACCGGGATGATCTTCGGGTAGGACGGAATATAAAACAGGGACGTGATAATGATGCTGGATAAGATAATCAGCCCTCCCATGGTAGGAGTTCCCTGTTTTTTCAGATGGCTCTGGGGGCCGTCATCCCGAACCTGCTGGCCGAATTTCAGCCTGTGCAGAAAGGGGATGATGATCGGGCACAGCAGAGCGCTGATGGCAAATGCAATAATAATCGCTAATATCGTCTCATGAATCATAAGGCACCTCAATCTCATATGTATTCTGCCGGACGAAAGCCGGACAGCAATAATAGTATACGTCTTTTTTTAAGAATAATCAACCGGCTTTGCGTTCCCGGCTGATTCCCATATATGGAAGGATATTTTCGAACAGATCACCGATCACCGGAGCCGCAATAGTGCCGCCATAGTAGATCCCTTCCGGCTCATCAATGGTAATAAGCGCCATGACCTTTGGGTCATCTGCGGGTGCAAAGCCCAGAAAAGAGGAAATATATTTTTTCATGCTTCTTGGAAGTTTTTCGGAGGTAGCAGTCTTTCCGCCGATGCGAAAGCCCTCTACAGCCGCCTTTTTGCCGCTTCCCTCTGCCACCACCTGTTCCAGCACATACCGCATGGCAGCGCTGGTCTTGGGAGACAGGATCTGATCTCCCAAAGGATAGGAAAGCTCTTTGACTGAAGCGCCGTCGGCGCTTGAGACACGGAGGCCAAAATGAGGCGTGACCCTGCGGCCGCCATTTACGATAGAGGCCGCTGTAGTGATCAGCTGGATGGGAGTAATCTGAAAGGACTGGCCAAAAGATACCGTAGCCAGTTCCACCGCCCCCATTTTCTCCTTTTTATGCATAATTGTGGCCGCCTCTCCCGGAAGATCAATTCCCGTTTTCCCCTTTAAACCGAACTGGGTAAAATACTGGTAATACCGGTCTACCCCCAGCCGCTGGCCTACGTCGATGAATACAGGATTGCAGGAATTCATAACCCCCTGCAGAAAGGTTTCCGACCCGTGGCCGCCTGCCTTATGGCAGCGGATCCTCCGGTCCTCTACCACCCTGAACCCCGGACAGCTAAACCGATCCTCCAGTGTCACAGCTCCCGACTCCAGACCTGCGGCGGCGGTGATGATTTTAAAGGTTGATCCCGGCTCATAGGTATCGTTGATACAGGTGTTTCTCCACATCCCATTCAGCCGGTCCTGAAGACCCATTACAGTTTCCTGCGCAGCCGCCTGCTCCCGCAGGCTTTGGCTGTTTAAATTCTGATCCGGGGTAAATGGGTCATTGAGATCAAATTCAGGAGCATTAACCATAGCAAGAAGCGCCCCGTCCTGGGGATTCATCACGATGACAGAAACCTTTTTGGCATTTTTCTGCTCCATCACCTGATATGCCAGCTGCTGGGCATATTTCTGGATATTTACATCAAGGCTGATCTGAAGATCATTTCCTGCAATAGGCTCGATCCGATCCTCAGCCGCCTCTTTCAGCTCCACGCCTTTTGCATCGGTCAGCGTCAGGATCACTCCGTTGGTTCCCTTTAAGTATTTTTCATACATGACTTCAAGGCCTATGATCCCCTGATTATCTCCTCCCGTAAATCCCAGAACCTTGGATGCAAGGCTGCCCCATGGGTAATACCGTTTATAATCCTCATCCACCTTGACTCCGGGAAGTCCCAGCGCCCGGATCCGGTCGCCGGTCTCCTTATCCACATTCGTCTTTATGATCTCCCTGGAACTGCGTTTTTCTACCTTTTTTCTTACATTCTCCTCAGAAAGCCCCAGGATATCGCAAAGAGCACAGATCACTTCTTCACGGTCCTCTACCTGGCTGTAAATCACGGAAATCGTGCAGACCGTGCGGTTATCTGCGATCACCGTTCCATTCACGTCCAGTATCCGTCCTCTGGCCGCCTTGATGGTACGCTCCCTCTCGTGGAGTTCTTCTGCCATCTGGCTGTAATGATCCGCCCGGACCAGCATAAGAAAACCAAGCCGCCCTAAAAGTCCGGTCATTGCCACGGCAATGAGCAGGCCCAGGACGGCTATGTTTTTTCTGTGCTTTGTTAAATTCGGATTCATACCACACTTCCCCGTCCGCCATTGGTACTAAATATACGGATCAGGAAGTAATTTTATTCCGATGAAGCCTCTGAGGAAGCAGCCGTTTCCGCTGTGGAACCCTCTGTGGATTCTGACGCGCCCACGCTGCTGCTTTCTGATACCTGGCTTTGTGTCTCCCCAGCTGCGGCTGAGGACGCATTTGGATCAGCCGGCACGGCGTCGGGAACACCGCTGTTATACCCTTCATCAATATATTCATCTGTCTCATAAGCCTTGGTTTCTGCCGGTGTCTCATCCTGCCCCTGTGCCTCTGTTTCAGATTCAGAGGGTGCATTGATTCCCTCCTCTGCCGTCTCACCGGCGCTGTTTTCACCTTCTGTCCCCTCTTCCGGGAACACATTCATATAAGGAAGGGCATCCTTCATGATCTTTGCAAAAATACCGCTTGCAAAGGAGCTGTGGGCCTGCTGTGGGCCTGGCGGATAGTTGGGAACATCCACTACCACATACACAAACAGCTGCGGATCCTCTACCGGAGCAAAGCCGGCAAAGGAAAGAAGGTAATTCTTGGCGGATCTGGGCTGTTTCTCTGCCGTACCCGTCTTTCCGCCGATGTGATAGCCCGCTACCTTGGCCGCGCCGCCGGTACCGGTCTCCACCGTTTCAAACATGGCCTCTCGGAGAAATTCTGCCGTAGAAGGCGATACAGTCTCGCGCACCAGCACCGGATCCTTTGTCTCTACCACAGACCCCTGGTCATTTAAGATCTGCTTTACCACATGAGGCTCATAATAGGAACCGCCGTTGATTACAGAGCAGAGCGCAGCCGCCATCTGGATCATGGTACAGTTATAGTTCTGACCGAAGGCGTTGGTTGCAAGCTCGGTAGGCCCCATCTTATCAGCTGTATATACCAGACCTGCCGCATCTGCCTCACCGGGAAGATCCACCCCTGTTTTCTGCCCCATGCCAAAGATCGCCTGATATTTTGTAAAAATACTTTTTCCCATCATAGCGCCGATGCGCATCATGGCCACATTGCAGGACTGCATAATAGATTCCTTAAGGCTGATAGAGCCGTGTCCTCCCTTGCGGTAGGCAGTACATTTAATATCCCAGCCTCCCACGTTTAAAAATCCGTCGCACTGGAAATACTCATTCCCCTTTAATATGCCTTCCTCCAATCCTGCCGCAACGGTAAGGATTTTGGAGGGGGATCCCGGTTCAAATGTATCGCTGACGCAGAAATTTCTCCAGATCTGGTTCCAGACGACCTGGCGTCCGTATGAGATCACATTGTCGCGGGGCGTATCCGCAACCATCTGTTCATCTGTCAGCTTGGCATCCGGGTGTTCTTTCTTATAAACGGACACCGCATCCTTTTTTCCCAGCTCATAAAGCTGATCGTCTGTGTATCCGTCGATCTTTCTTGGATCGTTCAGATCGAAGGTATTGGTTGTAGCCATACCCAGGATCTCACCGTTTTTTGGATTCATGGCAATGGCTGCTGTAACGTGGCTTCCTACGGTAGTCTGCCACTCGTCAATGTATTTCTGAAGAATGTTCTGGACATTTAAGTCAATGGTGGAAACAATAGTTTTTCCGTTTGCCGGCTCTTTTAACACTCCCTCCAGATTGTTCTCCTCGTCCAGATAGCCGTACTCCCGGCCGTTCACACCTATCAGCTCGTCGTTATAATACTGCTCGATGCCGCCGGTGCCAACGGTGCCGTCCGCGCTGGAAAAGCCGATCACATTGCAGGCTGCGGAGCCGTAAGGATAAACCCTCCGGTACTGATCCTCAAACCATACGCCCATGACGCGCAGACGGGACTGAGTCTCATCCTTGCTGGAATAGTAGGCCGCATTGCGCTCCTTGCGCATAGTCTCAAAGGCCACTTTCTGATCATAGCTCAGCTGTTTGCCGTTTTTATAGGGCACGTAGGCTCTGCTGCTTTTTTCCTGGATGATGCTGCGAAGCTCCTCAGCGTCAAAGCCGAAACAATCTACCAGGGCCTGAATAGTAGGCTCCAGGTAAAGATCTGGCTTTTCCATGATCTGCTGCGGATCCAGGATCAGATTGTAGACCTTTTCACTGGTAGCCAGATAAGTGCCGTTTCGATCCACAATATCTCCCCGCCGGTACGGGAGGGTACGGCTGGAAAATTCCTGCTGCCTCTGGGACAGGACGATTTTGCTGTACTGGTCATTATTATCCTTAATGATTCGGTAGATAACTGCTATAAGTGCAAATAAAGCCAGCGTGATCACGATTGCCGTGATTGCCAGCTTCCCCCTCATATATTCACTGAATACGCGTTTGTTTTGGCCGCCCGTTGTCCCCTTTTTGCGGCCCTGAGGCCGGTCCCCCTTAGGGGACGGCCTAGTGTTCCGGGATGTCCTCATACTGTCTTACATACTCGCTTTCTGTCTTGTCATATAAAAGCACCTGATCCTTTTTCGCATAGACCATGCCCAGCTCCTTGGTGGCAATCTCATAGATCTTATTTAAGTCAATGCTGGTATTGATGCTCGTCTCCAAAGCGTCATTTTCCGTCTTAAGCTTCTCAAATCTGGCCTCTAACTGCTCAATATTGTGCATTCTGGCAGTAAGATCTGACTGAAGCTGCAGATAGCTGACGCAGATATAAAGCGTACAGATACAGGCAGCTGACAAAAGGATCACATATGGCAGATCCAATGCCATGGCCCGCTCCTGGTTGCGGCGTACCTGCTGCCTCTTACGCAGGCCTGTCTGCTTTCTCCGTTTTGGCCGGGCCTTGCTGGGCTGGCGCTCCGGTTCTAATTTTGGCGCTTCCGCACCGCCTATATAGGAAATACTGCGAGCCGCTCTTCTGTTATCTGCCGCGCTTTTTCTGGCTGAGGCCGCCGGCCTTCCCTTTTTCTGGGCCATGATCCTTTCCTCCCTTCCTGCGGTCTGTCGCTGCACACCGATCCTCTATGATACGTCAAACATTACTCTCCCCGCTCAAATACCCTTAATTTTGCACTCTTTGAGCGGCTGTTTTCCTCCAGTTCCTCCTCTGAGGGAAGAATAGGCTTTCGCGTAACCACCTTTCCCAGACTCTTTCTGCCGCACACGCACACCGGAAAATCGGGAGGACAGATACAGGGATCCTCATTCGTCCTGAATCGGTTCTTCACGATGCGGTCCTCCAGCGAGTGAAAGGTGATGATGCTTAAGCGGCCGCCGGGGTTAAGCAGCTTTATCATACCGTCGATGGACTCCTCCAGCACATCCAGCTCATGGTTCAATTCAATACGGATCGCCTGGAAGGTGCGCTTGGCGGGATGGCCGCCGGTAGCTCTTACCTTGGCCGGAATGGCCGCTTTTATGATCTCACAAAGCTCGCCTGTGGTTCTGACGGGCTTTTCCTCTCTGGCCCTTACAATGTGCTTTGCAATATTCTTGGCGAAACGATCCTCTCCGTAGTCTCGGATAATGCGAAACAGCTCCATCTCGCTGTATCCGTTTATAATGTCAGCGGCCGTCTCCTGATTTCTCTGATCCATCCGCATATCGAGAGGTGCATCCTCCCGATAGGTAAATCCTCTGGATGCGGTGTCTAACTGGTAAGAAGAAACCCCCAGATCCAGATAAATCCCATCCACCTTCGGAATCTCTAATTCCTTTAAAACAGCAGCCATGCTGCGGTAATTGCTCCTGACAATGGTAACCTTGTCCTTAAATGGAGCCAGACGGCGTCCCGCTGCCTGAATGGCATCCGCATCCTGATCGATACCGATGAGCCTTCCGCTTCCCAGACGTTTGCAGACCTCATATGCGTGTCCGCCTCCGCCTAAGGTGCCGTCCACATAAATGCCTCCGGGCTTTATATTCAGACTTCCTACTGTCTCATATAAAAGCACGGACTTATGTACAAATCCATGTTCCTCCATTAAATACCCAAGCCTTCCATATGTTCTGCGATTTCTTCCATATCATCAAAGGTGTTGGCCTGCGCCCACTTATCCCTGTTCCAGATCTCAATGCGGCTTCCAACGCCTACTAATACGGCATCCTTTTCAATACCGGCAAACTCTCTTAATACAGACGGAAGGAGGATCCTTCCCTGCCGGTCGACTTCACAGGTGGCGGCGCTTCCCAGAAGGAAACGGGCAAACTTTCGCCCTGCGGCATTGGTAAGAGGCAGGGAGCGAAGCTTCTCTTCCAGTGCTGTCCACTCCGAATTATCATACACAAAAAGGCAGTTATCGAGCCCCTTCGTAATCACGAACTCATCCCCTAACTGCTCTCTGAACCGCGAGGGAACGATAAGACGCCCCTTCGCGTCAATTGTATGATTGTATTCACCCATGAACATAGCTTATCACCCGCTGTACATCCCATGGCAAACCAGCGCGGCATGGGGAAGACAGATCTTCCCCACTTCATCCACGCAACAACCATTCTTTACCACTTTGCACCACTTTCTACCACTTGTATGTCCATAATAGTACAGAAACTGGGAATTGGCAAGGATTTTTTGCGTTTTTATTCCAAAAACGCAAGGGAAATTTTGGAAAAAAAGAAAGGGCAGATGCGTTAAATCATCACGCATCTGCCACGGAAGATATATTTTCCCGCTAATTTAATTTTTAAACCGTGCCGCTGTTCCCTTTTTGGCCCAATTTTCGGTAATAATAGGTCAAAGCTCCCACAGCGGCTCCCACCAGGGCTGCGGACAGCAGCTGGGATACTGCAAGGGAGGTTCCCGGCAGCTTCAGCTGATCCGTGCGCAGGCCCTCAATCCAGAAACGGCCCGCGCCATAGCCCAGAAAGTAGATCCAGAGCATCTCTCCGTCAAAGCGCTTGCGTTTCCTGTACCAGAGCATAAAAAGAAGTACACAAAGATTCCATGCTGATTCATACAGGAAGGTGGGATGAACCTGGATATAGGCTACGCCGTCCTCTATGATGCGGTGGTCGATGAGATCCTGGGAGATCATGGACGGATTTACAATGCTTTCCCTGATCCGCATGGCAAAAAGGCCGTCCGTATAGCCTCCAAAGGCCTCACAGTTAAAGAAATTCCCCCACCGGCCAATGATCTGCCCGGTGATCAGTCCCAGGATCCCCGTATCGGCCATAGAGAAAAAGGACTGATGACGTACCTTTGAAAATACGACCAGAGTGATCACCGCCGCGATGACGCCTCCGTAGATGGCAAGTCCTCCGGCCCTCAGATTAAAAATCTGAAGAAGATCATTCTTGTAATTGTCCCACTCAAAGGCCACATAGTAGATTCTGGCCCCGATGATGGAAAACACAATAGCGTAAAGGGCAAAATCCAGATACAGATCCGGATCCTGACCTCTGCGCTTTGCATCTGAAAATGCCACTGCCATACCAGCTAACATCCCAAGGCCGATAATGATGCCGTAAAAGGCGATCCTAAACCCAAAAACGGAAATGCTGTTTGGCAGGTGGGTAAAGGTGATCCCAAGATTCACAAAACTGAGATCTGCTCCTGTTGCTTCCATATATATACTCCCTTCCCGGCAGGGGCGGTATCTGTTCTGCGCTTTCCTGCCTTATATGTGGGATATTTTAATACGGATAGGGCAAAAATGCAAGGGAAAGGCATTCTCACTCCTGTTCCCCGTCTTTATACATCCAGGCAGCTTCCACCGATAAATTCTCTGACAATGGAATTTTTTGGCACATCTTCGCTGCTGACTCCGATAAAATAATCCAGAAACTTAAGCAGCCGTTTTGCCTCCACATATTCCTCGCAGTCCCTGGGAATCCCAAACAGCAGCGGCTCCGCGTACTGCTTTAATACCGCCAGTTCATATGCCAGGGCGGAATTAAACATGGCGTCCGCCTCCTCCTGATAGGGAAAGATATTGTTCTCCTCTCCCCTGCGCACCGAAGGCCACATACGTATGGTATCCCTGGCAGATGCCCCTCTTGTCCTGGCATCCCGGACCATGCGGCGCAGAAGACGGCCGTCGGTGGTTGGGATTCGATTGTGCTCGTCAATGTTCAGCTGCGTCAGGGCGCTGATATAAATCTTAAACCTGCTCTCCCTTGGCAGGGAATAGGACAGCGCGTCATTGAGGCAGTGAATCCCCTCGATCACAAGGATATCCTCCTTTCCCAGCTGCAAAAAATCTCCTTTATATTCCCGCTCTCCCTTTTTAAAGTTATAGCAGGGAAGCTCTACCGTTTCTCCCGCCATCAATGCCTTCATGTCGCGGTTGAACTGCTCTGTATCCAGACACTTAAGGCTCTCATAATCATAGTTTCCTTCGGCATCCCTTGGGCTGTTGATCCGGTTTACAAAATAATTGTCCACTTCAATAGGATGCGGCTTAAGCCCGAGCGCCTCCAGCTGTATGGACAGGCGATGGGAAAACGTGGTCTTTCCAGAAGAGGAGGGGCCGGCAATCATAACAAACTTGGCCGTCTTTTCTTGAGCAATCCTGGCGGCGATCTCTGCGATCTTCTTTTCCTGAAGCGCCTCCTGAATCAGGATCAGGTGGGCCATGCCTTTGCAGGCAATGGTGTCATTTAAGGCTCCCACCGTCTCCAGATCCGCCTGCCTTCCCCACCTTGAGGACTCCGCCAGTGTGGCAAACAGCTTATCCTGAGGCACAAAGGGCGGGATCTCCCTGGGAGCCGTCATAGTTGGAAGCAAAAGCACAAACCCATACTGGTAGAGCTTTAAGTCAAAATATTTCAGGTACTTTGTATTGGGCACCATATAGCCGTAATAGTAATCCTCAAACCCATCAATGCTGTAAATATTCACCCTGGACACCCGGCGGTAGCGAAACAGTCTCTCCTTGTCATACATCCGGTGACGGTGAAACAGTTCCACTGCATCGTCGGTGGATACACTGCGTTTTTCAATGGGAAGTTCCTGATCTACATACTCCCTCATCTTCGCCTTTACGCGGTCCAGGAACGGCTGGTCTATGGAAACGCTGCCTCTGGCCTCCACAAAGAAGCCCTTTCCCACAGAAAAATCCACCACTGCCTTTTCGATCTGTTCCGGGCCGGCTGCCGCATAAAGGGCTTTCAACAGCAGCAGTGTAGCGCTGCGCTGATAGGCAGACATACCTGGTTTCTCCTCTGCAGTGATAAAATGTACATTTCCGCTCCGGACAGTCTTGTGAAGTTCCTGCAGCTTTCCGTTTATCTGAACAAGAAGAATGTCATTTTCGTACTGCTCCTGGTACTGCGCTGCAACCTGCGCCCAGGTTGTACCCTGAGGAAATTCTTCTGTTTCAGTTCCTATCGTTACCTGCACCATCTGATTTACCTCCCTGATCAATCTGAAAAAAACGGAGCATGGATTGCTTATAAAAGCGCCGCAGGCCATGCGGGAGGCGCCTGGATAATGGTTATCCAGTCTCCCAGACGTTCCTGCAAAGCCTCTGCCATATGGCTGATAAAGATATGCTCCATTCCATAATGGCCCGCATCAATCACCGCCATTCCTCTGGCAGCCGCGTCCACGCCCGGATGATGGCCGATATCTCCTGTGATTAAAACCTGGGCCTCTTTCTCAAGGGCCGTCTCTATCACGCTGCCCCCGGATCCCGGACAAAGAGCGGCGGTTTTTACCTCCGATTCCATAAGCCCCTCACTGTAGACCAGGACAAAGGGCAGGCCAAACGCTTTTTTCACCTGCTCTGCCAGAGCGCGCACCGTACAGGGGGAACTCAGTTCTCCCAACGCTCCAATTCCGTAAGATTTTGATACCCCATCTTTTTCCATTTCTCCCATATATTCCAAAGGGCGCACATTCTGCAGCTTCAGCCGGGAGGCCGCCAGATCCGCCATTCCTCCGGGAGCGGCATCAAAATTAGTGTGCATGGCATACAGGGAAATATCTGCCTGAATCAGTCTGATCAGACGCCTTGTGATAAAATTCTCATCATTTACCTTTTTTAACGGGCGAAAAATAAGAGGATGGTGAGTAAGCAGCAGATCTGCGCCCTCTCTGACCGCTCCCTCTACCGCCTCGTCAGAAGCATCCAGGGCAATATAAATCTTCTTTACATCCTTATCCCTTCTCCCCGCCAAAAGTCCAGGATTATCCCAGTCGCAGGCGCAGCGCGCCGGAGCGAACTCCTGTAATATCTCTATGATCTCACTGCATTTCATATTCTGCCTCCCTGATCCACGATAATTCTTCCAAAAGGGCGATTCTGGCTTTTTTCTGTCCCGGTGTCTGCTCTGTATCGTTTTCCCGGGGCAAAGCTGCCAGGATCGAGCGGATCCGATCTCTTTCTTTTCCCAGATACTCCTTTAAAACAGGATCCTTCTGCTTCAGAAGAAGCTTTCCGTAACGGTATTCACAGGTCTTTTCGTATTCCATCGAGCCATGAATCACACTCATAACCGTATAGTATTTCCCATCCTCCCGGAGCATGGCTTCCTTTTCAATCTGAAATCCATTTTCCGCCAGAAAACGGCGCACCTTTTCCAGATCCGACTGGGGCGAAAGGATGAAGCGGTCAATGGTGTTCCAGAGATGCTTTCCATCACGCAGGATCCGCAGTTCCAGTTCTCCCCCCATACCGGCGACAATGACTGTATCTGCCTCTCCCGGCTTCAGCTTTTGAAGCCCGTCGCTTAGGCGCGTCTCTATGGGAATATCTGAGACAGCCGCCTCTTTTATATGGACGGCCGCCCGCTCCAAGGGGCCTTTCCGCACATCCATGGCAAGAGCGCTTTTTATACGGCCCTGTTTAGCCAGATAGATCGGCACAAAACCGTGATCCGTCCCTATATCTGCAATCCGGCTGTCCTGAGGCACAAAAGCCGCTATCAGCTTTAACCGTTGGGACAGATGGGGAAGGCTTAAGGTGCTGTAAGCCTCCTCCTTGGCAGCCGCAAACGCTGCGGTTTTATTTACTTTATATCCATTCATACTGTCTGTTTCGTCATCCTTATCCTTATTTGCTGCAGCGATTCAGAACGGATTTCAAAAAGATAACCCATTCTGAATCGTTACAATTTACTTTTAATCCAGGGATATATGAAGCTGTTTTAAAGCTGCCTGCTGCTTTATAATCTCCTGGAGCTGCGCAATATCCTTCGCATTGCGGCTGGCTGTATCCAGACTGTTTTTCCTCACCTTGAGAACCGTCTCAGCAAAGGCTTTTTTCTGTTCCTCGTTGCTTAACGATTCTTTTAAGCTGGCGTTAAACAGGGCCGCCACCTCCTTATACTGGTCATCATCATTGATAAAACGGCTGAGGATGGAGGCAGGATTTAAGTTTCCCTGTGCATGGCCCTCAAAAACCATGACGGCTACCTGATGGTACAGTTCCTCCACAAAATCATCTGCCGTTATAATTCCCTTTATCTTGTCAAAGAGGGAATCATCCTCAATCAGCCAGGTAAGGAGAAGCCGCTGGGAACGGCGGATGCCATTTTCCCGGTCAGGGCGGCGGGACGGGGCGGGACGGGATGCCTCATTATAGCTGCCGGTTTCTGGAGATTTCCCTGTACCTGTTTTCTCATATTCCTCTTTGTCTCTTCGGACAGCCGTATTTTCTCTTCCCCTGGCATCCTCTCTGTAGCTGTCGCCGGCTTTTAGGCCGAACTGCATTCCCATGCGGTTTACCAGCTGGCGGAGTTCATTTTCCTGGATCATATGCTCCCTGGCAACGGCCTGAAGATAATTTTCCCGCTCCAGAGGTTCTCCAAACTGCAAAAGCTTCCTTGCTGTCTCCTGATAGAACTTCGTTTTCTGTTCCGGATCCTCCATGGAATATTCCCGTTTTAAAACATCAATCTCAAAAAGGAAGCTGTTTCTTGCCTGATCCATCCTCTCCCTAAAGGCCTGCGCTCCCATATTCCTGATAAATTCATCAGGATCCTTATGAGGCTTCATATTCAGCACCTTGGCGGAAATGCCTGCATCTCTCAGAATGGGGATGGCGCGCAGAGCAGCCTTTACACCGGCCCTATCACTGTCATAGGTTAAGATCACCTGATCGGTATATCGTTTTAAAATACCGGCGTGCTGGCTGGTAAACGCCGTTCCCAGTGAGGCCACCGCATTGGAAAAGCCAGCCTGATGCAGGGAGATCACATCCAGATATCCCTCGCAGATCAGCATACACTTCTCTCTGGACGTTCTTGCGTAGTTCAGTCCGTAAAGATTGCGGCTCTTGTCAAAAAGCCTGGTCTCCGGGGAATTCAGGTACTTTGGTTCCCCATCTCCCATCACACGGCCGCCGAAGCCGATCACACGGTTGTTCACATCCATGATAGGGAACATAACGCGGTTCCAGAACTTATCCCTTCCGCCCCGCTCCTCAACGGTCACAAGGCCCGTTTCTTTTAAAAAGCTGTCCTCATAGCCCTTTTCCCGCAGATACCGGTACAGATCGTCACTTGTTTTATTGGCATATCCCAGCCCGAAACGGATGATCGTCTCGTCTGACAGCTGTCTCTTTTCTCTGAAATAGTCATAGCCCTGTTTTCCCTGGGGCTGTTTTAGCTGATAGTAAAAGTAATTGGCAGCCAGCCTGTTCACTTCCAAAAGCCTGGCCCGCAGTTCTGCCTGCTCTCTGTTCTCCCTGTTGTACTCCATTTTGGGAAGGCTCACTCCGGCACGGTCGGCCAGGGACTGCAGCGCCTCCTGAAAGGTATAGTTTTCATACTCCATCACAAAGGTCAGCACATTTCCGCCGGCTCCGCATCCAAAGCAGTAATACATCTGCTTGCCCGGAGAGACAGAAAAGGACGGCGATTTTTCATTGTGAAATGGACACAGGCCAAAGTAATTGGCCCCTTTTTTCTGTAGCTTTACATACCCTGAGATCACATCTACGATGTCATTTTTCATTCTGACTTCTTCTATGACTTCATCCGGATAGTACACACATATTCCCCCTTCCGGTCGTTTCGTACATTCTTCATTCAATATATATTCCAACGTTTCGGCACAAAAAGCGCCTCAAACTGATCGATGGCGTAAATGTCGCTCATACCTGCAATATAGTCGCAGACTACACGGGATTTTTTCTCACCGTTCACCATTAAAAGAACATACTCCATAGGCAGCTGATCCACGTGCTTCATGTAATATTCGTAAAGCCGGGCGATCATCTCCTGGGCCTTACTCTCCTCTGCCTTGGGTATATCATTTTTATATACGTGTTCAAACATCCACTGCCGCAGCCCCTTCATGGCTTCCTCCATACCTGTGGACATAAGGATCTGAGGCTTATCCATACTGTTCCGTATAATATCGTGGATCATCCTGTTCAGCCGTTCCCGTACGCTGTGTCCAAGCACATCCGTATATCCAGCCGGGAGCTCTTCTTCCACAAACATCCGCGCCCGTATGGCATCATCAATATCATGGTTGATATAGGCGATCTTATCCGACAGCCGGACAATGGCTCCCTCCAGCGTAGAAGGACGGCCAGCCGTCCTGTGATTTAAGATCCCGTCCTTTACCTCCCAGGTCAGATTCAGGCCTTTCCCGTCTTTTTCCAGAATCTCCACAATCCGGACACTCTGCTCATAGTGGGTAAAGCCATCCTCGCAGATCTGGTTTAAAATGTATTCCCCAGAATGGCCAAATGGCGTATGGCCCAGATCGTGGCCCATGGCTATGGCCTCTGTAAGGCTTTCATTCAGCCGCAGGGACTTTGCTATGGTCCGGGCGATCTGCGCCACTTCCAGAGTGTGTGTCAGCCGGGTGCGGTAATGATCTCCCTCCGGTGCCAGAAACACCTGGGTTTTATGCTTCAGCCTTCGGAAGGCCTTGCAGTGAAGGATCCTGTCACGGTCCCTCTGGTACTCCGGCCGTATGTCGCAAAGGGGTTCTTTGCGTTCCCGCCCTCTGGTTTCAGCTGAAAGAGACGCATAAGGGCTTAAGGTCTCTCGCTCCAGGTTCTCTAAGGATTCTCTCACATTCACTCCGCCACCTCTTTTCTGCCGCGCGATCCACTTAACTGCCCGTTTTTCTGCGGATCAGGCAAAGCATCCGTTTCATAAACAAAAGCACCGGCCGCCTTTTTTGGCAGTCGATGCTTTTATTATAACATAAGTCAAGACTTATATATAGTCCCCAAAATTCTGTTTATCCTGTTACATCGCAAGCACTTCGTTCCATTTTTCCTCAACAACCGGGATTCCGTTTTCCAGATTGTCGCGGATGCTCCTGAGTTCCAGCTCGCCCGGATAGAATACCTCGCCGCCCTCTTTTTCCGGAACAGAAGATTTAATGTCATTTACGATCTGGTCTACAATGCTGTCTGTAAGTTCTGTCGTGTTTGCTTTACCGGGATCGATTGCGATCATAACCTGGGTCAGGCCTACCTCATCGCCAAAGGTTCCGATGGTCTGTACGGAATTTCCGTTAGACAGAACCGTGGCGATCAGATCCAGTGCGATGGAGATGCCGCTTCCCTTCCAGTAGCCCATAGGCAGTACGCGCCATGTCTTTTCAATCTCTCCGGGATCGGTGGTAAGATTTCCGTTTGTATCATAGCCGCCGGGAACCGGAAGCTGCAGGCCCTTTAAGCGGCAGTCCTCCAGTTTTCCGTAAGAAAACTGGGATACCGCGCAGTCGATTACCACATGGTCGCCGTTGCTTCTGGGAACCGCCATAATCAGAGGGTTATTGCCGATCTTGCGGTCTGTGCCGCCCCAGGCAGGCATATTAGGACAGGTATTGGACCAGCAGATTCCGATACAGCCCTCGTCTGCAGCCTGCCAGCCATAGGTGCCGCCGCGCATCCAATGGTTGTTGTTGCCCAGGGCTACCACACCGATGCCAAACTCCTTAGCAAGCTGTACAGCCCTTCTCATGGCCTGACGGGCATTTAAGGGGCCAAACCCGCGGTGTCCGTCCCAGCGTTCAAACGCACCGAAACGCATGGTGCACTCTGCCTTCACTTCAGGATCGATCTCTCCCTTACGAAGGTACTCGATCACTCTTGGGAAACGGTTTAAGCCGTGAGAAAATACGCCGGCCAAAGAGTTCTGCGCGAAAATCTCCGCCGCATCCGCCGCACGCTCCGCATCAAATCCGTACTTTTCCAGCACTCTTTTAAATTCCTTAACCATCTCATCATATTTTACTCTCATGGTATTCACTCCTCCTGCTCGTATTCTGTATTTACAACGTATCTACCCGTATCTTCAGCACAATCTTTTTCACATCCTCCGCCTGGCCCATCTGACAGCAGGGACGGTGTACATCTTCCGGGAAAAAGATCGCATAGCAGCCGTCTGTCATGGGAAGCATGATCTCGTTTACGGAAGCATCCTCTTTGTAAAAGAGAACATCATTTTTATCTAACTGGTCCTCCAATACCTCCACCTTTTTCTGATCCGGATAAAAACCAATATACTCATGGCCATGAACCATATACTGGACATCGATATATTTTTTATGTACCTCCGGACGTTTTGTCTCCTTAGGACCTGTGGTGATCTCATTGATCTGAAGGATCAGACGCTCCCCGTCCAACGGGTATTTGCCATGGTGCATATCCGTTACATCCGTCTCTTTTAAGATCTGAATCGCTTTCTGGATTGTCTCTGAATAGGCGCTGCTGCTTTCCGGCGCATGGATATTTCCGTAGATCATTGCTCATATCTTCCTTTCACATGGTTTGCATTTCATTTCAATCTCTGTATTTCCGTTTTGCAATCGATTGCTGATTGTATTATTAGAATAGCAGAGATATTTTGAAAAATCAACCTGCTTTTTCACCAGTTTTCGTCCCATATTTTTGTGTATTTTTTATATTTCAGTATTTTTCTTTCACTTTTTTTGAAATCGATTGCAAATCAAAGAAACAGCTTATAAACATACGAAGCGATTTAATCAGCAAAAAACACCCGGTCATCTGGATAATATGACCGGGCGAACATAGCAGCACATATTACAATGGTTCATACTTCAGGTTGTCTCACGCTCGATGATTTCAGTCAAGAGGAGGATCTGGCGGGGATCGGCATTTCCCTCCAGTGCGGAAAGGAGCACGCGGGAGGCGTTTCTGCTTACCTCCACTAATTTGTTATCCAGCGTCGTAAGCTGCGGAGTGCAGATTTTCCCATACAGCGTATTGTCTGCGCCGATGACCGCAATCTGCTGCGGAACCCGGACTCCCCGCCTGCCCATGGCTTTTAAGCCTCCTATGGCCAGAAGATCTACGGAATAGATGATCCCCTCCGCCTGGGGAACCTGCTCTAATATCTTCTCTGTGATCTCATCCCCCAGATTCATGGTGCGCTCCGGATCCAGATCCTTTTCCCAGCCCGCATGGGCGTAATAAACCGGCTGTTTTTCCTGCGGTATTCCCAGTTCTTCCATCCCCCGGCGGTAGCCTCTCAGCTTGCTGCGGTTGGAGGGCGTATCCTGATCCTGGACGTATACGATCATCCGCTTCCCTTTTCCCGCAAGAAGCTGGACGCACTGCTCCATCCCCCGTTCTTCATCTGCTATGACGGAATATACCCCCGGCAGATCCAGCCATCCGTTCACAATGGCTGTCGGCACATCGGGAAGGTGTTTAATCAGGCTCTCCCTGACCTTTGGGGTTCCAAACATGGAGCCCATCAGAATAACGCCCTCCACGCGCCGCTGCTCCAGGATACGGATATAATCCGCTTTCTTTTTCGGATCCGTTCCTGTGCTGAGGGTGATACAGGTATATCCCCGGCGGGTCATCTCCTGCTCGATCACATAAGCCGATTCCGTATGGTGGGATACCCGTATATCCTCGATCAGTATCCCTATGATCCTGGAGGCCTGCGTCACCAGGCCTCTGGCAGCCTCATTGGGGATGTACTGATACTTTTCAAGCAGCTCTGCCACCTTTTTTCTGGTTTCCTCACGGATCCCCGATTTATGGTTCACAACCCTGGAAACCGTGCTGGCCGACACTCCGGCCTCTTTTGCGATGTCGTAAATTGTTTTTATCGTTTCCATGCTTCTGGTTTAAACATCCCCTTCCGCTGCCGCAAACTGACTGTTATAGATCTCTGCGTAAAATCCGCCGGCTTTAAGCAGCTCTTCATGACGGCCTTGTTCCACAATGCGTCCCTCCCGCATCACAAGGATCACATCCGCCTCCCGGATGGTGGAAAGCCTGTGGGCTACGATAAAGCTGGTGCGTCCCTCCATCATCCTGGAAAATGCCTTCTGAACCTGAATCTCTGTTCGGGTATCAATGGAAGAGGTAGCTTCGTCCAGAATCAGCATGGGCGGCAGACAGAGCATGACTCTGGCAATGCATAAAAGCTGTTTCTGGCCCTGAGACAGGTTTCCTCCATCCTCGCGGATCACCGTGTCATACCCCTTTGGCATACGCATGATAAAGCTGTGGGCATGGGCCTCTTTTGCCGCCTGGATGATCTCCTCCTCTGTGGCCTCCGGCCGGCCGTAGGATATGTTCTCCCGGATGGTGCCGGATTTTAACCAGGTTTCCTGAAGGACCATGCCATAGCTGGCTCTGAGGCTCTCCCGCGTCACATCCCGGATATCGGCGCCTTCCACGCGCACAGCGCCCTGATCTACATCGTAAAACCGCATAAGAAGGTTGATGACTGTGGTCTTTCCGCAGCCGGTCAGGCCTACAATAGCCACCCGCTGGCCCGGCTTTACTGTAAGGTTTAAATCCTCGATCAGGGGCCGGCGGGGCGTGTAGGAAAAACTTATATGGTCAAGTTCTACATTGCCCTCTACATTTTTTAATTCCACAGCATTTTCCCGGTCTTTCGGAATGGTCTTTTCATCCATGAGTTCAAAGACTCTGGCGGCGGAAGCCAGCGCATTCTGCAGTTCCGTTACTACTCCGGAGATCTCGTTAAACGGCTTTGTATACTGGTTTGCGTAGCTTAAAAAGCTGGTGAGCTGGCCAATGGTAAGAATCCCATGAATAGCTCCCAAAGCTCCGGTGATTCCTACTGCCGCATATACCATGCTGTTGACAAAGCGGGTGGCCGGATTGGTGACGGAAGAAAAAAAGGTAGCTCTTAAGGTATAGCCTGCCAGACGGCCGTTGATCTCCTCAAAGCGTTTCTGCGCCTCCTTCTGGTAGCCAAAGGCCTGGACTACTTTCATATTTCCCAGCATCTCGTCTGTCAGGGTTGTAAGCTCTCCCCGTGTTTCGGACTGGCGCTTAAACATCACAAAGGTCTTTTTTGCAATAAAGCTTGCTACAAACAGCGAGATCGGCGTCAGCACTACCACTGCCGCTGTGATAAGCGGCTGAATGGATATCATGAAGATCAGCGTTCCCAAAATAGTCAAAACACCTGTAAATAACTGGGTAAATCCTAACAGCAGGCCCTCGGTGAACTGGTCGATGTCTGCGATAATCCGGCTGATGATATCTCCCGCCGGATGGGAATCAATGTAGCTTAATGGCAGGATCTCCAGCTGGTTAAATGCTCTGGTTCGGATATCCTTTGATACCCGGTAAGTAATGGTATTGTTAATGTGGTTCATCAGCCACTGGCTGACCGCCGTCAGGGCCATTGTGACCAGGATGGTGCGGATGATGCCAAACAGGCTGGAAAAATCCACCTGTCCCGCGCCAATAATCTGATCCACTGCCCGCCCTGTAAGAATTGGGATATAAAGCGTCAGAGCCACCGTAGCTACGGCTAAAGACAAGGACAGCAGCACCGCAGGCCGGTAGCCTTTTATATACTGGAGAATCCTCTTAAGGGTCTGTATGTTCTTATTTTTATCGGGCTTTATCTGTTTACTGCTGCTCATCCCGTTCCACCTCCTCTTTTGAAAGCTGGGACAGACAGATCTCCCGGTAAACCTCACAAGTCTTAAGAAGCTCCCTGTGTGTTCCCATGCCGGCCAGGCGGCCGTCATCCAGCACCAGGATCTGGTCTGCGTTTCGGATGGCAGAGGCTCGCTGGGATACGATAAACACTGTCATGTCCTTTGTCCGGCTGCGGATGGCCTTTCTCAGCCTGGCGTCTGTTGCAAAGTCCAGGGCGGAGGCGCTGTCATCCAGAATCAGAATCTGCGGGCAACGCACCAGAGCCCTGGCGATGGTAAGGCGCTGGCGCTGACCTCCGGAAAGATTATGTCCGCCCTGATCAATGGGAAGCTCCAGCCCCTGGCCTTTCTGGTCTACAAAATCCCTTGCCTGGGCTGTTTCCAGCGCCGCGTAAATTTCTTCATCCGAAGCATCCGGTTTTCCCCAGCGCATATTTTCCCGGAGCGTCCCTTTAAAGAGCACCGCCTTCTGGGGCACGGTGCCGATCACCGAACGAAGCGTTTCCATGGAATATTCTCTTACATCTGTGCCGTCCACCAGAACCTGACCTTCCCCGGCGTCATAAAACCGTGGGATCAGGTTTACAAGGCTGGATTTGCCGGAGCCTGTGCCTCCGATGACGCCGACGGTCTGTCCCCTCATGGCCTTAAATGAAACACCGGAGAGAGAATCTGACTTGGATCCTCCATAGGCGAAACTTACATTTGCAAACTCTACCTTGGGGAAGGCCGGATGATCCTGTGAGATTTTTTCTCCATCCTTCAGGCTGCTCTCCATCTGAAAGACTCCGTCTACCCGTTTCATACAGGCCACCGCCTTGGAGATCAGGATGATCAGGTTTGCCATCTTAATCAGCTCCACCAGGATCTGGGACATATAGTTTACAAGCGCAATCACCTGTCCCTGGCTGATGATGCCAGAGTCCGTCTGCTGTCCGCCCACCCAGATCACCACCACGGTAGCCAGGTTAATAATCACATAGGTAACAGGATTCAGCAGGGCAGATATCTTTCCTACAAAGACCTGCATCTGCACCAGGCCGCTGTTTTCCTTCTCAAACTTCTCCTTTTCGCTGTCCTGCCGGTTAAAAGCCCGAATCACCCGGACGCCCATGAGATTTTCTCTCGTAGTAAGAAGAACCCGATCCAGCTGTCTTTGGACGGATTGATATAAAGGCATACTGACCAGCATAATGCCAAATACGATCACACACAGCACCGGTATCGTCACTGCAAAGACCATAGCGGCTCTTACATCTACCGTAAAAGCCATGATCATGGCTCCAAATACCACAAAGGGAGACCGCAGCAGCAGGCGCAGCGTCATATTGATACCATTCTGCACCTGGTTGATATCACTTGTCATGCGGGTAATCAGCGTGGAGGCGCCTATCTGGTCGATTTCTGTATAAGACAGACCGGCTATATGAGAAAAGAGATTATTTCTCATGGCCGTAGCCGCCCCTGTGGCCGCCCTGGCCGCAAAATACTGCGCCGTCAGGGAGCAGGCCAGACCGATGATCCCAAGGAGCACCAGAATCCCTCCCATCCGCAGCACATAGGATACGTCCCGGCCGCGGATACCCACATCTACCATACTTGCAACCACTAAAGGCACAAGCAATTCAAAGCTGGCCTCCAGCATTTTAAAAAGAGGGCCCAGGAGACTTTCCTTCCTGTAAGCCTTCATGTAACTGAGCAATCGCTTCATTGCCACTTCTCCTGTCTTAAAATTTTGTTACGGGATCTGCTCCTCTGCCCTGCCGTCCATAAATTCCCTGTGTTCTGTCCAGAAATAATTGATCTCTGCGCCCAGAAAGAGAATACACAGGCAGAAATACAGCCATAAAAGCAGAAGGACGATGGCTGCCAGGCTCCCGTACATATAGGAATATCCGCCGCCTCCCATCCGGTTAAAATAGATGGAAAAAGCAAAGGAAAAGAGCAGCCACCCCAGGGTGGAAAAAAGAGCGCCGGGAATCTGATCCCTGACCCTCAGCCGTTTCTCCGGCACAAAGGTATATATCCCCAGAAAGAACACAAACAGCACCAGAAAAAACCAGATGGCCCGCAGGTCGATAAACGTTCCGGTGATGACCCCCACAAAGGGAAAATGAGCCTCCAGAAAGCCCTGCAGGATCTGTCCAAAGACCAGAAGGATCAGTGAAAGAAGGCACACGGCCACAAAAACGATGGTATAGCCGCAGCAGATCAGACGGCTGATCACATACCAGTACTTATCTTCCTTTCCCCAGACCCGATCCAGCCCCCGCGCCATGCTGAACATCCCGCGTCCTGCGGACCACAGCGCCGTCACTGCCGTAACAGAGATCATGGTGGCTGGAGATTTCAAGGACAGATCATTTACAATGCGAAAAGCCAGGGACTTGTAATCTGCCGGGGTCAGTTCTACCACCAGTTCCAGAACTTCCGCCTGGGAGATAGCGGGGATCATCTGGACTGCGGTCAGAAGCAGCATAATAAAAGGAACAAAGGACAGCATCACAAAAAAGGAGACCTGAGCCGCATACACGGTCATCTCATCCGTCTTATATTTATCATAGATCTTTTTTCCTCTTATGATCCATGCCATCATCCTCATCCCCCTTTCTGACCGAACCCATTTTAAAAACAGGCTACCAGGTCTCACGAAACCCGCTCTCTTTCGTCTGAACCGGAAGCTCCTCTGTTTCCATATCCTCAATCTGGATATAGCGTCCTTCTTTTAACCGCAGGATTAAAAGGTCAATATAGTCCTCCGTTCCCTGAACCTCCATCTCTACTCTCCCGTCGCAAAGATTTTTCACCCAGCCCGTCAGGCCCAGATGGCTGGCCAGATAGCAGGCTGTAAAACGAAATCCCACCCCCTGTACCCGGCCGGAGAAATAAATATGTCTGCGGATCTGTTTCATATCATATGTCCTTTCTTTCTCATCTGTGACAAAATGCCCAGGATGCAGATAAAATTCTCAGATGATGCATATCGTCTTAAGCAGACTTTTATGGTTTACATCACATTCTGCGGTGTTCCCTTTAAGTACAGTTTCACATTTTCAAACACCGTCACCGCCCGTTTTACCATAGCTTCCCTGGTTGCAAAGGCAATGTGGGGAGTGACGATGGTGTTGGGAGCCGAAAAAAGGGGATGATCTGCTGCCACTGGCGGCTCATTTTCAAATACATCCACGCAGGCTCCTGCAATTCTTCCCGCCTTTAAAGCTTCTGACAGCGCGTTAGCGTCCGTCACCGGCCCTCTGGCCGTGTTGATGAGCACAGCACTTTTCTTCATCTTTTGAATCTCTTCCGCTCCAATCATGCCTCTGGTAGCGTCATTTAAAGGCACATGGAGAGAAATGATATCGCTTTCCTCTAAAAGTGTATCCAGCTCCACATAGGTTATGCCGGGGATCTCCTTAACCGTCCGGCTGAAGGCAAGCACCCGGCAGCCAAAGGCCTGTGCGATGGCTGCTACCCGCAGGCCGATCGCACCAGTGCCGATAACGCCGAAGGTCTTTCCCTCCAGTTCAAAACCCACCAGGCCATCTTTTGTTCCCCCCCTGCGGCAGACGCTGTCGCAGGGGATAATATTCCGGTACAGGCTGATCAGAAGGCCGAACACCAGATCTGCCACCGCGCAGGTGGAATAGCCGGCACAGTTGCACACGGTAATCCCCCGCGCTCTGCAGGCTGCCATGTCGATATGATCTACCCCTGTAAATGCCACTGATAAAAGTTTCAGATTCCTGCATCCCCGGATAACATCTCCATTTAAGGAAAGATTAGACACCACGATCACATCCGCGTCCTCTCCCCTTTGGATCAGCTCGTTTGTATCCGTTGTCCTTGTATCATAATATACAATCTCCATCCGGCCGCTTAGTGCCTCCTGTGCCATGGAAAGCAGCTTTTCCTTTTCTACGCCCAAGGGCTCAATAATCACCAGCTTCATCTTTTATGTACCTCCATTAAAATGACCCGGCCATACAGCCGGGTCGTATCGCGCTTTCTTGATTATATAGCAGGCGGAAGATTTTTACAAGTATCAGCCTTTTTATCTTCCTCAAAAAGCAGGCGCAGTTTCCTTCCAGAAAAGCCTTTTCCTTCTCTCGTAAAATAGGGGGTGCCATGGGGACCGACCTCATAATACTTGTTTGACAAATGCACACTCCAGGCTGGATCCTCCCGATCCATCTCTGTAATGGCATAATCCAGCCATTTTAAAAGCTCTGTATCCTCTTTTCAGAGCATTACATAAAAAGGCTCATTCCCACTTTCTCCTTCTTACTAATCATTATAAAGTAATTTTCTTTCCAGTGCAACTGGGCGGAAAATCTATTTTCTAATTGCACAGGTACCTGATATTTCAATAAAAAAAACCTCCAAAGCCGCAAATCTTCGCGGCCCGGAGGGTTTTTTGTGCTGCTTAGTATACAAGCTTATCCAGCTCTTTTACGTGCTCTGTTTCATTAGAGTTCTTATGATGCGCCTTGGAAGCGTAAAGGTTTACCGCTGCCTGGGACTTCTTTACTGGCTGCATGGTTCCGGCTCCGGCTACACAGCCGCCGGGACAGGCCATACCCTCTAACAGATAGCCGTTGTATTTTCCAAGAGTGGCCATCTTAAGAAGCTGACGGCATTCCTTTAAGCCTTCCGCGTTTGCGATTTTTACCTCGCGATCCGGGTATTTTTCATGGATCACATCTGCAACAGACTTGGCAACGCCTCCCGCTACCGCAAAATTTCTTCCATCGGCAGAAGCGTCGTTTACACC
The DNA here is from genome assembly GCF_013282095.1 of Enterocloster alcoholdehydrogenati. GTDB lineage: Bacteria > Bacillota > Clostridia > Lachnospirales > Lachnospiraceae > Enterocloster > Enterocloster alcoholdehydrogenati. Next base: position 342,160 of record NZ_BLTJ01000002.1, read on the forward strand.
GTCGGGATCTTCCTCGATGTTTTCAATATCCACGTGCTTTGCATCAAAGATTCCATCCATCTCCTCAAAGGTAAGAACAAAATCCACCTCGCTGCGCACAGACTTTCTCATGGCCTCCAGTTTCTTTGCGGCGCAGGGGCCGATGAACACGATCTTAGCGTCCGGATGCTCCTGCTTGATCAGTCTGGCAGTCAGCACCATGGGGGTCAGGGCCATGGAAATACAGTTGGCGTGCTCTGGGAAAAGCTTCTTTGCCATCACTGACCAGGCAGGACAGCAGGAAGTAGCCATAAATGGAAGCTTCTCTGGAACCTCCTCTATAAAGTCATTGGCCTCCTGGGTCGCGCACAGGTCAGCACCGATGGCTACCTCAAATACATCCGTAAAGCCCAGAGCCTTCATAGCTGCGCGAAGCTTTCCGGGGGTTACCTTTGGCCCGAACTGGCCTACAAAAGCAGGAGCAACGGCTGCATAAACCTTCTCACCGGACTGGATGGAACGGATCACCTGGAAGATCTGGGACTTGTCCGCAATGGCGCCGAAGGGACAATTTACAAGACACTGGCCGCAGGAAACGCACTTCTCATAGTCAATATCCGCCTTGCCGTTCTCGTCTGAATGAATGGCGTCCATACCGCAGGCAGCTGCACAGGGGCGCTCCTGTGTGATGATGGCCTTGTAGGAACAGACAGTGGCGCACTTTCCGCACTTGATGCACTTGTCTTCATCAATATGGGAACGGCCATTGGTGCGGTCTAAATGAATAGCGTCCTTTGGACAGACTTCCACGCAGGGGTGTGCCAGACAGCCCTGGCAGCCGTCAGTTACATAAACTCTCTTTTCCTTGCAGGCATTGCAGGCAAACTTGATCACATTGATTAAAGGCGGGGTGTAATAGGTCTCTGCCTTATCTGCTGCCTCAATATTATCAGAAAGAGGCGCGTGCTCTGCAGCGCTGCGGCTGGGAAGTCCCATGGCAAGGCGCAGTCTCTCACCTACGATGGCACGCTCCAGAAATACATCGTTGCGGAAATTTCCCACCTCACCGGGAATAATTTTATATGGAAGTTCTTCAATCCGCTTGTCTACCGGCCATTCGGTGTGGTAAGCCATACGGGCAACTTCACGGAAAATTCTGTGGCGGATCTCCTGGATCCTGGTCTCTACTCCTCTCATGTTATGTATCCTCACTTGTCTATTTTTTGTCAAACTACATTATATGCAGTAAAAAAGGCGATTGCAAGCCTTTTTCTGCATACAATCGCCTTGTACCGTTAAAAATACACGTTTGACGGTCACTCCGTCAGCCGTACCTCTTCTGCTGGCAGCGTAAACGTAAACACAGCCCCATGGGGCACGTGATCGCTGATGGTAATGGTTCCTCCATGTGCGTTTACAATGGATTTGCACAGAGAAAGCCCAAGTCCCAGACTGCGCCTGCTGTCTACGATCCGATTGGCCCCGCTGTAAAACATATCAAACAGCTTTTGCTTGTTTTCGTCGGGAACGCCGGGGCCGTCGTCTGCTACCGCGATCACTGCCCACTTTCCGTCTTTTCTGGTTGCAACAGCAATGTGAGATCCCGCAGGGGTATACTTAATAGCATTATTTACCAGATTGATCACCACCTGAACGATCAGCTTGGCATCCATCCGGGCCAGGAGAAACTCATCCTCATGGCTGACGGTAATGGTATGCTCTGAGCTTTTCCGGTCTACGTGGTTTAAAGCCTCCTTTACCACCTCATCCACCAGCTCTGCAGACATATTCAGATTCAGTCTGCCCTCTTCCAGACGCGTAACAGAAAGGAGGTTCTCCACCAGATTGATCAGCCACATGGAGTCATCATAAATATCCTGATAGAGGCTCTGTCTGGTAGCTTCGTCGAAGGAAGGGCTGTTGGAAAGCAGGTTGCTGGCATTTCCTGAAATCGAAGTAAGCGGGGTGCGCAGATCGTGGGAAATGGCCCTTAGAAGCTGAGAACGAAGCTGCTCATTTTTTGCCAGCAGGGCCGCCTCCTGCTTTTCCCAGGCATTCTTTTCATTTTCCAGCGCCAGAGCGCACTCGCCCAGAATGGAAAGAAGGATGCTGTTCTCAAAGGCTGCAAGCGGCTGATTCCCGATTACAATGCCCACCACCCCATAAACCGTATCATTGACCCGCACAGCCAGGTACAGACAGCTGGCGTGAGACAGGTTCCGCGTCGTGGCTCCCGCATGGCGGTTATTATCAAAGGCCCACTGGGCGGCCTTTTTCTCCTCCAAAGACGTATAGGCCTCCGGTATATCATCTCCCTCTGTCCGAAAAACCTTCGGAGTCCCCAGCTTTCCATCCTTTACCAGATAAAAGATGATATCCCGGTCCAGAAGCTTAATCAGCTGATGGGCCGTGGCGCTGACAATCTCATTGCGGGTCTTTTTCTGCTGCAGAAGCTGATTGGTTTCAAAGAGGACTCTTGTCCGAAAGGCTACATGAGCCAGCTGCCTGGAACTTCTTTTCATTCTGGACGCAAGGGTGCCTGTGAGAAAAGCCGCTACAAACATGATGAGAAATGTAACCGGATATCCCCGGTCATAAGCCACCAGCGTATATTTAGGAGCTGTAAAAAGGAAATTAAACACCAGCACACTGACAATGGCTGCAATCAGGCTGTAGATCTGATTGCGGATGGTAACGGAAATAATCAGCACCGCCAGTACAAAGACTGTGATAATATTTGCCTCATCAAACCCAAGCTGTTCAAACAGGGTTCCAATACAGCTGGCTGCCGCCAGTCCCAGAATACTTTTTGTGATGTCTCCCACAGACAGCACCAGAGCGCTCTGTATGTTTTTGCGGCTGAAACCGGCCGTTTCCGCCATCTGACAGGGGATGATATAGATATCCATATTGGGAGCATTTGCGATCAGCTGTTCCGTCAGGGGCTGCTTTCCCCAGAAATGGCTGCGCTCCGTTACACTTCTTCCGATCACAATCTTGGTAATACCGGACAGCCGGGCAAATTCTGAAATCTGAAACGCAATATCATCCCCGCAGGTTGTCTCGATCTTGGCTCCCAGTTTTTTTGCCAGACGGACGTGACTGCGAAGCCTGCTCCTGTCTTCTTCATCCATCCTCTGAGACTGAGATGTCTCAACATACAGAGCTGTAAACTCCCCCTTGAACGCTTCCGCCATCCGGGCTGCCGCCTGGATAATCGTTTTGTTTGCTGGAGAAGAGGACAGACATACCAGAATATGTTCCTGCTGCGTCATAGCTCTTCACCTTTCCTTTCTTTCTCTTCGTGAACCGCCGCCATCATTTCCATACGGTCAAACACCAGTCCCGTCTCATTCAGCATGGCGGTAATAAGGCTGTATTCAAAAGGCGGTATCTCCCTGCGCTCCTCCAGCGCGATTCCCACCACGCCGTATACCCGGTCGCCGCTCTTTACAGGGAGATAGATGGCTTTGGCATCTGGAAGGGTATGGGTACAGGCTCCGGCCCTCTTTCCACGGACAGCCGTCCACATGGCCACTGCCCGTTCCTGCTGGTTTAAAAACTCCTCAACCTGCATATGACCTTCGCCGTCTGCCGGAAGGAAATACGGTCCCTCCAGCCCGCCATCTGAGTAGAGATAAAAAAGCACAGGCAGTCCCAGCATCTTCTTGATCTGCCCGCTTACCTCTTTCACCACTTCCTTTTTCTCCCGAACCCGGCGGAGCCTGCGGCTGTTATCCAAAAGGATCTCTGTGCGGTATGCCTTTTTTGCCATCTCCTTTGAATGGCTGCGAACCTTGCTCATCAGAGAAGAGGTAATTAACGCCGCTGCCAGCATGACAGCCGCCGTGACCGGATATTCCCTGCCTTCCATCTGGAAACTGTAAAAAGGCTCTGTAAAGCAAAAATTAAACAACAGCACACTGAGTACAGAGGCAACCACCAGACAGATGCGCCGGGATGTATTCATGGCAGCCAAAAGGATTCCCAGAAGATAAAGCATAATAATGTTGGATTCTGACATTTTAAAATACTGAAAGATCATTCCGACTGCCGTAGAAACGCCCAGAGCCAGAATACATTTCAGCCAGTCGCCCCCGATGCCCTGCATGAAGCGTTCCGGCTTATCTTTTTTCTTTTTTCCATATCCCGCATAGAATCCCCGTTTTTTGCGTATTCCTCCGTTCTCTATGTCCGGTATGATATAAATGTCCAGACGCGGGGCATACTGAGCCACCCGGTCTGCCAGAGAACCCTTGGTCTGTCCAAAGAGAATCTTATGGTTGGTTCTCCCCAGCACTACTTTTGATACATTGCTGAGCTTGGCGTATTCTGCAATCTGCCCTGCAATATCTTCCCCAAATACCGTGGCGATTTTGGCTCCCAGGGCCTTTGCCAGATGGATATTTTCCTCCACCATCCGCTTTGTCTGGGGATCCGCCTCCTGAAGAGAAGGCGTCTCTACATATAGAGCCGTAAATTCTCCCCTGAAAGCGTAGGCCAGCCTGGAAGCAGTCCGAATCACCTTCGCACAGGTAGGAGACGGCGAAATACAGGTCAGCACGTGCTCACCTGTATGGTAATCCGCTCCTCCTCTGTTTTCCCGCTCCAGCACAGCCAAGCGGTTTACCCGGTCTGCCGTGCGCCTTAAGGCAATCTCCCTTAAAGCGATCAGCTTTTCCTCCGCGAAAAAATGATCCAGTGCCCGCTCAGCCTGGGCTGCATGATAGATCTTGCCTTCCTTCAGCCTCTGTAAAAGATCTGACGGTTCAATGTCAATGAGCTCCACCTGATCCGCCTGGTCAAAGATCCCATCCGGAATTCGTTCTCTAACCCGGATTCCCGTTATGCTTCCGATCTGGTCATTCAGACTTTCCAGATGCTGAATATTCAGCGTTGTATACACGCTGATCCCGGCCTGAAGCAGTTCCTCCACATCTTGATACCGTTTCTCGTGGCGCAGTCCGGGAGCATTGGTATGGGCCAGCTCATCCACCAGAATCAGTTTCGGCTTTCTCTTTAACGCCTCATCCAGATCAAACTCCCTCAGGCGGATTCCCTTGTATTCAACCATAAGAGGCGGAAGGTTCTCCAGCCCTTCCGCCATAGCAAGTGTTGCCGGGCGGTCATGAGGCTCGATATAGCCGGCCACCACTTCCCCGCCCTTTTCCCGGATCGTCTGAGCCGCTTCCAGCATGGCGTATGTCTTGCCTACGCCGGCCGCATATCCCAGAAAAATCTTTAATTTTCCCTTTTGCTCTTTTTTTCGCTTCTCTTCTTCCTGCCTGATCTTCTTTAAAAGAAGCTCCGGATCCGGCCTGTTATCTTCCATGGCAACCTCCTTATGCTGTGATTCCCAGTTTCTTTGCCAGATCCAGGTTCAGCTCCAGCACATTGACTCTTTCCTCGCCGAAGATGCCAAGCAGCTTGTGCTCTGTATGCGCCTCTACCAGCTTATTTACTTCCCCTTCATCAAGGCCTGAGGCAGCCGCCACAATCGGAACCTGGATCCGTGCGGCTGCCGGGCTGATATGGGGATCCAATCCAGAGCCGGATGCTGTAAAGAGGTCTGCCGGAATCTCCTCCGTCAGTTCCTTTCCGGTAGCTTTTTTATACTCCTCCTTAAAGGCGGCTACCGCTTCCTCCACTCTGTCAGTCAGTTTCTCATTGGTAGGGCCGTAGTTGTAGGTTCCGGAAGCTACGCCTGTGTAGCTTCCATTTTCCTTTTCCTCATCCGTATAAACATTGTAATTCACAGATGAAGGTCTTCCCTTAAAGAACCGTGGATCCTCCCATTTTTGTCCAACCAGTTCTGAACCAATGGCCGTTCCATCTGCGTAGATCAGGCTTCCATTGGCCTTCTCCTTAAAAAAGGTCTGGGCCAGTATGGTAGTGACCGCCGGATATACCACGGAGCTTAAGACAGCCATAAGCACTGTCAGGATTACCGCTCCCTTTAATGTCTTTAAAAATTGTTTCATGCTCCTGTTCCTCCTCATTCATAGCCTGCGGAAATGACCTTTACAATCCCATCATTCCAACAAGCGGAGCGATCAAAAGATCAATGATCTTGATTCCAATAAAGGGCACGATAATTCCGCCCACTCCGTAGATTCCCATATTCTTAAGCAGCATACGCTCAGAGCTCATGGGCCTGTACTTCACTCCGCGCATGGCAATGGGAATCAGACCGGGAATAATGAGGGCGTTAAAGATCAGCGCAGACAGGATCGCGCTGTAGGGGCTGGAAAGTCCCATAATATTCAGCCTCTCCATCTGGGGGATCACCATCATAAACATAGCGGGAATGATTGCAAAATACTTTGCCACATCATTTGCGATACTGAAGGTCGTCAGCGAACCGCGGGTGATCAGCAGCTGTTTTCCGATCTCCACCACTTCCAGAATCTTGGTAGGGTCTGAATCAAGATCCACCATATTGGCTGCCTCTTTTGCTGCAGCGGTTCCGGAATTCATCGCCAGGCCGACATCTGCCTGCGCCAGAGCCGGAGCATCATTGGTTCCGTCGCCAGTCATTGCCACGATTTTTCCTTCCAGCTGCTCTTTCTTTATGGCTTCAATCTTATCCTCCGGCTTGCACTCTGCGATGAATCCGTCTACTCCAGCCTCCTTGGCAATAGTGGCCGCTGTCAGAGGATTATCGCCTGTACACATAATCGTCTTAATACCAATCTGGCGCAGCCGCTCAAACCGCTCGGTCAGTCCCGGCTTTACTGTATCCTTCAGATAAATCACGCCGTAGATCACATTTCCCGCGCATACTACCAAAGGAGTGCCTCCCAGCTTGGAAATCTTTGTTACAATCTCTTCCAGATCCTCCGGGATAGTTCCGTTCAGTTCTGCTACACGGGCCTTGATCGCTTCCGAAGCTCCCTTTCTCACTTCCATTCCATTTGAAAGGTTGACGCCGCTCATCTTAGTCTGAGCCGTAAACTCAACAAATTCCATCTGATCTGCAGTGGAAGGATCGATCCGGGTTCCCATGGTATCTGCCAGTTCTACTACCGATTTTCCCTCCGGGGTACTGTCCTTTAAGGACGTCATGACCGCATAGTCGATCAGATCCTCCTTTGAGATTCCCTTTACGGGATAAAACTCTGCCGCCAGACGATTTCCGTATGTAATGGTTCCTGTCTTATCCAGAATCATGGTATCCACGTCTCCGCAGGCTTCTACAGCCTTTCCGCTCATGGCGATCACGTTAAACCGGGTCACACGGTCCATTCCCGCAATACCGATGGCGGAAAGCAGGCCGCCGATGGTAGTGGGGATCAGACACACCAGCAGGGCGATTAGTGTAGAAATCGGAATCCGTGTCTGAGTATAGTCTGCAAAGCAGTGCAGCGTTACAACTACAATCAGAAACACAATAGTCAAACTCACAAGGAGCGTATTTAATGCGATTTCGTTGGGAGTTTTCTGTCGGGATGCACCCTCTACCAGAGAAATCATCTTATCCAAAAATGACTGTCCCGGTTCTGAGGTGATCCGAATCTTTAACCAGTCTGATACAACGGTGGTTCCTCCTGTTACAGAAGAAAAATCTCCGCCTGCCTCTCTTGTCACAGGGGCAGACTCACCGGTGATGGCTGACTCATCTACAGAGGCAATTCCCTCAATGACCTCACCGTCATTTGGAATCAGTTCTCCTGTCTTAACAAGCACCACATCCCCCTTCTTTAACTGAGAAGCCGGAATGACGGTATCCTTTCCGTTTTTGTCCAGCAGACGGGCCGTGGTATCCTTTTTCGTTTTTTTAAGGGTTTCCGCCTGGGCTTTTCCGCGCCCCTCTGCCACGGATTCTGCGAAGTTGGCGAACAGAATCGTCACAAACAAAATAACCGTTACTACTATATTATAAATCCGAAGGTCAGATCCGTCTCCAAAAACCGTTGGAAAAATACTCAGTACCAATGTAATAAAAAATCCGATCTCTACCACGAACATCACTGGATTTTTTATCATGTACCTGGGATCCAGTTTCTGAAAAGCTCCTTTTATGGAGCTGTCCAGAATGTCCTTCGTAATAAATTTAGTCTGTTTCTCTCTTGCCATAGGAATTCCTTTCTACCTGATGTTCCGTCTACATGGGGAACCACAGGATCAAATGCTCTGCGATCGGTCCCAGAGCCAAAGCCGGGAAAAAGGTCAGAGCCGCGAAAATATAGACAATAAACACAAGGGTCATGGTAAAGATCACATTATCCGTACGCAGGGTGCCTGCACTCTCGTTCATGCGGCGCTTTGCAAACAGGCTTCCCGCAATGGCCAGCTGGGCGATAATGGGAATATATCTTCCTAAGAACATTACAATACCCGTTGTGATATTCCAAAATCCTGTGTTGTCTGCCAGTCCCTCAAAGCCGGAACCATTGTTTGCCGCTGAAGAGGCAAACTCATACAGCACCTGGGTCAGACCGTGAAAGCCTGGATTGGTAATTCCTGCAAGTCCTGCCTGGTTTACTACTGCCAGGGCAGAAAAGCCCAGGATCAAAAGGGGATGAAGAATGAGCACGATTACGATCAGCTTCATCTCTCTGCCCTCGATCTTCTTTCCCAGATATTCCGGTGTACGGCCGATCATCAGGCCGCAGAGGAATACCGCCAGAATAGCATACATGATCATATTCATAAAGCCCACGCCCTTACCGCCAAATACGCAGTTGAGCATCATATGCAGCAGCGGTACCATACCGCCCAGAGACGTCAGCGAATCATGCATATTGTTTACAGTACCTGTGGTAAAGGAGGTTGTGACCGTAGTAAACAGAACCGACTGATCGATTCCAAAGCGGACTTCCTTTCCTTCCATATTCCCCATGGCCTGGCTTAAACCTGCGTGCTCCAGAAGCGGATTTCCCGCCTTTTCTGCAAAAAAGCATATGGACAGGCCGATCAGGAACAGAATTGCCATTGCTCCGAGAATCGGTCGTGCCTGATGTCCGATGAGCGCACGCATCTTCTTTGCCTCTGCACCATTCTCTTTCTTTCTGTCATGAAACATCTTTCCAAATACGATCACACAGGCTCCCGGCAGAATCGCCATGGCGTACATCTCTACCAGATTGGTAAGAATCGTCGGATTCTCCAGAGGCGTTGCCGAATTTGCTCCCAGAAAGCCGCCGCCGTTGGTTCCCAGATGCTTAATGGCTACCAGGGCCGCCATAGGTCCCATGGCAATGTCCTGGTTCTTTCCCTCCAGCGTATGCAGCGTAAGGTTGGCTGTATAATTTTCCGGTGTTCCCTGACTTACCAGGATCAGAGCAATAATAATAGAGAAGGGAATCAGCACGCGGGTGGTAATGCGGATGAAATCCTCATGAAAATTTCCCAGATGTGTTCCGCTTCCCGTGATGCCGCGGATAAAAGCCATGCAGGCCGCATATCCTGTGGCAGCGGATGTAAACATCATAAAAATGATGACCAGCGTCTGACTCAAATAGGAAAGTCCCGACTCTCCCGCATAATGCTGGAGGTTTGTATTGGTCATAAAGCTGATAATGGTATTAAAAGCCAGGGTCGGCTCCATTCCTTCAATTCCATTAGGATTTAAAAACAGACTTCCCTGAATACGCAGGATCAGATATCCCGCAAAAATCATCACTGCATTCGTCGTCAGCAGGCTGGCCACATACTGTTTCCAGTTCATCCCCTGTCTATTTATCCCACAGATCTTATAGATCCCGTTATCGATCCTGTTAAATACAGGATCCGCAAATGTTTTTTGGCCTGACGCTATGTGATACAGGTACGTTCCCATGGGAATCACCAGGGCGATATAGATCACAAGCGCCGCTATAATCTGCAACATAACACTTTTTTCCTCCTGTTTGTCATTTATGTGCTGATTTTCACAGCTTTTCCGGGTACACCAGCGCGTACACCAGATACCCGGCAAGTCCTGCCAGGATCAATCCTAAAACGACCATTCCTGCCATATCCATTTCCTCCTTCTGTTTTCTTAACCGCAGCTGAAGAAACGGCCTTTTATCCTTTTTTACCGTTTTCTCCTTCTGTCTGGTCGATACACCAGCCAAGAAAAAGCCTCAGCAGTCCAAAACCGGCCAACAGAGTTCCTATCATTAAAGCGTCCATTATCAAAATGTCCATTATCTATTTCCTCCTTTTGATCCTCAACAGATTATCACAGTTATAATAAAATAGGCGTTAAATATTTAACTCCCAATATTAAGATTGCATTAAGACCTTCCTGATCCCTCATAATAATCCAAACAGCATCGCCGCCGGCAAAGCCGCCAACAGTGTCAGCGCTGAAACCGCAGCCAGCATAAGAAGCGGCACAGCTATAAACATAATGACCATGGTAAGATATGGATGACGGAAGGTAAATCTCTCTGCCCTGCGGTCTAAGGCGGCTTCCACTCTTGCAATTACTCCTCTTCCTGTGCTCATAATATGCTCCTCCTTCCCAGATTTGGATCCAGGGCCTCTTTGCCCCATCCACTGTATGTATCATAGCACGGAAAGGATTAAGAGGGTAAAAGAGTAGGAGGGCTTAAAATTAAGATTTTGTTAAAAGCAGCAGGGGACAGATCTGCTGTTTTACTCCTCGCAGTCTAATAAATAAGGCGTAATCTGATAAACGTAGAAGTTCAGCCAGTTCGTATACAGTGTGTTAGATGTATTTCTCCAGGTCAGAACCGGCACCGAAGAAGGGTCATTGCGGTCATAATAATTACATGGCAGTTCCGGCTTTAGGCCCTTATCCTGATCTCTGTGGTACTCATTATTCAGAGTCATTCTGTCATATTCCGGATGGCCCTGAACGAAAATCTGACGGCCGTCCCGGCTCATAACCAGGAATACTCCGGCCTCATCTGATTCTGCCAGGATGATCAGCTCCGGATGCTTTAAAATATCCTCCCTGCGAACCTCTGTATACCGGGAATGAGGCGCCAGAAAGAAGTCGTTTAAGCTTCTTACCAGAGGCACCTTCCGATCCAGTACCCTGTGGTTGTAGATCCCGGACAGCTTATTTTCCCGCCTGTATTTTGGAATGCCGTAATGGTAGTAGAGCCCGGCCTGCGCTCCCCAGCAGATATGAAGGGTGGAGGTTACATGGGTTTTGCTCCATTCCATGATAGCGGCCAGTTCCGGCCAGTAATTCACTTCCTCAAACGCCAGATTCTCCACCGGCGCGCCTGTGATAATCATACCGTCAAACCGGTTTCTGCGGATGCTCTCAAAGCTCACATAGAACTTATTCAAGTGGCTTGCGGAGGTGTTCTTTGACACATGGGTGGATAACATGAGAAAGGTGCAGTCCACCTGAAGAGGTGTATTAGACAGCGCCCGAAGAAGCTGTGTCTCCGTCTCCTCCTTTAATGGCATAAGGTTTAAAATCAGGATCTCCAGCGGCCGGATATCCTGCCTCATCGCCCTGTCCTCATCCATGATAAAAATATTTTCTGATTCCAGGATCGCCTTTGCAGGCAGATCCCTCTGTACTTTAATGGGCATATAAAACCTTCTCCTTCCCCGCCCGGCGGCGCTGCGTTAAAGCATTTTCAGAAATTCCTCCTCTGATATAATCGGAATCCCCAGATCTTTTGCTTTCTTATTCTTTGATGAATTTGACATAGTATCATTGTTGATCAGATAAGCGGTCTTTGAGGTCACGGAACCGGCCGCCTTCCCCCCCTTGCTCTCGATCAGCTCCTGCAGTTCCTTGCGGTTGGCAAAATGCTCCACCGAGCCTGTAATCACAAAGGTCAGTCCCTCAAACGGTTTCTCGCCCTCTTCCATCGGCTCCTGCTCAATGGTAAGCTCCCCAAGAAGGCGATCTACCACAGCGTTATTTTTTTCATCTGCAAAATAATCCATCCAGGCCTGAGCCAGCACTCCGCCGATACCATCTGCCGCCGTAAGCTCCTCTTCACTGCTGCTGCGCATCTTTTGAAAATCATACTGAAAATGACGGCAGAGCATCTTGGCATTTGCCAGCCCGATACCGGCAATCCCCAGCCCGTAAATCACTCTCGGAAGCGTTGTCTCAGAGGCTTTCTTCACAGATGCAATAAGATTGTCATAGGATTTTGGCCCGAACCCTTCCATTTCCACAATGGTTTCCCTGTGATTCTCCAGATGGAAGATATCTGCAAACTCATGGATAAAGCCCATGCTGATAAATTTTTCCAGGGTAGCCTCAGACAAGCCGTCTATATTTAAGGCGTCTCTGCTGACAAAGAGGGTAAAGCTCTTTATCTTCTTGGCCTGACAATCGGGATTCGTGCAGTAAAGGCTCTTTACGTCATTGATCCGGCGGATCTTTGTAACCCCGCCGCAGACCGGACATCGATCGGGGATATCTCTGACGCCGCTGCGAGTCAGGTTTTGGGCAATCTGCGGGATAATCATATTCGCCTTGTAGACCGTGATCCTGTCTCCCGCTCCCAGTTCCAACCCTTCCATAATGCTGATATTATGGACGCTGGCGCGGCTCACTGTGGTGCCCTCCAGTTCCACCGGCTCAAATACCGCCACCGGATTGATAAGCCCCGTTCGTGAGGCGCTCCATTCTATATAGGAAAGCGTTGTCTCACGCACCTCGTCCTGCCACTTAAAGGCAATGGCATTTCTTGGAAATTTGGCTGTCCGCCCCAGAGAATCTCCGTAGGCAATATCATCGAAAAGAAGAACCAGACCGTCAGAGGGAATATCATTGTGCTCCGCTTCCCTGCCAAACCATTCCACTTTTTCGGGCAGCGTCTCGTCTGTCACCTCTTCGTGATACACCACCTCAAAGCCCTGGCTCTTTAACCATTCAAACTGGCATTTCCTGGAATTGTTAAAATCCACGCCCTCGGCCCGTACCAGGGCAAAGGCCTCAAAGTGAACATTGCGCTCTGCCGTAACCTGGCTGTTTAGCTGGCGCACCGAACCGCTGCAGAGATTTCTGGGGTTTTTGTATTTGGCATCCGCATCCCCGATCTGGCTGTTGATCCGCTCAAAATCCGAATACGTAATCACTGCCTCGCCCCGCAGCACCAGCTGTCCCTTGTAGGCAATGTTTAAGGGGATATTGGAAAATGCCCGGGCATTGGCTGTGATGACCTCCCCGATTTCACCGTTTCCTCTGGTAACCGCCTTGGCCAGAATACCGTTTTCATAGGTCAGTACAATGGTCAGGCCATCCATTTTCCAGGATAAAATACCCTTTTTGTCACCCAGCCACTGCTGCAGATCCTCCACACTCTTTGTCTTGTCAAGAGAAAGCATAGGCGTCTCGTGGGTTTCCTTCGGCAGTTCACTTAAAACCTCATATCCCACCTGCTGCGTAGGGCTTCCCGATAAAATCACGCCAGTGGCCTTTTCCAGTGCTGCCAGCTCGTCATAAAGCCTGTCGTATTCAAGATTGCTCATAATCTCCCGGCTCTCCTGATAGTAAGCCTTTGCAGCCTCTCTCAGAATAGGGATCAGTTCTTTCATTCTTTGAATCTTTGTTTCCATAGTCTCTCCTGACTTCTCACTTTTTTATATCAAGGTTGGCGGGTATAAAATGAGTTTTGACGTTTCTTCTCATATCCAGATCCTTCGCAGACAGACTGTTTGAACCCTCAAGCTGACGCAAAAGTTCCTGATATTCCTCCTTTCTGACCTCTCTGCAGGCGCCCTCCTCAAGGCCGTTCAGACAGATGTTCATGATCCGCACACGCTTAAGGCTCTTTACCTGACAGCCGCAGGCGGCGCACATCCGCCGGATCTGACGGTTTAATCCCTGAGTAAGGATAATGGAAAAGGTACGCTCCTCCAGTTTCTTTACCTTACAGGGCAGGGTTTTTCGCTCCAGATCAGGCAGCCACAGGCCAGCCGCCATTTTTTTTACAAACCCATCCGTAACAGGACGGTCCACGGTAACAATATACTCCTTTTCATGAGCATTTCCGCTGCGCATGATCTTATTCACCAGATCACCCTGATTCGTCATAAGCAGCAGTCCCTGGGAGTCCTTATCCAGCCGTCCTATGGGATAGACCCTTTGCGGGTATCCCAGAAAATCTACGATATTTTCCGCCCGATCCTTGTCCGAGGTTGTGCATACAATACCTTTTGGCTTGTTGACTGCTAAAAGCACCGGTCTGGGGAGCTCTTTCTCCTGTCCCACCCTTCCCGCTGCCCGGCCGCAGCAGACTACAGTCTGGCCCTCTGACACTTTTTGTCCGGCTGCTGCCCTTTTTCCATCTACCAGAACCTTTCCCTCTTCAATCAGACGGTCTGCTTCCCGTCTCGAACAGACCCCCATGCGGCCAAGCCATTTGTTCAGACGCTCTTCCACCAGGCAGTCCTCCTTTTTCACTTCATTTATGATTTTGTCTTTTCATTTTTTACTTTGTCTGCACAGCAGGCAGCCTAAAAATCATGTGCTGTTTCTGTGCTGATCTAGTATATCATCAATTTTGCATTCAGGCAATAAAAGGCGCATTCGCCTCCCTCACTTTTTTTGTTAAAATGCTGGCATATAAAACAAGGGTGATAAACCGACAAATGAACGCAAATCAGCAGTTTATTCCAAACAGACTGCAGGCTCCTGCCAGACGGACGGGGCAGTCCATACAGGAAATCAGACAGTGGCCTATCTGGGCAGTGTATAAAGAAGTTTCCTTTACATTGTCCGCATAATCCAAAAGCGTCCATGGGCCTAATCACCTGGACGCTTTTTTCTGAAATGTTTCAGACGGGACAGCTCTCCCGTTTATTTTTCACTGTCAGTAATGAGCATGGCATCCCCAAATGAAAAGAACCTGTATCGCTCCCGAATAGCCTCCTCATATGCCTTCAGGATATGCTCTCTTCCTGCCAGAGCGCTGACTAACATCACCAGCGTAGATTCTGGCAGATGGAAATTGGTAATCAGAGAATCCAGAATCTTAAACCGGTATCCCGGATAAATGAAAATATCCGTCCATCCCGTCTTAGCCTGAAGAATACCGTCCGCTGTTGAGGCTGATTCCACAGTACGGCAACTGGTGGTGCCTACGCAGATTACCCTGCCTCCTGCCGCCTTTGTATCATTGACTTTCTTTGCCTCCGATTCCTCCACCATATAAAACTCCGAATGCATATGGTGCTCCTGCACATTTTCCACCTTTACAGGACGGAAGGTACCAAGCCCTACATGGAGCGTCACATGGGCAATCTTAACCCCCATTTCCTCGATCTGCTTTAACAGTTCTTTTGTAAAATGAAGGCCTGCTGTGGGTGCAGCAGCAGACCCCTCATGGACTGCATACACCGTCTGATAACGGTTCTTGTCCTTTAACTGGTGGGTAATATAAGGCGGAAGGGGCATCTGGCCCAGCCGGTCTAAGATCTCTTCAAAAATACCTTCATAGGAAAACCGGATCAGGCGGTTTCCATCATCTACTGTCTCCAAAACCGTTCCTGTCAAAAGGCCGTCTCCAAAATCGATCACAGTGCCGGGCTTTGCTTTTTTTCCAGGCTTTACTAATGTCTCCCAAATATCATTTTCCCGCCGCTTTAACAAAAGCAGTTCAATCTTTGCCCCGGTGTCCTTCTTTACACCGAACAGACGGGCCGGAATCACCTTTGTATCGTTGATCACCAGACAATCGCCTGGTCTTAAATACTCGGTGATATCCTTAAAAATACGGTGTTTCACATCACCCGTTTTCTTATCAAGCACCAGAAGCCTTGATGCGGACCGATCCTCCAGGGGATCCTGGGCAATCAGCTCCTGGGGCAGGTCAAAATAAAAATCCTTTACATCCATGATCTGTCGTTCCTCCCGCGGCGCAGTCCTCTGCGCCGGTATTTATGCGTGTTTATTTTTATTCTGCAGCCGCAGCTGAGGCAGTCTCGGTCTGGCTTTCCTCCCGCGCTGTCTGGGCTGGATCTGCGGCTGACTCAGACTGGGACGTATCCCCTTGTGCTCCGGCCTCTGTTGTTTCTGCCTCTGAGTTTTCTGCCTCTTCGGAAGAAATCGCGCCGTCCAGGATCTGTACCTGGCTGTCCGTATCCGTTCCATCTCCGGAAATATCTCCTGTGACAACGGCCCCGTTGCTCAGGCCCTTATAGATTCCAGCCAGCAGACTGTCTGACTCAATAGCAGCCTTTAATTTGGCCTTTACCTGGCGGTTTAAAAGGCGTACTCCTTCGGTCTGATTCTGCTCTGCCACATAATCTGCTTCATCACCAATGACATTTTCACGGATCACATACCTGCCGTCGTCTCCCTTTACCACATAGCACCACATAATTCCAGGTGCCAATGTATCCACCCTACGGAATTTCACATCATAGATTACATAGACCAGATAAGAATCCTCTGTCAGCCCTTTCCGAGTGTAGCAGGTCACATCCTCATAATCCTGGACATAAGCCGCCTCCGCCTTCAGTTCCTTCCGGTAAAAATCCATATTTCCATCATCCGCTTTGCCGAATACCTGATAGAGAGCCGCCGGATCCTGATCAATCTTTGCCTGGAAATAGGCGCCTATAAGCTCATTTACCTGAGGGTACGCGTCCTTCTCCAGATCATAGGAAGAAAAATCCGTGATCTCCTGCGTCTCATCCGTTCCTTCATCATCCGCTGCTGTGCTGTCAGAGGAAACTTCCTGATCAATCTCTCCGTTTTCCTCCGGTTCCTGCGTCTCTGGCTCCGAAGTCTGGCTGTCACTTTCCTCATCCTCACCCAGAATCTCAATAACCCCCTCCTGATCCCTGGCCGCTGTTCCAGCAAAATGGGATACAGCAAACGCTCCTGCAATCAATACCGCCAGCGCAGCCCCGGCTCCCACTCCTATCCGGATCCGTTTCTTCTTATCATCATCCGGCCCTTTATAGCCTGATTTCCATCTGACCTTACGCGCCATAATTTTATCCTCCGTTCTATGCCCACAGGGGCCGTATCTTCGCTCTATTCTAGCAAAAAGACCTGCAAAATGCAACAGAAAAACCAGGAGGCCATCCCCCTGGTTTCTCTGTGTAATGCAGAATAAGGTATCAAAAATGCGTCTGATAGGAATCGAACCTACGCACGCGGCTCCGGAGGCCACTGCTCTATCCACTGAGCTACAGACGCATCTCCTTTATATTACTATACTTTTCCAAAAACTGCAACCATTTTTTTGATTTTAGAAAATTTCTGTAACGATTCAGCAGGCGTCTTGATTGCTTTCCCAAGATTTTTGGCTGAAAGACTTGTTTTCTCTTGACAAATCCCCAGTTTGCCCTTATTCTGTTTTTAGATTCATTTTATTTCTGGACTTTCATTTTCCAACTATTCTGTAACCGCTTCAGGATTTTCTTAGAATTTTCTTTTCGTCATCTCCCTGAAAGGCTGCCTTATACAGACGATCATTATTTTATAACCGCTATGGAACTGCATTGCCAGTTTACATAAATTCAATGTATGAAGGGGGTATACATTTGGTATACGACACATTTTTAAACAAGGTAAAATCGGGAATGGAGCAGGCTTTGGGACAGGAATATGAGCTTACTCTGCGCAAAATTCCAAAAAACAACGGTCTTATCCTGGACGGTCTGTGCATCTCAAAGGGCAGGGATTCAGTAGCGCCCACGATCTATCTGAATGACTGCTACCGTCAGTATCTGGAAGGAACCTCCCTTACAGAGATCACCTCCCATCTTTTAGAGCTTTACCGCTCCAATGAGATCCCGCCTCTTATTCACCCGAATGTCCTTTCTGATTACAAAGCTATGGAATCCCGAATTGCCTGCCGTCTGGTAAACACGGCCTCCAACGAAGCCATGCTGAGGGAAATGCCCCACATTCCCTGGTTAGATCTCTCCATTGTATTCTATCTTTTTCTTCAGGAAGATGATACCGGCGTCATGACAGCTGCGATCCACCATTCCCATCTAAAGACATGGGGCATCCGCCCGGAGGAACTGTTTCATACAGCTCTCAACAATGTTTCCCGTCTCTTTCCGCCTTCCATTACAGATATGGCCCGTATTCTTGAGGACGCCGCTGGAAACTTTGCAGCATCCGATCCTTCCTTCACCGCTCCCTTTTATGTTCTGACCAATACCAGCGGCGTCAACGGTGCAGTATGTATGCTCTATCCCAATGTACTAAAGCATTTCTCAGAGGGCATTGAACAGGATGTAGTAATCCTCCCTTCCAGTATTCATGAGGTCCTTCTTTTAGCTGATGAAGAAGGCATCTCCTATGACGAACTGAGCCAGATGGTAGCACAAATCAATACCTCCGAGGTTCTCCCACAGGATCGTCTTTCCAATCAGGTCTACCGCTACAGCCGTAAATCAGATTCTATCGAGCTGGTTTCCTCAACCCTTCTTCCCCTGAACTAAATTTGGGGATTGCGCACTGCTGTCCAACTCCGCTGCCCCAGCAGGCATCCCACAGCCTTCATCTGATCCGCTGTCTGAGGGGAAGAGGAAACGCACTGTAAAAAGCTGCTGTCTGAGCAGATTTCTCTGTCCAGACAGCAGCTTTTTGCAATCCTACTGCACCCAGGCTCCGGAACCGTCCACATATCTGCCATCCGGCGTCCATGTGTTCGTATACATCACTCCATTTCCGCCCATATAGTACCATCTTCCGTTTATGGACTGCCATCCGGTAGTCATGGCACCACTTCCGTCCAGATAATACCATTGCCCGTTCTGCTGCAGCCAGCCGGTCTGCATGGCTCCGCTGTTGTTCAGATAGTACCAGCGCCCGCCTACCGACTGCCAGCCAGTCTGCATCTCACCGCTTCCGTTCAGGTAATACCATACCCCATTTACGTTCTGCCAGCCGGTAGTCATGACCCCGCTTGGATTGAGATAATACCACTGGCGGTCTACTTTCTGCCATCCAGTGAGCATATAGCCGGAATTATCAAAAAGATACCAGGTGCCACTAATCTGTTTCCATCCTCCGGAAGGATATCCGCCGCCTGCATAGGAATACCACCAGCGATTTCCGTCCTGAATCCAGCGACCGCTTCCATTGTAGGTACCGGCCTCATCTTCGTCAATATAGAGAGAAGAGGAATCTTCTGACCAGTCACCTGTTTTATTGTTATAGCTGGCAATCGCCCTTACACGGAAGGTATAGTCGCCTTCCTTATTAAAATATCCAGAAAAATCAAAATAATTATTAGTCGTATTTACTGTAGTCACTGTCTTGTCGTCTCTTAAAAGCTTTACATCATAGCTTTTAGCGCCTTCTATCTCATCCCACTCAGCGGTATGGTCATTCCAGTCCAGGTTCGAGGTTCCTTCCAGCCTTCCGCCAATGCGTTTTAGTTCAACGGTCACTTCCATATAGTCACCATCATCATAAATCTTGGCTTTCTTAAACTCTGCATCACAGCCGGATACCTTAAAATGGCTTTTGCTGGTATAGGAAAAACGATAGCCCTCTCTGGCGGAAAGTTCTATCTTCACCTCAGGCACATCCCCTACTGTCCAGGTATCTTTATCCTCTGTATTTGTATACTCTGCCGATTCCACATCGTAGGTGTTATCCCCGGCGCTCACATGGATATCTCCGATATCCTCTCCTGTCTCCGGCTCCTTATCATAAGAAAACTGCAGCCGTACCGTATCAATCTTTTCGTCTGCTGCATAAGCCGTGAAAACAGACATGGCCGATAATAAGAACGCTATTGCCAGGGAAACCATTTTCTTTGTACGCATAACCACTCCTCCTCCTATTAAAATCCACTTTGTTCTTTTTGTATGATTTTATTATAAATGAAAGTTTTAATTTATGCAATTTCATAATCCTTACAAAGAGTTTACAATTCCTGAGATTTTCAGAAAAATTCTGTAATTGTTCCCCTAGTCCATCTCCAACAGCATTTTTTTAATCTCCACCATCCGGTCACGCAGTCTGGCTGCCTCCTCAAAGTTCAACTCTGCCGCCGCCTGACGCATCTTCTTTTCCAGTTCCTTTGCCAGTTTCTTAAGCTCCTTCTCATCCATGGACTCTGGATCCTTCACATCAGAAGAATGGTCATTTTCTACTGCCTTTGAAATAGCAATCAGATCCCTTACCGCCTTTTTGATCGTGGTAGGAGTGATGCCATGAACCTCATTGTACTGCTGCTGGATCTGACGGCGGCGCCTCGTCTCCTCAATAGCGGACCGCATGGAATCTGTAACAGTATCTGCATACATGATCACATGACCCTCGGAATTTCTGGCCGCACGGCCGATGGTCTGGATCAGAGACGTCTCTGAACGGAGAAATCCTTCCTTATCTGCATCCAAAATCGCTACTAAAGTAATCTCCGGTATATCCAGGCCCTCACGCAGCAGGTTTATGCCCACCAGCACGTCAAACACATCCAGACGCATATCGCGGATAATCTGTGCCCGCTCCAGGGTGTCGATATCAGAGTGGAGATATTTTACCCGTATTCCCACTTCGCGCATATAGTCCGTCAGATCCTCGGCCATCCGTTTTGTCAGGGTGGTAATCAGCACCTTATGGCGGCCCGCTACCTCCTTATTGACCTCTGAAATCAGGTCATCAATCTGCCCCTCCACCGGACGCACAAATATTTCCGGATCCAAAAGTCCCGTAGGCCGGATGATCTGCTCCACCCGCATCAGTTCATGCTCCTGTTCATATACCGAAGGAGTGGCTGAAACAAACATCATCTGATCGATCTTCCCCTCAAACTCCTGAAAATTCAAAGGCCGGTTATCCAGGGCTGAGGGCAGGCGGAATCCATAGTCCACCAGGGTCATTTTCCTGGAGCGATCTCCTGCGTACATTCCCCGTACCTGAGGAAGGGTAATATGAGACTCATCTACAATAATAAGGAAATCCTTCGGAAAATAGTCGATCAGCGTACAGGGCGGTTCTCCCGGCGCAGCGCCGGTTAAATGTCTGGAATAATTTTCAATGCCGGAGCAAAATCCCGTCTCCCGCATCATTTCCACATCAAAATTTGTCCGTTCAGAAATCCGCTGTGCCTCTAAAAGCTTATCTTCGCTCTTAAAAAATGCGACCCGTTCCTTTAACTCCTCCAGAATATGCTCTGTAGCTTCCATCATTTTCTCCTTGGGAACTACATAATGGGAGGCCGGGAAAATGGCAATGTGACCCAACTGAGCCTTTACCTCTCCTGTAACTGTATCAATCTCCATGATCCGGTCCACCTCATCCCCGAAAAATTCGATGCGAAAAGCCTCGGCGTCAGAATATGCGGGATAAATATCCAGCACATCTCCTTTTACCCGGAAACTGCCGCGTTTAAAGTCCATGTCGTTGCGGTCATACTGGATCTCAATCAATTTCCGAATCACGTCATCCCGGTCTTTCTCCATCCCCGGACGCAGAGAAATAACCATGTTCTGATAATCGATGGGACTTCCCAAACCGTAAATACAGGAAACCGATGCCACAATGATCAC
Source organism: Enterocloster alcoholdehydrogenati (assembly GCF_013282095.1). GTDB lineage: Bacteria > Bacillota > Clostridia > Lachnospirales > Lachnospiraceae > Enterocloster > Enterocloster alcoholdehydrogenati. The sequence goes on from NZ_BLTJ01000002.1 coordinate 363,544, forward strand.
ATCACTCCGCTCAGACAAGGCCGCCGTGGCAGAATGACGCAGCTTATCAATCTCGTCGTTAATGGCGGAGTCTTTTTCAATATAGGTATCTGTAGAAGGGACATAGGCTTCGGGTTGGTAGTAGTCGTAGTAGGAAACAAAATATTCCACGGCATTCTCCGGGAAGAACTCCTTAAACTCACCGTAAAGCTGTGCGGCGAGAGTCTTGTTGTGGGCGATGATGAGGGTCGGCTTCTGCAACTGCTGGATTACATTGGCCATGGTAAATGTCTTGCCAGAGCCTGTAACTCCCAGTAAAGTCTGGCATTGATTGCCTTCCTTGAAGCCGTTTACGAGGGCTTCGATTGCCTGGGGCTGGTCGCCGGTGGGGCTGTATTCTGAGTGTAATTTGAACTCCATAATGTGTTTTTACCTCCTTAGTGACCACTGAAAAAGTTCGTCTATTAGGCAGAAATTCGTAAAATAGAGTAGTTTCAGCCTGCCTAATAGTCGAACTTTTGCTATTTTACGAATGAAAGTCACTAAAACCTCTTTTTCAGGACGCCGCAACACTAGATAAAACCTAGCGGAATTGGCATTTCTAAAAGTCACTAAAAATTATAACATGAACCAGTAGAAATGTATAGCCATAAGATAGAACGCGCGTTCTTTTCTTATGGCTATGTTACATTTCTCTATTCCATATTATATAAGGTAATCTTCTGCTGAAATTACCACATCTATACACTCAGATATAAATGTTTTTTCTTCCTTGGAATCTGGTAAAACTTCATCAATGAACGGCTGGATTTCATCTACGCAGTCAGCAATGATTTCCCGTTTATCCCCATAAACATCCATGGTGATTAATTCCTTGGCATGGCCCATCAGCTTGGAGACTGCTTTTGGATTAAAATTATTCTTCAACAGAAGCGTACAAAATGTGCTCCGCAGGTCATGCCAACGAATATCAGGCAATTCATTTTCCTGTAAAATCTGTTTATAATATTTCCAATGGAAATCCTTACTCCTCGGTTTCCCATAATTAGAACAGCATATATAACCTGCATCTAAAAACTGGCTTTTTCTCCGACTTCGGTTCTTCTCATACACTTTCCGCTCCTCTAAAATTGCCTCAAACACATAATCCGGTATGGGCAGCGTGCGGTAGCTGGACGGAGTTTTCAATCCTACTTCCTGCTTCGTATAAGTATCAGGCGCAAAATCCTCTTTCCTTGAATTGAGTTTCTTTCCGAGCTGCCGCTCTACTCTCAATGTCCGGTTGATATAATCCACGTCTGAATACTTTACTCCATTGATTTCTCTCCGCCTCAAACCCATCAGCACATTAAACAGTACCTGCATATGGATGTGAGTCCCTTTGCTGGCTTCCAGCAGAGTCAGAATCTGTTCCATGTTCATGGTTTTCTTCGTGTCAATGGTTCTGGTATGATACTGCTGTCTTTTCACCTTTTTCGGAAGTCCGATTCCCTGTGCCGGGCTGTCTGAAATAATTTTCTTATCTACGGCATACCGCATAGAAACATTCATTACAGTTTTCACCAGCTTTGCCACAGAAACTGAGTATTCTGTCTTTTCATTATAAAGTTTCTGAATATCTCCCCGGTTCAATTCCGACATTTTTTTGCTTCCCAGAATGGGAACTACGTGGTTACGGACATTGGATTCAAAGGTGTCATAAGTTTCACTGCTGCCCACACGATTCCGTATATCTTCTTCCAGCCAAAAATACAGGAAATCTTTCACCCGGACATTGGTATAAACGATATATTTTCCGGAATGTAACTCCCCCACGGTTTTATCTCTGACGGCATTAGCCTCCTTTTCCGTTTCAAACCCTGCTTTCTGTTGCTGACGGCTGGAACCATCCATATACTTTAAAATGACACGATAACCGTATTTGCCTTTCAGGGGCATGACATTGGTTACTTCCCATTCCACATATTGCTGTAAGGTCAAATCCAATTTCATATCAGGCCACCTCGTCTGTATCTACCGGGACAAATGCCTGGTTCATAAATGCAAGGATATTTTCATTCTCGTCCATAACATCACAGTAATACTCAAAGGTGGTATGTACAGATCCATGTCCCAATAGAGCTGATATTTTAATCAAAGGCACTCCCATTTCAATCAGAATCGTCGCATACATATGGCGAAGTCCATGAACCGTCACATGGGGCAGCCCGTTTCTGCTACAAAGTTTTGTAAGCGCTATATTCATTGCCGTCAGACTATGCAGTCTGCCATTCTCCTGACAGCTGATATAATCCCTGTCCAGGTATTTACTCTCCTGCTTTTCCTTATTCAGCTGGATCACTTTTCTCCGCTTCTCCAGTTCCCGGATTACAATCTCCGGCACCCTCAGCGTCCGGAAGCTGTTTTCTGTTTTAGGATCCCGTTCCACCAAGCCATACTCCTCAATTCTGCTTCCGTTTCCTTTGCTAATCTTCGGGTCAGACGCAATCTGTCGGTTAATAAAAACGGTCCGCTGCTCAATATCAAAATCACTAAATTTCAATCCCAATATCTCACCCTTACGAAGCCCACAAAATAGTCCTAACAACACTTCTAAATACCAGTTGCTCTCCTGTGCCGCTTTCAGTAGTATCTTAATTTTTTCCTTTCCAAGAATGATGATTTTGGGTTTCTGACGCTTGTAAGGCCTGGTCCCCGTCACTGGATTATGCTTCACATATCCCTCAATCAAGGCTTCCTTAAAGGCAAGATTAAGCATTTCCCGTCCTTTATTTCCTGCGGATGGACTGATCTTAGCCACTTTCTCCAACAATCCATCAAGATAATCGGAATTTACATATTTCACTTTGATGTCATAGTCCATCTGCGGTAAAAGCAGGTTATAGATTGCATAGGCTCCTACCATTCTTGTAGTAGATTCCACTCTTCTTGAAAATACTTCCTCAAACCAGTAGATTAAGTAATCTTTCAACATGACCTCCGTATTTACCTGATGCGCCAGCTGATAGACCCGATATGCCTCTTTAAATTCTGCTTCATGCTTATCATAGCTTTTATCTGCTTCCTTACTGGTGGCAAATCCGCCCTTCTTGCTATAGCTGACTGAGCCATCTTCCTTCAGCGTCTTGGTGCGGTGATACCATGAGCCATTTTCAAAAAAGGATTTACTTTTCTTTGGATTTTCTTTCTTCAATCATTTCACCTTCCTTAACTGATTCCATTCAGCCAGTTGTCAAAAGATTGCTTGGGTACCCTGAAAAGCTTTCCAATCTTTATAACCCGGAACGGCTCCTGCTTCTGATATACCTCTTCCAAATAGGTATATACTTTGCTTCTTCCAATTCCAAGCAGTGTCTGAATTTCTTCTGCACTATATACTTTTGTTTCATTTCCTAGAGTCTCTATGGCCAGCTGCCTCCTTTCCGCCCACAGGCATTTGGGGAGGTGCTGTATGGCCTTATGATACCGCCAACGCTTCCTCCCGTCTACGATGCCAACTTTTCAGCAGCATCCTTGACATTTTCAAAATGGCTGTTCTCAGCTTCTTTTGAAACATACAACAAAACATCTCTATTTTCAGCCAAATCTCCTCTTGTATGTTCCAAAAAAACAGCTGTACCAGATGTCTGACTTACATTACATCATAAAATCGGCACAGCTGTTCTTTGAAAATGCTTTTATTCTATTTGCCACGCATCCCGAATGAGGGAATATTACAGGCCGCTGTCGGCACAGCTGTCATAACTCCGCAGCGTCGTTTTACTCGTGCGCCGCAGGGTTCCCCCTCTAGTCCGTGGGAGGTCGTGAGAAAGTATCATTATCCCCCACACTGTCATCGCAAACCGGATTGCCGCTCCGGGTCTAAGGTTTCCGTTCATCGCTCCGGCCGTCTGTCTTTACCACCTCCTTCAGACTGCCCTCATCACGCCGTACCTTATGCTGCTCATCATGTGGGTTTCGTACCTGTAATATTGTATATTCAATTTTCAATGTTCCCGAAAATAACTAACGTTGCTTCATCACTTACGAAATATCCTGCGGTTTGGCACCCTGTTTTACAGCTTTTTCAAAAATTTTTTAATCTTTTTTCTGGCTGCCAAAAGGCTCTTGGAAATGTTCTGATGGCTTACTCCTTCTGCAACAGCAATCTGCTCCACAGACATTCCCTCTGCATGGTGAAGCCAGAAACGCCGGAACTGAGTTCGTGTCAGCGCCTGCCGGATTCCTGCAATCTGCCGCTCCGCCTGTTCGGCCCTGAGCATTTCCTGCTCCATCCGCTCCAATTCTTCAAAGAACCGTTCCTCTGCCGATACAACCGGATTGATCGCATCCGCTGCTTCTTCCCATGGGATTCCGTAATCATAAAATTTCCGCATCACCTTTTCTGCTTCCTGATAGTCCTTGTCTGACCATTCCTTCCACTTCTGAAATTCTTCCTCACTGGAAAAATCCTCTCTCGTCAGCCGGATATAGGTGCCTGTTACACTTTTACATACGATTGAATCTGCTTCTCTCTTATTGATAAAATAATCATTTTTCTTATCAAACATCTGATTTCCTCCATTCGATTCATGAGTTGTTTCATAGGAACCGAATGGAGGTGGCGGCGAGCGTGCCTGGCAAAGCCTTTTGCCGTCCGTTCTAAAAATCAAAAAAATGCCAGGTAGCCCTATAAGCCATCTGACATTTCTCCATACTAATAAATATGATTGATAGATACCGCATTGTACGCTTAATAGTGCGTATCCCTGCCCATGGATGAGCCGTTGATTCGGTGGGATTTTTTTAACAATTCACCAGGAATTGTACCTCCGGCCAACACATAAAAATATCCACTCATCACTGCCCCTCTCCCAGCAGCCATAAGTGGAACGTGGTTAGAAACCCTGTCATAGATGCCGTTTTTTTTAAGACACCCAGCAAGGTTCTTTATATCCCCTTACTACGCAGTATCGTGCATATAATCACGCAGTATAGGGGAATGTAAAATACGAACACGCACGATAGAATATACTTGAGGTGAACGATAATGCAGGATCTATATTTATACGTGGGACAGCTTGTATATGAAGCAAGAAAAAAAGCAAAACTTACTCAGCAGCAATTAGCCGATCAAACCGGTATGGGACTGCGGCATATCCAAAATGTGGAAAACGGTCATGTCAATCCATCTTATGAAACTCTTTATTTCCTGATTCACCGGCTTGGTATCTCCGCTGAAACGCTGTTTCATCCGGATATGTCCGATGAAGAAAAGGAAACACAGAATTTCCTTGGAAAATACTGGACCTGTACGAAAGAAGAACGGCAGGTCATGCTTCGCACTATGGAATGTATGGCTGATGAATTTATCAAACAGCATGACAGACCAGTCAAACAAAAAAAAATCCAAATAAAACCGGCAGACGAAAATCCAAATGTCTGTCGGTTTTTCTGTGTCTCTTCTATTTTAAAATTCCCCAGCCCAATTCCATGGCAAAAGCGACCTAAAACCATCCTAATTTTGGAAAAAATAAGCAGCCAGGATTTTTTTGTTCCTAACTGCTCATTCTTCTTTTATAGGTTCTGCCGCGAAAACGTATCCTAAATTGGAAACGGTCTGTATGTAGATGGGGTGATCTTTATCTGGCTCTATTTTCTGCCTGATTCTGCTGATGGTGTTGGATATGGCGGTCAGACAGCTTTCGCTATCTGAATGCCAAACGTTTTGGAAAATCTGTTCCTTGCTGCAAAGCCAGCCAGGGTGCTGAGCCAGAAAGACCAGGACGCCATATTCGTATTTTGATAATCTTACATTTACTCCGTCCCGCAGCACACGTCGTTGATCCAAGCGGATTTCTAAGCCCGGATAGCGGAGAATGGGGGATGTAAGGGGAAATTCACGCCACCCACCTGTGTCTTGCCATACCATCAGTGAATTTTCAAGAGAATCTCCGTTGTCGTCTGTTATCCGGGCGATGATTTCTATTCTTTTCATTTCTAGCAATTCATCTCCCAATACTTTCTTTCAAGAATCATTTTTACAATTATTACATCTATCGCTTATTTTACAAAATCACTCCACATTTCTACCAAAACAAATCATAGAGCTGATCGTCAAGACTGCTTTCTCCCCACGATAGAAAACAAGGACATGGTTGCTCATAGTATAAATCATTTCATTTTCAATCGTAATATTTATCGTCCTTTCATTCTTACAAGCACTGATTGAGAATGTTGATAACATCTTCCTTTTCCATTGGAATCCATGTATAACGGAGTCCTTCTGTCTCTACACCATGTTCCGCCATTTCCTCAAATTTGCTGCTGTCAATTCCAAGCTCTGTCAAGGTTGAGGGAATTCCAAGGCTCTTAAAGAAATCTTCCAGTTCCCCGATCATGGCCTCCGCCGCTTGACGGTCATCTTCTTCTGTGATCCCCCACACAGCCCTTCCTAAATGTGCAAATCTCTTTTCTGTTTTCTCGGACAGGATATAGCGCATCCAGCGAGGCGTAATAATTGCCAAACCAACACCGTGGGTTGTATTAAAGGTGCCGGACAGTTCGTGCTCAATACCGTGGCAGCTAAAGGCTACCAGCTGATTGCCATTGCACAGCGTTGCATTATCTGCAATCGTACCTGCCCACATAAGCTGTGCGCGTGCCTCATAATTATCCGGTTCCTGAACTGCAATCGGTGCGTAATGGATAACCGTTTTCATAACGCTCTCCACCAAAAGATCACTTAAAAATGTGGATTCCGGTACAAAATACTGCTCCATCAAGTGTGAGAGTATATCTGCGGAGCCTGCCGCCGCCTGATTTGCCGGAACAGTAAAAGTATTTACCGGGTCCATAATCGCGTGCTTCGGATAGAGTAGAGGACTGAACAGTGACAGCTTCTCACCTGTTTCCGGGTTACGAATCACCGCCCCTGCATCAGCTTCACTTCCGGTAGCGGCAATCGTCGGAATTGCAATAATTGGCAATGCCTCTTTGATTTCCGCATGGCTTGTTATCATTTCCCAGGGATCGCCATCATAGAAGCATCCTGCTGCAATCGCCTTTGAACAGTCAATGACACTGCCGCCGCCAACTGCCAAGATGACATTCACCTGATGCTCTCTGCAAATGCGAATACCCTCTCGCACACTGTCGATCAGAGGATTCGAAGCGATACCGGAAACTTCATAAATTTCCCAGCCAGAAAGCAGTTCCTTGATTTTATCGTAAAGCCCCGTCTTTTTCATGCTGCTGCCACCATAAGTCAAAAGAACATTTTTCCCATAGGCTCCTACGATTTCCGGCAGATGTTCCATCTGGCCCTTTCCGAATAAAATATTAGTTGGAATACAGAATTGAAAATTTTGCATATAATTTTTCCTCCTTAATTGTTATTTTCTAATCGTTTTTAATATCATCGAATCCCTTCTATGGCCTCCAGTAAAATTTCCTCAATTTTCTCTGGGGTAAATTCCATGTACTGAGACGGCATCTCTCCATATTCCCGGATCAACTCCCGCAGGCGGTTCAAATTCAGCGGTTTCTCAACCAGCTCATTATAACAGACAGCAATTCCCAGCTTTCTGTAAATATCGAAAATGGCATCCAGACCTTCCTTCAAAAATTCCCCTGCGGTCTTTCCTTTTCGACTTACCCCAAATACATTCTCAAAATAAGAGGTAAAGACCGGATGATCCCGGTAGATATGTTTAAGCCAGTAGGGGAACATAACGGTAATTGCCTTGGAGTAGCCGATACCATAGTATGTCTGCATCAACCCTTCCAGTGGAATCAGTGTCCAGTCATATCCTTTTCCCAATCCAAAAATCCCAGTGGAATTAAGGGCGCTTGCCAGCATCAGATTTTTATATGCCTCCTGCTGATTTGTCTGTTTCATGCAGCTTTCCAAATTGAGAAGTAAAGACTTTATTATGGCCTCTGACACAGATTCCGCCATCTCGGAGCTTTCCAGGCTTAAATAACCGGTAGAAATCTGCGCTACTGAAGTCATCGTGCCATAGACAAGGATCTCCTTTGGAACAGAAGCTACGTATCGAGGATTCAGCCATGCAAACGTAGGATAAATACCGGACAAGCCCATATGAACGTGAGTTTCGTCATCATCAATCTGAGCCGAGCCGTCCATCTCGGATCCAGACGAAGGATAGGTAACAATGATATGGTATAAAAAAAGTTGACAGCTTGTTCTCAAGGATTTCATAATAAAATCAAGAGAACAAGGAGGTATTCAAAGTGGCACATAAATATGACCAGGAATACAAAGTACAGGCAGTAAAACTTGCCAAAGAAATTGGTGGCACTAAAGCCGCGAAAGAATTAGGAATCCCTGAAGGAACCATCCACACATGGTTAAAAGCCGTAAGAAACGGTAAACTGGATATCGGGGAAGGTTCCCATACCCCTGCCAGTGCAATGAGTCTTTCAGAAGAAATTA
>NZ_BLTJ01000003.1 GCF_013282095.1 Enterocloster alcoholdehydrogenati
ATATCCCATCGCAAGAGTAAGACCCCTTGAAGACGACGAGGTAGATAGGTCAGAGGTGGAAGTGCAGCAATGTACGGAGCTGACTGATACTAATCGGTCGAGGGCTTAACCAGACGGTATAGGAGCAGGAGAGAGTTGTTGTGGCTTGGCAGTTCAATATGTGGTTTTGAAGGTATGTGTGAAATAGACTCGGGGTGTGGCTCAGCTTGGCTAGAGCGCCTGGTTTGGGACCAGGAGGTCGCAGGTTCGAATCCTGTCACCCCGATTGAATTGAATATTGATTTTATATGCGCGAGTGGCTCAGTGGTGGAGCACCACCTTGCCAAGGTGGGGGCCGCGGGTTCGAATCCCGTCTCGCGCTTTTTTATTTGCCCGGTTTTACCGGGCTTTTTTGTGTCATGTTGCTTTTTTCTCCGAAAACCACGTTTTAACCAGTTCGCGTAAATATGTTGGAAACGGTAAGATATGGTAGATTTCAGCTGTTTCAATTTGTTTTATGGCTGTAGTCGCACAGCCACCAGCAAAATAGATCGTTAGTGTATAATTATTATTGGCAGATAGAACAATTTGACAAATGAATATTTGCGAAATAGAATATAATTGTTTTTACGGAAAGACTGTACGGGAAGGTTTTATGCAGAACAGATAAGGAGAGCATTATGTATATCGCAGATCTTCACATTCATTCCAGGTATTCACGGGCTACCAGCAGGGAACTGACGCCGGAGCAGCTGGATCTGCAGGCGAGAAGAAAGGGAATCCAGCTTCTGGGAACAGGGGATTTTACCCATCCGGCCTGGAGAGAGGAGCTTTTTGAAAAGCTGATTCCAGCGGAGGAGGGACTGTATCAGCTGCGGGAGGGGTGCGTGCTTGAGCCGGAGAGCGACGCTGCACGGACTCGCTTTGTGATTTCCGGGGAGATCAGTTCCATTTATAAACAGGATGGAAAGGTGCGGAAAGTTCATAGCCTGATTCTGCTTCCAGGGTTGGAGGATGCAGTAAAGCTGTCAGCAAAATTAGAAAGTATTGGGAACATTCATTCGGATGGACGGCCTATTTTAGGATTGTCCTGCCATGACCTTTTAGAGATTATGCTGGAAGTTTGCCCAAAGGGAATGTTTATTCCGGCCCACATCTGGACGCCTCACTTCTCCATGTTCGGCGCGTTTTCTGGTTTTGACCGGGTGGAAGACTGCTTCGGGGAACTGACGCCCTACATTCATGCGGTTGAAACGGGGCTTTCCTCGGATCCGCCTATGAACTGGAGACTTTCAGCACTGGATCGTTTTCAGCTTATTTCCAATTCGGACGCCCACTCTCTGGCAAAACTGGGACGGGAGGCAAATCTGCTTAGCAGTGATCTTTCTTATGAGGGACTAAAAATGGCCGTTGAGACGGGAACTGGCCTGGAGGGAACGATCGAGTTCTTCCCGGAGGAAGGGAAATATCATTTTGATGGACACCGAAAGTGTCATATTTGTCTGAATCCCGCTGAGGCAGAGCGTTGTGGCGGAATCTGTCCGGTCTGCAAAAAGAAAATAACCATGGGTGTTTCTCATCGAATTGATCAGCTGGCGGATCGTCCAGAGGGATTTTTGCCGTGCAGCAGAAAAACATTTGAAAGTTTGGTGCCTCTGGCAGAAGTGATTGCAGCGTCCACCGGGCGTTGTGTATCATCTAAGAAGGTGCAGGCGGAGTATGAGAAAATGGTAAGGGAACTGGGGACGGAATTTACCGTTTTAAGGGAACTTCCCATAGAGGATATTAAGCGCCACTCTGGTCATCTCATTGCCGAGGGAATTAGACGGCTGCGTGAGGGCAAAGTGACCCGGCTGCCGGGCTTTGATGGGGAATATGGCGTTATTAAGCTTTTTGAATCCAATGAAATCGCCAATCCAGATGGTCAGATGAGTTTTGCTGAGCTGTTCAGTGAGAACTTAAAGAATGGGACAGAAAAACCTGCTGATACGGGAGATGGTGAGAGCAAAGCCCGCCGGAGAGAAATGATGCTGTCTGGGGAAAAGAATGGCAGTGAAGATAAAAGGGCGGGAAATCAGGCGGCCGGTATAAAAAATGAAACGATTTCAGCCGCTTTGCCAGCCGCTGTGACTGGGGATTTTTTAGACTGCTTAAATGAAGAACAGAGGCGGGCAGCAGATGTTTGGGCCCGCTGTATGGCTGTAATCGCAGGTCCTGGAACGGGAAAGACGGGGACGCTGACAGCGAGAATTCGCTGTTTGATGGAGAAGAGACGGGTGAAAGGCTCGGAAATCACGGCAGTGACCTTTTCTAACCAGGCAGCGGGAGAACTGCGGGAACGGCTTCAAAGAGAAATGCCGCATCGGAGAGCAGTCAGCCAGATCCAGGCGGGAACCTTTCATTCGATCTGCCTTGCGTTTCTTGGAGCAGCGGGGATGGAACGCAGAATAGCGGACAGACAGGAGCTTTTGGATCTGGCGGCTGATGTGATAGAGGGGCGGAAACTGGATATTCGTCCGGCAGAGTTTATAGAGTATGTGTCAAGGGAGAAGAACCGGTGCGGACTGGAACCGGCAGAGGACTGCCATACAAAGAAAACGGAGGAGTTAGAAGAGCCTCTTAAAAATGCCGTTTGCATTTATGAGGAGCGCATGAAGGAAGAAAAGCTGTTTGATTTTGATGATCTTCTGATAGAGACCCTTCGGCTGCTACTTTGGGAAAATGAGCAGGTCCGGCAGTTATGCACCCATTTTAAATATTTGCTGGTGGACGAGTTTCAGGATATCAGTCCCCTTCAATACCGTTTGATTCAGGAATGGAACCGGGATGGAAAGGAACTGTTTGTGATTGGAGACCCGGATCAGTCGATCTATGGTTTTAGAGGATCGGATCCTGGCTGCTTTGAACGGCTTCTTAAGGAGATGCCGGAGACAGAGGTGGTTCGGCTGCATAAAAATTACCGCTCTACGACCCAGATAACAAGGGCTTCCTGCGGACTGATCTCCCACAATCCAGGAAATGAGAGGGTCTTTGAGGCTGTATGCGGGAACGGCCTTCCGTTGCGTATTGTCCGAGTCGGCGGAAGACGTTCTGAGGGGCTTTTTGCAGCCAGGGAGATCAGCCGCATGATCGGCGGCATCGATATGCTGGATGCTCAGGAACGGGAGATGATGGAGCAAAGACAGGTGAGAAGCTTTGCTGATATTGCAGTTTTGTGCAGAACCAACCGGCAGACCGAAGCGATGGAGGAGTATTTAAGAACAGAGGGGATTCCTTATATTGTGAGGGGAAGAGGCTCTTTTTTACAGGAAAAAACAGTTTTGGAGGCGCTTGCATTTTTTCGGATGCTCTGCAGGGAAATTAAACAGCAGCAGGAGGAAGATGCGGATGTAAGGGAGCGGCTTGAACTGGAGAAAGGAATGGGAGCAGAGCTGCTTTATTTCCTTCAGGAGAAATACAGGACACGATGGAAGAAAAAGCCGGAGGAACTGATGAAAAGCTGGATGGCTGACCGGAAACTTATGGAGGATGAACCGCTGTCAAAGTTGTTGTCCATGGCCGTATTTTACAAAAATATAGAGGAGCTTTTAGATGCCCTTGCCAGAGGCGTGGAAAGTGATTTGAAACGGTGCGGCGGAAAGCATTATACGGCGGATGCGGTTTCACTGATGACACTTCACGCGTCTAAGGGACTGGAGTTTCCGGCAGTGATTATTATGGGAGTGAGAAAGTATTCGATTCCTTTGGAATACAGCGGGGAAAAAGGACAGGCTGCCCAAACTGCGGACTTGAGTTTTGCGCTACAGGAGGAACGCCGCCTTCTCTATGTGGGAATGACGCGTGCCAGGGAAGAACTGATTCTGGTGACTTCTGGAGAGCCGTCGGCCTTCCTTAAGGAGATACCGGCAGATGTAGCTCTTTGTAAACAGGCGCCAGGGACAGAACGTCCTGAGGTAAAGCAGCTGAGTCTTTTTGATTTTATGTAAAGCCTGAAACTGACGCAGTACAGCAATACCGTATCTTGCTGTGAGAGAAAATTGGAAAAGATTGAACGAAACCCATGGTGCGTCGGAGTGATTGTGCCATGGGTTTCGTTTTGGAAGAAAATTGGAGATATCAGTTCATATTTTCGGAAATTATTTCCATAAACATCTCTTCTGTCATCCCTTTGTGGGAAGAAAGAGAATATGAGTATCCGTCCGCCTGCCATACGGCCAGGAAATAGCGCGTTCCATCTCCTTTTAAGGTGACTGTACTGCCGTTTATATCGATCTGAAGGGTTACATCATAGAGGCTATAATCGCCGGAATTACCGCCGTTTTCCTGAGACTTGCGGAAGGTGAGAGATTCTTCGGAAGCTGCCTCATAGGTAATCTGAGCCATGCCATAGGAGTAGGCATCATAAGACACGGTTTCCGGCTCAAAGGGAAGTCCATGGAGATCGCTGACAGGAAATCCCAGTTTTTGTGAGAGCTCTGCGGCAGAGGCACATTCTGTAATACCACTGCCCACGGCTCCTAACAGTTCATCCGACGGCCCGGACTGTTTTGGAGCCATAATCTGGGGAAGGAAAATCGCGCTGAGGATAAAAAGAAGAAAACAGGCGGCCGCGGGAAGGGCTCTTCTGGTGCGGAGCAGCCAAAACTTTTCTAAACCGGGCTTTGACAAGGGGGAGTTTTTTGAGCCGGAACTGTTTTCGTTTGATTTTATTTTTCCAAGGATGCGCGTGCGCATTTCCTCTGTGACCTCCACGCGTTCCATGATCTCATGATAGGATCTACTCAAAATCGTATTCCTCCTTTAAAATAAGCTTTAGGCGTTCCCTGCCCCGGCGCAGGTCGGAACGGACGCTGCTTTCCCTGCGCCCCAGAATCTGAGCGATCTGAGCAGTGGGGTAGCCCTCCTGATAGAAAAGATGGATGGCGCTTCGATATTGAGGCGGCAGCGCTTTTACCGCTTCCCAGACAAAGGACAGATCCTCCCGTTCCTCAGCGGCCAGTGTTTCGTCCAGTTCATCCGTATGGCGGATATGGTTGTAATCCAGCCGGTTTTTGCTTAGATTGGCGGCTACTTTTAACAGCCAGGCTTTCTCATGGGCGTCAGATGCAAAGGACGGTACTGTTTCCAGAAAACGAATCAGCGTTTCCTGGAGGATATCTTCAGCATCGCTCATATTGTGAATATAGGAATAGGCAAGACGCAGGATAGAATTACCGTATGTATCCAGCAGATGTTCAGCCAGATCGGAAACTGGGGAGTTGTTTTCTGCTGCGGATTCGCGGCCACTGAAGGATTGATGGTGGGCCTGCGGGCTGGAAGATCCTGCCGCAGGAGCAAAATCCTGGGGCAGGGAAAAATACGTTAAAAGGAGACGGCAAAGACATCCTTTTATGATCCAGAGCTGACGGCCAAACCCGGACAGGACCATTTTAGGAAAATAGTGCTTGGTACAGATAAACATGAAGATACCTCGACGTTTTGTAATATGACAGCGTATTTTCTATTACTTTACAGCAGAGATCCACTGGGACATTTCGTCAGCAGAGGAATTTGCTCCGCCGATACAGTAGGTATAGCCGCCGTCGGTCCATACTGCAAGGCGGATCTGGCCATTTTCTCCCCTCATGGTGACAGAACGGTTTCCTACAGCCAGGGTTGTCTCTTCGGGATAGTGGTTATAGTCTCCGCTGATATCTTCTGTGCCAACGGCTTTGCGGATATAAAGCCGTTGGTCACCTTTCTGATAATCGGCCTGTATCAGCTGTTCATCCTTTATAACGGAAAGCTCCGGTGCATCATATCCGGTGATAGAATCAGGCAGTGTAACAGAAAAGCCCACCAACTGTTCGGCGTCTTTCATGCTTTCACAGGGGGTGAAGGGATCTGGCATACCAACCATAGGCTCGGTCTGAGATGCTGCGGCAGATGAGCTTTCAGTTTTATCTGGCTGCCCGCTCTGAACAGTGGTTTCAGCTGACGCTGTTTCATGAGCAGTGCCGGAAATGCCGCATCCGGCCATGGAGATGGCCATAAGCGTCCAGAGAGAAAGACCTGCGGCCATTTTTAACATAGAGGTTCTTTTAATGTGTTTTTTCATAGTATGAATTTTCCTTTCTGTCATGTATCTGTTTCGTGTGAGAAAGGGGATTATAATTCCCTCTCTGCTTTATATACAGACAGGAAAGGCAAAATGTTGCACGGATGGGAAAAAATTATTTCCTAATGGGTGGCGCCCTCCGCTGTGCGGATATCAGCGTCATTTTCACCGATGGCCTTAACGGCAGCCTCGATTCCTCTGGCAATATCCTCAATGCTCATGGAAGGAGCGGGAGCCGGACGATTGACCACCTGGCTGTGGATAAAGGGTACGTGCATGAAACCGCCCCGCACGCCGGGATATTTCTTTGCCAGTGTGTAGAGCACGCCATACATCAGATGGTTGCATACAAAGGTACCGGCGGTATTGGAAACGCTGGCAGGAAATCCGGCTTCGCGGATCGCCTGTACCATTGCTTTGATCGGGAGAGTGGTAAAGTAAGCCGGAGCGCCATCCTCAAAAATAGCTGTATCAATGGGCTGATTACCTTCGTTATCCTTAATGCGGGCATCATCCATATTGATAGCTACCCGCTCCGGCGTCAGACCGTAACGGCCTCCGGCCTGTCCGATACATAAAACGGCATCCGGCTGTTCCTTCTCAATGGCCCTGGCTACGGTTTCAATGGATGTTCCGAATACGGTAGGGACTTCCAGCTTGATAATGGAGACATTTTCCACACGGTCCTGTACCTTTTTAACAGCCTCAAGAGCCGGGTTTACCGGCTCGCCTCCAAAGGGATCAAATGCAGTAAGAAGAAGTTTCATAAATAAATCATTCCTTTCCTGAAAAATTATATTATCGGCGTTCCATGAAAAGCGGCATAAAAATGTATAACGCGGTCCTTTGCGCCTGGATATGCATGAGTTTTATGGGCTGCATAAGTCTCCTGCATCCGCGGACGGCAGCTTTACTTAAATGCCAGAAAATACATCAGCACGATATGCACAGCAAGCATAAACAGCGCCATGGGAAGCTGTGACAGAATAACTGTGTATTTGTTCTTTGTCTCCAGCAGCGCGGCAGGCAGGATATTAAAGTTGGCTGCCATAGGGGTCATAAGAGTTCCGCAGTAGCCGGCGGTGAGTCCCAGCGCGCCAACGACCACAGGATCCGCACCCTGGGCTACCAGGAAGGGAATACCGATGCCTACGGTGATTACAGAGAAGGCGGCAAAGCCATTTCCCATGATCATGGTAAAAAGGGCCATGGCGATACAGTAGACGGCAGTGGCTGCAAAAAGATTTCCCTGAGGGATCACTGCGTTTACTCCCGCTGCAATCACATCGCCTACGCCGGCGGCTGTAAATACAGCGCCCAGAGCAGCCAGAACCTGCGGCAGGATACCAGTTACGCCAACATTATCCGTCAGACGGGTACAATCTTTTACCGCATAGACCGGCTTTGGACGGAAGATGAAAAATGCGGCGATCAGGGCGATGATACCTGAGATGCCGATGGCATTATTGGCACCAAGGGATTTTAAGAAGGTAGCTACCAGCACAGCGCTGAGGGCCAGAAACAGAGGCGGGATAAATACAGAGTAGCCCAGCCGGTCGGCTGCGGCGCGGGTCTCCTTTGCATCAGGAATATCGCTTTTGCTGGGGGCTACACGGTTAAATGCGGTGAGAAGGGCCATAAGCACAACGCACAGGCCGGTGATCCATCTGGGAAAATAGGGGCCTGCGATAAATGTGGCAGCCAGGATAAACCAGAAGGCGGCGGTGGTGACGCGTTTGCTGCAGGTGTTATCCTTTAAAGCCTTAAAGCCTGTGCCGATAAAAATAAGACCGATGATGCAGTAAAAGATTTCAGCGATCACGGTGCTGAGCGTCCATGTCATATTAGTTTGCCTCCTTTTTCTTACGTTTATCTGCGTATCTGCGTTTTAAGATCTGGTCGAAGATCAGGGCGTAGACTACTCCCGCTACCAGGGAGATCACAGCGATGGGAACGGACTGACCGGCGATCTGCAGGGCATCTACGGGATATCCCTGTTCGCTTAAGGTGGATACGATCAGCAGGGTACCAGAGGAACCCATAAAGCAGTTCTGAGCAAAGAAGTTGCCGTAATTCTCACTTCCGGCGCACATACCCTTGATCTGATCCTCTGTTTTTTCATCCAGTTCTTCATACTGTACCACAGCCGCCGCCTGGGCCATGGGATTGATCAGCGGGCGGATAAACTGGGGGTGTCCGCCGATACGGAGTGAAAATGCAGATGCCACAGTACGGATGGCCTGCCAGATGGCGATGAGCCGGCCGGTTGTGGCATTTTTTAAGGACTTGATAAAGTCGACTGCCTTGTCTTTCAGGCCATTTCGCTCGCAGAGTCCGATGACAGGAAGCGTCAGGATAAAAAGGGTGGCAGTGCGGTTGGTGATGAAGGCAGTACCCAGAGTATTCAGGATCTCCATGGGGGTCATGCCGGCTACCAGACCAGTAGCAAGGCCTGCGGTAACGACCACAGCCAGGGTGTCCAGCTTTAAGATAAAGCCTATAACTACGATCAGGACACCGATCAGTTTGATTATTTCCATACAAATAATCCTCCTTCATGAAAGCGTAAGGCACGCTTTTTATTTTTGGGCGGGGAGGTTTCCTTCGCCCGGATTGCTAAAATTGTAGCACATTTGCTATCCGGTAACAACTGGAAAATGTGTCCGGCAGCCTGCGGTATTGACATTTTTCCTTCATAATGCTATAAATAAAGCCATACCATAACCATACTAAATTACTATGAATAGTGTGCAAACATGAGACCCAGGAGGATATTATGAAAAAATATAGGAAAACAGCAGGAAAATGTCTTGCAGCAATCCTGTCTGCCGCCATGGCCCTGTCTCTTACAGCCTGTGCAGGGGGAGTAAAAGGAGGCGAGAGCGGTTCAGCAGCCAGCAGTTTAGGAAGCAGTGAAAGCGCCCTGGAAGGAACGACGGGAGAGAAGATTGTCAATATCGGCGTTACCAGCACGGTCAATACCTTAAATCCGCTGCTGATGGACGGCGTGGAGGTAAATAAATACGCTACGGGCCTGATGTTCCTTCCTCTAATGGAATTAAATGCGGATATGGAGTTTGAGGGGATGCTGGCGGATTCCATTACCGCTGAGGATGAAAACCATTTTCTGGTACACATTGACGATAAGGCGATGTGGTCTGACGGTCAGCCGGTAACGGCGGATGATGTGGTATACACGGCCCTGCGCCTTTGCAGCCCGGCCATTGCCAATACGGCTATGATGTACTATGTATTTGAAGGCGTAGGCGATGACGGCTTTGTGGAGCCGGGAGCGGATCATATTGACGGAATTACAAAGGTAGATGACAAGACCGTCCGCTTTGCAACCAAGGAGCCTATGTCGCTGATCACCTTCCAGAATTCTTACGTCCGGTATCTGATGCCTCTTCCAAAGCATATCATCGGAGATATCCCGGAGGATCAGCTGGCTTCCAATCAGTGGTTTTCACACCCCGATGTGGTAAGCGGCCCCTACCGCATGACTTCCTATGATAAGGATCATTATGTATCCTATGAGGCAAATGAGGCATACTGGAAGGGAGCGCCGAAGATTCCGAAGCTGAATATCCGCATTGTGGGGGGCAGTCAGCTTTACGCAGGCCTTCAGTCCGACGAGATCGACATTACCCACAATACCATGAGCGCCATTCCTCTGGAGGATTATGAAAGCATACAGGCTCTGGATACGGTAGAGACGAGCTTCGGAGATCCCATCACCAATCAGTCTGTATTTATCAATACAAAAAATGTACCGGATTCCAAGCTGCGTCAGGCTCTTTTATATGCCATTGACCGGAATCAGATCTTAGAGCAGCTTTTAAAAGGCAACGGCGAGATCGTGGACGGCTTTTTATCAAGTGCAGGTCCTTACTATGACCCTTCTGTCATTCCGGTTTCTTATGACCTGGAAAAGGCAAAGGCTCTGCTTGCTGAGAGCAGCTGGGATCCTTCCAGGACACTGCGTTTTTATGTTGACTCCGGTGACAGCACCTTTGTAAACGCAGCTTCCGTGATAGCGGCTCAGTGGTCTGCTCTGGGAGTCAGGACGGAGATCCGCACCATGGATATCAATACTCTTATGAGCACCGCAGGAAGCGGCGACTTCGATATCATGGCAGTGCAGTACACCTATCCGCCGGTAGATCCCTATGTGGATATAGCCTGGCTTTTAGGCGGGGACGGCAGCTGGACCGGCTATGAAAATGATGAGGTAAATGAGGCCCTCTCAAAGATCGCCACCTTAAGTGATACGGAAGAATTAAAGAAGCAGTACGGTATTATTGACCGCCGGATGCAGGAGGATGTTCCCATGTTTTCTGCCTATGTGATCCGCACCATGGCGGCTAAGAATAAGCGTCTTACAGGAGCAGTACCCAGTGTTTACGGATTTTTGAATCATGTGCAGGACTGGGATATCACAGGCTGAAACATACATTGTTACCCGTTCCCCGGCAAATGATCTGTTTGCCGGGGAATTGCAGTTTACAGGAAAAAAGGAGATATAAATGTCATATATTTTGGAAGTGCGCGGCCTGCAGGTGGCCTTTACAGGAGAACGGGGAGAGACCGTTGGCACGGATCATGTCGATTTTCATGTGGATTCGGGAGAGACGGTCTGTCTGGTAGGCGAGTCTGGCTGCGGAAAAAGTGTTACTTCCCTGGCGGTCATGGGCCTTTTGGGCCGCGGCGGCTATGCAGCGGAGGGAGAGATCCTTTTTAAAGGAAGAGATCTTCTGAAAATGAAACGGAAGGAGCTTGACGCCATCCGGGGAAAGGAACTGGCAATGATCTTTCAGGATCCTTTAAGTTCTTTAAATCCTGTCCTTACCATTGGACTGCAGCTGATGGAGGGGATAAAGTCACATATGGACCTGGATAAAGAGAGCCGCAGGCAGAGGGCCGCAGCTCTCTTAAAAAAGGCCGGTATCCGGGATGCAGAGGCGGTGATGAAGAAATATCCCCATCAGATTTCCGGCGGAATGCGCCAAAGGGTAATGATTGCCATGGCCTTATCCTGTGAGCCGGCCCTTCTGATTGCGGATGAGCCTACTACGGCCCTGGACGTGACCATTCAGGCCCAGATCATGAGCCTGCTGAAGGAACTGAAAAAAGATCTGAATATGGCGCTGCTTTTGATTACCCATGACATGGGACTGGTGGCCCAGATGGCGGATCGGGTAATGGTGATGTACGCGGGCCAGATCATAGAGGAGGGGACGGTATTTGAAATTTTCGATCATCCCTCTCATCCTTATACAAAGGCCCTGCTGGCTGCGGTGCCTTCCCTGAAACAGGATCCGGATCGGGTTTTGCCTGCTATCGAGGGAACGGTTCCTGAGGAGTACGGCCGTATCACTGGCTGCCGTTTTGCAGATCGGTGTCCTTACAGGCAAAAACTGTGCGGTCAGGCCCAGGTTTTAAATAACATCTTGACGGCAGACGATAATAAGACTTCCCATCGGGTACGCTGCCGCCGTGCAGAGGAGGTAGAGCAGGATGGCAGAGTATAGCATGGAAAAACGCGTCAGTCCGGCAGAGGCTGGTAAGAGCGATCGTAAGCTTCCGCTGCTGCGCATTGAGAACCTGAAAAAATATTATCCTCAGAACACCCCCATTTTTGGCCGTCCCACATCCTTTGTCCGGGCGGTAGACGACGTTTCGCTGGAACTGTATCCGGGGGAGACTCTGGGCCTGGTAGGCGAGTCGGGCTGTGGGAAATCCACGCTGGGCCGCCAGATCGCGGGCCTGGAGCAGCCGGATTCCGGCCGGATCTGGTATAGGGGAGAGGAACTGACTGCAAAAAGGGGGAAAGCCTTTGCTTCCGTCCGGACAGAAATCCAGATGGTATTTCAGGACTCCTATTCCTCCTTAAATCCAAGAAAGCAGATTTTCCAGATCCTATCCGAGCCTATGCTTTATCATAACCTGGCGGATCGGGGGAATGTTCACAAAAAGGCAGATAGGCTGATGGAACTGGTGGGGCTGCCTGTGAATGCCCTGGATCGCTACCCCCATGAGTTCTCCGGCGGGCAGCGCCAGAGGATCGGCATTGCCAGAGCCCTATCCCTGGATCCAAAGCTTCTTATCTGTGACGAACCGGTCAGCGCTTTGGATGTGTCCATTCAGGCCCAGATCCTGAATCTGCTGAAACGTCTGCAAAAGGATCTGGATCTTACCTGCATTTTCATAGGACACGGTTTGGGCGCCGTGAATTATGTCAGCCAGCGTATTGCTGTGATGTATATGGGAAAACTGGTAGAGACGGCGGAGCGAAAAGAACTGTTTGAGCATCCGGTTCACCCTTATACGAGAACCCTGCTCCAGGCAGTACCTGAGCCGGATCCGAGAAAACGGGATGACTCCTGGGGGAACCTTGGGGAGGGAGAGGCCCATGAAAACACAACGGCAAACTGTGCCTGTCCCTTCTTTGACCGCTGCTTAAAGAGAGAAGAAGAGTGTGGGAAGAGGAACTATCCCCTGCTTCCCGTCCGCCCTGGAAGCACCCATCTGGCCGCCTGCGGCCCCGCTGTTTTGGAGGTGGAAAAGAACAAATGAAAAAATATATTATAAAAAGGCTTCTGATTGCCATACCGACCCTGATCGGGATTACCCTGATCGACTATGCCATCATGTGTTTTGCAGGAAATCCGCTGGAGATGCTTCAGGGCGCCCGTATTTCCCAGGAGGCCGTGGCCGCCAGAGAGGCTGCTCTTGGTCTGGATCAGCCCTTTTACATTCAGTATTTTATGTGGCTGGGACAGCTTCTGCATGGAAACCTGGGGATCTCCATCAAAACATATGAACCTGTCAGCCAGATGATTGCAAGCCGTTTAGGGCCAACGCTGCTTTTAATGGGGGTATCGCTGCTTGTTAGCCTGCTTATCAGCATCCCTGCGGGCATCTACAGCGCTGTGCGTCAGTATTCAAAAGGCGATTATGCAGTGGTGACGGCTTCTTTTGTCAGCAGCAGTATTCCGGGATTTTTCCTTTCACTGATTTTGGTGTATATCTTTAACATTCGCTTAAAGCTGCTTCCGTCCAGCGGTATGACGACCCTTGGCGGCCAGGGCGGAATCGGTGATCTGGCGGCCCATATGGTACTGCCGGTCACGGTTCTGGCTGTTTCCATGGCAGGAACCAACATCCGCTATATCCGCAGTTCCATGTTGGAGATCCTACAGCAGGACTATCTGCGCACGGCCAGGGCGAAGGGAATTGGAGAGCGCCTGGTGGTAGGCCGCCATGCCTTAAGAAACGGGCTTATTCCCATTATAACTGTAATCGGTATGCAGATCCCCCTGCTTTTTGGCGGCGCAGTGATTGTGGAACAGCTGTTTTCCTGGCCCGGCCTGGGCCTTATGACTATGAGCGCCATATTATCCAGGGATTATCCGGTGATCATGGGCGTTTGCCTGCTGGCGGCTGTGGTAGTTCTGGCTGCCAATCTGGTGACGGACATCCTGTACGCGCTGGCAGATCCCTCCATTCAGTATGACTAGCAAAGGAAAGTAAAATGACAAAGCAAATGAAAAAGGATCCTTTAGATAAGAAAGAACCCGAAAATACCCTTTTGGTCCACGAGACCTACGGCAAAGCCGTCTGGCGAAGGTTCTGCCGCCATCGCCTGGCTCTTATAAGCCTTGCGGCACTGGGAATCATCTGCGGGGCAGCGGTTTTTGCCCCTGTGATCGCTCCCTATGATCCCGAAGCCATCGCAGGGCCTTTTGGGGCGGCTCCCAGCCGGGAGTTTCTGTTAGGGACGGATCAGATTGGCCGGGATATGGCAAGCCGCCTTCTTTATGCTACCCGCACCTCGCTTATGGCGGGGGTTCTGGCTACTCTGATTGCTACGGCTATAGGCGTATTTCTGGGGCTGGCGGCCGGATATTTTGGGGGAGTGACGGACATTCTCATTATGCGTTTTACGGACATGGTCATGTCCTTCCCCTATATTCTTTTAGTGCTGGTAGCGGCGGCCATCTTTAAGCCGGGGTTGTGGAGCATTATCCTGATCCTGGGATTTTTAGACTGGCCCGGCATTGCAAGGCTGGTGCGGGGAAATGTTTTGAGCCTGAGGGAGACGAACTTTGTGAAGAGCAGTATGGCTGCGGGTATGCCTGCCCGCCATATCCTTTTCTCTGAGATCCTGCCTAATACAATGGCTCCGGTTTTAGTTTATGCTACTTCGGTTATGGCCCTTACCATGTTGGATGAGGCGGCTTTGAGCTTTCTGGGAATGGGTGTTCAGCCTCCGGCGGCCAGCCTGGGAAATATGCTCAACAGCGCCCAGTCCATTACGGTTCTCACAAAACAGCCCTGGCTGTGGATCCCGCCGGGGCTTGTGATCATTTTGGTGGTCACAGCGGTAAATTTTGTAGGAGACGCCTTAAGAGACGCCTTTGACCCTCTGTCTGTAATTAAAATGTGACAGAGGGGGGACGAGATCAGGGAAAAGTCTAAAAAAATTTGTATAAGATTCAAAACAGAAAGTGTTAAAAAATTGACAAATTAAAAAAATGTAAAGGCAAAACAGACAAAAACAGACGGGATTGTCACTGGTAAAAATAAGAAAATTCCTAAATGCCATTGATAAATATACCTGTATGGGTTATAATTCACTCATATTGTACAAATTCCGGGAGTACGAGGGCAAAAAAACTGTGTCCGATATGGAAAAAACAACCAGCAGAATTTGTGCAAAATGACAGGCGGTGTACAAATATGGAATCTGCGGCTAAAAACAGAAGCGGCAGGTCTCACAGGAGGATCACGGTTATGAAAGGATGGGCACACACATTAGGCTCCCTGTCTATGTTCACCCAGCTGGGGCTGTCTTTAGCGGCGCCTCTTCTGCTTTGCGTTCTTCTATGCAGCTGGCTTATCAGCCGTTTTGCCCTGGGGACATGGGTCTATATACCTGGCTTTTTCTTTGGCCTGGGCGGCTCAGGGGCTACGGCCTGGAGGGTTTACCAGGATATTATGAAAAAGCAGACAAAGAGGAAAAAGACCAGCGGCCGGGCGTTTAATGAGCATTTTTAAAAACTGAAATAAAAAGTCCCTGTCTGTACCTGAAAACATGGGAGAAAGGAATGCTCCCGGAGATTTTGCGCGCAGTGGTGCGGGCGCTTGCGTATACACAGGGTAAAAGGAGGAAAAATAATGGCAGAAATTCAGCCGGCTGTCAAAAAGGAGACAGTTCATGTAGCAGGGATCACTCTGGCAGGAAGCTGTGTGATGTTTTTTTGCTTCTGGCTTCTTCACCGGTTCTATCCCGGGTCGGTTCCCTTTGATATGCGCGTCATTGTCAGCGGCCTTTTAGGAAGCGCAGTGGCGGTATCTAACTTCTTTTTTATGGGACTGACCGTTCAGAAGATCGTGTCCGGCGGGAGCGAGGATCAGGCGATGAAGCATATGAAAGCCAGTTACCGGTTCCGCACGCTTACCCAGCTTCTGTGGGTGGTGCTTGCGGTAGCTCTTCCATTTCTGAATGGTGCGGCAGGGATTATACCCCTGTTTTTCCCAAGCTTTGGCATTAAACTGCTGGGGATGCTGGGAATGATAAATGCTAAACCAAATTCATAGAAAGGAGATGAAAGTGCAAGTATGAACTTTGATATTTCAGGTGCGGCCATATATGTAAGGATACCTACAGGGATTCCCATTCTCGGCGATTTTATGATCACCGAGACCATGGTTATCAGCTGGCTGGTCATGATCCTGATTACGGGTTTTTGTATCTGGCTGACCAGAGATCTGAAGGTGGAAAATATTTCCAGGCGTCAGGCGGTAGCAGAGATGCTGGTGGAGCAGGCCACCAATCTGGTTCGCAACAATACCGGCGGTAAGAAGTTCGACTACCTGATCCCCTTTGTGGCAGCTTTTTTTACCACCAGCGCAGTATCCAACCTGATCAGCCTGACGGGTCTTAGAAGCCCCACGGCGGATCTTTCTACTGAGGCGGCCTGGGCGGTGGTAGTCTTTATTATGATCACAGCCAACAAGATTAAGGCAAGCGGCCTTCTGGGATATATGAAGGGCTTTACCACGCCCATCCCGGTAATGACGCCGTTTAATATCCTGTCTGAGATCGCAACACCGATCAGCATGGCGTGCCGTCACTTTGGAAACATTCTTTCCGGCGTTGTTATCAACGGCCTGCTCTATGCGGCTCTGGCTGTGGCAAGTTCTGCCCTGCTTGGGTGGCTTCCCGGCGCGCTGGGAGAGATTCTGGGGAACATCCCTATTCTGGATGTAGGTATTCCCGCCATTCTGTCTGTATACTTTGACTGGTTTTCCGGCTTTATGCAGGCATTCATATTCAGTATGCTGACCATTATGTACATTGCAAACGCGGCAGAAGGTTAAGCAGCCCCCGATTTACAGAGAATATTTATTTTGAGGAGGAAAATTATCATGACAGATTTTCAGGTTTTAGCAAAAGGTATCGCTTTAGCAGGATGCGCCATCGGCGCCGGCTGTGCTTTGATCGCAGGTATCGGTCCTGGTATCGGTGAAGGCAACGCAGTTGCAAAGGCTCTGGAGGCCATCGGCCGTCAGCCGGAGTGCAAGTCCGACGTAACAAGCACCATGCTCCTTGGCTGTGCCATTGCAGAGACCACAGGTATCTATGGTTTCGTTACAGGTCTGCTTTTAATCTTCGTTGCTCCTGGCACATTTATGAATTTCCTGTCTTAATGGAAAAGGGAACACCGGATTCCGCAGACAGGAGGTAGGAAAATGAGAGAAGTACAGGAACTTGTAACCATTATGCCCTGGACCTTCATTGCCACGATCTGCAACTTATTTCTCCAGTGCTGGCTGATCAAAAAGTTTTTATTTAAGCCGGTTCGGGAGATTATTGAAAAGCGCAGGGCTCTGGCAGACGCCCAGATCCAGGACGCCAAGAAGGCAAAGGAAGAGGCTGAGGCCATGAAGGCAGGATATGAGGCCGAGATGGCGAAGGCGAAGGAGACAGCCAGTGCCATCCTTCAGGATGCGCAGAAGGACGCTGCCGCCCGCAGCGAGGCTATGGTGCAGGAGGCTAAGGCTCAGGCAGCCGGTATCAAGGCCAGAGCAGAAGCCGATATCCTTCAGGAGAAGAAGAAGGCGGTCAACGAGATCAAGAATGAGATCGGAGGCATTGCCATGGATATCGCAGGAAAGGTGATCGAGCGCGAGATCAGCGAGGACGATCACAGGAAGCTGATAGACGAGTTTATTGAGAATGTAGGTGAGGCGTCATGACGAAAACTGCCAGACTCTATGGAGGCAGCCTTTATGACCTTGCTTCAGAAGAAAAGCTGACAGAGGGAATACTTGAGCAGATGGAAATGGTTTGTTCCCTGTTTAGGGAAGAACCGTCCTATCTGCGGCTTCTGGCAGAGCCGTCCATCCCCAAGACAGAGCGCGTGGGACTTCTTGATGCCGCTTTTGAGGGAAAGATAGAGACCTATCTGCTGAATTTCCTGAAGCTTTTATGTGAAAATGGTATGCTCCGGGAGTTTTCGGGCTGCTGCCAGGAATTCAGGTCCAGATACAATGAGGATCACGGAATCGCCGAGGCGGCAGTCACCAGTGCAGTGCCTCTCACAGAGAAGCAGAAAGAGGCACTGAAAGCAAGACTGGAAAAGATTAGCAATAAGACCATTCAGCTGACCCTTAAGGTGGATCCCAGGGTTGTGGGAGGCATTAAGGCAGAGCTGGAGGGAAAGCAGCTTGACGGCACCCTGCAGGAGCGTCTGTCAGGACTGAGAAAGAAAGTTACGGAAATCATCGTATAAAGGATGTGAATGGAATGCAATTAAAACCGGAAGAGATATCCAAGGTCATCCGCAGCCAGATCAAATATTATCAGAATGCCATTGAGCAGAGCGAGACGGGAACCGTCCTGATGGTCGGAGACGGTATCGCCAGAGTCAGCGGGCTTACAAACTGTATGTCCGGCGAGCTTCTGGAGTTTGAGGACGGCACCTTCGGAATGGCCCAGAAC
This sequence comes from Enterocloster alcoholdehydrogenati, assembly GCF_013282095.1. Lineage (GTDB taxonomy): Bacteria > Bacillota > Clostridia > Lachnospirales > Lachnospiraceae > Enterocloster > Enterocloster alcoholdehydrogenati. Next base: position 18,087 of record NZ_BLTJ01000003.1, read on the forward strand.
CTGGAAGAGACAAACGTTTCTGTCGTGTTATTCGGATCCGACCAGGGGATCAGTGAAGGACAGACTGTAAAACGCACCGGAAAAGTCGTGTCCGTGCCAGTGGGCGAGGCCATGATCGGCCGCGTAGTAAACGCCATCGGCCAGCCGATTGACGGCGCAGGCCCCATTGAAACAAGTGAATTCAGACCTGTGGAGTCTCCGGCTCCCGGCATCTGCGACAGACAGCCCGTAAAGGAACCGCTTCAGACGGGAATCAAGGCCATTGACTCCATGATCCCCATTGGAAGAGGCCAGCGAGAGCTGATCATCGGAGACCGTCAGACCGGTAAGACTACTATTGCTACCGATACCATTTTAAATCAGAAGGGCAAGGACGTGATCTGTATTTATGTGGCGATCGGACAGAAGCGCTCCACCGTTGCCAATCTGGTGGCAGAGCTTCAGGCAGGCGGCGCTATGGATTATACCATCGTTGTTACGGCCACGGCTTCTGAGACAAGCCCCTTACAGTATATTGCTCCCTATTCAGGCTGCGCCATGGGTGAGTATTTTATGAATAAAGGAAAGCACGTTCTGATCATCTATGACGATCTGAGCAAGCACGCAGTAGCATACAGAGCGCTTTCTCTGCTGATCCGCCGTCCGCCGGGGCGCGAGGCTTATCCTGGAGACGTATTCTACCTGCACTCCAGACTGTTGGAGCGCGCGGCAAAGCTTTCCGAGGAAAAGGGCGGAGGTTCCTTAACAGCTCTTCCCATCATTGAGACGCAGGCAGGTGACGTATCTGCCTATATCCCTACCAATGTTATCTCTATTACGGACGGACAGATCTTTTTGGAGACCGAGCTGTTCCACTCCGGCATCATGCCTGCTGTAAACCCCGGCATCTCTGTTTCACGAGTAGGTGGAAACGCGCAGATCAAGGCGATGAAGAAGGTAGCGGGTACCTTGAAGCTGATTTACTCCCAGTACAGAGAGCTGCAGAGCTTTGCGCAGTTCGGTTCCGACCTGGATGCGGATACCAAGGCCCGTCTGGCGCAGGGCGCCCGTATCGTTGAGGTACTGAAGCAGGGGAGAAGTACACCGGTTCCTGTTGAGAAGCAGGTGGCGATCCTGTACGCCGTTGTAAACGGTATCCTGACAGAGGTTGAGGTGGAAGCTATCCAGATCTATGAGGAAGGTCTTTACAGTTTCCTAGACAGCGATGCAGCAGGCGTATCCGCCATGGAAACCATCCGCACTACAGGCAAGCTGGAGGGCGAGACGGAGGAGAAGTTAAAGACGGCTCTTAAGGACTATACAGACCGTTTTTTAAAGGCCAGATAATCAGATAAAAGGAGGAAAACCATGGCTGCAAACATGAAAGCCGTGAAGCTCCGTATGAAGAGCATACAGAGCACCATGCAGATCACCAAGGCAATGGAACTGGTGGCATCCTCCAAGCTTCGCAGGGCCAAGGAACGGGCAGATGCCAGCCGTCCTTATTTTCAGACCTTAAAGGATACGCTGGCAGAGATTGCGGCAGGCAACACGGATGTTTCATCGGTCTATACCAGATCCGGGAAAAATGACCGCTGGTGCTATGTGGTGATTGCCGGAGACCGCGGTCTGGCCGGAGGCTACAATGCCAATCTGTTCAAGGAAATGGAAGCTCAGATGGCCGGCAGGGACTGTGCTGTCCTTCCTATTGGAAAGAAGGCGGTGGAGTATTACAAACGCCGCAGGGTGGAGATTCTGACAGAGGAGTTTGCCGAGGTGGGCGAGCTGTCGGTATCCGACTGCTTTACCATTGCAAAACTCTTATGCCGTACCTTTAAGTCTGGAGACTTCGGCCATGTGGCGCTGGGCTATACCAACTTTATTTCCATGCTCTCTCAGAGACCGGGGGTGTCCGGTATGCTGCCGCTGGCTGACCTTTCAGAAGATGAGAAGGACGTTAAAAAAATCCGTTCTTTGATCCTGTATGAGCCGGATGCGGAGACTGTATTTGATTCCATCGTTCCGGAGTATCTGGCGGGGTTGATCTATGGAGCCATATGCGAGTCTGTGGCCAGCGAGCTGGCTGCCCGAAGGACCGCTATGGATGCCGCCACCAAGAATGCCGGCGAGATGATCGAGCAGCTGAGTCTCTACTACAATCGCGCCCGTCAGGCAAGCATTACCCAGGAGATTACAGAAATCGTGGCGGGTGCGGAAGAACCCTGATCTGCGGGACAGAGGGCCCCGGCTGTGTTGATGCGGGGATGACACGCATCACTTTGCGGTGTGAGAGCCGCAGGGTGGATAACAAGGAGATTTATATATGACTGAGAAACATATTGGCAAGGTAGTGCAGGTAACGGGTCCTGTCCTGGATATCCGTTTCAGGGAGGGAGAACTGCCTGCATTGCTTAATGCGATTGAGATTGATGTAAATGGTCATCGCCTGGTGGCAGAGGTTGCCCAGCAGGTGGGTGACGATGTAGTGCGATGCATTGCCATGAGCTCTACAGACGGACTGGTGCGCGGCGTGGACGCGGTGGATACAGGCAGCCCCATCACCGTACCAGTAGGCGATGAGTGCCTGGGCCGTGTATTTAATCTGCTGGGTGATCCGGTAGATGAGAAACCGGCTCCTGAGACAAAGGAGCGCTGGGCGATCCATCGTCCGGCTCCCTCTTATGAGGAGCAGACCCCGGCGACGGAGATCCTGGAGACGGGAATTAAGGTCGTTGACCTGATCTGCCCTTACGCAAAGGGCGGAAAGATCGGTCTGTTTGGCGGTGCCGGCGTAGGAAAGACCGTTCTTATTATGGAGCTGATCCACAATGTAGCTACAGCTCACGGCGGCCTGTCCGTGTTTACAGGCGTTGGCGAGCGTACCCGTGAGGGAAATGACCTTTACGGCGAAATGAAGGAAAGCGGCGTTATTGACAAGACTGCGTTAGTATATGGGCAGATGAACGAACCACCGGGGGCACGTATGAGAGTGGGCCTTTCCGGCCTGACCATGGCAGAGTATTTCCGTGATGTAAAGAATCAGGATGTACTTCTGTTTATTGACAATATTTTCCGTTTTACACAGGCGGGTTCCGAGGTATCGGCTCTGCTTGGACGTATGCCTTCTGCGGTAGGTTATCAGCCTACCCTTGCTACGGAGATGGGCGCGCTTCAGGAGCGTATCACTTCAACCAAGAAGGGCTCCATTACTTCTGTTCAGGCTGTTTATGTGCCTGCGGATGATCTGACAGATCCGGCTCCGGCTACCACATTCACCCATCTGGACGCTACCACTGTACTTTCCAGAGAGATTGCCAGCCAGGGTATCTATCCGGCTGTAGATCCGCTTGATTCCAGCAGCCGTATCCTCACTCCGGAGGTAGTAGGTGAGGAGCATTATCAGGTGGCAAGATCCGTACAGAGAGTGCTTCAGAGATATAAGGAACTGCAGGATATCATCGCCATCATGGGTATGGATGAACTGTCAGAGGAGGATAAGCTGACTGTATCCAGAGCCAGAAAGGTACAGCGTTTCCTGTCCCAGAGTTTCTCCGTTGCGGAGCAGTTTACCGGTATGGCAGGGCAGTATGTGCCTCTTAAGGAAACCATCCGCGGATTTAAGAAAATCCTGGATGGTGAGTGTGACGAGATCCCGGAGAGCTGTTTCCTGTTTGCGGGAACCATTGACGATGTGTTTGAGAAAGCGAAAAAAACACAGTAGAAGGGAGGGTGAGGCTTTATGGCAGCCTTCCATTTGCAGATCGTGACCATGGACGGAATGATCTTTGACGGACAGGTGCAGAGCGTATCCTGTCGGACGGTCCATGGAGACCTGGCGATCCTGGCGCGTCATATGAACTACTGTACAGCCATCGGTATGGGCACAGCCCATGTTGTGATGGACGATGGGACGCAGCGCAGCGCAGCCTGTATCGGCGGTATGCTTACCGTGATGAACGGTCAGTGCCGTCTGATCCCCACTACCTGGGAGTGGAGCGATGAGATCGACGTAGAGCGTGCCAGACAGGCGAAGGCGCGGGCGGAAGAGAAGATGAATCAGTCCGGCCTTTCCGAGATGGAACACCAGATGGCCGAGGCAAAGCTCCACAGAGCCCTGGTTCGGATCGGAGCTGTGGGGAAAAACGAATAGGTTTTTGAAATTGGAAAATGGTCGCTGCGAGCGGCCATTTTTCGCATTGTCGGGGAGGTTTTGCACCAGCTGCCGCGCCAAGGCTTAATGCTGCGGGAACCTGGCCTAAACGGATTGTCTTTCCATGCGCTCCGTGGTAGAATGGGGAGGAAATCAGCGGGAAGAAGCTGGCAGAGAAAAACGGTCAGAGAAAACAGAGGTATAGATGTGATGGAGACAAAGAGAGTTTATATAAAAGATACAGAGAATGTAAGGGATGAGGAGCTTAAAGAGGCGGCCTTGGTTATCCGGAGGGGCGGACTGGTTGCATTTCCAACAGAAACCGTATACGGCCTTGGAGGAAATGCCCTGGATGAGGATGCGGCCGGAAAGATCTATGCGGCCAAGGGGCGGCCATCTGATAATCCGCTGATTGCTCATGTGTCCTGTGCCGCAGAGGTGGAACCGCTGGTAAAATATATGCCGGAGTCAGGACGGAAGCTGATGGAGAAATTCTGGCCGGGGCCTTTGACCCTGATCTTTCCCAAGAGCAGCCGCGTTCCCTATGGAACTACAGGCGGACTGGATACCGTGGCGGTGCGGATGCCTTCAGATCCCATTGCTAACCGCCTGATTGCCCTGGCAGGAGTGCCGATCGCAGCTCCCAGCGCCAACACTTCCGGGCGTCCAAGCCCTACCACGGCGGATCATGTATGGCAGGATATGAACGGAAGGATCGACATGGTCATTGACGGAGGTGCGGTTGGAATCGGGGTGGAATCTACGATTGTGGACGTGTCGGGAGAGACACCGGCTGTTTTGCGTCCCGGCGCTGTTACCATGGAAATGCTGCGGGAGGTGCTGGGCGAGGTAACCATTGACCCGGCTATTCTGGGGCCTGTGGCAGAGGGCGTTCATCCCAAGGCACCGGGAATGAAGTATAAGCATTATGCTCCAAAGGCAGAGCTGACTCTGGTGGAGCCTGAGATGGGTGATAAGAAAGCAGGGATGACAAAGGCGCAGATAGACCGCATGGTGGATATGGTGAAAATGCTGGCAAAGGAACAGATACAGGCGGGCCAGCGGGTAGGAATCATCTGCACGGATGAGTCCAGAGACGCCTACCATGAGGGAATCATTCGCAGCATCGGAGCCAGACAGAGTCAGGAGTCCGTGGCCCACAACCTCTATGCGGTGCTCCGCGAATTTGATGATCTGGGGGCAGAGGTGATTTTTTCGGAAAGTTTTGGCGAGGATCATCTGGGCCAGGCGATCATGAACCGGCTGTCCAAGGCAGCGGGGTATAGGATTGTGCGGGTGTAGGGGAGGAAAAAGAAAGGCGAAAGGTTATGCAGGAGATTGCAGTTGGCAGAAAAATAACTGCGTTGTGATGGCTCTGTCGCAGAGGATGACAAAAAGCGTGTGCTCTCTTTAAGAGATAAGACAGCACACGCTTTTTACTGCAGGTTAATTTAGAGCCTAATGAAAATATTTCCCGTTTTCATCTACCAGAAAACCATCGGGAGTAGAAGTGGATACATACATTTTTCCCTTAGAACCGTCAGAAACCGGGCTAAAGTAGTACCAGTCGTTTTCAATCTGCTGCCATCCGGTTTTCATACCAGAATTGATATCAATATAAAACCATCCATTTTGATCAGGATCAAAGAGGAAGCCGGATTTGGCAAAGCCATCGGCGCCAAAGGCGTACCATGCACCATTAACCATTTCCCATGAAGGCTGTTCATAAGAATTACCATCAGGAGAAAGTTTCATAGTGCCTGCGGCAAAGGTTCCATCTGCATATTCAAGTTTCCACAGGGAAGGATTTTCCGCTGAGGGTATCCAATGGCTATAATGTTCACCATTTCCCGTAATGACACCAGATACGGTATTTACATATCCTTTTTTTGTGTCGTATACCATATGTTCAGATGGAGAGGGGGCAGGACTGCTGGTGTAACTGTCAGAATCATCTGAATCGGAGGGAATAACAGGTGTGCTTTTGGAAACAACCATAATGACAGATGAAGCTGTTTTATCTCCGGCGGATACTGTGATTACTGCCTGTCCTGGACGCAGACCGGTCACCAGCCCCCTTTCGTCGACAGACACAGTATGCGGCTTGGAACTGCTCCAGATCAGAGGGGTGTCATATGGTGTGATTTCAGCATTTAACTGCAGTGTGTCCCCTACTGCGATCTGCGTATTTGCGGGAGATAATGCAAGAGACACTCCATCTTTGCTCCATACTGTCTCAGGTCCGCTGCGGGTCCAGTGAAAAGGCCCGGTGCCATTAAGGGCTTTCCACCAGCTATCAGCCGCTTCAACCTTAAAGGTATGGGGGATATTCAGATCCGCTCCGCATATGGTGTAGCTGGTTTTAGCAGTGGTGCAGCAGTTGTTTACATGATTAAAGTAATCATTCTCATTTGCATAGACAGGCTTTCCATCCATATAAACTCGATAGCCATAGATTCCCGACTCATCCCAGGGTTCATCCCAGCTTAGGATAAGATTTCCGTTTTCTTCCTGAACTCTTAAGGTGCTGTTCCATTCAGGAGCTTTAAAATCATACTTATGGGAAAGAGTTACAGTTTCTGTCTCATAATCAAAGGTTTTCCCATTATCTGCAAAGGCAGTGATCACAACTTCATTTTTCTCTTCCAGCAGCCGTCCAATGGTGAGTGTGATCTTATCGTCATCAGCCTTGCTTCCAAGTTCATAGTTGTAAATAGTCTTTACCAATGCACCATCGGCATAGACATGGTAACCACGTATTCTGGAATCTGCTTTGTGGCTATTGGCGAAAGTGGCAGAGGCCCAGGTATAGCCTTCGCCGGAGTAGCTTACCTTTCGGTTTGAAGGAGGATTTAGCGGCTGGTCAGAATCGGAATCAATTTTCAAAGAAACAGATGGCCCTTCTGTTTTATTTCCGGTTTTATCAATGGCATAAACAGTAAACGTATAATCTACATTGCAGCAAAGTCCCTCAGCAGTAAACTTTGTATTCTCTACAGGTGCAGAGATATCAATCAGCTGCCCATCTGCAGCAGTCTCCACAATGTATCCTTCAATCTTGTCAAAATCGGTTGCGCCTGTCCATTCCAGTTCGGCAGCTGTCTGCGAGGATGCGTGGGAAGCATTGGAGGGGGATGCTGTCAGCACGGTATCTTCGGGCCATTCAGGCGCATCCATGGCATTTGCCGCACTATCTGACATTGTGGTGTTTCCTTCAAACTGCAGTCCTCTTGATACAGAGATTGTATTCCATGCATCTGTGTTTTCTTCCTCACCGTTAAATGATACATTATAAAAAACAGAGTTTTCTATACCCTTTAGTTCCTGTTCCATCGCGCTGTTCGTGAATGTGATATCCTGGAAATAAAGGTCATGATGCGTGTGCCAGGGCTTTTGAAGATTGCTGTAATCGATATCAGCTGTAAGGCTGAATGGATTTTTCTTCACATGGTCTACCGTAATATTGTATGCGCTGATATTGGAAAATTCAGCCGGTTTGTCAGCCGGTTCAACGGATACAGCCTGGTTAACATCGCTATAGGTGGTACTCATAACAAAAGCCTGATTGCATTCACCTACTGCACAGTCGCGGATCAGTACATCCCATACACCCCCTCCGTTAGCGGGAGCAGATTTAAAGCGGAATGGCATATCGCTGTGGTTTAAAACATTGTCTTCTACCAGCATATCACAGATCCCTGCTCCGGTATGGCTTCCGGCGGCTATGGCCCCGCCGTGTCCTTCGCGAAGGAAGTTGTTAAAGGTCCAAATGTTCTGAGAAGGTCTTTGTTCGCAGTCCTGAACCCCTTTTCCCATGCCGGTTGCAAAATTGATTGAGTCATCGCCAGTATCAAAGAAGTTATTAAATACTACAGCGTTCTGTGTATTTCCGAGTTCGATGCCATCAGCATTGTTGGAATCATACGTGGTGTATTTTACATTGTTAGATGTTACATTTTTACTGTCAAGAACGGCAACGGTGTGGAAGGCAGGATTACGGACGGTGATATCACCAATATAAACATTTTCTGTTCCACGGATTACAATTAGGTTTGGACGATTATTGTAAGCTACTTTTTCACTCATGCCATTTTCTTTTGCTTTTAAAGTTGCATCTGCAGCCAGAATGCCCAGAGAACTTTCAAGAGGAGTGTTGTAAAGCTTTGAAGAACTTCCGGATACCCATTGAGGAAGGCGATAGTTATTATCTTTGGGATCTCCGTCCTGGCGGGACTGATAGAAAATAGAGTAACCATCTCCTTCAATATTACCGCTTTTGCCATATTTCCATCCATTACCGTCAATGATTCCATCGCCGGTGATGCGGATATTTTCCAGCATACCGTTTTCATCACTGCTGTAGGCATTGATCAGAGCCCAGGAGCGTGTATCGGTGGAATACGGATAAAGTAAGTAGTTGCTGTCATAGTGATCTGCGTTTGGGGAGCCAAAGAGAACCGCACCTTTTTCAAGTTCCAGTGTCATATTGCTTTTTAAATACAGGGCTCCAGACATGAATATGCCCGATGGAATCACTACTTTTCCACCCTCAGAGCAGGCATCTATGGCTGCTTGTATGGACATGGTATTTTTCAGAATGAATTGATTTTTTTCAGCATCATAGGTATGGTAGGGTTCATCTACGGATCTGGCTCCAAAGTCTGTTACATTGAACACTTCGGGTGATGGAGCTGTGGAGGCGGAGATAGAAGCCGGAGTTCCAATGGCATTTCCATAAGCGTCAAGAGCTACAACTGAAAATTCATAGGATGTATCAGGTTCAAGCTGGTTTGCGGTATAGGAATGGATATCAACATTGACCATGTCGATATCTTTTTTTGCATAGTAATCGTAAAATGCATCCATATAGGTACTGGCCCAGTCTGCGTGCTCTGCAAAGTTTTCACGGGCAGTTCCGATCTGTGTGCCGTCTTGATACACGGCATAGTCAGCTACTTCATCGTATTTTTCCGGTTTATCCCATACCAGTGTGATAGAAGTATCATCATATGCCAGAGTGGGTACCTGAAGGTTTGTTACATCCTCGCTTCCCTCTGTTTTATCAAAACGTGGTTCAGACAATGGAGGTGTCTTACGCTTTGCTGTATTTGGAACTGCATTGGAAGATGTGGCAGCTGCGTCAGAGGGTGAGGCATTGGATGGTGTTGCAGCCGTCTCGTTTGTATCATCATGGCGATCTGCATCGGAGGAAGATGCAGTCCTTATGCCAGTATCATTTTGACTGGAGGATGGGAATACATCGGCAATCTGTGAACTTGCAAACGTTTGCAAACCGGGTTGAAAAAAGATAGCTCCAGCGGTTATGGATCCGGCAATGACTATTGATGTGCAGCGATATAAAATAGGTGATATGCGGATTTTCATAGCATCAGACATTCCTTTCAGGTTATTTTGGACGCGTTCCCAGAAATTGTATACGCGTACAGTGTATCAAAGGATTTTTGGTTTGTATACTGTGAAAACTGCCAGACTGAGAAAAGGAATTTTGTGAAAAATATAAAATAAATATCTTAAATATTGTGGAAAAACAATATAAAATTTTGTAATATATGCCAACTTGACTTAAAGTTTACTCTAAGCCTTATACTTCTCATAGCACTTGAAAATAGTTTGCCAAAGAAAAGAAAGAGAGGAATCATTATGAGCAAGAAAGTATTGATTTTATCAGGAAGTCCCCGAAGAAACGGAAATTCAGACCTTTTATGTGATGAATTTTTAAGAGGGGCCAGAGAGAGCGGCAATCAGGCAGAGAAAATCTTCCTTCGCAGTAAAAAGGTAGCACCCTGTAATGCCTGTTATTACTGCAGCAGCAACGGCGGTAAGTGTGCGATACATGACGATATGGAGGAGATTTTGGACAAGATGCAGGAGGCGGATGTGATTGTTATGGCAAGTCCTGTTTATTTTTATTCGATCGATGCCCAGATGAAGGCTGTTATCGACCGTACATTGGCTCGATGGACCAATATTCCGAATAAAGAGTTCTATTACATTATGACAGCGGCGGAAAACAGCAGCCATGTAATGGACTGTACACTGGAATGCTTCAGAGGTTTTGCAGCCTGTCTCAAAGGGGCAAGGGAGATGGGAGTTATCTATGGAAAGGGCGTGTATGAGCCCGGTGACATCAGAGAGATGCCAGCTATGAAGGAAGCATATGAGATGGGGCTCCGTGTGTAGGAAAACGCTTTGTCAGAGCGGCCTGTACATGAATTTTGCAGTTTGATATTGGAATATATGATTCCAGCAGAATCCCCCGCGATGAAATCTGGGTGCCCCCAAAGCTGGGGCCTACATCTCATCACGGGGGGCATATCCAGGAGGGAACCATTGTTTTCCCGAAATTAACGAATCTGCAGCATATATGGGAAAATCTGGGTATTTTCAGCCCTGCTCTGGACGATGCTGCGATACAGAAGATTAAGGTAAATGATAGGATTTCAGGCCGGTTACAGGAAACGCAAACGCTTATTCAATTTCATCCCTCCAGCTTCGGATCTCCTGCAGGATCTTCTCCTTCACGGAAGGTTCCGCAAAGGCAGTTTCCATGGCATATTCCATAAGTGTTCCGGCCTCTGTTTCCCTCATGCCGCAGTGCTGATAAAGAATTTCAAGTTCCTGGGTCACAGTGGTATTGGTTACGGTTCGGTTGTCTGTATTCACGGACACAAGAACACCTTTGTCAAAGAAGGTGCGGAAGGGGTATTCTTCCCAAGAGGATACGGCTTTTGTCTGGATATTACTGCTGGGGCAGAGTTCCACTCCGATCTGTCTGCGGGCCAGTTCGTCCATCAGGGCCGGATCCTCTTTCATGGCGATACCGTGGCCGATGCGGCGGGCTCCTGCCCTGGCGGCCAGAGCAATGTTTTCCCGGCGGCCGCATTCTCCCGCATGAATGGTAAGGGGAAGATTACGTTTAAGAGCCTCTTTAAAATAGGGCATAAAGCGCTCATTTGGAAAGGCTGCCTCGTCCCCGGCGATATCAAGGCCGCAGACGCCTTTTCCCAGATACCGGTCGGCCAGCTCCAGCGTGGTCAGATTCTGTTTCTCTGTAAAATGGCGCATTCCGCAGAGCAGGAGACCTCCCTCAATACCGGTCTCCTTTTTTGCATCCGCCAGTCCCGCAGCGGCAGCCTCTATAATAGCTTCTGCCGGGAAATCGTCTCTTACGGACAGAAGGGGAGCAAAACGCAGCTCCAGATACCGGATCCCTTCGGCGGCGGCATCTCTGGCCGTTTCCTTTGCCGCCTGAAAGAAAGCATCCTCTGTCACAAGGGAAGCCAGAGGAAGGTCGAAGGCTTTCAGGTATTCTGCCAGGCTTTGGCAGTCCCGCGCCGCCTGGATCTTCCGAAGAAAATCGGCCTCCTCTTTGGGTAATTCTACCCCTGCTTTTTCACAGAGCCTCTGCAGCAGCACCGGCGGCAGGGAGCCGTCCAGATGACAATGGAGCTCTGCTTTTGGCAGCGACACAAATCGCATAGTAAATTCCTTCCTTTCTGCTGTTGTGTTGCCTCATGGCAGGCGGTATTCTCCATGCCATGAAACACATTTCATTCCGATTTTTATTTGATTTTACACTATGAACATTCAGAGGGTCAAGAGTGTATTTTTAAAGGAGTCTCTCTGTTTGGGCCTTCTGTTGTTTTCAGGAGAGCAGAGGGGATCTTCGGTTCTTGCATTTTCCCTCAATCTATTATATAGTGAAAGGCAGAAAAACGAAGGAAGGGCGCGTCCGGTGCAGACAGGCTGTTTGCAGTGTGTCAGGAGAATGTGGAGGATGCCCGGAACAGGAGGACAGAGCGAATGTCAGAAAAACGTGAGGATTATATTACATGGGACGAATATTTTATGGGCGTAGCCAGCCTGTCGGGAAAGCGCTCCAAGGATCCCAGCACGCAGGTGGGAGCCTGTATTGTAAGTCAGGATAACAAAATCCTTTCCATGGGCTACAATGGCTTTCCCAAGGGCTGCTCAGATGATGAATTTCCCTGGGGAAAGGAGCATGAGACAGACGATCCCTATAATGCAAAATACTTTTATTCCACCCATAGTGAGCTTAACGCCATTTTAAACTACAGGGGCGGAAGCCTGGAGGGAAGCAAGCTCTATGTGACCCTTTTCCCCTGCAATGAGTGCGCAAAGGCGATTATCCAGGCGGGAATCCGAACTATCGTGTATGGCGAGGATAAATACGCCCATACGTCTGCGGTACGTGCCTCCAAGCGGATGCTCAACGCGGCCGGAGTGCGGTATTATCAGTATCAGCCCACCGGACGCAGGATTGTGATTGAGGTCTAGGGAAAATGAAGATACTTCTGGCGGCGGTCAACGCCAAATATATTCATTCTAATCTGGGGATCTACAGTCTGAAAGCATATGGGGAGAAGATGCTGGCTCAGTGGGGATATGGAAAGGAAAATGTCCAGATCGGCCTGGCAGAGTATACGATCAATCACCAGCTGGAGCGGATTCTTCAGGATATCTATCTAAGACAGCCGGATGTGATCGGGTTTTCCTGCTATATCTGGAATATTTCTTATATAAAAGCCCTGGTGGCGGACTTAAAAAAGGTTCTGCCACAGGTGAAAATCTGGCTTGGAGGGCCGGAGGTGTCCTACTGTGCTGAGGATATCTTACGGGAAGAGCCTGGGGCGGATCTGGTTATGAAGGGGGAAGGTGAGGAGACTTTTGCACAGTTTCTGCGTTTTCTGATGGAAAATGAGACCGAAAAACCAGCGTATGGTGGATTAGAGCAAAAACCAGAGGCAGCTGAAAAAAACAGGTGGACAAAAGGGCTGGAACATATACCTGGGCTGGTATTCCGGCGTCAGAAATCCCAAAGCATGGAGGGTGAAACGCCAGATCTGCCGCGTGTCCTGTTATCGGCTGCTGCATCAAAGGCGCTGCTCCACGACACGATCGATACCGGTGTCCGCCCGGTGATGGATATGAACTGCATCCCGTTCCCCTATGCTTTTTTGGATATGGAACAACTGGCGCACCGGATTATTTACTATGAAAGCAGCCGGGGCTGTCCTTTTTCCTGTGCGTATTGTCTGTCGTCCATTGATAAGAGCGTCCGTTTGCGCAGTCTGGAACTGGTAAAAGAGGAACTGTCCTTCTTTCTGAAGGCAAAGGTGCCGCAGGTGAAATTTGTGGACCGAACCTTTAACTGCCAAAAGTCCCACGCCATGGCTATCTGGCAGTTTATCCGGGAAAATGACAACGGCGTCACCAACTTCCATTTTGAGATTGCGGCAGATCTGTTGGATTGTGAGGAGCTGAAGCTGCTGTCAACCATGCGTCCGGGACTGATCCAGCTGGAGATTGGCGTTCAATCCACGAATCCATCCACTCTTGCGGCAATCCGCCGAAAGACGGATATAGAGAAAATCAGAGCTGTTACTCAGGAGATTAACAGCTGGAATAACATTCATCAGCATTTGGATTTGATTGCGGGGCTGCCAAAGGAAGATCTGGAATCCTTTAAAAACTCTTTTAATGAAGTATATTCCATGAAACCGGAACAGCTTCAGCTGGGCTTCTTGAAGGTTCTTTCCGGTTCCTATATGGAAGAAATGGTTCCTTCCTGCGGCTTGCTCTATGCATCCGCCCCGCCCTATGAGGTTTTTTCTACCCGCTGGCTCTCTTACCGGGATATTCTGGAATTGAAGGAAATCGAGGAAATGGTAGAAATCTACTATAACAGCCGTCAGTTTACCACCGTTTTGGCGATGCTGGAGCGAGAGTTTTCATCCTCCTATGAAATGTTTCTGGCTCTGGCCGCGTTTTACCGGAAAAAGGGGTATTTTGGGATGAACCATAGCCGTCTGGCCCGGTATGAGATTCTGTGGGAGATGGCGGCGGAGGAACTTTTTTTGGAAACGGATTCCTCAGCAGCAGAGTACAGGAGGGATCGGTTTAGGGATTGTCTGATGACAGATCTGTATCTTCGCGAAAATATTAAGAGCCGCCCCTCATTTGCCAGAGACTTAAATCGATACAGGGATGAAATCAGAAGCTTTTTTAAGGGGGAGGAAACCACGGGGCGGTATCTGCCCGATCATCAAGGCTACGATTCCCGCCAGCTGGCGAAAATGGCCCATTTAGAACCTATGGGAGATGGAACCTTTCTTCTGTTTGACTATAAGAACCGCGATCCGCTGACCTATAATGCAAGGGCAGTGGAGATCGGAGATATTTGCAAGGAGCATCGGTATAAAAAATGCCAACGATCAAAGATATAGCAGTCCGTGCCGGGGTATCCCATGGCACAGTTTCCAATGTATTAAATAAAAGAGGAAATGTCAGCGCAGAAAAAATCCAGCTGGTAGAGCAGGCGGCCAGAGAACTTGGGTATAAGATTAACGCCCAGGCACAGCAGCTAAGAGCCGGGGCCACAAGGAAGGTGTGCGTGATCCTTCCTGGAATTGGAATCTGCCGCTACAGCGATTTTTATACAGGACTGGAGGAGACGCTGCGTTCCCATGGCTTTGAACTTGAACTGACCTGTACAGACCATTTGGTTCACAATGAAAAGTATGCGGTAAAAAAAGCCCTTTCCCGAAATCCCGCAGCGCTGGTTATCATCAGTTCCATGGTGAGAAACAAGGGCTTTTATACAGAGGGAAACCATCTGGTCTTTGTGGAGCAAAAACCAAAGAATCTTCCGAAGGATGCTGTGGTTGCGGCCTTTGATTATGAGAAGGCAGGACGGGATATGGCTGCCCGGTGTGTTAGGCAAGGATATAAAAATATTGCCATTTTATGTGGGAACAGCAATGATTCCAACCGTAAAACCTTTGTGAATGGGGCAGTATCTGTGCTGGATGATTCTGACTGCGAGTACCGCTGCTTTGCCTGTGATGATGAAATGTCTTTGCTGGAATCATTTTGCATTTTAAATGAAAAGGCTGGCTTTGATGGAGTGATTGCTGCAGGAGAGGAAGATGTGCGGTTTTTAAAAAAAGCCTTCGATTACTGCCCTGGCCGTTCCATGCCTGACGTATACGCTCTGTGCAGCAAAAATATGGCTCCGGCAGAGGGGATTATCCGCTACAGCTTAAATTACCGTCAGCTTGGCAGGCGCACCGCAGAATACATTATGAGAGATTATCAGGGACGGGAGGAAGAGAAGGCAGCCGGCAGTCTGGAACTGGACGGCAGCCAAATACAGCCGGCCATGATCCGGATGGAAAATGAAGGATTTTTAGCAGAGCCCCTTCCGTCCATGGCTGTGTCGGCGTCCCATGCGGATACGATCCATTTTCTTACGATCCAAAACAGCACCAGCCAGGCAATTCGTTTTCTTCTGCCAAAATTCAGTCAGGAGACAGGAATCCGTGTAAACATGATTTCCGTGGCTTATGATGAACTTCACACCATGGCAGAGGCCTGCTGTCAGAACAGTTCTTATGATTTGATCAGGATTGATATGGCATGGCTGTCAGAACTGGGAAAACGGCTTTATCAGCCGTTGGATGAAAATGCAGAGGCGGTAAAGCGGCTGAAAACACGGATTCTTCCAAATCTGTTTAAGAATTATTCCAGAATCGGGGAAGGCTTTTATGCGTTTCCTCTTGATGCCTGTGTGCAGATGTTTTTTTACAGGAAGGATCTGTTTGAAAATGAACTGATTAAGCGGGAGTATTTTGAGACCTATAAGAAAAAGCTTCAGATACCGAAGGATTTCGCGGCTTATAATGAGATAGCCCGTTTTTTCAGCCGGAAATACAATCCAGATTCTCCTACACGATTTGGGACAGCTGTGACTTTTGGAAGAACTTTTCTGGCAGGCTGTGATTTTCTGCCCAGATACAGGGCCGGTGGAAAAAGTATTTTTGATCCAAACGGACGTGTGAATATTTTGACAGGAGAAATGCGGGAGGCATTTGAAAGCTATCTGGAAACCTGCTCTTGTTCAAACGGGGAAATGTATCAGTGGTGGCAGGAATCCACTCGACAGTTCTCGGAAGGCGACACGGCTATGCATATTGTATTTTCAAACTATGCCTCATCCATGATCCGTGATTTGGGCTCCCGCATCATGGGAAAAGTGGGGTATGCCAATGTTCCCGGCGGACAGCCGCTGCTGGGGGGAGGTGCGGTAGGGCTCAGCGTCAGCAGCAGCCGGCGTGAGCAGAGCCTGCGCTTTTTAGAATGGCTGTACCGGAGAGATATTGCGGAAATGATCTGCTATATGGGCGGATATATTGGCAGCCGGGAGATTGCGGATAATCTGGAAATTCAGAAACGATATCCATGGATGGAGCATATGGAACAGGCGTTTTCCAGCGGATGGCGCCATTACCATACAGACGGCAATCCGAACTTCCGCGAATTTGCTTTCGAGGATATTCTTGGGAAAGCGGTTCGGAGCGCAGCATCCGGTACCCAGGATGCAGAGACTGCCCTGCGCAGGGCCCAGCAGGAATGTGATCGGCTGTTTGTACGGGAATGAATGGGCTGTGCTGTATGAGCAGAAAGGTTCTGGGCATTTTGAAACGTATTTTACATATACACGGCTGCATATGTAGTAACAGATATTTTAACCACTAGGCGTATATGGGTGCTGAAATTTTGAAACCACAGGATTGTGCGTGATTGATTTTGGCACTTAGCCGATTGGTTTTGCTTTTTTTGCTCTAATAAGTACCGCGTTCAAATTAAAACATCTATAATACTGACGTCTACTCATAATATTTCATTGAAGTTCTTACCATATTCCGTTTTATTCCCCTGTTTGCTGTCCTGGCATTTTTTATTTAGATAACCACTTTTATCGACTTTCTGAGGAAACCTCAAATGGTATCCTCCTCTTATCCTGCTCCAGACGGAGAGGATAGGAAAGGGTAAATTTTCATATTTAAAATATGAACGTTTCAAAATAAAAAACCAAATTATTACGAGAAAATAAGAGTAAAATGCACAATAAAATGTAAAAAAATTGTATAAAATAGATAAAAATGACGTCAAATAAAATAAATGATATTGACACGTTCCAAAAAATGAGCTATAAAGAAGGTAGTTCAATAAGGAGGGACGCAAATATGTATACAAAGAATGATCCAATCCGAAAGCTGATAGAAAAGAATGGAGTGCTCATTGCAGCTCATCGGGGAACCTGTGGGGGAAACGTGGTGCAGAACACCAGTCTTTCTTATAAAAATGCTCTGCTTCATGGGGCCGATATGATCGAGGTGGATGCGGCCATGACTACGGATGGAGTGTTCTATGCTTTCCACAACGGGGAAGAGAAAATTGAGTACGGCATCCAAAAGGATATCCGCACCATGTCCTCACAGGAGGTCGATTCCCTGTATGCCTTAAACAGTCTGGGACAGAGGACGAAGCAGAAGGCAGAACGCCTTGAGGAGGTACTGGAGCGGTTCAGAGGACAATGCCTTATCAATATCGACCGTTCCTGGTTTTACTGGAAGGAGATCATTGCCTTCTTAAACAGTAAGGGGATGCAGGATCAGATCCTGTTAAAATCCGGCGTGGAGGAAAGCCTGTTAGAGGAGGTGGAGTCCATGGGAGACGGGATCATGTATATGCCAATTATGAAGAAGATGGAGGATTGGCAGCTTGTAAAGTCATATAATATCAATGTAGCCGCAGCTGAACTTATTTTTACAGACCTGTCCAGTCCTTTCATCCAGCCCGGATTTATGAAGGAACTTCACGAACTGAAAATTGCGCCCTGGGTCAACGCGATTACTCTGGATGACGATATTATCCTGTCCGGCGGTCTGGATGATAACCATGCCATACGGGATGGTTTTGAGGAGAACTGGGGACGGCTTATGGATATGGGCTTTGAAATCCTGCAGACGGATTGGCCGGCTCTTTTAAAGGGATTTGTTACAAAACGTTTCTAAATACATCAGAATGAGAAGAAAAACAAAAGGAGAAGAAGATTATGAGAATGTGTAAGAAATGGATGGCACTTGGTTTGGCGGCAATGATGGCCCTTTCACTCACAGCCTGCAAAGGTTCTGGTTCACAGGGATCAAAGGCGTCTGATGAGAGCGCGGCTGCGAAGGCAGAGGGCGGAGAGATGGCGGCTGCCGGTGGGACAGATAAGAGCGAAAAACTGGTGATTTACACCAACTCTGGTTCAAACGGAAGGGACGCCTGGTTAAAGGATTATGCGAAGCAGGCCGGCTATAATGTAGAGGTAGTACAGATTCAGGGCGGTGATCTGGCAAACAGAATTATTTCGGAGAAAAACAATCCTCAGGCAGATCTCGTATTTGGCTTAAACGCAATGGAGTATGAGAAACTAAAGGCAGAATCGGTTCTGGATCCCTGGGAGCCAAGCTGGAAGGGAGATGTGGATATGACCCTGGGGGATGCGGACGGCTATTATTATCCCATCGTGATCCAGCCTCTCGTGAACATTATGAATGCAGATCTGAAAAATCCGCCAAAGGATGTTACAGATCTTTTAAGCGATGAATGGACTGGAAAATACACCATTCTTAATTTTGGCGGCGGCACAGGAAAGACGCTTCTGGCATCTCTCTTAGTCCGTTATCAGGATGAAAACGGCGAAGCCGGCATCTCTGAGGAAGGCTGGGAGACGGCAAAGAGGTGGATCCAGAACGGCCATATGGAGCAGCAGGGCGAGGACTATGTGGGGAATGTAATTTCCGGAGAGATCCCGATCTGCGAGATGTGGGGCAGCGGTGTTCTTCAGAATCAGACCGAGCGCGATTACAAGTTCCAGATCATGGTTCCTGAAACAGGAGTTCCGTATGTAACAGAACAGATTGCCATGATCACAGGCTCTAAAAGGAGGGATCTGGCTGTAGATTTTGCTAACTGGTTCGGTTCCGCACAGGTACAGGCTGAGTGGATGAAGCAGTTTGGAACCATTCCATGTCAGCCGGATGCTTTAAACGAGGCTTCTGATGATATTAAAGAGTTTGTCAATTCCGTACATCCCCAGACTATGGACTGGGAATTTGTGGCATACCATATTGACCAGTGGGTAGAGAAATGTGAGCTGGAATTCATGCAGTAGAGACGTGATCCTGTCAGGAGAAGAAAATGATAGAATTTAAAAATATTGAAATTAAATACGGAGATTTTACCGCAATCCGTAACTTAAATCTTACCATAGAGGATGGGGAATTCTTTACCTTCTTAGGGCCGTCTGGCTGCGGAAAGACAACGACGCTACGTTCGCTTGTGGGCTTTTTACAGCCTGCAGGCGGGCAGATCCTGGTAGACGGTCAGGACATCACACATATGCCGGTAGAGAAACGCAACATTGGAATGGTATTTCAGAGTTATGCCCTGTTCCCTACTATGACTGTGTATGAAAATCTGGCTTTTGGGCTTAAGGTAAAGAAACTCCCGGCTGCGAAGATCGATAGAAAGGTTCGTGAGGTGGCAAAGATCATTGAGATCAGGGATGAGCAGCTGGTGAGAAATGTTTCTGAATTGTCCGGCGGTCAGCAGCAGAGGGTAGCCCTGGCAAGAGCCATTGTACTGGAGCCAAAGATTCTCTGTCTGGATGAACCTTTATCTAATCTGGATGCCAAGCTGAGAGTAGGGCTTAGAAGCGAACTGAAACGTCTCCAGAAGAATCTGGGAATTACAACACTTTATGTGACGCACGACCAGGAAGAGGCTCTGACCCTTTCTGACAGGATCGCCGTATTCAATAACGGTTTTGTAGAACAGGTGGATAAACCGTTTAACATCTACAATCATTCCAAATCAGAATTTGTCTGTGACTTTATCGGTGAGATCAATCATTTATCAGGAAATATGGCGGCAGAGATGAATCGCCAGCTTTCATGCAGCCTGGATGAGAACAAAAAGAGCTATATACGACTGGAACGCATTGGATTTTCCCCTGTGCCTGGTGCGGCTGAATTTGCAGGTGTGATCAGAGATTATGATTACAACGGCGTTCTTACCAGGTATCGGATTGACGCCGGGGGCTGTGAGGTGCGGGCAGTCCATGTCAATGATGGCCAGCCCTTTATGGCGGAAGGGGATTCGGTGAAGCTTTACATTCATCCGTCGGATGTTATGCAGTTTTAAGCCAGGAGGGATAGCATGAAAGGAAAACAATCAAAAAAACCCCTGAATATCCAGAGCCTGATCCTGAAACTGGCGGTAGCCTGGGCCCTTATTGCCTTTGTGGTATATCCGAATGTGAACCTGCTGCTTGGAATCTTTTTTCAGGACGGCACCTTTTCCTCTGATGCAGTGGAAAAGGTGTTTAAGTCTGCCAGAGCAATAAAGAGCCTAAAAAACAGCTTTGTTCTGGCGGTGACGCTGGCAGTTACGGTGAATGTTGTGGGGACGTTAAGCGTGCTCTTTACGGAATACTGGGAGATCAAAGGGGCAAAAATATTAAAGCTTGCCTATATGAGTTCCCTGATTTACGGAGGCGTTGTGCTGGTGTCAGGCTACAAGTATGTTTATGGTGCCAATGGACTGATCACGAAACTGCTTCTGCAGATATTTCCAGATATGAATCCCGGCTGGTTTACGGGATATGGAGCAGTTGTCTTTGTGATGACATTTTCCTGTACCCAGAATCATATGATGTTCCTGAAAAATGCCCTCCACGGCATTGATTATTATACCGTAGAGGCAGCAAAGAATATGGGGGCTTCGGGGAAGGACATTTTCTTTAAGATCGTATTTCCCGTGTTAAAGCCTACCTTTTTTGCTATTACGATCCTGACATTCCTGACCGGTCTTGGGGCTATGTCGGCTCCGCTGATTGTAGGCGGGGAAAATTTTCAGACCATCAATCCCATGATTATCACTTTTTCACGTTCGTCTTCATCCAGGGATGTAGCAGCGCTGTTAGCCATTCTCTTAGGACTGGCCACCATCCTGCTTTTGGCTATATTCAGCCGGATTGAGAAGAACGGAAATTATGTGTCTGTGTCCAAAACTAAGGCAAAATTGAAGAAACAGAAGATCAGCCAGCCGGTGCTTAATCTTCTGGCTCATGTAACTGCCTGGGCGATGTTTGCTGTCTATGTGATCCCCATGGTTCTGGTGGTGGTGTACTCCTTCTGCGATTCTCTCACCATAAAGACCGGCGATCTGAGCCTTCAGTCCTTTACGCTGGAGAACTACCGAAAACTCTTTACCAGCCTGGAAGCTATTAAGCCTTATCTGGTAAGTATCGTGTACTCTATGCTGGCTTCTGTGACCGCAGTGGCTATGGCTGTGATTTGTGCCAGATTTGTGAGAAAGGCAGCTCATAAGTTTGATAAGGCCTTTGAATGGGGGATGCTGATTCCGTGGCTGCTGCCGTCTACCCTCATCGCTCTCGGCTTAAGCACTACATATGGTGAGCGCCATCTGATCCTGTTTAATCAGGTTTTGGTGGGAACCATTGTGCTGATGCTGGCAGGCTATATTGTAGTAAAGCTTCCGTTTTCCTATCGTATGGTAAAGGCGGCCTTTTTCAGTATTGACGATGATCTGGAAGAAGCGGCAAAATGTATGGGAGCGGGCACATTTTATACAATGATAAAAGTAGTTCTTCCGGTGATGATGCCGGCGCTGATGTCCGTTGTGATTTTAAGCTTTAACGGTATGCTCTCAGATTATGACCTGTCTGTATTCCTGTACCATCCGTTGTATCAGCCTCTGGGGATTGTGATTAAGGCAGCTTCAGATGAATCGGCCTCCATTGATGCCAGAGCGATGAGCTTTGTATACACCGTGGTACTGATGGCGCTGTCTTCCATCACGCTTTATTTCGGACAGGGAAATGGAATGGAAAAAATAAAGCGTTGGAAGCAGAAACGTCTGGAAAAGAAGGTGATCCGCCAGCTGCAGGGCTGATTGTATGGAAATGCTTGAGATGGGGATTGGGTATCTGAAAGAACTGAACGGGCTCTCTATTACCCTGCGGGTACTGTTAGCAGTTGTCTGCGGAGGTGTTATTGGCCTGGAACGCGGCCGGGCACATCAGCCGGCAGGTATGAGGACATATATGCTGGTATGCATGGGCGCGGCGGTGGTAATGGCGACAGGCCACTATATGTATGATGTATTTCAGACCGGTGATCCAGCCAGACTGGGTGCTCAGGTCATCAGCGGTATCGGCTTTCTGGGGGCAGGCAGCATCATCACCTCCGGACAGACAAAAGTCAGGGGGCTGACTACGGCGGCCGGTCTGTGGACGGCGGCCTGTATCGGCCTGGCGATAGGAATTGGATTTTACAGTGCAGGGATTCTGGCTACTCTGGCGGTGTATCTGATTATGGCCAGATTTAAGAAACTGGAATACAAATTTCTGCTGGAGGATGTGTACTGCGGCGTTTATGTAGAATTTGACGGCACAGTGACCATCTCCGATATCGCCCAGCATATGGCAGGTTTTGGTCTGGAGATCGAAGAGGTTCAGATGGGAAAGCAGGGAAAAGAGTTCCGTAAAGCCATGATTACACTGAAAAATAAAAAGGAAGAGAGCAGGGATACAGTAATCCGCCAAATGGAGCAGATCCATGGAGTGCGGTACGCGAAATACATTTTTTAGAGAAAAGGGCGCTGTCTGGTTTTAAATGGAACCGGCAGCGCCTTTTTGTTACACAATACTCATAAACCACTCTACGGTGTCAGGATCATGATGGGAGAAGAACAGACTCTTTCCTCCATCCAGTTCCTCGATCCGTTTCAATTCCTCATCGGTAAGAGTAAAATCAAACACCTGGAAGTTTTCTTCCATCCGTTCCCTGTGGACAGATTTTGGAATAACGATTACATCCTTTTGCAGAAGGAACCGCAGGGCGGTCTGGGCTGCGGTCTTTTTGTGGGCCGCGCCGATCTCATTTAAGACGGGATTTTTTAAAAAGTCGTTTTTTCCCTCTGCAAAAGGTCCCCAGGACATGAGCTGTGTCCCATGTTTCTGCATATATGTGCGGGCGTTTTTCTGCTGGAAAAATACATGGGTTTCCATCTGGTTCACAGCGGGTGTTACCTGAGAAAAATGAACAAGGTCAAGATAACGGTCGGGATAAAAATTGGAAACGCCGATGGCTCGCGCGGTTTTTGCCTTATAGGCCTCCTCCATGGCCCGATAGGTGCCATAGTAATCGCCAAAGGGCTGATGGATCAGCAGCAGATCCACATAATCCGTCCGCAGCTTTTTAAGAGACGTTTCGATAGAAGCTTTTGCCTTCTCAAAGCCGGCGTTTGAAATCCAGATTTTTGTGGTGATAAACAGTTCCTCCCGCGGCAGGCCGCATTCTGCCAGCGCATTTCCAACGCCTTCCTCGTTGCCGTATGCCTGGGCGGTGTCGATGCTGCGGTATCCGGTTTCGATTGCCTCAAGTACACAGCGTCTGGTATCCTCAGGGGGAGTCTGGAAAACTCCATAGCCAAGCTTGGGCATTTTAACCCCATTGTTGAGTGTTACATATTCCATATCGCATACCTCCTGATATTCATTGGTGTTTCCTGGCCGCCGCCATGCTTGCGGTAGCGGCCAGAAAGCACCTGGATTTGATTTTCTATGATTCACAGTTTACAAGTCTTTTTGAAAAAAGTACAATAGAAATACAGGAAGATACATTTCACAGGATGAATAGTAAAGGGAGGCAGACCATGCTGGATTTACTGGAACTGGAGCAGCTGGCAGCCTTTGCAGAGTATGGGACACTCTCGAAGGCGGCGCAGGAGCTGCATATCTCGCAGCCTACGCTTACCCGCACCATGAAGCGGCTGGAGGAAGAGTTTGGAGTGCCGCTGTTTGTGCGGGGGAAAAATAAAATCGAACTGAATGAGACCGGGGCAGAGGCGGCAGCCTGCGCAAAGCGTATGCTTGCACTGGCGGAGCATACGCTGCAGCAGGTTCGAGCGTATCATGCGAGGCTTCACACCATTGCAGTAGAGTCATGTGCGCCTGCGCCCCTTTGGGCGTTTCTGCCGCTTTTGTCCGCCGGCTTTCCGGGGCAGACCGTCTCGTCCTGTCTGGCAGATGAGAAAATAATCCTAGAAGACGTAAAGGCAGGCGCCTGTGATATCGGGATACTGCCTGCAATGGTAAAAGATAAGGGACTGGAGTGTATTCCCATCCAGAGGGAGAAGCTGTCCGTCTGTGTGCCGCCGGATCATGAACTGGCGGGCCGAAAAAGTGTGGTTTTCGCGGACCTGGACGGCTATAACTGCCTGCTCCGATCCCAAATCGGTTTTTGGACGGAAATGTGCCGCCGGAAGATGCCGGCCTCCCGGTTTCTGATTCAGACTGACGACTTTGCCTTAAGGGAACTGATACGCACATCTACGCTTTTATGCTTTACTACCAATCTCGCAGGCGACATGGCGGATATTCTTACGAAACGTGTCATCATACCTGTCGCGGATGCAGAAGCGGATGTGACCTATTATATGGTATGCCAGAAGCAGAAGAAGGCGTACGAAAAAGCCGCGAGGGAACTGGAAAAACGGTTTGTGAAAAAGAAAGGGAACGGAGAGGCACAATGAAGATACTGCTGATTGATTCAGAAGCAGAAGAGATAAGAAAATTAAAGAATCAAATTGACTGGGAGTCATACGGTATTGAAAGCGCGGCGACTGCTTACAGTGAAAAAACAGCGAAGGAAACCGCAAAAAACCAGCAGCCGGAACTGGTATTTTGCAGTACACAGATCGCAGAGGATGGGGGATTTTCCCTGCTTGCGAAAATCAAATCTCTCGTGCCGGGGGTGGGAATCGTTCTTATGGGACGCGGCTTTTCCGAGGAAATCTTTCGCAGGCTTTTATATCTTGAGGCGGTGGACTATCTGAAAAAACCGGTTTCGGAGGAGGAATTTTCTCAGGCGGTAGAACGTTTTAAAAAACGCCGTTTAAAGCAGCAGGAGGAAAGGGAAGAAAAACGCTATGGGCGCTACTGGAAGAATAACCAGCGTATGATCCAGGAGATGTTCTGGAAAAAACTCTGTTTAAACCGGATTCCAGGCGGGCCGGAGGAGATTGAGGCGGCGGCAGAGGAAGTGGACGCGAACCTGGACAAGGACTGCAGATACCGGATGGTGCTGATTACCTTTGCCAATGAGGATGAAATGCGCAGCGCCTGGGGGGAGGATCTGTGTCAGGCGGCAGTACAGAACCTGGCGCGGGCCTTTGTCAAAAAAACAGGCGACAGCAGTAAGGTGATTGTTATCTATACGCGGGTAGTGATTCTTCTGGATGAGGAGGAGTTTGATACGGCTCAGGAACGGTGCCGCATCCTGGCAGACCGGTGCCGCAGTGAGTTTAAGGCAGAGCTTTTGTGCTATCTTAGCGAACCGGTCTTCTGTGAACAGATCGCAGATACTTACAGCTGCCTTCTCACCTACAGCAAGGATGATGTGCTGCAGCAGAACCGCATTATCTGTGTGGGCAAACAGAGCGGGGGAGAAAAACGGGAGATTGTGCTTCCGGAGACCTGGGGAGAGCTGCTTTATACGAAGGAACCTCAGCGCCTGGTGCGGGAGGTGGAAAAATTTCTTGTCCCTCTGGCAAGACAGGGACATCTGAGCGAACAGAATTTCCGTATTTTCCAGCAGGATATGCTGCAGCTGTTCTTTACGTATATGGAAAAGAAGGAGATGCGGGCTCATGAGCTCTATGATAATCATGAGATATACCGTCTCTACAAAATAGCGATCCTGTCCATTGACGGAATGTGCCGCTGGGTGTCCAAATGTACGGAATACATCACAGGCCAGAACCGTCCCAGAGAGGCGGCCCAGGGCGCGGAGGTGGTTCGCAAGGTAAAAGAATATATCCGTTCCAATCTTAAAAATGACATAACCATGGAACAGATTGCGGGAGTGACACACTTAAACCCGGACTATACCACCAGAATCTTCCGCAGCAAAACCGGCATGACCGTCCGGGGATATCTGATCAAAAAGCGGATGGAACGGGCCAAGACCCTTTTGCAGACTACGGGGCTTTCTGTCAGTGAGATCGCCATGGAATCGGGATATGACAATTTCTCTTATTTTATCCGCGTATTCCGCCAGTATTTCGGCGTGACGCCCAGACAGTTCCGCAAGGGGGCAGAACAGAGGCGTATAACAGAAACGGAAAAAGATAATTCGGAAAAATGATATTATTCATAGGAAAAGTGCTGTTTTTTACTTTGAGAAAGAAAAAACAGCACTTTTTTTACGGGAGATTTACAGATGGGGTCGTAAAAGTGATAAAATGTGTCGCAAGAATGAAAGCCAGAAACACAGGCCCTTATATATAATACCAGATGGAAATAAAAATTTATTTTGGAGATGGGAAATGAAAGTCAGTCTGATCGTAAGCGATATTGATGGAACTATATTACCGGCAGGCTGCGGGCAGGATGGAAAACGCAGCGATGGCCCTGGGGTTTCCGATGGCATCGAGCGTCTTGGCAGGCTGATCCGGGAATGGGGGCTGCCGTTTACGCTGGCAAGCGGACGGCCGTTGGATATGATGGATACGCTGGGGGACCTGCTGGGGGTAACGCTTCCCATGGTAGCCTGCAACGGGGCTGCGGCGGGAAAACGAAACCGTCTGCTTTGGAATGAACGTCTGCTGACTGCTCAGGTGAGGGCCGCCATTGAATATGCGGATCATCTGGGAATGGCGGTGATCGCCACAGACGGCTCTGATGAGATTGTGTACCGGCAGAATGAGTATACCAAAAGTCACAGTGAAAACGGATCCTGGGTCAAAACATGGCGTCCTGCTACAGAGGAGGACTGGGGAGGATGGAACATACAGAAGCTTCTGATTATTGATCCCGATTCTCCTGGAAGGGTGGATGAGATCATTGAGAAGCTGGAGCGGGGGCAGGAATACGGAGCTGCCATGTCCATTCTGCGTTATGACGACCGGGGGATTGAGGTCATGCCGGGAGGCTGCACCAAGGGGATGGGAGTTAAAAGGCTGGCGGATAACCTTGGTATTCCCATGGATGAAGTTATGGTGCTGGGAGACAATAAAAATGATATAGATATGTTCCGGGAAGCCGGGCTTTGCGCGGCTGTTTTTAACGCGGTCCCGGTTTTAAAGGAAGAGGCGGATTACATCAGCTGTTCCCAGTGGGTCTACGGTGTAATTGAAGCGCTGGAAACCCTGGTCATACCGCAGCTGTATTCCGAACATCTGGCACAGCGGCAAACAAACAGAAAGAGGTAAGGGATGATGAAACAAAAGCGAAAGTCACTGAAAAAGACATTGGAACCCTACTGCTGGCTGCTGCCGGCATTTCTGCTGTTTATCCCCTTTACATTTATGCCGTTTCTCCAGACGATTTACAAGAGCTTTTTTATTGTAGATTCCATGGGAACGCTGAAACGTTTTGTGGGATTTGAAAATTATCTTTATATTTTAAAGGATGAAACTTTTGTTAAGGCGGTGGTCAATACGCTGGTCTATGTGGTGCTGACGGTTCCGGTCTCCAAGATACTGGGAATGCTTCTTGCTCTTTTGGCAAACAGGCGCAGAAAGACCTCTTTTATCTATGAAACCTCCTTTGCACTGCCTATGGCTATGGCAGTATCGGTGACTGCCATGATTTTTCAGCTGCTTTATGTGCCGTCTCTGGGATTCATCAACGGAATCACAGGGTTAAAAATCAACTGGCTGACGGATCCAAAGTACGCCATGATCGCCATTGCGGTCATTCAGATCTGGCTTTCCACCGGATATGCGTTTATTTTTATGCTGGCGGCCGTTCGGAGTGTGCCCAGAGATATCATTGAAAGTGCGTCCATTGACGGCGCGGGACCAGTGCGGCAGCTGCTTCAGATCTATCTGCCGCTGACAACTCCCACCATGTTTTATCTTATTATCACAGATCTCTCCTACAGTATGATGATGATGAGTCTGGTGAGTGTGCTCACGGACGGAGGGCCAAAGAATTCTACTATTACAATCATGTATTATATCTTTAAGCAGATTGCCGCAGCGGGCAATTATACTAATGCCAATCCGGCTGCGATTATTGCCTTTATTATGACCTTAACGGCTACGCTGCTTGGATTTTTATGGGAAAAGAAAGGGGTGCATTATTCATGACGGCAAAACGTGACAAATGGGGAGTCCTCATGCAGCTTTTGTGCCTTTTGCTGGCCTTTTTCATGCTGTTCCCCATCCTGTATGCCTGTTCTGTTTCGCTTATGGAGCAGAAAGCGGTGCTGGCTTCTCCGCCTCATTTCCTGCCTCCTGAGGTGACATTTGAAAACTATGTGACTGCATTTACAAGAACCACTCTGCCAAGATACATGGTAAATTCCTTTGTGGTTGCCGTTATATGCAGCGTCAGCCGTGTACTGGTGGCGTGTATGTCAGCCTTTGCATTTTCCTTTATGGAATTTAAGGGAAAAAAGATTCTGTTCTTTTTAACCCTCAGCACGATGATGATTCCGCCGGATGTACTGATCGTGGCTAATTTTACCACTATCAGCCAGATGAAACTGGTAAATACCTACATGGGTATTTGTTCGGTTTATCTTGTATCTGCGGCCAATATTTTTATGCTGCGGCAGCATTTTCTGGGATTTTCCAAAAGCCTGAAGGAGGCGGCGGCTATTGACGGGTGCGGAAACCTGCGGTTTTTCTTTCGTATCCTGATGCCTACCAGCCGCCCGGTGGTTACTACTGTGTTCCTCTCGTCCTTTGTTAATGTCTGGAATCAGTATGTGTGGCCCATGCTTGTTACCAACAAAAACGAACTAAGAACCATACAGGTGGGAATTACCATGCTCAAAGACCGGGAATCTGCTGTATTCGGGCCAGTTATGGCCGGTGTTGTGGTAGCTCTTATTCCTACGGTGCTGCTCTTTGTCGTATTTCAG
Organism: Enterocloster alcoholdehydrogenati; assembly: GCF_013282095.1. Taxonomy (GTDB): domain Bacteria; phylum Bacillota; class Clostridia; order Lachnospirales; family Lachnospiraceae; genus Enterocloster; species Enterocloster alcoholdehydrogenati. The sequence continues at coordinate 47,052 of NZ_BLTJ01000003.1, forward strand.
AAACAGATCGTGGCGGGCATGATGTCCGGTGCGGTGAAAGAATAATTAAAAAGGGAAAGGAAATGAAAAAATGAAGAAGAACGTTTTGATGCCTTTTGCGGCAGCAGCTGTGGTTATGATGGGCCTTACGGCCTGCCAGAATGGTTCTCATGGGGAGAACGCGCCGGCCTCTCAGGAAAAGGGGAGCAATTCAGGGATGACCGAGATTACATTTTGGCATTCCATGGACAGTGTGTTTGGAGAGATCACTCAGAAGCAGGTGGATCAGTTTAATGACACTATCGGAAAAGAGAAGAATATTCATGTGACGCCGGTCTTTCAGAACTGGCCCGGTACAGACGCCCTCTCTGCCGCCATGCCTACAGACGATATTAAAAATATGCCGGACGTGATCCAGCTTTACAGCGAAAGTGTTAATCTGCTGCGCGACTATAAGCGTACCGTCTGGGCTGAGGACAGGTTCACAGAGGATGGAAGCCTTAAAAAAGAGGATCTGATGCCGGGAGCGGCCAAAGAGTATTCCATTAACGGTAAGATGATCGGTGTGCCGTGGACGGCATCAGCCCTTTTGCTGTATTACAATCAGGATTATCTGGATCAGGCCGGTGTTTCCGTTCCAAAGACTATTGGGGAAATGGCAGAGGCACTTCCTGTTCTGGCGGAAAAGACAGACGCAGAGTACGGATTAAATGTGCGTGTGAATCAGTATGAACTGGAAAACTGGATCGAGACCCAGGGGGCGTCAGGCAGTGAATTTGGAAACAATGACAATGGTCATGACGGCTATGTCACAGAGCTTGCCTGTGCATCAAACGGCACATTGGATCGGTTTCTGACGGAATGGGAAAAGGTGGTAAAGAGCGGTGCCTACAAGCCGTCAAAGGATTCTGTAAATGAAGAATTTGCTGCTGGTATGCACGCTATGGTTATCATGACCAGCTCCCGGATTCCTACGGTCAGTGAATTGGTAGGAGACAGCTTTAACTGGGGCGTTGCGGCAATTCCTACGGTATCTGCAGATGATATCGGAGGAGCCTATCCAAGCGGTTCCGGGCTGTTTATGCTGGATCGAGACGACGAGGCAAAGAAGGCGGCAGCCTGGGAATTTGTGCAGTATATGGCTTCTGATAAGGCACAGGCAATGTGGGTTGAGGGAACCGGATATACGCCGGTGAACGTAAAGGCACAGGAAGTGGATACCTACAAGCAGGCAGTGGAGGCAGAGCCGAAGCTTCAGGTTCCCTACGATGTGCTGATGCAGTCAGGAACCTCTGTGATTCCCGCCTTTATTCCCAACAACAGCACCATTGATACGGTAATCAAGGATGCAATGCTGTCCTTTGGTGACGGAACCGCTGACAGAGAGGAAACCTTTGAAGCGATAAAGGATGGCGTTTCCAAGGCTCTGGAGGATTATTACAGGGCGAATCCCATCGAATAAGGGAAAAAGAGTAAGAGAAACAGGAAAGGAATTTGTGTGTGAAACGAGTAATCATTGACTGTGATCCCAGTGCGGACGATGCGCTGGCTCTGATGCTTGCGGCGGCTTCGCCGGAACTTTCTCTGGAGGCGGTAACAGCGGTTTGCGGTGTCTGTGACGTGCGCCAGAGCGCGAATAACGCACTGAAGATTCTGGAACTGTGCGGCTGCTCCGAGATTCCGGTGGCTGCGGGGGCCTCGCAGCCTTTAAAGAGAAAACTGGAATTTGACGGAAAATACTGCGGCTGCGATGGGCTTTCGGAGACGGAGCTTAAGCCCGCCTCCTCCTGCCTGTCAGAGCTGCCGGCATCAGAGCTGCTCCATCAGCGCCTGGAAGCCCATCCGGGGGAAATCTATATCATATCTATTGCACCCATGACAAATCTGGCGGAACTTCTGATGAAATATCCTCAGAGCAGGTCGCAGATTGCAGGGATCTACACCATAAACGGCTCCTATGGCGTAGCTTCGGATAAGAGCTGCTGGAATCCGCGCCCCAGCTGGAATGTGCGTACGGACCCGGAGGCGGCAAAGCTGGTGATCGAATCAGGGATCCCAATCACAGCCGCCGGACTGGATGTGACCATGCAGCTTAAAAACCATATGACAGAACGTATTCTCACAGAGGGGAATAAGGAAAGCTGGGCTTACCGTTTTCTGGAAAAATCTATAGATTTTAATCGGAGACGGGGGCTTGAGCCATACAGTCTTCTTGTGGACGCCATGGCTGCTGCGGCGGCAGTCAGGCCTGAAATCGCCCGGTATATCCAGGGGAAGGCGGCAGTATCCGATCAGGACGGCCTTATGTGCGGCCAGACTCTGTTTGGTGTGAAAGGATACGCAGATGCCTGGAATTCGGATGTGAGGGCCGCCTGCAGCTTTGACTTTGATACATACATTGATCTGTTCCTAGAAAGGGTTTTTTCATGAAATTATCCACTTCCAGCAATATTGTATTTGACCGGCCGGACGGCTCCGCTGTGTCAATGGAACGCATGATGCGCTATGCAAAGGAGGCGGGCTTTGACACGCTGGATATCAGCTTTTACGACTGGTCTCTCCCAGGATCTCCGTTTCTTGAGGATGGATGGAGAGCCTGGATTGATCAGGTAGCGGAGGAAAAGGAACGTCTTGGAATGAAATTTGGCCAGTGCCATGCCTATACGTATAATTTCCTTGATCCCTCCCTGACAGCAGAGGAGCGCGGCCGCCATGAAGAGCTGGTGCTGCGTTCTATTGAATGCTGTTATATCGTTGGTTCCAGGCTCTGTGTGACCCACCCGGACACGGATTATAATGCCTCCCGCCTGATGGCGGTTTCAGAGGAGAAAAATGCAGCTTATTTCCGACAGCTGCTGGAAAAGACGGCCTCTTTTGAAATGTCTCTTGCCGTTGAAAATATGTGCGATATCACGATTGCCCCCAGAAGGAAATATGGCGCGTATCCTGAGGAGCTGGTAAGCCTTGCGGAGAAAATCAACGACAGCCGGTTTGGGATCTGCTGGGATTTTGAACACGCAGATATCATGCAGCAGAATCAGAGAGAGTCTCTTCGTCTAATTGGAAAATACCTGTACGCCACCCATGTGTCAGACACCCACAGCGCCACTGACCCCGATCTTATGCACGTCCTTCCTCTCACCGGAACCATTCGCTGGGAAGAAGTTATGAAAGCTTTAAAGGAGATTGGCTATCAGGGGTATTTCAGCTTTGAAGTCAATAATTACGGCAGATATTTTCCGGAGTGCCTTCTTCCGGAAGCCCTCAGGCTGATGTACCATGTAGGGGAATATCTGATGAAGCTGGCATAAAATAAATATCGTTCAGCCACAGCTGCCCTATCTGCGGACAGCAGAACTGTTAAAAGGGGGCCGGTGCTTTTGCGTTTTCAAACCGTAAAAGCGTCGGCCCTCTTTTGCTGTCCTTTCATAAAGCGGAAATACCCAGATACATTCCGTCTGGAAATGACGGTCTGCTCAGCAAAAGGCGTTTTTCCGGGAAATGGAACTTGAAACACAGATTTTTATGGATTATACTGGGACATATCCGGGCAGCGTCAAAATTGTCCGGCCGTACAGCTGTTTTTGCTGGATACAGAACAATTACAAACGAGGAGCGTTTTCAAATGCCCAGAATGAAAAAAGAGACAAAAGCCGCCCGGTCAAGGCGGGTGGAGCAGATTTTGGAGGCTTTGGATCGGGAATACGGAACAGAGCTTGTCTGCTATTTAAACCACGAGACACCCTGGCAGCTGCTGATTGCCGTGATTTTAAGCGCGCAGTGCACAGACGCCAGAGTGAATATCGTGACAGCAGATCTGTTTCAGAAATATCCGACCCTTGAGGACTTTGCGGCGGCGGATGTAAAGGAAATGGAGCAGGACATCCGATCCATCGGATTTTTCCACAATAAGGCTAAAAATATTATTCTCTGCGCGAAGGCTCTGGTGGAGCGGTTCGCGGGCCAGGTGCCCAGTTCCTTAGAGGATCTCACATCTCTGGCCGGAGTGGGAAGAAAAACGGCTAATGTGATCCGGGGAAACATTTACCATGAGCCAAGTATTGTGGTAGATACCCATGTAAAACGAATCTCCAGAAAGCTGGGGCTGACAGCAGAAGAGGATCCTGAAAAGGTGGAATATGACCTGATGAAGGTTCTGCCCAAGGAGCGCTGGATTTTGTGGAATATCCATATCATCACATTGGGACGCACCATCTGTACAGCCAGGAACCCCAGATGCGGGGATTGCTTTTTAAAGGAATACTGTCCAGCCTGTGAGGAGCCGGCGCTGTTTGCCGGAAAACGTACCGTTTCCGCTGAAAATAAGATAAACGGGAAGCAGATGCTTTCCCGGAATAAGAAATGTGACGGTCAGGATGGGCTGAAGAATGGAGGAAAAGAGCGATGACATCTTCCTATATTGCCCTTGATTTAGAAACTACCGGGCTGGAATCACGGACAGAAAAGATTACGGAGGCGGCGGCTTTAAAGGTCATAGACGGAGAGATACATGGGCGTTTTGTAACGCTTATTAATCCCGGACGGGCCATTACAAAGAAGATTACAGAACTGACAGGGATCACTGATGAGATGGTAAAGGATGCCCCGGCCATGGAGGAGGTGATCGGGGAACTTTTGAAGTTTTCTGAGGGCCTGCCTCTCCTGGGCCATAATATCTCCTTTGATTACCGTTTTTTAAAGCAGGCGGCGGTAAACAGCCATTTGGAATGTGAGAGGGACGCTGTGGATACGCTGCTGCTGTGCCGCAGCCTGATGCCTGCGGATGAAAAGAAGAATTTAAGCGCTGCCTGCGCCTTCTACCATATCCCGCAGTCCACAGCCCACCGGGCAGAGGCGGATGCAGAATCGGCCCATCTTCTGTACCGGAAGCTTTGTTCGCTTTACGGGAAGGAACGAGAGGAACTCTTTCGTCCCCATCCCCTGATCCACAAGGCAAAACGGGAGCAGCCGGCTACAAAAAGGCAAAAAGAATACTTGCAGGAATTGATAAAATGTCATAGAATAGACATAACTCTGCAGATGGATTGTTTAAGCCGCAGCGAAGCGTCGCGGCTCATTGACACGATCATTCTGCAGCGGGGAAGGCTGAGAGAGTAGACAGCCTGATTTCCCGCAGGAGTAATGGTTTCATTTATTAAAGAGGTGAAAGAAATGATGAATATGAGAGACCCTAAGATGAAAAAGATCATTTCAACGGTCATCGTTGTGATCCTGGTGCTGGCTATGATCGTGCCTATGGCACTGAGCGCGCTGATGTATTAACAGGAATTGAAATCCGGTCGGCAGAGGGGAACCGGAGCCAGATTAGGAAAAGGAAATGTGAGAATGAAAAATAAAATGTGGAGAAATGCCCTGACTGTCATGGCGGCAGCCGGGGCGCTGTGGGCCTTCCCTGGGACGGCTAAGGCGGCTCCCGTGCTTCCGGAGGGGATCCGTGTGCAGGGACAGGACCTGGCCGGGAAAACCTGTGGGGAGGCCCGTGATGCAATAGAGGCTTATGTCAATGAACTTGGCGGCCGGAAGGTGGTGCTGACCGTTGATGGAGAGGACGAAGAGACCACGGCCGGAGCGCTGGGACTGTACTGGAGCAATGAAAACAGCATACAGGAGGAATTGGAAAAGTATGCAGGCGGCAGTCTGATCCGTCAGTATATGGTGGAAAAGGATCTGAAGGAGACTCCGTTGGAGCTTTCGCTTGAGACATCCGTGGATGAGGAGAAGGTAAACGCCTTTGTGGAGGAGCAGAGCAGGGATGTGCTGACTCCGCCTCAGAACGCCTCCATTCGCCGGGAAAACGGCGCCTTTGTGATAACAGAGGCGGTGGAGGGACGGACGGTGGATACGGCAGCCACAGCTGCAGCGCTAAATGCCTCCCTGGCAGACGGGCAGGAGGGCGCTGTGGTGACGGAGGCGGTGATCACCAAAAAGCAGCCGGACATCACCTCTGAGGATCTGGCTTCCATCCAGGATGTGCTGGGAACCTGCACCACAGATTTTTCCAGCAGCGGGGCGTCCCGCTCTACCAATGTTTCGGTAGGTGCGGCCAAGATAAACGGCCGTGTGCTGATGCCGGGAGAGGTACTCTCCGGTTATCAGTGCCTTCAGCCTTTTACCACGGCAAACGGCTACAAGACGGCGGCTGCCTATGAGAACGGCAAGGTTGTGGACAGTATCGGCGGAGGCGTGTGCCAGATCGCCACGACTCTTTACGGCGCTTCTCTCCAGGCGGAGGTGGAGATTGTGCAGCGGCAGAATCATTCCATGATCGTTACCTACGTCAAGCCGTCCATGGATGCGGCAATCGCAGGAACCTATAAGGACATCAAGATAAAAAATAATTACAGCACTCCCATTTATGTAGAAGGATATACATCAGGAAAACAACTGACATTTACAATATATGGAAAAGAGACACGTCCCTCAGGCCGGAAGGTGGAGTATGTATCAGAGACCCTGGGAACTACGAACCCCGGAGAGCCTCAGATAATTGTAGACAACACCCTGGCTCCGGGAGCAAAGGTGCGTGTTCAGTCCTCCCACACGGGTCTCAGATCCAGGCTCTGGAAGGTAGTGACCGTAGACGGCGTTGAGCAGGAGCGGACCCTGTTGAATCAGGACACCTACAATGCATCCAAGGCCATATACCGGGTAGGACCATCGGCTCCGGTGAGTGCACCGGCCGAGACGGCTCCTTCAGGAGGGACGAACACACCTCCAGCTGCGGAGACAGAAGGCGGGCAGACGGCTGAAAACCCGGGAACAGATGAAGGAACCTCCGGCGGCGGGGCAGATACAGGCGGTTCTCCGTCTGCCGGCCCTGGTGAGACTGTATCCGGCGGGCCGGGAGCGGCAGAAAACAAAACCTCATCCAGCGGAGCTGGTACAGCAGAGGGAGGAGCGTCCTCCGGCGGACCGGGAGCGGCAGAAAGCGCCAATGGGCCGGGCGGATCAGGGGCGGCAGATCCTGCCGCCTTAAGCGGCCCCGGTGCGGCGGTTTCTTCTGGATCCGGGGAGGTGGCCCAGTGAGGACGGCAGGACAGAAAACAGGCGGTTTTGAGAAGCGGGATGGTCAGATGAAACCAGGGCAGGAACTGGTTTTAGCCGGATCGGTGGGACTGGCGGGAGCCAGGATCATCGGACAGCATAAAAAAGGAATACTGGAGCAGTATTTTTCACCGTCATTTCTGAGGGAACTGTACCAGAAGGACACATATTCCGTAAAGGACTGGATGGAGAACGCATCGGCAAATAAAACGGCTGCGGCAACTGCCTGGGAATACGCGGGAGAGGGCGGCATCCTTGCAGCACTCTGGGAGCTTTCCGGCGTCTACTGCACCGGGATCGACATTGACCTGCGTATGCTCCCCATTCATCAGGTTACAGTAGAGGTATGCGAGCGGTTTGAGTTAAACCCATACAGGCTGTTTTGTGCAAACTGTGTGATCCTTGCGGCGGATCAGGGAGGACAGCTGGTGAGACAGCTGCGCCAGGCCCATATTCCCGCTGCAGTGATCGGAAGCGTTGAGACAGGCATCACCAGACGGATTCGTCACGGAGAGGAGACAGCCGGCTATCTGGAACGCCCCCAGCCTGATGAGCTTAGAAGGCTCGGACTGTAAGGAGACGGGCAATATAGAATGGAGGAAGGTAAAAGGTTATGAGAGAAAAAATTCTGGCAGTGATTGAGAAAAACAGCAGGATCGATATAAAGGATTTGGCGGTCTTACTGGGAGAGAGCGAGATCGCAGTGGCAAATGAGATTGCAGAGATGGAAAAAGAGCATATCATCTGCGGCTACCATACTCTGATTAACTGGGACAATACCAGCGAAGAAAAGGTAGTGGCTCTGATTGAGGTAAAGGTAACGCCTCAGCGGGGCATGGGATTTGATAAGATTGCGGAGCGTATTTATCAGTACAGTGAGGTAAATGCCGTATATCTGATGAGCGGATCCTTTGACTTTACTGTATTTATTGAAGGCAAGACCATGCGTCAGGTGGCCCAGTTCGTATCTGATAAGCTGGCTCCCATGGAGGCGGTTTTAAGCACAGCAACTCATTTTGTACTGAAAAAATATAAGGATCACGGCACCATTATCAGCGAGCCGGTCCAGGATGAAAGGATGCTGATCACACCATGAGAAACCCCTTGTCAGATAAAATCGTAAGTATCCCCCCTTCCGGGATCAGGAAGTTTTTCGATATTGTAAATGAAATGGAAGACGCTATTTCCCTGGGTGTAGGCGAGCCGGATTTTGACACGCCATGGCATATCAGAGAGGAAGGAATCTATTCTCTGGAAAAGGGGCGTACCTTCTATACCTCCAACGCAGGCCTTAAGGATCTGAAGGATGAGATCTCCCGCTATTTAAGCCGCCGTTTCGATGTGAATTATGATCCGGATCAGGAGGTTATGGTTACAGTAGGCGGAAGCGAGGCGATCGACGCGGCCATGCGCGCCATGTTAAACCCAGGAGACGAGGTGCTGATCCCCCAGCCAAGCTACGTCTCCTATGTTCCCTGCGCCGTGCTGGCGGACGGGGTTCCGGTGGTCATTGAGCTGGAGGAAAAGGATCATTTTAAACTGACTCCTGAAAAGCTGTTAGAGAAGATCACGGATAAGACAAAGATTCTGGTGCTTCCATTTCCAAATAATCCCACCGGTGCTATCATGGAGCGCCATGAACTGGAAGAAATCGCCAGGATCGCAGTGGAAAAGGATATTTTTGTTATTTCCGATGAAATCTATTCTGAACTGACCTATACGGACAACCATGTTACCATTGCTTCACTTCCGGGCATGAAGGAGCGCACTGTGCTGATCAATGGCTTTTCCAAGTCCTATGCCATGACAGGCTGGCGTCTGGGATATGCAGCGGCTCCTGAGGTGATCCTGAAACAGATGTTAAAGATCCACCAGTACGCCATCATGTGCGCGCCTACTACCAGCCAGTATGCAGCCGTAGCGGCTCTGCGGGACGGAGATAAGGATGTGGAAATGATGCGGGAATCCTACAATCAGCGCCGCCGCTATCTGTTAAACGCCTTTAGGGAGATGGGGATCGACTGCTTTGAGCCTCTGGGGGCATTTTACACCTTCCCCAATATCAGCCGTTTTGGTATGTCTTCAGAGGAGTTTGCCACAACGCTTTTGAAGGAAGAAAAGGTGGCAGTTGTGCCGGGAACCGCCTTTGGAGACTGTGGCGAGGGCTTTGTGCGTATTTCTTACGCCTATTCTTTGAAGAATCTGAAAGAGGCACTGAGCCGGATCGGGCGTTTTGTAAAGCGCCATGACGGAAAGGCGTGATACATATGATGAACATTGTGCTTTTAGAGCCGGAGATGCCTTCCAATACAGGCAATATCGGCCGTACCTGTGCGGCTACGAATACAAGACTCCATCTGATCGAACCCCTGGGCTTTAAGCTGAATGAAAAGGCTCTGAAACGGGCGGGGCTGGACTACTGGGATAAGCTGGATGTGCAGGTGTACAGCGATTATCAGGATTTTCTGGATAAAAATCCTGATGCTGCCGGCAATATGTATTTTGCAACCACCAAGGCCCACAAAGTCTATTCTGAGGTAAAGTATTCCTCAGACTGTTATCTGATGTTCGGAAAGGAAAGCGCCGGTATTCCAGAAGAGATCCTGGTGCAACATGAGGATCACTGTGTCAGGATCCCCATGTGGGGAGATATACGCTCCTTAAACCTTTCCAACTCTGCAGCCATTGTGCTCTATGAGGCATTGCGGCAGAATGGGTTTGAGAAAATGGAACGGAATGGGCGGCTGCATCATTTGCAGTGGAAAGACGAAGCGTAATAAACGGAACTGTATTGAAAGAATGTCATATCCTTCTATATTTTGACATACCTTAGAGTGTGCCTGAGACGTAAAACTCTCTCGGACAGAGAATTTTACGTTCCAGACGCACTCTTTTTTGCAGTGCCGGGCAGAACGGTACAGGCTGAACAGACAAAAATACACATAAATCTCAGTATGTACTAAATATCATTCGGCTCAGGCAGAGCAGGCTGTTCGCGTGACGGTGGACGCTTAGGTATGAAATGGTCTGACGGAAAAATAATGGAGGGGTAAGATGAATGACAGGTATTTGGAAGCGCTGGAGCAGTATGAGATGGAAGTGACAACCGTTCGTAAGGGCCGTGGAGCCTGGATCTGTGAAACGGACCGGGGAATGAGACTTCTTAAGGAATATCGGGGAACGGTGCGCAGGCTGGAATTTGAGGATCAGGTTCTGGGGATGCTGGATACCCGTACAAGCCTGCGGACAGACCAATATGAGCGCAATAAAGAGGGCGAACTTTTAACCATGGCCGGGGACGGAACCAGATACATATTAAAGGAATGGTACGGGGACAGAGAGTGCAATATCCGGGATGGCTGCGAGGTTCGCCAGGCCATCGCCCGTCTTGCCATGCTCCATGGGCAGCTGCGCCGCATCCCGTTTAAAGAGGAGTGGAATATGGGATCTATCTGCAAAGAGTCCCCGGATCGTGAGATGGACCGCCACATCCGCGAGATGCAGAAAGCCAGAAACTTTATACGGGGAAAACGTGGAAAGACAGAATTTGAACTTTCTATCATGGGGAGCTATGATTATTTTTATGAGCAGGCCAGGGCGGCCAGAGATGAGATGAAACATCTTCTGGAAACACAGGAAAATGAGACCGGGTCATATACCCAAACCGTTTCCATAGGGGGAGGAGAGCGGCTGATGGCTGCGGAACTTTTCGATCAGAGGGCGGCTGCAGACAGTCCGGCTGTCCCGTCAGGCTTTGGGCTTTGTCACGGTGATTTGGATCAGCACCATGTACTTATGGGCCGCGGTTACACGGCAATTGTAGAATATAATCGTATGCATCTGGGGCTTCAGGTCTGCGATTTGTACCGCCTGATGAGAAAGGCCCTGGAAAAGCATGGCTGGGATACGGAACTTGGCCTTTCCATGGTAGATTCCTACCAGCGGGTGCGGCCCATGGACAAACGGGAGAGAAAGAGTCTGACCTGTATGTTCCTTTTTCCGGAAAAATACTGGAAGCAGCTGAACTTTTATTACAATACAAATAAAGCATGGATTCCTGCCAAAAGTACGGATAAGGTAAGGAACCTGGAATCACAGGAGGCGGCCCGCAGACAATTTATCCGCTGTCTGACGGAGGAATGCGGCTAAAAAACCTTCGTTCCCTCTTGCAATCCCAAAACTTCTATGCTATACTGATTAAGCTGTCCAGAGCATGAACTCTGGATCGGCAGTTTTAGCGTCTGCGCGAGTCAGGAACTTGCGGGAAGGGCGTGTATAACTTAGAAGATGCTGATATCTGTGCGTTCTGGTGACGGTATGTACCGGCTGCCTGCAGTGTACAGAGGCAGATTGGCATACAAAGGCCGCGGTCGGAAACCGCAAATAATCAGAGAGGTGAATGAAATGAGAGAAGGAATCCATCCAAATTACTACCAGGCAAAGGTAGTTTGCAACTGTGGCAACGAGTTCGTAACAGGCTCCACCAAGCAGGACATCCACGTTGAGGTTTGCTCCAAGTGCCATTCTTTCTATACTGGCCAGCAGAAGGCTGCTGCTGCCCGTGGACGTATTGATAAGTTCAATCGCAAGTATGGCATCAATGCTCAGTAATAAGTGAGAAAGAATCAAGGGGTTGGGCCTGAGAGATCAGGCTCAGCCCTTTTGTGTTCTGTGACAGTAAGTCCGTTTGATGGGGACGCTTACTGTGCAGGTGAAATAGGGCCGCCGACAGACGGCCAAAGAGAGGTAATCATATAATGAAATATTCTGGAATAGGCGGCCAGGCAGTGATCGAAGGCATTATGATGCAGAATGGCGACGATTATGCCATTGCCGTCCGTAAGCCTGACGGGGAGATCGAGATAAAAAAGGATCGCTATGTCAGCCTGACGGAGCGATACCCCGTGTTAGGACTTCCCTTTATCCGGGGCGTATTCAAATTTGCAGACTCTATGGTGGTCGGCATGAAGGCCCTTACCTGGTCCTGCAGCTTTTTTGAGGATGACGAAGATGCGGAGCCTGGAAAATTTGAAGCGTGGCTGGACAGGGTATTTGGAGAGAAACTGGAGAGTATTCTTATGACTGTGGTTATGATATTTTCCTTTATCATGGCTATTGGCATTTTTATGCTCCTGCCCCTGCTGATTGCAAGGCTGTGCCGTCCCTTTATCCCCTCCGAAACACTGATGGCTGTTTTAGAAGGCTTTATCCGCATTGCAATCTTTATTATCTATATAAAAATGGTATCCCGTATGGAGGATATACGCAGAACCTTTATGTACCATGGTTCCGAGCATAAGTGCATCAACTGCATTGAGCATGGGCTGGCTTTAAATGTTGCCAATGTTCGGGCCAGCTCCAAAGAACACAAACGCTGCGGCACCAGCTTTATCATGATTGTTATGATAATCAGTATTTTATTTTTCATGGTCATCCGCACAGATACGGTGTGGCTGCGGTTTTTAAGCCGGATTGTGCTGATCCCGGTGATCGCAGGCGTGTCCTACGAGTTCCTGCGGTTTGCGGGAAGAAATGACAGCAGGCTGGTGAATTTCTTAAGCCGTCCCGGTATGTGGATGCAGGGGCTGACCACTACAGAGCCGGACGACTCCATGATCGAGGTGGCCATTGCGGCGGTGGAAGAGGTGTTTGACTGGAGAGCCTATCTGAATGAGAACTTTCCGGGCTGGAAGGAAGAGCCATGAGGAGCGTTTTGCATGAGGAAATGACCCTTGGAAGGCTGTTAGATGAGGGACGGAAAAAACTGGAGGACAGTCAGGTGGCGGACGGGGCGCTGGATGCCAGACTGCTTCTTCTGGAAATATTTGATCTGGGCTTTGCTGCTTTTCTTACAAAGAGGGAGCTGCCCTTTTCCGGCTGGACAAAAGAAAGAGAGGGAAAGACGCCGGAGGAGCTTTTACGCGCCGTATCCCGGTATAAAGAGGCCATAGAGTCCAGGGCCGCACGGATCCCCCTGCAGCACCTTACAGGAAGGCAGGGCTTTATGGGGCTGGAATTTAAGGTGAATGAACACGTTCTGATTCCAAGACAGGATACGGAAACTCTGGTGGAACGGGTGCTGAAGGAGCAGAAGGACAGGGACATTTCTCTCCTGGATATATGCACCGGTTCCGGCTGTATCGCCGTCAGCCTGGCAGCGCTTGGGGGGTATCAGTCCGTTACGGCGGTTGATATTTCAAAAGAGGCCCTTAAGGTGGCAGAGGAAAACAGAGACCGGATTCTGGGGGAGGAAAAAGGGCGTCTGCGGCTCATTGAGAGCGATATGTTTGCAGCTCTGAACCAGGACGAGCCCTTTGATGTGATCGTTTCCAATCCGCCCTATATCCCTGCTCAGGTAATCGATGGCCTGGAGCCGGAGGTAAGAGACCATGAACCCAGACTGGCCTTGGACGGAGATCAGGATGGTCTTAAATTTTACCGGATCCTGGCAGCAGAATGTATGGCCCGCTTAAAACCCGGAGGAGCCGTCTATATGGAGATCGGCTATGACCAGGGGGAAGAGGTGACAAAGCTATTTGACAAAGCAGGTTTTAAGGACCTGGAAGTGATAAGGGATATGGCCGGCCTGGACCGTGTGGTGCGGGCGATCCGGCCGCCGCAGCAGGAAAATGGGGCCGAAAACGGCAGGCGATAACGAGTTTCAGAGAGAAAACAGGAGAGAAGATTATGTTTGATAAATTGGATGATATGCTGATCCATTATGAAGAACTGATGCTGATGCTGGGGGATCCGGATGTAACTCAGGATACAAGGCGTTTTACAAAACTGATGAAGGAGCAGGCGGATCTGGCTCCCATCGTAGAGGCGTATAAGCAGTATAAGCAGGCGAAACAGGATGTGGAGGACAGCCTGGCCATGCTGGAGGAGGAGAGCGACGAGGAACTGCGGGAGATGGCCAAGGAGGAGCTTTCCGACGGCAAGAAGCGGATCGAGGAGCTGGAGCACGAATTAAAGATCCTTCTTCTGCCAAAGGATCCCAATGATGACAAGAACATTATCCTGGAGATCCGCGCCGGAGCCGGCGGAGACGAGGCCGCTCTGTTTGCTGCAGAGCTGTACCGGATGTATTCCAACTACGCTGACAGCCAGCGCTGGAAGGTAGAGATCATCAGTTTAAATGAGAATGGAATCGGCGGCTTTAAGGAAGTGGTAGCCATGGTTACAGGAAAGGGCGCATACTCCAGGCTAAAATATGAGAGCGGCGTGCACCGTGTACAGCGTGTGCCTGAGACAGAGTCCGGCGGCCGGATCCATACCTCTACCGCTACGGTGGCTGTGATGCCGGAGGCAGAAGAGGTAGACGTACAGATTGACATGAATGACTGCCGCATTGACGTAATGCGTGCTTCCGGAAACGGCGGTCAGTGCGTCAACACCACAGACTCCGCCGTTCGTCTGACCCATATGCCTACCGGCATTGTGATCTACAGCCAGACGGAGAAGTCTCAGCTGCAGAACAAGGAAAAGGCCTTCCGTCTTCTTCGTTCCAAGCTGTATGACATCGAGATGGAGAAGAAGCAGAATGCTGAGGCGGCCGAGCGCCGCAGCCAGATCGGAACCGGAGACCGGTCAGAGAAGATCCGCACCTACAACTTCCCGCAGGGCCGTGTGACGGATCACCGGATCAACCTGACCCTGTATAAGCTGGATAAGATATTAAACGGCGATATCCAGGAGATTCTGGACGCCTGCATTGCAGCTGATCAGGCGGCCAAGCTGGCAAAGATGAATGAAGGCTGATAAATCGTAATTAAGACTCTGTAAAGGGCCGAAGCAAAATGAATGTTTCGTACATTTTTCATTTTGCTTCGGCCCTTCTCTATTTTGTATTCCATGTATTTTTGAAAATAATGGAGAAAAAGTTGAGAAAAATAATTGACAAATGGGTTAGTGAGTGCTAATGTATAGACTATTCAAAGAGTTAGTAGCATCTAACAATAGATACAGAAAGGAAGGAACAGCCATGACAGACCAGAAAGAGCAGATCATCGGTGAATTTCAGAAAAACGGAAAGCGTATCACAGGCCAGAGAAAGATCCTGTTAGACGTGATCCTGGAAGGAAAATGGTCCAGCTGTAAGGAGATCTATTACATGGCAGCCAAGCGGGATCCTTCCATAGGACTGGCTACCGTCTACCGTATGGTAGCAGCCTTGGAAGAGCTTGGCTTTTTGAGCCGCGGCTATCATTACTCTGGTCTTTCAGAGGGAAACAAGCAGAATTTCTAATTTGTTATTGACAACTAACTATCATTAGCGTATACTAACGTCGATAGGAAAGACTAACTACATAAAGATCGAGGTGAATCATATGCCGCTGACAATGGCTGCGATCGGCGAGGAAAATATCATCCGCAGAGTAGGCGGAAACGAGGAGACAAGGCGTTTTCTTGAAAACCTGGGATTTGTTGCAGGAGCAGGGATCACCGTAATCTCTGCCATCGGAGGAAATGTAATTGTAAATGTCAAAGACTCCAGGGTGGCGATCAATCAGGATATGGCAAGGCACATAATGGTTTAAGAAACCAATGGCAAGACCCTGTTGTACCATACACATAAAACGGTCGGAACATGGACCATGGAAAGGAGACCTGTATAATGACATTAGGTGATGCTGCGGTAGGAAGCACGGTAGTCGTTACAAAGATTACAGGAGACGGCGCTTACAAACGCCGCATTATGGATATGGGGATCACAAAAGGTAGCGAACTCTATATCAGAAAGGTAGCCCCCCTGGGAGATCCGGTTGAGATCACGGTAAGAGGCTACGAG
This sequence comes from Enterocloster alcoholdehydrogenati, assembly GCF_013282095.1. GTDB lineage: Bacteria > Bacillota > Clostridia > Lachnospirales > Lachnospiraceae > Enterocloster > Enterocloster alcoholdehydrogenati. The sequence goes on from NZ_BLTJ01000003.1 coordinate 62,887, forward strand.
CTCTCTGTAAGAAAGAATGACGCCCAGTGCGTGGAGGTAAAGTAATACATTTCCACTGAGCTAAAGCGAATGGAGGAAAAGAAAATGGCAATTAAACTTGCACTTGCGGGCAATCCGAACTGTGGTAAGACGACCATGTTCAATGCCCTGACCGGAGCAAATCAGTATGTTGGCAACTGGCCCGGAGTAACCGTTGAGAAAAAAGAAGGCAGATTAAAGAAAAAGGGAAGCAAGGAGGATATTATCGTCACCGACCTTCCGGGTATCTATTCCCTTTCCCCTTATACACTGGAGGAAGTAGTCAGCCGTGATTACCTTTTAAAGGATGATCCGGATGTGATCGTGAACCTGGTTGACGCTACAAACATTGAGCGAAACCTGTATCTGACCACGCAGCTGATGGAAACCGGCATCCCTGTGGTGATCGCCTTAAATATGTCCGACCTTCTGAAAAAGAGGGGCATTCAGATCGACATCGAGCGTCTGTCCATGGTTCTTAACTGCCCTATCGTAGAGACCTCTGCATTAAAGCAGACGGGCCTTGACCACCTGATCGACAAGGCAGTAAGCGTTGCAAAGAAGAAGGAGACAGACCTTCCAAAGGAAATTTTTTCTAAGGAAATGGAAAACGCGGTTGCCGAGGTGGAAAGTGTGCTTCCTGCCGATATTTCTGAGAACCAGAGAAGATGGTACGCAGTTAAGCTTCTGGAAAATGACAGCAAGGTGGCAGAGAGCCTGTCGTTATCTGTTTCCGGCAAAGCTGTGGTGGAAAAAGAGCGCAGAACGCTGGAAGAGCTGCATGACGACGATATGGAAAGTATTGTTACCGATGAGCGTTACAAATTTATTCAGAAGATTGTTTCCACTTCTGTGAAAAAGACAGGAGCAAAGCTGACGACCTCAGATAAGATCGACCAGATCGTTACCAACCGTATTCTGGGTATTCCGATCTTTATGGCGATCATGTGGGTGGTATATTACATATCCGTAACCACCATCGGAACACTGGTCACCGACTGGACTAACGATACCTTTGTAGTGGCAATTCAGGATGCAGTAGGAAACTTCCTTTCCAATGCGGGCGCAAGCGACTTTATCTTAAGCCTTGTAGTAGACGGTATTATCGGAGGCCTGGGGGCTGTGCTGGGCTTCGTTCCTCAGATGGCGATTCTGTTCTTATTCCTGTCCATCCTTGAGGACTGCGGCTACATGGTACGTATTGCATTCGTAATGGATCGTGTATTCCGTCATTTCGGATTGTCCGGAAAAAGCTTTATTCCGCTTTTGATCTCCTCCGGCTGCGGTATCCCCGGCATCATGGCGTCTAAGACCATTGAGCAGGACAATGACCGCCGTCTGACCATTATGACTGCTACCTTTGTTCCCTGCGGCGCAAAGCTTCCTGTAATCGCTCTGATGGGCGGCGTGATGGCAGGCTATGTTACCGGCTGGGACATTGCAGGCATGATGGCTCCGATCATGTATTTTGTAGGTATCGTGGCAGTGCTGGTAGCGGCAATCATATTAAAAAAGACAAAGCCGTTTTCAGGCAAACCTGCTCCTTTTGTAATGGAGCTTCCTCAGTATCATATTCCTTCCGCAAGAACCGTTCTGCTTCATGTGTGGGAGCGCCTTAAGGGCTTCATCGTAAAAGCTGGTACTATTTTGTTCTTAGCCTGCGTGGTAATGTGGCTTTTGGCTACATTTGGCATCGCAGACGGCCATTTCGGTATGGTAGAGGATTCTGCAGACAGCCTGATGGCAATCCTTGGCGGAGCCATTGCCCCTGTATTTGCTCCTCTTGGCTGGGGCGAGTGGCAGCCTGTAGCTGCAGCTATTTCCGGTTTCAGCGCAAAAGAGGGTATTGTAAGCACCATGGGCGTACTTGCAAATGTTGCCGGCGATACCGAGGATGCAGCCAATGTAGCGACAGGCGTGGGTATGTGGTTCCCTACAGCACTTTCAGGATTCAGCTTCCTGATGTTTAATCTGCTGGATTCCCCGTGCCTGGCAGCAATTTCCACTATGGCACAGCAGCTTCAGAGCAGAAAGTGGTTCTGGTTTGCGATTCTGTTCCAGAATATCTTTGCATACATGGTAACACTGTGCGTATACCAGATCGGCTCCCTGATCCTTTACGGAACCTTTGGCGCAGCAACAGTTGTGGCCTTTATTGTACTGGCCTTTCTGCTGTTTATGCTCTTCCGTCCGGATCCTTATAAAGATAAGAAAATGTACACAAGAAGTTCCGTGCAGGCGGCATCATAAAGATACGATATAAGACGAGACAAGATCTGCTCTGCGGGTTTTGTCTCGTTGAACTATAAGACTCGCTGCAGGCGGCATGGGCCCTGGCAGGGTCAGCCTGCACCTGATACTGGAAAGGAGAATGTTCATATGGCAGATTACATTGTTTTGTTTCTGATATTTAGTTACTGCGGCCTGGTGCTTTACTGGAAGCATAAAGGCGCCCTGGGAGGATGCAGCGGCTGTAAAAGCAGCAAAGGCTGTTCCGGCAGCTGCAGCAGCTGTTCCGGACATTGTTCTGCCTGCGCTTCGGCAAAGAGAAAGGAGCCGGTAAAATGAGCCATTCAACTGATTCCATGTTATATATGATCCTGGTTCTTTCGGTGATCTATATAGCAGGCATGAGCCTGTATACAGGCATCCAGAAATTTAAAAAATGGCGGGATGAGAGAAAAGCCGGCCATTGGAAACCGCAGGGGAGGAAGAACAAATGATCAATTCCATTATACTGGCAGCGGTAGTCCTGATCCTCATCGCAGCTGTAAAGGGTTCTATCAGACATATGAAGGGAGAAGGCGGCTGCTGCGGAGGCGGAAACGGTGAACTGCCGGAAAGGGAGAAAAAACTGGAAGGTGCTGTAGTAGAAAAGAAGATTCTTCACATTGAAGGAATGACCTGCGCCCACTGTGTAAACCGCGTGATGGCCGCTGTTAATAAAATCGACGGTGCTTCTGCCAAGGTAAACTTAAGAAAAAAACTGGCAGTGGTAAGCTGCGACCGCAAGGTGGATGAAAACGCCCTTAAACAGGCGGTGGAAAAGGCGGGGTATCAGGTGAAATCGGTGGAAACGCAGTGAATGAGAATGGTGAAGGGGAAACAGCCCCATCTGTGAACTGTGAATTGAAATGACAGTAAAATTCACCGGGTGCTCCCATTATAGAGATAGAGCGTCAGAGTTTATCTGGTGTCGGAGGTAAATTTAGATTATACCATGGACTTGCTTATAGCTCGCCCTAAGCTGATTTACAGTTGGCTTAGGGCTTTTTTGTGTTTAAAAATTCGGTTGCAGTTGTGAGGTTTTGCCTTTTTTAACTCACCAGATCAGCGTCATTATTATTAAAATATGCTTCAATCCTGCATTTGGCATCCATGAGCATATGGACAATTTCTTCAAGCTTTGTATCGGAAAATCGAAAGGTAGGAACAGATACACTTAGGGCCGCACTGCTGATGCCTTTATTTTTAAGCGATACACCTACACAATTCACCATGGGTGCGGTTTCTTCTTTTTCAAGTGCATATCTGCGTATCCGTGTACGTTCTAATTCTTCAAATAACATACTCCAGTCAGTGATGGTATGTTCTGTAAAAGAAATCAATCCATTGGGGTAGAGCTGCCGCACTTCCTCATCTGTTTTTTCTGCCAGAATAGCCCGTCCAAGAGCAGAGCAGTACAGTGGAAGCTGTTTGCCTACATAGGAAATGAGTCGTAAAGGTTCTGTAGAATCTTCCTTAGCAATATAAAGAATCTGGTTGCGGTTTTGTATACCTAATTGGCAGGTTTCATTGATTGTTGAGGTTATCATTTTCATCTCGGATTGTATAAACTGCAGGGCGTTCTGATGACTTGCATAGGAGGCACCTACAGAATAGGCAACAACTCCGATAAAGTACTTGGATGATTCCTTTTGCATATAGATAAATTTTCTTGCAGTCATAGTATGCACCAGAGGCATGATACTGCTTTTGGGTGCATCCAGAGCTCTGGAAAGCTCGCTTAAAGTCATACCATTTGCGTTGGTAGATAAGAGTTCCAATATATCAAGTACCCGTTCCGTGGGACGATGTTCATTTGACGGCATAATATCTGATCCCCCTGTTAAAAGCGTGATAATAAAATTATAGCAGAGTGGGGAGGAATTTGCATTACAGTTTCTATTTAAAATCTGTAAAAAGTGTAAAATAAAATTATGAAAAATATACAAAAAATATCATTTTATCATTTATATATTGACAATAACATACAGTAGTGCTATTTTATGGTCAAGAAGGTACGTTATAACATACTAAGTACGTAATTACGTACACAAAAAGAAGGAGGTATTTCAAAATGATAATGAGTTTCTTAAAGAGGGTGCCAGCTGGAATGATGATCGTTCCACTGCTGCTTGGAGCTGTGTTAAACACATTTTGGCCCCACATTCTGCAGATTGGATCCCTGACCACAGCAACATTTTCAAATGCAGGCGCAGCCACGGCTATGGGGATTCAGTTGGTATGTCTGGGAACGACCCTCCAGTTTTCAGACATTGGAAAGGTACTAAAGAGAGGTGGAATTCTCTTGGCAGCTAAGTTTGCTGTCGGCGCAGCAATTGGAATTATTGTTGGAAAAGTATTTGGCCATGCGGGAGTCCTGGGGTTGTCAGCGTTAGCTATTATCTGTGCGGTAACAAACAGCAATGGTTCTGTATATCTGGCATTAATGCAGAGTTATGGAGATGAGGTGGACGCAGGAGCAATGGCGTTACTTTCATTAAATGACGGCCCGTTTTTTACCATGGTAGCTATGGGGGCGTCTGGCCTGGCCAATATTCCGTTGCTTGCGATTTTAGCAGCGATTACACCGATTCTGGTTGGCATGATTCTGGGAAATCTGGATAAGAAGTTTTCTGAATTTCTGGCACCTGCCGGTCCAATTATGATTCCGTTTGTCGGTCTGACCCTTGGTGCAGGAATTGATCTGACTGCTGTTTTAAAGGGTGGCGCCTCCGGTATTTTTCTGGGCTTCATTACCCTATTTGTAGGAGGTTCTTTTATCGTATTCTGTGATCGTGTATTTGGAAAACGGCCGGGATATGCGGGGTGGGCGGTTGCGACCACAGCAGGAAATGCGGTTGCGGTTCCGGCAGTGGTTGCTTTGGCAGATCCTACACTTGCGGCGTATGTTCCGGCTGCCACAGCTCAGGTAGCAGCATCCGTTGTTATTACTGCAATTTTAGCACCTATTATGACGAACTGGTGGGCAAATAAGTACGGCTGCCCTCAGATTCCGCTGCAGAAGGCAAATTTATAAAAGGAGAGAAGAAAAATGAATACAGAAACAATTAACGCAATGATCATTGATCCCAAAGATACCGTAGCCGTGGTGATTGAACCGGTAAAGGCAGGTGAGAATATCACATGGCGAAAAAAGGATGGGGGGTTTGAGACTATTATAGCCAGGACCGATGTGCCAATTTATCATAAGGTAGCTATTGCAGATATGGAAAATGGTAGCGAGGTGGTAAAGTATGGTGAACATATTGGGTTGGCAGGCAAAGATATTTTGCAGGGAGAGCACGTCCACGTACATAATGTAGAAAACCACAGAGAAAAACTCTGACAGGAGGAAATGAAGATGGGAAATCAGAAAAAATACACTTTTTCAGGATATAGAAGACCCGATGGACGGGTGGGGATTCGCAATAAAATTTTAATTTTACCGGCAAGCGTGTGCGCATCTGATACAACAAGGATTATCGCTTCTCAGGTAGAATCTGCTGTGACGTTTAATAACCAGAATGGATGTTCACAGGTTCCTTCCGATCAGCAGCTCACGATGGATGTAATGGCTGGCTTTGCTGCCAATCCCAATGTATATGGGACGATTGTTATTTCTCTGGGATGTGAAAATTGCCAGATGGATCTTGTGCTGGAAGCCATTCAGGAGAGAACTAACAAACCGCTGGAACATTTTGTGATTCAGGAAAACGGAGGAACCATCAGTACCATAGAAAAGGCAGTACGCGCAGCCCAAAAGATGGCTCAGGCCGCATCTTTGGCTGTAAAGGAAGAATTTGATTTTTCTGAATTGATTATTGGAACCGAATGTGGTGGCTCCGATCCCACCTCAGGGCTGGCTGCCAATGTGCTGATTGGTGAAATGAGTGACCGTATTACCGCATTAAACGGAACCTCTATTCTTTCGGAAACCACAGAGTTTATCGGTGCGGAACACATTCTTGCCAGACGAGGAAGAGATAAGGAAATCAGCGATCGTATCTATCAGATTGTACACGATTATGAAAAGGCTATTAAACGTGTGGGGCATGATGTGCGGGAAGGAAACCCATCTCCAGGTAATATGGAGGGTGGTTTGACTACTTTGGAGGAAAAATCTCTTGGATGTATTCATAAAGGTGGACATGGGCAGGTCAATGAGGTGTATGACTATGCAAAGCAGGTAGAAGCTCACAAGGGATTGGTAATTATGGATACTCCAGGCAACGATCCTTCTTCTGTTGCCGCAATGGCGGCAGGAGGCTGCCAGCTGGTGGTATTTTCCACCGGAAGAGGAACTCCTACGAGCAATCCCATTGTTCCTGTTATCAAAATTACCGGAAATAAAGAAACCTTTGCAAATATGTCAGATAACATCGATATAGACGCAAGTCCCTATATCTATGGAACAAAGACGCTGGAGGAGTTGGGAGATGATCTTATGGATGAGATCTGGCAGGTTTCAAAGGGCAAATTGACAAAGGCTGAGGCATTGGGATATATGGAGATGGCAATTGCAAGAGTCTGCAATTATATGTAGCATTTATTTTATAGAAGAAACGGCAGCTGCGCCAGAGGGGAGCGGTATCCAATGAAATACATCAGATGCCAATTGGAAAATGGGGAAATACACCTAGGAGCAATGGTTTCCAGAAATACAGTAGTTTTTCTGGATCGGATATTTCCAGAATTAAAAGGAATGGATTTTGTGGATTTTCTGTACATGGTAGACGGAGATCCTATCAAAGCGCAGGAAGCGATAAGAGCATATGGAGGTTCGTTTTATGATATAAGCAAAGCCCGAATTCTTGCGCCTATACAGCGGCCAGTGCATGATATCATCTGCGTAGGCGTTAATTATGCGGATCATTTAAAGGAAACCAGGGAGCACCTGGCAGGAGGAATAGGTGAAACAGCTTTAGAAACCGTATATTTTTCGAAAAGAGCCAGCTGTATTTTGGGCCCCAATGAGCGGGTAGTAGCGCGGTTTGATCTGGATGACAGTGTAGACTATGAGGTGGAATTGGCAGTTATAATCGGCAAAGGAGGAAAAGGAATACCAGCAGAAGAGGCAGAAGAGCATATTTTTGGATATTCCATTTTCAATGATTTTTCCTCTCGCAGGCTTCAGACACTCCATGGTCAGTGGATGTTTGGAAAAAGTCTGGATACATATGCGGCCATGGGGCCCTTAATAGCAGACCGTCAGGAATCGCCACTGCCAAACCATGCAGATATTCAATCTTATGTGAATGGGGAATTAAGACAGAGTTCCAACACAGCCCTTTTAATTAAAGATGTATTTCAACTGATTCATGAATTGTCTTCCGGTATTACACTGGAAACGGGAGATATTATTGCCACGGGGACACCGGCTGGTGTGGGAATGGGGTATATGCCTCCGAGGTTTTTGAAACGTGGAGATAGGGTTGCCTGTGAAATAGAAGGAATCGGCAGCCTGATAAATGAAATTGATGGATGATAATGAGCAAAAGGAGAAAAGATATGTGCAGGATTGTTACGCCGGTAGTAACGGCATTTGATAAGAATGAAAAACCAGATTATGAGGCTAACAAAAAAATTATTGATTTTTTAATAGAAGGCGGCGTAGACGGCATCCTTGTATTGGGATCTTCCGGTGAGTTTACGGGGATGAGCAAGGAGGAAAAATATAATTTTTTCCGTTTTTATGCGGATTACACAGCAGGACGGACGAAACTCTACGCGGGAACGGGAAGTATGAACTTTGGTGAGACAAAGGAGCTTTCCAATGCTGCTATAGAAATGGGATATGCAGGAGCAATGGTAATTGGGCCGTATTATTATGGACTGGATCAGGAAAAGATTTTTTCATATTATGACACATTGGCAAAGGCTGTAAAAGGGGATCTTTTTATTTATAACTTTCCGGCCAGAAGTGGTCATTCTATTGAACCAGCTACAGTGAAAAAACTGCTGGAGAACAATGAAAATATCAGGGGATTGAAGGATTCCGTTTCGGAACCAGGTCACACAAACCGTATCTGTCAGGCGGCAAAAGGATATAAATTTGAAGTATACTCCGGCTTTGATGATCAGTATTTATCAAATCTGTCATCTGGAGGGGTTGGATGTATCGGAGCTTTGTCCAATCTGGCTCCTGAACTTTGGAGCGAACTGGTGCGGGCTACCAGAGAAAGGAATTTTGAAAAAACTGCGGAGCTGTCAAAACTGATCCATGATCTGATGCCTCTTTATGACGTAGATTCCAATTTCGCTTATCTGTTTAAAAGATTAATGAAACACAGAGGACTGGAGATACCGGACCGCGCTATTTTCCCATTTGATCAGATGGAAAAGGAAGCATACAAAAAAGCAGAAGCTCTGTTTGACCAGGTGATGGACGAATATAAGGCTATGTCCGCGGTAACTATGAGATAAAGTAAGACTATTTGTAATGTTGTAAAAAGAGAACATCCCCATAAGAAATATAATTTTTGTATTGATTGGTTTCTATGGGGATGTTCTTTCGCAGCTAATAGACTTGCCGTCAGATCAACCCAGCCGCCCCCGGAAGCCCCAGGCTTACCGCCGGGATATACGTTACCAGAAGAAGTCCTATGAGAATGGCCACATAGTACCACAGCATATAGGGCATGACTTTGGAAAGAGAGCTTCGCCCCACCTTAATTGCTACAAACAGAGTGTTACCCACGGGCGGGGTGATATTTCCGATGCAGAGGTTATATACCAGGATCAGTCCGAACTGAACCGGATTCATTCCAAAGGTTTTCACAACCGGGAGAAACAGAGGGGTAAAGATCAGAATCGCCGGTGTAACATCCATAAAGGTTCCTGCAATCAACAGGATCACATTCATGATCAGCAGAATGATAATGGGGTTGCTTGTAAGGCCAAGCAGGGCGTCGGAAATGGCCTGAGGAATCTGGGTAAAAGCCATAACCCAGCCAAGAATGTTGGAAACTCCGATCAGGAATACTACCATACCGCTCATCTTGGCGCTTTCCACCGTTATTCGCCAGAAGGATTTTAACGTGATATTTTTATAAATGATCCCCAGTACAAGGGCGTATACAACGGCAATCGCAGATCCCTCCGTAGCCGTAAACACACCGCCGATGATGCCGCCGATCACTACGATAATCAGCGAAAGCGCCGGAAGGGCGCGCAGTGTGCAGATTCCTAAGTTTTTCCAGTCATATTTTCCTGGAATACCCTTATATCCCTTCTTTTTTGCAATGATAACAGCTACAATCATACAGGCAACCGCCCAGATGATGCCTGGAATATAGCCTGCCATAAACAGGGCTGCCACAGAGGTGCCGCCCGCTGCCAGTGAGTAGGTAATAAGCGCGTTAGAGGGGGGGATCAGAAGGCCGGAGGGAGCGGAAGCACCGTTGGTAGCCGCACAGAGCGCCTTATCATAGCCCTGCTCTTCCTCGCCTTTTTCTACCATGCTTCCCACCGCTGCGGCTGCTGCGGAGGCAGAACCGGAGATGGCCCCAAAAAGCGCGTTTGCCCCTACGTTTGTAACAAGAAGAGCGCCTGGAAGCTTGCCAAGGATCGCCATAACAAAGTCCACCAGCCGTTTTGCGATGCCTCCCTGATTCATCAGGTTTCCAGCCAGAATGAAAAAGGGGATGGCGGTCAGGCTGAACTTGCTCATACCCACAAAGATACGCTGCGCTCCGGTTACCACAGATACCTCCAGAGGCACGGTCTGTAAAATGGCAATCAGGGCGGAAATGCCGATGGAATAGGAAATAGGTACGCCGACGATCAGAAGGACAGCCAGCACAATGAGAATAATAAGCAGAGATTGGATTGCCATAAGTCTAGTCCTCCTTTTCTTCTGATGCCGTAAGAACACCGTTCTTTGAAATATCCGAAATGTTAAGAACCGTATAGATCATATTTAAAATACCGCACAGAGGCATGACTACATAGAATACGCCTACTGCTGTTCCAAGGGCTGAGGTCATCTGTCCCATGGCCAGGCTGGTGATCTTTACGCCCCCGTAGACCAGGATAATCAGGGAGAAGGCAAAGGCGGTCAGCTCACTGAAAATGGCAAGGAGTTTCTGGATGCCGGGGCTGAAGCGTTCTGCCACAATGGGGATGTTCATATGGCCCCGTTCGCCGGTGATGATGGAAGCTCCCAGGAGACTGGCCCATGCAAAGAGATAGGCTACCAGCTCCTCCGACCAGGGGGACGGGTTCTGAAGGACATAGCGGGTGAACACCTGCCAGCAGGTAAGGGCAACCATGGCAATCAGGCTGACGCCTGCCAGCACGTTTAAAAGGGCTGTAAGTACATTTCTCAGCTGCTTCATAGACTGATACCTCCTTAGGATTCCGCTGACGGATACTGCTGATTGTAAGCCTGGATCGCGTCATAGATGGGCTGAAAATCAGGATGCTGCCGGAGCATGGCCTCATGCATGGGGGATACCGCGTCCTTAAACGGCTTTGTATCCGGGTAGAGGAAATTCACCTTCTGAACCTCCAGAGCCCGTTTTTTGGCGGCGTCTACGGCAATGGTCCATTGTTCGCGCTGAACCTTATTTATAAGGTCAAAGCCCTCGTCAAAGACGGCTCTCTCCTCAGGACTCAGGCTGTCCAGAAAAGCAATATTTCCGATGAGGATATCCGGTATCATCTGATGCATATCGTAGGAATAATATTTGCACACATCTCCATGTCCGTTGTCCGTCAGGGCCAGTTCGTTATTTTCCGCGCCGTCAATGATCCTGGATTGAAGGGCCGTATATACGTCGCCGAACCCCATAGGAGTCGCCGAACCGCCTAAAAGGCTCATCATCTGTACATTGGTGGGGGACTGCTGCACACGGATCTTAAGGCCCTTCAGATCGGACGGAGCGCTGACCGGCCTGTCCACGGTGTAGAAATTTCGTGTGCCCGCGTCCAGCCAGGTGACAGCCTCAAAGCCGGCCTGTGCGGTAGATTTAAAAATAGGGCCGGTGATGGCCTCATCGTCCATGGAAGCGTGGTATGCTTCGCCGGAGGCAAAAAGGTAGGGAAGATTAAATAGAGTATAATTTTGACTGAAGGTTTCCAGAAGAGAGTTAGACGCCACGCAGAAATTGATAGCGCCAGTCTGGGTCAGCTGTACCATTTCATTCTGAGAACCTAAAAGTTCACTGGGAAACACTTCCACATCATACTTGTCTCCTAGCCTGCTCTCGATAAATTCCTCAAAAGCCGCCAGAGCGATGTGGGTCGGGTGGTTGGTTGACTGATTGTGTCCGATCCGGATGATCATCTTTTCGCCGCTTTCTGAGGCGCTGCCGCAGCCTGCAAGGATACCGGCTGGAAGGGCAGCTGCCAGAGCCAGCGCTGCCGCGCGAAATCTCTTCCTCATAAAAATCTTCCTTTCTGTTGTGTATTTGGGAATCTTCTCCCTGACCTCATTATATCAATTATAGACAAAAGTTTCCAGAAACATACAGGTAAAAACAGGGTAAATATAACAATAATGTGTGGATTTGTAAAATTTCCTAACACTTAGGAAAAAACCAATTCCACACCGCTCTCAAAAGATGGTACAATAAATCAAAAATCATCAATGCAGCAGGTAGCGCCGTTCAAATATGGAAGGCGCAGACCAAAGGGAAAGAAAGGATGTTTGCCTATGCTTACAAAACGCCAGAACCACATCATCGACATCTTAAACAGTGAACGCCGCCCGGTGACGGGAAAGGAGCTGGGAAAGCTTTTAGGAGTGTCGGACCGGACCATTCGTACGGATGTGGAAGGGATCAACAGCGAATACGGCTGCAGGCTGATCCTGGCCAACCGCAGGAGCGGCTACCATGTGGACTATGAGCTGATGAAGAAGCATAACATCCGGCGCAAGGCGGCTATCCCCCAAACAGCCCTCCAGCGCAGGGCATACCTGATCAAGGAACTTTTGTTTCATAAGCGGGAGATCAACCTTCTGGAGCTTCAGGAGCGGATTTTTGTCAGTGAATATTCCATTGACAATGATATAAAGAAGCTTCGGGAGCTGATTGCCAAGTATCCCGGCCTTAAGCTGGAGCGTTCTAAGAATCATCTGCGCCTTTCAGGCGATGAGGGGGATAAACGCCGCCTGTACAAGGAACTGCTGATGGAAGAGCTGAAGGACAATTTCGCGAATCTAAGTGCTATCGCCGGTATATGGAAGGACTTCGACCTTCTGGAGCTGGGAGAGGAATTTATGCGCATCTGCAAAAAGCACAGCTACCGGATCTCCGAGCTGGAGTATCCCTTTATCATGCTCCATGCCGGCGTATCCATGGAGAGGATGCTGAATCAGGACTATATCAACACCGCCTCAGAGGAAGAGGAGGTGGAGGCGGGGGAGCGGGAATATGCCATTGCGGACGAACTTTTTTCCCACATTTCCTGCATTTGCCATGTAAAGAGGACAGAGGAGGAGGTGCGCCGCTTTGCCGGCTTCTTAAAGGGCTGCGGCACACGGGAAAATGAAACCGGCTCCCAGGAAGCGCAGGATCAGGCGCTGATGGAACAGATCTACGAGGTGCTTCAGAGCGAATTTGACCTGGATCTGTCCCAGGATGAGGAATTTCGCCAGGGCTTTCTCTCTCATATCCGCCGCTTATCCAGAAGGCAGGAAAGCTCAGAGGAGATCGAGGATTGGTATCTGCAGGAACTGAGGGGAAAATACCCTCTGTTTTTTGAAATGGCCATCCGGGTGTCTGAACGGGTTCGGGAGGTCTGCGGCCTGGAACTGGAGGAGGCGCAGCTTTCCTTCCTGGCTCTTTATCTGGGGTCCGCCTGCCAGCGCCTTAACATGACGGTCAAATACCAGGTGGCTGTGATTATTCCCAACAGTCATCTGATCTCAAAGTCCTGTGTAGATAAGCTGCTTTTGCGCTTTGGGGAACGGATTACAGTAGCCGGGGTATTCAGCTTCTTTGAGGAGCGACAGATCCGCGCCCTGGCCCCGGATGTGATTCTGTCCACTATGCCGTTAAAGCATCAGTTAGACATCCCAACCCTTCAGATTTCTCTGTTTCTGAACAGTGAGGATGAAAGCCGCGTATTCCAGCTGCTCAACCGGCTGGACAAGATCAAATATCATCGGAATTTTGTTGCCATGATGGAGCGTCTGATGCGAAAAGAACTTTTTCACATCAGTGATTCTCTAAAGACAAGAGAGGAGATCATTGATTATCTCTGCCGGGATCTGTATGAAAAGGGCTTAAGCGAGGAAAACTTCCGGGAGAATGTTCTGCGCAGAGAAGCCACTTCATCTACCTCCTTTGTCCATGGGTTTGCGGTGCCCCATGCCACGGAGGTTTCAGAAGGCCAGTCCTGTATTTCCATCCTCCTTTTAAGGGAGCCGGTAAAATGGGGGAACTTCAATGTGAGGCTGGTGGTGCTTCTGGCTGTCCGGGAGACGGACAATCAGCTTTTAAGAGTGTTCTTTGACTGGCTGTGCAACCTGGTAACGGACAGCGGCACCTTTGAAAAACTGGTACAGGCAAAGAATTATGAGGAATTTAAAAAGCTTTGCGCCATACAGCAGATTTAGGGCGTGAAAAAGACGGCTTCGGGCCTGCGGCCTGGCAGTCAGCCATAAAACAGGAAAGGAAAATGGTGAAAATGAATACACAAAAGAGTCAGAATCTCACAAATCAAAGGCCGGCTTCATTGGGCCGCCGGTTCGGAGCCTATCTCATAGACTGGTATCTGGGAGGGCTTGCAACGGCGCTTCCGATTTCAATGGTTTCCATGAAGCTGTTCCAGACGGTACAGAATCAGAATATTTTGTCCTTTCCTGCTTCCTACGGGATTGCAGCGGGGACGGCAGGTCTGGCAGCGGCCCTTTTCTACTATGTTTTTATTCCTGCATTTATATGGAAAGGGCAGACACCGGGAAAACGGCTGGTGAAGATCAGGATCGTTTCTGCGGATGGGAATGAGGTGACTCTGCCAAAGCTTATGATCCGCCAGATTCTGGGAATCATGGTTGTAGAAGGCGGGCTTGTGACAGCCAGCGCCCTGTGGCATCAGCTGGCAACCATACTGACCGGAATCGATTTTGTAAAGCCCTTGATGTACATTGGGATGGGGATCAGTATTCTCTCATCCATTATCACACTTTTAGGGGATCACCGGGCCATCCACGACCGGATAGGAAGGACTCAGGTGGTATCAGATAAGTGATTTCCTAATGGTTAGGAAGGACCATATACAAAATACCGGAAAACCGCATGATATAATCTGAAATATAGAAAGTATTAACAAACAACAAGCAAAGGTGGTAGAAAAATGGAAGGATTAGAACAGATCTGTTTTCGCATTATTTCCGCAGTGGGAATGGCGAAATCCAGCTATGTAGAAGCCATGCGTGCAGCAGCCGGAGGCGACTATGAACTCAGCGGGCAGAAGATGAAGGAGGGCGATGAGTTTTATGCTCAGGGCCACGATGTCCATATGGATCTTCTTTCCAAAGAAGCCGGCGGCGAGAAGATCGAGGTAGGAATCATTCTCATGCACTCTGAGGATCAGATGATGGCGGCCGAGACAGTACGTCTTATGGCAGAGGAAAATATCAAGATGAGCAAACGGATCCATGAACTGGAAAACAAATAGATATCCTGGATCTGAAATATAAGGAGGGTCACACCATGAAAAAGATTTATCTGTTCTGCAGCGCAGGAATGTCCACCAGTATGCTGGCAAGCAAAATGCAGTCCGTAGCCGACCAGCATAATATTCCTGTAAAGGTTGCAGCATTTCCCCACAATAAGATCGGCGACATTATCGCCAGCGACCGCCCCGACTGTATTCTCCTGGGCCCCCAGGTGAAATATATGTACGAGGAGACCGTTTCCAAGTATGGCCACGAGAATATCCCCATCGAGGTGATTGACGCAGGCGCCTATGGAATGATGGACGGAGAAAAAGTGTTAAAGACAGCAATTAAGCTGATCAAAGCCAACAAATAAGGGGGAAAACAAACCATGTTAAACAAACTGGAAAAATGGCTGATGCCTTTAGCTGAGGCCATTGGCAGAAATAAATATCTGATGTCCGTCCGTGACGGTTTTCTGATTTCAACACCGCTTCTGATTGCAGGATCTATTTTCCTGGTAATCGCGAATTTCCCCATTCCTGCGTGGATGGACTGGTTAAGCAGTGTGATAGTCAACAAAGAGACAGGGGAGACGCTGGCCGCCTTCCTGGCAAAGCCTTCTGACGCAACCTTTACCATCATGGCGATCTTCGCTGTTATGGGAATTGGGTATTCATTTGCGAAAAACATGAATACGAATCCGCTGTTCGGAGCCGCGGTGGCCCTTATGTCCTGGTTTCTTCTGATGCCTTACGTTGTTTCCGGCAGCGTAGAAGTGGGAGGGACTGCTCAGGCTGTTTCTCTTACAGGCCTTTCACTTGGATGGCTGGGAGCAAAAGGTATTTTCGTAGGCATCATATGTGCCTTCACCTCGGTACACATTTATGCCTGGGTAGAGCGTAAGGGCTGGGTAATCAAGATGCCGGCGGGTGTTCCTCCTACGGTTGTGGAGTCCTTCTCCGCTTTGATTCCTGCCACTGTAGTAATGACAGTGTTCTTTATTGTGAATCTGATTTTCGGAGCCATGGGAAGCAACGCGTTCCAGATTATTTTTGAGTTCCTTCAGACTCCTCTGTTAAACCTGGGCGATACTCTGGGAGCAATGGTAATCGCATACATTTTCCTGCACTTCTTCTGGTTCTTCGGCGTAAACGGCGGTTCCGTAGTAGGTGCGGTATTTAACCCCATTCTCCAGACACTGTCTCTGGAAAACATGGAATTTTTCAGAACCGGCGCAGGCCAGGGCCATATCATCTGCCAGCAGTTCCAGGATCTGTTCGCTACCTTCGGCGGTGCAGGCTCCACACTGTCTTTAGCGATTGCCATGATCTTATTCTGTAAGTCAAAGCGTATTACAGAGCTTGGAAAGCTCTCCCTGATCCCCGGCATCTTCAACATTAACGAACCGATCATCTTCGGCCTTCCCATCGTGCTGAACCCGACCATGCTCATTCCGTTTATGCTGGTGCCTACACTGAACATTATTATTTCTTACTTTGCAATGTCTCTGGGCTTTGTGCCGATCTGCTCCGGCGTCAATATCCCATGGACCTGTCCTCTGGGCATTTCCGGTTTCTTTGCCACCAACTGGGTGGGCGGCGTGCTGCAGATCCTGCTTCTGATCATGGGTATTATTATCTATATGCCTTTTATTAAGATCATGGATAAGCAGTATCTGAATGATGAGGCAGAGGCTGCAAAAAAGGAAGAAGAAGACGATATTTCTCTCGATGACCTTTCCTTTGACGATCTGTAAGGAGGAGATATACTATGAAGATCATCATGATCTACGATCAGATTCAGTCCGGCGCAGGCATTAAGGATGACCATATGCTGCCTTTGGGCGCTACCAAGGACACCGTAGGCCCTGCTGTGATGATGGAACCTTATTTAAAGAAAACAGACGGGCGGATCATCGCCAGCCTGTACTGCGGGGATGGTTTCTTTGAGGCGGATCCCGACGAGGTGAGCCGCAAGCTCTGCGCCATGGTAAACAAGTTAAAGCCCGACGTAGTGATGTGTGGTCCGGCCTTAAATTACCTGGGCTACGGGAAAATGGCTGCCCGCGTAGCGGATGATGTGATAAAAACAACAGGCATCCCGGCCCTGGCCGCCATGTCTAAGGAAAATGAAGAGACCATTGCCGCCTACAAGGATAAGATTCATATTGTGGTAACGCCGAAAAAAGGCGGAACCGGTTTAAATGAGGCCTTGGAGGGAATGTGTGTCCTGGCAAAGGCCATGGTAGAAAAAAGCGGTGAAGCAGAAGCGGCAGCCCGGTATTGTTTCTAACCGGCACAGCGCCGGCGTGCGTAAGAAACAGCGCCCTGCCTGTCAATGTATGCAGGGCGGATAACAGAGGGGTGCGGCGCAAAAGCCGCGCCCCTTCATACAATCTGTGTACTGCCATGGGAGCCGATGGCTCCTTTGGGAAAAAGGTGAAAGAAAGGAGAACTGCCAGATGTGGGGTATTATTGCAACCTGGAGAATGGCGTTAGAGGGAATTGAGAAAGCGGAAGGAATGTTAAAGGAGGGCGGCGATGCCGGAGACGCCATTGAGGCAGCGGTTCGTGAAGTAGAGGATTTCCCATTTTACAAATCCGTCGGTTACGGCGGCCTTCCCAATGAGGAGATGGAAGTGGAGTTAGACGCGGCCTATATGGACGGAGATACGTTAGACATTGGAGCAGTAGCCGCCATTAAGGACTTCGCAAATCCTGTTTCCATTGCCAGACGTCTTTCAAAGGAGCAGGCGAACAACCTGTTAGTGGGAGAGGGCGCAGAGAAATTTGCTCACAAGGAGGGGTTTGAGCGCAAAAATATGCTCACGGACCGGGCCAGGATCCACTATCGCAACCGTAAAAAAGAGATGGTGCAGAGCGAGCTTAAGCCATACTCCGGCCACGATACCGTAGGTATGGTATGCCTGGATTCCAAGGGGAAGATGACCTGCGCAACCTCCACCAGCGGACTTTTCATGAAGAAAAAGGGCCGTGTGGGGGATTCGCCTATTTCCGGCTCCGGCTTCTATGTGGACAGCAAGGTAGGCGGTGCCAGTGCTACCGGACTGGGAGAAGATGTGATGAAGGGCTGCGTTTCTTATGAGATCGTCCGCCTGATGGCAGAGGGACTTCATCCTCAGGAAGCCTGCGAGAAGGCGGTGGCTCATTTTGACAGAGAGTTAAAGGAACGCCGCGGAAAGGCCGGCGATATGTCTCTGATCGCCATGAATAATAAGGGCGAATGGGGCGTGGCTACCAATATTGAGGGATTTTCCTTCGCCGTGGCCGTGGAGGGCCAGAAACCGGCTGTATACCTGACAAAGCAGGAAAATGGCAAATGTGTCCATGAGCTGGCTACAAAAGAGTGGATGGAAAACTATATGAAGACTCGTACCGCGCCGTTAAAGGAGCTATAAAAGGAGCAGACGCAATGACAGAGGAACAGATCTTACAGAAAGTGGAAGAAGTTTCCGCAGCTATGATCGAAAGTATCAGACAAATGGTTCAGATCGACAGTACAGAGGCCCCGGCAGAGCCGGGAGCGCCCTTTGGCCCCGGTGTGAGAAAGGCTCTGGACGCAGCGCTTGCATTGTCGGATAAGCTGGGATTTGAAACCGTGGATGTGGATCACTATATGGGGTATGCGGCGTATGGTCGGGGAGATGACTATATAGCGGCCGTAGGCCACCTGGATGTGGTTCCGGCAGGAACGGGCTGGAAGCAGCCGCCGTTTAGCGGCTATGAGAAGGACGGCGTAATCTACAGCCGTGGGGTTCTGGACAATAAGGGGCCGGTCTTTTCCTGCCTTTATGCCCTTTATGCATTAAAGGAACTGGGCTTTGAACCGGAGCATCCCATCCGTATCCTCTTTGGCTGTGACGAGGAGACTGGCTTTAAGGATCTGGAGTATTATCTGACAAAGGAAAAGCCTCCCATCATGGGCTTTACCCCGGACTGCAAGTATCCGGTGGTCTATGCCGAGAGAGGACGGGCGCTGGTGGAGATCCGCCCGGCGTCCATGGAGCAGTTCCTGACATTGATGAATGACTACGTGCTGAATGCAAGGAACACAGGAGAGCGATTCCACATTGATTATAAGGATGAGGAGTTCGGACAGCTGGAGATAAGAAACTACAAGGTGCTAAAAGGGGAGATACCGGCGCTGCAGTTTGCAGTCAGTTATCCAGCGGGGATAAATGCTTCACAACTGGCGGAAACTATTCAAAAGGAGCTTCCCGATATGGAGGTACGTCTGGCGGACAATATGGATCCGGTGCGGTTTGAAAAGGACTGCTTTTTGGTAGATACCTTAAAATACGCTTACGAACGTGTTACGGGAATGGATGGAACGCCGGTCACCACCACCGGCGGCACCTACGCGAAACGGATGCCCAATATCGTTCCTTTCGGCCCCTCCTTTCCGGGCCAGAAGGGGATCGGCCATCAGCCGGATGAGTGGATGAAGGTTGAGGACATTATTACAAACGCCAAAATATACGCTTTAAGTTTGTATCGGCTGGCGGGAGAGAAGAAAGAAGGAGGAGAGGCATGATCGAGATATGCTGCGGAAGCTATGAAGATGCTTTGGCTGCCTGGAACGGCGGGGCAGGGCGGATCGAATTAAACAGCGCCCTGTATCTTGGAGGACTTACCCCTTCCATCGGCAGTCTGCGCCTGATTAAGGCCAATACTGGCCTGAAGGTGATCTCTATGGTACGGCCCAGGGGAGCGGGCTTTTGCTATACAGAGGCGGAGACGGAGCAGATGTTTGCAGATGCCCGTATCTTGATGGAAAACGGCAGCGACGGCCTGGCCTTTGGATTTCTCACTTTGGATGGAAAGCTTGACAGCGAAAAGACAGGCAGAATGATCGAACTGATCCATGAATTTCATGGGGAAGCGGTGATTCACCGGGCCTTTGACTGTGTAGAAGATCCTTACGAGGCCATAGAAGAGCTGATCCGCCTGGGAGCCGACCGGATCCTTACCAGCGGTCTGAAAGAGAAGGCTCATCAGGGAGCGCCTCTTTTAAAGGAGCTTCAGAAAAAATATGGAAACCAGATCCAGCTGTTGGCCGGAAGCGGCGTAAACGGGGATAATGCCAGGACGCTGATGGAGGAAACCGGGCTGACCCAGGTTCACTCCTCCTGCAGAGACTGGAAGGGGGATGCAACGACCTCTGGCCGATGGGTTAATTACTGTTTTGCCCCGGCGCCCCATGAAAATGACTACGATGCCGTGAGCGAAGCGCTGGTAAGAAAACTGGTCGGGAGTGTGTGATGAAAAAGAACAGTAAAGCAGTACGGTATGCGGTGACTGCCATAGCCGTAACGGTTTCCGCGCTTTTGCAGGCCTTTGCCATGGATGCCTTTTTAACGCCGGCCCAGATCCTCCCCAGCGGGTTCACGGGGGTGGCCCGCCTGGTGGAAAAGATTACCGGCCTTTTTGGGATCCATTTTTCCACCTCTCTTGGAATGATCGCTCTGAATCTTCCCGTGGCGGTCTTCTGCTACCGCCAGATCGGAAAGAAATTCGTGATCTTTTCCATGATTCAGGTATTTCTGGCCAGTTTCTTTTTGCGGCTGTCCCTGTTTCACCCGCTGTTTGAGGATGATCTTTTAAACATCTGTTTCGGCGGATTTATCTATGGTCTTGCCATTGTGGTGGCATTAAAGGGAAATGCCTCCACGGCAGGGACGGACTTCATCGCCCTTTATGTTTCAAACCGGCTGGGGAAGGCCATCTGGCAGTATGTATTTGCCTTTAATGCAGGAATGCTCTGTATATTCGGCTACCTGTTCGGCTGGGAATATGCTGGATATTCCATTATGTTCCAGTTTATTTCCACGAAAACCATCGACAGCTTTTACCATCGCTACAAACGGGTGACGCTCCAGGTAACTACGGAGGACCCTGACGAGGTAGTAAAGGCGTATGTAAGCCAGTACCGCCACGGGATCTCCGTTCTGGACGGACACGGAGGCTACAGCGGCAAGAAGATGAGCCTGCTGCATACGGTAGTCTCCTCCTATGAGGTTCAGGACATTGTTCATCTGATGCGTCATGTCGATCCCCATGTGATCGTGAACGTGCTGCCTACGGAGACCTTTTTTGGCGGTTTTTACCAAAAACCCATTGAATAATCAGTTTGCGGACAAATATAATAGCAGGGAGGTATTTTATTATGCATAAACTTGGAATTTCTGTTTACCCGGAGCATTCTACACCAGAGAAGGATCTTGCTTATATGAAAATGGCTGCAAAGTACGGTTTTTCCCGTATCTTTACCTGTCTGTTATCAGCCAGCCATGATCCTGAAGTCATTAAAAAGGAATTTGGCGCCTTCGTAAAAAATGCCCATGAGCTGGGCTTTGAGGTAGCCGCCGACACAAATCCTCAGGTTTTTGAGGCTCTGGGGGCCGGACCGGAGGATCTGGCTATTTTTCATGAGCTGGGACTTGATATTATCCGTCTGGATGGCCATTTTGATGAGCGTCAGGATGTGCTTATCACCCGCAATCCCTATGGCATCCGCATCGAGTTTAACGGAAGCTCTGACGCAGACTTAGAGCGTCTGGTGCGCCACGGGGCAGACAGACGCAACATGATCATCTGCCACAATTTCTACCCGGAGCGATACTCCGGCTTAAGCCAGGCTGTATTTGACCGTTTTAATGAAAAATGGAGCAGTCTCGGTATGACAACCGCGGCTTTTGTATCCAGCCAGCAGAAGGAAACCTTCGGCCCCTGGCAGGTATTTCAGGGTCTTCCTACTCTGGAGGCAGACCGCACCCTCCCCATTGACGCCCAGGTACGCCATATGGTAGCCTGCGAGGTAATCGACGATATCCTGATTGGAAACGCCTATGCTTCTGAGGAGGAGCTTAAGGCTATGGCCTCTGTAAAGCTTACCAATACCACCATTAAGATGGAGCCGGAAGAAGGGATTGGAGAAAGTGAGAAAAAGGCGGTTTACGGGTATTCGCACACCGGCCGCACCGATGCCAGCGAATACTATATCCGTTCCAGTTTCCCAAGGATGGACTACAGACAGACCTCCATTCCTGCCAGAGCCTGTGATAAACCGGTGTTTACCAGAGGCGATGTGCTGGTGGTAAATGACAATCTGGCCCACTATCGGGGAGAGGTAGAGATCGTGCTGACACAGATTGAGAATGACGGACAGAGAAATCTGGCCGGCCATATTGCAGAAACGGACCTGCGGATCCTGGATGAGATGGAAAAGCGGCCGGATCATGTGTTTGAGATTATTTAATTCCATCAGGAGTATTTTTACCGGTATGCCGCTATCATTATGGCTGCCGGCTGGCCCCGGCGGGATCGTACGGGAAAATCAGGTGAAAGAGACTGGTTTTTCTCATACAATCCCGTCGGGGCCTTTTCATATTCCAGTGCTGCCGCAGAAGAGATAAAAATTCAATTTGTTTAAAGAAGAAGCTTTATCAGGGGGAGGAAGACAGCGTTGATTTTGGAGCAAATGATTGTATGGCTCCATTTATGAAACGACAAATGGAAAAACGCTTAATATATTTGAAAAATCGGGGATATTATGGTATAGTGGGGAAAGAAATAAAGGTCAGACCCATTCTTTTTGGGATCTGCAAGGAGGAACTATATGAAAGGGATCATACTTGCCGGAGGAAGCGGCACCAGACTTTACCCGCTGACAAAGGTTACATCCAAGCAGCTTTTGCCCATATACGATAAACCCATGATCTACTATCCCCTGTCGGTTCTTATGAATGCGGGGATCCGCGATATACTGATCATTTCCACACCGGAGGACACGCCCCGGTTTGAGGCGCTTTTAGGGGATGGACATCCCTTCGGCATCAACTTAAGCTACGCCGTTCAGCCAAGTCCCGACGGCCTGGCTCAGGCGTTTATTATTGGAGAGGAATTTATCGGCGGCGATTCCGTCGCCATGGTTCTGGGCGACAATATTTTCCACGGACAGGGCCTTACCAGGCGGTTAAAGGCCGCGGCTGCCAGAGAAACGGGAGCTACCGTGTTCGGCTACTATGTGGATGACCCGGAGCGTTTCGGCATCGTGGAGTTTGATGATAAGGGAAAAGCCATTTCCATCGAGGAAAAGCCGGAGAAACCAAAGTCCAACTACTGTGTTACCGGACTGTATTTTTACGATAACCGGGTGGTGGAGTACGCAAAGAGCTTAAAGCCTTCCGCCAGAGGGGAGCTTGAGATTACGGACTTAAACCGCATCTATCTGGAAAAGGGCGAGCTGGATGTGATCCTTTTAGGCCAGGGCTTTACCTGGCTGGATACGGGAACCCATGAGTCCCTGGTTGAGGCGACCAACTTTGTAAAGACCGTGGAAACCCATCAGCACAGAAAGATTGCCTGCCTGGAGGAGATCGCCTATTTAAACGGCTGGATCACCAGGGAGCAGGTGCTTGAAACCTACGAAGTGCTTAAGAAAAACCAGTACGGAAAGTATTTAAAGGATGTTCTGGACGGCAGATACGTAGATAAACTGAGGGAAGAATAGCGTTTGGAGGAATAAAAAAAACATGAAGATCATCGTTACCGGCGGAGCCGGATTTATCGGAAGCAATTTTGTACACCATATGGTAAATAAGTACCCGGATTATGAGATCATCAATCTGGATCTGCTTACCTATGCGGGCAATCTGGAGAACTTAAAGCCCGTTGAGAACAGGCCAAATTACAGATTTGTAAAGGGCGATATCGCAGATCGGACGTTCATTTTCGACCTGTTTGAGAAGGAAAAACCGGATATGGTGGTAAACTTTGCGGCTGAGAGCCACGTAGACCGTTCGATTACGGATCCTGAGGCCTTTGTGCGCACCAATGTAATGGGAACCACCACGCTGCTTGACGCCTGCCGTACCTACGGCATCAAGCGGTATCATCAGGTATCCACCGATGAGGTGTACGGCGATCTGCCTTTAGACCGCCCAGATCTCTTTTTTACGGAGACCACCCCTCTTCATACTTCCAGCCCCTATTCTTCTTCCAAGGCAGGCGCAGATCTTTTCGTTCTGGCTTACCACAGAACCTACGGGCTGCCTGTGACCGTATCCCGCTGCTCCAACAACTACGGCCCCTACCATTTTCCAGAGAAGCTGATCCCTCTGATCATCAGCCGCGCCCTGGCAGATGAGGAGCTTCCCGTATACGGAACCGGTGAAAATGTCCGCGACTGGCTCCATGTATCCGACCACTGTGAGGCCATTGATCTGGTGATCCACAAGGGCCGCGAGGGAGAGGTATACAATATCGGCGGACACAACGAGCGCACCAACCTGGAAGTGGTAAAGACCATTTTAAAGGCTCTGGACAAGCCGGAGAGCCTGATCCGCTTTGTTACAGACCGTCCCGGCCACGATATGCGCTATGCCATCGATCCTACAAAGATCGAGACAGAACTTGGCTGGAAACCGAAGTATAACTTTGACACAGGCATCCGGCAGACCATCCAGTGGTATCTGGACAACCAGGACTGGTGGAAGAATATTTTAAGCGGCGAGTACAGCGGCTATTTTGACAAGATGTACGGAAACCGCCTGTAAACGCAACACAGGAAACGGATATGGCTGACGGCGGCAAAAAAGCTTAAAGGAGTGTATTTGCCGCTGCCAGCCTTTGTGCGTAAAGGCAGTTCGGCGAGCAGAGCCAGACAGGAACCTTGCTCTCGGCTGCGATGATTGGAAGAATGAGGTGTTTGAGATTATGAGAATTCTGGTAACGGGCGTAAAAGGACAGCTGGGCCATGATGTGATGGATGAGCTGGCGGCAAAGGGAATCGAAGGAATTGGTGTGGACGTGGAGGAAATGGATATCACCGACGCAGAGGCCTGCGGGCGCGTGATCAAAGAGGCAAAGCCTGACGCAGTGATCCACTGTGCCGCATATACTGCAGTAGATGCTGCGGAGGATAACGTGGAGCTGTGCCGCAGAGTCAATGCCGAAGGCACGAGGAATATCGCAAAGGTCTGCAAAGCGCTGGATATCAAGATGATGTATATCAGCACAGATTATGTGTTCAACGGTCAGGGTGAGCGCCCATGGGAGCCGGATGATCACAGAGAACCCTTAAATGTCTATGGCCTGACAAAGTATGAGGGCGAGATTGCGGTGGAGCAGAATACAGCCAAGTTCTTTATTGTCCGGATTGCCTGGGTATTTGGCATAAACGGAAAGAACTTTATAAAGACCATGCTTCGTCTGGGGAAAGAGCGCGGGGCAGTCAGCGTAGTGGACGATCAGATCGGCTCTCCTACCTATACCTATGATCTGGCAAAGCTGCTGGTGGAAATGATTCAGACCGACCGCTACGGCCGCTACCATGCCACCAACGAGGGCCTTTGCAGCTGGTATGAATTTGCCTGCGAGATCTTCCGTCAGGCGGGGATGGATGTGAAGGTGACTCCTGTGGATTCCTCAAGCTTTCCGGCCAAGGCAAAACGTCCCTTTAACAGCCGTATGAGCAAGGAAAAGCTTACAGAGAACGGCTTTAGCCGCCTTCCCTCCTGGCAGGATGCTCTGGGACGGTATCTGAAGGAACTGAAAAACGCACAGTAGGAACGGAGAAGGGTACGCTGGGGAGCGCGTATGCGTATGGTGCAGGGAAAATCTGAGACAGAGAGGACATGAAAGCAATGGGAAAATATTTTGGAACAGACGGCTTCCGCGGAGAGGCCAACGTGGATCTGACAGTGGAGCACGCATATAAGGTAGGCCGCTTTTTAGGCTGGTATTACGGACAGAAAACGCCGGGAGAGCGCTGCCGGGTGGTAATCGGAAAGGACACTCGAAGAAGCAGCTATATGTTTGAATATTCTCTGGTATCCGGCCTTACAGCCTCAGGGGCGGATGTATTTCTCCTTCATGTGACCACGACGCCCAGCGTTTCCTATGTGGTCCGCACCGAGGGCTTTCACTGCGGCATCATGATTTCCGCCAGCCATAACCCATATTATGACAATGGCATCAAGGTTATCAATGAACGGGGCGAGAAGCTGGAAGAATCGGTGATCACAAAGATCGAGCAATACCTGGACGGAGAGATGGAAGAGATTCCCCTGGCAAAGCGGGACGCCATCGGCCGCACCGTGGACTTTGCCGCGGGCAGAAACCGCTATATCGGCTATCTGATCTCCATTGCTACCCGCTCATTTAAAAATATGAAGGTGGCCCTGGACTGCGCCAACGGAAGTGCCTCAGCCATTGCAAAGAATGTATTTGACGCTCTGGGCGCTCAGACCTTTGTGATGAACAATGAGCCCAATGGCCTGAATATCAATACAGACTGCGGTTCTACCCATATTGAGTATTTACAGAAATTTGTAGTGGAACAGGGCTGCGACGCAGGTTTTGCCTATGACGGAGACGCGGATCGCTGCATTGCCGTAGACAGCGAGGGAAATGTGGTAGACGGCGACCGCATCCTGTATATCTGCGGAAAATATATGAAGGAGCAGGGCAGCCTGTTCAGCAATACCGTTGTCACTACCATTATGTCTAACTTCGGTCTTTACAAGGCTTTTGACCGGGAGGGCATTTCCTATGAAAAGACGGCGGTAGGAGATAAATATGTCTATGAAAATATGGCTGCCACCGGAAACTGCCTGGGCGGCGAGCAGTCCGGCCATATTATTTTCAGCAAGCACGCCACAACAGGAGACGGTATCCTGACTTCCTTAAAGGTGATGGAGGTTGTTCTGGAAAAGAAACAGTCCCTGGCAAAGCTGGCCTCCGAGGTGGAGATTTATCCTCAGGTGCTTAAAAATGTAAGTGTAAAGGATAAGAACGCGGCCCAGGAGGACGAAAAAGTCCAGGAAGAAGTAAGAAGGGTGACAGAGGCGTTGGGAACAGACGGACGCATACTGCTGCGTTCCTCAGGCACAGAGCCTGTGGTTCGGGTGATGGTGGAAGCGGCGGATATGGAAACCTGTGAGAAATACGTGGATCAGGTCATTGCTGTGATGAAGGATCAGGGATTTTGCCTTTAATACAAAACGTCTGATTGTGATGTACATGAAAAACTGCTGCCGGGGAGCGATCTGCTTCCCGGTTATTTCGGTTATACAGGAACCAGGGAAAGGAGAGATGGATTGAGAAATGGAGTATTCGCGGGCTGGCTGAATCAGAAAAGAGCTGCTGCCGCAGGGGTGATTCTGCTTTTGGGGCTGACAGCTGTCTTAGCGGTGGGAAATACCATGAGAGAGACGCAGCCTGATGGGATCAGCTGCCTTGAAACGGCTCTGAACACAGGAGAGTTAAACTGGGAAATGCGCAGCTATCTGGAAAGCCGCGCCGGTTCCCAGGGAGAGGAGGGATATTTTGTAAAGGGGGTTCTGGCCTGGCTGGACGGGAATGTGGACGGAACGGTAGAGCTGCTTTCGCAGATTGGGGAGGCAGAAACAGAAAACGCAGAGATGATCCGTATTTACACGCCGATCCTTTTAAACGAAGCAGCGGCCGAGCTGGGAGATACAGAGGGACTTGTTGAGAACAGCCGCCGTGCTCTGGAGGCCATCGGAGCATCAAAGAAATACCGCAACAATATAAAGCTGTGCTGGCGCGCAGTGGAACCAGTGGTGCAGAGCGAAGGAAAGATCCAGGAGGCGGCAAAGCTGCTGATCTGGTATCTGGAAAATGTCCGCGGGCTGAATGATGAAACCAGGATAGCGTTAAAAGGAAACATCGGCCAGATATTCAGCCTGACAGAAAACTATATGGATGCCATGTTTTACTATATGGATGCCCTTCACAATATAGAGAAGGCAAGGGGGGTGGAACACCAGAATTATTACAAAATGAAGCTTCTGGCCTGTGTAGGGGACGTTTACTATGGGCTTCAGGAATATAATCGTGCGCTGGAGTTTTATGAACAGGTCATAGGGGAAGAGGGCAAAGACAGCAAAGAGAGAACCGTCCAGGCTATGGCTGTGATCAATGGAACGGATGCTTATGTTATGCAGGAAGAATATGACCAGGCAGAGGAAATGCTGGAGCATCTGGAGGCCATGATTCCGGGACTGGACCCGGATATGGCGGATGATATGGAAATATTGAGGGCCAGTGAGCGGGCGCAGATCGCAATGGGGAGGGGACAGCTTGACGAGGCATTGAGACAGCTTGAGCTGGCCGGACAATGGCTGAAGGAGGACAAGAAAGAGGTCGCCTATTATAAAAGTATTTATGTAAGGTATACATATGCACTGTACTGCCAGTATTCCGGCCAGGAAGAAGAGGCTCTTAAGCAGTTTGCCGAGGTGGCGGAGGAATCATCCGTTTTTGGGCTGTCTTTGGAGGAAACGGTCTACTATCACATGGCTCAGATTTATAAGGACAGAGGAGACCTTGAAAATTTCAGCCAGTATCGGGAGCGCTACAGCGGTCAGATCCAGAAGAAGGCCGCTTTGTTGAGATCCGGCTATGTGGCAAGAGCAGAGCAGCTTTACCGTTATGGACTGTTACAGCAGAAACAGCAGAAAAATGAGCTGGCTCTCATTGCCAGCGCCTTCGGCATTGCCGGCCTTCTGGCGATGATCGTATGGGCCTTCCGCCATATCGGCATCTGGAGAAAAAGAAGCTGGACGGATCCTCTTACAGGGCTTTATAACCGTCACTATCTGGAATACTATCTTAAAAAGAATGGCAAAAAGCTTCAGGGACAGCAGATATCCCTTGTTATGATCGATGTGGATCATTTTAAATCCTATAATGACAACTACGGTCATATTGAGGGCGACCGGGCCTTAAAAGAAGTGGCGGCTGTGTTAAAATACAATATAAGGGCTGCGGATATGGCAGTCCGATTCGGCGGGGAAGAGATGCTGCTTTTCATTCCCGGCATCCGCCTGGAACAGACGGTTCAGATCATGGAGCGGATCTGCAGGGATCTTAAGGAGCGGAGCATTGAGCATAAATACTCTCTGGTATCCCCGGTTCTGACCATCAGCGCAGGGATCTTCAGCACCGTCTACAGGGGGCAGGACATTGCGGATTTGAGCCGTCAGGCAGATCAGGTGCTGTACAGCGCAAAGGAAGCGGGGCGGGATCGGTATGAGGCCAGAGAGGATCCGAAAGAACCAGCCGGCTTATAATAAAGCGAAGGAATAGGATCTATAACTAATACGAATGGTAAAAAGACGTACCTTGCTTGTGCGTTATATCATCCTATGGTATAATAGAGTAACATTTTACAGCGCTAAAGGAAACTGCGGGAAGGAGGAAATGGAAGTATGCTGAATTACAAGAGATATAAGAGAGTGCCGGTGGTAGATTTTCCGGAGCGCACCTGGCCTGAGAAGGAGATTAAGAAAGCGCCGGTATGGTGCAGCGTAGATCTGCGGGACGGCAATCAGGCTTTAGTAGAACCCATGGTAGTAGAAGAAAAGGTGGAAATGTTCAACCTGCTGGTAAAGCTGGGCTTTAAGGAGATCGAGGTTGGCTTTCCGGCTGCTTCCCAGATTGAATATGATTTCCTCCGTACTCTGGTAGAGCGCAGGCTGATCCCGGATGACGTAGAGGTACAGGTTCTGGTACAGTGCAGAGAGCATTTGATCCGCCGTACCTTTGAGGCGCTCCAGGGGGTAAAGAAGGCTATTGTCCATATTTACAACTCCACCTCCACCTTACAGAGGGATGTAGTATTCCACAAGGAGATGGATGAGATAAAGGATATTGCCATTGTGGGCACCAAGATGGTACAGCGCTATGCCGCCCAAAGCGATACCAAGATCCGTCTGGAGTATTCACCTGAGAGCTTTACGGGCACAGAGCTTCCCTTTGCCCTTGATATCTGCACTGCGGTTCAGGAGATCTGGGGAGCCACAAAGGAAAACCCCATCATCATCAACCTGCCGTCCACGGTGGAGATGACGACGCCTAACGTATATGCTGATCAGATTGAGTGGATGAATACGCATTTTAAAGACAGAGAGAGCATCATTTTAAGCGTTCATCCTCACAATGACCGGGGAGAGGGCGTGGCTTCTACGGAACTGGCCCTGCTTGCAGGGGCGGATCGTGTCGAGGGAACGCTGTTTGGAAACGGCGAGCGCACCGGAAACGTGGATATACTGACGGTTGCCTACAATATGTTCTCTCAGGGGATCAATCCCGAATTAGATATTGAAAATGTCCGTGAGATCGCAGAAGTTTATGAGCGGTGCACAAAGATGGATATCCCTCCCAGACACCCCTACGCCGGGAAGCTTGTATTTACCGCCTTTTCCGGCTCTCATCAGGATGCTATCAACAAGGGGATGCAGGCCCTGCATGAGAGGAAAAGCCGGTACTGGGAGGTTCCCTATCTCCCCATCGATCCTTCCGATATAGGAAGAGAATACGAGCCTATTGTCCGCATCAACAGCCAGTCCGGGAAAGGCGGCGTAGCATTTGTAATGGATACCTTCTACGGATTCAAGCTGCCAAAGGGTATGCACAAGGAGTTTGCGGATGTGATCCAGAAGATCTCGGAGAGGCAGGGTGAAGTGGCTCCTGAGCAGATCATGGATGAGTTTAAGAAGGAGTATCTGGAGCGCAAGGAGCCTCTCCATTTCCGCAAGTGCCGGATCACGGATACGGAAACGGCAGACGGCGAGTTTGCCACCCTTGTTAAGGTCACCTATACGGATCACAGCATGGAAAAACAGTTCGAGGGCATTGGAAACGGCCCCATCGACGCTGTGCAGAGAGGGCTTGAGGATGCTCTTGGCATCCAGATTAAGGTGCTGGATTACACTGAGCACGCAATGGCCTCTGGCTCCGGGGCGGAGGCAGCCTCCTATATCCATCTGGTAGACCAGGCCACGGGGAAGGCTACTTACGGTGTAGGCGTCAGCTCCAATATCACCAGAGCCTCCATCCGCGGCATCTTCAGCGCGGTGAACCGGCTGTTTTATTAAAATGACATAACGGCTGCCAAAGGCCTGTTTTCGTTTGGGCTGCTGCAAAATGGAAAAAACTTACAGAACTCGGATCCTGTAGGGAAATCCTTTTTGCAGCGGTCTTTTTTACGCCTGCTTTTTTGCTCTCGGGGCGGGGAATGGGATTTTCTGAAAAATCCTCTTTTCACAATAGAGTATTATTGTTAGAATAGGAGAGGAGCCGTTAAAAAAAGATGGCCGGGACGCGCCCCGGGTGACAGGGCGGCTTCTGATACGGAAAAGAAAAAGCGACGGACAGGCCCAGGGGCCTGACCTGTCTGAGAATTGGAGGAATGATATGCAGGAAGCAAAGCTTATAAGAGGACAGAGAACAACGGCTCATGAGATTGCCTTTACCGGCCTGTTTGCAGCCCTTATCGCTGTGGGAGCTTTTATAAAGATCAATATACCGGTGCAGCCTTTTCCCATGCACTTTACGCTGCAGTTCTTTTTTGTGCTTTTAGCTGGATATGTGATGGGAGCCAGACGGGGAGCAGCCTGTGTGTGCGTGTACCTGGCAGTGGGACTGGCTGGGATACCCGTATTTGCGGCAGGAGGAGGGCCGGCTTATCTGATCCGGCCGACCTTCGGTTTTCTGATCGGTTTTGTGGCAGCGGCCTGGATCACAGGGAAACTTACAGCCCTGCGTCCGGGAGCGGGAATGGCCTGGAGGCTGTTTGCCGCGTTTTGGGGTATGATGGCGTATTATGTGTGCGGCATGGTCTACTTTTATGGAATCAGTAACTTTGTGATACATATGCCGATTAGTTGGAAACTGGTGGTGATCAACTGCTTCCTGATCACAGTGGCGGAGGACTTTGTTCTCTGCGTTCTGGCGGCGGCAGTGGCAAAGAGGCTGATGCCCTTTGGGGAATGCCTGTGAACGGATCAGCGCTCCAGCAGGAAAAGGGCCTGGACGGGGCCGCATTAAAATGGATTGCCATATGCTCAATGCTCATTGACCACATCGGGGCGGTGGTGCTGGAGTATGGGCTGTATTATGAAGGAGGGGCAAAAGGGCTTCGCCGGCTGGCGGAAGGCCCCTGGGGAAATGAAATTGAGATCGGGGCCTGGTTTCTGCGCGTTCTGGGCCGGCCGGCCTTTATGATCTACTGTTTCCTTCTGGTGGAGGGGTTTATACATACCCGTAACCGGATGAAGTATGGAAAAAATCTTCTG
Organism: Enterocloster alcoholdehydrogenati; assembly: GCF_013282095.1. GTDB lineage: Bacteria > Bacillota > Clostridia > Lachnospirales > Lachnospiraceae > Enterocloster > Enterocloster alcoholdehydrogenati. The sequence goes on from NZ_BLTJ01000003.1 coordinate 94,905, forward strand.
ATTTTCAGCCTGATATCAGAGATCCCCTTTGATCTGGCAGTAGGAAACGGCCTGTTTGTACCGGAATATCAGAACGTGTTTTTTGAACTTTTTATCGGCTTTGGGGTGCTTTCGGCTCTGGAACGGGTAAAGCTTAGGGAGTGCGGGAGCGGAATTGCCCAAACGCCCCGGAGATGTCTGTATATCGGGATCGGCTGTGCTGTGGCAGAACTTTTGCGGGCAGACTATGGGGCTTCAGGAATCCTGATCATAGCGGCATTTTATCTGCTTTCCCAAAACCGGAAAAAGCAGACCGCTGCTGCAGCTGTCCTGGGATTTTTAGAGTCCTTTGGGATAACCCTTGGGGCCGGAGGTCTGGCGGCGATTCCCATTGGAGTGTATAATGGAAAGAGGGGAAAACAGAGGTACAAGTACCTGTTTTACTGGTTCTATCCGGTGCATCTGCTGCTTTTGTACGCAGTGAGATGGTATTTTCTGGGAATCAGACCCGCATAGGGGAGTTTGGGAAATGATGATGAAAAAAGGAGCATAAACGATATGAAGAAATACGATTATATACTGGTTGGAAGCGGCCTGTATGCAGGGGTGTTTGCATGGTATGCCAGACAGAAGGGGAAATCCTGTCTGGTTCTGGAAAAACGGGATCATATCGGTGGAAATATCTGCTGTGAGGATGTGGAAGGTATTCATGTGCATCGGTATGGGGCGCATATTTTCCATACCAGCAATAAAAAGGTATGGGAGTTTGTGAATTCTTTGGCAGAGTTTAACCGCTACACGAACAGTCCGGTAGCAAACTACAAGGGCGAGATGTACAATATGCCTTTCAATATGAACACCTTTAGTAAGATGTGGAACATTTCTTCCCCTAAAGAGGCGAAAGCCATCATCGAGGAGCAGAAAAAAGAGATCCAGGGCGAGCCGAAAAATCTGGAGGAGCAGGCGATCCGCCTGGTCGGCCGTGAAATTTATGAAAAGCTGGTAAAAGGGTATACGGAGAAGCAGTGGGGAAGAGACTGTAAGGAGCTTCCGGCCTTTATCATCCGCCGTCTGCCGGTGCGCTATACCTATGACAACAATTATTTCAACGATTTGTATCAGGGAATCCCCATAGGCGGTTATAACGTGATTATCCAAAGGCTGTTTGAGGGCTGCGATATAAAGATGGGGGAGGATTATCTGGAGAATAAGGAATATTATGACAGTCTTGGGGAAACGGTAGTCTATACGGGAACCATTGACGCTTACTACAATTACTGCTTTGGCAGACTTGAATACCGCAGCCTGCGGTTTGAATCCGAGATACGGGGGGAAGAAAATTACCAGGGCGTGGCTGTGGTAAATTATACAGACCGGGAGACACCGTTTACAAGGATTATCGAGCATAAGCATTTTGAGTTCGGCACACAGTCCAAAACAGTGATTACCAGGGAATACCCTGTGACCTGGCAGGAGGGTATGGAGCCGTATTATCCGGTTAATGATGAGAAAAATCAGGGATTATATCAGAAATACGCCGATCTTGCCGCAAAGGAGGAGCGTGTGATCTTCGGCGGCCGTCTGGGAGAATACAAGTATTACGATATGGATAAGGTAATTGAATCTGCCATGAAAAAGGCAGAGGAAGTATTTGGAATAAACAGCTCCTCTGCCTGCTGATGTTTTAATACTGCCCATGCTGTGCGGGGCCGATAAAAACGGTTCCGTCTGGCATGGGCAGTTTTTTAGCTGTGTATGGGCGCACTCAAAAGCTCTTTTAATGCCTCTGCCAGGATATCGTCGTCCTCCTGGCTGCGCACAGCGATCCGCAGAAACTGCCGGTTTTTAAGCTTTACCTTGGAGGACAGATCCTTTACAAGGCAGTTATACCGCAGCAGCAGCTGCTGAGTCACTGCGCCGGCCGTATGTCCTCCGGTCAGCTCGATCATCAGATAGTCCGCCTGGGAGGGAATTACCCGTATACCGTCAACAGCGGAGAGCAGGGCTGAAAACCGGTTTCGCTCCGCCTTTACTTTTACCAGGGCGTCGGTGTAATCTTTCCTGTATTTTTCCTCAATCTGCATATAGAATTCGCCCAGAGAGTTGATATTCCAGATGGAGACGCTCTTTTTTAATTCCTGAATCCGGGCTGTATCTGCGCTGGCTGCAATGCCCAGCCGCAGTCCCGGTATGCCGTAAGACTTGGAAATGCTCTTTACCACCGTCAGATGGGGATTTTCATCCAGAAGCTCCTCATCCAGAAGAGAGGCGTTTTCCTCGTCTGCAAAGTCCACAAAGGATTCATCGGCAATGAAATGGATCCCTCTTTCCCCGGTCCACTGTACCAGCCGCAGCATATCCGCCTTTGGGATATAATTGCCGGAAGGATTGTCCGGGTTTACCAGCGCCAGACAACGGATGTCCTTATCTTCAAAGAAGGCGGTAAGCTCATCTGCGGTATAGGAAAAGTTATCATTGTCCGGATAATAAGCCTCGGTTTTGTCCGGGTCATACCGGTTGGAATATTCCTCAAAGGTAGGCCGAACTACACCCAGCCGTCCTTGGGTCTGCTCGATCAGGGCTTTGATCAGCTCTGCGGCCCCGTTGCCCACCAGAATCTGATCCTGGCGGAGAGCGAAATTCCTGGCCGCCAGAAGGGAATTTACATACATTCCTGAGGGATACTGGCGCACCAGCGCGTCAAAATTGGAACGAATCTCATCCATCATCTTTTTTGGCGGATAGTAGCTGTTGACCAGATAGCAGAAATCCAGCATTCCCGGATATCTCCAGTAACCGCCGTACCGCCTCTGGATCAGGGCCGTCCGCTCATTTTCCGGGGCGAACATGGATTCAGCGATATCCAGATCCTGAATATCATCGATTTCGTACCACTTCTGATCCGGACTTAAGCGCTTCGCCTTGATGCCGGGATCATCCAGAGCCACCAGAACCTTTAAAACCTGCTCGTAATATTCGTTGTTTCCCAGGGCTTTTGTGTAAGCCTCCAGAAAAGGAACGTAGTGGGTGCGGGAAAATTCCCGGCTGAACTTGTAAAGGTTTACCGTCTTGTAGTAATCCTCAATTTCCGAAAAACGGAACTGCTTTTTTGAGATCATGTCAATGATATCATCCTGCTCGGACAGGCGAACGCAGGTGCCGTCCATCCAGGCTTCATATTTTGCCACAAGCGCCAGGCTGTCCCTGGGATCCTCCATCAGGCAGTCAAGAACCGAATCCTGGAAAATAACATCGGATTCCAGAAGAAGGGTATCCTCCTTGAGAAGATAATCCTTTGCAAGGAAAAGGGAATAGATGTTGTTTGTCTTGTTGTAAATGGGATTTTCTACAAATACCACAGGGGTTTTTACATCCAGGGTACGGATGTGGCCGGTCAGCTTCTCTCCCTCGTAGCCCACCACGATTACGATCCGGGACAGGGATAAACGATCCAGCTGAGACAGGGTGCGGTTGATCATGGGAATGCCGTTTACCTTTACCATACATTTTGTGTTGTTCTGCGTCAGCTGCTTTAAGCGTTTCCCCATACCGGCAGCAAGAATGATTGCCTGCATAAAATATTCTCCTTAAAATGTAATTATAAGAGCGGTTTCAGGCAGATGGAAGGCATCTGCCAAAAGCCGCAGGTTCAGTCAAACAGATAAAAGCCGCATATCCGGCTTAAAAAGGTCTGCATTAACGGGAAGGCTGTCCGGGGCCGCTTCCGGGCAGATAACGGAAAGAAGGCCCGTCCGGGGCCTTATGGCGTCCCCTGAGTACATCTCTGTAGACCTGGATGCGGTAGCCGCGCAGCTCCCTCTGATTTCCTGCAAGAGACAAAAGAGTGTCGACGGCGATATGGGCCCAGTGATTGGCGGTGATATAGGCCATATACAGAGGCGGACATTTGGAATAGGTGCGGCCAATGTCGATGGCATTGCGGAATCCGTAGTAATTCTTCCAGCCAATAAGCGGAGCCTGGCCTGGTACGGCTGTCTTGTGGTTTAAGACGGCCGTATTGACATTTAAGATCCGGGAGCGCCGGTGAAAGCGCATACAGTATTCCGTGTCGTCAAACCAGATAAAATATTCCGTTTTCGGAAGGCCGATTTCCCGAACCAGAGAAGTCTTTACCAAAAGGCCGCAGAAGGTGCTGATATCGTATTCAAAAAAGGGTGTCCCGTAGGCCGTCTCCGGGACAGGTTCATAAAACATCAGATAAGGGTTCTTAAGAAAACGCCGATGGCTGGTGTCGATGGCTCCGGCTGTGGTCACTGTGCCGGAATAGGCAAGATAATCCGTGTGAAGAACCGCCTTCTGCAGCTCCGCTATATAGTCTGGTGCGATCATGGCGTCATCATCTATGATCAGGAGCCAGTCGCAGTCTGTGTTGGCCAGCCGATTCATTCCATAGGCAAACCCGCCGGCTCCGCCCAGGTTCTGCTCCAGGCGGCAGATGTCAAGAGCCGGGCTGTCCGGCCTGTTCTCTGCCGCGTCCGTAAGCCCCTCCAGATACGCGCCGGTGCCGTCGCTGCTGTGATTGTCCACAATACACACCCTGGAAAACGGCACCGTCTGGCCGAGGACGCAGTTTATACATTCCTTAAGCAGTTCCAGCCGGTTGTAGGTTACGATAATGACTCCAAATTTCAAAGGGGCCTCCTTCCATGATCCGAGGATCCTGTTATGGTTCTGATTATAAGTCATTTGGGAAGGGATGTCAAACTTTGTAAGGCCGCATTGCGCCCGGGCCGGGAATATGCTACAATCATCAGAAAGCATTGGCGGCAGCGGCCCGAAGCACCGGTGACGGCAGCCATTTTTTACAGAAAACGGAGCAGATTCAATATGAGTAAAAATAAGGAGGGCAGAAGCAAAAGTATGCCCAGTATCCGCAAAAACTATACCTACAACCTGATCTACCAGATCATGACGCTTCTCACGCCCTTTATCACTACGCCCTATCTGTCCAGGGTGCTGGGGCCGGATGGTACTGGCATCCAAAGCTACACCAATTCTGTGGTCCAGTATTTCGCCATTGCGGCGGCTCTTGGAACCGCTTCCTACGGACAGAGGGAGATTGCCCGCAGCCGGGATGACAAAGAGGCCCTTGGATGCCTGTTCTGGGAGATAGAGCTGCTTTGCGCAGGCACTACGGCCCTGTGCCTGATCTGCTGGATGGGCGTGATCGGCTTTTCAAAGGAGTACGCCCCCTATTACGGAGCGCTGTCCATGACCCTGATTGCCGTGGCTTTTGATATCTCTTGGTTTTTCGGGGGCCTGGAGCAGTACGGCCTGATTGTTGTGAGAAATATGGCGGTAAAATGCGTCGGTATTGCCATGCTCTTTCTCTTTATCCGCACAAAAAACGACCTCCTTTTATATGTATCCCTTACGGCTGTCACCGGACTATTGGGAAATATTTCCATGTGGGGATATCTAAGGCAGTTTGTGGGGAAACCGGACATCAGCCAGCTCCGCCCTTTCAGGCATCTGAAGGAGACGTTTGTGTATTTCATCCCTACCATTGCCACATCCGTCTATACGATTCTTGACAAGACCATGCTTGGATGGTTTACAGGACAGGATAAGTCCCAGAACGGCTACTATGAGTATGCCACCGGTTTTGTCAATATGTCAAAGATTCTGATTATGTCTTTTAACGCCGTTATGTCTGCCCGTATGTCCTATCTGTTCGGGGCCGGGAGGATAGCAGAGATACAAGAGAGGATCCAGGGTTCCATGGATTTTGTGCTTTTTCTGGCGGTTCCCATCACCCTGGGCCTGGCAGGAATCGCAGGGGACTTTGTGCCATGGTTTTTAGGAGCCGAGTATCGGCCTGTGATCTCTCTTATGTACGTCTGCGCGCCCCTGGTATTCGTTGTGGGCCTGAGTGACTGCGTGGGAAGCCAGATCCTTACTCCCGGCGGTATGCGGGCCCAGAGCAGCAGGGTCATTGTAGCAGGTGCGGGAGTTAATTTTCTTTTGAATTTAGTTCTGATCCCACGATTTTTGGCCTCTGGAGCAGCAGCGGCTTCTGTTATTGCTGAATGCTTCATTACCATTTTCTATCTATGGCTTGGACGGGGCTTTGTAAAACCTTCCATGATATGGAAATATGGCTGGAGACGCCTGCTTGCGGGCCTGGCCATGCTGGGTGCTGTCCTGGGGCTGGGAAATGCTCTTGAAACGGCAGCAGGAACCGGTCCGGCAGTGACCTTTGCACAGATTATCGGCGGGGCGGTGGTCTATGGGCTGAGTCTTCTCCTTCTTAAAGACCCGTTTATATGGAAATGGGCGCAAATGATCCTGTGCCGTCTTTCGGGACGGCAGCGGGGGGAGTAAGACCTCTTTCGAGCCGTATTCGGATGATAGGGTGATACGTTTGTATGAAAATCAGTGAAAACAGGAGCGACCGATTCATGGAAGAAGAGATATTTTATAAAGAAGAAATGCGCTGCGGCTGGAAGGTAGATCAAAAGACAAAGAGAGTCTGGGCCGTGCAGCTGGAAATGCTGGATGAGGTAGAACGCATCTGTAAAAAACATGGCTTAAAATACTTTGCCGACAGCGGCACCCTGATCGGTGCAGTCCGCCATCAGGGCTATATCCCCTGGGATGATGACATTGACCTGGTGATGCTGCGGGAAGATTACGAGGCATTTATCCGCATTGCCCCAGGGGAGCTGCGAAAGCCGCTGGCGCTGCAGACCCCCTATGCAGAGAAGAATTATCTGCGCGCCCATGCGCAGATTCGCAACAGCCAGACCACCGGATGCAGCAAGGAGGACCGAAAGGCCGGATATAACTGCGGTATCTTTATTGATATTTTCCCGCTGGACGCCATGCCTGAGGGAAAACTTGCCTCCCGACTTTGGGCGTATTCCGTCCAGACCCTGTGGACGATCCTGTATACCTGGTATCGTTTTGATTACTATGACAATGCGACTGTATTTGGAAGGCTGCTGCACCAGCTGGGAAATCTGCTTCACATCCCCATGGAGCGTTCTTTTGCAGTGTATGAAAGGCTTTGCCGCTGTTTTAACGGGAAAAATACCAGCCGCGTCTGCGATACGGTCTTTATCCGCCAGCTGGAAAAAAATACATGGAACCGCCAGTGGTTTGAGAAAATGGTCTATCTTCCATTTGAAAACCGCATGATTCCTGCTCCCGCCGGCTATGACGGACGGCTGAGACAGGAGTACGGCGATTATATGAAACCGGCCCAGGCTCCCACCATGCACGGAACGCTTCTCCTGGACCCGGATATCCCCTATGAGGAATACCGCAGAAGGGGATGGAAGAAAAAAGAGCAGGGCTGCCGGGAAAGCAGCTCTGCCCTTTGAGCAGGATTTATGTTTATTGTCCGTTTTCCGGCACATTTACATCTGTAGGATCGTAGGTCTGTGTCTCCGGTATCATCTTCTGGATAGCGGGACGGTCGAAGGGGCCTGGAACATCGGAGTTGTATACGTTGACAGTGGTTCCAAGGGCGCAGTGGTCAAAAATCCATTTTGCATCCTCGGTGGTGTAGCGGATACAGCCGTGGGACGGGGTAGCTCCCAGGTAATTGTAGGTTGACGGTTTCAGGGTGTAGGGATTCGGCTTCTCGTAGATAACAGAGTGGAGCAGAATCGGGATTCCCTTATCAAGACGGGTGCAGTACTGGCAGTATTCATCCGTGTTCATCAGCCGCCAGCGGTATTTCTCAGGGGTTTTGTGATCTCCCAGAGGCGTGTCGTCGCCGGTGGAGCAGAGGAAGGTCTTGTAGGGGATGATAAAGCCGTTTGCACCGTCCTGGATATAAACGGTGGTGCAGTTCATCTGCTTGTTGATCCTGATCAGGAAGGGACCCTGGGAATTTAAGTAAGGCTCTAAGTCCTGCACCAGCTTTCCGTTCCCTTCAAAGTAATACTTATAGCCGTCTATGTACTGCCAGCCTGTGACGATGGCGTTGTCCACCACATAGTAGCGGTCTCTGTCATTCCATACCCAGCCAGTAAAAAGATCTCCGGTTCCGTTGCTGAATACGGGTGTGCCGTTTACAAACTGGATGCCGTCGGGCGCGGCGGATACAAGAGGCGCGTCCATTTTGTATACGGCGCCTTCGGTGCCTTTTCCCCAGAGAGAGAACCGCAGCCCCGTGATATAGCGTCCGCGGGCCATGGCGCCATTGGTGCCGCCGTTTTTAGACCAGTCGCAGGCTGTTCCGTCGGAGAGGGTAGCACAGTAGTATACGTCAAAGCTGTTTCCGAATACGCCGTTTAAACGGATCTGCACAGCCTCGATGGGACAGTCGGCCGCCCAGGTGGTGTGACCGCCGTTCATGGCCCAGTTGCTCCAGCCGCGGTTAGCGCTGTAGGTGCGGTAGAGCACGTCTCCCGGCAGGTTATTGGCGTAGATGGACATACTGATAAAGCCGCCCTCTCCGGGAAGGATAGTGGTGTCATCCCGGATGGGATCGGTCCAGGTCATATCCGGCCGGAGAAGCTGTACCTGCAAAAAGGCCTGATTGGCAGAAACCTGAGAGGACTCCTGTGTCTGGCTCTCCTGGGCCTGCCCGTTGGTCTCGCTGCCTGTCTGTGTCTGGCCGGACTGATCATCGCCGGAAGCCTGGGACTCTCCCTGTCCGTCCCCCTGGCTGTCTGCTCCTGTATCCGGCGTTACGATCACACCGGGACCGGCATTGGTGGTATCGCCGGACACTCCGGGAGCTTCCTGGGAAACCTCCGCAGGCTTTGTGACGCCGGGGCCGCCGGATTCCTGGTCTGCCAGAGCCGCCAAGGAGCTGCCGGCAATCAGGGAAGCCGTCAGGATTCCAAAAGCCATATATCGAAAGGATCGCTGCATGATAAAAACCTCCTGAATAGGTAATAGAGCGCTTTCACAGCGCAGTGCAGCGGATAAACGCGAGGCTGCACTCCAAAATAATTTAACATATTTAAAGGAAAAATTCCATATATGATTTACTTTTTTAAGCTCTTATTGTAAAATCGTAAATAAAATGACCGGAGAATGTAAGAAACAGGTGATAATATGTCAGGGAAAGAACGCGGGATCAACATCATATATGCCTCTAACGACGGATATGCAGGCCATCTGGCCGCTTCCCTCTGTTCCCTTTTAGACAACAACCGCCAGGCAGAGTCCATTGATATCTACCTTCTGTCTGTGGGAATGTGCGGGGAATATCAGGAGCGTTTAAAGGATCTGGCCGCCTCCTTCGGCCGCCGCCTGTTTTCGGTGGAACTGGGAGATCTGAAGGCTCGTTTTCCCTACAAGATAGACACAAGGGGATTTGACATCAGCGCCATGGGACGCCTGTTTGCACCGCAGGTCCTTCCGGTTTCAGTGGAACGGGCGCTGTATCTGGACTGCGACACCATCGTCTGCGGATCTATTTTGCCGCTGTATGAGACAAAGCTTAAGGGCTGTCTTGCGGGAATGGTGATGGAGCCTACGGTGTACCGGGAGATGAAGGAGACTATCGGCATGAGGCCGGAGGAGCCTTACTTTAATTCCGGTATGATCCTTATGGATCTTAAGGGCTGGCGCAGGGAAGGCGTGGTTGAGAAGCTGCTTGACTTTTACGGCGCACACGCCGGAAACCTTTTTGCCTGTGACCAGGACACTATAAACGGCGCATTAAAGGGGAGGATCCTCTCTGTTTCGCCCAGGTATAATTTCTTTACCAATTACCGCTATTTTAGCTATGAAACACTGGAACGCCTATGCCTGGCCTATAAGATGGTGGGGAGGGAGGAGTTTCAGGCGGCAAAGCGTTCTCCGGCGGTGATCCATTATCTGGGGGATGAGAGACCCTGGATCAGGGGAAACCACAATCATTACAAACCATTATATAAGTATTATCTGTCAAAGACGCCCTGGAGGGATTTACCCCCTGCAGAGGGGAAATTCCTCTATATGCAGCTTTGGTGGTGCTTTAACCAGATGACAAGAGTCTGCCCCGGGCTGCGCCTTGCCATCAGCAGAAAGCTGGGGATGCGGGTGATCGACGCCAGAAAGACAAGAAAGGAAAGAAAGTAAGTTTACAATGGAAAGTGACACGGACAGGGATAAGATCTGCTGTATTATTTTAAACTATAATGATGCCAAAACCGCCATGGGGCTGGCAGAGGAACTCAAAGGCAGCCGCCTGATTGACGATATTCTCCTGGTGGATAACTGCTCCACCGATGATTCCTGGGAGCGGTTTAAGGCGCTGGAGCTTGACTGGAAAAAAGAGGAAAAACAGGATGCGCTGGTTCCCAGCCTGTGGCTGATCCGAACCTCTGAAAACGGGGGATATGGAAGCGGCAATCAGGCTGGAATCGATTACGCCATGGAGTATCTGGAGCCTGATTATATCATCATCGCAAACCCGGATATCCATGTGACTGACCGCTGCATCAAGCGGCTGCATCAGGTGCTGGAGACGGAAGAGGACGGAGCGGTGGCCTCGGCCATTGTGACGGATACAGAGGGCAATGAGCTGTTTTCCTATTGGGATCTTCTGCCTATGTGGAAGGATCTTTTTGATACGGCTCCGGTATTGAGACGGGTGTTCGCGCCTGTTTTAAAGACCCCGTTAAAGGAGCTGCCGGCAGGCACAGATAAGGATGCCAGGATCGTAGGCGCGCTGCCTGGGTCTTTTTTTATGATAAAGACCGGATGCTTTACGCCGGGGGATTTGGAGGAACTCTTTGACCGAAACATTTTCCTGTATTATGAAGAAAAGGTACTGGGGCAGAAATTAAAGGCCCTGGGACTGAAGGCATACCTGGCTACGGATGCCAGATACGTCCACGCCCACTCTGTATCCATTGACAGGAGCTATAAAAAGGCGGCGGACAGACAGAGGCTGCTTCATGAAAGTAAGCTGTATTATTATAAAAATTATCTCGGCCAGAGCTCTGCTGCGCTGACGGCTGCCAGGCTTTTTCTGGACGCGGTTCTTTTTGAGGTACGGTTCCTTACGGGAGTGCTGGGACTGAAGCCGAATAATAAGCATTTCAGAAAACGAGGTTGACACAGATGGATAAGGTGCTGCTTGTAATACCGGCATATAATGAGGAACAGAATATCGAACGGGTGGTGGACCAGCTGACCGATCAGTTTCCGGAATTTGACTATATCGTAGTCAATGACGGGTCAAAGGATCAGACGGCGGCTATCTGCAGGCGGAGGGGCTACCGCCTTTTGGATCTTCCGGTGAATCTGGGACTGGCGGGCTGTTTTCAGGCAGGGATGAAATACGCATGGGAAAAGGGCTACCGCTATGCCATCCAGTTTGACGGCGATGGGCAGCACCGGCCTGAATTTATCAAGGCTATGCGGGAGAAGATGGATCAGGGCTATGACATTGTGATCGGCTCCCGGTTCGTGACCGTGCCAAAGGGCTGGTCGCCCCGTATGATCGGAAGCCGGATTATCGGCGGCGCCATCCGCCTGACTACTGGGGCGAGGATTTGCGATCCCACCTCAGGGATGCGCCTTTTTAACCGGAAAATGATTGGTGAATTTGCCCTGAATCTGAACTATGGGCCGGAGCCGGATACCATTTCCTTTCTGATCCATCAGGGAGCCAGGGTAGCAGAGGTTCAGGTGACCATTGACGACCGGACGGCGGGTGAGAGCTATCTGAAGCCCGTTACGGCAATAAAATACATGGCGCGGATGCTGCTTTCTATCCTGGTTGTGCAGAATTTCAGAAAACGGCAGTAGACGGCACAGGAAGGGATAAAGGGAAATGACGGGAATGACAAAAGCCCTTCTTTACAAGGGAGATAATTTAAACCGGGCCAATATGGCGTGGAATATAGCGGGCAGCTTTGTATACGCCTTTGCCAGCATGGTTCTGTCCTTTCTGGTGATCCGGCTGGCAGGTGAAGAGCAGGGAGGAATCTTTTCCTTCGGCTTTTCCACTCTGGGGCAGCAGCTGTTTCTGGTGGCCTACTTTGGCATTCGCCCCTACCAGATCACGGATGGAAACGGGGAATATACCTTCGGGGACTACCGCAGGCACCGGAATGTGACCTGCCTTATGGCCCTGGCGGCCGGAGCCGTGTTCCTTCTGCTGCGTCATGGGGCCTATATGGGGGGGATCGGAGACTATGATGAAAAAAAATGCGCCATCCTGTTTCTTCTGGTGATCTATAAGGTGGTGGACGGGTATGCGGATGTGTATGAATCAGAATTTCAGCGTCAGGGCAGTCTGTATCTTACAGGAAAATCCAATTTTTTCCGAACAATTTTTTCTGTGGCTGTTTTTACTGTAACGCTGGCAGTCTTTGATCAGCTGATTTTTGCCTGTACGGCGGCGGTGGCAGCCCAGATAGGGGGAGTGGCCCTGTTTGATCTGGACGTGATCCGCGCCCTTCCAGGCATGAAATGGGAAACCCAAAAAGGACGGTGCGTGAAGCTGTTTCGCAGCACCGGTTTTCTGTTTGTATCCGTTTTCCTTGATTTTTATATTTTCTCCTCGGCCAAGTATGCCATTGACGCCAGGATGAATAATGCGGCGTCCGGTTATTTTAACTTGATTTTTATGCCTACCTCTGTTATCTATATGGTAGCGAATTTCGTGATCCGCCCTTATCTGACCACTCTGACCGGGCTGTGGGTAAAGGGAGAAAAGAAATCTTTTAAGGAGACGCTTTTAAGGATCGGCATGGTGATCGGAGCGCTGACCGTTTTGGCGGTGGGAGGGACTCTGATTCTTGGAAAATGGGTTCTTTCAGTGATGGAGGGGATCATGGGCGGAGAACCCGGAGTTCTGACCGCCTATTTTTGGGCGTTTGCGGGTATTGTACTGGGAGGCGGTTTTTATGCCCTGGCTAATCTCATGTACTATGCCCTGGTAATCATGCGCAGGCAGAAGGCGGTATTTTTTGTATATGCGGCAGGGGCCGCGGCTGCGGCCGTACTGTCAGGCGCTTTTGTGGGCGCCTTTGGCATCAACGGAGCGGCTCTTTGCTATGTAGTGCTGATGGGGGGATTATGCTTGGGCTTTGGTCTGTGCACGGCTAAGGGCCTGAGCCGATGACGGCTGTGAAAGCGGAGAGGTAAAAGGAGAGAGCGCCGATGGAAGAATGGTTTAGGAAAAATGAGACGGGCCGCCGCTTAAAGGTGGATGTGGTGATCCCCGCCTACAAGCCGGGAAAGAAATTTTCCAGGCTTTTGAAAATGCTGGAGCGTCAGACCTGGCCAGTGGGAAAGGTCATTGTGATGAATACGGAAAAGTCCTTCTGGAATGACCATGGCTTTGAGGGAATTGGGAATCTGGAGGTCCACCATCTGACCAAGGAGGAGTTTGATCATGGAGATACCAGAAACCGGGGAATGAAGCTCAGCCGGGCAGATATCGTGGTGTTTATGACGGACGACGCAGTTCCGGCGGATGAGCATCTCATCGAAGAGCTGGTAAAGGCATTTGCTCAGAGAGGGCCGGAGGGCGAGGCGGTGATTATGGCATATGCAAGGCAGCTGCCGGATAAGGACTGCGCCCTTGCGGAGCGGTATACCCGTTCGTTTAACTACCCGGAGGAGAGCTGTGTTAAGACAAAGGCAGATTTAAAACGTCTGGGAATCAAGACCTTTTTTGCGTCCAATGTGTGCTGCGCCTATGACAGGGAGAAATTCTGGTTCCAGGGAGGATTTATACGCAGAACCATTTTCAATGAGGATATGATCTTTGCAGGCAGGGCGGTGCTCCAGGATGATTATGCGGTGGCTTATGCGGCAGAGGCCAGGGTGATCCATTCTCACAACTACAACTGCAGACAGCAGTTTAAGCGAAATTTTGATCTTGCGGTGTCTCAGGCGGATCACCCAGAAATATTTAACGGTATCCGGTCAGAGAGCGAAGGTATCCGGCTGGTGAAATCCACGGCCCGTTTTCTAATACGTCAGAAGAAGCCCTGGCTGGTGCCGGGACTGGTGGTAAAAAGCGGGTTTAAGTATCTGGGATACCGCGCTGGAAAATGTTACCGTCTGCTGCCGGGGTGGATGATCCTTAAGTGTACCATGAACCGGGAATACTGGAAAAAACAGCCGGTGCGCTAGGCAGGCTTAGAAAGCGGGGTTTTACTATGATGACAGGTATGCTGCGGGTAATGCTGATCCTGGTATCCGTATTTACCATGGCATTTATGATGCGAAAGATACGGCAGGCAAAGATGGAGATCGAGGCGGCACTGTTCTGGACCGCCATGGCTTTAATGCTGGTAGTATTTGCCGTTTTTCCGTCAGTGGCGGATCTGTGCGCAAGGCTTCTGGGGATTTATTCTACCGCAAACTTTCTTTTCCTTTTTATGATTTTCCTGCTGATTGTGAAGCTGTTCGGCATAACGGTGCAGCTTTCCCAGCTCGAAACCCGCCAGAGGGAGCTGGTGCAGAAGCTTGCCCTTGAGAAACGCATGGAGGAGGAAATGCGTCGGGAGTGCATGGAGGCGTCAGAGAAAGCGCCGAAACAGGAGGAACCTGTGAGGGCGCTGACAGAGGCAAATGACCCGGCGGAGCAGGTACGGCGGCATGAATAAAATGGAAAAAAAAGGAAAAAATATGAGCCTGCAAGACGTCGGCACAGCGCAGGCAGATGTGGCTGGCGGGAAAGAGAAAAACAGCCTGTATGCCCGCTGGGGCTGGCTTGCCGGGCCGCTGGTCATAGCCGCACTGTGTTTGTGGCATGGACTGGATGTGGAAAATTCGGTGACGGAAACGGGAGAGCGCTGGCTGTACGGGTGGTACGCAGGGCTGGCGGTGCTGGCGCTGGCAGTGACGGCAGGTCTGGGGATAGAGCTTTTCATCCGCAGGAAAATGAAGCTGGAAACGCTGTTTGTGGTTTCTGTGGCCGCACTGGGACTGATCTATACGCTGGTGCTTCCGCCACTTTCGGCTCCTGATGAGGTAAGCCACTATATCAGTGCCTATGAGCTGTCCAGCCGGCTGATGGGCCGTGAGGCGGTGAATGAAAACGGGCTGATTCGGATTCGGGCAGAGGATGCCTGGCTGGAGGATGTAAACGATGTGCTGGCCGACGATGGGACGCAAACCGGGAACGGAAATGATGCCGTGATCCTGGGGCAGGAGCTGACAGAGGGGACGTATCAAAGGCTTCACGAGGAGATAACAGGAGCAGATGGATATAAGGAGCCGGAGACGTATCAGGCGGGAGCAGCAAAGCCTGCAGACATGGCCAACGATACGGCCGTTTCCTACCAGCCATCCGTCCGCACCACCCCCCTTGCTTATCTGCCTCAGGCGCTGGGGTTTACTCTTGCAAGAGTGCTTGGCCTGGGAAGCCTGGGCCTTTTGTATATGGGGCGGCTTTTTAATCTGGCATTTTTCGCCGCAGCAGGCCGTCAGACCTTAAAGCGTCTCCCCTTTGGAAAGACGGTGGTTTTCGGCGTATATCTGCTGCCGATGAACCTGCACCTGGTATCCTCACTGTCATATGATGTGCTGATCACGGCCCTCTGCGGTTATTTTACGGCTCTGTCTCTGGATCTGGCTTATCGGGCCAGGCGTGTGCGGCTTAAAGATGTGGCTTTGCTGGCTCTGACCCTGGCGGTCATGGGGCCCTGCAAAATGGTCTATGGTGTGATCGCAGGTCTTTGCCTTCTGATCCCTGTAAGGAAATTTGGCGGCTGGGGCCGGTGGCTGGGATCTGCCGCCGCGGTACTGGGAGCGTTTCTGTGCGCCATGGCTGCAGTTAATCTGGGAACTGTGTCTATGTATACAAAAGCAGAGGACAGTTATATTGCCTGGGCGGGAGAGACAGGGTATACCTTTGCGGAACTGCTTCACCGCCCCGTCCATGTACTCAAGCTGTGCTACGATACCTTTGTATGGAAGGGAACCCAGCTGTTTGAGGGGATGATCGGCGGTTCGCTGGGGAATCAGGATCCGGTTTTAAATACCCCTGCGGCTGTTATCCTGGCGCTTACAGCTATTTTAGTGATCCTGGCCTTAAAAAAGCCAGAAGAGACTGTACAGATGAAGGCAGGAGACCGGATCTGGATCGGTTGTCTGGCTGTTTTAGTGCTGGGCGCGCTGATGTTTTCCATGCTTCTTGCCTGGACACCCAGAAGCGCTTCCATGATCGAAGGCGTTCAGGGGCGATATCTCCTTCCCGTACTTCCGGCGTTGCTTCTTACCATAAAAAATAACCGGGTGGTCCGAACAGGAAACGATGACCGGGGACTGCTTTATGGAATCATGGCAATGGACGTATATGTGGCGGTGCGCATTTTTGCAGTGGTGTGTCTGCGGCTGTAGAGGCGCATCTGCGCCTGGGGATAAGAGAATGCAGGGTATAAACAGTTGCAACCATGTGGATAACGTGGTAGAATTTCCTGATAGATGTGGAAAACACATTTACACGGCCAAAATGCGGCTTGAGAGTGTCTCCCTGTCCGCTGACGGCAAAACAATAAAAGGAGAAAACGAAATATGGGAAAGATTAAAGTAACAGCCTGCGATATCGAGGGCCTTTATGTGATTGAGCCTGCTGTATTTAAGGATGAAAGAGGATATTTTATGGAAACCTATAACCAGAACGACTTTAAGGAGGCAGGGCTGGACATGACCTTTGTTCAGGACAACCAGTCCATGTCTGTAAAGGGCGTTTTGAGAGGCCTCCATTTTCAGAAGCAGTACCCCCAGGGCAAGCTGGTGCGTGCTGTTCGCGGAACAGTGTTTGATGTTGCGGTGGATTTGCGCTCTGATTCCAAAACCTATGGAAAATGGTTCGGCGTTACCTTATCCGCTGAGAACAAGAAGCAGTTTTACATTCCTGAGGGCTTTGCACATGGGTTCTTAGTCCTGTCCGATGAGGCAGAGTTTGCCTACAAGTGCACAGACTTCTATCATCCCGGCGATGAAGGCGGTCTGCTCTGGAGCGATCCCCAGATCGGCGTTGAGTGGCCCATTGAGCCGGATATGGAACTGATCATTTCCGAAAAGGACAAGAAGTGGAGCGGCCTTAAGGATACCTTTAAATTCTAATGGCAAAGGATGCAGACGTATGAATTATGTAATTTCTCTGCTGAAAGAGATCGTCAGAAAACGGAAACTTATATGGGATCTTGGTAAGGCGGATTTCAGAAAACGGTTCGTAGGCTCGTACTTCGGCATTGTGTGGATGTTTATCCAGCCGGTAGTGACAGTAGTGATCTACGCTGTAATCTTCGGCATCGGTTTTAAATCGCCGCCTCCCGTACCCGGGGTAAGCTATGTGGTATGGCTGGTGCCCGGTATTGTGCCCTGGTTTTTCTTCAGCGAGGCACTGAATACGGAAACGGGCTGTCTGCAGGAATACAGCTATCTGGTAAAAAAGGTAGTCTTTCAGGTAGAGATCCTGCCGATTATCAAGCTGATTTCCAGTCTGTTAGTCCATGGATTTTTCGTGCTGATCATGGCCGGGATGTATCTGATCGCAGGTATGCCGGTGCGGATCACCTGGATCCAGGTTCTCTACTACACCTTTTCGGCCTCTGTGCTGGCTTTGGGACTGGGATATTTTACTGCCTCCGTGAACGTATTTTTTAAGGATATGGCTCAGATTGTAGGGATCTTTCTTCAGTTTGGCATCTGGCTCAGCCCTATCATGTACCATGAGTCCATGTTTACAGACCGGATTCCCTGGATCGAAACCCTGTTTAAGATCAATCCCTTCTACTATATCGTCACTGGCTACAAAGACAGCATGATTACCGGAAACTGGTTTTGGGAGCGACCTAAGCTGACGCTGTATTACTGGGCCTTCACTCTGATCGTACTGTTGGGCGGCCTGAAAATGTTTAAAAAGCTGCGGCCGCATTTCTCAGATGTGCTGTAACAGGGCGCGATATGATACAGAAAATAGAGGTGGGATGGCGGCAGGGCGATAAGGAAGGCGTGATTTCTGCGCAGGTGATCTATTCCCGCCGCCGGACGCTGGGGCTTGAGATAAAAGCTGACGGCCAGGCTGTGATACGGGTTCCTGAGGGGATTGGGGATTCGGTCGTTATGGACTTTGTCCGGGATCGTCAGGAATGGATTGTGGAAAAATGGTTTCTCACCCAGCAGAAACGAAGCCGCTTGGCAGGCGCGTCTCCTCATGATTATGAGGGTCATCCTGAGATTGAGGCGTTCTACCGCCGTCAGGCCCGCAAGCGGATCACAGAGCGGACGGCCTATTTTGCAAGACGGATGGGGGTTACCTACGGACGTATTTCCATCCGTGCTGCAAAGACCCGCTGGGGCAGCTGCAGCGGGGAAGGAAATTTGAATTTTCACTGGAAGCTGATCCTGATGCCGCCGGAGATTTTAGACTATGTGGTCGTCCATGAGCTGGCCCACCGAAGGGAAATGAACCATTCAAGCCGTTTCTGGGCGCAGGTGGCAGAGATTCTCCCGGACTATAAGGCAAGAAGGCAGTGGCTGAAGGAGAATGGGAATTACGTATAGCGGAAAGCAGACAGTCAAAGAGCGGTAGCCTAAAACGCTGCCGCTCTTTTCTATGTGGCTTATAATTATTTTGCTTTTTCCAGTGCAGCCTCCAGTTCGGCCGGAGAGATAAGGCCTACGGTCTTGTTTACTTCCTGACCGTTTTTAAAGTAGATCAGGGTAGGAACGCTCATGACCTGGAAACGGGATGCCAGATCCATTTCCTCATCGATATCTACCTTGTAGAAATGAGCTTCAGGGTGAAGTTCTGCCATGCGCTCTACTGCGGGAGCCAGCATTTTGCAGGGGCCGCACCAGGTAGCGAAGAAATCCACCACTACTACGTCATCGCCTGCGTTTACTGCCTGGTCAAAGGTTGCGGATGTGAGATGTGTCAGTGCCATATATATACCTCCTGTTGATGAGTACCTCCAAAGGTACATCGCTGTTTTCATTGTTATAGATAGGATACCACAGATATACCTGTTTTTATGTGATAAAAGTCACGAAACATAAAAATATTTTCCTGTGTCAGTCAGATGGCAGCTATAACATTTTCATCATAAGCTGTATTGCAACCTCCGCTGCGCCGGAGAGCAGCATCACATGGATGGGATTCATTTTACATTTGATAAGCAGAGCCAGGGAAACCAGGAAGATCCCCGCTGCACGCAGATTGGTATTTGCGGCAAGCGTTTTTATATCTGTGCCCGAAACCGCGCCGCCCCAGAAGGCAGTGACCAGGATACTGACTCCGGCGGCGGCGATCATTGCAATGACAGCGGGCCGAAGGGATTTTAAAATACCCTGGAGCAGGCTCAGGTTACGGTAACGCAGATAAATTTTTGCCAGTACCGTGACCAGGATACAGGAAGGAAGCACACAGCCAAAGGTAGCGACCAGTGCTCCCGGCATACCTGCGATCCGGGTGCCTACAAAGGTGGCGGAATTGACTGCGATGGGGCCTGGGGTCATCTGGGAAATGGTAATCAGATCGGTAAATTCCGACTGGGTCAGCCAGGGATGAAGCTGGACCACCTGATTCTGAATCAAAGGCATGGCTGCATAGCCTCCGCCGAAGCTGAAGGCTCCGATTTGAAGGAAACTTAAAAAAAGCTGTAAATAGATCATAAAGAGCCTCCTTTCTGCTGTTTTTCACGGCGCAGTGTGACCGCAACGCCAAGAGCGATGCAAAACAGGATGATGATAACAGCGCTGACGCCGAAAATGTAATTTGCAATAAAGGCTGCCGCCATGATAATAAGAGGGCCGGCCTGTTTTTCCTTTACGATACCTGATGACATTTCCCAGACCACCTCCATGATCACAGCGCCTACGCCGGACTGCATACCATTTAGCATCCATCCTACATATTGATTGGAACGGAAGGCAGTGTAGCAGAAGGAGATCAGAGACAGTATGGTAAAGGGAGGAATCACAGTAGCAAGTACAGAGGTGAGAACGCCAGGTATTCCCGCCAGCTTGTAGCCCACCACAATCGCCCCGTTGACAGCAATCGCTCCGGGGCAGGACTGGGCAATAGCCACCAGATCCAGCATTTCTTCCTCGTCGATCCAATGGTACTGATCCACAAAGGTTTTTTTCATGAGGGTAACAATCACATAGCCGCCGCCAAAGGTAAAGGCGCTTAAGTAAAACGTGGAAATGAACAGTTTCCGAAGAATAACGGAACGCGTTTCATGGTGTACAGTTGATTCCATAGCAGACTCCTTTTTCATTGAAAATAATATTTGTCTGCCTGTTAATTTAACGCAGCTATTCCGTTATACGGCAATTTATGCGGAAATATGGCTGCAATCTAACAGGCATTTTTACTATAAGGCTTGCAAACACATATGTAAAATACTATAATATTATAATCTATATAATGAAAATATTATAAAAACTCAGACGGCCCGGCAGCACAGGAAAGAAAACAGCCCAAGGAACCGGGAAATAGGATACATTTACTGAGAAATAGTCTTTGGAGGGAAGAAAGGAAGAGGAAACAGGATGACCCTGCGCCATTTAAGAATCTATGTTACAGTCTGTGAAACAGGCAGCATGACTGCAGCTGCAAAAAAGCTTTATATTGCCCAGCCTTCCATCAGTCTCGCTGTTTCAGAAATGGAGCGTTATTACGGCGTACGGCTGTTTGACCGGATTTCCCGACGCCTTTACATGACCGACAGCGGGCGCCAGACCCTGGAATACGCCAGACACATTATCGCGCTGTTTGATGAGATGGAGCAGGGGATCCGCGGCGGCCGGTCGGCGGGAAGTCTGCGGGTCGGAGCCAGCATTACCATTGGTTCCTACCTGCTTCCGGGATATATTAAGGCGCTGAAGGAAGAATTTCCGACGCTGAAGGTTCAGGCAGCGGTGGGAAATTCCGGAACGATAGAGCAGAAGCTCCTGGAAAATGAGATCGATATAGGCATCATCGAGGGAACCATTCACAGCCCTTATATCCAGTGTGAAACATTTCCGGGGGATAAACTGATATTTATCTGTCCTCCAGATCATCCGTTTGCCAAAAAGACATTGGGATCTGCGGAATGCCTGGTGGGACAGGAGATGATTCTGCGGGAGAAAGGCAGCGCCAGCCGGGAGATTTTTGAGGGGATCCTGGCGGCCAGGGAAATTTCTGTTCAGCCCTTGTGGGAGAGCGTCAGCAATCAGGTTCTCCTTGAAGGCGTAAAGGCGGGGCTGGGGCTGTCCCTTTTGCCCAACTATCTGGTGCGGGCTGGCTTAGAGGCTGGAGAGATCAGTAAATTTTCCATCAGGGGGCTGGAACTAGCCAGAAAGTTTTCCATTATATACCATAAAAATAAATTTCTTACAAGAGAGGCTCAGACGCTGATTGGTATGGTGATTTCTGGAAACGGCAGGAGAGGGAACGATGGAAACAAGGAGAAATCTCTCTGATCTTAAGGAAACCGCCTGTGGATCATGAGCTTACCTTAAGCTATGTGCATTGCGGAAAATCAGCCGGAGACGTACCATAGCCGGAAACACTGGCAAAGCTTTTGTAAAGGGAGCCGGGAGGCTCCCAATATGATCTGTCTGTTTCCTCCATCCGCCCCAACCAAAACTTATTCTTTTTACCAGTATAAAAACTTGACATTTTATGGTATACTTATGCCTAAAGTGGAAAACTATGCAGTCATGTGACTAGATATGGAGATAGATATGGAAGTTAGAGAACAGGAAAATGCCATCAGCGTCCGGGACGTGACCAAGGTGTACCGGCTGTATGATAAGCCCGTTGACCGGTTAAAGGAGTCAGTAAGTTTTTCTCATAAGAATTACCACAGGGATTTTTATGCGTTAAGCGGCCTTTCCTTTGAGGTAAAGAAAGGCGAGACAGTGGGGATCATCGGAACGAATGGCTCCGGCAAATCTACGATCCTAAAGATCATTACCGGCGTACTGACTCCCACCACGGGACAGGTGGATGTAAACGGAAAGATTTCCGCTCTTTTGGAACTTGGAGCCGGTTTTAATATGGACTATACCGGAATTGAAAATATATATATGAACGGTACCATGATGGGCTACACCAGAAAAGAGATGGATGCCAAGCTTCAGGATATCCTGGAGTTTGCGGAGATCGGGGACTTTGTGCATCAGCCGGTAAAGACCTATTCCAGCGGTATGTTCGTCCGTCTGGCATTTGCGCTTGCCATCAATGTGGATCCTGAGATCCTGATCGTGGATGAGGCTTTGTCTGTGGGCGATGTGTTTTTCCAGTCCAAATGCTACCGCCGTATGGAGGAAATCCGCAAAAAGGGTACTACCATACTGATGGTAACTCATGATATGGGGAGTATTATCAAGTACTGCGATCGGGTGGTTCTGCTTCACAAGGGCGAGTTTATTGCTCAGGGGCCGGCTGGCAGGGTAGTGGATATGTATAAGAAGATTCTGGCCGGAAAACTGGAGGATCTGAAGGCAGAGCTGGAAGCACAGAGGACGGCTGCTGTTTCTGAGGCGGCCCCTTCCGGGGAAAATGCAGACGCAGGCCGGAGCGGAGGCTTGCTTTCTGACTTTTTTGGCGGCATGGATGTGGACAGCCTTGTGGCGGACCAGGTTGCAAAGAAGGAATTTCTTTCCGGGGACGGCGCGGGTTCTGCCCCGGCGGCTTACAAAGGTCTCATGCGCGATCAGCTGACCATCAATGCCGACCGTACGGAATACGGCGATGGCCGGGCAGAGATTTATGATCTGGGCCTGATTGATGCCAGAGGAAACATTACGAACCTTCTCCTTAAGGGAGAGGAATTTACCATCCGTGAGCGCATTCGTTTCCACGCGGATATTCCGGCCCCTATTTTTACCTATACGATCAAGGACAAAAAGGGAACGGAGCTTACGGGAACCAATACCATGTTTGAGGGCGCGGACATCAAGCCTGTAAAGAACGGGGACGAATATGTAGTGGAATTTACCCAGAAAATGACTCTTCAGGGAGGAGAGTACCTTCTGAGTATGAGCTGCACCGGCTTTGAGGCGGGAGAGCACGTGGTATATCACCGCCTTTATGATGTGACGAACCTTACGGTGATCTCCAATAAAAATACCGTTGGCATCTACGACATGGAGTCCCAGGTAAAAGCGGAAAAGAGGAACACAGATGAATGATATAAGCTATGAGATCCTGGATCTCTTTAAAAAATACGGCTCTGACGAGACGGCGATTCAGGCCATTCTTGAAAATGACAACCGGCCGGAGGTTCTCTATGCTCTTTCTGACATCCGCCAGAACCTGATTGACTGGATGGATCTTAAGGGCTGCAAAGAGGTGCTTCAGCTTAGCTCAGGATATGGAGCCCTTACGGGCCTTCTGGCAAAGCGCTGCGGCCATGTGACCGTGACAGACAGACTGGATGAAAATCTGGCGGTTAATGAACAGAGAAACAGCGCAGAAACGAATATTTCCTATATAAAGCAGGCACAGTGGGAAAAGGAAAAAAGCGGGAAACAGGCCGCCTTTGATCTGGTGATTGCAGAGGCGTCCCGGCCGGATATGGATCTGGTTTCATTCGTAAAGGAGGCGGCTGGATACTTAAATGATACGGGACGCCTGCTGTTTTCCTGTGAAAATGCACTGGGGCTCTGCTTTTTATCCGGCGCGGTCCATGATGAGGAGGAGAGTGCTTTTACCAGGGGAGAACTGGAGGCGGCTTTTCGGGAGGCAGACCTTGCAAAGGTTGATTTTTATTATCCGATGCCGGAGTATAAGCGGGCGCAGACCGTTTACTCGGACCGATATCTGCCTGGAAAAGGCGATATTCCCCATGTGACGGCTGTTTATGACCGTCAGCGCTGGGCCTGTATCCATGAGGATGAGATTTCCGATAAGCTGGTTCAGGAAAACGCCTTTGGCCTTTTTGCCAATGCCTATCTGGCGGTGGCTTCTAAGGCTTCGGTGTCCTTTCAGACGGTTTTTGCAAAATATAACCGCACCAGAAAGCCGCAGTTTCAGATCCGCACCAGAATACTGGAAGAAAATGGAAAACCATACGTAGAAAAGGCGGCTCTGACCCAGGAGTCCTCATCCCACATCACCTCTATGGAGGAAAAATATAAAAAACTGTCGGCTGTAAACCAGGAAATCCGCGTGCTGGAGCCTTATTTTACAGAGGATAAAAAGGCGGTGCGCTTTGCTTTCCTGACGGGGAAAACCCTGGCAGAGGAGCTGGGAGAGCAGATCCGTGGAAAAAGGGCACCGGTTAGAGCCATTGAGGCTGCGATGGAGACGGTGTTTGGAATGGCAAAGGTGCGCAAAGAGCCCTTTGAGGTGACGCCGGAGTTTCTTGAGGTGTTTGGAAGAGAACAGGAGGGGGAAGGCCAGGAAACCTCTCTGGCAGAGAAACTGTCAAGATTTTCTGATGCCTCCTATGAAGTCAGCAATATTGACGGCCTGTTTGAAAATCTGATGACCAGTGAAGGGAAGCTTTACTGCCTGGACTACGAGTGGGTCTTTGATTTTCCAGTGCCGGCAGGTTTTGTGCGATACCGCAGCCTGGTTTATTTCTACTATAAGTATGAAGGGCTGATGTCCTATGAAAATGCGGCAGAGTTCTTACGGGAGTTCCGCATTGACGGGGATACGGCCGCTTTGTATGCCGCCATGGAAGAGTCCTTCCAGTCCTGGGTACACGGCGACGGCACACAGGGCTATATGGGCAATTACAGGCAGCGCCTGGTAACGCTGGAAGAGTTAAAGGCTCAGGAGAAGGAACTGGCCCAGGCCAGGGATCGGATCAATCAGCTTCAGGAAGAGGTGGAGGAGCGCAACATCCAGATCAAGAAGGATCAGGAGATCCTGCGCCTTACCAATAATCATGTTAAGAATCTTGAAATCATGATCCGGGATCTGCGCCATGAGATCGATGAGCTGGGCAAGCTGGCAACCTATCTCAACGGCCACGAAGCGTTCATATACAAGCTCCGCCGTAAGCTGGGCGTTCAGGTAAACCGGGCCTTCCCCAGGGGAACGAGAAAACGGAAAGTTTTAAACTACTGTTTTCATACCGTGCGCCATCCGGCACAATATATAAAGATGTATGCAACGAAAGAGGGACGCAACCGGATCGAGGGGGATTTCAAGATCGGCGAAGGCTATTTAACAGGCGGCCGTCTCTCCTTCCCGCAGTATCCCGGCGAAGGAAAAGAGGGGCCGGACGGCTGGGAAGGGCCTCTGGTGTCCATTGTGATCCCCTGCTACAACCAGATCCATTATACCTATGCCTGCCTTCAGTCCATTCTGGAGTGTACAAAGGATGTGACCTATGAGGTTATTATTGCAGATGACGTTTCCACCGATGCTACCGCTGAGATCGGCAAATTTGCGGACGGTCTGGTGATCTGCCGCAACAAGACGAATCAGGGCTTTTTAAGGAACTGCAATCAGGCGGCAAAGGCGGCCAGAGGCAAATACATCATGTTTTTAAATAATGATACCAAGGTGACGGAAGGGTGGCTTTCTTCTCTGGTAACGCTGATCGAGTCAGATCCTTCCATCGGTATGGTGGGCTCCAAGCTTGTGTATCCCGACGGACGGCTTCAGGAGGCGGGCGGTATTCTCTGGAGCGATGGATCTGGCTGGAACTACGGCCGCCTGGACGACCCGAATAAGGCGGAATATAATTATGTTAAGGATGTGGATTATATATCCGGCGCTGCCATTCTGCTGTCTGTTAGGCTGTGGAAGCAGATTGGAGGCTTTGATGAGCGGTTTGCGCCTGCGTACTGTGAAGATTCCGATCTTGCCTTTGAGGTGAGAAAAGCCGGTCTGCGGGTAGTGTATCAGCCGCTGTCTAAGGTGATTCATTTTGAAGGCGTGTCCAATGGCACGGATGTAAACGGCACAGGCCTGAAACGGTATCAGGTGGAAAACAGCAGAAAACTCCGGGAAAAATGGGCGGATGAGTTTAAGAAACAGAGCGTCAATGACGGCAGTCCCAATCCTTTCAGAGCCAGAGAGCGCAGTCAGGGCAAGAAGGTAATCCTGGTAGTAGACCATTATGTGCCTACCTTTGATAAGGACGCAGGTTCCAAAACCACCTATCAGTATCTGAAAATGTTCTTAAAAAAGGGATATGTGGTTAAATTCCTGGGAGATAATTTCCTCCATGAAGAGCCGTATTCCACGATGCTGCAGCAGATGGGAATTGAAATTCTTTACGGAGATGAGTGGGCTTGCGGTATCTGGGACTGGTTAAAGAAGAATGGGGATGAGATTGATTTCGCTTACTTAAACCGTCCTCACATTGCCACCAAATATGTGGACTTTATTAAGGAAAATACAAATATCAAGGTGATCTACTACGGCCATGACCTTCATTTCCTGCGTCTGGGCCGGGAGTATGAACTGACTGGAGATATAAGCATCAAGCGGGAGGCGGATTACTGGAGAGCCATCGAGCTTTCCATGATGCGCAAGGCGGAGGTTTCCTACTACCCGTCTTATGTGGAGATCGACGCTATCCATCAGATCGATCCTGAGATTCCGGCAAAGGCCATTACTGCCTATGTATACGATGAATTTCTGACTGATATCAGGGAGGACTTTGAAAAGAGGGAGGGACTGCTGTTTGTAGGCGGTTTCGCCCATCCGCCGAATGCGGACGCGGTCCTGTGGTTTGCAAGGGAAATTTTCCCAGAGATCCGTAAAAAGCTGCCGGATGTGAATTTCTATGTAGTCGGTTCCAAGGTAATGGATGAGATAAAAGCGCTGGAGCAGCCGGGAAACGGCATCATTATCAAGGGCTTTGTCAGTGAGGAAGAGCTGGCCAGACTTTACTCTGTCTGCAGGGTGGTGGTAGTGCCTCTGCGGTACGGTGCCGGTGTAAAGGGCAAAGTGGTAGAAGCCCTCTACAATGGAGCGCCCATTGTCACAACCAGTACAGGAGCAGAAGGAATTCCGGAGGTGGAAACTGTTCTGGAGACGGAAAACGATCCCCAGGCATTTGCCGAGAAGACAGCCGCCCTCTACAGCGACCCCGCCCGCTGCCGTCAGATGTGTCTTGCGGCCCAGGACTATATAAAGAAACACTTCAGCCTGGAAAGCGCCTGGAAAGTCATAGAAAAAGACTTTTCGCGACAGCGATAAGCAGTGCAGCCATACAGGCTTACGCTGCCAAAAGCAAGCTCGCTTGCTTTTGGCGGTGAAAGCCTGTATGGCTATAGGGCGCAAGCCCGCGACCGAGGAAACGCACTGCGTTTTCGAGGTTGGCGCTGCGAACTGGCGTCAGAGAAGCAGGCTCGCTTGCTTTTGGCGGTGAAAGCCTGTATGGCTATAGGGCGCAAGCCCGTGACCGAGGAAACGCACTGCGTTTTCGAGGTTGGCACCGCGAACTGGCGTCAGTTCCCACAAAAAACCAACTCAAACAAACAGGAGGATCCCACAATGCAGGCAATACTTCTGGCCGGAGGCCTTGGAACCCGGCTCCGCAGCGTAGTAAGCGACCGGCCAAAGCCAATGGCTCTCATACAGGAAAAGCCCTTCATGGAATACGTCACCAGGGAACTGGTGCGAAATGGTGTCACAGACATCATTTTTGCCGTAGGCTACAAAGGTTCCATGGTGGAAGAACATTTTAAAGATGGAAATGCTTTCGGTTTCCGCGCCTCCTACGCTTATGAAGAGACGCTCTTAGGCACAGCCGGAGCCATCAAAAACGCAGGAAGATACATTACTGAGGATTGTTTTTTCGTCCTCAATGCAGACACATTTTACCAGATTGATTATACAAGGCTGGTAAGGCAGCAGAACGAACAGAAACTGGACATGGCTCTGGTTCTGCGCAGAGTTCCTGACGTATCCCGCTATGGTCAGGCGGTCTTAGATGAAAACGGAATCCTTACAGGCTTCAACGAAAAAACGGAAGCAGCAAGACCCGGCACCATCAACGGCGGCATTTACCTGATGAAGAGAAGCCTTCTTGATGAGATTCCGGAGGGAAAGGTATCTCTGGAAAACGACCGGATTCCCTGCTGGCTTTTGGAAGGAAAGCGTCTGGGCGGCTTTGTAAATGACGGCTATTTTATTGATATCGGTATCCCGGAGGCCTATTTCCAGTTCCAGAAGGATGTGGAGACAGGAGTTGTCCGGTAGAACACCGGAAAAAGCCGGATATCAGGCAGACAAGAGAGGAGTAAGCTATGGTAATCAGAGGCAGAGCGCCCCTGCGTGTCAGTTTCGGCGGAGGAGGCACCGATGTGGCCCCCTTCTGTGAGGAGCAGGGCGGTGCTATTATCGGCAGCACCATCAACAAATACGCCTATTGTTCCATCGTTCCCAGAGAGGACGATCAGATCATCGTTCATTCCCTGGATTTTGATATGACAGTAAAATACAATACAAAGGAAAACTACGTCTATGACGGCCGCCTGGATCTTGTAACAGCGGCCTTAAAAGCAATGGAGATCAGCCAGGGCTGCGAGGTCTATCTGCAGTGCGACGCGCCTCCAGGCTCCGGCCTCGGAACCTCCTCTACGGTGATGGTTGCCATGCTGACGGCTATGGCCCGATGGAAGGGCATAATGATGGATGCCTATGCCATGGCAGATCTGGCGTATCAGGTAGAGCGGCTGGATCTGAAGATCGACGGCGGCTATCAGGACCAGTATGCTGCGGCTTTCGGCGGCTTTAATTTCATCGAATTTCACGGCCGCAACGATGTGGTAGTAAATCCCCTGCGTATTAAGAAGGATATTATCCACGAACTGCAGTACAACCTTCTTCTCTGCTACACGGGAAAGATCCATGTTTCTGCCAATATCATCAAGGACCAGGTTCAGAATTATGAGAAAAAGGATGCCTTTGACGCCATGTGTGAGGTAAAGGCACTGGCCTATGCCATGAAGGACGAACTTTTAAAAGGAAATCTCCACAGCTTCGGAAAGCTTCTCGATTACGGCTGGAGAAGCAAAAAGCGCATGAGCAGCAAGATCACAAGCCCCCAGATCGATATGCTTTATGAGGAGGCCATCAGGGCCGGAGCGCTGGGAGGAAAGCTTTTAGGAGCCGGCGGCGGAGGCTATCTGCTTATGTACTGCCCCTACAATGTACGTCATAAGGTGGCGGCCCGCATGGAGCAGGCAGGCGGCCAGCTGGCAGACTGGAACTTTGAACTGCGGGGCGCTCAGAGCTGGGTAGCGGATGAGGGCCGATGGAAGTACGAGCAGGTAAAGGTACAGATGCCGAACGGAACCTATACATTTGAGCTGTAGTTGGGAAATAAAATGGAAAAAATTGTATTTTTAGACAGAGACGGAACCCTCAATGAGGAGGTAAATTACCTTCACCGTCCGGAAGATATGCGCCTTTTGCCGGGAGTGCCCCAGGCCCTGG
Source organism: Enterocloster alcoholdehydrogenati (assembly GCF_013282095.1). GTDB lineage: Bacteria > Bacillota > Clostridia > Lachnospirales > Lachnospiraceae > Enterocloster > Enterocloster alcoholdehydrogenati. The sequence continues at coordinate 124,177 of NZ_BLTJ01000003.1, forward strand.
CACGGCTTAAGGAGGCAGGCTTTAAGCTGGTGGTAATCACCAATCAGGCCGGAGTGGCCAGAGGCTACTACAGGGAGGAGGACGTAAAAGCTCTTCATCAGTATATGAACGGACTTCTGGCTGATTTTGGAGCAGAAATCGACGGCTTTTACTACTGTCCCCACCATCCGGTTCACGGCATTGGAGACTACAAAAAGAACTGCTTATGCAGGAAACCGGGGATTGGGATGTTTTTACAGGCAGAGGAGCAGTTTGCAGTGGACAAAGCCCATTCTTATATGATAGGAGATAAGCTTCTGGATACCAGGGCCGGCCAAAATTACGGCGTTTTCTCTGTTCTGGTAGGAACCGGATATGGAAAAGAACTCCATGAAAAATGTCTGGCAGAGGAAACGAAGGTACCGCCTTATGACTATTATGCGGATACTCTGGATCAGGCGGCAGACTGGATCCTGAAGCAGGATCAGGAAACAGCTGTCAGGGAACGGGGCGGCGCATACCAGGAGGCAGTATATACACCGGGAACTGAGGATTCCCGAAGCAGAAAAGAGAGGTAAAGGGATGGACAGCAGAGATGAGAAACAGATTCTTAAAGATCTGATCCGGCGTTATCAGGCAGTAGAGGCCATTGAAAATGATATTTTTAAGGCGTATGAGATTTTGCGCAGCTGTTTTGAGCAGGGCGGAAAGCTTCTCATCGCCGGAAATGGCGGAAGTTGTGCGGACAGCGAACATATCGTGGGAGAACTGATGAAGGGATTTGTCAAAAAAAGACCGGTATCGCCGGAATATGCAAAGCGGCTTGAGGCGGCGGACCCGGAGCTTGGGCCGAAGCTGGCAGCCTGCTTACAGGGCGGCCTTCCGGCTATTGCCCTGACGGGCCACCCGGCGCTGACAACGGCATTTTCTAATGATGTAGACGGCAGTATGGGATACGCCCAGCAGGTATGCGTCTATGGGAAGGAAGGCGATGTGTTCTTAGGCATCACCACCTCCGGCAATTCAGAAAATATCCTGTATGCAGCGGCAGCGGCAAGAGCTTCCGGCTTAAAGATCATCGGTCTTACGGGCCGGGACGGCGGAAAACTGAAACGGATGAGCGATGTTTCGGTAGTAGTGCCGGAGCAGGAAACATATAAGATCCAGGAGCTGCATCTGCCAGTTTACCATGCGCTGTGCCTGATGCTAGAGGAACATTTCTATGAAGTATAGCCATGTCTTTGCTATTGCGGCCTATGGGGAATCTCCTTGGCTGGAATCGTGCATCCGTTCGCTGAAGGCCCAGACATCGCTGTCTCCCATTATCCTGTGTACGTCCACGCCAAGTCGTTTTTTAGAGGAGACGGCAGAGAAATACCGCCTTCCGCTGTATGTGAGGGACGGGATAAGCAGCATCCGGGATGACTGGAACTATGCTTATAAGATGGCAGATGCGGACTTTGTGACCATTGCCCATCAGGATGATATGTATCACAGGGAATACGGGGCAGAGCTTTTAAGGGCGGCAGAGCGATGGCCGGATATGACTGTGTTTACCACGGATTACGCAATTGTAAAGGGTGCAAAGCTGATCCAGAGTGATTCCCTTTTGTGGGTAAAGCGCCTTTTGCGTCTGCCTCTGCGGGGATCTGTGCTCAATCACCACACTTTTATAAAGAAACTGCCCCTGATTTTTGGAAATCCCATCTGCTGTCCTGCTACCTCTTACAGTAAGAAACGTCTGGGAGAGCCCCTTATACAGTCGGAGTACAGCTTTGCACTTGACTGGGATAACATGGTCAGGCTGGCAGAAACGCCAGGGCGGTTTATCTGCCGGGAAAAGCCGCTTTTATACTACCGGGTTCATGATGGGGCCACGACAAAGGCCTGTATTAAGGATCAGAGAAGATCCAGGGAGGAAGAGGCGATGTTTGCCCGGTTCTGGCCCAAACCTGTGGTACGGCTTCTGATGCGGGGATATTCCACCGCCTATAAGGAATACGAGTAAAGGAAATAGTTCAAGGATGTGCGGCAGTAAAAAGAGAAGGACAATCCTGAGCCTGGCCCTTTTTTGGGCCCTGGGTCTTTTGATTCTGGGAACAGGATTTGAGGAAACCGTGATGAAGGGCCCTCTGAGAGAGGTACTGAAGAAAGAAGAAACAAAGACTATGCTGGTTCAGGTGCTGGCTGTCTTTTTATGGAACCTTGGCTGGCTTTCTCTGGTGAGACGGAGAAAGGCCCAGATAGCGGGAACCGCCGTGGGTGTGCTGGGGTTTGCCTGGTGTCATCAGATGCTGGTTCCGGCAGCGGTATCCGGCGCCTGGCTTCTGACGTTAATTGGAGCAGGAGACAGGATCAACCATCTGATGCTTGGAAATAGAACCGGCAAAAATTACACATCCATCGGGAGAAGCATATTATTTTACCCGGAGCGGATCGCCCTGGGACTTGTGACGGGCAGTGCCTTTTGGATGGCCGTCGTCTGCGGCGTGTCCCTTACCGGCCATGGGGGCATCGGACTGTGGCGGATTCTGGCCCTGGCGCTGGGGTTCCTTACGGCAGCAGTCTGGCTTATGAAAGGCCGCTTTTTGGCTGCGGGTGAAAACGCGGCCGGGGCAGGAGCGTCTGTGCAGGGGGTACCCCGGCGCGACAACACTGTCCCCGGATCTGTCAGAGGGCGTTTTGCGGAAACTTTTTTGCCTGACAATTTTTTACAGGCCCTTCTTACGGCCTTTATTCTCACCATGATCTTAATCCAGGCAGGACGGCTCAATATTGAGCTGGATTATGACTCCCTTCACTATGGGCTCCGTTCCCCCTTTGTGCTTGATAATGGAAAGGGGATCTATGAGAACCTGGGGATGATCAACCTGGTATACAGCTACAGTAAGGGAGCGGAGGTTTTAAATCTGCCCCTTTCAGGTACGGCAACGTACGGCTTTGTGCTGACATTTTCCTTCTGGACTACGGTGGGAACGGTTTTACTGGCCGGTCACATGGGAAAACGTTCCGGGGGAAAGAACACGGCGCTGTGGACCGCTGCGGTCTGTGCGGCCATTCCCGGGATCATGAATATGGCTGTCTCTGCAAAGAGCGACAGCATCACTCTTTTATATCAGGTGATTATCTATGATTTCCTATGCCTGGCGGCGGAAACTTCAGAAGAAAAAGGGGAAAAAGAAACGCCATGGCTTTTGATGGCCGTAGCGGCCTACCTTGTTACGCTGGTTTTCAAGCCTACGGCTCTTGTATTTTCCACCGGTCTTGGGGCGGCAGGGCTATTGTCCCTTCTTCTTTGGAAAAAACTCAGAATTGGAAATAAAAGGGGATTTCTCCTCTGGATCTTTCCGTTGATGGCAACGGCAGGACTGTGGTACAGGACATGGAGAATCGTGGGAGTTCCTGTTACCTCTATTTTTGCCGGTATGTGTGAGAAAATCGGCTTTGAGGTGAAATACCCGTTTTCATTTGCAAATGTGATCGGCAATCCCTGGGCATTGTCTGCGGGGGAGAAGCTTGCAAGGCTGGCAGAACGCTTAAAAGGGATATTGCTGGCGCCGGTTGGAGAAGATATGGAGCACGTAATCATTGCCTGGGGAACCGGCCTGGTGACGGCGCTGCTTCTGCTGTGGTGCGTAAGTCTGTGCCTCCGGGTTAAGGGGAAGGGCACTTCGGGGACGGCCCGGGATCTGTTTGACGGGCTCCTGATGGCGATTCTTCTGGCAGGTTCTGTGTTAAGCATTTACACCCTGACACAGGTAGACGGAAACTATTTTATGCTGGTCTATGCGGTTCTTGCCATCAGCGCAGTGCGTATGGCGGGGGACTGGCTGGACATAGGCCGGGGAATAAAAACGCCCGGACGTATCTTCAGAGCGGGGCTATGCCTGCTGGCAGTTCCCTTTTTCCTTTTTAGCGCAATGATTACCTGCACTACCAGCTGGGCGGGAACTCCCGGCTTTACTCCGGTAAAATGGACGGGAAAAGGCTATTATGACCATCGGGCAGAGCGCAGCCAGCGCCGGATCCGCCGAGGCTATGAAAACCTGGCCTGCGGTGTGAAGTCCACGGATCGGGTACTGGCCTTTGGTTTTCATCCGGAAATCCTGGATCTGGACTGCAGCGTTCAGAGCTATTATGATGTTACCGGCAGCGGAGGAAATGTATATCTGGTGAAGAAACTGGCTTACTTTGAGGAGTTTCTGGAATACGCAGGGATTGACTATTTCTTCGTTCAGGCCGGATATCTGGCAGAACAGCCAAGAGCATTGGAGATAATTGAGGATATGATTGAAGAAGGGACTCTGACCGACCTTACCTTTGAGTGGGGCAATATGAGGGCCAGGGTGGCTCTGGACCAGAAAACGGAGGAACTTCAGACCGCCCAGGCGGAGATTTTCCGCAAGAATTACTGTATGAGTGAAAATGGATTCCGGTAAGGAGGCAGAAACATTGGATGCAAAAGAGAGAATCAAATTCAGGATCGGATTTTCCCGAATGGAGAAGAAATATGAGTGGAAGGATCATCTGATCTTTATGGGGCTGCTCCTTGGGCTGGCTGTGTGGGTCAACCGGGGGATCGAGATCAGAGGCCTTTATATGGATGACCTGTATTTCTGGTCCTGCTACGGGGAGCAGAGCTTTCTGCAGTATGTTTTTCCCATGGGAAGTACCCGGTTCCGTTTTCTTTACTATCTGGCAGCCTGGCTGGAAATGGCGGTGGTGGGAAACCGCGTGGCCTGGTTTGTACCCATCAATATCCTGCTTAACGCAGCATTAGCCTGGTATCTGTATTTTATTGCTCACAGGCTTTCAGGTGCAAAGGCCATTGGCTTTCTTGCAGGCTCTATGTTTTTATCCAGTCGTATGGCCTATTATCAGATCGGCCAGGTTCTGGGCCTGATGGAGACCATGGCGCTGTGGATGGCAGTGGCAGTGCTGTGGTGCCTTTACCGCTACATCAATGGGGAAGGAAGGCAGTCTCTCTTTATAAGAGCGTGTATTCTGTACTTTGGAGTCTGCTTTGTCCACGAGAGGTATATGGCGCTGCTGCCGCTTTTATTTCTGGCTCTTTTGCTGCGCCGCTGCAAAAATCCGGCTCTCTGGGGCGCTGGGGTCGGCTCATTTGTTCTGGTTCAGGCGATCCGCGCCCTGACCATCGGTTCCGTTCTTCCCGCAGGCACCGGAGGAACCCAGGTGGCGGATACCCTGAATATTCCACAGGCTCTTAAATTTGCATTTAGCCAGGCGGCGTATGTATTTGGCATTAACGCAGGGCCGGAGCATCTGAACGGCTGCCCCTGGGGGCAGAGCCCGCTGTGGGTGAAGCTTTGTGTGATCCTGGCGGATATGGCTGTGCTTTTTATGGTATGCGGCCTGTTATCCCGCCTGTTCGGGCCTAAGGGAAAGGGCAGAAGATGGGCGCTCTGGGCAAACGTTCTTCTCTTTGTGGGCTTTATTGCCTGCAACATTGCCTCATCCAGTGTTACGATCCGGGTGGAGCTGCGTTGGGTGTATGTGTCGCTGGCCGGAGCGCTGCTGTTCCTTTCATGGATTTACGGGGAACTGACAAGAGGGATGAAAAAGGAACTGTATCTGAAACGGCTCTGGCCCTGGGGGGCCCTCTTTGGGGTTTATGTGCTCCTTATGCTGCCGGCAGAGTTATTTTACAGAAGCTGTTATCCGAAGCTTTATCTCTGGCCGGATCAGCTGCGGTATAATTCGCTGGCAGAGGAAACCTATGAAAAGTATGGGGATCGTATATTTGGAAAGACCATTTATATCATGGGGAACAGCTATGAAATGAGCGATTTTACCGCCAGGACCTTCTTTAAGGTATTCGATAAGGATCGGTTGGCTGAGGGGACGAAGGTAGAGTTTATCGACAGTATCCGGGATATCGGGCTGGTGGATGAGGATATGCTGGTGCTGCGGGAGGATCCGGAGCATAACGGCTTCCAGGATATTACAGATTTTGTAAGGGAACTGAAGCTTAAGGTGGACTACGGCTACTATCAGGACGGGTGGATGGATGAACACGCCTCCCTGACGGTGATGGCCGGGAAAGACGGAACGATCCATCTGGAAGTCATGTATCCCGGTATTATGAACGGTGGGGAAATGATTACGATCACAAAGGATGAGGATGAGCCGCTGCAGCTGCCCGTCCAGTCCAGTGTGGTAGACGCCACTCTTACAGCAGACCCCTGGCAGATGGTTCATCTGACCTTTGATTATAATTTTTATATGCAGAATGCACAGGAACAAAGAGGAAAAGACCGGCTGGCAGCTATTGTCCATATTTTGGCAGACTGATGAAACGGGGAAGCAATTCAGGAGGTAAGACGGCCATGATGGCAGAACTTAAGAATAAAGAGCACTACAGGAAGATCCTTTGCCTGCTGATCCCCCTGGGAGGCGTGGCATTCCTTCTGTGGTATATAAAAAATTCCACCTGCGACGTGGTATACTCAGACTACATCCGTCTGGTCAACAGTTATCTGCCGGATGTATACGATCCCAGACGTTTCTTTGTGCCTGACGTGCTCACAAGGATCCCCATTAACTACCTGGAGCGGATCATCAATGTGGAGCTGTTCGGCTTTTCCATTACCTTTGACCGTGTTTTGGGAGCTGTAAGCCTGGGACTGGCTGCCTGGGCATTTGGGGTATATTTCATACGCAGACGCCTGGGGACTGTCTGGTTTTTGCTGACCATGGCGGTGATGTTCAGCCTGAATAAATGGGAGATGATTACAAACGGAAGCGGCTGGTCTCATTTCTTTGCCTTTGCCTGCTTTTATTACCATGAGCTTGTATTTGACCGCGTATGGGCGGGAGAGGAAAAACGGGGAGATACGCTTCAGCTGATCCTGCTGCCTTTTCTTATCATCCTTGGAACGGCAGGCCCCTACTGCGCCATCTACGCAGTGGTGATGATACTGTCTGCGGCAGCCGGAATCCTGAGAGCGCGGATAAGAAAGGAAGGTTCATCCTCCCGCCGTTACCTGGTGTTTTTATTTGCCTCCCTGATCCCCCTGCTCCTTTACATCCTCAGCAATTCCTTTGCCGTAGAGGAACACGCCGGAGCTACGGGCCGTTCTCTGGGAGCGCTGTTAGCGGATGCACCGTCCTTTCCAGTGAGATTTATCCTCAAATCTCTGGCGGGAATGGTGATTGGGGGAGAAGAACTGATCCAGTGGATAGAAAAGGGACAGATGACAGACAATATCTGTTATCTGTTAGGTCTGTTTGTAGCAGCAGGCTATCTCTGGGCGCTGTGGCTGTATCTTCGGCACCGTCTGTATGAAAGAACCCTGTTCCCCCTGATGCTTCTGACAGGCGGAGCATTAAACCATGTGCTGATCTTCCTTTCCAGATACATTTTTGAAAAGGAAAATTACGCGTTAAGTTCCCGGTATGCCCTGCAGTTTCAGGTCGGGATTCTGGGAATCATCCTGACCTTTGCCCTGGTAAGCAAGGCAAAAGAGAAGGTCTATCCCGCGGGACGGGCCTTTATGGCTTTGTTCTGTATTGCAATCCTCCTGGGAAATGGTTATACTACATATCGTGAGATAAAAAAAGCACCGTATCGGGAAGAGCGGTTTGAACAGATGGAGCAGCTGGCGCCCCTGATGCCTTTCTTAAGCGATGAGGAGATGATGGAAATGGAGCCTGCGGCCCCGGATCTTTATGAATACCGCAAAGGGACGGATCAGATACGAAACGCCTTTAGGATCCTTGAAGAAAACGGCCTGAATGTATTTAGAAAACCTGCATCGTAAAGGAGATACGCCAAAGGCTCCATGCTTTCGCAAAGCATATGAAATGAGAGTATACAAGATGAAAATGGAGGAGAAATTTCATGAAAGTTGTAATATTAGCAGGGGGCTTCGGCACCCGGATCAGCGAGGAGAGCCATTTAAAGCCAAAGCCTATGATCGAGATCGGTGAAAAGCCCATCCTGTGGCACATTATGAAGTATTATTCCGAATACGGCTATCATGATTTTGTGATCTGCCTGGGCTATAAGCAGTACGTGGTAAAGGAATTTTTCGCCGACTATTTTCTTCATACCTCAGATGTGACCTTTGATCTGGCAAATAACCGGATGGAGGTTCACAACAACTACTCCGAGCCATGGAAAGTGACCCTGGTGGATACAGGCCTCAACACCATGACCGGAGGCCGGGTAAAGAGGATCCAGCCATATATTGGAAATGAACCCTTTATGCTTACATACGGGGACGGAGTTTCCAATGTAGACTTAAAGGCACTGGTGGATTTCCACAGATCCCATAAAAAGACGGCCACCATTACAACCGTAAATCTGGGCCAGTCCAAGGGAGTTTTAAACATTGATGATAATAACAGCGTCCTTTCCTTCCGGGAAAAGGATGATAATGACGGCGCTCTTATAAACGGCGGCTTTATGGTGCTTAATCCCGAGGTCTTTGACTACTTAAAGGATGATGCTACAGTGTTTGAGAGAGAACCCATGGAGCGGCTGGCGGCAGAGGGACAGATGAAATCCTACTACCACAAGGGCTTCTGGCAGTGCATGGACACCCAGCGGGAGATGAAGAAGCTGGAAGAACTGTGGCAGTCGAAAAATGCGCCGTGGAAGATCTGGAAGGACTGAAAAAGACAAAGGAGATCGGAACATGACCATAGAAACATTAAGAGCCTTTTACGAAAATAAACGGGTGCTGATCACCGGCCATACCGGCTTTAAGGGGGCGTGGCTGACCCGGATTCTGACGCTTGCAGGAGCAAAGGTGACCGGCTATTCTCTGACTTTGCCTACGGATCCCAGCCTGTTTGAGATTGCGGGGCTGGAGGAAACCATGGACAGCATCATTGGCGATATCCGGGATCTGGGGCATCTGCGCCGGGTTTTTGAGGAGGCAAAGCCAGAGATAGTATTTCATCTGGCAGCCCAGCCCATTGTACGGGAATCCTATAAGGAACCGGTATACACCTATGAGACGAATGTAATGGGCACTGTAAATATTTTAGAATGTGTCCGCCATACCCCCGGCGTACGATCCTTCTTAAACGTCACCACGGATAAGGTTTATGAAAATAAAGAGTGGGAATACGGCTACCGGGAATGTGACAATCTGGACGGCTATGACCCCTATTCCAACAGTAAATCCTGCTCCGAACTTGTGACCCACAGCTATAAAAAGTCCTTTTTTGAGGACGGACGCTGCGCCATTTCCACCGCCCGCGCAGGAAATGTCATCGGCGGCGGCGATTTTGCAGCAGATCGGATTATCCCCGACTGTGTAAGGGCGGCTGCTGCGGGCAAAACCATTATCGTAAGAAATCCACATTCCATCCGCCCCTTCCAGCACGTGATGGAGCCCCTTGCCATTTACTTAACCATTGCCATGAAGCAGTACGAGGACAGGGCATATGAGGGCTATTACAACGTAGGCCCCGATGACAGGGACTGTGTTGCAACCGGAACGCTGGCAGATTTGTTCTGCACCGCCTGGGGAAACGGACAGACCTGGGAAAATCAGTGGATGGGAGGCCCTCATGAGGCTAATTTCCTGAAACTGGACTGTTCCAGGATTAAGCACGTATTCGGCTGGACGCCCAGGTATAGTGTAAAAGAAGCAGTGGAAAAGACGGTGGAGTGGTCCAGGGAGTACCTGGAGGGCGCAGACATGATGGAGGTCATGGATCGTCAGATCCGGGAATTTTTCGTGTGACCCAACAATTTAAAGAGGAGATAACTGACTATGTTTGAACATATGAGCGAAGCAGAAGCAAGAGCGCAGATCTTAGAGCAGGTAGCCGGATACTGCGACACCTTTCACAAAAAAGCCCCTTACAAAGAAGGCGACCGGATCCCTTATGCATCCCGCGTCTACGATCATGATGAGATGGTAAACCTGGTAGACAGTGCTCTGGAGTTCTGGCTGACCTCCGGCCGATATACCGATGAATTTGAGAAAAAGCTGGCAGGCTATCTGGGAGTCAAACACTGTGCGCTGGTAAATTCCGGGTCCTCTGCCAACCTGCTGGCATTTATGACATTGACCTCTCCGCTTTTAGGCGAGCGCAGGATAAAAAAAGGCGATGAGATCATCACCGTGGCCTGCGGCTTTCCGACCACTGTGGCCCCGGCTATCCAGTACGGCGCAGTGCCTGTATTTGTAGATGTGACCATTCCTCAGTACAATATAGATGTAACCATGCTGGAGGCAGCGCGTTCGGACAGGACAAAGGCTGTGATGATCGCCCATACGCTGGGAAATCCCTTTGATCTGCGGGCTGTAAAGGCATTTTGCGACAAGTACGGCCTGTGGCTGGTGGAGGACAACTGCGATGCCCTGGGAACCCGGTATACGATGGAAGAGGACGGCGGTGAGGTAACGCGGTTTACCGGAACCATCGGCGATATCGGTACATCCAGCTTCTATCCGCCGCATCATATGACCATGGGCGAGGGAGGGGCTGTGTATACAGACAACGGCCTTTTAAACCGCATCATGCGATCCCTTCGTGACTGGGGCCGCGACTGCGTCTGCCCTTCCGGCCGCGATAATATGTGCGGCCACCGTTTTGACCGCCAGTACGGAGAGCTGCCATTAGGATACGACCACAAATACGTTTATTCCCATCTGGGTTATAACTTAAAGGCAACGGATATGCAGGCTGCCATTGGGTGTGCGCAGCTAGACAAGTTCCCCTCCTTTGTGGAGCGCCGCCGTCATAATTTTGACCGCTTAAAGGCTGCTTTGGCTGGAACGGAAGAGAAGCTTATTCTCCCCGAAGCCTGCCCTCATTCCCGTCCAAGCTGGTTTGGCTTTCTGATTACCTGCAAGGAGGGAACGGACCGCAATGAGGTAGTCCGGTACGTGGAACAGAAAGGTGTTCAGACCCGGATGCTGTTTGCCGGAAACCTGACAAAGCACCCCTGCTTTGACGAGATGCGAAAGAGCGGCGAAGGCTATCACGTGGCGGGAAATCTTGAAAATACGGACCGCATTCTCAGGGACACCTTCTGGGTAGGCGTTTATCCGGGTATGACGGACGAGATGATCGACTATATGGCTAAAACGATCCGGGAAGCCATCGGCAGATAGGAGCGGGAGGCAGCTATGGCGGAATCATATGATATGACAAAGGTTCATGGGGCCAATTTAAAGATATTAAAAGAGATCGACCGCATCTGCCGGAAATATAAGATCCGCTACGCATTAGACGCCGGAACCCTGATCGGAGCTGTGCGCCACAAAGGGTTTATCCCCTGGGATGATGATGCGGACGTGGTTCTTGTAAGAAGCCAGTATGAGGCGTTAAAAAAGGTCCTGCAGAGAGAACTGCCCGACACTATGGAGTTTCTGGAGCCGGACAGCTACCGGGGCGGACGGGCGTTCTTTGACTTTACCCCAAGGATTATTTATAAAAACAGTCAGGTTCACCCGGAAAGCGACCGGATGGACTACTACGAGGGAAAGCTGAACCATCTCTGGGTAGACCTGTTTATCCTGGATAAACTGCCGGAAGGAAAAGCGGCGGCCAGTCTGACCCGTTTCATACACAAGGCTATCTACGGACTGGCCATGGGTCACCGCCATGATCTGGATTACAGCAGGTACAGCCTGCTCCATAAGATCTTTGTGGGGGGACTGGCAGCGGCCGGGAAAGGGATTCCCTTAAAATGGATCATGGCCATGCAGAAAAAGGCGGCTCTTAAAGACAGAAAAAGCCGGGGGACACGGTGGTATTACAGCAATTACCAGCCGGATTACCTCTATGTGACACTGGAGGATGACTGGTGCACCCAGGTAGAGGACGCCCCCTTTGAGGATACGATGCTGATGATTCCAAGGGGCTGGGATCCGGTGCTTAGGGAGGTTTACGGCGACTATATGCAGCTGCCGCCGGAGGATAAGAGGGTTCCTACCCATTCCAGCCAGCAGATTCAGGTATTTGACAGCTGATCTGGAAACTACAGGGGAGCTGAAAATTCCCGTCTGATTCTGCCCTCCGGGAGCCGGAGGGCATTGTTATAGAAAATAGAAGGAGAAGCATCCTTTGAGCGAACAGAAAATGAATCTGACAAAAAAGACCCTTTCTGTGGTGGTGTCTGTGTACAATGAGGAAAAAGGCCTGAGGGAATGTTACCGGGAGATGAAAGGGGTACTGGATACTCTGTCCTGGGATTATGAGCTGATCTTTGTAAATGACGGCAGTGCCGATGAAAGCTTTTCCATTATAAAAGAGCTGGCAGAGGCCGACAGAAAGGTTAAGGCAGTCAGCTTTTCAAGGAATTTCGGCCATGAGGCGGCTATGATTGCGGGGCTGGATTACAGCAGCGGGGATGCAGTCGTCTGCATGGATGCAGATCTCCAGCATCCGCCGGAATGTCTGCCAAAGATCGTGGAAACGCTGGAAAAAGGATACGAAGTCATCAGCATGGTAAGAACCAGAAACGCAAGTGCCGGTGTGCTTAAAAACGTAACCAGCGCGGCTTTTTACTGGCTGATCAACTGCATTTCTGATGTGCATTTTGAGCCAAATGCCTCTGACTTTTTCGCCGTCACCCGTCCGGTGGCTGAGGTGTTAAAGAAGAGCTACCGGGAAAAAGTCCGTTTTCTGAGGGGATATGTTCAGAATGTGGGATTTAAAAAGACGACCCTTGAGTACGAGGCTGGAACGCGGGTGGCCGGGGAAAGCAAGTACAGTATAAAAAAACTGTTTATTTTCTCTGTCAATACCATTCTTTGCTTTTCCAATATGCCCTTGAAACTGGGGATCTACGCCGGTGTGCTTTCCGGGGCAGCCGGACTGATAGTGCTGATCTACACCCTTTTCACCCGCCAGGGAGCGCCCAGCGGGTATGCAACCATCGTGGTGCTCATCTGCTTTATGTTTGCCATGATGTTTCTGCTGATCGGCATCATCGGGGAGTATATCGCCATCCTTTTTACGGAACTGAAGGACAGGCCGGTGTATATTGTGAGGGAGACGAGGAATATTAAACCGCCGGAAACGGATGATTCAGAAGCAGTGCCGGAAGAAACAGAATGAAAAATATAAAGGGGGAGCGCCGCAAAACAGGTCATGATCCATGACGTTTATCTGCGGCGCTCTGTTTTTTGGCGGGCAGCAGCGCCTGCCGTATGCATCTCAAACTCACATCTTTTGTCCCAGGATTACTCTCCATATCCCAAGCAGGGCTGCAAATGCTGCCATCACGCACAACAGAAGCCGAACTGCCGTTATGCTTACAAAGCCGGATACCAGGATTCCAGCATAGAGAAGCAGGAACAGGGAATATCCCGCGTAGGCCCAGGAGCGTGTGCCGATGGTGCGCACCCGTTCATCCATTTCCCGGATTTTTCGTTTCTTCATCCGCTCCGGATTCTTTAAAAAGCTTCTGTTTCGCACAATCTGCAGGATTCCGGCCAGAATCAGCCCGATTCCGGTTCCCTGGTAAAAGCAAAACAGAAAGCTGCGGGCTTGCGGCTCAGGGCAGAGAAGAGGAAAGGCTTCATAAATGCCGGCCATGGCGGTGCCTGAGGCGGCTGCTCCCAAAAGAACGGCTAAGATCCCTGCGCCGATTCGCAGACGGCAGCGCCTTATAAAGGGATCGCAGCTTCGGTTCGCGCTGTTGTTGTTCATTTCCATACTTATTCCTCCTCATCTTCAAAGATAAAAATTTCTTCGATACTCTGTCCGAAATATCGGGCGATCCGGTGAGCCAGTCCCAGTGAGGCATTGTATCTGCCGTTTTCCAGTGAAATGATGGTCTGTCTTGTAACGCCGACGGCCTCCGCCAGATCCTCCTGACGGATACGTCTGCCCCTGCGCAGCTCCTGGATTCGATTTTCCATATGGTACGGTCACATCCTTTTTGTTATATGAAGCAAGTAAAGTTTGTTTTACATACTGAGTATAGTAAGCTTTACATTAAAAGTCAAGTATATTTGGACAAAAACTCGATAAAAATACGAACCGGCGGTCAGTGAAGGCTTATGGGTCTGGGGACATGGGGGAAAATTATTTCCAGAAATTTAATAATTCTTTTATTGATTTTTCTTCGTCAGGTGTATATACTTTTGAAAGTGACACGTTGTCACAAATATACAGAAGAGTAATATATTCTCATCATCCAAGGAGGCTTTGCGTTTCATGCCAACCCAGCGATTCTTCAAATTAAAGGAGGAAAAGAGGCAGCTTATTCTGAAAGCGGCAGCCCATGAATTTTCACGGGTTCCCTATTCTGCCGCATCCATTAACCAGATCATAAAAGAGGCGGACATTTCCAGAGGCAGTTTTTATACATATTTTGAGGATAAAGACGATCTGCTGCGTTATATGCTGCGGGGCGTCAGAGAGCAGTTCAGAGAAAGGGCGATGGCCCTGCTGGACGAGATGGGCAGCCCCTTTGCAGTATGTATCCAGATGCTGCGGGAGTGGATGGAGAAGGGCACGGATCAGATCATTTATAAGATCCATCAGAACCTTCTGGCCGATATCAGCGTGGCCAATCAGAATCAGATCTTTGGCCTGCGGGGATTTATGATGAAAGAAGAGCCCTATCGGGCGTTTATAAAAGAGATGTATGACCGGATGGACAGGGAGCGCTATCCCATGAGTTTTGAGACGCTGATGTGCGGTATGGACGTAGCTGCCATGGTATGCGTCAAGTCCATGAGCCTTTACTGCCGCAAACCCCAGGAGATGAACAGAATCCTGGCAGCTACGGAGATGGAGATGAGGATTTTGGAAAAGGGCGTCTGCGGTATGCAGGCGGCAAAATGAATGTCCCATGACGGTCTATGTGTACAAGAGTATACTCAGTTTCAGAAAAAGAGGAGAGAACACCATGAAAAACAGGAACAGAATGATAGCCGGCCGCCGTATGGCAGCCATGACAGCGGCTCTTTTAGCTGTGTCTTTTCCAATGAATGCGCTGGCTGCAGCTAACAGCCCGGATGATAATACCTATCAGGCGCCGGAAGCGCCCGCCCCGGATTATAATAAGGATCTCAGCCCGGAATTTGCCTATACGGCGGATAAATGGGCTTCTCTCAGAGATAATGTGATGGAGTACGGCGAGCTGGCAGACCTGATCCATGAATATAACCCTACGGTCCGCAGCAACCGCTCTGCCTATAAGGATCAGAAGGGGAAGGATCTAAATGATGTATATGACCAGTATATGAGCGATATTGATGATATCTGGGATCAGGCGGATGCCGCCGATGATGATGTGACCTGGGCGTCTCTGCGTTTCTCTGCCGGCCTGCTCACCAAGTCGGCGGATAATAATTATCAGGATGCGGATATGGAAAAGATCCAGTATGATCAGCAGGAGGCTAAGCTGGCTTACCAGGCCCAGCAGATGATGATCTCGTTAGAGCAGGCCCGGTACAACATTACGGATCTGGAAAATTCCAGAAACCTTCTTCAGACTCAGTATGAATTTACCCAGGCCCAGGCAGCTGCCGGAATGGCTACCCAGATGGATGTGCTTACGGCTAAAAAGAGCCTGCAGGATCAGGATACAGCCATTTTATCGGCGAAAAAGAGCCAGGAAAACGTACACAGAAACCTGTGTCTTATGCTTGGCTGGAGTGCGGATGCCCAGCCGGAGATCCGTTCCGTTCCGGAGCCGGATCTGTCCCGGATTGACAGCCTGGATCCTGATGCAGACGCCCAGACGGCTGTTTCCAATAACTATGATGTGAAATATTATGAGAAAAAGGCAGGGAACCTCACCAGTCAGGACCTGATTGAGTCTAACCAGGCTGCCATCCAGAATGCGAAGGATACGGCAGTGCGTTCCTTAAAGACCCAGTACAATACCGTCCTTACGGCAAGAGACGCTTTAAATGCCGCTCAGTCCCAGCTGGCAGTAGCTCAGTCTGATTTAAGCAAGGCGGCTGCGAGTCTGGCAGCGGGACAGAGCACCAGCCTTCAGTATCAGACGGCCTCCAATGCCTGCACGGCAGCGGAAAATGACGTAAACACCAAGAAACTCCAGCTTCTTCTGGCGCTGGAGGGATATGACTGGAACGTAAAGGGACTGACCACCTCCAACTGACCACGCGGCATAGGTTTGAGTGTTGAGGAGAACCCTATTCATAAAAGGAGAAATGTAAGATGAAAACAGCGTTTATCAGGCGGAGTGCCGCCGCATCTTTGAGCCTTTTGCTGGCTGCCGCAGGGCCGTTCAACGTTCTGGCGGATACAAATCAGCCGGATCAGGCCTATACCCAGGAGGAACAGCGGCTTCAGGATGGACAGTTGGATTATGATGAGATCGAGGGCCGTGTAAAGAATTATTACGCACCCATAAAAAGCGCCTATGATATGGCAAAGGGGATGGTAAACGATCAGGCGGATATTGCAGTCAATGAGCGGGTTATGGCCGATGATCTCATCTCCCAGGCGGATGCGGCCGAGGATATGGCCAAGGAGCAGACAGGAATGGATCAGATGGTTTCCCAGGCTACCGCCAAGGCGCTGCGCAAGACAGCCAGACAGATGAGAAACGCAGCATCCATGATGGGACAGACCTTAAAGAAAACCTCCACTACAGAGCGTCAGGTAGACCGTCAGGCCAATGCGCTGATTATGAATGTCCAGTCCATGATGAATCAGTATGAGCAGCTGCAGTCCAAACGGGCCATGGCGGCCAAGGGCGTAGAACTGGCTCAGACAGCAAAAAGCCTTCAGGATACCATGCAGGCTCAGGGCATGGCTGTAGACGGAGACGTCCTCTCGGCCGCTGCCTCCCTTTCTTCATCCCAGTCCCAGCTAAGCAGCCTGGATGCGGGAATAGAGCAGATCAGAAAACTCCTGTGCAGCTTTACCGGTTATGATCCTGCACTCGAAGTCGCCTTTGGCACCGTCCCTGCAGCCGACCCATCGGTCATTGATTCCATTGACGTAAATGCAGACAAGGAGAGGGCTGTAAACAACAACTATAGCCTGATCAGCCTGCGAAGCTCCACCGGCGGCGGAATGACGGATTTTCAGTCCCGGACGACAAAGACCACGACCCAGACGGAGAATCGGCTGAGAAATGTGGAATATTCAGAAAATACAGTTCGCTCGGATATTCAGGCCCTGTATGACCAGATACTGGAAAAGCAGTCTGCCTACGAGTCGGCCAAAACGGCCTATGAAAACGGGAAAATGGCCTGGAGCGCGGCTCAGATCCAGAAACAGAACGGAAGCCTGAGCCAGATCCAGTATCTCCAGCAGGAACTGGCATGGCTGACCGCAGAGTCGGGTTACCGGTGCGCGGATCTGGATCTGCAGCAGGCGATTCAGAACTATAACTGGGCCGTTGCCGGCGTGGCGGTATCGGTTGAGTGATCTCAAATATCAGAATCTGTAATTTAGACAAAAACAGATCCCGGAAACGTACAGCCTGTTTCCGGGATCTTTAAAAATGCACAAAAATAGTGATTTATACATTGAATTTATTGTGACAGGGTGATATTATGATGTTAAGGTCAAAGGGTATTTTGCTTCGCGGGTAAGCCTGCGCCGGGGGATTTATCCTTTGAGGCCGGTATCATATATAACCGGAAAGGGGAATATATCATAGTTTAAAGGAGGAATATAACCTGCGTTTTTGTTTTTGGTGAATCGAGGTGAGCCTATGGTAACACGGCGTATGGACATAAGAAAGGGAGGGTGCAACCCCATTCCGATTTCTTACCTGATTCAGACGGCGAATCAGTTTGATTGTGACATCTTTGTGACCAATGATAATACGACAGCAAATTTAAAGCGCTATGATGAGATGAAGAGGCTGAATATGTGGGGATTTCTGACGTTCTGCTTTAAGGGGAGCGATGAGAATGCAGCAGAAAGCCGTATACATACGATCCTCTGGAAGGATACCAACGGATAAGGAAGTGTAACGTTTCATGCACAGTACAGAATAACAGGAGGCCGGATGACCGGGCCTCCTGTTTGCAGTTGTACGGATCCTATTTATGTTCGTTCAGGTAAGCGCCTGCGTCTTTAAAGAAGCTCCATACGATGAGAATGATGATAAATCCAATGGGAAAGGCCGCAATGATGGACACGGTCTGAAGATTGTTCATGGACTTTTCTGAAAAGATCAGCGCAATGGGGAGCAGCATTAAGGTAATAGCCCAGAACAGCTTAATAAAGCGTCCGGGTTCCTTCTGTTCCTGTGAGGAACGGCAGGAGTAGGACGCAGCCACCATGGTCAGTGCGTCAAAGGTCGTAGCGTAAAAGGCAATCATGGTGAGCGCCAGAAGGAGAAGGCCGGCCTTAGCGGCAGGCATGGTATCAAAAATCGCCATAATGGCAGTATAAAGATCCTGGGACTGCCTGTAAATGGCCATCAGGTCTGCCTTCCCGTGCATCTGCAGGGAAAGGCCGTAATTTCCAAGGATGATAAAGGAGGTAAAGGTGCCGGACAGTCCGAAGAAATAGCCTCCCAGAACTGTCTGGCGGATGGTACGGCCTTTGCTGATGGAACCGATGAAAAATGGAGTAGCCACACACCATACCATCCAGTATGCCCAGTAGAAGATCGTCCAGTTTTGGGGAAATGAGGAGGTGCGCAGGGCATCTGTCCAGGTAGCCATGGAGATAAAGTTCTGGGTCAGGTTTCCGATGGCACTGATGCCGGTTTCGATGATGTACTGGGACTCGCCGCCCCCCAGCAGAAAGTAAGCCAGAAGAAGGAAGAAAAGAGCCACGCAGGAGGAGGCCAGCCGCGCTACGCCCTTCATCCCAAAGTATACGGCCAGGGTGTATACAGCACAGATTACCACCAGGATAGCGATGGTAAGAGCCGGTGTCTCAGGCAGGTGGAATACACGGCTTAAAGCCATGGACAGCAGGGGAGTAGCCAGGGAGAAGGTCGTGGCCGTACCTGCTAAAAGGGCAAATACCGCAGTCAGGTCAATGAGCCGTCCCAGGGGTCCGTCTACCTTTTTTCCAAGAAGGGGACGGCAGGCTTCCGAGTATTTCTGGCGGCTGCGCCGACGTACATGGAGCATGAAGCCGAAGGCCACAGCCAGGATGATATAAAAGCTCCAGGGGATAGGGCCCCAGTGGAAGAGAGGATATACAGAAGCCCAGTCCTGAACCGTTCCCATATCGGAAATATGGGGCTCATCGGCATAAAGCATCCATTCACAGAGGGAGTAAAAGAGAATATCCGCAGCCAGCCCGGCGGTAAACATCATAGATCCCCACTGCAGGTTCGTGTACTGAGGCTTTTCAAGGTCTCCCAGGCGGATAGAGCCAAAACGGGAAAATGCGGCGTAGAGGGAACAGATCAGAGCGCCCAGGCCCATTAACAGATAGAAACTTCCGAACCGGTCTCCCAGAAAGAACCGGATGGAATTTAAGAAGGCAGAGGAGCCTTCCGGAAAAAGGACAAACAGGACGCAAAGCAGCGCGATACAAATAAAGGGGACAAGAGTGGATGTCCAGTCCAGTTCTTTGAAAAGCTCGTTTTTCATCGAGCGGATTTTATGGTTGGTATTCAAAATGACAGCCTCCTTTTTTTGTTCAAAAATAATTAAAATATAAATATGTTGAACATGATACCATTGAAACATGAAAATTGCAAGAGGGATTTTTCAAAAGATATGGGACGGCATACAGAAGATATATTCGTGGGTGTAACAATTTTGTAAGAAAAAAAGTCTGTTAAAAATTCCGTTTGTCCGTTATAATAGTAACGTTATAATCAAAGGAGGTTTTTGAAATGTTTAACTGGAAAAAGATGTCTCTGGTCCTTCTGGCTGCCGTATCCCTTTTAAGCGGATG
Source organism: Enterocloster alcoholdehydrogenati (assembly GCF_013282095.1). Classification (GTDB taxonomy): domain Bacteria; phylum Bacillota; class Clostridia; order Lachnospirales; family Lachnospiraceae; genus Enterocloster; species Enterocloster alcoholdehydrogenati. Next base: position 143,959 of record NZ_BLTJ01000003.1, read on the forward strand.
CACCAAGAGCAATATTGTATCACCGGAGGGCGGTACAAGAGCGGAGGATGGACAGCCGGATACAGAGATCAATGAAGATATCAAGATCGACTGGACTGAGGTAAGAGAGGATTTACGGGATCAGTACCTGGAGCCGTATGGCCCTTTTGCTGACTATGTAATGGATTTGGATGTACGCTATGATGACAGTACCGGAGTGCTGACCGTCCTTCTGCCGGTGTCTCATCAGACGACAGCGGATGTAGCTGTAGCTTATGCCCAGGATGTGCTGGCTACCATCGGAACCTCTGTGTCTACCCAGAATTTTTACTATACGGCTCCGGAGGAGAACAGTGACGGCTATACCACAAGCTACGGAAGCTTTTTTGATGAGCATGACGCCCTGGTACAGGTATTCCCATATGATCAGGAGGGAGATACGTCCGCTTATATTATCAATGACACGTTAAAAGCAGGAGACCGCAGAGCGCTTGAACCTGTAAAACAGTAAGGAGGCATAAGCCATGACAAGGATCGACCGATATTGGAAACGCTGTGCTGCCGGCATGATGGCTGCCCTGCTGCTGATGACAGCCGGAGAGGGGAGTTTCACCAGCTTTGGCGCGCAGTCATTAAATTCACCTTCAAAGATCGTAATCAGCAGCTCCCAGACAGAAGGCGGTTCGGATCAGGCCGTACAAAGCAGCCCTGCGGTGACGGCAGCCTTTGGTTCGGTTTCCACCCCTGTGACGGATTCGTCCTCCTATTTTGGAGCAGGGCGGCTGACCATGCTGGCAAACCATGACACCAAAGCTCAGCAGCTGGCAGTGATCATTGAAAACGGAGCCGGCGGGCTCATTGTAGTGGACGGCGGCTGGAAGGAAAACAGTGCCTATGTTCTGGATCAGATCAAACAGAAGGGCGGCCATGTGGCGGCCTGGCTGATCACTCATCCCGATTCCGACCATGTGGGCGCTCTGGCGGATATTCTTCACAACCACAGCACGGAGATCACCATTGACGGCATTTACTATTCCTTCCTGGAGGACAGCTGGTATCAGGAAAAGGATGCCCAGGTGGCAGCGATGGTATCCTATTTAAAAGAGGGATTTGCAAAGGTATCCCCTTCAGTCCTTCACGGCGATATTACGGCGGGTCAGGTAATTGATGCGGGGCCTGCAAAGATTCAGGTTCTGAATCAGGCCTTTAAGGCAAGTAATGACTTTGTAAACAACAGCAGCGTGGCATATCTGGTATCCTTAAACGGAACTAATGTGGTGTTTCTGGGCGACATGGCCAGTGCCGGAGGTGAAAACCTGATGGCAAACGTGGATCTGGGGGCATTAAAGTGCACCATGGTTCAGATGGCCCACCATGGCCAGAACGGTGTGGACTACGAGGTCTACAAGGCGCTGCGTCCTTCGGTCTGCCTCTGGCCTACTCCACAGTGGCTGTGGGATAATGATAATGGCGGCGGTGCAGGCAGCGGCTCCTGGAAAACCCAGGAGACCCGAAACTGGATGGTACGGCTTGGAGTAAAGACCTACTTCTGCACAAAGGACGGGGATCAGGTGATTGAGTAGAGTCTGTTTGCTCATTCATATTCTGTTCATAAATCATTCAAAAAGCTTTTACACAATGAACATCTTTTCTTCATCTTTGGCGGGTATACTTTAACCATAGATGAGAGACAAGAAGTCATCTATCCCCAATATGCTTACAAGATTTTTTTCATAATACTCGAGCTGATAAGTAATTATCAGCTCTCCTCCCTTTTAATAATACTTTTTTCCGGGAAGAACGTATCATCGCCAGGTGATGCGTTTTTTCTGTTATTGGATGCGTTTTGGAGGCTCTTTTGTTTAATCGCCGGATGCAGGATGGCGCCATCCTGCGGGAAGGGAGATTTCACCGGATAAAAACAGCAGGGCAGTGAGGTTGGGAAAGGCCATGAGGCCGTTCCACAGGTCGGAGAAGAGCCAGACTGATTCGGAGCGGATCAGGCTTCCGGCGGCTACGGCGGTTAAAAAGAGGATGGGATAGAGCCAGTCTGCAAACAGGCTGGGAAGGCAACGGCGGGAACTGAGATAAGCCGCAGCCTGTTTTCCAAGGTAAAACCAGGCGATAACGGTGGCAAAGGCAAAGACGGCGATGGAGGCGCTGATCAGATACTCTCCCCCAGGTCCCAGACGGCTTTTGAAGGCCCAGGCGGCCAGGGCAGAACCCTGATAGGGGATTGCCTCCAGCCCCAAACCTCCGGTTTCCGTTATGCAGAGGATCACAAGGGCTGTAAGAGTGCAGAGGATCACCGTGTCAAAGAACACTTCAAACATGGCCCACATACCCTGTTCATGAGGCGTTGTGTGTTCGGCAGGGCCGTGGAGGATGGCCAGAGTTCCAAGACCGGCTTCGTTGGAAAACACACCTCTTGCGATGCCATAGCGCAGGCTGCGGCTGACAGCAAAACCCGCTGTCCCTCCGGCCGCAGCTTTAAACTCAAAAGCAGACGAAAGAATGTGCTTTATGACCTGAGGAAGGACAGGAAGGCAGGAGAGAATCACAATAAGGGAAAAAATAATATAGATCCCTGCCGCTGCAGGAACCATGCGCTCCGCCACATGACCGATTCGTCCGATTCCCCCGCGGATCACGGCTGCGGTGAGAATGGCAAATATAAGGCCCGCAAGCCACAGCGGAAGCTTCCAGGTAAAGGAGACGGCAGAGACGGCGGAATTGGCCTGAACCATGCTTCCCATGCCGAGGGAACACATCAGGCAGAGAAAGCTGTAAAGGATTCCTAAAAAAGGTACATTCAGCCCTCTCTCCATATATAAAAAGGGGCCGCAGACGAAGCGTCCGGCAGCGTCCCGGCAGCGGTAGCGGATCCCTAAGCTGGTTTCTGCATAGGCAGTGATCATCCCGATAAAAGCGGATACCCACATCCAGAACAGAGCGCCTGGCCCGCCGGCGGTAAGGGCGGTGGCTACCCCGGCGATGTTTCCCGTGCCTACCGTGGCCGCCAGAGCAGTGCACACCGACTGAAACTGGCTGATGGTTTCCCGGCTGTGCGGGGGATTTTTCTGCGTTTTTTTACAGGGGTCATTATCCTGGCTTTTAAACAGGCTTCCCACGGTGGAACGCCACCAGAAGAAAAAACCTCTGAACTGGAAAAAACGGCATTTTACCGTAAGAAAAAGACCTGTACCCAGAAAAATACCCAGGGTCCATGGCCCCCAGACCATCCGGTGAGCCTGCTCTAACCATTTCATAAACATCCTCCTGACCTGAAAAGCAAACGCCTGCTTTCTGCAGGCTGCTCTATATTGTCTATTCTGGTGAACCGAAAAGTATGCTAAGGAAGTATGGAGCATCATTTAAGGGATGGAGCTGCCCTGCCATTTTGCGAATTGCTCCTCGCATTTCCGTGTAAAATATGATAAAATGAGCAAAAACAATCACTGCCTGGGGCAGGAGAAAAGAGGTGTCCTATGCCGGGCTTTACTACCCATTATATATTAGGAATGAAAGCATATAACGACCTTCCGCAGAGCTATCTGAAATTTGTTATTACAAAATATCGATGGCTTTATCAGCTGGGCCTCCAGGGGCCGGATATGTTTTTTTATAATTTTCCCATTCTGCGCTACAGAGATCATCGAAATGTAGGCTCGTATATGCATGAGCATCATGTAAATGATTTTTTTCGCTGCGCTTTTGACCGTCTTTCACGAATCCAGTCTAAGCAGCAGAAGGAAGAGGGGATGGCGTTTCTCTGCGGTTTTATCTGCCACTACGTCGGGGATTCCATCTGCCATCCCTACGTCTACGGGCGGATCGGCTACGATATCCAGAACCCCGGAGGCTACTACCATGGGCTTCATGCCAAGCTGGAGAATGACATTGACGCGCTGCTTTTAAAGAAATATAAAAAGAAAAAGCCGTCCCAGTTTAATCAGGCAGCCACCATCTGCTTAAACGGTATGGAGACACAGTTTATTTCATCCTTCCTCTCGGCCTGCATCAATGATGCCTTTTATCCCTTAAGCAGCAAGAACCATTACCAGGTCACTGCCGGGATGGTGCACCGTTCAATCCTGGCCCTCCGTTTTGGCTGCCGTACCCTGGCAGATCCCAACAGCCGCAAAAAGGAGCGGATCGAGTTTTTGGAGTCCCTGTTTCTTAAAAATCCCGTGGCTTCCAGCAAGATGGTAACAGACGTGGTGGAGGATCCGGTCTGGAGCCTGAACCTGCGCCATGAGATCTGGTGCAATCCATGGAATAAAAGCCTTGCTTCCAATGCTTCAGTGCCTGACCTGTTGCGCCGGTGCCTTGCCAAGCTCAGCACGGTTTTTTATATGATAAATGATATCATAGAAGGGTCTAAGGTACTGCGTCCTGCGGCGTTTGAGCGGCTTTTGTCAGAGCTGGGGAATTATTCTTACCACAGCGGCCTGCCATGTAATGACTGAAGAGAATTGTCAATCTTAAAATAAAATAAGTTGACAATTTCTGCGCCCTGTGATATACCATTCTTTGTAAATCAACAGATTGGTAACGATTCCTGTTCCGGCGCCCTGTGACGGAGCATCAGGAGAGGACTAAGTGCAAAGGAGTGTATGATTATGAACCCAGTTTCTTCCAATCCGGCGAAAAAGGCCGGGGCAGCCTCATTATTTACCACCAGGGAAATGGTTCTGGCGGGAATGTTCGCAGCGGTCATGGCTGTTATTTCCCAGCTTTCCATCCCAATGCCCACAGGAGTCCCTGTGACGATCCAGGTCTTTGGCGTAGCTTTAGTGGGAGCTGTGCTTGGCTGGCGGCTGGGCCTTTGCTCCATGCTTGTATATATCCTGATCGGAGCCGTGGGCCTTCCGGTATTTGCCAATTTTGGCGGCGGCATAAAGTCTTTGGTGGGGCTGACGGGAGGGTATATCTGGGCCTGGCCGATTATGGCGGCCCTCTGCGGCATACAGCCGGGACTTAAAAGCAAGAAGGCAGATCTGGGAGCAAGGATTCTTCTGGCTCTTGTGGGCCTTGCGGCAGTGGAGATCATCGGCGGTCTGCAGTGGGCGGCGCTGTCAGGGGATATGACACTGGGCGCTGTATTTGCATATTCCCTGGTTGCTTTTATTCCCAAGGATATTGTGATTACGGTGATCGCGGTGGTGATCAGCGGCCCCTTCCGGAAAATGATTGCAAGGGGAATCTAAAAAGGGAGAATCATTTCCATGACACTGACACAGATGAAATATGCTATTGCGGTAGCAGACACTGGTTCTATGAATGAAGCGGCCCGCAGCCTGTTTATCGCCCAGCCCAGCCTGTCGGCAGCCATCCGGGAACTGGAGCAGGAGATTGGGATCGAGCTGTTTAAACGAACCAGCCGTGGCGTTTTGGCGACGCCGGAGGGCGAGGAGTTTTTGGGCTACGCAAGGCAGGTCACAGAGCAGTACCGGCTGCTGGAATCCAGATACATTGAAAAAAAGAATATCCGACGGAAATTCAGCGTGTCCATGCAGCACTATTCCTTTGCGGTTCATGCGTTCGTAGAGATGGTTCGTCAGTTCGGTATGGAGGAATATGAATTTGAGGTTCATGAAACCAGAACATGGGAAGTAATGGAGAATGTAAAGGACGGCAGGAGCGAGATCGGGATTCTGTATCTCAATGACTTTAACCGCAAGGTGCTGACAAAGCTGTTTAAAGAGAATGGCCTGGAATTTCACCCTTTGTTTGACTGTGGGATCTATGTATATATCTGGAAGGGGCATCCGCTGGCAGAATGTCCGTCGATCGGGCTGAAGGAGCTGGAGGACTATCCCTGTCTGGCTTTTGACCAGGGGAAATACAACTCCTTTTACTTTGCAGAGGAAGTCTTAAGCACATATGAATATAAGCAGCTGATCCGCGCCAATGATCGGGCCACAATGCTGAATCTTATGAGGGGACTCAACGGTTATACGCTTTGCTCAGGGATCATCTGCGAGGAATTAAACGGATCTGACTACTGCGCCGTTCCGCTGAAAAGAGGGGAGGCATCCCCGGAGGAAACAATGACCATCGGCTATATCTGCCGCAGGGGAAGCGCCGTCAGCGTGCCGGGGCAGAGGTATCTGGAGGAGATCGGCAAATACCGCACAGTACAGTAATGAAAGAGCTGGTTATAGGAAAAAACTATAACTGGCTCATTTTTTTGTATATTAGACGAAAGCAGAATACCATGATATGATTTTCCTATCATTTGACAGCAGCAAGAGCAAACCGTCAGGCCCCACGCAGGAACGGTTTCCAGAAGCAGGAGATATGAGGAGGACATGAAAATGGCAGAGAAGAACCCTAAGAAGAGAGACTTTCGATTTGAGACATTACAGCTTCATGTAGGACAGGAGCAGCCGGATCCGGCCACAGATGCAAGGGCGGTGCCTATTTATCAGACGTCTTCCTATGTGTTTAAAAACTGCGATCACGCGGCGGCACGGTTTGGCTTAAGGGATGCGGGAAACATTTATGGGCGTCTTACCAATCCCACAGAGGATGTGTTTGAAAAGCGTATCGCGGCCTTGGAGGGCGGAGCGGCCGCTCTGGCAGTGGCATCCGGAGCAGCCGCAATTGCCTATACATTCCAGAACCTGGCACACGCCGGGGACCATATTGTGGCAGCAAAGAATATTTACGGAGGTACCTATAACCTGTTTGCCCATACGCTGCCGGAATACGGGATCACCACCTCTTTTGTGGATCCCTTTGACTATGAGGCAGTAGAGGCGGCCATTAAAGAGAATACCAAGGCCATTCATGTGGAGACTCTGGGAAATCCCAATTCCGATGTGGTGGATATTGAACGGCTGGCAGAGATTGCACATACCCATAAGATCCCCCTTGTGGTAGACAACACCTTTGCGACCCCATATCTGGTGCGGCCCATTGAGCATGGAGCGGATATTGTAGTGCATTCTGCTACAAAATTTATCGGCGGTCACGGTACCACCATCGGCGGAGTGATTGTGGACGGCGGGAAGTTTGACTGGGAGGAAAGCGGGAAATTCCCATCTCTTACAGAACCTAATCCAAGCTATCACGGCATCAGCTTTACCAAAGCAGCCGGCCCCGCGGCCTTTGTAACCAAGATTCGGGCGATTCTTCTGCGGGATACAGGCGCAACGCTGTCGCCCTTCCACGCCTTTTTATTCCTTCAGGGTCTGGAAACACTGTCTCTGCGGGTAGAGCGCCATGTGGACAATGCCCTTAAGGTGGCGGAATATCTAAGCCGCCATCCCCAGGTAGAGCGGGTTCACCATCCGTCCGTATCCCAGGATCCAAAGCAGCAGAGTCTGTATAAAAAGTATTTTCCAAATGGAGGCGGATCCATTTTTACCTTTGAGATCAAGGGAGATGACAGGAAAGCAAAGGACTTTATTGATCATCTGCAGCTGTTTTCTCTGCTGGCAAATGTGGCAGATGTGAAATCGCTGGTGATCCATCCGGCTTCTACCACACACGCCCAGCTGACAGAGGAAGAACTGGCAGAGCAGGGAATTAAGCCAAACACCATCCGGCTGTCTATAGGAACGGAGCATATTGACGATATTATCGAGGATTTGGAGGAGGCGTTTGCGGCGGTAAGATAGTCTGTCACAATCGCCGCGGCAAAAAGGAGCAGATTTTTCCTAAAAGCTCAGGATCGTCCCTGTTTTCTTCTGTAACCTGCAGTACGAGTACCTCAGGATGGGAAGCGATTTCTTCTAAAAAATCCGAGTCAGCAGCCTGAAGTACGCCAAAAACAGGAACGGTTCCGTTCAGAGTATCAAGGACTGCCTGGCGAAAAAGAGAGGCACTGCCCTCATGAGGCCCCAGTTCATCCATAACGATCAGATCCTTTGAAGAAGCAGCAGAAAGAACATTGCAGCCCAGGCGGTCAAACCGTCTGGGCGTTTCGTCGTTTCTGGATGGATCAGAGGACGAAGAGGCACATTGTCCCTGGGGCCTGCATAGAAATAGAAGATTCGTATCGTCCGGTTCAGCGCCGGCCTCTGCAGAAAGCAGATGGACGGAGTAGGCTGTTTTTAAGAATGAATCGGTCCGAAGGGTGAAAAAACCGCCCACTTCCCCATGAAACTGTTTCAGAACCTTCTTTAACAGCGTGGATTTTCCCACCTGTTTTTGGCCGGTCAAAAATATGTGGCGCGCCATGATAAAAATCTCCTTATGTCTGTTTTATAAGCCGTTGGATTCCCTGCCGGACGGAGGCCTGACCGGCAGGCAGATGGTACGGGAGCAGCCATAGCGGTCGCGGATGGCAACCACATCCATCTCAATGCCGTAAACCCGCTCCAGATTTTCAGGTGTGATCACACTGGCGGGCGGGCCAAAGGCAGCTACGGAGCCATCCTTCATCATCAGCACACGGCTTCCGATGGAGGCGGGATGCTCCGGGCTGTGGGTGGACATGACAATGCAGTAGCCTTTTTTTGCCAGATCGGTTACGACCTCCATGAGAAGCTGCTGATTTGCGTAGTCCAGGTTTGCCGCCGGTTCGTCCATTACAAAGATCTTTGCGGATTGGCAGATAGCGCGGGCGATGAGTATCAGCTGGCGCTGGCCGCCGCTGAGGGCGGTATAGGACTGATTTACAAGCTCCAGGGCATTTACCGTTTCAAGCGCCTGAAAGGCGGCTTCACGGTCTACAGCCTTTGGGGCGTCAAAAGCGGAGAAATGGGAGGCCCGGCCCATAAGCACCACATCCAGAGCCGTGTAGGCAAAGATTGGCGTGTGGTATTGGGGAATGTAGGCGATCCGGCCAGCAAGCTGTCTGGGAGAAAGCTCTGAAAGCTCCTGTCCATCGATGAAAATATGACCGCCGGACAGAGGGAGGGAGCCTAAGATCAGGCGGAACAGAGTGGTTTTTCCGCAGCCATTGGGGCCGGCCAGACAGAGGATCTCGCCCTCATGGGCATGACAGCTTACATTTTTTACCACATCTTTATTTCCATAACCGCCGGAAACATTCTGCAGCTGTAAAAGCATATCCGTACTACTCCTTTCTCTGGATGATAAGAGATACAAAAAAGGGCGCTCCCATAATGGAGGTAACCACCCCTAAGGGAAGCTCCATCGACAGAAGAGAGCGGGCCAGATCGTCCATCAGAACCAGGTATCCGGCTCCCAGCATGGCGCTGGCGGGAATCAGCCGTCCATAGTCCGCCCCTGCCAGTCTGCGGGCCATGTGGGGGATCATCAGTCCCACCCAGCCGATGAGGCCCCCCAGACAGACGGAGGCTGCGCTTAATAGGGTGGAGGCTGCGATAAAGATAAGCCGGTAAGCACGTATATTGATGCCAAGGCTTTTGGCTTCCTCTTCATCCAGCGTAAGAAGGTTGATGCGCCAGCGAAGAAGAAAGATGGCCGCCAGTCCGGCCGCCATGGGAAAGAAACTCCATAGAAAGGCTCTGGTATCTGTTTTTGTTAGGCTTCCCATGAGCCAGAAGGTGATCTGCTGGAGGACGTCGTTGGGGTCTGCCACATATTTGATCATAGTCACGCCCGCATTGCACAGCGCCATAATCATAGAGCCGGTGAGCACAAGGCTCAGAGTGTGGGAATGGGCAGATCTGCGGCTGATAAGATAAGAGGCCGCCACTGCCGCGATGCCGCCTGTGAAAGCCGCCAGCTGGATCAGCCAGCCGGAAACGCCGCAGAGGATAGCAAAGGCTGCCCCCAGGCTTGCGCCGGAGGATACGCCCAGGATATCGGGGGAAACTAAGGGATTGCGGAACATTCCCTGATAAGTTGACCCGGCGACCGCCAGAGAGGCTCCGATAAAGACAGCAGAGAGGATACGGGGCAAACGAATATTCCAGAAAATAGTGATCGCCTGAGGCAGAATCTCCCCTTTATAGCCGAAACGGGAAAGAAAGGCCTTCACAACCTGAGAGGGGGACAGAGGATAGTAACCTACCCAAAAGGAGAGAAGGACGGCAGCAAGGAGAAGAAACAGCATACCGGCCATGACAAACCGATAGCGCCGCCGTAAAAATGCTTCCCGCCGAAGTTCATGTTCCCCTGAATACATAAATAGTTCCGCCTTTCTGCCCGGTTGGCTGTCTGGATTTTTTGTGATCTCTTAGGGGGGGCGCCCCTTGACAAAAGAATTTTCCCATGCTACGATCTGATTATCGTTATATTTTACAAAAAATTACGATATCTAAAAATATAACGCATAAAAATCTGATTGTCAATTCTTCATGAAAAATGGAGGGTTCCATGAAAGAAAGATAAAAGGGAGGAGAAGAAGATGAGACTGGCAAAACGTGTATTGCCGATTATCATGGCGGCAGTCATGGCGGCGGGAGGGATATCGGGCTGTTCACAGCGGGCTGGAAACTCTGAGACAGCGGCAGCAGGCAGCCAGACAGAAACGGCCATTTCACAGGCAGGCGCTTCCAGTGAGGACACAGGGGAAGAAAAGGGAGCGGAGGCCTCCGCAGAACGGGAGATCACAGATATGGCGGGGCGCAAAGTAACCGTGCCGTCTGAGATTGATACTGTGTTTTCTGCAGGCTCCGTATCAGCCATTTACCTATATACCCTGGCCCCGGACAAGCTTCTTAACTGGAATTATGACCTTAATGCAGTGGAAAAGAGCATTATTCTGGAAAAATACCAGTCCCTTCCCAACCTGGGGATGGGAGATGCCATCAACTATGAGGCGGTCATTGCGGCAGGCCCGTCCATTGCGCTCAATGTGGGGAAGATCAATGACAAGTTCATCTCAGACTGTGACAAGCTTTCCGACAGTCTGGGGATCCCGGTAGTGGCAGCAGATGCAGATCTGACCGCTTCTCCAGAGGTGTACCGTTTCCTGGGAGAACTGCTTGGAATGGAGGATGAGGCAGAAGAACTGGCCATCTATGCGGAAAAGACCTTCCGTGATATTGATCAAATGAATGTTCCGGAGGATAAAAGGGTACGTGTTTACTTTGGAAACGGGGAAGATTCCCTGGAGACGGCTCCGGCCGGTTCTGCCCATGGCCAGGCGCTGGATATGGTAAAGGCGGTCAATGTGGCTCAGGTAGAGACAGCAGACGGCTCACGGGTGCAGATTTCCCCAGAGCAGCTTCTGGCGTGGAACCCGGATGTGATTCTTGTAAATGGCGAGCCGAAAGCGGACTTAAGCGGAGCCTCTGCCGCCGAGACTCTGTTAAATAACCCGGATTACGCCTCCTTAAAGGCTGTGCAGGAAAAGAAGGTATATGGTACGCCCAATGCTCCTTTCAGCTGGGTAGACCGTCCCCAGGGCCCCAATCGTATTGTGGGACTCCGCTGGCTGTCGGGTCTGCTTTATCCGGAGTATCTGAACATGGATGTAGATCAGGAAGTGAAGGAGTTCTTCCGTCTGTTCTACCATGTAGAGCTGACAGACGAACAGCTGCAGAAGGTTTATAACGGAACCATATAGAAGATAAAACGACAAACAGGCCGACACAGGCTTCAGATCAGAGATGGTCTGGGCTGTGCCGGCCTGTTTCAGCCAAAGCGTCTGGCCTGCAGTTTCTCAAACTGCCGGGGAGAGATGGAAAAAGCCTGCTTAAAGGCGCGGTAAAAGGTAGAGTAGTCGGCAAAGCCCACCTGGACGCCGATGGACTCCAGAGGCTCTCCGCTCAGGATAAGGGATTTGGCGGCGATCAGGCGGCGCTGGGTCACATAGCGGTAAAAGCTTACGTCCATTTTGTCGCTGAACAGCCGGGAAATGGTTCGTGTACTTACAAAAAAATGGGCGGCCGCCGACTGCAGGGTTATTTTTTCTGCTAAATGATCTTCGATGTAGGAAATGACTTCGTCCATCAGCTCACGTTTTTCCGTCAGCGGTTCCGTAGGCCTGCTGTGCGTGCAGGCACGGGTCAGATGAATCAGAAGCTGTACGGCAATGGAAGAGATACAGGCATGAAAATCCTCCTGCCGGGCATCGGATTCCCAGCAGGCAGAGCGGAAATACTGTTCCAGATAGCCCCAGCCGCTGTCCTGGGTGCGGAGAAATGCCGGCTCTGACAGAGGAGTAAATGTCAGCGCCTCCTTCATGCATCGGATAAAATCGGGATGAATCCACATAACATAGCGGGAATAGGGCTCGGTCAGGCGGTCCAGATACAGGGGACGGTGGCTGATGCCGGGAGGGATAAAGACAATATCTCCCCGCCGCAGCCGGTATCGGTCGGCTCCCAGCAGATACTGTACATTCCCGCTGCGGCAGTATAAAAGCTCATAGAATGTATGGCTGTGGAGCTGTACCGTGTCCCGGATGTAATTTGTATCATCATGGCAGTCCACCATGGAGGAATCCATCTCGATCTCCTGATAGAGATTGGACAGGATTCTGCCGTCGGCGATCATGACCTTTTGAACTTCCTCGTTGCTGATCTCTGAACGAAGGTGGGCGGACAGCAGCTCCTGATATCGTTCTACTTCTGATAATTTCAATGTGATTCCCTCCCGGATATAAATGCAGATTCCCTGCCCGGTGATTATGAGGCAGGATCAGATATGAAATAACTATACTTCATTCTGTCTGTATTTGCAATGTTATATGCTGTAATTGTAATAGTAATTGCAAAAACGGTATGATATCCTTAATGTATCAATCACATAACATCAGACAGAAGCGGAGCTTTTACAGGCCGCGGCAAGGAGGAAGTATGAACGATCAATCAACGCGTCCCTTTGGGGTAAAGGACCAGGTGGGGTATGTCTTTGGAGATATGGCAGGAAGCTTTGTGAACCTGTTTGTGGACGCCTATTTTCTGACATTCTGTACATATGTGCTGGGGATTTCTCCGGGATGGATGGCGGGGATGTTTTTGGCGACGCGTCTGTGGGACGCGGTTGATGATCCCATCATGGGATCGTTTCCCGACCGCTGGATGCTGGGAAAAAGCGGAGATAAGTTTAAGCCATGGGTGAAAATGTTTATGATCCCTCTGGCCCTCTCCGGTATTCTCTGCTTTTCCAATGTGCCTTTTGAGGGAGTGGCTCTCCATGCATGGGTAGCCATTGTGTATGTACTTTACAGCATATTTTATACAGGAACCAGTATGCCCTTCGGAGCCATGGCAAGTGTGATTTCTTCAGATCCCATTGACCGCTCCAAACTTTCCAGGGCAAGAAGCATCGGAGGTACGATCGTGGGAATAGGTGCCCTGTCCATTGTGCCTGTAGTCTGTTTTGACAAGGATTCCAATATCCTGCCCGAACGATTCACCATGATCGCTGTAATATTCGGCGTTCTGTGCATAATTTCCTATCTCCTTTTGTGCAGTCTGACCGTGGAGCGTGTGCGTCAGCAGAAGCAGGAGGGAGAAACCTTTCATTATGGAAGAGTATTAAAAGCGGCGGTGAAAAACCGTCCGCTGATCGGCGTGATGGTGGCAACCATAGGAAGCATGATCTATATTACAGGAAGCGGACAGCTCAGAAGCTACATTTACAAGGAATATTATCAGAATACAAGCTTTATGTCCCTTGCCAGTCTGGGAACGCTGCCGGTAATGCTGATCTGCTTTGTCCTGGTTCCAAAGATCGTGGATAAATTTGGAAAGAGAAATGTCATTCTGGTCATGAGCGTCTATAACCTGATCCTTTCCAGTTTTATTCTGTTATTCCCGATCCAGAGCGCTTTTCTTTATACTGTTTTGAATCTGCTGGCAACCATCGGACAGACCGCGTTTACCATTTTGATCTGGGCGCTGGTTACAGACTGTCTGGACTACAGCGAGTGGAAGATGAATTTCCGGGCAGACGGAAGTATGTACAGTCTTTACACATTCAGCCGTAAGGTTGGCTCTACCATCGCCTCCACGGGCGCAGCTTCCGCTCTGGCAGCAATCGGCTATGTTTCCGGTGTAGGCGCAGTACAGAGTGCGGCAACTGTAAACCACATTTACTACCTAGTAAATGCAGTGCCGGTAGTGACCTGCATCCTGGAACTCATCGGTATCGGACTGATCTTTAATCTGGATAACAGGAAAACACAGGAAATGTACGAGGCTCTGGGAAAACGCCGCGGGAAAGAAACGGCATAATATAAACGCTACAGAAAAAGAGGGATTGCCATATGGGAAAAACAGACCTGCATCTGCATCTTAGCTTTGCTCCGGTATCAAAGAGTGATGCCATGTCAGTAAGCAGCTATCAGGAAATGCTGCCGCATTTAAAAGAACTGGGAATCGACAGGGGTGTGCTTATGTCCTGCGGAGAGACAAAAGGATTGCTGCCCTGCGGAACCAACGAAGAGAACCGCCGGATCGCAGAAGCTGACCCGGAGCATTATGCCTGGATGTGCTGTCTTGATGATGACCGACAGACAGAAACTGTGTATGACCGTCTGGCGGCCTGTAAACAACAGGGAGCAGTGGGGATCGGGGAACTGACCATCAACCGCCGTCTGGATGATCCCTTTCTGGACGCCATATTTGAAAGCGCCGGCCAGCTGGGAATGCCTGTAACCTTCCATATGAGCCCGGAGGAGGGATACAGCTACGGCGTAGTGGACGAACCGGGGCTGCCTCTTCTGGAGGCCTGTCTGAAAAAGCACCCGGATACGCTGTTTCTGGGACACAGCCAGACTTTTTGGATCGAGATCAGCAAAGATGCGCCCAAAGACAGAGAAGGGCGGAATCAGTGGGGAAAGGGGCCGGTTGTGCCCGGCGGAAGAGTGCCGGAGCTTTTTTTGCGGTATCCCAATCTCTGCGGAGACTTAAGCGCCAACAGCGCAGGCTGTGCCCTGATGCGGGATCCGCAGTTCGGGCTTGATTTTCTGGAGCAGTTTGCGGACCGTCTGTTTTTTGCCACAGATATGGTGAATGCGGAAATGGTATTTCCGCTGGGAGCATGGCTGGATGAACAGCGGGACGCAGGCCGTCTAAGCAGAATGACGTATGATAAGATATGCCGTGAGAACGCTAAGCGCGTCTTTGGAGTATAAAAATAACCAGCGGCCTCTTAAAGGGCCGTCCAGTGAAAGGAAGGAATGTAAAATGGAACTTCGCACCCGTATCCTGCCCCGTATGCTCAACAGCGAGGTAGAAACATATTTAAAGGAAAATGATCTCATCATCGTTCCCGTAGGAACGGTAGAGATGCACGGAGGTATGCCGCTTGACAGCGAGACCGTGATCAGTGAGGCATATGCCCTTAAGATGGCAGAGGCCTGCAACGGACTGGTGCTTACCGGCCTGCCTTATTTTTATGCGGGAGCCACAGCCACCGGACGCGGAACCGTACAGGTATCCATCCGTCAGGGCATTGACTATCTGAGTGCCATCGCCCACAGCCTTTTGCGCCAGGGCTTTAAGCGCCAGATCTACATCAGCTTCCATGGTCCTGCCCATATGACCTGCAGCCCCATGGTTAGGGATTTTTTCGATGAGACAGGCGTCCCGATCCTGTACATGGATCTGACTATGCAGATGTTAAAAAATGCAGCTGATCTGTTTCAGTCCATAGACAGCTTCCACGCTATTACCGTAGGCGCGTATCAGATCATGAACCGTCTGGAAGATGTGCCGCTTACAACCGAATTTTTCCATCAGAAGCCGCAGACCTGCAAGCCCTTTGATGACATCTTCGGTCTGGCCTACCAGAGCGCAGCTGTGGGCTACTGCTTCGGAGCGCCGGAGGATCACATGAGCACCACCGCCATTCCGGATGAAGCCGCGAGAAAACGTTTGGCTGACGAAGGACAGGCGCTGATCGAGTCTCTGGTGAAGCGTATGGATTTGCCTCACATTGCAGAGCAGATGCGCGCACTGGAAACATATAATCACGAAAACGAGGAGAAATACCCCTGGATGCCCAGCGCTTACCGGAAAAAAGAGGCAGCAGGCAGACAGTAAAACACATTTTCACAAAGAATCGCCGGGCAAATCTGCAAATTTCTGCTTGCCAAATGATTTGCGGATGCGGTATCATAGAGACAGGCAAACGGATTTACAGATACGCGCCTGGGGAGTCAGGACGTTCGCAGGGCGGACGTCCTGGTTTTTGTGCATACGCCTGTTAAAGATCTACAAAGGAAGGAGCAGCCTCTGATATGCTGAGAGAATTATCAAAATGTATCCGGGAGTACAGGCGGCAGTCCATTATGGCTCCGCTGCTTGTTTCCATGGAAGTGGTGATGGAATGTATTATTCCCTTTATCATTGCCAAACTGGTCAACCAGCTTAAGGCCGGTGCGGATTTTTCTGAGATCGCCGTATTTGGCCTGGTACTGATCGTCATGGCGACTCTGTCTTTGCTGTTTGGAATCGGAGCGGGAAATTCCTGCGCCACCGCCGCCTGCGGCTTTGCCAAAAATGTACGCAAAGATATGTTCTACAAGATCCAGGACTTCTCATTTGAAAACATTGACCGCTTTTCTTCATCATCCCTGGTGACCCGTCTCACCACGGATGTAACAAACGTCCAGATGGCCTATATGATGATCGTGCGCACTGCCATCCGGTGTCCGCTGATGCTGGTATTTTCCTTTTCCATGGCCTTTATCATGGGCGGAAAAATGGCAGTGATCTTCGTTCTGGTGATTCCGGTGCTGGGAATTGGCCTGTTTGCTGTAGCGCGCAGTGTTATGCCGCTGTTTCGGGCTGTATTTAAGAAATACGATGCCCTAAATGAGTCCATTCAGGAGAATGTCAAGGGCATACGTGTGGTAAAATCTTATGTCCGAGAGGAGTTTGAAAAGGAAAAATTTGACCGGGCGGCAGAGAATGTGTGCAGAGACTTTACAAAGGCGGAAAAGATCCTGGCCTTCAACAACCCTCTGATGCAGTTCTGCCTTTATATGGTAACGGTTTTCGTCATGTCCGCAGGTTCCTATACCATCATCACCTCACGGGGCGCGGATCTGGATGTAGGCCAGTTTTCCGCTCTTTTGACCTACAGCTTTCAGATTTTAAGCAGTCTTATGATGCTGTCCATGGTCTTTGTAATGATCACCATGGCAAATGAGTCTGCCCAGCGTATCGTACAGGTGCTGAAGGAGGAGAGCACACTGGAAAATCCCGCAGATCCCATCCATACGGTTCGGGACGGCTCCATTGACTTTGAAAACGTAAGCTTTAAATACTCCAGGACAGCAGAAAGAAATGCGTTGGAGAACATAAATCTCCATATCCGTTCAGGGGAGACCATCGGCATCATCGGAGGCACGGGTTCCTCTAAATCCACCCTGATCCAGCTGATTTCCCGCCTCTACGATACCACTGAGGGTGTGGTAAAGGTAGGCGGAGAGGACGTACGCAGGTACGATATCAAAAGTCTGAGAAATCAGGTGGCTGTGGTACTTCAGAAAAATATCCTGTTTTCCGGCACCATCGAGGAAAACCTGCGATGGGGAGATAAATTTGCCACGGACCAGGAGATTGCGCACGCCTGCCGTCTGGCTCAGGCTGACGAATTCGTCCTGCGTTTCCCTGATAAATATAAGTCTTATATTGAACAGGGCGGCGCAAATGTATCCGGCGGGCAGAAACAGCGTCTCTGTATTGCAAGGGCATTATTAAAAAAGCCAAGGATACTCATTTTAGACGATTCCACCAGCGCTGTGGATACGCGGACGGATGCTATGATCCGAAACGGCTTTAAGGAGTTTATTCCAGAGACCACAAAGATCATCATCGCCCAGCGCATCTCCTCTGTGCAGGAGGCGGACCGCATTATCGTCATGGACGGCGGAAAGATCCAGGCAGTGGGGACTCACGAGGAGCTTTTAAGGTGCAGCCCCATTTATCAGGAAGTTTACGAATCACAGAATAAAGGAGGCGGACAGGATGAAGAATAATAAGAAAATGACAGCATCGGGGAAAAAGACGCTTCTTAGGCTCTTGGGGACTATCTGCGAATTTTACCCCGCCCTTCTTCCAGCTGTGGTAATCTGCATTCTGTTTAATGCGGTCATAAACTCCCTTCCCGCCATCTTCAACCAGAAGGTCATTGCCGTGGTAGAGCAGAGCTGGCAGTCCGGTGACTGGAGCAGTGCAGGCGGCCCGATCATCCGGTATACGGCTGCGCTGGCCACTCTCTATGGCCTGTCTCTGGCGGCCTCTGTGTTCTTTAACCGGAAAATGGCGGTAATCACTCAGGGAACCCTAAAGCGGCTGAGAGTGAAGATGTTCAACCGTATGCAGGATCTCCCTGTGAAATACTTCGACACGCACAATCACGGCGATATCATGAGCTATTATACCAATGATATCGATACGCTGCGGCAGCTGATCTCCCAGAGTATTCCCCAGTTTCTCATGTCTGCGGTCATGGTTTCCACGGTGTTCGGAATCATGCTGTACTACAGTGTATGGATGGCCCTGGTGGTGGCAGCGGGTGTGGCAGTCATGCTTCGGGTCATTAAACACGTGGGCGGCAGCTCTGCACGATACTTCATAAGCCAGCAGAAGGCGATAGGAAAAACAGAGGGCTTTGTGGAGGAGATGATGAACGGCCAGAAGGTGATCAAGGTATTCTGCCATGAAGAGGAGAGCGAAAAGGCCTTTGACGCGGTAAATGAGGAGCTCTTTGAAGTGTCCCGCCAGGCACACCGGTATGCCAACACGCTTGCCCCAATTTTAAATAATGTAGGAAACCTGCTGTATGTAGCCGTAGCCCTGGCAGGCAGTATCCTTTTAATCGTAAAAGCGCCCAATCTGAGCTTTTCCGGCCTGCCTCTCAGTATCAGCATCGTGGTTCCGTTTCTAAACATGACCAGGCAGTTTGCGGGGAACATCAACCAGGTATCCCAGCAGATCAACGCCGTAGTCATGGGCCTGGCCGGGGCAGAGCGCATTTTTGGCCTGCTGGATGAAACACCGGAGGAAGATGAGGGGTATGTAACCCTTGTAAACGCCGTCCAGGATGAAAACGGCAATCTCACAGAGAGCGATAAGCGCACCGGAATCTGGGCCTGGAGGCATCCGCACCGGGCCGACGGAACCGTTACCTATACAAAGCTTACAGGAGACGTTCGGTTTGAGCACGTGGATTTTGGCTACGATCGGGATAAAATCGTTCTCCACGATATCAGCCTCTATGCAAAGCCTGGCCAGAAGGTGGCCTTCGTAGGGGCTACCGGAGCCGGAAAAACCACCATCACCAACCTGATCAACCGTTTCTACGACATTTCAGACGGAACCATCCGTTATGACGGCATTAATATCCGCAAGATCAAAAAGGCGGATCTTCGCCGCTCACTGGGAATCGTGCTTCAGGATACCAACCTGTTTACCGGCACAGTGATGGAAAATATCCGCTACAGCAACCCGGATGCTTCTGACGAGGAGTGTATAGGTGCCGCAAGGCTGGCAGGAGCCCATGACTTTATTACCCGTCTGCCGGAGGGATACCAGACCCAGATCCATGGAAACGGGGAAAACCTTTCACAGGGCCAGCGCCAGCTGATTTCCATTGCCAGAGCCGCAGCGGCCGATCCGCCGGTTATGATCCTGGATGAGGCAACCTCCTCCATCGATACCCGGACAGAGGCTATCGTTCAGCGGGGTATGGATGCCCTGATGCAGGGACGTACCGTGTTTGTCATTGCCCACCGCCTGTCCACGGTCCGCAACTCCGACGTGATCATGGTTTTAGAACAGGGACATATCATTGAGCGCGGCAGCCATGACCGACTGATAGGGGAAAAAGGTAAATATTACCAACTGTATACAGGCGCATTTGAACTGGAGTAGACAAACAGAAAGCAGGCTTATGTAAAATCCGCAGCGGTTCGGAGGATGGTTCGACCGCTGCCTGGAAGGAAGTGGAAACGTGTTTGAACGCGACGTATTTTTAAGAGCATACAACATTGACGAGACTGATTTTGAGGCAGCAGCGATTCCCTGGGAGGAGCTGGCGGCCATTTATGATGATTACCTGTCCATAGAAGGGAAGCTGCGAGGGATAGGAAAGGAATTTGTGAATGATTACCTGTACGATATCGAGCGTGCGGGCATTCATTCCTACCGATACCGAACCAAAAATCCGGGGCATCTGCTGGAAAAGATCATCCGCAAGCGGGCAGAACAGCCAGAGCGCTTTGCAATGATCGACCGAACCAATTATCATAAGTATATCACAGATCTGATTGGAATCCGTGTATTCTTCCTGTACCGGGAGGACTGGATCTATTTCCATAATTATATCACTACAGTCTTTGAAAATAACCCTGCAGGCTATGTAGAGGATCGAATCAGAGATTTTGATGAGGATCCGGGACATTTTTACATCGCCGAGCGGCCCAAGGTCTACCGCAGGAACGGCGATACAAGAATCTATGACGAAAGTCTCATTGATATCAAGTCAGACGGCATTTACCGCTCTCTGCATTATATCATCAAGTACAGAGGGTATTATGTGGAGATTCAGGGAAGGACGCTGTTTGAAGAGGGCTGGAGTGAGATCGACCATGATATCGTGTATCCTTATTTTAAGGATGACGAGATGCTGAAAGATTTTTCCACCCTGTTAAACCGGCTGTCCGGTATGGCGGACGAGATGAGTTCTTACTTCCGCCGTATGAAGAGCGTGAGAGAAGAACCTGGCAAGAACCGGAAGGAAAGACGGGCGCTGACAGGGGGAGGGAACATCTGGAGCGAGCAGGAGGAGCGATGAGTAAAAAGTCAGGCATTATAACGCGGCTTAGGATACAGGGTTAGCCTGAAAACAGAATACCATCAGCAGCCAAGATGTGTGTTGCCCTGGCTGCTGATGGTAAGAGTATCATATGAGGTGTCTGTCGCTTATGCGCTTTAAGGTAAATTCATATCCCTGGGATCCTCATAAGGCTCAGAGCTAATCCCTGTATTTTGCAGGCATCGGATGAGAAGATCAAGACAACTCCGGCATAATCGCTCAACAGGCTCTGATTTTCCCAAACCGCGGATCAGGGCAGGGCTTACGGCATAGTATATTTTTATCAAAATACGTCCGCTCGGACTCTTTTTAAGCCATTCATCCCGGAATCTGCGCAGCGTCCATACCTGTGGGCAGTCATAGGAGCCGTATATACAGGTAGCGATATAACATCCTTCCTTTTTTGGGGTCGGCCAAAGTTCTGTACTGGAAGGAGCGGGGATCTGCGGACGTTCGCCTGCCGCTGCAGCCTCCTGCGTAAATTCGTTCTCCTTCGGAATGGATTCTGCCGTCGATTTCTCTTCATGAAGCCGTGTAAAGTGATGAACCCGTCTGGATGGAAGAGAGGAGAGGGTTTCCATGATTTTCCGTTTTATGTAGGTTTCATTTACGCCGTAGGAGGTCCAGAATTTAATCAGAGGGATGCCGGCCTCTTCGCAGATATTGTTTACCTTGCGGTCTCGCTCCCGTCTATCCGGCGCCAGATGAGTCTGATCATTGATCTCGATTACAAAAAGGGGTCTGTATGCCAGATCCGTAACGATAAAATCCACGTTTCTAAACAGTTCGTTCTGATATTTTGCGCCATCTGTCCTTGAGATAAAGGAAGCCAGGTTCGCCTGAGGCTGGATCCGGCAGTTTTCCGGCAGGATAGAACGGATGTAGTTTAAATAAGCCATTTCTGTTTTGGTGACAAGAGAAGGTTTGACCTCGTACAGAAAGGCTTCGTCGGGTTCAGAGCCATTTGCTGTATCCCGGTTGGAACCGGTTTGGGAATTAGGCCCGCCTTCTTCCGTGCAGGACTCATCCGCCAGACAGGACGCATTGGCATAATGCCAGCTGCGGCATTTTGGACACTTTATGATCTCTCCGGATACACGCTTTGTGTGGCATTTTGAGCACAAAGGGTACGGGCCGCTTTCCGCCCCGCAGATTTTACACTTCATAGAGATTTCCTCCTTTGCAGGTTTGGCGGATATCAGCCGTCCACAGGAGTGGAGGCCGGGTCAGAAAAGCAGGGAAGAGGTATTTACCTGCCCCGGTGTTTGTTTTTCTTTTTCTGCTGTTTCAGTTCAAAGGCCCGTTCCTTTTCCTGCCGCTGTTTTCTGCGGCTGAAGTTTATTCGTTCCTCCTTTGCCTGCTCCTGCTGTAATTTCAGCGCCTGCTGGGATTTCGTGCCAACACCGGTATCCCGTACACGCTTTCGCACCTCCCTCAGCCTTCGTTTGGGATTCAGGCTTTCCTTTTTTACAGCAGCTGTCACAGCCGGACTATACCGCAGCCTTGCGTAGTTCTTTAAAATAAAGGTCTGTATTTCACAGTCCCTTGGCTCTGAGCCGAAGGTAACTTTGCATACAGTCAGTTCCCCGTCTGATATCCGCTCAAATACTCCCATCCAGAAAGGTTCCTGAAAAAATACGGTCAATCTGCCTGATACTTTGTCCATGACAATTCCTCCTTAAAAATTGTGATGCACAAAGAACGGACGACCCAAGGAGGGAGGGCTACTTACGCCTGCACGGCGCGGCCGGACTACCTACCGGCTCTGTAAAAAGGCAAGATAAATGCCCTTTTACGTTGTGTTTTTATCTTTGTAAAAGGATTGTATCACAAACGGAGGGGATTTTACAGGATTTTCAGTAAAATAATTTATTTTTTGTTATATGCTTAATATATGCCAAAGCCCGGTTTAATCAGGAACTGTTAAAGTGCTTCTGCGCACAGAAAAACCATTTTTATTATTTTAAAAACATAACAGATCAGCACATTAGGAGATCATATTCACTTTTTAATTGCAGTTTGCGCAAACTCAAGCAAATTATCACATCCCATTTTTAATGAACGCAATGCAAGTCCACACCTTACAATTTCTAATTCACGTTTCATAAAATACCTCCCGGTTTCAAATATAACCCGAATAAATCTGCCCCAAATTTGTTACTATCAATTTCACCTGCCAGCAACATTTTTTTGTGCCCTCATAGGGCACTCCATAAGAAATTATCAGCATATAGGAAATGGTTCATTTTATTTTAATATGTGTGCTGTAATAATTGTGTAACTGTAAGAGTTAATCGTTATTTTAATATTATCAATTTCGCAATACCAGTTCTTTCCTTGTTTGCAGATACTGCACGCTTTATCTAACACTTTATTTTTACAGTAATCAACCACATCATCGATATCTAATTTGAGATTTTTCCTTATTCTATCAATACCCATTTCCGTAGTATGGATTTTATCAATATTATCTAGCAGTACTTGTTTCTCTTTCATTGTGTTTTCCTCCATAATTTTCGCTGCCTTTCCCATAGAGTCATATTATCAGAAACTGCTTCTGCGTTCCATATATTTCTAAATAAAATTGCAAATTCCTGTCGGTCTACCCAAGAGTAAACTACAGTTGCGCTGCCCCTGGCAAACAGGCAGGGATTTGTTTCATAACAGCTAAAAGGGTTTTAAATCAGCCTTTTGCCTGTAAGCTATTTCTCGTGTGGTGTATCGTCTTTCCTGCGTGTTCATCCGTTTTCTCACTACTTTCTTGTGAATAACCAGCGTTGCCGATTACACCAGCAATCAGCATACAGCAATTTATCACAGAGCAGTTGAATAAAAAAATGCAATCAAAATGCAATTCTAAAAGGAAAGAGCCTCAAAATCCTTGAAAATAAAGGCTTTGAAGCTCTGCTCCAACTATTCAAACTCGGCGTGTTCTTTGCTGTTATTAACCATTTTTGTTTAGGTTTCATGCAAATTCACACCGTTTTTTACTTCAATTACATCAATTATTCTGGCTTACTGATTTTCTGTTGCCAAAATGTTGCCACGCATCCTAATAGCAAGTTTCAATCACTCGTCCTGTCTTCCTTTTATCATTCTTCTTTTTCTGTAAGGCTTAAATTCTTATTTAGATTTTCTTGCATTTCTTTAAGAGTTTCAATATCTCTACCTATTGTTTCCAAAGCACAAGCAATGCAAAAATATTCCACTTTCCTTCCAGTCTTCAATTTAACCCGAACATTTCCTGCACAAATTCTATGTTTAGAATTATGCTGGCAATTATGGGAATGTTTTGCCACATCCATTTCTATAGACCTAAGAAAAGACTTTGGCTTAGCCATTAAACCACTTCCTTTCAATTTCATTTCGTATTTCGGGCAATTTATCGTAAGCCAAATTAATTTGTTCCTGGGTCATTTCATTCCGTTTTCCTGTACTCACACCTGTCAAAGTAGAAATTTGTTTATCAATAGCAGATTTTACCAAAACAAAATTTGTTTTCATATAAGACTTATCAAGTTCTTTTCCCTCTGGATTAATATTATGAGAATACAAAATTTCTCCTGCCAAATTTTTTACCAACTCATCTAAGGCTTTTCTATCCGCTTGCCGTTGTTTTGCTTTAGGAATTTTTATTGGATACAATTTCTCATAAATCTCCTTATACTGTTCTGGGGACATTCCACGTTGCATTAAAATATTACAAGCACGTTTTACTTCCTCATCTTCCAATAAGGGAATCTCTTGTAACAGTACATTATCTTGTTTCGTTATCTTGACATAATTAATATGAGGATTTTTTCCACTTTCCGGCTCAATTTCTAATTCAGACGCATCGCTAAAATCCAACCCTTCTAATGGTAATAACTGGTCGAAATATTCTTGGTCTGCTTGGCTATATTGTTGAAAATCTTCCCATCTTTTAGCAACATTAGCTCCTGCATGGAACACAACTGTACCTTTATTATTCAAACTATCTGGACTATTTTGATCTACCACACGCATGATTCGCCCCACAAACTGAATAAAAGGAGATAAATTATTGAATATGCTAAAAACAGCTGCTACACTTAAATAGGGGTGATCAAATCCTTCCCCTAACTTTTTAACTTGTACTATTACATCTAATTCATCATTTTCTAATTTTTCTAACACTTTATCATTATGCTTACCATCTTCTTTTGAATGTATATAATCTGCCCTCAACCCACGTGCAGCATATGCTTCCTTAATTTGAATACAATGCTTAAAGTTTAATGCAGACGCTATAATTTTATGCTTATTATTTCCGGATTTCTCCCTAATCTTTTGTAATTCTCTAATTGAAGCATCTACTATTGTATTAGCAGTTTCCTTAGATGTAATAATACTTCTCCTAAAATCTGCATCCTCTTCACCCAATCGGCGTACTTCATCTAATGGCACTTCTACTTCCGTTCCTTGATCTTCTCTAACGTATCTTAATGACGCAGGATTTAATACAACCGCTTTTAACTTTTTTACATAACCATTTTTTATAGCATCACATACAGGATAAGAATATATTATATTACCTGCCATAATCTGTCCATCTGCACGCATTGGAGTTGCACTTAAATTTATAATTTTTGCGTTTGAAAATTTATTTCTCAATTCAATCCAACTATTTGCAACATTGTGATGTGCTTCATCAAATATAATCAAATCAAAAAAATCAGTATCTAATGCTGACAGCCAACGATTTTGATTTCCCTGCAACTGTTGTATATTAGTGATTACAACATCCGCATTTTCTAAATCTGACATATTAACAGAAGTTCCACGAATTTCTACAGATTCAGGAAATTCATCTGTTTCACTTAGTGCCCCACATTTTAAATAAAATACTTTAGGACTCGACATATCAAAATCATCAGCTAATTGTCCTGATATTTTTACATTTGGTGCAACAACCAATGCTCTTTTTGATTTCACTGCAAATGGAGCCAATGTAATTAATCCAGATTTTCCACAACCTACTGGAAGAATTATCCCCACTTCCCGGTCTTTCTGAGAATTATCGTAATACTCTCTTATTTTTCCATACGCCTCATACTGAGGAACTCTTAATTTTTGTTGATTTATAGTAATCTTTTGTGTTCCAAAAACAAATTCATTCATACTATCCCTCCAATATTTTCGTAAAACTAGGACATTTTTATCTCGGTCCCAAAAACTTATCTCCATTCAAGTGTATCATGTGCTCCGGCATCTCTGCAATCCAAACTTCCGTTTCCCATGCCAATACCTCAGAAAATTTCTTATATGTCTTAAAATCCAGAAAAGCGGTAACAAAAATCTTTCCAGCTGTAACATTTTCTGTCATCTCTGTGATTTCAATGATTCGTTTGGGATCCATCGGTCCTACAGAAGTTACAGATTCTATAAAATAAATCCAATTTTTATCTTCTCTGTACAAAACAACATCTGGCATTTTGTCATGTAAAGTAATTTCAAATCCCAGTTCTGTCAATTTCTCAACATTCTTAACCAAATCTTTTTCTGTAGTATCGCCTACATATAAACACTCTGCATTAGGTGCGAATCTCGGAGCAAATTCTTCAATAATTGCCTTCTGTAATTCATTATGTTTTCCAGCAGAAAATTTTAAGTCTGCTCCATTGATTTTTACTGGCATCATTGTCATTTTCTTTTTTGAAGCGTAAATATCAATCAACTTATCATGGTATGTCAGAAAACGATTTAAGGATTTTTGCCATTCCACAGACTGAAATGTTTTCAGCATCTTTAAAGTTTCCTCAGTAAGCCTATATCTGTAATTAGGACTGTTGGTTGCCTTTCCATTGTCTTCGACTAATGCTGCAGTTCTAAATCTATGCAACGCCTGTTTACGAAATGTTTCCCGACTATTTTCTGCATAAGTAGTTCCATAGAAAGTGTTAGAAAACTGAATAATATCATGAATACGAATCCATTCATTCTTCGCTTCGTCCCATCGCATATCCGGTTTAATATCTGCCATTGCAAGCAGAACATAACAGCATATATCTGCTTGTTGTGCTTTCGGCATACCCACTAATTCCAAAAATTTTCTTGCTTCTTCAATTTTATCCACAATACCCCTCCAAAATCAAATCACAGCTGCTTTCCGATAAATCCTTTGTCTTCATCAATTTTCTGCCCATCTCTTGTATGATTTCTATATCCGGCACCGGCATCGAATTTACTTCCGTAGAATTTACCTGCGTAGAACCATTTAAAATCCTGTAGTATTCATCATACAAAGTAGAATTAAAAAGTACATACAACCCATATACCAAACATTCTGACATCTCCCCCAACAATCCATCAATAAAATTGATTTTATTTTGTGTACTTATTTTCTCATATTGCGGGTAATTTTTTGCCAAATAAATTCCACATTGTAATCTGCGTGGTTCCTCTTTTGCTGTAAATCTCTTTACAAACAAATAATTTTTATTATCCTGCATAAGTCCACGTTGATCTGTTACCACATATTCATGCTCTTTCTGAATCGGAAATTCCACAGTTCCTCGTTTAATATGCTGTGAATAAAACAGCGGAATCGCACCATCTTCTTCATCATCACGAAGTATATCACGATTTCTAAAATCTACAGTCAATCCCGTTTTCATTTTAACGCCTATGTCCGGTAATGTGCAGTTAAACCTGTGCAAGCGTTCTAATACATCAACTTCTTCATTATTTGTTACCAAATATACATAGTAATCTTCTCCCGAAACTACCACAGAATATGGTACTGTCAAAGAAGTTATTTCATCAAAATCTTTATTTGATTTAGAAGAAGTAATCTTCACTTTTTCTGGGTTTTTATTTGTTTTTCTAACTTTTATGATGATTGTTTCCTGTAAAATATCTTCTTTATCAAACACTTTACTTCGACTAACAAACAAATGAATGTGTTCCAATTTCCCCTGTGTCAAAAAATATTGGCGAAATCTCTTAAAATATGCTCCCGATGTCCATGAACGTGGAATAATATAGACCATTTCGCCATTATCTTTTAAATTAAAGAGTCCCATAGCTGCAAATATAAAATACATATTCGGTGCTCCATAACATACTTCCGGCATAGCTGTTGCTTCTGGTGCATTTTTGGATATTTTCATATATGGCGGATTTCCAATCACATAATCAAATTTAGGCGGGGTAGTATTTCCTCCTATCATTGAATTAAAATCTAAATATTGACTTGTTATATAATTTTCTGTCTTAATATCATATTTGATCCTTTTTGTGGACTTTTCCTTGCAATACTCCAAATTTTCTTTTAAAATTTCTAAGACATTTTCATCATTTTCATAACAAACCAAGTCGATTTCCGATATATAATCAAACTGTTCAATCCATTCAATAAAAGCACATGACAATATGCCAGAACCTGCACCAGCGTCCAAAACCTTTATACATGATTTCCCTGCCGGACATTCATATAAACTTGCCATAAATCTTGCAGTTTCCATACTTGTAAAAAACTGCCCATATTTTTTCCGTTCCTTTTTAGGCATATTTTCTATATACAAATTTGTGAGTTCAATAATTTTCTCTAACACTTCATCTCACCTCATGCTTATCTACATAATTCAATTATACTCTATCATTCTACTAATTTCAACATAATTTTAGAACAAATGTTCTTTTTGTAATCTTTGAATTTATTCCTATACTATATCTTATTTTTTGCTAAAAATCTATTCGAACATCCGTCCCCCTTATCAAATAATCGGTAAAACCACTGTATTTCTGCTGCTAAGAGGGCTTTAAGCAACCCTCCACTTGTCAGCGTGCTTCCCTATTGTGTTTTCTCCTTACAGTCCGCTTCTGTTCCGCTTCTATCTGTTCCTGTTGCTTTGCCCGGTCAATAACCGCATTCACCTGTTCAGCCCCCATAACTTTCTTTACACGACCAAAATCCGTTGTAATCGTCCGTAACTCCCGATTTTCCTCTAAGGATTCTTCCAGCCGGTTCTTTAACCTCTCATTTCTGTCTTGCTCTCTACTATATGCATCTTGCAATTTTTCAAATCGGTTAGAAATATTCAAATATTCCCGATACACAGATCGCAGAACCATTATGATTTTTTCAATCAATGGCTTTGTTTTTTTCTCTCTATAAGTCTTTCCGCTTTCCAATGTTCCCGCTTCTGGCAGCACTTCTTCTGGATCATACGAATACTTAACTGCAAATCTCTCCATATCCTTTACCATAGGAGCAATCTCCGCCAGTTTTTTCTCATATCGTGCTGCTTCTTTCTTAGCCACTTCTGCTCGTTTATCTGCTTCCTCACGATTTTCCTGTGCGGAGTGAATCTCCTGTTCAAGATTTTCCAATTCTCCCAACCACTTTTCACTGGTTTCCAGTATGGCAGCATTATGTTCTTCCAGACTTTCTTTTTTCGCTTCCAACTCCGCAACTTCCTTTGCCCGTTCCTGCTTCTCAAAATCAAGTACCGACAAGTGTTTATTATGCGTTCCAAGCTGCTTCCATTCGATTCCATACTTCCCCATAATCTGGGCAATTTCCTGTTTTTCTGATTCTATCCACTGATTCCATTCCGTTGCTCCCCTCGTGCCGCCCTTAAAGCCCTGTTCTCCCAATGCTCCCTTTAAGGAAACTCTGGTATCAAGACCACGCTTGCTGTTACAAATAACCGGAACAAAATCTACATGGACATGAGGCGTTTCCTCATCCATATGCAGATGAGCAGAAAATACATGAAGATATGGATTCCGTTTCTGAAAATCTTTCATAAATTCAATCAGAATTTCCTTTGCAAGTTGCCCTTCTTCACTTTTGGCATTCATATCGTCCTTGTTTCCAATTTGAAAAACTGCTTCATGGAATAGCTTTTCCTGCTTGCCCTGCCGGATTTTTTCATAGTAATTATCAATCTTTCTGTCATTTCGTTTCTGCTTCGCATTATACCGTTCCAGAGCTTCAACAAATAATTCATGATAGACTTCTTCAATCTCTGCATGGCAAAACTCCACATTATAAATACTGCGTTCTGTATCCACATTTTTTGCACTAAATGCCCTTGTATTATGATTGATAGAACCCTTTCCCATCATACCGCTAATCGTTCTCTCCAAGCTTTATCCCTTCTCCCTGTTAGAGGTAATCAGTGCCGGATACGGCACATAGCTTTGTTACTTTCGTCGAAAGTAACGCAAAAGCACTTTTGACAGCCGTTCCGTCCATCAAAAGCTGCCATTGCGTCCTGCCGGAGGCTTTTTCCGTCCTACGGACGGGCGGCTTTCAGCCGCTTTGCTTCTGCCCCTATAGCTTTTCGGATAGCCGATAGCACATTTTCTATCGTATATTCATCCCATCCAGCAAGCCATATCAATGTCCTTTCTTCATCAGCGGTCAGTTCTACCTCTCCGAAGATTTCATTGAGGTCAGTAATCCTCCGAGCTTCACTTTCATAAAAATATTTATTTACATTCCGAGTTCCCCACTCCGGCTGAATTATCATACAATCACACCTTTCTTTTTATCTACTACTACAGGAGCGTGACACGCCCCTGTCCATTATCGTCAAGGAAAACTACCAGCGGAAACTGTCCGGCACTCCACGCCTGTTCAGATATTCCTGTCGGGCTTTTTCCCGTTCCTCCTGCGTGGAGCAGTCTTATATTTTCCATACAATTCATGCTGTACCAAAGAATCCAGTTTTTTCTCCAATCCCTGCCGGATTTTCTCCAAACAGGTATCATCCTCCACCAGATGATAACGGAGCAGCAGCATAAACAATTCATAAGGAATCTGCACACTCTTCATCTTCTCACCCCTTTCTGCGTCGGTTTGCGTCGATAGCGTCGATATTTTCTACACCAGCCCGCTATCAAAAATACCGTCGCAACCGACGCATATCGTCGCTTTTATTCCTTTGTTTTAAGACGTTTCAGAATGATTTTTCTTTCATGACCCCGCTTATTATCATAGAAAATCCCATAGTCATTGAGCAGCTGGCTGTTGACAATATTCAGCCTTCTGGAAAGCACATTCGCCTGTAACTGCATATCCGGCAGT
The DNA here is from genome assembly GCF_013282095.1 of Enterocloster alcoholdehydrogenati. Lineage (GTDB taxonomy): Bacteria > Bacillota > Clostridia > Lachnospirales > Lachnospiraceae > Enterocloster > Enterocloster alcoholdehydrogenati. The sequence continues at coordinate 174,662 of NZ_BLTJ01000003.1, forward strand.
TGCTTTACAAGTTCTGTCGCTGTTCCCTCCCACTCCTGTCTGTCTTCTGTCAGAAACGCATTGATTGCTTCTAAAAGAGGGTTCGGCGGCTGTTTCCACAACTCTGTTTCTGCTTTCTTGAATTTCCATACGCAACGCTCCCTGTCAAATTCTATAGTCAGTTCCTGATCCGGCTGGTCACGTCCCACAATGTCCATCACAGCTTCATTGTCTGTCCGTTTCTTTTTGTGCATGATAAACGCTCCATCTGCCGCACCCAACAGTCCATTTGTGCCGGAAATCATATCAAAGCTGTCCTCAGATTCCAGCTTGCGTGTATGATGAACTACCAACAGGCAGATACCATATTTGTCACTGAACGATTTCAGTTTTGTCACAATCTCATAATCACTGGAATAGCTGTACCTGTCCCCACCGACTTCACGCACTTTCTGGAGCGTATCAATGATAATCAGCCTTGCGTCCTTATGCTCTTTCAAAAATTCCTCCAACTGCTTGTCCAGCCCCTCATTCAAGGTCTTTGCCTGTGTTGCAAAATACAGATTATCCGCACATTCCACACCAAACATACCGGACAGCCGCCGTTGAAGTCTTGCATAATCATCTTCCAATGCCAGATACAGCACTGTCCCTTTCCGTACCGGATAATCCCACAAAGGAATCCCCATTGCTACATGATAGGCAAGCTGCGCCATGAAGAACGATTTTCCCACCTTTGGCGCACCTACAAAGAGATATGTGCCGCCATAGAGAAAGCCGTCTACAATCGGTATTCTCGGCACAAAAACGGTGTTGTACAATTCCGGCATGGACATAGTTTGCAGTCCGCCACTCCCGGATTTCTCCGGGTTTTTGGTGGCTTGCTGATTGATTTGTTTCTGCGGATTTGCTATAATTTTATTGTGATTTTTAATAATCGGCTGCGCCCCATCTGCGCCAACAGATGATACGGGAGCAGTCGTTTTCATTTTTTCCATCATTCATCTTCTCCTTTCAGTCCCTCTAACGTAATTGCGATTACCTGTATCGTATAGAGCAGTTCACCATTATCTGGGCTTACTGTTTCCAGCCGCTTCAATTCCTCATAGATAGTCGCCATTTGATTTTTCAGTGCCTTATAAACTCTCGGATTGCCCTGCACAACCACATCCCGGCATGTCAGCCGCCTTATGATATATTCCTGCTTTGTCAAGCCCGACAACGCCACTAAGTCATCGAGCAGCTTTGCTTCTTTATCCGATACCCGAAACGCTACGGTATGATTTCTCCAACGCCCTTTATAATCAAGACTTCTTTCCATTGCTGTCCTCCTTTTCCATTCGCTCCATTTCCAGCTTTTCTGCCATTTCTATCTGAACAGTCGGAAACAAATGAGCATATCTGTAAGTGATTTTTTCTGCTTCATGTCCTACCCGTTCCCCAATCGCCAACACTGAAAATCCCATATTGATCAACAGTGATACATGGCTGTGGCGAATATCATGCACACGAATCTTTTTCACTCCTGCCTGTTTTGCCCCTCGCTCCATCTCGTGATTGAGATAAGACTTCGTAACGGTAAACAGCCGCTCGTCCGGTTTGATGTCATAGAGCATTTTGATATACTCCTGCATTTCTTCACAGAGAAACGGGGGCATTTTTACGGTGCGGTTGCTTTTCGCTGTTTTGGGGCTTGTAATAATATCACGCCCTTTGGAACGGTGATACGTTTTGCTGATCGTGACCGTCTGTTTCTCGAAATCAAAATCAGCAGGAGTAAGAGCTAGCAGCTCGCCGGACCGGATTCCACACCAGTAAAGCATTTCAAAAGCATAGTAGGAACGTGGCTTATCCATCATGGCTTCTGAAAATTTCAGATATTCCTCTTTTGTCCAGAAGTCCATTTCCTTTGGAATTTCATTTCCCATTGTGCCAGCCCGTCTTGCCGGATTGTAAGGCAGGTTATAAAAGTTTACCGCATGGTTAAAAATTGCTGTAAGCTGTGCGTGTATGGTTTTCAGATAATCTGCTGAATAGGACTTCCCTTTCTCGTCCCGATACGCCATGAGTTCATTCTGCCATGCGATAATGTCCTTTGCTTCAATCGCCGCTATCTTCCGATTCCCAAAATACGGCAAAATCTTTGTGCGGATTACATGGCTCTTAGATTCCCATGTGCTTTCCTTGACACGCTGCTTTTTATCTGCTTCATAAAGTTCAAAAAAGCTGGCAAAAGTCATATCCAGTTTGGAGTTCTTTTTCAACATGGCCTCATGTTCCCATGCCTGTGCTTCTCTTTTTGTTGCAAATCCACGTTTCTGTGTCTGTTTCCGTTCCCCTTTCCAGTTCGTGAAACGGTAAATCACTCGCCACGTTCCCGTAGCATTGTCTTTATATACAGCCATTTTTATCATCTCCTTCCGTTTAATCGCTGTAACAGACTTTCTTATGAAAGAAAGTAGCATTTACACGCCCCGCCACAGTCAGATACCCTTGCTTCTGCAATTCTGCGTTCAGTTCCCGCACAATCTGATAGGCTTTTGACTTTGATACCCGTAATTCTGTTGCCACTTCTTCCACCGTCATAAATGATTTTTCTGCCATCTTTAACCTCTCCTTTCACTAAAATTTCCGCCGTTCTATCCTCCCCGTTCTGACAGGCAACCCTTTTCGGCGCTGTGCCAGTCCCTCTATATAAGGGACGCTCGTTTCCTTCTGGAAAGTCATGGCGTTTATTCGGCTCGTACGGTCATTCAGTTTTTAACTCTTTTTGTTTAATCTGTAACTGTATGATACTAAATAAATTCCGTTAAGTCAAGTGGTTTGCAGAAAAATCTTAACTTTTTTTATTTAAGTTTCACTTGCTATTCCTATTTCATCATGTTATACTAACTTCAACAGAAATGTTTAGTATCGGAGGTTTTATTATGGCAATCGGCAAAAGAATCCGCTTTTTTCGCAATCGGAAAGGCATGACACAGAAACAGTTAGGCGAACTCCTCGGTTTTCTGGGAAAGACCTCTGATGTCCGTATGGCACAGTACGAATCAGAATCCAGAACACCGAAGCAAGACCTTGTAAAAGAAATGGCACATCTCCTTGATGTAAGCCCTCGTGCAATCACTGTGCCGGAAATAGACAGTTACATCGGGCTTATGCACACGCTTTTTGCGTTGGAAGATATGTATGGCTTGAAAATCGGAGAGATTGACGGGGAAGTGTGTCTGCGGTTAGATAAATTCGCCGGAACAACCTACACCACTATGTTTGATATGTTCCATGCATGGCAGAAACAGGCTGCCCGTATGGAGCAAGGAGAGATAACCAAAGAAGAATACGACCAGTGGCGGTACAAATATCCCGAATTAGATACCTCAAAACAATGGAGAAAGGTAGTTCCCTCACAAGGACTAAGCGACCTTATCTTACAGGATTTGAAACCCGAATCCGACTAATTTTTAATGCAAAAAACCTTACCGACTTTCAGCTTAAAATGCTTGAAAATCAGTAAGGTTTTCTTATGATATTGAAGTATTTTATTCGATGAATAATGCAATAATGTTGCCAAATTGTTGCCAGATATTAAACAATTTTGCTTGGAACCCGCATAAATAAAGGCTTTCTAAAGGTCATTTCATCACTCAAACTCAATCGTAGCCGGCGGCTTCCCCGTGCAGTCATACAACACCCGGTTAACCCCCTTCACCTCATTCACAATCCTGCTGGTTACCTTCCCCAGCACCTCCCACGGAATCTGGGCGGACTCTGCGGTCATGAAATCGGAGGTGAGCACAGCACGGAGGGCAATGGCGTAATCGTAGGTTCTTTCATCGCCCATGCAGCCTACAGAACGCATATTGGTCAGGGCGGCAAAGTACTGTCCGAGGTTTTTGTCCACACCGGCTTTTGCAATTTCTTCGCGGTAGATCGCATCAGCATCCTGTACGATCCGCACCTTGTCAGCTGTTACTTCGCCGATGATGCGCACACCCAGGCCAGGGCCGGGGAATGGCTGACGGAATACCAGATATTCGGGGATGCCAAGTTCCAGACCAGCTTTGCGCACCTCGTCCTTAAAGAGCAGTCTTAAAGGCTCTACCAGTTCCTTGAAATCTACGTGCTCCGGGAGGCCGCCTACATTGTGGTGGGACTTGATCACTGCGGATTTTCCAAGGCCGGATTCGATGACATCGGGGTAAATGGTTCCCTGAACCAGATAGTCTACGGCGCCGATTTTTTTCGCTTCTTCCTCAAATACGCGGATAAATTCTTCGCCGATAATCTTGCGCTTTTTCTCAGGATCTTCTACACCCTTTAATTTCTCATAGAAACGCTCCTGAGCGTTTACGCGGATGAAGTTCAAGTCGTAGTGGCCTTCCGGGCCGAATACGGCCTCTACCTCGTCGCCCTCATTTTTACGAAGCAGACCATGGTCTACAAATACGCAGGTCAGCTGCTTGCCAATGGCCTTGGAAAGCATAACGGCAGCAACAGAAGAGTCGACGCCGCCGGACAGAGCACAGAGCACCTTGCCGGAACCGATTTTTTCACGCAGGGCCTTGATGGTTGTATCTACAAAGGAATCCATTTTCCAGTCACCGGAGCAGCCGCAGACATTGTATACAAAGTTGGACAGCATCCTGGTTCCTTCCTTGGTGTGCACTACCTCAGGATGGAACTGAACAGCATAGAAATTCTTCTCGGCACATTCCATACCGGCTACGGGGCAGGACTCTGTGCGGGCGGTGATGGAAAAACCGGCGGGAACCTCTGCAATATATACGCCGTGGCTCATCCAGCAAACTGTCTTTGGAGACACGCCGTCAAACAGCTTGGAGGAGGTATCTACGTCCACCTCAGTGTGGCCGTATTCGCTTACGACCGCCTTCTTTACAACACCGTCTAACAGATAGCTCATCAGCTGAGCGCCATAGCAGATTCCCAGAACCGGAATGCCCAGTTCAAAGATCTCTTTGGAACAGCGCGGAGCGCCGTCCTCAAATACCACATCAGGACCGCCGGTGAAAATGATGCCCTTGGGGTTCATCTGGCGGATCTTGTCCAAACTCATGTTGTAGGGGTGTACTTCGCAGTATACATTGCATTCACGGACACGGCGGGCAATCAGCTGGTTATACTGGCCACCAAAGTCCAAAACAATAATCATCTCTCTATCCATGAGATATTCTCCTCCATTTTCATTTCCTTATAAATTGAAAGAGATTGTACAGCGAAAGTACAATCTCCTTTTATCTTTGGTACGAATCCATTATAAAGGATGAAAAGCCAAATATCAAGATATTTCGACAAGTTTTTGGCGTTTTTTAATGCTGTGGATTCCCCCCTTATTGACATCCCACGCCGTGCTTGTTAAAATGTAGATACAAATCAAGTTTACCGCTGACTGATATACAAAGTGGTTGGGCCGGACCGTTAGTCCTTTGCCGCATGGCGAGGGACTTTTTTCATGAGCAGGGCACTCAGATGAAGCGTGGCTGCCTTAAACGCTCCGGGATATTCCATATAACTTTTGGTTCCTTAATTTAATGTGTCTTCAGGAATCCCGGTTATTATCAGTTAAAAATAAAAATTATACATAACGATTCAGGAGACAAATATGGAGTTTCAAAAACGACAAAAAATGTGGTGGGGAGTTTTTTACTCTTTTTGTAGCTTTTGTCTGTGCTTATTATGCGCATACTTTTATCTGGTCAGCCGATCCCATAGACTGGATCCGCTGGAAACAGCCATACCGCTGTTCTTTTTTGTGCTGGCATTTATGGGAGGATTTGGAACATTAAAATATAAGGTACTGGAGCTTTCAAACTGCTATATCGATCCGGTGACGGGCGGATCAAATGAGTTTCTGTTTCAGCAGGAATTTCAAAAACGAACGGCCCAGAAAGGGGAGTTTTTTGCTTTTCTGTATATAAACATTAAAAAATTCAGCCTGATCAATTCAGAATATGGCTGGGCTGCAGGCGATCACATTTTAAAGAGTGTCTATACGGCTTTTAAGGAAAAGCTGCTGCCGGGAGAGTCTATTGCCAGAGTGAATACAGATACGTATTATCTGCTTTTAAGGATAAAGGATGAGGAAGCGCTTAAGGCCCGGATCTATGAACTGGATGACGCCGTATATTTTCTGGAGCATCTGAAGATTGACCGGAAATTATTTCTCTCTATTGGGGCTTACATTTTAAAAGATGCTTCTGAGATCTATGCAGATGCGGTGGACCGGGCGAATTTCTGTCGGACTCACAGCGCCGATGCCTCTGACCGGAATTCTCATTTTGAGGTGTACAACCATACGATTCATGATAAGAGAGAGTATCACAAAAAACTTTTGGAGATGGCGCAGCCTGCGCTGGAAAAGAAGCATTTTAAAATGTTTCTCCAGCCCAAATATGAGCTTGAGCACGAGACGCTGGCCGGTGCTGAGGCACTGGTCCGCTGGCAGGATCCAGAGGAAGGGATGATGCCAGTGTATGAGTTTGTTCCTCTTTTTGAAAAGAACGGATTTATGCGGCAGATTGATTACTTTATTTTTGAGTCGGCGTTGGAGCTGATCGAAAAATGGATGGACGAGGGGATCGAGCCGTTGAAGATCTCTGTAAATCTTTCAAAATCCCATTTTTCTGCAAATAACTTTTTTGAGGAGCGAGTGCTCCCTATCTTTGAACGGCACCGGGTTCCCCGCCAATACATAGAATTTGAAATTTCTGAAAGTATTATGCTGGACAATTCAGGCAGTCTGATCAAGTTTGTCCGCAGCCTGAGAGAACAGGGCTTTGAATGTTCCATGGATGATTTCGGCAGCGGTTATTCTTCTTTAAATATGCTGAAAAGCCTTCCCGTATCCACCATAAAGCTGGATCAGAAGCTGTTCAGTGAGGAGGAAAAGGAACGCGGAAAGATTGTCAGCCGCGGAATCATCCAGATCGCCCGGCAGCTGGATATGAAGGTAGTGGCCGAGGGTGTAGAAACCAGAGAATACGTGGATTTCCTGAAGGAGCAGAAGTGCGATATGATTCAGGGATATTATTTTGGACGTCCTATGCCGGTGGATGAGTTTTGTAAACGGATGTAGGCTTTTCCCTCGCTGTCAGGCGGGGGATTTTTTTCGTGATTCAAAATTAAGTTTAAGATCATACATAAGTAATACTTATCCAATACCACTGAAATCCGAATGGTTCTTTTGAGAGAGATTCACTATGATATAGGTATCACAAAAGGAACAAAGCCGGAAAGAGAGGAATGGAACATGAGAGATCAAACCAAGGAAGTTGTACTGTGGGCTGGTGCAGGGCAGATCGGTATGGCGATCGCCCGCAGGATTGGACACGGAAAGAAGCTTGTGGTTGGAGATAAGAAGCTGGAAAATGCCCGCAATATTGCCCGGATTATGAATGAGGCGGGGTTTGATGTGACGCCGGTAGAAATGGATTTATCCTCCAGAGCCTCCATCTTAAACCTGATTGCAGAGGGAAAAAAGCATGGGGAAATTAAGATGCTGATCAACAGTGCGGGCGTCTCACCAAGTCAGGCCCCGGTTGAAGCGATACTGAAGGTTGATCTTTATGGGACTGCGGTTTTACTGGAGGAAGTAGGAAGGGTAATTGGCGTGGGAGGAACAGGGGTTACGATTTCCAGTCAGTCGGCACACCGGATGCCTGCGTTAAGCCCCAAAGAGGACGAATTACTTGCGGCGACGCCTGCAGAGGAATTATTATCCCTTCCGCTGCTGCAGAAGGAAAACATAAAAGTACGCTTCATGCGTATCAGCTGGCAAAGCGCTGCAATGAAAAACGGGTTATGGCGGAAGCTTTGAAATGGGGAGAAAGGGGAGCGCGGATCAACTCTATTTCTCCGGGAATCGTGGTAACTCCATTAGCACTAGATGAACTGAATGGGCCGAGAGGGGATTTTTATAAAAATATGTTTGCGAAATGCCCAGCAGGCCGTCCCGGAACGGCAGATGAGATTGCCAATGTGGCAGAACTTTTGATGAGTGAAAAAGGTGCGTTTATTACAGGAACGGATTTCCTGATAGATGGCGGAGCTACGGCTTCTTATTTTTACGGCCCGTTACAACCGGAAACATAAGAGGAAATTTACAGCGGTATAAAGGATAAACGGATAAAATGGAGGAGAACGGGGCATGGGAACAGTAAGAAATGTTATGGAAGTGCGAAGATTGCAGACCTGATGCCGGAATATGAGGCTTGTCATGGTTTTCTGAATATGCTGGATGCCTCAATGGGGCTGGCTCCTGGAGATCCGGTGCGGATGGCGTATATTACCAGTTATACCTCCAGAGCGTCCAGAAAAACCGTATTAGACTTTTTGGAGCCCTCCTATGGTATCATAATGCCGGAAAAACACATAAAAAGCGGAATTTCATGGAGAAATGCCTGCAGGATTTCAGGCCAGGGAGCAAAAAACGGCGGATTTCCAGAATGAATGGAAAAGCGTTTCTGCTGGCGGGGATTGCGCCGGCGTTTATGGAGGAGAGGTTTTTATTCTGCAGAGAATATTCAGCTATATGTTTCTCCAAACGTTCTTTGTATTTTTGATTTCGGAAAACCGCATAAAAATAGAAAAACTAATATAAAGGAGTGAACAAAATATGGCAATTACAGAGTTTGCTAAAAAGTATCATGAAAAAATGTTTCCGGGGTATGTATCCGAATTTCTAAGGACGGATCCGGAGTTTACGGAGCGCTTTGACAACTTTGCCTTTGACGAGGTGATCAACAGCTGCAGTCTGGATGACCGTACCCGTATGACGGCCATTCTTGCCGTGCTGTTGGGCTGTCAGGGCATAGACGAGTTTAAGGTTATGCTGCCGGCGGCTCTGAATTTAGGAGTTACGCCGGTGGAAGCAAAGGAGATTGTTTACCAGGCGGCGGCATATCTGGGAATTGGGAGAGTGTTCCCCTTTCTTAAGGGGACCAATGAGGTATTTGCTGCGAGAGGAATTACGCTGCCTTTAGAGGGGCAGGAAACGACAACCATGGAGAACAGGCTGGAAAAAGGGATTCAGGCCCAGGTGGACATTTTTGGAGAGCATATGAGGGAGTTTTATAAATCAGGTCCGGAGGAGAGCAGACATATTAACCGCTGGCTGGCAGATAACTGCTTTGGAGACTGGTATACCAGAACCGGCCTGGACTACAGGCAGAGGGAGATGATTACCTTTTGTTTTTTGGCAGCCCAGGGGGGATGCGAGCCTCAGCTTATCAGTCACGCGGCAGCGAATATGAAAATGGGAAATGATAAGGAATTTTTGATTCAGATTATTTCCCAGTGCCTGCCCTTTATCGGCTATCCCCGCAGCCTGAATGCGCTTTCCTGCGTAAATAAAGCGGCAGATAAAACAAGAAGGGGATGAGAAAATGGCAAATATCTTAACGGTATATTACTCCAGAAAGGGACAAAATTACTGGGGCGGAAGCATCAAAAATCTGGAAAAAGGAAATACGGAAATTTTAGCGGAGGCAATTCAGGCAGCTGTGGGTGGCGATATTTTTGAAGTGGACACAGTGAAGCCCTATGCAGAGGACTATCATACCTGCACAGAGGAAGCGGCTACTGAATTGAAGGCAAATGCCAGACCCAGGCTGAAAGCCTATATGGAGAGCCTGGATTCCTATGATACGATTTTTGTAGGATTTCCCAACTGGTGGGGAACCATGCCCATGCCTGTGTTTTCCTTCCTGGAGAGGTATGATCTCAACGGAAAGAGGATTATTCCATTCTGCACCAATGAAGGAAGCGGAATGGGAAGAAGCGAGAGGGATTTAAAGTCCATCTGTACGGGAGCAAGGGTCGAAAAGGGACTTGCAGTCCGTGGAACGGAATGCCCGTCTTTTGGAAGAAAAGCAGCCGATTGGGCGCGTAGGATGACAGACAAAAACTGACAGGCTGTGTGGTAACTGGGTTGCAGATGCAGCTTTCCGTGATAAAATGGTTGTAAAGAAAGAGGAAAGGCGGTGGCATTATGCTGCTCAGGCAGATGCAGTATTTCGTATCCGTCGTAAACACCAACAGTTTTACGGAAGCGGCAGAGCAGATGTACATTTCACAGTCAGCGATCTCTCAGCAGATGCGGGCGTTGGAAGATGAATTGGGAGTGGAACTGATCCATCGGGAAAAACGAAGGTTCTCCCTGACACCAGCAGGGGAGTATTTTTACAGGAACAGTCTCAGGGTTTTAGATGAGGTGGAACGGCTGAAACGGGAAACCATTCAAATTGGAACGTATGATGACACCCGGCTTCGTGTCGGTTATCTGCGCTGTTATGGCGGGAAGGAACTTCATCAGGTCATTGCTGCGTTTTCAGAAAAATACCCGGAGGTATCTCTGGAAATTGTTCATGGCAATCATGAAGATCTGTATGATCTGCTGCGTTTCGGCAGTGTGGATATGGTATTAAACGACCAGCGCAGGGCGTTTTCCGATGCCTATGTCAATTTTGAACTGGTAAAAAGCCAGTGTTTTATTGAAATATCGGGGAAAAGCGCCTTGAGTCGGCTGGAATATGTAACTCTTGAAGAGCTTCGCAATATTCCTTGTATTCTGGTGGCTTCTAAGGAACAGCAGGAAAATGAAAGCGAATATTATCACAATACACTGGGATTTGGCGGCAGTTTCCTGTTTGCCGAGAGTCTGGAGGAAGGCAGACTGATGGTTGCAGGAAACAGGGGCTTTATGCCTGTGGAGGGAATCCGCCAGGATCCGAATCTGGGAGTGACCTTTCAGCGCCTTCCTCTTTTTCAGAACGGAGAGCCGGTTGTTCGGAATTACTGTGCCTTCTGGAAAAAGGAGAGAGGCGGCTATTATGTGGAAGAGTTTGCAGATATGCTGCGTCAGGAATTTGCTGCAAAGCAAAAGCGTCTGCGGAGGCCAGGCGATTCCCGTTTTTAAATGGTTAAGACAGAAGGAGGTTTATATGAAATACACAGAATTAGGAAAAACAGGTATAAAGGTGTCAAGGATTTGTGTGGGTGGAATGTCTTTTGGAAAAGCGGCGGAGGATTTTCACCTATGGACACTGGATCAGGAGAAAACCACAGCAATGCTTGCCCATGCGCTGGATCTTGGCGTAAATTTTATTGATACAGCAAACTGTTATTCCCATGGAACCAGCGAACTGTATATCGGCCATGCTCTGAAGGAACTGCAGGTGGCAAGAGATCAGGTGGTTCTTGCATCCAAGGTATATTTCAATGAGGGAAAGCTGAAAAAGGAGGCTGTTTTACGGGAAATAGACAAAACCCTGCAGCGTTTGGGAACAGATTATCTGGATTTATATCAGATCCATCGGTTCGATTATGATACGCCGGTGGAGGAAACCATGGAGGCTCTGGATTCCCTGGTAAAATCAGGAAAAGTTCGCGCTCTTGGAGCCTCTGCCATGTATGGATACCAGTTTCACAATATGCAGATCGCGGCGGAAAAGAATGGGTGGACGCAGTTTTCTGCCATGCAGAACCATTACAATCTGATGTACCGTGAAGATGAAAGGGAAATGATACCTATCTGCAGGCAGTATGGGGTATCTCTGATCCCCTACAGTCCACTGGCAGGAGGTCATCTGACCCATCGCGGCTGGACAACCGAATCTAAGCGGAGTCAGACAGACCAAACCCTTAGAAAGAAGTATGACCAGGCCATGGAAAATGACCTTCTTATTATCGACAGGGTAGATGAAATCGCGAAGAAATATAATATTTCCATGTCTCAGGTTGCATTGGCCTGGCTTTGGGAAAAGGGTGTTGCAGCGCCGATTGTGGGTGCAACCTCAGTTCCCCATTTTGATGATGCAGTAAAGGCAGTAGATGTGTCTTTAAGCAGGGAAGATATAGTTTATCTGGAAGAAATATATGAGCGCCATAAAATAGTAGGAGCGCTGCCGGAGGAGTAATCTGTACAATAAGATCGGCAAAAGGCTTGAAAAGTCCTCAGGGTATAAGTATTATACTCATAGAAGGCTTTTCGGTTACAAGGAAGTATATTTTTCAATTAGGCGGTATAGCCCCGTTCAAGGGCTATGCCGTCTTTTCCTGTTTATCGGTTTCTTTCTGTTCCGTCTGCGGGTCAGTCGGCAAATGGATTTCTCCCACGAAGTTAAAGATAATATCCACTTTCTGAAAACGCTTGCCGTCTATCTTCTCCGGCGCATGGACAACGATTTTCTTTATAAACTCATTGACGATAGTGGGAGTTAATTCGGTTATTCCCACATACTTGCGGATGATGGCGGCGAAGCTGTCAAAATCGCTTTTATTCTGTTCGTAGGTATCGACTTCCTGTTGTTCTGCCTTTACCTTTTCCGTCAGCTCTTTTTGTTCTGCTTCATACTCTGCGGACAGCTTCAAAAATCGCTCATGGCTGATTGTGCCGTTGATGTCGTCCTCATAAATCCGCTTGAAAATCCGGTCAAGTTCTGCAATCCGTTTTCTTGCCTGCCTTACTTCACACTGCTTGCGTTTCATATCCTTTTCCGCTTCATCAAACCGCTGTTTCTGTATCAGTTCCATAAAGGTGGTAATGTCCTCATAGAACATGGCAGTTACGGCAAATATCCGATTGAGAACGATTTTCCGCAGGACTTCTTCTCTGATGAAGTGTGCCGTACAATCTCCCGTATTGCTTTTATATCTTGCACAGCGGTAGTTGTCTTGTGAACCGTCAAAGCTCTTGCAGGTGGCAAAGTGCAGTTTACTTCCACAATCCGCACAGAATACCAAGCCGGAAAACATTCCCTGCCGCTCTGCCTTTGTGGGGCGGCGTTTATTTGCCCTTAATTCCTGTACCCGTTCAAAGACAGTCTCCTCAACGATTGCTTCATGTGTATTGCGGAAAATAGCCTGCTGTTCCTTTGTGGTGGGAATACGCTTTTTCAGCTTGTGGGATTTGGAATAGCTTTTGAAGTTTACCGTATGTCCGCAGTAGTCCATACGCTCCAAAACTGCTACAATCGTACTTTCATTCCAACTGTACGGATTATCGGGAAGGGATTTTCCTTTCTGCTTTGCATAATGAGCGCGTGTTGTCAGCACTTTGTCAGCTTTCAAAATTTTCGCTATTTGCATAGGTCCTTTTCCTGCAACGCATAAATCAAAAATTCGCTTTACCACAGCGGCAGCTTCTTCATCTACAATCCATTTCTTTCTGTCGTTGGGGTCTACCTTATAGCCATAGGGCGGCTTAGTCAGATGTTCTCCTGCCATGCCCTGCGCTTTCTTGATTGCCCGTACTTTTTTACTGGTATCTTTGGCGTAAAAATCGTTAAACAGGTTTCGGAAAGGGGTAAAATCATTGTCGCCTTTTGCACTGTCTACACCGTCATTGATTGCGATATAGCGAACATCTCTTTCAACGAAAAAGATTTCCGTATAGTAACCGACTTTCAGATAATCACGCCCCAAGCGGGACATATCCTTGACAATGACTGTCGCCACATTTCCGGCTTCAATCTCTGCAATCATGCGGTTAAAATTCGGGCGGTCAAAGGTTACACCGGAAATGCCGTCATCAATAAAGAATACCGGATTTGTAAAGCCGTTATCCGAAGCGTATTTTGTTAAAACTGCTTTCTGATTAACAATGCTGTTGCTGTCCCCGTCTAATGCGTCCTCTTGACTTAAACGGGCATATAATGCGGTTATCTGTTCGGGCTTATATGTATTTGCTGTCATATTCATTCCTCCTGTAATGAACGCCCGACAGACAGGTTGCTATCTTCATTATAGCGGACTTCTTTTCCTTTGTCAGTAGGCGCTTTGAGATTTTCTGATTTTATGAGCCGCTTCATCTTTTCAAAAAGCGGTTCAGAGCCGCCGCAAGAGGTAGACACTTCATAGAATGTGCCGCCGATTTTATAAATCACTGTTTCATCTGCCGGATTTCCCTGTTTCTGCCTATCATCTGTTGTATCTTGTTCTTGTTTCCGTTCCATTCCTTTCCCGTCCTTTCTTTGATTTGTAATGTGATAAGTTTCGTAGCAAGCATAGAAAAAGAGTACTCTTTTCCGAAAATGCCCTGCATTTTGCTTGTTGGGAAGTATCCCAAACCCTCTGATTTTCCTCTCACTACCTACAACACCGAGCAGAGCGATTTTGCCGAAGTTTTGAGAGAAAATTTTCAAAAAGTTTTTCTTATCTCTTATTACGGAAAAGTTTCTGAAATGCCAAATAAATAACCGTTTAGGAAAAAATAATTTCAAGTATCACAACTTAAAATCCTCCTCAAACTTGACACTGTAAAGTTTAGGTTTTATAATATAGACAGTGTAAAGATTGGAGGACTTAGCATGGCACAGAAACGACAGACTTATCATCATAAAGACTTGCGAAACGCTTTAATCGAAGCAGGTATTCAGCTTGTAAGTACAGAGGGAGTAAATGCTTTTTCTTTGAGAAAGGTAGCTGCGGCGTGTGGGGTTAGCCATGCTGCCCCTTACAGCCATTTTCAAAATAAAGAAGAACTGCTTGAAGCAATGCAATTATTTATCACAGATAGATTTTCTAAACAATTAGAAAGTACCGTTCAAAAGAATAATAATGTCGCAGAAATATTGAAAGATATGGGGATAGCCTATGTATCTTTCTTTGTAGAGAACCCTGCTTATTTTCAATTTTTATATTCTCAATCCAATATAAAAATTGACTTATCGTTATCAATACCAGACGACCAAAACTATAAACCTTATATTATCTATAAAAATATTGTAAGTAAATTATTAGGGCAGACGCACTATTCGGAAGAAAAGCAAAATGATATTATCATAACCATTTGGGCTTTTATACATGGCGTTACTTCATTAGCCACCATGAATAATGTAAATTATGATAATGATTGGAGAGAGAAGGTCATTGATTTTATGGACGTTTTTCAACTTTCCTTTTTAGATAATACGGGAGAAAAAATATGATAGGGATTTATTTTAGCGGAACAGGAAATACAAAATATTGTTTAGAAAACTTTGTTGCTCTATATGATAGGAACATTGAAATAACCCCTTTAGAAGATACAGGTACAATGGAAAAAGTTACATATCATAAAGACATTATTTTTGCTTATCCAATCTATTACAGTAATTTGCCTAAAATTGTACGGGATTTTATCTGCGAAAATTCTGATATATGGAAAGGAAAACGTGTTTTCATTATTGCAACAATGGGACTGTTTAGCGGCGATGGTGCGGGCGTATCTGCAAGATTGTTCGAGAGATACGGCGCACAGGTATGGGGTGGACTTCATCTGAAAATGCCGGATTGTATTTGTGATGTAAAAGCCTTAAAGCGTACTCCGGCTCAAAATAAGCAAATTGTTATACAAGCAGAAGAACGCATAAAATCAGCGGTGTGCAATTTGAAAAATGGTACTCCAACTAAAGACGGTTTGGGATTTTTATGCCATATTGCAGGGCTTTTGGGACAGCGGCTTTGGTTTTACCATAAAACACAAGAATATTCAAACAAAATACAGATAGATACCGACGCTTGTATAAAGTGCGGGAAATGTGCATTGGTGTGTCCTATGAATAATTTGTCATTATCCAAATGTAAGATTGTAGCAAACGGACGGTGTACCTTATGTTATCGGTGCGTAAATCAATGTAGCGAGAAAGCAATTACTATTTTGGGGAAACAAGTGATTTTCCAATACTCTGTTTATGATTTCCATTGAAAGTAGTCTGATTAGAAATGAGGTGGTGCATTGCAAAAAGAAAAATGGATTTTATGTCCTATATGCAATAATAAAACTCGATTAAGAATACGGGAAGATACAGAAATAAAGAATTTCCCACTATACTGTCCGAAGTGTAAGCAGGAAAATCTTATCAATGTAAAAAATCTGAATATTTCAGTTATCACAGAGCCAGACGCATTGACGCAGAGCCGATAATCACAAGAAATAAATCTTATGATTATTGGCTCTTTCTGTTTTGTGATAGGAAAACAAACCGCCATTTCCTGTATATAAAATGGAATAGCGGTAAATACACAATTATTTTTATGGACATGGCGGTGTCGGGAGATATTGCCATGTTTCTTTTTCATATTTTTAATTCTATTCCATTGTTAAAAAAAGCCTATTCCATGCAACGGGATTTTGCGGTTATGAAGATGAATACACAAATCATCATAATTACTTAAATAACTCATATTACCAAACGCCTATGCGGTTTTATGCCTGCATGGGCGTTTGTTGTAATAGCCCCCTACTGGGAAGAAAGGGGGTGATGAGAAAATGAGGTATTCCGAACAATTTATGGAGCATATCGAATATGCCTTTGCCGCGTTCTGTAAAATCGTTCTCCGCAATGCGGCAATCAGCGCGTACCGCGATTTGGGACGGAAACAGAAGCATGAAGTATCACTTGACTATCTGATGTCGGAAACGTCTTTTGAACCGTTTGCAACCGACAACTATTTTGAGCAGTATGTTTATGAAAAGCCGACTGTTTTTGTTGTGCAAGGGAAAGAAGTTGTCGTTACAAGTAGACGGTTAGCCGACGCATTAGCTAATCTGTCAGAACAAAGGCGTACAGCTCTGCTGATGAATTTCTTCCTCGGTTACAGCGAAAGAAAAATCGGGAATGAGTACGGAAGAAGCAGAAGTACAGTCAACTACTGGAAACTGGCGGCATTGAAGCAGTTAAGAAAAGAACTGGAGGAAACAAAACATGAGGAATAAGAAACTGATACCTTTTGAAACCATTGAAAAAGCTGTTGCAGGCGAGCCGGAAGCCATAGACGCAGTACTGCGGCATTACACAGCGAGGATTAAATATCTGTCTACCTATCGCGGGCATATTAACGACGATATTCAAGACCGTTTGAAAGCACAGCTTATCAAAGCTATCCTGCAATTCCGTTTTGACAGGTAGTAGCAAAGCCAGAAAAAGCCGTCAAGGATAAATTGCACGTTTGCGCGTCCTTGACGGCTTTCCTTGTTTTTGCTGTCGGGTAACCAAGAGAGCGCAATCGGATAAACCGCTTACGCTCTCTATCCAGTATGGAATGTTACACGATAGAGTGTGCTTCTTGCTTGATTTAAGCGGTATTACAGAGAAGATAAGGGCAGGGGTAAGGGTTTTATACTACAACCCTTAAAAATGAGGTTCTACTGCGTAACATAATAAACGATATTTTTATATTGCCTTTTCCGTTCCGTTCTTTTCCATTCCGGCGGCTCTGCCGCTTTGCTTTGCCCCCAAGGAGAGGGATTAGGGAAAGGATAGGAAGGGAATGGGTATTTGATTAAATTCGTATTTGGTATTTCTTTAGTTATTTATATCTTTATTTAATTGCGTTGGATTTTCCAACGTAGGCTTTTCCAACACAGGAAAATCCAAGATAGGCGGTCTATGCTCCCTCGGACAATTACTACAAGTTTGTTACGCAGTAGAGGGGGAAAAACGCTTGATTTATGCGGCTTTCGGAATGTGTAAAACGCTTAGATGATATTTTATACTTCTACCCTCAAAAATGACGTTCTATTGCGTAACAAAGTGAAGATAGAAAAACAGAGAGCCGACCACTATTGAAAGTGATTAACTCTCTGTTTGCACCCTGTCTGTCAGCGTTAGTTATAAGTTGTTGTTAATACTTCCTTATCAGCGTAAAACTAAGGCTTTTCAGGCCTTTTTATATCTGTACAGTTTACTGTCAGCAGTTAAGGGACCCCGAGGAATTCTGCTGACAAAGCATCAGGGAAAGGGGGATGGCGGCATGATTCGTATCGGACTGGTGGATGATGACCGGGATCATATACAGCATATGAAATCATTTCTGCTGCGGTATGAAAAAGAAGAGAAAATACAGTTTGAAATAAAGGAGTATACGGACGGTCTGAATTTTGCAGAGGACTACGACGGTTCGCTGGATGTGGTCTTTCTGGATATTGAGATGCCTCATATGGACGGCATGACGGCAGCAAGACGGATCAGGGAATCGGATCAGCGGCTGGGCATCGTATTTGTTACGAACATGGCCCAGTATGCCATCTGCGGGTATGAGGTAAATGCCATCGATTTTCTGGTAAAGCCGGTCAGCTATTATGTGTTTGCGGATAAGCTTAGGAAGGCCATCCGCTTTGTCAATCGGAATACAGAAAAAGAAATTGTGCTGCATACGGAAGTTTCCGTTATACGTCTGCTTAGTTCCCAGATTCTGTATGTGGAAAAGGATAAAAATTATCTGGTTTATCATACGCAGGAGGGAGAGTTTCGCGCCAGAGGAACCTTGCTGGTTCTGGAGCAGGAGCTTCAGAAGGAAGGATTTTCTAAATGTATCAGCGGCTGTCTGGTTAATTTAAAATATGTGACGAAGTTTGTGAAAGATACCGTATGGATTGCGGACACGCCGCTGCCTGTAAGCAGACAGCGGAAAAAAGAATTTAAAGACGACTTTTTAAAATACCTGGGAGGGATGTGTCAATGACAGAAACGCAGATGGTTTCATGCATCCGGTTTTCTATGCAGCTTTTAATTTCGCAGAGTATTTTTACCATAGGATGGAAAAAACGAAAGAATTTTCCAGTTTGGCTGGCAGCCGGATTTGCAGGATATTGGCTGGCAGCGCTGCTGACGTTTTGGGGACTGAAGCAGATTCCAGCAGAGAATCCACTGGTTCTTATTTTTTATTATTTCTGCCTGTTCTCATACAGTATTTTTCTGATGAAATGCTGTTTTGCAGTAGGGTTTGAAGAATTGCTGTTTGCCGGAGTCTGCGGATATGCCACCCAGCATATTGCCTTTGCGGCGGCGACGGTATTCTGGACGTTAACCGGGATTACACTGACTGGGGTTTCCGATTTTTTGCTGGTTCGGTTTCTGCCTTATGCAGCGGTAACAGCTCTGGTTTATTTTTCCATCGCAAAGAAAAATGCAGGGAGAGGAGAGCTTCGCAGACGGGATATACGCATGGTCTGGCTGGCGTTTTCTATTTTATCAATCGCGATCATTATCAGCTCCCTGGTGGACTATAAAGGGATCCGCGGAAACAGTCTTTTGCTGCAAAACGTATTCTGCAAGATTTACGCCATCCTGTGCAGCTTTTTTGCAATTTTTATTGCATTTTACCTGTCCAGAGAGAATCTAATGCTGCGGGAAAAAGAAACCATGGAAAGTATGCTCCGGGCGATGAGCGAAAAACAGAGGTTATCTCAGGAAACGGTAAATATTATCAATATTAAATGCCATGACTTAAAGTACCGGATTTCTAAAATTTCCCGAATCGAGGATGTAAAAGACCAGGAAGAGTACATTGAGAGCGTCAAAAATGCGCTGTCAATTTATGATAATATTTTTCACACGGGAAATGACGCCCTGGATCTGGTGCTGACAGAGAAGAGTCTGCTGTGCAGCGGGTATGATATAAAAATGAGCGCGATGGCAGACGGCGGGATCCTGAATTTTATTGCTGCCGCAGACGTTTACGCGCTGTTTGGAAATCTTCTTGATAATGCAATAGAGAGTGTGCAGAAGGAAGAGGATAAGGAAAAGCGCATCATCAGCGTGCTGGTCAGCAGACGTAACGGGGGCGTTTATATCCATGTGGAAAATTACTGCGCAGAGCCGGTAGAATTTGAGGACGGTCTGCCGCTGACGACCAAGGAAGAGAAAGCCTGCCATGGCTTTGGGGTCCGAAGTATCCGGTATATTGCAAAGAAGTACCAGGGGAGCCTGCTGATGCGCCTGGAAGAGGAACGCTTTCTGACCGATATTTTATTTTATCCGGAGACACAATAGCGCTGATACGACCAGTTATACCTTTAAAGCAGCCAGAAAAACCATCAAACGTTTTCCGGCTGTTTTTGTGTTATCCTGAGACTGACGAAAACGCAAGAGGAGGAAACATGATGAATCCATTTATATATGAATACCCGGTTAAAACATTTTTTGGAGTGGGAAGCGTAGGAAAGCATCTGGGCACTCTTTTGAGGGGGTATGGGGAGAACATACTGCTGGCTTACGGAGGCGGTTCCATAAAAAAGAATGGAATCTATGAGGAACTGACTGCAATTTTAAGGGAATCAGGAAAAAGAGTAACAGAATTTTCCGATATTATGCCAAATCCTGCTTACAGGAAAGTTCAGGAAGGAGCAGAGCTGGTCCGCAGACATCAGATTGATTTTATTCTGGCGGCAGGCGGAGGTTCTGTCATTGACTGCTGTAAGATTGTGGCGGCCCAGGCGAAGCTGGAGCAGGATATCTGGGAAATGGAATTTACGAAACATCAGTATCCGGACATCTGGGTTCCCATGGGGGCGGTGGTAACTGCTTCCGGGACGGGGGCCGAGATGAACAACGGTGCGGTCATTACCAATGAAGAAAAGAAAATAAAAGCAGGGGTGCTTGGTGCTTGTGCGGACTTTGCTGTGCTTGATCCGGCGTACACGCTTTCTCTGCCTATGGAACAGGTGATTTCCGGTGCATTTGACACCCTGAGCCATTGTATGGAAACGTATTTTGGAAAGCCGGAGGAGATTTGTCTGTCAGATGAAATTGGGGAGTCTGTAATGAGAAATACAATCCGAAATATCAGGATTTTAAGGAACGATCCTCAGAGCATGACGGCCAGAAGCGAATTGATGTGGGCTTCTGCCATGGGGGAAAATGGGATCTTAAAAATCGGCAAGATAACAGACTTTCAGGCCCATCAGCTGGAACATCAGCTGGGCGCATATACAGACTGTAACCATGGAAAGGGGCTTGCTGTGATCCATCCCGTATTGTACCGCCATATTTACAGGAACCATGCGGCTCGTTTTGCCAGATTTGCGAAAGAGGTATGGAATATTCCTGAAGAAGGAAAGACGGAGGAAACACTGGCACTGGAGGGTATCCAGGCGCTGGCTGATTTCATCCGGGAAATTGGGCTTCCCACCAGCTTTACAGAAATGGGAATCACTGAGGAATCGGTTTTAAGGGCGGTGGCCGACAGCAGCAATATTTCGGCTGGCTGCTGCAAGAAACTTAGCAGGGAGGAAATGTTTGAGATTTTGAAAGAATGTCTGTAAAAAATGGAATGTCAGGCTATGGGATATACGGTTAACAGAAATGGAACTGGGGCATTGATGAAAGTCGATGCCTCATTTATTGTTAAATATAAGATACAGGTTCCTTCAGGAGACAAAATGCAGCTTACCTCCATAATCTGCACAGAATATCCAACCGAAAAATTTCCTGTCGCTCTTAATAACCGGAACTCTCTACCAAATAAGGACACTTTATGATATGATGAACGGGAGGCGGAGAAAACACAGGTGTTTTTCTGCGCCAAGGAAATTCAAAGAAGGAAGAGATAGATGGAACCCTACTACTACTCAAAACTGACAAAACAGCAGCAGACGGTCTGCCATGCCATGCTCCAGGGCATTACTGAGCTTGCGGACTCCTTTCTGGTGCCAAAGACAGAGGGAAAGGAACTGGCAGATCTGTTTTTTCGCCTGCGTCTGGATCATCCGGAGATTTTCTGGGCCAGCGGCTTTCATTATAAATATTATCAGGATTCCCCGAATCTGATCTTTGAGCCGGAATATATGTTTGAAAAAAGCAAGATAAAGGAGCAGCAGAAGGCTATGGCCGCACGGCTGGAAAAACTGGCGCGGCCGGCGATGAAGCTTTCTGAGTGGGAGAAAGAGAAGTATATCCACGATTTTATCTGTGAAAACGTGCGTTATGATAAGCTGAAAAAATCCTATTCCCATGAGATCATCGGCCCTCTGGGACAGGGCGTGGGCGTCTGTGAGGGGATCGCTAAGGCAGTGAAGGCGCTGTGTGACAGACTGGGAATCTGGTGTATTATTGCGATCTGCGGAAATAATCCCCAAAAGGGCATAAAATACCGCCATACGTGGAATATCGTAAAAATCGGCGGAACCTATTACCATCTGGACGCTACCTTTGACAATACCCTTGGAAAGCATGGGCTTTTAGAAGGCGGGATACGCTACGATTATTTTAATCTGGATGACAGAGCGGTATTCAGGGATCATGAACCGCTGATCGCACCGGCGCCCTCCTGTACAGATGGGGAGCATTTTTACTATAAGGAAAAGAAACTGTCATTTACAAAGATGGAGGAAGTGTACAAACGGGCCTCCCAGGCCGCAAAGAAGGGAAAACCGCTGACCTTTCACTGGAGAGGCGGGTATCTTACCAGAGAAGTGCTTGAGGAACTGGTTGAAACAATGAAGCAGGCCGGTGCACAACGGGAAAAGACGGCGCGGATTGCGCTTAACTGGCCTCAGGCTGTGATCCGCCTGACTTATGTGGATGGAAACACAAAGAGCAGCGTTACGGTGGATGAGGCAAATGAAGGAGAGTTGGAGCAGGAAAACGAAGGTAAAGAAGGTACATACTGGAATGACGCAATATGAAATTTTAAAACACTATTTCGGCTATGACAGCTTCCGCGAGGGCCAGGAGCGTCTGATCGGAGCCATCCTGGAGGGCCGGGACGTACTGGGGATCATGCCTACAGGGGCTGGAAAATCCCTGTGCTATCAGATTCCGGCGCTTATGATGGAAGGGATTACGCTGGTGATCTCCCCCCTTATTTCCCTGATGAAGGATCAGGTGAGCAACTTAAATCAGGCGGGAATTCTGGCCGCTTACCTGAACAGTTCCCTTACTCCGGGACAGTATAAAAAGGCGCTGGAATTTGCGAGGGCGGGCCAGTATCCGATCATCTATGTTGCTCCGGAGCGGCTGATGACAGAGGAATTTCTGCGTTTTGCCCTGGATCCGGAGGTGAAAATATCCATGGTGGCTGTGGATGAGGCCCATTGCGTGTCTCAGTGGGGACAGGACTTCAGGCCCAGCTATTTAAAAATCGTGGATTTTATCCATCGGCTGCCGGTGCGGCCGGTGGTCAGCGCCTTTACGGCCACGGCTACCGCAGAGGTTCGGGATGACATCATTGATATTCTTATGCTGCGTCAGCCGGAGGTGCTGACAACGGGCTTTGACCGCTCCAATCTATACTTTGGGGTCATTTCGCCCAGGGATAAGTATGGAACTCTGGTCAATTATCTGGAACGTCATAAAGGGGAAAGCGGGATTGTGTACTGCATTACCCGAAAGGTGGTGGAGGAGGTCTGCGCAAACCTGATCAGGGAGGGATTTTCCGTGACCCGGTACCATGCAGGTTTAAGCGATGAGGAGCGAAAGCACAATCAGGATGATTTTATTTACGATAATGCCCCCATTATGGTGGCGACAAATGCGTTTGGAATGGGGATCGACAAGTCAAACGTGCGGTTCGTGATTCATTATAATATGCCGAAAAATATGGAATCTTACTATCAGGAAGCCGGACGGGCCGGGCGGGACGGGGAGGCGGCAGAGTGTATCCTTCTCTACGGCGGACAGGATGTGGTTACCAATCAGTTTTTTATCGACCACAATCAGGAAAATGACGCTCTGGACCCCATAACCCGCCAGATCGTTATGGAGCGCGACCGGGACCGTCTTCGTAAAATGACATTTTACTGTTTTACAAATGAATGTTTAAGAGACTACATTCTGCGGTATTTTGGTGAATACGGCAGCAATTACTGCGGAAACTGTTCCAACTGTCTCAGCCAGTTTGAGACGGTGGACGTGACGGAAATTGCCTGTGCGCTGATTCGCTGTGTCCAGTCCAGCCGTCAGCGCTATGGCTGCAATGTGATCATTGATACGGTTCACGGGGCTAATACGGCTAAGATCCGCAACTACCATATGGATGAAAATCCCTGCTATGGCCAGCTGGCCAGGGTTCCGGCCTATAAGCTGCGCCAGGTGATGAATCACCTTCAGCTGTATGGGTTTCTCACGGTGACAAATGATGAATATGCGGTGGTACATCTGACGGAACGTTCAGGAAAGCTTCTGGATGGGGAAGAAACTGTGTACATGAAGATGGCCAGGGAACAGGAGTATACAAAGGCTGGTGCAGGAAACGCAAGGAAGAAGGGCGTCAGGGGAATGGCTGCCGCAGCGGGCATGACGGAGGGGGACCAGCCCCTGTTTGACAGACTCCGTGAGCTGCGAACTCAGATCGCAAAGGAAGAAAAGGTTCCGCCCTACATTGTATTTTCGGATAAGACTCTTACCCATATGTGCGTGATCAAGCCTCAGGATCGGGACGGTATGCTGTCTGTGTCCGGCGTAGGCGAGTTTAAGTATGAAAAGTATGGGGAGCGTTTTCTTGAATGTGTGAGGCAGTGGCAGGAGAGAAACGGTGCATAATGTGGGAAGGGGTTATTTATTGGGCGCAGGCCATGAGCATAAATGTAATTTGTTAAGAAAGAGGAGGAAATCTTAAAATATGGATCAAAATAAAATAAGACAGCCGGTAAATGATCCGGCTGTGCAGAAATCGGCTGATTCAGAGGGATCGGCCATTCCGCACAAACGCCGTGTTCGCTACAAAGGCACCCATCCCAGAAGCTACAAAGAGAAGTATAAGGAACTTCAGCCGGAAAAATATCAGGATACGGTCGCAAAGGTGATCAGCAAAGGCAGTACCCCCGCAGGGATGCATATTTCCATTATGGTAAATGAGATCCTGGAGGTGCTGAAGATCCAGCCGGGGCAGATGGGCCTGGACGCTACCTTGGGCTACGGCGGTCATACCAGCCATATGCTGGAGCGCCTTAAGGGCCAGGGCCATATGTGGGCCCTGGACGTAGATACCATTGAGATGGAAAAGACGCAAAAACGTCTGGCGGACAAAGGCTTTGGCCCGGACATCCTGACGATCAGGCACTTGAATTTTGCAAATATTGATCAGGTAGCAGAGGAGGCGGGAGGCTTTGACTTTGTGCTGGCCGATCTGGGGGTTTCTTCCATGCAGATTGACAACCCGGACCGGGGCTTCTCCTATAAGACGGACGGCCCTCTGGATCTGCGCCTGGATCCCTCCCGCGGTATGACGGCGGCTGAGCGGTTAAAGGAACTGGATGAGGAAGAATTGATTGGAATGCTGGTGGAAAATTCGGATGAGCCCTATGCACAGGAGATCGCCCGCAGAGTGATGAGGGAGCTGCGCCTGGGAAATGAGATTGCAACAACGACCCGTCTGCGGGAGCTGATCGAGGAGGCGCTTGTATTTCTGCCCCAGGCAGAGCGCAAGGAGGCGGTGAAAAAATCCTGTCAGCGCAGCTTTCAGGCGCTGCGCATTGATATAAACAGCGAATTTGAGGTTCTCTATTCCTTCCTGGACAAGCTTCCGGGAGCCTTAAAGCCTGGGGGAAGAGCAGCTGTCCTGACCTTCCACTCCGGGGAGGACCGTCTGGTGAAGAAGGCCTTTAAAGAGGGAAAAAAAGCAGGGGTCTACAGTGAGATATCTGGTGACGTGATCCGTCCCACCCCGGAGGAATGTGTTAAAAATGGCCGCGCCCGTTCCACAAAGCTGCGCTGGGCGATCCGGGCGTAGTGCAGGCTGCAAAAGAAAAGCAAAAGGAGTGTCAGGGCCTTAAAGCCCCGGACACTCCTTTAAATTCTTAAGGATCCGTTCCAGATCCAACTTAAGCCGCTGCAGCTCTTCCGGCGCAATCCCCTCACAGATCACATCATTTAACCGGTCAAAGCCCTGGCGCACCAGCCCGGCTTCTTTTCTCCCGGCCTGAGTAAGGAAGATGAGAAAGGATCTGCGGCAGTCGGGATCCCGTTCCCGAACCAGATATCCAGCCTCCTCCAGCCGGTCTAAGCTCCGTGACATCGTAGTAACATCCATGCGGCAGATATCTGCCAGTTCCTTCTGGGTGATGCCGTCCTTCGTCAGCAGCCGATCCAGGATCCTGGCGTGGCCCTGTCCGAACGCCAGTCCCAGGCTTTGAAGATAGGGCTGCATCAGTCCTCTCCTGGCTTTCTCAATCTGTACCATAAGATCTCTTACATCTGTATTTCCCATCATAAAACTCCATATCCTTTCCAAAACATCCAATCTGTGAATATGCAGGGTTCAGCAGATTATACTCCAGCCTCCCCAACCACCTGCCGGTCAGTCCAGTTCAAACTGCCCGGTATACAGTTTATAATAACGTCCCTCCTGATCCAACAGTTCCTCATGGCTTCCCCGCTCTATGATCTCACCCCGTTCCAGCACCATGATAGCCTTAGAGCGGCGTACCGTGGACAATCGATGGGCGATGACAAACACTGTCCGTCCGTCCATTAAAGCGTCCATGCCCTGCTCGATGAGCTTTTCCGTGCGCGTATCGATGGAACTGGTTGCCTCATCCAGAATCAATACAGGAGGCCGTGAGATCGCAGCCCTGGCAATGGACAAAAGCTGTCTCTGCCCCTGGGAAAGGTTAGCGCCGTCGCTGTGGAGCACAGTATCGTAGCCCTGGGGCAGACGCCGGATAAAGGAGTGTGCATTGGCTACCTGAGCCGCTTTCCGGACATCCTCATCGCTGGCGCCCAGCCGCCCGTAACGGATATTGTCGGCAATGGTTCCTGTAAATAAATGGGTATCCTGAATCACCACCGACAGGGACCGCCGCAGATCGTCTTTTCGGATTTCGCGCACATCAATGCCGTCATAGGTAATAGAACCTTCGCTGATCTCATAGAAACGGTTAATCAGGTTGATAATCGTAGTCTTTCCCGCTCCTGTAGATCCCACAAAAGCGATTTTCTGTCCCGGCTTTGCATAGAGGCTTATCCCGTTTAAAATGGTCTTTCCCGGCACATAGCCGAACACGACGTTGTGGAAACGGACATCGCCCTGTAAAGGCACCAGTGCAAAGCCAAGGGAGGCGTCAGCGTTCAGCCCGATCCGTCTGGCAGTGTCAGAAGGCACCTTCCATGCAAATTTCTTGGTAAATTCCGCACATTCCTGTAACTGGCCGTCTTCACCCCGGGTCACATTGCAGAGGGTCACATTTCCCTCGTCTGTCTCAGGGGCTTCATCCATCATATCAAAGATTCGTTCCGCACCGGAAAGGGCAGACAGCAGGAAATTGATCTGTTGGGTAAACTGGTTCATAGGCATGGCGCTCTGACGCACATAGACCAGATAGGAGGCCAGCGTTCCCAGATCTGTCAGCCCGGCCAGGGCAAAGAGGCCGCCCACGCAGGCTGAGACAGCATAATTAAAATAAGAAAGAGACACGACCGTAGGCACTGTCATGCCGGAATAGGCCAAAGCCTTGGTGGCCGCATTTTTGTAGGCCTCATTTCTTCGGCAGAACTCCTCAAAATCCTGCGGCTCGTGGTTAAAGACCTTCTCTACCTTCTGACCTGCAACCATTTCCTCTACAAAGCCGTTGATGCTGCCAAGACACTGCTGCTGCTGGATAAAATACTTCCGGTTGCGGCGGCTGTTGCAGCGGATGAACAGAGTCATGCAGGCCAGGAAAAAGATGACAATGAGAGAGAGCCGCCAGCTTAAGATCAGCAGCATGGCAATGGTGCCGGTGATGGTGATAAAGCTCTGGATCATCATGGCAAAGCTGCTGTTTAAGGCCTCGGTCAGAGTATCCACATCATTTGTAAAACGGCTCATAAGCTCGCCGTGGGTATGGGCGTCAAAGTAGGCCAGAGGCAGTTTCTGAGTGTGTGCAAACAGGTCAGAACGGATCTCGCTGACCACCTGCTGGGACATATGGACCATCATCTGGTTGTAAGCCAGACAGGAGACCGCTCCGGTAAGGTACATCAGGCCCATAAGCGCGATCATGCGGATCAGCCCCGGTATATCGCCGGGCAGGATATAATCATTGATCACAGGCTTTAAAAGGTAGGTTCCCACAATGTTTGCCATGGCGCTGACCGCTACCAAAAGAGCGATGGCTAACATATACCACCTGTGGCGTCCAAGATATCCGAACAGCTGACCCAGAGCCCGACGGGTATTCTTTGGCCGGCTGAAATTTGCTGTTTTTGCCATTACAGATTCGCTCCTTCCTGCTGAGAATAATAGATTTCCTGATAGATGGAATTATCTTTCAGAAGTTCTTCATGGGTGCCGCAGCCAACCAGCCGCCCGTCCTCCAGAATAAAGATCTGATCTGCATGGAGAACCGAGGAAATACGCTGGGCGATGATGATTTTGGTGGTTTTTGGAAGGCTGCCGGCCAGCCCCTCGCGGATTCTGGCTTCGGTAGCCGTATCCACCGCGCTGGTGGAGTCGTCCAGGATCAGTACCTTCGGCGCTTTTAAAATGGCTCTGGCAATGCAGAGGCGCTGTTTCTGGCCCCCGGATACATTGACACCACCCTGGCCCAGTTCCGTATCATAGCCATTTGCCAGACGGCCGATAAATTCATCAGCGCAGGCGATCCGGCAGGCTTCGTCGATCTGTGCATCGGTAGCGTCCTCCTTGCCCCAGCGCAGGTTATCCCTTACCGTGCCGGAAAACAGCGTGTTTTTCTGGAGCACCACGGCAATGGAATCCCGCAGCTCCCGCAGGGGATATTCCCATACGGGGTGGCCGTCTACATAGACCGTTCCCTGGGTGACGTCGTAAAGCCGGGGGATCAGCTGTACCAGAGTGCTTTTTGCGGCTCCTGTCTGTCCGATGATTCCCACCGTCTGTCCTGCCTTTATGTGCAGGGAAATATCGGAAAGCACATCCTCAGAACTTTGTCTGTTATACTTAAAGGACACATGGTCGAAGCGAATATCACCTTCTTCCACACGGATATCCCTGGCACGGTCCTCTTTGATATCGATTTCCTCGTGCATGACTTCCATGATCCTGCGCCAGGATGCCATGGCTCTTGTAACCATTAAAAATACATTGGAAAACATCATCAGGGAGTTTAACACCTGAAGCACATAGCTTAAGAATCCCGTAAGTTCCCCGACGCCGATGCCGCCGATGGTAAGGATATTTCCGCCGAACCACAGGATCGCCAGGATGGTGCCGTACATCACAAACTGCATGGCGGGCATATTTAAGGCAGCCAGCCGGAATGCCTGCTCGGAGGCGGTGCGCAGCTGTGTATTTACACGGTCGAATTTTTCCGTTTCATAATCGCCCCGCACATAGGATTTTACTACCCGGATGGCAGTGAGGTTTTCCTGGATGATCCGGTTTACCTGATCGATGGCTCCCTGCATCCGGCTGTAAAGGGGACGCACATGACTGATGATAAAGAACAGCATCACAGCCAGAATGGGCGCGGCCACTAAAAACACAAGGGCCAGCTGGGGATTGATGAGAAAAGAGGCCGTCATGGCTGTGATCATCATAATAGGAGAGCGAAGCCCTGGACGCATACCCGTAGCCACCGCGTTCTGGATGGTCGTCACATCACCGGTGAGACGGGTCACCAGGGAAGAAGCGCTGAAATGGTCGGTGTTGGCAAAGGAAAATTCCTGCAGCCGTGCAAATTCCGCCTGACGCAGCTGGGCGCCCAGTCCCTGGCCGAAGCGGGCCGTAAAAATGGCCGAGCCCTGGCCAAGCACAAGGGCGATCAGGGCGAAGAAGATCATCTGCGCCCCCTTGGCCAGAATGTAATGCCGGTCCCCGTTTGCAACTCCCACATCTACAATAGAAGCCATTACAAGGGGAATGACCAGCTCAAAGACGGTCTCTGCGACGATGCAGAAGGCGGCAATGATTCCGTCCCGCCGGTAGGGACGAAGGTAAGAGAGAAATTCTTTCATATAAAATAAGCCTCCCGGTTAAGTAAGATAACAACCGATCTGCCCAGGGGATAAAACCTGCGGGGACAGACTGCAGTCTGCCTGCGATGACACAGAACGCGGCATATCTGTACGATCATAGGCAATTGCAATAGTTGCATATGCAATTATTGTACATTCATCAATTAAAAAAGTCAAGGACCAGAGAAACGTATTTGCCTCTCTGGCCCCTGACGATTGGAAATATCTTTTGTAGCCTGTCCCATACAGCTTACAGCTGGTATACCGGGTTTTCTTCTTTCTGTTTTTCTTTCTATCCGCGCCGCGCCCGTTCCCGCCGGAGCGGGTATGTGTGATGGAGTGTAATGCAGTCGGAATTTCATAATCGGTTTCGTATGAATGTTTCCGGGACAGCGGGTTCAAATTTTTCTTTTGTCTCATCCGTTCATAAAGTTAATGCACAGCGGCCCTGTTTTATTGCAAAAAAAATTTGCCTCTTATTGCCAGTGCCTATTTTCTGTGATAATATATAGGTTGCTTTAGGACGGAAAGGCTGAAAATGCCGGACCGAGAGAAACGAGGACGTAAACATTGATACAGTATCTGATTGTCTGCCCGCTGGTATTTTTGGCCGGTCTGGTAGACTCCATTGCCGGCGGAGGCGGCCTGATTTCCCTGCCGGGTTATCTGATTGCAGGGGTTCCGGCCTATATGGCGCTTGGAACCAACAAGATGAGTTCTACCATTGGTACGCTGGTGTCCACGGCCCGCCTGCTGAAACATGGATATTTAAAAGGAAAAATGGTCATTGCCGGGATTTCGGCCGTTTTTGCCATGACCGGTTCCGTGCTGGGAGCCCATATTGCCCTTCGCGTACCGGATTCTGTGATCAAGCACATGATGATTGTGATTTTGCCCATTGTCGCCTACTATGTGCTCCGCAATAAAAATATGGGTGAAAATGAAAAAAACGGAACTGTCTCAAAGAGGCAGGTCGGTCTGATTTCCATAGCCGCTTCTTTTATAATCGGCGCTTATGACGGTTTTTACGGCCCTGGCACCGGTACGTTTCTTATCCTGGTGTTTACGGGAGCGGCCCGTCTGGATATGCGTACCGCCGCAGCTCAGACAAAGGTCATCAATCTGTCCTCCAACGTATCCGCTTTTGTTACCTTTATTCTTACAGGAAACGTGTGCTACACTCTGGGAGCCGCCGCCGCTGTCTGCTCCGTGGCGGGCCATTATCTGGGAGCCGGTCTGGTTGTCCATGATGGACACAGGATCGTCCGCCCCATGGTTCTTCTCGTACTGGCGATCCTGTTTATAAGGATACTCAGCGGAAACTGAGTGTGTGCAGGAGGCGTGTGCAGATTCCGGCCATTGGTAACTGTTGCTGCAGAAACTTCAAAGAAGGAGCGGCTTTCCTGCGGGAAGACAGCTGGAAGCAGCGCTCTGTTTGAACAGGAGAATATTCTTATGAAATGGAAAAAATTTACACTAACAACCACCACCGAGGCCGTAGATCTGGTCAGCAGTATGTTTGACGATATTGGCATTGAGGGCATTGAGATTGAGGATAATATCCCTCTGACGGAAAAAGAGACAAAGGGAATGTTCATCGACATCCTTCCGGAGCTTCCGCCGGACGAGGGCGTGGCAAAGGTAAGCTTTTACTTGGACGATGATGCAGATGTAGAGGAAATGCTGAGAAAGGTCAACGAGGGACTGGATGAACTGGAACTGTTTACAGACCTGGGTGCCCGTTCCATCGCTGCCTCCGAGACCGAGGATAAGGACTGGATCAATAACTGGAAGCAGTATTTTAAGCCATTTACCGTAGATAATATTCTGATTAAGCCTACCTGGGAGACCATTCCTGAGGAGCATAAGGATAAGCTGCTGGTTCAGATCGATCCCGGAACCGCTTTCGGCACCGGTATGCACGAGACGACCCAGCTGTGCATCCGTCAGCTGGAAAAGCACGTTCACAGCGAGGCCAAAATCCTGGACGTAGGTACAGGAAGCGGCATCCTGGGCATCACTGCCTTAAAGCTGGGGGCAAAGGAGGTTTGGGGAACGGATCTGGATGAGAATGCCATTACCGCCGTAGGAGAGAATCTGGAGGCTAACGGCATTTCAAATGAATGTTTCCATGTACTTCAGGGAAATATTATTGACGATCCCGCAGTCAAGGACTGGGCCGGATATGGAAAATACGACATCGCAGTGGCGAATATCCTTGCAGATGTGATTATCCTTCTCGTAAATGAGATCCCGGCCCATCTGAAAAAGGGAGGCTATTTTATTACCTCCGGCATTATCAATATGAAGGAAGAGGCAGTTAAGGCCGCTTTCGCAGCCAATGATGAGCTGGAGGTCATCGAGATTACATATCAGGGCGACTGGGTATCCGTCACAGCCAGAAAGAAGTAAGACCATGCATCATTTTTTTGCCGATCCGTCCCAGGTGGCAGAGGACACAGTCACTATCACCGGGCCGGATGTAAACCATATGAAGAATGTGCTCCGCATGAAGCCGGGAGAGGCCCTTTTGGTCAGCGATGGCACAGGAAACGATTACCAGTGTGAGATAGAACGGCTGGAAGCAGACCGGGCTGTGGTAAGGATCTGCCAGGCGTTTTGCAGTCAGATGGAACTGCCGTCCCGCATCTGGCTTTTTCAAGGTCTTCCAAAGGCCGATAAGCTGGAGTTCATCATCCAGAAGGCAGTGGAACTGGGAGCGGAGGCCGTTGTGCCGGTAGCCACGAAAAATGCGGTGGTTCGCCTGGATGAGAAAAAAGCCCAGTCAAAGCGCAAACGCTGGCAGTCCATTGCCGAAAGCGCGGCCAAGCAGTCTAAGCGCAGCCGGATTCCCAGTGTGGAGACGGTGATGTCTCTCAAAGAAGCTTTTGGATTCATAAAAGAGCAGGGCTTTGATCTGTGCCTGATCCCTTATGAACAGGCGCAGGGCATGGAAACCATGAAAGAGGCTCTGGCTCAGGTATCTTCTGGCCAGTCCATTGCTGTCTTTATCGGCCCGGAAGGCGGGTTTGATGAAAGCGAGATAAAGCTGGCCCTGGAGCATGGCGTCCGTCCTGTAAGCCTTGGAAAACGGATCCTGCGGACAGAGACAGCGGGACTTGCCATCCTTTCAGCGCTTATGATGAAGTTAGAAGGGGCATTTTAAAAGAGGAGCAGTAATGGAGATATATTTTGATAATTCAGCCACTACCAGAGCCCTGGATGGGGTAAAGGATCTGGTCGTAAAGCTTATGACAGAGGATTACGCAAATCCATCCTCCCGTCACAGAAAGGGAATGGAGGCCGAGCAGTATGTGAAGGAAGCTGCCATGCGGATCGCAAAAACCCTTAAGGTAAAGGAGAAAGAGATCATCTTTACCTCCGGGGGTACGGAGTCCAACAATATGGCTCTCATCGGTGCGGCTCTTGCAGGTCAGAGAGCTGGAAAACACATTATCAGCACTCGGATTGAACACGCCTCGGTGTATCAGCCGCTGGCTTTTTTAGAGACACTGGGCTTTGAGGTGACATACCTTCATACAGACCGCCAGGGACATATTTCTCTGGAAGAATTGGAGCAGTCCATCCGGCCGGATACCATTCTGGTATCGGTGATGTATGTCAATAATGAGATGGGAGCCATTGAACCGGTGGAGGAGATTGCCTCTCTGGTTCACCAAAAGGGAAAAAACATTATTTTCCATGTGGATGCCATTCAGGCCTATGGTAAAATGGAGATCCGGCCCAAGAAGCAGGGGATCGACCTTTTGAGTGTCAGCGGCCATAAAATCCATGGGCCAAAGGGCGTGGGCTTTCTCTATATTGATGAGAAAGTAAGGATAAAGCCGCTTCTTTATGGAGGGGGACAGCAAAGGGATCTGCGCTCCGGCACGGAAAATGTTCCCGGCATTGCGGGGCTGGGACTGGCGGCAGAGGAGATGTACCGGGATCACAAGGGGAAAGTAGCCCGGATCACGGAGCTAAAGGACTATTTTATTGACCGGGTTCAGGAGCTGGAGGGCGTAACAGTCAACAGCCTCAAGAAAAGCGCAGGTGCCCCCCAGATTGCAAGCGTAAGCTTTAAGGGCGTGCGCAGCGAGGTGCTTCTTCACGCTCTGGAGGATAAGGGGATCTATGTGTCCTCCGGCTCTGCCTGCTCCTCCAACCATCCGGCCATCAGCGGCACCTTAAGGGCCATCGGCGTGGAAAAGGACCTGCTGGATTCTACTCTCCGGTTCAGTTTCGGACTTTTTAACACAAAAGAGGAAGTAGATATCTGTATCAGCGCCTTAGAGGAGCTTCTTCCCGTGCTGCGAAAGTATTACAGAGCCTGAGAACGGGCCGTTTTGCATCCCTTTTAGGCCGCTTATTTCAGGGGTCTGGAAGGGCGGAGCGTTCAGTATTTTTTAGAAAGAGGTAAATCATGCAGTTTCAGTCATTTTTGATTAAATATGCGGAGATCGGCACCAAGGGCAAAAACCGGTATATGTTTGAGGACGCCCTGATGAAGCAGATCCGCTTTGCCCTTGGAAACGTAGACGGAAACTTTGAGGTTACAAAGGAATCCGGCCGTATCTATGTGACCGCTGACGGCGATTACGATTATGATGATGCCGTTGAGGCTTTAAAGAGGGTCTTTGGCATTGCTGATATCTGTCCTATGGTGCAGATCGATGATAAGGATTATGAGAACCTGAAAAAACAGGTAGTAGAGTATATGGACAGGATCTACCCGGATAAGAATATTACCTTTAAGGTAGTGGCAAGAAGAGGAGATAAGCAGTATCCCGTTTCTTCTGATCAGATCAACCGTGATATGGGTGAAGCCATCTTAGAGGCCTTTCCGCAGATGCGGGTGGATGTCCATGAGCCGGATGTGCTTTTGCGGGTGGAGATACGCCAGAAGGTCAACATCTTTTCCCTGATGATTCCCGGACCCGGCGGTATGCCGGTAGGAACCAACGGAAAGGCCATGCTTCTTCTCTCTGGCGGCATCGACAGCCCGGTGGCCGGCTATATGATTGCAAAGAGAGGCGTAAAGATTGACGCCGTTTATTTCCACGCTCCGCCCTATACCAGCGACCGCGCCAAGCAGAAGGTGGTGGATCTGGCAAAGCTGGTGGCAAGATACGCAGGCCCTATGGATCTCCATGTGGTGAATTTTACGGATATTCAGTTATATATCTATGAAAAATGCCCACATGAGGAGCTTACGATCATTATGCGCCGCTATATGATGCGGATCGCTCAGGCGATTGCGGAAAAGAACGGAGCCATTGGCCTGATCACCGGAGAGAGCATCGGCCAGGTGGCTTCCCAGACACTGCAGTCCCTGGCAGCCACAAACGAGGTATGCACCATGCCGGTATACCGTCCTGTGATCGGCTTTGACAAGCAGGAGATCGTGGATGTTTCTGAGAAGATCGGAACCTATGAGACTTCTATCCAGCCCTTTGAGGACTGCTGTACGATTTTTGTGGCAAAGCACCCGGTTACAAAGCCGAATCTCAATGTGATCCGCAATTCCGAGCGTCATCTGGAGGAGAAGATTGATGATATGGTTCAGACGGCCCTGGAAACGGCAGAGATTATCCGCTGCCAGTAGAAACTGGTAAAAAAATAACGCCGCCTGATTTAACAGGCGGCGCTTATTCCGATCAGTCGATGATGTAGGGAGAAAGCGTGGATAAGATAGCCTCCACATCGCTCTCTGCGTGGATATTTAAGTCGATGGGCTTGGAAAGATCCAGGCTGAAGATACCCATAATGGACTTTGCGTCGATGACGTATCTTCCGGACACCAGATCGAAGTCCACATCGAATTTTGCAAGATCATTTACAAAAGATTTTACCTTGTCAATGGAATTTAAGGAAATACGAACTGTTTTCATATTGAAGAACCCTCCTTATGGTATGTATGATCGTTCGGTTTGATTTTATACTAAAGGAGAGACTGATAAAAGTCAATAGTTAGTTTGTATGAAAAAAGAAAGAAGAAACAGACAAACTTTGAAATAGAAAAAAGAAGGCGAAAAAAGCCTGAGAAAGGAGCGGATTTTATGCCGAAAGCAGCCCTTCACAACCTGGGGTGCAAAGTAAATGCCTATGAGACAGAGGCCATGCAGCAGCAGCTTGTGGAACGGGGATATGAGATCGTTCCCTTTGATGAAAAGGCGGACGTTTATATCATCAACACCTGCTCTGTTACCAATATAGCAGACCGCAAATCGCGTCAGATGCTCCATCGGGCCAAGAAGCTGAACCCGAAGGCGGTGGTAGTAGCCGCAGGCTGTTACGTGCAGGTGGCTTCTGAGGAACTTAAAAAGGACGCCAGTGTGGATCTGATCATCGGAAACAACAGAAAGGCGGAACTGGCGGATATCTTAGATGAACGTCTGGCTCACTTAAAGGAAGAGGATGAGAAGGTCTACGTGCTGGATATCGCCCATGCCCGCGAGTATGAGCGCCTTCATCTGGAACAGCTGGGCGGCCACACCAGGGCTTTTATCAAGGTTCAGGATGGCTGCAATCAGTTCTGCAGCTACTGCATCATTCCCTATGCCAGGGGAAGAGTGCGCAGCCGCAGCAGAGAGGATGTGGCTGCAGAGGTAAAGGGCCTGGTAGCAAAGGGGTATAAGGAGGTTGTGCTTACGGGCATCCACTTAAGCTCCTACGGCATTGAGCATATGGAAGAGAACCCAGTCAGTCATGGAAACTGGAACCACAGGGAACTGCTGGCCCTGATCCGTGAGGTACACGCCATAGAGGGCCTTGAGCGGATCCGCCTGGGCTCTTTGGAACCAAGGATCATTACGGAGGAGTTTGCCGGGGCGCTGGCGGCGCTGCCGAAATTCTGCCCTCATTTTCACCTTTCTCTCCAGAGCGGCTGTGATGAGACGCTGCAGCGGATGAACCGCCACTATACCACAGAGGACTATGAAAAACGGTGCAGGATTCTGCGCAGGGCATTTGAGCATCCGGCCATTACCACGGACGTTATCGTGGGATTTCCGGGGGAGACGAAAGAGGAATTTGAGATCACGAAAAAGTATCTTGAACGGATCCGCTTCTACGAAATGCACGTGTTTAAGTACTCCAGGCGGGAAGGGACAAAGGCGGCTGTGATGAAGGATCAGGTGCCGGAACCGGTAAAGGCCCAGCGGAGCGACGCCCTGCTTTCGCTGGAGCAGGCGATGTCCAGGCAGTACAGGGAGCACTTTAAAAATGCCAGGGTAAAGGTGCTTTTTGAGGAAATCACCGTAATTGGAGAAAAGGAATACCTTACCGGCTATACGCCCCAGTATGTGCGTGCGGCTCTGCCGGCAGAGAATAAAGAGGACTGCGCCCGCCTGGCTGGAACCATCTGCGAGGTACAGACAGATGGATTTGTAACAGATGAGGTTTTGCGGGTGCATTTATAAAAGAATCCTGTACAATTTCAATAAAAAATAGTTTCCCTTAAAAATACTCTATTGCCGAATGGGAAAATATAGAGTAAAATAGAAAAGAATACTTAAAGGACGTGATGATATGGGCAATATAAGAGAAACACAATATTTTCAGGCTGTTCAGGACAAAAAGATGGAAGTGAGCGATGTGCTGGAGCAGGTGTATATTGCCCTCACTGAGAAGGGCTACAACCCCATCAACCAGATTGTGGGTTATATTATGTCCGGTGATCCAACCTACATTACCAGCCACAAGGGTGCCAGAAGCCTGATTATGAAGGTGGAGCGGGATGAGATCCTGGAAGAGCTGATGGCTGTGTATATTGATGCCCGTCTGAAATAGACGGATGAGAAGGGGATGAGGATCCTCATTCAGACAGTATGATACAGGAAGATGGGACAGCCATGTTCCTGCCGCAACGTCCATTGAGGCTTTCCGGTATGGGAAGCCTTGTGGACGTTGTATTGTATATGATGATACTGCGGGAGAAAGGACGGCAGAGAGACAGGGCCTCTTTTGGGCTGAAGCCAGACTCTGCTTCTTTTTAAACTGCTTAAAAAAGCCTGTTTCCGGCTTTGGTTTGGGAGCGGGCGTCATAGATTTGGAGGAATTGAATATGAGAATCATGGGGCTTGATTACGGCTCCAGAACCGTAGGAGTGGCAGTCTGCGATCCCCTGGGCATCACGGCTCAGACCGTGGAGACCATCACGCGCAGGGATGAGAACAAGCTGCGGCAGACCCTTGCCAGGATCGAAACGCTGGCGGCAGAGTACGGGGTAGAACGGATCGTTCTTGGGTATCCTAAGAATATGAACAATACCCTGGGAGACCGCGCGAAAAAGTCGGAAGAATTAAAGGCGGCCTTAGAGCGCAGAACGGGCCTTCCCGTGGTGCTCTGGGACGAGCGTCTTACTACAGTGGCCGCAGAGCGGGTGCTGATGGAAAGCGGCGTGCGCCGGGAACACAGAAAAGAATCCGTAGACCAGATTGCGGCGGCTATGATCCTCCAGGGGTATCTGGACCGCATGGCAATGGAGAAGAAGGACGAAAAAGAGGCTGCCGATGCAGCGGAGAGTGGAGTATAGGATGGAAGAGAGAACAGACTGCATCACCATGGTCACTGAGGATGGTGAAAATGTGGAATTTTCCGTACTGGAAGAAACCAGAATCCATGGAAAGAACTATCTTTTGGTTACAGACGCGCCAGAGGATGAGGACGGAGAGTGCTATATTTTAAAGGACGTATCCGGGGATCAGGAACCGGAGGCTTTGTATGAGTTTGTAGAGGACGACCGGGAATTAGACAGCGTTATGGGGGTTTTTGAGGCTCTGTTATCAGACGCGGACATTGAAATTGAAAAATAAGATTGGAGGAATCGAATTGAGCTTAGAAGAGAAAGAAAACGGAATGGAACAGGAAAATACAGCTTCTTTTGAGGACAGGCCCGTACAGGGGCAGGAAAATAAAACAGAAAACGGTGAGGCGCCGGCTCCTGTAAAGAAAAGGGCGCAAAACCGCCGTCCCTCCCAGCGAAGAACATCCAGACCGAAAAAGGCGGCAGAGGGAAAGGAAGAGGCTGCGCAGGCAGGGAATAAAGAAACGGCTGAGGCAAGCCTGACAGGAGAAAACGAGGGAGAGCAGACTGTAAAGAAGGAACAGCCAAAGCGTGCTCCCAGACGCCGTCCGGCAGCTTCCCGACAGGGACAGACCGGGGGAAGGAAGCAGCTTCCCGCTGCCAAATCCGCAGATGAAGGTGCTGCGGCTGCTCCAGTGCGCCGCAGTTCCCGTACAGCCAAAAAGGACGGAAAAGGCAAGCTGAAAGTGATTCCGTTAGGCGGACTGGAACAGATCGGCATGAATATTACCGCCTTTGAGTATGAGGATTCCATTATCGTGGTAGACTGCGGCCTTGCTTTCCCGGGAGACGATATGCTGGGAATCGACCTGGTGATTCCGGATGTGTCTTATCTGAAGCAGAATATTGACAAGGTAAAGGGCTTTGTGATCACCCACGGCCATGAGGATCATATCGGCGCGCTTCCCTATATTTTGCAGCAGGTCAACGTGCCTGTTTACGGAACGAAACTGACTGTGGCTCTCATTGAGCATAAGTTAAAGGAGCACAACCTCTTAAAGACAACCAAGCGCCGTGTGGTGAAGCACGGTCAGTCTGTAAACCTGGGCTGTTTCAGAGTAGAGTTTATCAAGACAAACCACAGCATCCAGGACGCTTCTGCTCTTGCAATTTTCTCGCCGGTAGGCATTGTGCTTCACACAGGCGACTTTAAGATCGACTATACCCCGGTATTCGGTGATCCCATCGATTTGCAGCGCTTTGCGGAACTGGGCAAAAAGGGCGTTCTTGCCATGATGGCAGACAGTACCAACGCTACCCGATCCGGTTTTACCATGTCTGAGCGCAGCGTGGGAAAGACCTTTGACGCCATCTTTGCCGAGCATACCAGCCGTCGGATTATCGTAGCTACCTTTGCTTCCAATGTAGACCGTGTGCAGCAGGTGGTAAATACGGCTTATAAATACGGCCGCAAGGTAGTGGTAGAGGGCCGCAGCATGGTGACCATCATTGATATTGCCAGCGAACTGGGCTATATCAATATTCCTGAGGGAACCCTTATTGATATTGACCAGCTTAAGAACTATCCGCCGGAATCTACAGTGCTGATTACCACCGGAAGCCAGGGCGAATCCATGGCAGCTCTGTCGCGTATGGCCGCAAGCATCCATAAGAAGGTTTCCATTATGCCGGGAGATGTGGTAGTATTAAGTTCTACCCCGATTCCTGGAAATGAAAAAGCCGTGGCAAATGTCATCAACGAACTTTCCTCCAAGGGGGCCAAGGTAATCTGCCAGGATACCCATGTATCCGGCCATGCCTGCCAGGAGGATCTGAAGCTGATCTACTCTCTGGTGCATCCCAAGTTTGCCATCCCGGTACACGGAGAGTTCCGCCACAGAGTAGCGCAGAAGGAGCTGGCAGAGTATATGGGCGTTGCCAAGGACAATGCCATCCTGGTAAATTCCGGCGATGTAGTGGCTCTGGATGAGGACAGCTGCCAGGTTATTGACCATGTGACCGCGGGAGGAATCCTGGTAGACGGACTGGGCGTTGGCGATGTGGGAAACATTGTTCTGCGGGATCGCCAGAACCTGGCGCAGAACGGCATTATCGTGGTAGTGCTGACACTGGAGAAACACTCCAACCAGCTGCTTTCAGGCCCAGATATCGTATCCAGAGGCTTTGTATATGTAAGAGAGTCCGAGGATCTCTTAGAGGAGGCCCACAATATAGTTGCAAACGCGGTGGAGGATTGTCTGGACCGCCGGGTGAGCGACTGGGGCAAAATCAAGAATATTATCAAGGACAGCTTAAGTGAATTTTTGTGGAAGCGCATGAAGCGCAGTCCCATGATCCTGCCGATTATCATGGAAGTATAGGACAGATAAGGGCAGCGGCCAGAAAGAAGCAGTATAAGGAGGTGCGCCATGAGCAGACGGACCAGGGAGATCAACAGGATAACCACAGCCATTATCACCATTTCCATCAAGCTGATGGTGCTGGCCCTGCTTGTCCTGCTCTTATATGAAGCGGTGGTCAGAGGCTTTGCCTTTGGCCATGAGATCTTTTATGCCGAAGCCGCTGAGGCGGCTCCCGGACGGAATATTACCTTTGTGGTAAAGGACAAAGAAACAGTGGAAAAGGTGGCTGGAGAGCTTAAGAAAAAAGGCCTGATCAAGAATGAATTTGCCTTCCAGTTTCAGAGCCGTTTTTATGATTATGGGAACATTTATCCCGGAACCTATGAGTTAAACACCTCCATGACATCTAAGGAGATCCTTCAGGAACTGAACACAGAACCGGAGGACAGGGAAGGCAACGAGGAGACATCTGTGCAGACGGGAAAGGCTTCACAGGCAAAGGACGACAGCAGTTCTGCCGCAGCCGGCACAGAAAGCAGCCAGAATCAGAAGGCCGGGGCCAATAACCAGTCTAAGCGCGCTGGCTCCGGGGAAACGGAATCTTTTGCTTCTGAGAAGAAGGGGGACAAGACAGACTCTTCGTCAGAGGCATATCAGGAGGATGAGGAGTACGGCGGCTGGATCGAGGATGCAGAGGAATAGACATGATCGTAAATGACAGAATCACAGATTACATCCAGTCCCTGGAGGTAAGCCAGGGACCGGTTTTGGAAACCATAGAACAAGAGGCCCTGGATGGATTTGTACCCATTATAAGGCGGGAGACGGCCGCTTTTTTAAGGACAATGACCGCAGCGCTGCGTCCAAAGGCCATTTTGGAGATCGGTACGGCGGTAGGCTATTCGGCCCTGCAGATGTGCCGGGTTATGCCAAAGGACTGCCGGATCACAACCATTGAAAAATACGAAAAGCGGCTGCCCATAGCCAGAGAAAACTTCAGGCGGGCGGGACAGGAGGAAAGGATCACCCTTTTAGAGGGAGATGCGGATCTTCATTTAAAGGAACTGGCGGATCAGGGCCGCCTGTTTGACCTGGTATTCATGGACGCTGCCAAGGGACAGTATCTTAACTGGCTTCCTCTGGTATTAAAGCTGATGCCAGAGGGTGGTGTGCTCATTTCTGACAATGTGCTTCAAGATGGTGATATCGTTGAATCACGGTTCGCCGTACAGCGCAGAAACCGCACCATCCACAGCCGGATGCGGGAATACCTGTATCAGCTGAAGCATACGCAGCAGCTTGAGACAGCGGTAATCCCCATTGGAGACGGCGTTACCGTCAGTACAAAGGTAAGATAGGAGAACGATATGAGAGAAACAGAACTGCTGATACCGGCAGGCAGTCTGGATGTGTTAAAGACTGCTGTAATCTATGGAGCAGATGCCGTATACATCGGCGGAGAAGTATTTGGCCTCCGGGCCAAAGCGCATAATTTTTCCAAAGAAGAAATGAAAGAAGGAATTGCCTTTGCCCATGAACGGGGGGTTAAAGTCTATGTGACTGCCAATATTCTGGCGCACAATGAGGACCTGCCGGGGGTAGAGGCTTATTTTGAAGAATTAAAAGAGGTTAAGCCGGATGCCCTGATTATCTCGGATCCCGGCATCTTCGCCATCGCGAGACGAATCCTGCCTGATATGGAGCTTCATGTAAGCACCCAGGCCAACAATACAAATTACGGCACCTATCTGTTCTGGCACCAGCTGGGAGCTAAACGGGTGGTTTCTGCAAGAGAGCTCTCTCTGGAGGAGATTCGGGAAATCCGCGCCCATATTCCAGAGGATATGGAGATTGAAAGCTTTATCCACGGAGCCATGTGCATTTCCTACTCAGGAAGATGCCTGTTAAGCAATTTCTTTACGGGCCGCGACGCCAACCAGGGCGCCTGCACGCATCCCTGCCGGTGGAAGTATTCTATTGTGGAGGAGACAAGACCAGGAGAATATATGCCTGTCTATGAAAACGAGCGTGGAACCTACATTTTCAATTCCAAGGATCTGTGCATGATAGAGCATATCCCGGAACTGATTCTTGCGGGAATCGACAGCCTTAAGATCGAAGGACGCATGAAAACGGCTCTTTATGTGGCAACCGTGGCAAGAACCTACAGGAAAGCCATCGATGACTATAAGAAGGATCCCTCCCTCTATGAGAAGAACATGGAGTGGTACAAGGAAGAAATTGGAAAATGCACATACCGTGAGTTCACCACAGGCTTTTACTATGGAAAGCCGGGAACCGATGCCCAGATCTATGACAGCAACACCTATGTAAAGAATTACACCTACCTTGGTACGGTAGAGGAGGCAGTGGGCTGCCGGATCCGAATCGAGCAGAAAAACAAATTCTTTGTAGGTGATACAATTGAAATCATGAAACCGGACGGCAGAAATGTGGAGGCTCTGGTAAAGGGCATCTGTGATACAGAGGGCAACGCTCAGGAGAGCGCACCCCATCCCAAGCAGATCCTCTGGGCAGAGCTGGATCAGCCGGCTGAGGTTTATGACATCCTGAGAAAGAAGGCGGAGCCATAAAGGCTCCCTGTAAAGACTGGAGGCAGCGGATATGGTAGATGGGATCCTGCTTGCCCTTGCGGCGGCGTGTACGGTTTATTTTGTGATCATTGTGGTTTATGCCGGCATAGGAACCTCCTTTGCTTTTATATGGCTGTTTTTTGCGGCCCTTCTCGTATTTCTTGTCT
Source organism: Enterocloster alcoholdehydrogenati (assembly GCF_013282095.1). GTDB lineage: Bacteria > Bacillota > Clostridia > Lachnospirales > Lachnospiraceae > Enterocloster > Enterocloster alcoholdehydrogenati. The sequence continues at coordinate 217,922 of NZ_BLTJ01000003.1, forward strand.
ATGGAAAATGGTATTACAGCCGGAATATGATCCGTATTCCGGGATGGGTGCCGGTAAGCATCGTCACCACCTGCGTGGCCGGAGTTATTACGATGGCCCTTCTCTGCTTTCTTGTGTTCCTGGGCGCGGCGTCTCCTCAGGAGCCGGGACTGGATTATGTCATCGTCCTGGGGGCCAGAGTAAAGGAGCATACCATCAGCGATTCCCTGAAAAAGAGGCTGGATCGTGCCATTGACTATGCTCAGAAGAATCCTGACACCTATCTGGTTCTCTCCGGCGGGAAGGGAAAAGATGAGCCAGTCAGTGAGGCCCAGGCCATGTATCAGTACCTGGTCTACAACGGCGTCCGGCCGGAGCAGCTTCTGCTGGAGGACCGATCGGCCAGCACGGTGGAAAATATTGCATACAGCAAGGTGGTTATTGAGCGCCACCGGGACAAGCTGCGCCTGGAACGGGAGGAGCGGGAAAAGAGGCAACAGGGGCCGGAGGCACTGTTTAAAAGGAATGGGGGAAATTACCTGGTGGTCGATGACAAGCCCATGGAGATCGGCGTTCTCACCAGCAGTTTCCATGTGTTCCGGGCGAGGATGATTGCAAAAAAATGGGGTTTTTCCCATGTATACGGCATCAGCGCCCAGTCGGATCCTGTGCTTTTTGTTCATCTTTGCGTCAGAGAATGCGCGTCTATCATAAAAGACAGGCTGATGGGAAATATGTAAGAGAGGAATGGGATGCAGAGGCAGGAGGTTTACATGATGCCTGCCCTGCAAAAATATGAGAAAGCCCTCACAGGGCAAAGGTAAGGAGGACTCAAATGACTGACAATGAAATGATAAGCAGGGTAAAGGCGCTCCCTCAGTACCGTCTGACAGATGAACGCCTGGTAGAGGAAATGGATTGCGCAGGAATAGTGCTGGAGCATAAAAAAAGCGGTGCTCGGATTTTTTTAATGAGCTGCGAGGATGATAATAAGGTATTTTCCATCGGCTTTAGAACTCCGCCGGCAGACAGCACAGGTCTGCCTCATATCTTGGAGCACAGTGTGCTGGAAGGCTCCGACAAGTTTCCGGTCAAGGATCCCTTCGTAGAACTGGTCAAGGGCTCTTTAAATACCTTTTTAAATGCGATGACCTACCCGGACAAAACGGTATATCCCGTAGCCAGCTGCAATGACCGGGACTTTCAGAATCTCATGGACGTGTATCTGGACGGAGTACTCCACCCTTCCATCTACCGAGAGCCGAAGATTTTTCTCCAGGAGGGCTGGCACTATGAAATGGCTTCCCTGCAGGATCCCCTTACCATCAACGGGGTGGTGTATAATGAGATGAAGGGCGCCTTTTCCTCGCCGGAAAGCGTGCTGGACCGGTATACAAGAGCCGTCCTTTTCCCGGACACCCCTTACCGCAATGAGTCCGGCGGTGATCCGGCCCGGATTCCGGAGCTGACCTATGAGCAGTTTATTGAGTTTCACAAAAATTACTACCATCCGGCCAACAGCTATATTTACCTTTACGGAAACATGGATATGGCGGAGAAACTGGCATGGCTGGATGAGGCATACCTGTCAAAATACGACAGAGCCGATTTTACCCTGGATTCCCGGATTCCCATGCAGGAGGCTTTTAAGGAACCCATAGAGCGGGAGATTACCTATTCTGTCACGGCGGAGGAGGGCGTCAATGGGCGAACCTATCTGTCTTTGAATACCGTGGTGGGAACGGATCTGGATCCAGAGCTTTATGTGGCGTTTCAGATTCTGGAATATACACTGATCGATGCTCCGGGCGCGCCCTTAAAACAGGCGTTGATTGATGCCCATATTGGCCAGGATATCCTGGGAGGATATGACAACGGGATTCTTCAGCCCTGTTTTTCCGTGATTGCAAAGAATGCAGAGCGGGATCAGAAGGGGGAATTTCTTTCTGTGATCAAGGGAACCCTTCGCCGTCTGGCAGATCAGGGCATTGATAAAAAGAGCCTGCTGGCAGGTTTGAATTACTACGAATTCCGTTACCGGGAGGCGGACTATGGGTCTGCGCCCAAGGGGCTGATGTATGGTCTCTGGTCGATGGACAGCTGGCTTTATGATGGAGATCCCATGCTTCATCTCCAGTATCAGAAAACTTTTGATTTCTTAAAGAAGGCAGCCGGGGAAGGATATTTTGAGGATCTGATCCGCAGATACCTGCTGGATAATCCCCATGAGGCCTGCATTATCGTAAGCCCCAGCGTAGATCAGACTGCCAGGGAGGATCAGGCTCTGGCAGAGAAACTGGAAATCCTTCGGGCTTCTCTGACAGAGGAGGAGCGAGAGCGGATTGTGCGCAGCACAAAGGAGCTGAAAGCCTATCAGGAAGAGCCGTCCTCCCAGGAGGATCTGGAAAAAATACCCATGCTCCAGAGAGAGGATATTGAGCGGAAAGCAGAGCCGTTTTCCTATGAAATAAAAGAGGAAAGCGGCGTCAATGTGGTTCACAGTCCTCTCTTTACCTCCGGGATCGGCTATTTAAAGGTGCTGTTTGATATCTCCGTGCTTCCTGTTGAGGATATTCCCTACGCAGGTCTTTTAAAGTCCGTGCTGGGGTATGTGGATACAAAGAAGTACAGCTACAGTGATCTGACCAGCGAGATTTATCTAAACAGCGGAGGTCTTGATTTCTCCGTAGGCGCAAGCCAGAAGGCCGGAGAGCCTGGAAACTTTAAGGGAACCTTTAACGCCAGCGTGAAGGTGCTTTATGAAAAGCTGGATTTTGCCTTTGAGATATTAGAGGAGATCCTTCTGCGGTCAAAACTGGAGGATGAGAAGCGGCTGGGTGAGATCTTGGATGAGACGCTTTCCAGAGCCAGGATGCGTCTGGAAAACGGCTCTCACAGCTCGGCGGCCATGAGGGCAGCCTCATATTATTCTCCCCTGTCATCCTTCTATGACCGCACCGGCGGAATTGGATTTTACCAATTTCTGGAAGACGTGGTAAAACGCTGCAGTCAGGAAGAAGGATATCGTAAAGAACTGATCAGAAAGCTCAGGGCTGTGGCCTCACGGCTGTTCACCGCAGGAAATATGATCGTCAGCTACACTGCAGATGAGCAGGGATATAAGCGGCTTCCGGGAGCACTGGCAGCCTTTAAGGCGTCCCTTCCGGCCGGAGACGGAGTACGTTATCCGTATGAATTTCAGCCGCAGCTTATGAACGAGGGCTTTAAGACAGCCTCTCAGGTCAACTATATGGCGCGGTGCGGCACCTTTGCCGGACTTCCCTACACCGGGGCGTTTAAGGTATTAAAGGTGATCTTAAACTATGAATATCTGTGGCTGAATCTCAGAGTAAAGGGCGGAGCCTACGGCTGCATGAGCAGCTTTGGGAGAAACGGGGATGCTACGCTGGTATCCTACCGTGATCCGAATCTGGGGGCAACCAATGCAGTCTACGAGGGAATCCCGGAGTATCTGAAAACATTTTCTATTGATGACCGGGATATGACAAAATATGTGATTGGAGCCTTCAGCGAACTGGATGCGCCTTTGAACCCTTCCGCAAAGGGGGCAAGAAATCTGGGGGCATGGCTGTCCGGCATCACAGATGAGATGGTTCAGAAGGAGAGAGATCAGATCCTGGATGTGACCCAGGAGGATATCCGGGCGCTGGCAGAGCAGTTAGAAGCCGCGCTGCAGACAGGGGCTCTGTGCGCCATTGGAAACGAGCAGCAGATTATGAATGAAAAGGAACTCTTCGGGGAAGTGAAGAACCTTTATCACTAACACAGAAACGAGAGCAGGAGCAGACAGATATGGAAGAAAATGTACAGAAGAAATCAGGCTTTGTGACCCTGGTCGGCCGTCCGAATGTGGGAAAATCCACTCTGATGAACCACCTGATCGGACAAAAGATTGCCATTACCTCCGACAAGCCTCAGACGACCCGCAACCGGATCCAGACCGTATATACAGATGAAAGAGGTCAGATCATTTTTCTGGATACCCCCGGTATCCACAAGGCAAAGAACAAGCTTGGCGAATATATGGTGGATGTGGCGGAGCACACCTTAAAGGAGGTGGATGTGATCCTCTGGCTGGTGGAACCAACCACCTTCATCGGGGCCGGTGAGCGCCACATTGCAGAGCAGCTGTCAAAGGTAAAGACCCCAGTGATCCTGGTGATCAACAAGATTGACACATTAAAGAAGCAGGAGGAGATTCTTACCTTCATAGACGCCTATAAGGATGTCTGCGATTTTGCGGAGATCGTACCTCTTTCCGCGCTGAAGGAGAAAAATACGGATCTATTGCTGGATCTTCTTTTCAAGTATCTGCCTTACGGCCCCATGTTCTATGATGAGGATACCGTGACGGATCAGCCTATGCGCCAGATCGCGTCAGAACTGATTCGGGAGAAGGCGCTGCGCCTTTTAAATGATGAGATCCCTCACGGCATTGCCGTGACCATTGAGAAGATGCGGGAGAGAGGAAACAAAATCATGGATATTGAGGCCAGCATTGTCTGCGAGCGGGATTCTCACAAGGGCATCATCATTGGAAAGGGCGGATCCATGTTAAAGAGAATCGGAACCGACGCCAGAAAAGAAATCGAAGCCATGCTGGAAATGAAGGTGAATCTGCAGCTTTGGGTGAAGGTCCGCAAGGAGTGGAGAGACAGCGAGCTGTATATGAAGAATTACGGCTATGACAAAAAGGACGTATAAGGGGAGAGCATAACGGTGAGAGAAGCGGTTAGCGTGACGGGGATGGTTCTGCTTTCAGCAGCCTTTGGGGAGGCGGACCGGAGAGTCGTGCTTTTAACCAGGGAGCGGGGAAAAATCACAGCCTTTGCTCATGGAGCCAGAAGGCCGGGAAACCCTCTGATGGCTGTGACAAGGCCCTTTGTTTTCGGAACATTTACTGTCTTTGAGGGCCGTTCCGCCTATACCCTTCAGAGCGCCAGGCCGGCCAGTTACTTTGACGAGCTCTCTGCTGATATGGAGGGAGCCTGCTATGGCGCCTATTTTCTGGAAATGGCTTCCTATCTGGCCCAGGAAAACATGGACGGCACGGAGCTTCTCACACTGGTATACCAGACCTTAAAGGCCCTTTTAAAGCCTGCCATCCCCAACCGGCTGATCCGGCGCATTTTTGAACTGAAGGCCATGGTGATCAACGGAGAATATACGGAAAAGCCGGAGGGAAGGGTGTCAGAGTCCTGTGCCTATGCATGGGAGTTTGTAGTGTATTCTCCCCTGGGGAGTCTGTACACGTTTGTGCTCAAGCCGGAGGCAGAGGCTGAATTTGAGCGGGAGGTGGAAAATGCCAGACGATATTTCATCCGCCATGTGTTCCGCTCCCTGGAGATCCTGGAGATGATGACCCGGTAGAGGCGGTCTCTGTCTGGGCACAAATACTTGCAATGGGGCTTGAAATTATATCCGGCAGAAGATATAATAAGCGGTATATCGCTCCCGCGGACGCCGGAGACGCCTGAAGGAAAGGAAGATATATGAATAAGAGCATGAGAGGAATCCTGTTCCTTGCGGCCTGCGCCGCTCTTTTTACCGGCTGTGCCAGATCCGGTGGAGACAGGGGCTCCTTTACGGAAAATACCCTTTATGTGGCAAAGGATGGAACAGTTTTCTGGACTTCCACAGAGGAGTACGGGGAAGGCAGCTATAAGGAAGAAGAACTCAGGGACTTTGCAGGTGCAAAGATCAGCCAGTTCAATCAGTCATTGGGAAAAGAGGCGGCTTATGAAAACAGGGATGGTTCAGAGGCGCTGCCGGTTGCCCTGGACGAGGTCAGCATGAAGGACGGGCGGGCGGTTCTGGTGACGGAATATGATTCGCCTTCCCGCCTGGTGGAATTTTCCGGGGAGATAGGAGATACATCCATGCCGTTTACTTCCATTGAGACGGGGACGGCGGCTGATCTGGCGGATGTGAAACAGACGGCTTATATGGATGCAAAGGGAAAGACAGCCGATCCGCAGGCTCTATCAGAGGGGATTTTAAAGGAAAGCGGTCTGGCGGTCAAGGTTTCCGGTCAGGGGCTCATTTCCACGGAAAACAGGATCCTGTATGTGAGCGAGGGCTGTGAGCTTATGAATGACAAGACGGTAAAAACAGCGGCCGGTGGCGTAAGCTATATTATTTTGGAATAATGCCGGCGACGGGATTTTTATTGTTTTACAGCAGCAATTTGGGATAGGGCAGCTTCTTGAATGCCCTTTGTCATTCAGGAAGCATCAGAGGTTCCTTTGATGTGAAAACAGGCGCAAAATCATGCGTATATGCGAACTTAACGCCGGTTTTCCCGCTTTCCTGAACCGCTGGGTTTTATAAATATAAAAAAGAGAGGATATGGATCTATGGAAAAGACAATGGAAAAAATCGTAGCTCTTGCCAAGAACAGAGGTTTTGTATACCCTGGCTCCGAGATCTACGGCGGTCTTGCGAACACCTGGGACTACGGCAATCTGGGCGTTGAGCTTAAAAATAACGTAAAGAAGGCCTGGTGGCAGAAATTTGTTCAGGAAAGTCCCTACAACGTAGGTGTGGACTGTGCGATCTTAATGAATTCCCAGACCTGGGTAGCCAGCGGTCACCTGGGCGGTTTCTCTGATCCTCTGATGGACTGTAAGCAGTGTAAAGAGCGTTTCCGTGCAGATAAGCTCATCGAGGACTACAATGAAGAGCATGGCATTGAGACAGAGGGCTCGGTAGACGGCTGGTCTCAGGAAGAAATGATGAAATACATTGAGGAAAAGCATATCTGCTGTCCAAGCTGCGGCGCTCATGACTTCACTGATATCCGCCAGTTCAACCTGATGTTTAAGACCTTCCAGGGCGTGACCGAGGATGCAAAGAATACGGTATACTTAAGACCTGAGACTGCTCAGGGTATCTTTGTAAACTTCAAAAACGTTCAGAGAACCTCCAGAAAGAAGGTTCCCTTTGGAATCGGACAAATCGGAAAGTCCTTCAGAAATGAGATTACTCCCGGAAACTTCACCTTCCGTACCAGAGAGTTCGAGCAGATGGAATTGGAGTTCTTCTGCAAGCCGGGCACAGATCTGGAGTGGTTTGCCTACTGGAAGCAGTTCTGCATCGACTGGCTTCAGACACTGGGAATTAAGCCCGATGAGATGCGGGCAAGAGACCATTCCGCAGAGGAGCTTTGTTTCTACAGCAAGGCTACGACCGATCTGGAGTTTAAGTTCCCCTTTGGCTGGGGCGAACTCTGGGGGATTGCGGACCGTACGGATTACGATCTGACCCAGCATCAGAATGTGTCCGGTCAGGATATGACCTACTTTGATGATGAGAGCAAGGAAAAATATATCCCATACGTGATTGAGCCTTCTCTTGGCGCAGACCGCGTGACGCTGGCCTTTTTGTGCGCGGCTTATGATGAGGAAGAGATTGGCGAGGGGGACGTAAGAACCGTTCTTCACTTCCATCCCGCACTGGCTCCTGTTAAGATCGGCGTCCTGCCTCTGTCCAAGAAGCTGAACGAAGGAGCGGAGAAGATCTACGCTCAGCTGTCAAAGTATTACAACTGCGAATTTGATGACAGAGGGAATATCGGAAAACGTTACAGAAGGCAGGATGAGATCGGTACTCCGTTCTGCGTAACCTATGACTTTGATTCTGAGAATGACCAGGCAGTGACCGTGCGCGACCGCGACACTATGGAGCAGGTGCGTGTGCCGATTACGGAATTAAAGGCTTATTTTGAAGATAAGTTCCGTTTCTAAGAATATAAAATACCCGGAGAATCGCTTAAAATGGCTTTTCTCCGGGTATTTTTCGCTGTCTTGCACAAATTCCGGGAACCAACGGCCCAAACCGGCGTGAATACGGGCGGATGGGGATCGTTCAGAAGGGGGAGAAAAGTTTAGAATCATTTTATAAACGGCCCGCGGGAAGTATGGTATACTTACTATGTTATACGTCGGCTGTCCGCAGGCGTTTGTCTGGGGGCGGCGTCATGGAAGGAGGATAAGAAGGTGAAGATAAAGACACGTCTTGCAGTGGCATTTATTATCATAACCGTTTTTCCGCTGATCATGATCTATTTTTCTGTGCTGGCCCTCAGTGACTATCAGGAAAAATCCTTTAAAAAAGCATATGGCCTTACGGAGCAGGTAGACCTTTTAAACGGCAACTCCCTCCAGGTCTTTAATCGCCTGACGAAGCAGTCTCAGAAGGAGATTCGCAGGACTCTGGATGAGAATCCGGACAATTATGAGGATAAAGCATATCTTGATAAGGTAAATGCCAAGCTGAACGAGCAATATTCCTATCTGATCGTCCGCCGGGATGATGCCATTATTTACTACGGAGCCAACAGCGCCAGTGAAGAATCTCAGGAGAATACCCTATGTTCCCAGCTGCCGGATTTCGACGTGATGAAGGGCGGGATGGAAGGCGGTATTTACCTGGACGGCGAAAGCCAGCATCTTATCAAGCAGATGGATTTCCGGTTTTCCGACGGAGCCGAGGGCAGCGCCTTTATCGTTTCCAATGTAGATGATCTTTTGCCGGAGGTCAGATCCATGGTTAAGGAAATGATGTTCTTAGGCGTGATGATTCTGGTAGTGGCCGGAGTTACCCTTACAGTATGGGTCTACCGTTCCATTTTAAGCCCCTTAAATAAGCTTCAGGAGGCAACCAAGCAGATTCGGGACGGCAACCTGGAATTTACCCTGGATGTGGACGCGGATGATGAGATTGGCCATCTCTGCCAGGATTTTGAGGAGATGCGCATCCGCTTAAAGGAGAATGCAGAGGAAAAGATACAGTATGATAAGGAAAGTAAGGAACTGATCAGCAATATTTCCCACGACTTAAAGACGCCCATTACAGCCATCAAGGGCTATGTGGAGGGGATTTTAGACGGCGTGGCTTCCTCGCCGGAACGGCTTGATAAATACATCCGCACCATTTACAATAAGGCAAATGATATGGACCGCCTTATTGACGAGCTGACCTTTTACTCAAAAATCGATACCAACAAGATACCATATACATTCTCCAAGATCAACGTGTCCCAGTATTTTAAGGACTGCGTGGATGAAGTGGGACTGGATATGGAGGCGCGGGGCATTGAACTGGGGTATTTCAACTATGTGGATGAGGACGTGACAGTCATTGCTGACGCAGAGCAGATGAAGCGCGTCATCAACAATATTATCAGCAATTCGGTCAAATATCTGGACAAGAAAAAGGGAATCATCAATATCCGCATCAAGGATGTGGGAGACTTCATCCAGATCGAGATTGAGGATAATGGAAAAGGCATTGCCGCTAAGGACCTGCCTAATATATTTGACCGGTTCTACCGCACAGATTCCTCCCGCAATTCCTCTCAGGGCGGCAGCGGCATCGGCCTGTCGATTGTGCGCAAGATTGTAGAGGATCATGGAGGACGGATCTGGGCCACCAGCAAAGAAGGCATCGGAACGGAGATTCATTTTGTTTTAAGAAAATATCAGGAGGTTATACAGGAATGAGCAAGATACTGATCGTAGAGGATGAGGAAAGCATTGCAGAGCTTGAGAAAGACTATCTGGAACTGTCAGGATTTGAGGTTGAGATCGAAAATAACGGCACAGATGGTTTGGATCGTGCCCTGAAGGAAGATTATGACCTCCTGATTTTGGATCTGATGCTGCCGGGAACCGATGGTTTTGAGATATGCAGGCGGGTGAGGGAGATAAAAAATACCCCTATTATCATGGTTTCTGCAAAAAAAGAGGATATTGACAAGATCCGGGGGCTGGGCCTTGGCGCCGATGATTACATTACAAAGCCCTTCAGCCCCAGCGAGATGGTGGCAAGAGTAAAGGCACATATGGCCCGCTATGAGCGCCTGATCGGCAGCGGTCAGCCAGTGAACGAGATTATCGAAATACGCGGACTCAAGATTGACAAGACCGCCCGCCGCGTATGGGTAAGCGGGGAAGAAAAGACCTTTACTACCAAGGAATTTGATCTTTTGACCTTCCTTGCCCAGAATCCCAATCATGTATTCACCAAAGAGGAGCTTTTCAGCAAGATCTGGGATATGGAATCCATCGGCGATATCGCAACGGTCACAGTCCACATTAAGAAAATCCGGGAAAAGATCGAGTTCAACACCGCCAAGCCGCAGTATATTGAGACGATTTGGGGAGTGGGGTACCGGTTTAAAGTTTAATATATGCTTTTGACAATGAGATTTCCTTGTATTTACAGGGAAATCTTATTTTATATAGACACCCGCCTATAAGTATATATCTCAGTGTGGCCAGGAATAATAAATTTAGTAATAGTTACTACAAAATTGGCAGTTCGTAAATGCGAACAAGAAATGAATATACGAAAATGACAGAAAATGAAAGGGCTTACAAGCGATTTTACTGTAAAATAACCAATTTTTTCAAAAAAATGGTTATAAAAGCCTTTACTCCCCAAAAGTTTGTGATATAATAAACGAGATGGACGGATAAAGGAGAATCATTGGTTCCGTCTGATGGGCGGGCAGAGGAGACATCCGGTATGCCCGGTCAGAGAGCGGCAGAAACTGTGATCAGATCTGCCAGAATGAGGAGGAAAAACTTATGGCAACAAAGTGGGTTTATTTATTCAGCGAAGGCAACGCGACCATGAGAAACCTGTTAGGCGGTAAGGGCGCGAACCTTGCGGAAATGACAAATCTGGGGTTACCTGTTCCACAGGGATTTACAATTACAACGGAGGCCTGCACTCAGTATTACGAAGATGGCAGAAAGATCAATGATGAGATCATGGGTCAGATCATGGAGCATATCGGCAAGATGGAGGAGATCACCGGCAAGAAGTTCGGCGACAAAGAAAATCCTCTGTTAGTTTCCGTACGTTCCGGTGCAAGAGCTTCCATGCCGGGTATGATGGACACCATCTTAAACCTGGGCTTGAATGAGGAAGTAGTTGAGGTTTTGGCTGCAAAGTCCGGCAATCCGCGCTGGGCATGGGACTGCTACAGAAGATTTATCCAGATGTTCTCCGACGTTGTTATGGAAGTCGGCAAGAAATATTTTGAAGAGCTCATTGACAGGATGAAGGCTGAAAAGGGCGTAACTCAGGATGTAGAGCTGACCGCTGAGGATCTCCACAGGCTGGCAGAGCAGTTTAAGGCTGAATATAAAGAGAAGATCGGAAAGGATTTCCCCACCGATCCCAAGGAGCAGCTGATGGAGGCCATCAAGGCTGTATTCCGTTCCTGGGACAATCCAAGGGCAAACGTATACCGCCGCGACAATGATATCCCCTACTCCTGGGGTACGGCTGTAAACGTACAGATGATGGCATTCGGAAATATGGGCGAGACCTCCGGTACCGGTGTTGCATTTACCCGTGACCCCGCAACCGGTGAAAAGCACCTGATGGGCGAGTTTTTAATGAACGCACAGGGCGAGGACGTAGTGGCCGGTGTGCGCACCCCTCAGAAGATTGACCAGTTAAAGGAAGTTATGCCGGAGGTTTATGAGCAGTTCGTTGGCATCTGCCATACCCTGGAGGACCACTACAGAGATATGCAGGATATGGAGTTTACCATTGAGGATAAGAAACTCTATATGCTGCAGACCAGAAACGGCAAGAGAACTGCAAAGGCTGCATTAAAGATTGCCTGTGATCTGGTAGACGAGGGTATGATCGATGAGAAGAAGGCCGTTCAGATGATCGATCCCCGCAATCTGGACACTCTGCTTCACCCGCAGTTTGACGCAGAGGCATTAAAGAAGGCCGAGCCTGTTGCAAAGGCTCTGGCGGCATCACCGGGTGCTGCCTGCGGTAAGATCGTATTCACCGCGGAGGATGCAAAAGAGTGGAAGGAAAGAGGCGAAAAGGTCGTATTAGTACGTCTGGAAACTTCCCCGGAAGATATCGAGGGAATGAAGGCTTCCCAGGGCATCCTGACCGTCCGCGGCGGTATGACCAGCCACGCTGCCGTAGTTGCCCGCGGCATGGGCACCTGCTGCGTATCCGGCTGTTCCGAGATTATTATGGATGAAGCAAATAAGAAGTTTGTTCTGGCCGGAAAAGAGTACCATGAGGGTGACTGGCTGTCCATCGACGGCTCCACCGGCAAGATCTATGACGGCGTTATCCCTACCGTAGACGCTACCATCGCAGGCGAGTTTGGCCGTATTATGGCATGGGCTGACAAATACAGAAGACTGAAAGTGCGTACAAATGCAGATACTCCAAGAGACGCTGCAAAGGCAAGAGAGCTGGGCGCAGAGGGAATCGGACTTTGCCGTACAGAGCATATGTTCTTTGAGGGCAACCGCATCGACGCATTCCGCGAAATGATCTGCTCTGAGACAGTAGAAGAGAGAGAAGCCGCTCTTGAGAAGATCCTTCCTGAGCAGCAGGGAGATTTCGAGAAGCTGTACGAGGCGCTGGAAGGCAATCCTGTTACCATCCGTTTCCTGGATCCGCCTCTGCATGAGTTTGTCCCCACTGAGGAAGAGGATATCAAAAAGCTGGCTGACGCACAGGGCAAGAGCGTTTCCGCAATTAAGGCCATCTGCGACGCGCTTCATGAGTTTAATCCCATGATGGGTCACCGCGGCTGTCGTCTGGCCGTTACCTATCCTGAGATTGCAAGGATGCAGACAAGGGCAGTGATCCGTGCGGCGATCAACGTAAAGAAGGCTCACGGAGACTGGAATGTTTGCCCTGAGATTATGATTCCTCTGATCTGTGATATCAAGGAGCTAAAGTTTGTTAAGAAGGTAGTGGTAGAAACCGCTGACGCTGAGATCGCAGCCTCCGGTATTGACTTAAAATATGAAGTAGGCACCATGATTGAGATCCCAAGAGCTGCCCTGACTGCAGACGAGATCGCAAAAGAGGCTGAGTTTTTCTGTTTCGGTACAAATGACCTGACCCAGATGACCTACGGTTTCTCCCGTGATGATGCCGGCAAGTTCTTAAATGCTTACTATGACACAAAAATCTTTGAGAACGATCCGTTTGCAAGGCTGGATCAGACCGGCGTAGGCAAGCTGATGGAGATGGCAATCAAGTTAGGCAAGAGCACCCGTCCCGATATGCACGTTGGCATCTGCGGCGAGCACGGCGGCGATCCTACATCTGTAGAGTTCTGCCACAGAATTGGCTTAGACTATGTATCCTGCTCACCATTCCGCGTTCCCATCGCAAGACTGGCAGCAGCACAGGCCGCTTTAAGCGACAACTAATACAGACATTCAGAGACAGCATATGGCTGGATTTGATGTGATATGATGAAAGAGGGATAACTGGCAAATACCGGTTATCCCCCTTGCGTTTTCCGGCAGGAGGTTTATAATAAAGAATTGTAAAAAAGGGGAGCTCGCGTAAAGCGGGCTGAGAGTAAGCTGACAGCGCTTAGACCCGGAAACCTGATTTGGGTAATGCCAACGTAGGGAGCGGACGAAAACAGACGGTGTACCTCATCCCCGGATCACAGAGAGGAGATACAGAACATGAAAACAGCGTTAACCATAGCCGGAAGCGACAGCAGCGGAGGTGCAGGCATCCAGGCGGATCTTAAGACCATGCTGGCAAACGGAGTCTACGGTATGAGCGCCATCACGGCTCTGACGGCCCAGAACACCACGGGAGTAACAGATATTATGGAGGTGACGCCGGAGTTTCTGCAGAAACAGCTGGATGCAGTGTTTACGGATATCCGGCCGGACGCTGTGAAAACAGGGATGGTGGCATCGGGGAAACTGATCCGAATGATTGCGGATCGTCTTACCTTTTACCGGGCACAGAATATTGTGGTGGATCCTGTGATGGTGTCTACCAGCGGGGCAAAACTCATCGGAGAGGATGCCATTGAGGTGCTTAAGGCAGAGCTTTTTCCCCTTGCTGCTCTCTTGACTCCCAATATACCTGAGGCGGAGGTTCTGTCCGGCCGTCCGATCCGGTCTGAAAAAGAGATGGAAGAAGCGGCAGCGATCATTTCCGAAACGTATGACTGCGGGGTGCTTTTAAAGGGGGGGCATCGGGTGAATGATGCAAACGACCTTCTGGTAAAAGACACAGCTGTAAAATGGTTCGCTGGACGCCGGATCAGCAACCCAAATACCCACGGCACCGGCTGTACCCTTTCCAGCGCCATCGCATCTAATTTGGCAAAGGGCATGGCACTGGAACAGGCAGTAGACCATGCCAAACGCTATATTTCCGGCGCTCTTGCGGCAGGGCTTGATCTGGGAAAAGGCAGCGGCCCCATGGATCACGGCTTTGCAGTGAGAGGTGAGTATTAGTAATGTAATGGCTGCGCATATATCTTCGTACAAATTGCCCCATGGCTGATTCGTTACATTAGAATTGTGATATTTTTATAAAGTCCTTTACTTGACGGTATTTTGGATGGTACAATGGTGTGGTTGTCTCTGATGGATGATCAAGAGAAGGAAAGGAAGATATTATGAAAAAATGGATGGCAGTCTGCCTGGCGGCAGTGACAGCGGCGGCCCTTATGACCGGATGCTCAGGTACAAAAGAAACAAAGGATACAGCAGCTCAGACCACAGCATCTGCGGCTGAGACGAAGGAAACAGGAAAAACAGATACAGATACGAAAGCAGAGAGCAAAGAGAGCAGTGCACAGACAGACGCCCTGGAGAGCGGGGCGGATGCAGGGGATGGCCTGGATCTGGAAGCGGCGGCCGGAAAGCATCATGTAGAGATCAACGTAAAGGATTACGGCACGATTTCAGTGGAGTTAGACGGTGACAGCGCGCCTATTACGGTGGCCAATTTCCTTGATCTGGCAAACAGCGGTTTTTATGACGGGCTGACTTTCCACCGGATCATCAGCGGTTTTATGATACAGGGCGGCGATCCATTAGGAAATGGAATGGGCGGTTCTGACCGTGAGATTAAGGGAGAATTTTCCTCAAACGGTGTGGAGAATCCCTTATCCCACACCAGAGGCGCTATTTCCATGGCACGTTCCCAGATGAAGGACAGCGCCAGCTCCCAGTTTTTCATTGTACATGAGGACAGCCCCTTCCTGGACGGCGAGTATGCCTGCTTCGGTTATGTAACGGACGGTATGGATGTAGTGGATGCGATCTGCGAGAATACGCAGGTAGAGGATAATAATGGTACGGTTGCAAAGGAGAATCAGCCGGTGATTGACAGCGTTAAGGTCATTGACTGACAGGAAACAAAAGAGATCTGCAGACGAAGCGGGTCTCTTTTGTTCTTTACAGGGACAATGAGCGTGGCCGGTACAGGGGAATATCATTTTGCTTGAGATGTATTTCCCTCTTTACGAAATTGTAAAGATTCGTAAGATGTATTTCTGAAAAAATATGATAGAATCAAGATACAGGGTGCTAAATATTATGTGTTTTGATATTGATAGAAAGGAATTTTTATGCGCAGAAAAAAATCCGTTATTTTCCTGGCCGCTCTCTCGTTGTCGGCTCTTTTTGTATTTTCCTCCCTGGGAGCCCAGGATGACTCGGCACGGTTTGTGTCGGGTACGAAAATCAACAGCGTAGGCGTAGGCGGCCTGACGCCGGAAGAGGCAAAAGAGCGGATTCAGGGCTTTTATGCAGGCGAATATAAGCTGTCAATCCGAAAAAAGGATGGTACAGAGGATGTGATCCAGGGAAAGGACATTGATTATCTGGTATCTGTTTCAGAGGATATCCATGAGATTTTGAATGCTCAGAATGAAAGCGGAAGACAGACCGGCCCTTCCGTGGACAATTCCCACACAGTAACCCTGGCGCCCTCCTACAGTCAGGAAAAGCTGGATGGGGTAATTGGGGCGCTTTCTGTGTTAAATGACAGCGGTGTTACGGTTACAAGAGACGCTTCGATTTCTGCCTACGAGGAGGGAAAACCATTTTCCATTATTCCTGCAGTTCAGGGAAATGACGTAGACCGTGAGAAAACGATTTCCGTTATAAATGAAGCTGTGAAGGCGGGAAAGACGGAGATTGACCTGGAGGCAGAGGGCTGCTACCGGACCGTGGGCGTGTGGGAGACGGATGAGAGTCTGAAGGCTCTCTGCGACGGGATGAACAGCCGCAGGGAAAAGAGCCTGCGGTATGTGTTCGGGGAAACAGGCGAGACTTTAAGCGGCGAGACCATAGCCAGCTGGATCACCGGAGCATCCGATGGGAAAATAACCCTGGATCAGGAGAAGGCGGCTGCCTTTGTAAGGGGGCTGGCCGAAAAATACGATACCGCCGGTACCGCAAGGACGGTTAATAAGATAGCTGGAGGGCAGGCGCAGATCACCGGACCTTACGGATGGAAGATCGATCAGGCAAAGGAGACGGCGGCTCTGATTGAACTGATTCAGTCGGGTTCTCCCTGGCAGGATGGTGCAGCTGCTGCGGACAGGGAACCGATCTACAGCCAGACAGCCGCTTCCAGGACGGGAGCCGACTGGGGAAGCACCTATGTAGAAGTAGATCTGGGAAATCAGTATGTATATATGGTGAAGGATGGACAGGTTGTATGGGAGGCTCCCTGTGTCACGGGAAATGTTTCAAAGGATTATACTACTCCCGCAGGCATTTACAGCCTGACGTATAAGGAAAAAGACCGGATCCTCAGGGGAAAGAAACAGGCTGACGGTACCTACGAGTATGAGAGCCATGTGGATTACTGGATGCCGTTTAATGGAGGAATCGGCCTTCACGATGCGTCCTGGAGAGGAAAGTTCGGGGGAACTATCTATCGGACAAACGGCAGCCATGGCTGCGTCAATCTGCCTCCGGCTAAGGCGGCAGCCCTGTATGAACTGGTATATAAGGGAATCCCTGTGCTGTGTACGCCGTAATGTCTCAGAACGGATTCAGATGAAAAATATCCCGCCGGGAGAGTGTTTTGTGTCTCCAGGCGGGATATTTTTATGGAAAACAGGGGGCCGGTCTTAAAATTGCTCCGGCCGTACCCTCGGCAGCAGGGGCTGCAGGCGGAAATCCACCATCAGGTCCTTGCGGTTATAGATCTTACGGAAATTGGAAATGATCCGTTTCAAAACCATCTCGCCCATCTCGGAGGTGATGGTGGGAAGAAGGATCAAATACTGGCTGATGCTGTACCGTGTGAACACATCACTGCACCGCAGAGAACTGCGGATGGATTCTTCCAGATGATCCATGGCTTTATTTAAAATCGGAGTCTTTGGAACCTGACCGTTCAGGCCGGTTACTGTAAGCATACACAGATAGATGGAATCTCCGGTACGCTCAATAGCTCTCCGCTCCAGCTGAAACAGATCGCGGAACACCGGATATTCACAGTAAAAGGCGCCTTTTGCGCTTTCTTCGTCCAGAGAGCGCTGAATGTGTTCAAGGCTGAGGCTGATACCCTGCTCCTCGTCGCGGATCACCTTATAAAGATCCTTGAAATGCTCCGATGGGGAGATGGAAAACTCACTGTAAAAAAGATCAAGAGTATTGTTATATTCTTCCAGAGCCTGTCTTGTATGGCCGTCCCGGTACAGCGAGTAGACCAGATGGTAGCGCAGTTCCTCGTCAAAGGGCTCAATACGGATCGCAGTCTGGCAGAGTGCGGTGATCCGGGAAAAATCCTCTCTGGCTGACAGGATCTTAACGGTATGATACATCAGTTTCTGATACAGAGAGTGATAATAGGTACTGACAGGAATCACCCAGGATTCGTACTCCGCCCTGGGGAGAAAGTCGCCCTTATACAGATCGAGTCCGGCAAGACATAAAGGCAGAGCTTCCTCATCGGACAGCTTCTGGTTTAGAACTTTTGCACAGATCGCTTCAAACTCGTCGATATCCAGAATGGTGGTATATTCTTTTGTCCAGGAATAGGTACCGCGCTGTTGGACTAACAGTTTCTGGGGCGGGAGATCCAAAGGCTCTAACAGCTTGCGGGAGCGGAACATCAGAGTCTTTAAGGCGCCGGCCGGATTGACGCCGGGGTCGTCGGGCCAGATCACCTGGATGAGTTCGGCCGGGCTGATCTCTTTTTTACGGAAAACAACAAGGTATTCCAGCAGAGACCAGGGCTTTTTGGATTGGTTGCTGCTGTCATTGATCTCTTTATCTCCGGCTTTGACGGAGAATCCTCCCAGAGTATGTACATAAATCGTTGGACTTAGGTCAAATTCAGACGGCATCATTTGTAAAACTCCTTCATACTGATATAGCTCAAGTATAACCATTTATCAGAAAAATGTCTATATTCTTCTGACACAAAAGGAAAGAAAAGGAAGAAAAATCAAGCCCAATCCCGTTTTGTAACCGAATTGTAACCAGTCACTGATATACTGGAGAAAAATGAC
The DNA here is from genome assembly GCF_013282095.1 of Enterocloster alcoholdehydrogenati. Classification (GTDB taxonomy): domain Bacteria; phylum Bacillota; class Clostridia; order Lachnospirales; family Lachnospiraceae; genus Enterocloster; species Enterocloster alcoholdehydrogenati. Next base: position 236,226 of record NZ_BLTJ01000003.1, read on the forward strand.
AATAACAAAGAAAGGGTGAGACGATGCTGACTACAGGACCAGGCTTACTGCCCAACGCATATCGAGTTGTCCATATTGCGGCAGATGGATTTGAAAACCGTATTTTAAGAGGAAGGATTTACCATGACAGCAGAGAAGAGGGAACCGCATTTACCGGTCTGTCGGAGATGATCCTGATCCTGGAGAAGCTGTTTGATGAAATACATTATCCAATGAAGAGCGTTGACCACAGAAATTTTACAGGAAAAAAACGCTGGGATTTCAAAGCGGAGACTAAAGAGGCAGGAAATTCTTCCCTTTCACCGGAGCACAGAGGAAAGCAGGCAGATTTTATGCTTCATGTAAAATACAGATACCATGCCACCTGGCAGGGCGTCATTGTTCAGTCCGGGACAGAAAAAAGTGCATCATTTCTCAGTCTGATGGAACTGATGGATTTTTTTGCGGAAGCTCTGGGAAGCGGGGTACGCCTTTTAGGCAGCGGCCTTGGAAAGAAGATGTGCGAGATAACGGTGCGCAGCTGCGAGGGCTGCCAGATGGGAGGCGACGTATCTCATCCGGCTCTGCCAAAGCGCCGGACCTTTATCAATGAATTTGACTTGAAAGAGGAAATATCATGGATGCTTGATCCGATGCCTGAAGGGGAGATGCAAAAACGGATTATTCTTCCCAGAAGCTTTCAGGTGGCGGTAGGAAACGGCAGTCGGGCGACCTTTGTGGTTCGGGTGCTTTTCAGGGAAAATGCTACCTGGCAGGGAACGGTCACCTGGAAGGAAAAACGGCGTCAGGTGAATTTCAGAAGCTTTATGGAGCTGCTTCTTCTGATGTACGAAGCGGTAGGACATATGGGTGAATGGCAGGAAAAAGACGGGGGAGAGGAACCGGACGCCTGTACGGCGTAACCAGCGCAGGAAACCGGCAGAAAGGAGCCATTCAGAGTGAAAGATAAGGAACATAAAAATAAAGGAAGAGTTAAAATCGGACTGCTGTGCATCCTTCTTGCGGTATTTCTGGTAAGCGGCGCCATGACGATCCGGCAGTATCTGGAAAATAAACGGACAGAAGATGAGTATAGGCAGCTGGCAGAACAGGCGGCCAGACAGACCACGGAAGCTCCCGCAGAATCCGCCCCGGAGACAGAAACGCAGCCTCAGGAAGAGCCATACGTTTCACCCGTTGATTTTGCTGCCCTTACAGCGTCAAATCCCGATACCATAGGCTGGATCCGCATTCCCGATACGAACGTGGATTATCCGATTGTCCAGGGAACGGATAATGACTTTTATTTAAAGCATGACTTTTACGGGAAAGAAAGCGCAGCCGGAACTATCTATCTGGACTTTGAGAGTGAAAAGGATTTTGAGGGACGCAATCAGATCCTTTACGGCCATAACATGAAGAACGGAAGTATGTTCAAAGACATTAACCGCTATAAGGATCCCGAGTATTTTAAAACCCATCAGTATTTCAGTATCTATACGCCCAGTCGTGAGATCCATCTGAAGGCTGTCTCCTGTTACTATGGCCCTGCAGAGCCCATTGTGCGCAAGACGGCGTTTAAGTCTCAGGAGTCCTTTGACGCCTTTGTAAAGGAGATGGCAGCTCCCTGCTCTTATAAGGAAGAAATAGCCTATCCCGCAAGAAACATTTTCACACTGGTAACCTGCAGCTATGAGATCAATGATGCAAGAACCTTCCTTTTTGCCGTAGAGGTGGATGAGGAAGGAAACCAGATTCCCATGGATGATGCGTATGGGGAGAAGATGCAGGCGCTGCTGGAGCGGAAAATGGAGGCGGCTAAAAAAACGGAGACCGCAGAGAAAAACGGAGAATAAAGGAAAAATAAACCGCCATAAGGGAAAACGGGCAAAAATGCCGGCTGAAAATGTGAAATAAGGTCTTGGAAAACAAACAGACTTATGCTATACTAGGCAGGAAAAGCTGTCGGTACAGCATAAGTCTGTATCAGCGCATAGACGTGAACGTATAAGAATTCCGCGACAATGAAGTCATACCTGCAGGGATAGGTGTGGCTTTTTTCGTGAAACGGCGGTATTCTCCCGACGGCTGTGAGCCCAGTTCAGGTCAAAAAAGCCGGGTGTGTGCGGCAGGAAAAGATGATAAAGAGGAGAGAACATTATGAAGAAGAATGTAAAGAAAGTGATGAGCCTTGCGGCGGCAGGTATTTTGGCAGCCGGAGTGCTGACCGGATGCGGCAGTGCAAATACAGCAGATACATCTAAAACAGAGGCGGCAGGAGATGGGGCAAAGGCGCAGGATGGAGCTTCCGGTGAAAAAAAGACCTTAAAGGTAGCCATGGAGTGTGCCTACGCACCTTATAACTGGACACAGCCGGATGATTCCAACGGTGCGGTTCCCATCGCTGACAGCAATGAATATGCGTATGGATATGACGTAATGATGGCTAAGAAGATCTGTGAGGAGTTAGGCTACAACCTTGAGATCGTCCGTCTGGACTGGGACTCTCTGATTCCGGCGGTTACCACCGGCCAGGTAGACTGTGTCATCGCAGGCCAGTCCATTACTCAGGACCGTCTGCAGGCAGTAGACTTTACAGAGCCTTATTATTATGCAACCATCGTTACCCTGGTAAAGAAAGGCAGCAAGTATGAGAACGCAAAGAGTGTGGCTGATCTTGCAGGAGCGACCTGCACCTCTCAGCAGAGCACTATCTGGTATAATACCTGCCTGCCTCAGATCAAGGATGCAAACATCCTGGCGGCAACGGCCAGCGCGCCTGATATGCTGATGTCCTTAAACGCAGATAAGTGTGATCTTGTGGTGACGGATCAGCCTACCGGCAAGGGCGCCCTGATCGCTTATCCTAATTTCAGGCTTCTTGAATTTGGCGGCGGTGAGAATGATTTCCAGGTAACAGATGAGGATATCAATATCGGCATCTCTTTAAAGAAGGGCAACACTGAGCTTAAGGAGGCCATCGACGGCGTTCTGTCCAAGATGACAAAAGATGATTTTTCCAGGATGATGGACGAGGCCATTTCCGCACAGCCTCTCGCAAACTAAGGATCCGGACCGGGGGCTCCCGGCGGCTATATCAGTAAGGAGAACATTATGCCAACAGATTTTTTCGGCCGTGTGATGGCCGTATTTAACCGTTATGGTGTGTCTATGCTCCAGGGTGCAGGCGTCAGCTTAAAGATAGCCCTGGTAGGTACCATCGCGGGCTGCATCATCGGCTTCGCAGTGGGTATTATTCAGACCATACCCTCCGGCCGGAGGGATAACCCCGTAAAACGGGGCGTACTGTGGGCAGTTAAGTTTATTTTAAATGCCTATGTGGAATTTTTCAGGGGTACGCCCATGATGGCTCAGGCCATGTTTATTTACTATGGACTGATGCCTCTGTTAAATATCAACAGCTCCATTATCCAGGCGGCGTATTTCATCCTGTCCATCAATACAGGCGCCTATATGGCGGAGACGGTGCGCGGCGGTATCCTTTCCATTGACAAGGGACAGACCGAGGGTGCCATGTCCATCGGCATGACCCATGTACAGACCATGCTGTATGTGATCCTGCCCCAGGCGCTGCGCAATCTGATGCCTCAGATCGGCAATAACCTGATTATCAACATAAAGGACAGCTGCGTTCTGTCAGTGATCGGCGTGGCAGAGCTGCTTTATAAGACAAAGGCAGCCGCAGGGGCACTTTATATGAACTTTGAGACCTATACCATCACCATGATCATGTACTTTATCATGACCTTTACCTGTTCAAGACTGCTGCGCCTGTGGGAAAAGAAGATGGACGGAGCGGATAATTTTGACCTGGCTACCACGGATACCCTGGCATATACCAGCGGTATGTACCGTTATCCCGACGACAAAGATAAGAAGGAGGATGCGTAATGAGCGAGAAGATACTGGAGATCCGCCATTTGAGCAAGACCTTTGGAACGAATCTGGTCTTAAAGGATATTGATTTTACGGTAAATACAGGGGATGTGACCTGCATCATCGGAGCATCCGGCTCTGGAAAGTCCACCCTGCTGCGCTGTTTAAACCTGCTGGAAACGCCTACCACCGGGGAGATCGTGTATCACGGCAATAATATTGCGGGTGCAAAGGTAAATGCCGCAAAGTACCGCTCCAAGGTAGGAATGGTATTTCAGAGCTTTAACCTTTTTAACAACATGACAGTGCTGCAGAACTGTGTTGTAGGGCAGACCAGAGTTCTTAAGAAGGAGAAAGAGGAAGCGAAAAAAAATGCTCTCTATTATCTGGAAAAAGTTGGGATGGCCCCTTATATCAATGCCAAGCCGAAGCAGCTCTCCGGCGGCCAGAAACAGAGAGTAGCCATTGCAAGGGCGCTGGCTATGGAACCGGAGCTTCTGCTGTTTGACGAGCCAACCTCCGCGCTGGATCCTCAGATGGTAGGCGAGGTACTGGAGGTTATGAGAAAGCTGGCCTCTGAGGGACTGACCATGATTATCGTTACCCATGAGATGGCTTTTGCCAGAGACGTTTCAAACCATGTTGTATTTATGGCCGGAGGCGTTATCGTGGAAGAGGGAGCGCCGGATCAGATTTTCGGCGCGCCCAGGGAGCACCAGACCAGGGAGTTTTTGGGACGGTTTATGCGTGAAAGCGTGTAGGAGACAAAAGATATTCTAAAAGCGCCGGAGGACGGAGCTGACTGACAGCATTTGCTGGAAGCAGATCCGTTTTCCGGCGCTTTTGCGCGGGGAAAACACACGGGAATCAACGGGCCTTTGTAAGATAGGGATACAAAGCTTCGTAGGCCTCACATTCTGCCTCATCCTGGGGAAGAGAGGGGATCAGTCCGGTGCAGTCCATGGAAGAACAGGCCTGGATGTCGATGTCATAGTTGTTTTTATGAGCCGGGAAGAAAAGCTCCTGTCCGGAAACGTCGGGGGAAACATCTTTATCGGGGTGGTGACTGGTGCGGTTCATAAAGCGGCCTCCTTTTTGTGAGTGAGATGTTGGATACTCCGAAAATGCTGTGTGGGAGTACGGTAGATAGTGTGGGAAAAATACGGATTTTTATGTAAAACTGCAGCTTAAAAATTATGGAAAAAATGGAGAATTGTGAAAAACTGTATGAAAAACGGAACGATGAGAGGAAAAGAAGAAATACCCGGATGGAGCCGCTAACCATATCCATGCCGGGTATTTGTTATAGAAGGCGCAGATATCTGCGGCCGGTGATTTTTATTGATCCTGTTGTTTTAAGGCGGCCCCAATAAAGCCCTGGAACAGAGGATGGGGGCGGTTTGGGCGGGATTTTAGCTCAGGATGCGCCTGGGTGCCGATGAACCAGGGGTGATCCGGCAGTTCCACCATTTCCACGATTCGGTTGTCCGGTGAGAGACCGGAGAGCAGCATTCCGTTTTCGGTGAGAAGGCGGCGGTAATCATTGTTGACTTCGTAGCGGTGTCTGTGACGCTCGTGGATGGTCTTTTCACCATAGAGGGCATAGGAACGGGAGGTCTGATCCAGGATACAGGGGTATGAGCCAAGGCGCAGGGTTCCGCCGATATCCTCGATACCGTCCTGATCGGGCATAAGATGGATCACTGGATGAGAGGTAGACGGATCCAGCTCTGCACTGTGTGCGTCCTTTAAGCCAAGGACGTTTCTGGCAAACTCTACAATAGAAAGCTGCATTCCCAGGCAGAGGCCAAGGAAGGGGATCTGGTGTTCCCTTGCATACCGGATAGCGTTGATCTTGCCTTCAATGCCGCGGTCGCCGAAACCGCCGGGAACCAGGATACCGGATACGCCGCCCAGGAGCTGAGCCGCGTTTTCGGGAGTAACGGTCTCAGAATCCACCCATTTGATATGGACCTGGGCGTGGTTGGCTACTGCACCGTGCTTTAAGGCTTCAACAACAGAGATATAGGCGTCGTGAAGCTGGATATATTTTCCAACCAATGCCACGGTTACCTCTTTTTCAGGATGCTTCCAGTTATTGATCATGGAGCGCCATTCTGTGAGATCCGGCTCAGGGCAGGGCAGATCCAGACATTCGCAGGCAACCTGGGCCAGATGTTCCTCCTCCATCACAAGGGGTACTTCATAGAGGACGTCCACATCCAGATTCTGCAGCACATGAGTAGGGGGAACGTTGCAGAACAGGGCAATCTTGTTCTTGATTGCATCATCCAGGGGATGTTCCGAGCGGCACACCAGAATGTCCGGCTGGATTCCCATGGACTGGAGATCCTTTACGCTGGCCTGGGTGGGCTTTGTCTTAAGCTCCTCGGATGCTTTCAGATAGGGGATCAGGGTCACATGGATCAGACAGGTGTTTTTGGGGCCTACATCATGCTGAAACTGGCGGATCGCTTCCAGGAAAGGCTGGCTTTCGATATCGCCTACTGTGCCTCCCACCTCGATAATGGCGATCTCTGTCTCATTATCATTGTAGTTGCGGTGGAAACGGCTCTTGATCTCATTGGTGATGTGGGGGATCACCTGGACAGTGCCTCCGCCGAAGTCTCCCCGACGTTCCTTCTGCAGGACGGTCCAGTAGACCTTTCCTGTGGTTACGTTGGAGTTTTTTGTAAGGCTTTCGTCAATGAAACGTTCATAATGACCCAGGTCAAGATCGGTCTCCGCACCGTCATCGGTGACAAAGACTTCGCCGTGCTGAACCGGATTCATGGTGCCGGGGTCAATGTTGATGTAGGGGTCGAATTTCTGCATGGTCACTTTGTAGCCTCTGGCCTTCAGCAGACGGCCAAGGGAAGCTGCCGTAATTCCTTTTCCCAGTCCGGAAACAACACCGCCCGTAACAAAAACGTATTTTACTGGCATAATGGGGAACCTCCTTTTTATGTTTCTTTTCTTATAGTGTGGGGATAAAAATAACTGATCCATTATACATCTCATTAAATGAGAAATCCAGAACCTTTTGCTAAAGTGAGAAAAAAACTAATAATATAAAGTGTGTCCGTCTTAAGGGAAATTTTATACTTCTGCGCCTTGATTTATGGCAGGACTGCCACTATAATAGAAAAGAATGAGTTTTGGCACGCTTTTTGCGTGTTAGGGTGGCTCATTCAGAGGGAGAAATAACAACGTATGGATAATAACAACAAGCAAAACCAGAATATGAACAGCAACTGGCAGACCATCGCCATGCTGGTGGTGGCCGCTCTGCTGACCTTCCTTATCGTGGGCTGGATGAACTCTGCCGTAGAGTCCCGCCAGCGTCAGGAACTCTCCTATAATGAGTTCGTGGAGATGGTGGAAGCCGGAAAGGTAGAATCCATTAAGGTAGGAAATTCTGTCATTGACGTAAAGCCAAAGCCGGAGGCCACAGAGTATTCCCAGCAGATGAAATACTATGTAGTCCGGCTGGAAGGAGATTACCAGTTTGTAGACCGTATATTGCAGAATCATGTGGTAACGAACCGGGAGAACGGCAATCCTAACGCGCTGCTGATCGCAGTGCTGAATTATGCGGTTCCCTTCCTGTTCCTCTTATTCCTTATGAACTTCACCATGAAGCGTATGGGCGGAGGCGGCATCATGGGGGTAGGCAAGAGCAACGCCAAGATGTATGTCCAGAAGGAGACGGGCATTACTTTCAAGGATGTGGCCGGCGAGGACGAGGCCAAGGAGTCTCTGACTGAGATCGTAGACTTCCTTCACAATCCCGGCAAATATACAAAGATCGGTGCTAAGCTTCCAAAGGGCGCTCTTTTAGTAGGCCCTCCGGGAACCGGTAAGACACTCCTTGCAAAGGCAGTGGCAGGCGAGGCCCATGTGCCGTTTTATTCCCTGTCCGGTTCTGACTTTGTGGAAATGTTCGTCGGCGTGGGCGCTTCACGTGTCCGTGATCTGTTTAAGAACGCTACGGAAAATGCACCCTGTATTATTTTTATCGATGAGATCGACGCTATCGGCCGCAGCCGCGACAGCCGTATGGGCGGAAACGATGAGAGGGAGCAGACCTTAAACCAGCTTCTGTCCGAGATGGATGGCTTTGATTCTACCAAGGGCCTTCTGGTATTAGGCGCTACCAACCGGCCTGAGATCCTGGATCCCGCCCTGCTTCGTCCCGGACGTTTTGACCGCCGGGTGGTAGTGGACAAGCCGGATTTGAATGGACGTATCAACATTTTAAAGGTACATTCCAAGGAAGTGCTGTTAGACGAGACAGTGGATTTTAAGGAGATTGCTCTGGCTACCTCAGGCGCTGTGGGCGCAGATCTGGCAAATATGATGAACGAGGCAGCCATCAATGCTGTTAAAAATGGAAGAAGCGCCGTTTCTCAGAAGGATCTGTTTGAGGCGGTAGAGGTGGTTCTGGTCGGTAAAGAGAAGAAGGACCGGATTATGAGCAAGGAAGAGCGCCGAATCGTATCTTACCATGAGGTGGGGCACGCTCTGGTAAGCGCTTTGCAGAAGCACTCTGAGCCTGTTCAGAAGATTACCATTGTTCCGCGAACAATGGGAGCCCTGGGGTATGTAATGAACGTGCCTGAGGAGGAGAAATTCTTAAATACCAAGAAGGAGCTGGAGGCACGCCTGGTAGAACTGATGGGCGGCCGTGCGGCAGAGGAGATTGTTTTTGAGACAGTTACCACCGGAGCGTCCAACGATATCCAGCAGGCCACTAAACTGGCAAGAGCCATGGTGACTCAGTATGGTATGTCAAAGAAATTTGGTCTGATGGCCCTGGAAAGCCAGGAGAATCAGTATCTGAGCGGCCGGAGCGTGTTAAACTGCGGAGACGCTACAGCGGCTGAGATTGATAATGAGGTCATGAAGGTATTAAAAGATGCCTATGAGGCCGCCAAGCACCTGCTGAGTGAGAATCGCGATGCCATGGATCAGATCGCCGCTTTCCTGATCGAGAAGGAAACAATCACGGGCAAGGAATTTATGAAGATCTTCCGCGAAGTGAAGGGAATCCCGGAGCCGGAGGAGAAAAAGGAAGAGGAGAACGGACTGCCGGATACGGAGCATTTGGAAGGACAGTCAGAAGCAGAAGAAGGCACCGGGGACATACAGGTCGCCGCCCAGCCGGAGGATACGGCTGAAAATGCGGTCCTGGAGGAAACGGATCTTCCAGAATAAGTACAAATGTGAAACAGGACAGGAGCCTGTGCAAACACATAAGCTGCTGCAAAATCATACGCTGGAACGGCGGAGGTTTTGTAGCGGCTTATTTTGTAACAGAAAAATCCCCGTTAAAATTTCGTTACACCATTTTCAACACGGATAAACTATGCTAGAATACCATCCGTAGACAAGGTGTAGAAAGATCCAAACATCCGGAGCGAGATATGAAAAACAACAGTGATAAAATTTGGAAACGGTGGTGCCTGTATTTTGCAGCGGCATTTTTTGCGGGGGGATGCTTTCTGACAGGAGCGTTTTTCTGGTACCATGACAGCATTTATGATCAGATACTGCAAAAGGATATGGAACAGATCGATGAAACCTCCAATTATATTGCAAACGGCGTTTATGAGGAACTGATGCAGGGGATTCATGTGCTGGAGAATATAAATGAGGGGCTGGAACTGAAGGGGAAGGCATCGCCGGAGGAGACGCAGAATTTTTTGAATGAGGTGGGAGCGAATGAGAAGTTTGATAAAATTGGTCTTGCGTATTTTGACGAGTTTTCACCCGGAGATACCTGTGACAGGATTGATAATGAAGCGTTTGGAGAAATTATAAGGAACCAGGAGTATTATATTTCAAATATTCAGATTGACGGAGAAGAGATAAACGAACGGGAGATTATTATGGCTGTGCCCTTTTACCAGGGTGAGCAGCTGGTCGGCGCTGTCTGGGGCAGGTATCCGGTGGCGGAGCTGGCGCGCGGGGTGAATATAGACAACACGACCTACCGGTATTTTCATATTATAGATACCAATGGGAACTATATTACCCATTCCTCGAATCAGTATGTACTTTCACAGGATTGTTCATTGTGGGATGAGCTGGACCAGTACGATCTGTACGGAAATACAACCGTGGAAGAGATACGCAGTAATATGGATCACTGCAAGAGTGGAAATTTCTGGTTTGAGGTAGATGGAAAAGCAAGATATGTCAATTATGCGCCTCTGGGAATCAATCACTGGTACATCTTTTCCGTTCTGGCAGAGGAGGAATTATCCGGCTATGTTCAATCCATAGAAAGAGCGTCGGCGGTGCTGATGGCCTGCCTGGGTGTGTTTATGGTGTTCGTGATCGCAGTGATCGTGGCGGCAGCCCGCCTGGTGTATCTGAATATCAGAGAAAAGAACCGGGAGCTTGAGATGAAAAACAGGATCTTTTCTGTGATCCAGATGAATATCAAAGCGCTTGTCTTTATATATGATAAGGGGAAAAATACATTTATCATCTATCATAATGATGAGGAGCACCAGGAAGAGGAGATTGAGGCGGAACTTTTTAGTCCCAAGCATATGCTGGACTTAGATATGATTAAGGAAACAGATCTGGATACATATAAGCATTTGTATGAATCGATCAAGGCAGGCAAAAAGCACGATCCGGTGGAAATTCGGATGAGACTTGGAAGAACGTGGGGATGGAAACGAATCTATCTGTGGGAGGCCTACTCTGGAGATACGATCGGATTTATTGAAGATTTTAACCAGTGGTGGGAGGAGATGGAGCACATACGCCAGAAGGCGGGCCGGGATGCCCTGACGGGGCTTTATAACCGACGGGGCTTTGAGCAGGCGGTGAATGCGCATATGCAGGACAGGAGAATCCCAGGGGCAAAGGTTGCGTTTATGTGCCTGGATCTGGATCATTTTAAGGAGGTCAACGATCAGCTGGGCCATCCGGCCGGAGACAGGGTGCTTTTTGAAGCGGCTGCAGTTATGAATACGGTGATACGCAGTGAAGATCTGGCCTGTCGGATGGGCGGAGACGAGTTTGTCCTGTTTTTTGCGGATATTAAGGATGCAGAGGCAGCCCGTACGATTGGAGAGAAGCTGACAGAGGTTTTGGAAAAGACCTATGAAAAGGACGGCGTGCGTGTAACGGTCAGCGCTTCGATTGGAATCGTTGTTACGGATAAGGGGGCCAGCCTGGAAAAATTGTACGAAACTGCGGATAAGGCTCTTTATGAGGTGAAAAAGGCGCAGAGAAACGGTTATAAGATTGTAGAGGAATAGGGCCGGCAAAAGCAGGGCTATCCTGGCCAGCCGTTTTTGGGCAGGCTTTTATAGCGGCGTTTGTAGGCCCGCAGAAAGGTGGAGTAGTTCTGAAAGCCGCACTGGTAGCAGGCGGTTGTGGCATTTACGCCCAAGGACAGAAGCTCCCTGGCCTTTGCCAGCCGCTTTTGGGTAATATAGTTACCGATTGTGAAGCCGGTGGCCTCCTTAAATACCCGCATCATATGGTAGGGACTCAGGCTGCATACGGCAGACAGGTGCGAGATCGAGAGCGGCTCATCCAGATGATCGCTGATATAGGATAAGAGGCCGGAAATCCGGTAATCCAGAGCGCCGGTGGTGAGATAGCTGGCAGCGGGAGTGAGGCAGGCACGGTTTAAACGGATAAGAAATTCCAGACAGAGCAGGCGCGACAAAAGAGAGGAGGCAAAGGCCTCCTTTTCGGTTGTTTGGGTCTGCTCCAGCTGATTGATAAGGGAGATGAGGGGAAGCCGCTCCTTTTCATGAAAACGGAGTGCCTGGGAGTGGCGGTACTGGGCGGTGCGAAAACACAGGGAGAGGTCGTTTTCCTCCCCCTTTGAAGGGGAGAGAAAAACAGGGGACAGGTAAAGCAGGATACGTTCGTAGGGAATCCGGGGATCCGGATCAGGCCGGTGGATCTGTCCCCGGTCTACCAGGACAATATCCCAGGGAGCCAGATCGTAGGAGCGCCCCTCGATGGTGTAGCGAACCTTTCCTTCTATCAGAATCATGATCTTTAAAAAGTCATGGTAATGGTATTCATAAGGGCCTTTTCCAAGATCTTTTAAGTGAAAGAGACGGAAATCCTCATGAAGATAGCCGCGAACAGGGGCTGCGCCGGGGGCTGGAGCGGTTTGGCTGGGGTTCATGGCAGTATTCCTCCTGTTGTTTCATGTATTTCTTATAATATAGCATTATTTGCAATATAATACAGCATAAATTTAATATAATTATAAAATAATGCCTGGTAAAATAGAATCAGCAAAAAACGGTAAAGGTTCGCAGGGATTGCTGCGGAGAAAGCGAGTGCAGGACAATGAGACTGACGATTGAGAAATATCACGGATTGGGAAATGATTATCTGGTATATGATCCTAACAAGAATAAGCTGAAACTGACTCCGGAGAGAGTGCAGTTTCTGTGCAACCGGAATTTTGGCGTAGGGGCAGACGGAGTGCTGGAAGGCCCGGTGCTGGAGGGGGATCGGATTTCCATGATCATCTGGAATTCAGATGGAAGCCAGACACAAAACAGCGGCAACGGCGTGCGTATTTTCGGCGCATATTTAAAGGATGCAGGCTATGTACAGAAGAAGGATTTTTCCATCCATTCTCAGGGAGGGGACATTGATATCCATTATCTCAACGAGGAGGGAACCCGTCTAAAGGCATCTATGGGAAAGGCGTCCTTCTGGAGCGATGAGGTGCCGGTGGCCGGGCCAAGAAGAGAGATCATCAACGAGACGATGGTATTTGGCCGCATCCCCTATCCTGTGACCTGTCTGTCGGTGGGGAATCCCCATCTGGTGATCCTGATGGATGAGATATCAAAGGAACTGGTATGCCGCATTGGAAAGTATTCTGAGAGCGCAAGGCAGTTCCCGGAAAAGATAAATACACAGATCATGAAGGTTCTGGATCGAACCCATATCCAGACCGAGGTTTATGAGCGGGGAGCCGGATATACCCTGGCTTCTGGAAGCGGCTGCTGTGCGGCTGCAGCTGCGGCTTACCGTCTGGGCCTGACGGATCCGAAGATGATCGTGCAGATGCCGGGAGGCACGCTGGAACTTGAGATCCGGGAGGACGCAACGGTTCTTATGACCGGAGATGTGGGCTATGTAGGCAGCATAAAACTGGGAAATCATTTTACAGAGCAGCTCAGGGCGCTTGACAAATAAAAAAACTGCGTTTATATTTTTTTATAGATACAGGCAGAGGCAGAGCGGGGTATCAGGACAGATCCCCGCTCTGATGCATTTACGGCGGCGCACCCGCCGCACAGAGCGGGTTTGCTGCATAAAAGGATCCGGCGGGTTTTATTTTGGCCGGATTGTTCAGGAGAGGACGGTTGAATGATGAGCAAATACAGCAGAGATGACATTATCCGTATAGTGGAAGAGGAGGATGTGGAGTTTATACGTCTTCAGTTTACGGATATTTTCGGGATGCTTAAAAATGTGGCGGTCACGGCCGGACAGCTGGCCAAGGCCCTGGATAACCGGTGTATGTTTGATGGTTCCGCCATTGAGGGCTTTGTGCGGATCGATGAGTCGGATATGTACCTTCATCCGGATCTGAACACCTTTGAGATCTTTCCATGGAGACCTCAGCAGGGCAGAGTGGCAAGGCTGATCTGCGACGTGTACAATCCTGACGGCACACCATTTAAGGGGGATCCCCGCTATGTGCTGAAGCGGGCTGTCAAACGGGCGGCGGATATGGGGTATGTGTTCCAGGTGGGGCCGGAGTGTGAGTTTTTCCTTTTTCACGCCGATGAAGAGGGGTGCCCTACAACAGAGACCCACGAGCGGGCCGGATATTTTGACGTATCTCCCATTGATCTGGGAGAAAATGTACGCAGGGATATTGTGCTGACCCTGGAGGAGATGGGATTTGAGGTGGAAGCCAGCCATCATGAGATCGCTCCGGGCCAGCATGAGATTGATCTGCAGTATACAGATGCCCTGAAGGCAGCGGATCACATTATGACCTTTAAGATGGCGGCCAAGACCATTGCAAAGCGCCACGGACTTCACGCCACTTTTATGCCCAAGCCCAAGGAGGGGGTCAATGGATCTGGTATGCATATCAATATGTCTCTGTGCGACGCTCTTGGAAAGAACCTGTTTGCAGATGAGAAGGATCCCCTGGGACTGAGTGGTCTGGCGTACCGTTTTATGGCGGGAATCCTGGCTCATATGAAGGAGATGACTATTTTAACTAACCCCATTGTCAATTCCTATAAGAGACTGATTCCCGGATATGACGCACCGATCTATATTGCCTGGTCTTCGACCTCCAACCGAAGCTCCCTGATACGGATCCCGTCTCCCAGAGGGCAGAGTACGCGGATAGAACTGCGCTGCCCGGATTCGGCCATGAATCCGTATCTGGCATTGGCGGCCTGTTTGCAGGCGGGACTGGACGGCATTGAAAAGAACCTCACGCTGCCTCCCTGCGTGGAGGGGAATCTCTTTGGCATGGAGCCGGAGGAGCTTAAAAACCGCGGTGTAGAGCGGATCCCGGAGACGCTGGGGGACGCCATGGAGGCTTATGCGGGCAATCTTTTTATCAAGGATGTGCTGGGCGAGCATATTTATGTGAAGTATCTGGAGGCAAAGGAGCAGGAATGGAGAGATTTCCGCTCTCAGGTCACAAACTGGGAGATAGGACAGTATCTGTATAAATATTAGTATACGGTCTAAAGGGTCAGGAGGTGCAGAGGATGGCAAACATAATCACCGCGTTTTCAAAACCGGAGGATGCGAAAAGCATTAAAGGGATCCTGGCGCGCAACGGCTATGAATCCGCCTTCATCTGCACCTCCGGCGCCCAGGTGCTGTCTGCGGCGGAGGATCTGGACAGCGGGATCGTTGTCTGCGGCTTTCGATTCGAGGACATGATCTATGAGGAACTGCGCCAGATGCTGCCCTCCGCCTTTGATATGCTTATGATTGCCTCTCCGGCAAAGTGGAGCGGTCAGAAACGGGAGGGGATCGTATATCTTCCCATGCCATTAAAAGTCCACGATCTTTTATGTACCATGGAGATGATGGTCCAGGCCCGCAGGCGGCTGCGCCGCAGGGAACGCAGCCAGCCCAGACAGCGAAGCTCAAAAGAGCAGGCCCAGATCGATCAGGCAAAGGCTCTTTTAATGGAACGAAACGGCATGACAGAGGCAGAGGCGCACCGTTATATCCAAAAATGCAGCATGGATAACGGAACCAGCCTTACAGAGACGGCGCAGATGATCATAAGCCTGATGTAGCGGGCAAAACGGGAGGTAGGAACATGGATTTTACAAAGATGCAGGGCATTGGAAATGATTATGTATACGTGGACTGCTTTAAGGAGCAGGTAAAGGAGCCGGGAGCCGTGGCCCGGTTTATCAGCGACCGGCGGTTTGGGATCGGTTCAGACGGCCTGATCCTGATCTGTCCGTCAAGGATTGCAGACTGTCGGATGGAGATGTACAACACAGACGGCTCTCAGGGAAAGATGTGCGGAAACGGGATTCGCTGTGTGGGAAAATATGTCTACGACCATGGACTTGTCCCATCTGAACGCAGAAGCCTGACCGTGGAAACCCTGGCGGGAGTAAAGGAACTGAGGCTGGAGGTTGAGGAAGGGAAGGCGGTGAGGCTGACGGTGGATATGGGAAAGCCGTCCCTGACCTCTGAAATTTCGGAATCTGTGACGATTGAGGGAAAAGAATGGAATTTTACCGGCATTGATGTGGGAAATCCTCATGCTGTGTATTTTGTGGAGGATACCGACAGCCTGGATTTAGAAAAAATGGGGCCTCATTTTGAATATCATGAGCGGTTTATGCCGGATCGGGTGAATTCTGAGTTTATCCGCGTCATCGACAGAAACCATATCCAGATGCGTGTGTGGGAGCGGGGCAGCGGAGAGACCTGGGCCTGCGGCACAGGGGCTGCGGCCAGCGCCATGGCATCTATTTTAAGCGGCTATACAGAGGACGAGGTGACGGTATCCCTGCGGGGCGGAGATTTGAAGATCCGCCTGGATCGGGAGAGCGGCCATCTGTTTATGACCGGACCGGCTGCAGAAGTATTTCACGGAAGTATTGACATTCCCGACAAAATATATTATGATTAACGGCATCAAAAAGGGATCCTTTGAAGGATAAAAAAGACACTCTCAGGCTTTCTGACCACGAAGATGTGGGCGGGAGGTTCTGGGAGCGTTTGCGTTCAGGGGATAAAAACAGGAGGCGCAGATACCATGTTTAAGATCAATGAAAATTACCAGAAGCTGCCGGGAAGCTATCTGTTTTCCACCATCGCAAAGAAGGTGGCTGCCTATCAGCAGGATCATCCCGATAAGAAGATCATTCGTCTGGGAATAGGGGATGTAACCCTTCCTCTTGTTCCGGCTGTGATTCAGGCCATCCATAAGGCGGCGGATGAGATGGGGCAGGCAGAGACGTTCCATGGCTATGCCCCGGATCTGGGCTACAGCTTTCTGCGGGAAACGATAGCAGAGAACGATTATAAGAAGCTGGGCTGTGACATTGAGGCAGACGAGATCTTTGTATCTGACGGGGCAAAGAGCGACTGCGGAAATATCCAGGAAATCTTCAGTGAGGACAGCAGGATTGCAGTCTGCGACCCTGTTTATCCCGTATATGTAGATTCCAACGTAATGGCGGGACGCACCGGGGAATACGATGCAGAATCGGGAACCTGGAGCAATGTGATCTATATGCCCTGTACGGCGGAAAACGGCTTTGTGCCGGAACTGCCGAAGGAAACGCCGGACCTGATCTATCTCTGTGTGCCCAACAATCCGACAGGAACCGCTCTCACAAGAGACCAGTTAAAGGTATGGGTGGATTATGCCAACAGGGAAGGAGCCGTGATTCTTTACGACGCGGCTTATGAAGCCTATATTTCGGATGAGGACGTGCCTCACACCATTTATGAGATAGAGGGTGCAAGAACCTGTGCCATTGAATTCAGGTCATTTTCAAAGAAGGCCGGCTTTACGGGGGTACGGCTGGGCTTTACAGTGGTGCCGAAGGATCTCAAATGCAAAGATGTGCCCCTTCACGCCCTCTGGGCCAGACGCCACGGCACCAAGTTTAACGGCGCTCCCTATATTGAACAGCGGGCCGGAGAGGCGGTGTATTCGGAGGAAGGAAACCGTCAGGTCATGGAGCAGGTGGCGTACTATAAGAGAAATGCCAGAGTGATCTATGACGGTTTAAAAGAGGCCGGTTATACAGTGTTCGGCGGTGTTAATTCTCCATATGTATGGTTAAAGACCGAGGAGATGACAAGCTGGGAGTTTTTTGATTACCTCCTGGAATATGCCAATGTAGTGGGAACTCCGGGAAGCGGCTTTGGGCCAAGCGGGGAAGGATATTTCCGGCTGACCGGCTTTGGCACCTATGAAAATACGGTGGAGGCGGTGGAGCGATTAAAAGCTCTTCGGAAAACGGGAGGCGGACGGTGAATATAGATGATATCGACCGGAAAATATTAAAGCTTCTGCAGGAAAATGCCAGAGTATCCTTAAAGACCATTGCGGAAAAGACCTTTCTGTCCTCCCCCGCAGTATCGGCCCGGATCGAAAAACTGGAGCGGGACGGCATTATCGCCGGCTACCACGCCCAGGTGAATCCGGTGAAACTGGGGTATCACATTCTGGCGTTTATCCATCTGGATGTGACGCCGGAGGATAAGCCCGGGTTTTATGCCTGGGCGGAGTCGTCTCCAAACGTACTGGAATGCAGCTGCGTGACGGGGGAGTATTCCATGGTTATGAAGGTGGCGTTTAAGAGCACCGTGGAGCTGGACAGTTTTATCGGACAGCTGCAGACGTTTGGAAAGACCAGTACCCAGATCGTGTTCTCTACCCATGTGGGGCCCAGAGGGGTCAATGCAGATCACGCATAGACGGTCTGTCCCAGAGTAAAAAAGCGAATATCAGGAGTTTGACAGGGCGGATGCGGAAAGGAAACATCCGTCCTGTTTTTACATATGGTATAGGGTAGTGATATATGTAAAGGAGCGGCTTTATGGAAAACCGTAGAAGTGTGATCTTAGATGCCGGTCACGGCGGGGCAGAGCCTGGTGCAATGTACCAGGGGCGCAGAGAAAAGGACGATACCCTCCGGCTGGCTTTGGCTGTAGGCGAAAAACTGGAAAACAGGGGTGTTGACGTGATGTATACGCGAACCACGGACGTATACGACAGTCCGCTGGAAAAGGCGCAGATTGCCAACCGGTCAGGAGCGGATCTTTTTGTCTCGCTCCATCGGAACGCCATGCCGGTGCCGGGAACGGGAAGCGGCGCTGTGACCCTGGTTTATGAGGACAGCGGAATCCCTGCTCTGCTGGCGGAAAATATTCAGCAGAACCTGGTAGAAACGGGTTTTAAGGATCTGGGGATCCAGGAGCGGCCGGGGATCATTGTGCTCAGAAGGACACAGATGCCGGCGGTACTGGTGGAGGCTGGCTTTATTGATAACCCGGAGGATAATCAGCTGTTTGATGAGAATTTTGACGCCATTGCCCAGGGGATCGCTGACGGAATCTTAGCTACCTTCTCACAGTTAAAGGCCAGGGCTGAGGCGGGAAAGAACCAGTATTATCAGGTGCAGGTGGGCGCTTACCGAAGCCGCAGGGAGGCCGAGCAGCTGCAGAGAGAGCTTGCGGCGAAAGGGTTCCCGGCTTTTCTTGTCTACGACAACGGCTGGTATAAGGTGCGGTCAGGAGCATTTTTGCAGATGGATAATGGAGTGCAGATGGAGCAGCGGCTGCGCGCCGCCGGATATCCTACCATGCTGGTGAGAGAGCCGGCAGTGTATTAGTCCCCATCCGGCCAAAATGGCTGCGGCGGCAGGAATATGCAGTATGGCACCTCATAAAGGATTGTAAAAGATTATAGATAATTCACAGAAAAATATATGTATCCCCCAATGGTATTCCTGTATAATGAAGCCATCATCTCAGTTGTGATATGGGCACGTTTCCGCACGGTGGATGAGGACTGAAATATGCAGGAAGGAGAGGGATGTTATGCTATATCCGAGAATCAATAAGGCAAGAACCGTGATGGATCTGGCCGGTCTGTGGGAATTTAAGCTGGGAGATGCGAACCCGCCAGGGGATACCTGCGGGCGGCTTACAGGAGGGGAGCGCATTGCCGTTCCCGCCTCTTATAATGATCAGAAGGAAGATCCGGCTTACAAAAACCACTATGGCTGGGCCTGGTATGAGAGAGACATCGCGGTTCCTGCCTTTTTTAAGGGACAGAGGCTGTTTCTGCGGTTTGACGCAGTAACCCATAAAGCCAGGATCTATCTCAATGGAAGGCTGGCCATGGAGCACAAAGGGGGATTTCTGCCCTTTGAACTGGAGGTTACAGAACTGGCAGAGCCGAGGGAGACTTTGCGGCTTACGGTGGCGGCGGATAACCGGATCAGCCGCAGCACTCTGCCGGTGGGAAATGAGGACGGCACTGCTTTTTTCGGCTCCGACAATCCTGGGGTTCCATCAGTGGAGGCGGCGAAGCGGTGGAGAAAGCCGGCGAATCTTCCGAATTTCGATTTCTTTAACTATGCGGGCATCAATCGGCCGGTGCGGCTCTACACGACCCCTGTTTCCTGCATCCGCGACCTGACTCTGACGCCGTCTATTGTCGGGACAGACGGCATCCTGACCTATGAGGCGCAGACAGAAGGGGAGGGAGATGTCCATGTAGAGATTCTGGACATGGAGGGAGACAGGGTGGCAGAGGCCGAGGGTGCGTCCGGCAGGATCACCATCCCTGCAGCCAGGCTCTGGTGGCCCTGGCCTGGGACGCCGTATCTGTATACGGCCCGTTTCACCTTCGGGGAGGACATCTATGAGGAAACCTTTGGAATCCGTACGGTAAAGGTGGAGGGAACCCGGTTTCTCATCAATGGAAAGCCATTTTACTTTAAGGGCTTTGGAAAGCATGAGGATTCTCCCTTCCGCGGAAGAGGGCTGGACCTGTGTCTGGATGTAAAGGACGTAAACCTGATCCACTGGCTGAACGCCAATTCCTTCCGCACCAGCCACTATCCCTATGCGGAAGAGATGTATCAGCTCTGCGACCGGGAGGGGATCGTGATCATTGACGAGGTTCCCGCCGTGGGGATTGGAGCCGGGGAGCGCTGCAATCCGTATGAGACGTTTTCCATCCGTGAGCACCATGAGCAGGTGCTGCGCGATATGATCCGGCGGGATAAGAACCATCCCTGCGTTGTCATGTGGTCTATGGGAAATGAGCCGGATACGGAGCATTTTCCAGAATCCGCCTATGAATACTGGCACAGCCTCTATGAGTACACGCACACGCTGGATCCCCAGAACCGGCCGGTTACCTTTGTCTGCTGCCAGAACAATTATGAGCGGGATCTTGTGACACGAACCATGGATGTGGTGTGTATCAACCGCTATTACGGCTGGTACAATCTGTCAGGAGACCTGGATGCGGCCTGCTATGCACTGAATATGGAGCTGGATTTCTGGGAAAAAACAGGAAAACCGGTGATGATCACGGAATACGGTGCAGACGCTGTAGCAGGAATTCATCAGTGTGTTCCTGAGATGTTCAGCGAGGAGTATCAGGCGGAGTATTACAGCCGCCAGAACCGGGAATTTGATCAGCGCCCCTTCTTTATTGGGGAGCAGGTATGGAATTTTGCGGATTTTGCGGCCTTTCAGGGCTGCATGAGAGTAGACGGCAACAAAAAGGGCCTGTTTACCAGAGAGCGGAGGCCAAAGCTGGCAGCCCACTATTTCAGAAAGCGATGGGAGAAGATCCCTAATTTTGATTATAAGGCAGGAGGAAATGAGGATGATAAGTAGCAGACCAGAGCTTTCCTGGCTGGAGGATCCAGGGGTGTACGAGGTGAACCGCAGGAAGGCACATTCAGATCATGTATTTCCATTTTTTAAGGAGGCTAAGGCCGAAGGGATTAACGTTTTGAACCTGGATGGAACCTGGAAATTTGTCTGGGATGAGAAACCGCCGGAATATGGTTTAAGAGGGATGTCAGACGAGACCGGTGAACGGTTTTTCCAGGCTGCTTTCTGGGAAAAGGACTGGAAAGAGATACAGGTTCCGGGCCATGTTCAGATTCAGGGATATGACAGCTGCCATTATGTCAACACCATGTATCCATGGGACGGACATTCCGAACTGCGTCCGCCGTCTGTTCCCTGGGAGGATAATCCGGCGGGAAGCTATATCCGGGAGTTTACCATCGGGGATGATGAGGCGTTCTTAAAGGACCGGGTTTTTGTGTCTTTTCAGGGCGTGGAGACTGCCTTTTATGTGTGGTGCAACGAGCGGTTTGTGGGTTATGGGGAGGATGGTTTTACTCCCTCGGAGTATGAGCTGACCGGGATGCTGCACCGGGGCGTCAACCGGCTGGAGGTTCGGGTATACAAAAGGAGCAGCGCCAGCTGGATTGAGGATCAGGATTTCTTCCGGTTTACGGGGATCTTCCGTTCCGTCTTTGTGTACTGTGTGCCGCCGGTCCATCTGGAGGACATCTTTGTGAAGGCAGATCTTACGGAGGGTGGCCGGGACGGGCGGCTGGAGGCAGAGCTGACAGTGGAGAGCCAAAACGGCGGCTGCTATGAGGCGGATCTGGAATTGGAAGATAATGGACAGATGGTACTTGCCCGTACAGAAAAAGGGCAGGGGGAGCGGAATGTAATTGTCTTTACAGGCCGGATACCGGAGGTTAAGCCCTGGAGCAGCGAAACACCCTTTCGCTATCTTCTGCGAATCACACTGCGGGATGAAAAGGGCCGGGAAGAAATCATTACCCAGTATATCGGTTTCCGCCGTTTTGAAATAAAAGGGGGCCTTATGTGCATAAATGGCCGTCCCATCGCCTTCCACGGCATCAACCGCCATGAATTTGACTGGCACAGAGGACGGGCCGTCACCGGGGAAGACATGGTAAGTGATATACTTTTTTTAAAGCGGCACAATATCAATGCGGTCCGCACCTGCCATTATCCCAATCAGTCTCTTTGGTATGAACTCTGCGACCGGTACGGCATTTACCTGATGGACGAGGCGAATCTGGAAAGCCATGGCTCCTGGCAGAAGATGGGGGCCTGCGAGCCCTCCTGGAATGTGCCTGGCAGTCTGCCGCAGTGGAGGGACTGTACCATAGACCGTGCCAGATCCATGATGGAGCGGGATAAAAACCATCCGTCGGTGCTGATCTGGTCCTGTGGAAATGAATCTTATGCAGGAGAAGATATCCGGGAAATGGGCCGCCTTTTTAAGAAACGGGATCCGGGCCGTCTGGTTCACTACGAAGGGGTGTTCTGGAACCGGGAATTTGAGGATATCAGCGATATGGAAAGCCAGATGTACACTCCGCCGAAAAAGGTAAGGGAATTTCTGGAGCATGGAAACGGCAAGCCATTTATCATGTGCGAATATATGCACGCCATGGGAAATTCCCTGGGAGGCATGGATCGGTATATGGAGCTGGAATACAAATATCCGGCTTACCAGGGAGGGTTTGTCTGGGATATGATTGATCAGGCTATTGCCGTAAAGAAGAGCGACGGAAAGGAGTATCCGGCTTACGGAGGCGATTTCGGAGACAGGCCCACAGACTGGCAGTTCTGCGGAAACGGGATCTTGTATGCCGACCGGCAGATCTCGCCCAAGGCGGCAGAAGTGAAGGCACAGTACGCCTTTGTAAGACCGCGGATCTGTCTGGAAGAGAGGATGGTGGAGATTGAAAACCGCCAGATATTCTCCGATCTTTCCGGCTATGAGTTTGTGTTAAAGATCCTTCGGGACGGGGAGGACTGGAGAGAGTTTTCCTTTGAGGCCGCAGCCTGTGCGGGGGAGACGGACAGGCAATCCTTTGAAACCATAGGGCTTGAAAAGGACTGGAAGCCAAAGGACGGGAAGGAATACGTTTTAAAGATCAGCGTCCGCCTGGCATCGGATACGCTGTGGGCAGAAAAGGGGTATGAAACAGCCTTTTGCGAGGCAGTTATCCCAGGACGCCCAGAGAAAAGCAAAAGCAATTTCGGGGAACCGGTCACGCTCATCCATGGAGACGTGAATCTGGGCGCCCGCACC
Source organism: Enterocloster alcoholdehydrogenati (assembly GCF_013282095.1). GTDB lineage: Bacteria > Bacillota > Clostridia > Lachnospirales > Lachnospiraceae > Enterocloster > Enterocloster alcoholdehydrogenati. The sequence continues at coordinate 259,249 of NZ_BLTJ01000003.1, forward strand.
GGACAGATGGAGCTTATGTTTTCTTATCAGGATGGAGGGATGGTGTCGCTTAAGCAGAAAGGCCGTCAGTGGCTGCTGCGTCCCCCTATGCCCGTATACTGGCGGGCGTCTACGGATAACGACAGGGGAAACGGATTCGCAGAAGAAAGCCGGATCTGGCTGTCAAAAACATGGTTCCCGGATCTTTCCAGGGGAAAGGTAAAGATCACAGAGGAGGAAGGTGAGGCAAGGTTTTCTTTTGACATGGAGGATGCCGCTGTAGGTTACTGCGTGAGACGGGATGGGCGTCTGGGCGTGAATGTGACCTTCCACGGCAAAAAGGGATATCCCGGCCTTCCAGTCTTTGGCCTTGGCTTTGAACTGCCAAAGGAGGCAGACCGTTTTTCCTGGTATGGAAGAGGTCCCTGGGAGAACTACCCGGATCGGAAGGCCGGGACGGGGCTGGGAATCTATGAGAGTACGCCCCTGGAACAGCTGTCCCGGTATTTAAAGCCTCAGGAATGTGGGATGCACATGGATACCCGGTGGCTTACACTGCAGACAGTCCAGGGAGAATGGATCCGCTTTGAGGCGGAAGAAGCACCGTTTCATTTCAGCGTACTGCCCTGCAGCATCCAGGAGCTGGAAAATGCCCGCCACAGGGAAGAACTGCCGGAAAGCTTTCGCACCTGCGTCCTCATTGCCGGAGCGGTTCGGGGCGTAGGGGGAAATGACAGCTGGGGCGCGCCGGTATACCCGGAATATGAGATACCGGGGGACCGTGATATCACGTTTTCATTTACAGTCTCTGCCGGCATAGCTTAATAAATGCAGGATAATCCGAAACCTCCCTTTAGCAGACGGTTTTTCGGATATAAGAAGGCATAAAAGAGGAGCCTACGCCCCGGATCATCGGATCCGGAGCGTAAGCTCCTTTTCGGCTTTAAATGCGATCCTTGTTCTCCACAGATCTGCCTTCCAGCTTTGTTTCAGCCGGGGATCTGTGATAGGGAGCCGTTGGATTTCTGCCCCCAGGATGGAACCGGTAATCTGGCATACGGCAAGCTTACCAATCACCAGCCGTCCGGCAGCCTCGTTTTCTGAGTGCTCAAACAGGGGCGGTTCTGCGGTGATCAGATTCAAAACCGGACGAAATCCCGGACATAAAACCCGGTCTGTAATAAGGATTTCCTGTTCCCGGATCAGCTGTACCGTCCGGCAGAAGGACCGGGCCACGCCCTCGGCAAATGCAGATCCAAGCTCCATGGAGATAGAGGCCTTTTCGTTTTCAAAATGCCAGGTTACAGCCTTGGCCCGAAACTGGGGGCCGGCCTGTTCCATATGTTCGCCCTGGTCTGCATCCATAAAGGAGAGCAGGTTGTGGTAAGCAGACTGCATGGTCCATATTTCGTACCGTTTTTTTGAGAAAGTTTTTGCCTGGTAGGTTTCCACTCCGATATCTGCAAACAGAGGTTTTCCGTCTTTATAGATGGTAAAGCTTCCCGTATCGTTGTGATTGTGGCTGTCATCGTTATCCCCTGCCTTTACGGCAAGAGAGAATCGGCTGTCTCTGGCAATAAACAGTCCGGTGCTGGGGTAAAAAATATCGTCGGCGGCAGAGGCGGACACTGGAGAAGCTTTAAGTATCTCAGGCAGCGCAAAAAGGTTCTGGATCCGGTAAAACAGGTTGTGCTCACCTGTCAGCAGCGGATCGTCAGCGGCTTTGCAGTCTGCAGCCGCCAGCTCCATCAGCGCACGCTGTCCAGTCCGTTTTCCGAAGAGATACTCTCTGGCGCTGCAGGGGCCGGCGGCTGCGGCACAGTCGGAGAAATTGAAATAGTAAGGCCCGCAGGCATGGACGTGGGAGAGATAGGCTGCAATATTGCGGATCTTTTCTTCGTGATAGAGGGAGGAAAAGGCCCCGTCGGTCATGCCGTTTAGGATCTCTATGGTATTAAAGAGACAGAGCCCGGCGTGGCGGTAATACTGGGGGCCTTCGTCGCAGCAGCCGTCTGTCCCGTACTCCGCCAGAAAGTAGTCGGCGCTTTTAGCGGCCTTTAACAGGATCTGCCGCCGGATTGTCTCATCCTCTTCCCAGAGCGCCGCGGCCATGAGTACGTTTTGAGTGGACCAGATGGTCCAGTTGTTCATATGGCTCACTCCATCGCCCATCCACCAGAAGTGACAGTTTAAATAGGGCGTAAAGATCCGCTCTTTCAGGCATTGGATGACCCGTTCCACGATCAGGGAACTGACCCTATCAAGCTCGTCTTTCAGGAGCCAGGCGGTCACGGCCAGCACGGCTCCTGTTTCCGCCGCAAAGAGATCAATTACAGGCCGGGAGGTGTCGGGAAGGGGAAGGGGAGGCGTATCCCGGATATAGGAATTGTGAGGAGGGAGCTGCCATGCCGTTTCCTCACAGATCAGATAGAGCCCGTTTATGATATCATCCAGATATGTCCCGTTATGCTCCAGGGCCTCGGCCAGAGCCAGTGTGCCAAGGAGCGTCCGTCTGGCAAACTGTTTATCCTCAAACAGCACCCGGTTTCCGGAGCGGGTATATTCCAGAAAGTCCGAGGCAAGGATCTGGGGCCATACCACAGGGCAGATTGCATCAGCATCACTTTTTGCGCGTGCAGACAGCTTATCAGGAAGGCCAGTCCAGGCCCTTCGGTCAGAGGCGGGAGAAAATGGGATAAAAGGTGTCAGTTTCAGAGCGCTGGATGCTGCGATTTCATAAAACATGGTAGAGATTCCTCCTTATGATTCCTCCGGCGTATTCATATGCGCCTGGATAAATTCCCTGGGTGAGATTCCTTCGACTTTTTTAAATACTTTGCTGAAGTAAAAAGCGCTCTCAAAGCCCAGCCGGTCCGCCGCCTCATAGATCTTCAGATCCTGCTCCAAAAGCAGCGACTTGGCGCGGGAGATCTTTCTCTGGGTGATATATTCGGAAAAGCCCATGGAGCAGGTCTTTTTAAACAGAGTGCTTAAATAATTGGGGCTCAGGCCAAAGACCGCCGCGATCTCATTGAGGGTAAGGCGTTCCTCGATATGGTTGATAATGTATTTCTGAACGTTTAGGATCACATGGTCTTTATAGGTTTTGCGCCGTGTTTTTAAGGCCTCGCAGAGGCCGTCCCGCAGCAGCTCCAGCCACTGGACGATCTGAAATACGTCCTTCATGCCGTAGATGGAGCGGTAGCCGTCAGGGCTGGCGGCAAAGATATCGCCTAAGAGCTCCTCACCCTCCGGCAGAAGGGAAAGGGCCAGATACAGGATGCTGCAGGCGCCGTCCATGGTCTGGAGCCGCCGTTGGGGATTGGCTGCAAAAAGCTGGGAGATAGCTGTCAGTGTATCATAGAGGGCATCCGTGTCAAACTCTTCAAAGGCCCGTGTCAGATCCTCCTTAAAAACAGACAGGTTGAAGGCATTCTTCATGGATCCTGCGGCTGTCTGCATAAAGGAGACAAAGGGATCCTCCTCGCTGCACAGATTAAAGGCCTGCCTGGCTTCCTGGTAGGAAAGACTGATGCAAAGCGGATCATCCACAACATCTCCTAACCCGGCAGTCAGCTGTACGTTAAAATAATTCCGAACCATGGCTTCGGCGTTGTCCAGCGCCGCCGTAACAGTCTGCACGCCGGAAACGTCATTTTCCTGAAAATTAAAGATCAGGGCAAAACGTGTCTTATCCAGGGATATAACATGGCAGCCTCCGTACCGGATCAGGATTTCCCGCATCATCTGCAGGCTGCTGGAATAAAGATTCATTTGTCCTGATGCATCCAGCAGGCTGGGCGAGCGGCTGATAAATTCTCCATGGCAGGCCAGATACCGGCTGTCGGAAAAAGCAAGTCCGAGATCCTTCGCCTGGATGGAAAACTGCTCCCGGTTTTCAAAGAGGTTGTGAAGCAGACGCATGAAAAATTTGTCATGGTAGCTTAAAAGAGTGGGCTGGCCCGGAGCCTGACGGAAGGATTCTCTGGCTTTCAGCTCTTCTAACCGTTCCATGGCTTTTTCGACGGAGGTTTTCAGAGAGGGGGGATCCAGCTCCAGCTTGACCAGGTAGTCAACTGCCTGGCAGCTCATAGCCTCTTTGATGAGAGAAAATTCCTCATAGCTTGTGAGGATGATAAAGAGGGGAATGGGGCCAAATTCCTCTCTGCAGGTCTTTGTCAGCTCCAACCCGTTCATTACCGGCATTTTAATATCGGTGATTACGATCTGGGGCTGATACTGCCGGATCATTTCCAGGGCAGCCTTTCCGTTCATGGCAGTCCCGCAGATCTCAATGCCAAGCTCCTCCCATTGAAGCATGGATTTGATTCCGATCTGAACCAGTGGTTCATCGTCAACGATCAGTAATTTTGTCATAATATCTCCCCCTGTGCCGTTTCATACGGCAGTGTAATAGTCATACAGGTATATTCTCCCGGAACGCTCTTTATGGAAATGCCGTATTCCGGGCCGCAGTCGTAGCGGATCCGCTGGTTTACATTGCTGATCCCGACCTGGCGGAAAAAGTCGGCGGAAGGCTTTTCATTCCCGGCAAGAACCTTCTTTATGGTGTCCTTATCCATTCCCACGCCGTTATCGCGCACCTGTACCAGAAGGAGTCCTCTTCCCGACGGATCCGTTTCAGAACGGGCCGTAATCTCGATTTTTCCCACACAGCCCTTTGGCTCAATGCCGTGGAATAAGGCGTTTTCCACCAGAGGCTGCAGGGTAAAGCGATGGATCAGGCACTGGTACAGTGATTCATCCGCCACACATGAAAGGGTGATGCTGCCGCCGTAGCGGTACTGCTGGATGAGAAAATAATCCTTTACAAGAGCCAGCTCTTCCCTCAGGGTGATCCGTGTATGAGCGCCCTTTGAGATACTTTTCAAAAGACGTGCCAGGGCGGTTGTCATTTCGCTGATGCCGGACGCGCCCTGAATGGAGGCCATCCACTTGATGGAGTTCAGGGTATTGTAGAGGAAATGAGGGTTAATCTGGCTTTGGAGGATCCGGTATTCCAGATCTCTGCGCTCTTTTTCATCCTGGATCCGCTTTCCGATCAGGGCGGACAGGTCGGCGGACATCCGGTTGATTCCCCTTCCGATATCGCCAAATTCATTTTCCCACTGGATGGAGGGATCCGGAGAAAAATCACCGCCTGCTACCGCCTGGATGCGTTCTTTCAGAAGGTGAACCGGGCAGCCGATGGAGCGGTTGAGCAGAAATAAAAGAAACAAACCTACTAAAAGGATAAAGACCGCGATCCCCAGAAGGATCAGGATATAGAGGGCGCTCTGGGCTTCCATGAAAGACTGGGACAGCAAAAGGGACACACTCCAGCCGTAGTCTCCGATGGGGCATGAGATCAGGGTACGTTCCCTGCCGCCCTGAAGGGGCCGCACGGTGGAGACGGTGGTTTTGCTGTGAAAGGCATGGTCTTTTAAGGTGTCTGTGACCTCAAAAGAGGGGGTAAAGGGATGCAGGGAATCATCCTCATAGAGCCAGGTTTGTCCGGCGATGGTCAGATAAAGAGCAGAGTCCTTTTCCATGGGAAAGGATTTCAGATAGTCCAGAATGAGCCGGTCTGATATGGACATATAGATCCATCCGGCCTGACTGGAACGGTAGCGTCCTGATACGGGGGCGGCAGCCGGGAGGATCAGCGAGCCGTTTCCAGGCAGGAAGGGATCTTCCATCAAAGCTGATCGATCCAGGTTCCCGTCCCCGAAGATCTCCTGGAACCACGTTTCCTTTGTAAGCTCCTGCACGGAAATGCCGGTGACTGTGGAGGTGGTATCGCAGATCTGCATATAGCTGCAGCTGTTTAAGGGAGAAAGAAGGATGCGGCTGATGTATTCGGAGGAATGTGTGTTGTAATATTCCTCTTTTAAGCGTTCATAGGTGTGCAGAGCCACGCTTCTGAGGCCGGAATTTTTCTCGGAGATACCGGGCATACGGGTCTGGTCCTGAAAGGCATCCAGATAGGCGGCAATATCCGTGTTAAAAGAGCACCATCTGTAAAAAGAAAGAATATTTTCCAGATCTCCGGCCGTATTGTCACAGATGATGCGCAGGCTGTATTCGGCAGACTGGATCTGATTTCTCTTTAACAGAGACTGAAAGACAAAAGAGCAGACAGCTACTGTAAAAATCGCGATAGAGCAGGTGACTGCTGTAGTATACAGGATGATCTTGCCGCGTATGGTCTTTGGGAGAACCGGTCTGAGCATAAAATGCGCCCCCTCTCGTTTGCTTTTCCATAAATTACTATAATATTAAAGGGATTTTTTGTCAAATGAATACAATTGTAAGAAAAGATGGACTATCGTAAAAAAATACAGGTTTTTTAGAAAAATTGCATGAACGAAATAAAATCCAGAAAAAAAGGCATTTTTTTGGTGCATTTTACATTCATTCCCAGAGATCCAGCCTGTATAATAAAGCCATAACAAAGAGAGGAACAAGTTTAAGGAGGAGATAAGATGATGAAAAAACGTTTTGTAAGTATGGCACTGGCAGTTTCTATGGCAGGAAGCCTGACTGCCTGCGGAGGGGGAGCGGCAAAGACAGAGAGCGCGGCCGCATCAGCAGGCGAGACATCTGCAGAGGCAGCAGGGACAGAGCAGGCGGCAGCTGACGGAAAGACCCATTTAAAATGGGCCATGTGGGATAAGGACCTGACCGTATATTACAAGGCTCTGGTAGAGGCATATGAAAAAGCGCATCCTGACGTGACCGTTGAACTGGTAGATTTGGGAAGCTCCGACTACAGCACCGTCCTTACTACGCAGCTGACCGGAAACGGTGCGGATTTTGACGTGGTATCCATTAAGGATGTGCCCGGATATATGGCTCTGGTCAATAAGGGCGTTCTGGAACCTCTGGATTCCTATATCGAAAAGGACAGCGTGGACTTAAGCGGCTATAAAGGTCTGACTGATCAGGTAAAGGTAGACGGCAAGATGTATGAGCTGCCATTTAAGAGCGACTTTTGGGTTGTATATTACAATAAGGATGTATTTGACAAGGCTGGTGTGGATTATCCTACCAATGATATGACCTTTGAGGAGTATGATGAGATCGCAAAGAAACTGACCAGCACAGAACCAGGACAGGAAGTATACGGTGCTCACTACCATGTATGGAGAAGTACGGTGCAGATGTTTGGCATGATCGACGGAAAGCACACCATTCTGGACGGAAACTATGACTATCTGAAGCCGTACTATGACATTGTATTAGACGAGCAGGAAAATGGCGTATGCCAGGATTACGCAACCTTAAAGACCTCGAACCTCCATTACTCCGGCGCTTTCTCTCAGGGCAACGTAGGTATGATGAATATGGGTACCTGGTTTATTTCCACTCTGATCGATAAGGTAAAATCCGGTGAATACGCAGACTGCGCCAACTGGGGCATTGTAAAATATCCTCACCCTGAAGGAACCCAGGCAGGTTCTACCGCAGCTCAGATCACTTCCTTAAGTATTCCTACCAGCGCGCCCAACAAGGAGGCTGCATGGGAGTTCATGAAGTTCGTATGCGGAGCAGAGGGCGCAGAGGTCTTAGCCTCCACCGGTAACTTCCCGGCTATCATGACCGCAGAGACGATGGATACCATTGCTTCCACCGAAGGTTTCCCGGAGGATGAAAACAGCAAGGCGGCCCTTGAGACGGCAAATCTGTATCTGGAAATGCCGGTAGACGTAAAGAGCCCTGAGGTAGAGACTGTATTAAATGAGGCTCACGACAGCATCATGGCAGGAAATATGACCGTAGAAGAGGGAATTGCCGATATGAATGAGAGAGTAGCGGCCATTCTGGGTCAATAGGCATGAGACTGAAAACAGAAGGGTAAAAGACGAGGCAGACGGGATCAACCGCCTGCCTCATTTAAAGAAAGAGGTAGATGAATATGGGAAAGACAAAAGCCGTTGATCCGGCAAAGGTCAGAGAAAAACTGAATATTCTGAAGCCCCGGCTGGCCGAGCTTTTAAAACAGGCCGATGAAGAGACGGATCCGAAAAGAAGGATAAGGCTTGGAAAGAAGGCAGACCAGGTTCGTGACAGGATCCGCCAGGCAAAGACGGGAGAGAGATTCAGCCGCCAGACCAGGAGAGATCTGATCGCCTATTCCTTTATTGCTCCAAACTTTATCGGCTTTGCCGTGTTCACTCTGGGGCCGGTGCTTTTTGCCTTTATACTGGCATTTTTTAAATGGGACGGCAACAATCCCATGGATTTTGTGGGATTGGATAATTTTATGCAGATGGTGGGAAATCAGCGTTTCCTGGCCTCCCTTAAAAATACCGTTGTGTACTGTGTGGCTACGGTTCCCATCACGCTTTTTGTGGCCCTGGGGCTGGCGGTTCTCTTAAACCAAAAGGTCAGAGGACGCAATTTCTTCCGCACGGTCAGCTTCTTCCCCTATGTTGCCTCTCTGGTAGCTGTAGCGGCTGTGTGGAATATGCTGTTTTCCCCTGCAAAAAGCGGGCCGGTGAACATGATCCTGTATCAGCTGGGCGTGGCGGCCAAGGCGCTTCCAAAGTGGTCTGCTGACAAGGACTGGGTGATGTTTACAGTGGTTATGTTCTCGGTCTGGAAGAATATGGGATACTATATGGTCATCTATCTGGCAGGCTTACAGGGCATCAACAGTGAGCTTTATGAGGCCTGCAGCCTGGACGGAGCCAATGCGTGGCAGAGATTTCGCTATATTACCTGGCCTCAGCTGCAGCCTACAACATTTTTTGTCACCATTATCCTTACCATCAACTGTTTTAAAGTATATGACATCGTATATATGCTGGCAGGGGGAAGCACAGGCGTGTTAAATGAATCTGCCATTGTTTTAGTATACCATATTTACGAAGAAGCCTTCCGAAACTGGAATCTTGGTTACGCAAGCGCGGTAGCGATGGTGCTGTTTGTCATTGTTCTGGCCATTACCTTGGTACAGTTCCGTGGGGAAAAGAAATATGCCAATTAAGGAGGAGCCCCAAAATGAAGATAAAAAATACGAAAACAAGAGCCATGAGGGTGTTCCTCTATATGGTGCTGGTTTTTTTGGCCTTTGTGATGCTGGTGCCATTTGCGTGGATGCTTTCTGCTTCTTTTAAGCTGGATAAGGATGTATTTATTTTCCCCATTCAGTGGATTCCCGAACATCCAAGATGGCAGAATTATGTGGATATCTGGACCAGGATTCCGCTTCTTAGGTTTGTTATCAATACGGTGAAGCTGACATTGATCGTCACCTCTTTACAGCTTTTGACCAGCAGCTTTGCAGCATACGCTTTTTCAAAACTCAGTTTCAAGGGCAAAAACACCCTGTTTTTAGCCTACATTGCAACCATAGCCGTTCCCTGGCAGGTATACATGGTGCCGCAGTTTATGATGATGCGTTCTATGGGACTGGCGGATACCCATCTTGCAATCATCTGCCTTCAGGCTTTTTCCGCCTTCGGTGTGTTTATGATGAAGCAGTTTTATGAGGGAATCCCCACAGAACTGTGTGAGGCGGCCAGGATCGACGGCATGAGCGAGTACCAGATCTGGTATCGGGTGATGCTGCCTCTTGCAAAGCCGGCGCTGTCTACTCTGACGATATTCACCTTTGTAAACACTTGGAATGACTTCCTTGGGCCATTGATTTACTTGACTACGGAGTCAAAGAAAACGCTGCAGCTGGGGCTGCGTATGTTTATCAGCCAGTTTGGATCAGAGTACGGGCTGATCATGGCCGCCTCAGTGCTGAGTCTGATTCCGGTACTGATTGTGTTCCTGTCTCTGCAGAAATACTTTGTGGAGGGCGTGGCGGCTTCCGGCGTAAAGGGATGACCGGCTGCGGCTTCGGAACAGGGCACTGACGGGCTGCGGAGAATGAGATTTTGAGGGAAAGGAAACAGATATGAGCTGGATCGGAAAAGACGCTCTGGAGAAAAAACCGGAGCTTACAAAAGAAGAGGCGGGCCGTGCGCTGGATAGGGCCTGCAGACAGATTTTAAAGAACCTTCCTGTGTTTACAAACCATTTTCAGAAAGCATACAGCGAGAATGGGTTTTATGCCCCTGCGGAAAATGAGGACTGGACTCCGGGCTTTTGGACCGGGGAGATATGGCTGGCTTATGAGCACACGGGAAATGAGGCGTTTAAGCGTGCGGGAGAGCTCCAGATGGAAAGCTTTCTAAAGAGGATCAATGAAAAAAGGGATGTAGAAACGCATGATCTGGGATTTATGTATTCCCCCTCCTGCGTGGCAGGCTATAAGCTGACGAAAAGTGCGGTGGGACGGGAGGCGGCCATCAAGGCGGCAGAGGAGCTGATTACCCGTTTTCACGAAAAAGGCCAGTTTATCCAAGCATGGGGGCCGTTGGATGCCCCGGATAACTATCGTCTGATCATCGACTGCCTGTTAAATCTGCCCCTTCTTTACTGGGCTTCTCAGGAGACGGGAGATCCCAAATTTAAGGATATCGCAGAGCGTCATATCCATACGGCACTTGTAAATGTGATACGGCCCGACTTTTCCACCTGGCATACCTTTTTCTTTAACCGTGAGACAGGCGCACCGGATCATGGTGCCACCTGCCAGGGATACCGGGACGGCTCCGCCTGGGCCAGAGGACAGGCCTGGGGGATCTACGGAACGGCCATCGGGTATAAATATACGAAACGGGAAAGCTATATCCCCATTTTTGAAGGGGTTACGGATTATTACCTGAATCATCTGCCGGAAGATCTGATTCCCTTCTGGGATCTGGAATTTGGCGACGGGGATGATCAGCCAAGGGATTCCTCCTCCGCCTCTATTGCAGCCTGCGGGCTTCTTGAAATGGCAAAGTATCTGGATCCTGATAAGGCGTCGGCCTGCCGGTCTCTGGCAGCCCGGTTTATGAAGGCTCTGGCAGACGGGTATGCGGTGAAGGATGAGACAAAGTCAAACGGACTGGTGCTCCACAGTACCTACTCAAATCATTCTCCGTATAATACCTGCAATCACTATGGGGTGGATGAGTGCAATCTGTGGGGAGATTATTTTTATATGGAAGCCCTGACACGGATATATAAAGACTGGAATGTGTACTGGTAGAGCAGTGGTCAGTGTGTATAAACCTGGGGGCGGCAGAGGGATGCCGCTAGAGAGAGGAAACGAGAATGACAGCAAAGGAACTTTTTAAACGGGGAAATGAATTTTTTTTCTTTGATGATCCGGCAGAGACTGCGGCGCTGTGCCGGAAAAAATACCCGGAGGACTGTGCTCATATCATAAGAGTGGCAGACGAGGTGTGCCGAAATTACTTTCTCTTTGATCTGGAGCATGATCTGGAGCGTACCTGGGAGCCGGTAATATTCCCGGAGGACGCCCCCATTGACTGGGAATATCGTCCGGGAAACGATCCGGAATTTACCTTTCAGTTTAACCGGCACCGTTTTTTGATCTGTCTGGGGCAGGCGTACTGGCTTACGGGAAACAGCGCCTATGAGACGCATTTTTTCCGCCTGCTCATGGATTTTATTGACCATATACGGCGTACGCCAAAAACGGAGCAGACGACCTGGCGGATTCTGGAGGCAGGGATTCGGGGAGAAAACTGGGTGAAGGCACTGCGGTATTTTAAGGACAGCCCCTTAATGACGGACGAGCGGGCGGAAAAGATCTGGAAATGCCTGCGGGAGCATGGGGAATATATTATAGAAATGGATTCCCCCTACCGATACATCAGTAACTGGGGAGTCATGGAAAATCATGGCCTTTTTGAAATCGGTATTCAGATGCCGGATCTTGAAACCAGGGAGCGGTTTACCTCCATCGCTCTGGAGCGTCTGGCGCGGGAGGCACGTATGCAGATCTTTGATGACGGCGTACAGTGGGAGCAGTCCCCCATGTATCACAATGAGGTGTTTCACTGCTTTGAGGATGTACTTCTTCTGGCCGGAAGAAACGGGATCAAGGCGCCGGATGAGCTTTGGGAAGCAATGAGAAAAATGGCCTGCGCCAACCTGGCCTGGATCAGGCCGGATCATCGGCAGATTATCATGGGTGACAGCGACGATATGGATCTGCGGGATTATATGAGCATAGCTGCTTACCTGTTAAAGGATCCGGTGCTGAAATCTGGAGGATTCTCAGAACTGGATTTTGAGAGCCTGTGGGATATTGGCGTGAAGGGGGCCAGGGAATATGCTTTACTGGAAAGCCGAAGGCCGGATTTTATATCTGCAGCCTTAAATGACAGCGGGAATTATTACATCCGGAGTTCCTGGGAGGAGGATGCAGACCTGCTCCATTTCCACTGTGGAACCATGGGGGCGGGCCACGGTCATTCCGATAAGCTTCATGTGGATCTGATTCTGGCGGGAGAGGATGTGCTGACGGATTCTGGCCGATATACGTATGTGGTGGATCGAGGGAGATTTGAGTTTAAAAACCCGGACGCCCATAATACAGTGACCGTGGATGGGGAATTTTTTACGCAGTGTAAGGATGCCTGGGAATGCTCCAAATTAACCCAGCCGGTCAAGCAGCTGTTTAAGGAAAAGGACGGATACGCCTTTATCCAGGGCGGAAATCTGGGGTATATGCACAAAGGCGTCTTTGTAAATCGGCAAATCGTATCCTTGGGGGACGGTCTTTATGTGATTGCCGATGAACTCTATGGGGCCGGGGATCACGAGATGGAACAGTATTGGAATTTCAGCGAGAGGGGAAGGGCTGCCTATGAAAACGGCAGAGCCGTCTTTACCGGAGAACGGGTAAAGGCAGAGCTCTTATTTGTAAGTCCTGGATGTCAGGCGGTGTTAGGAGAAGGAAAAATCTCCAGACACTACAACCGGTATGAAACCAGGACGCGCCTTGGAGTAAAACGGGCAGGAAAAGGCTTCCAGTCCATGATTACCGTGATAGGAGGAGGAAAAAAAGAGGAGGAACGCAGGATACGGGCATCTCTGATTCCCGTAAGGTCAGCTCTGAAGGGCATCACCTACCCGGCATCCATGGCAGAAGCGGTAAAGGTGGAAACGGCAAAGCAGGAATATGTGGTGATCCTCTGCCACCAGGAGGTAAATTCACCCACAGATCTTACGGAAGCCGACGGCTGTATGGGATATGGAAATGTGATTGTTTTTGATAAAAGGAAAAGCTGTACAGGCGGAACGGTGCTTTGCTATTGATAAGGTCTGAAGAAAAAAACTTCATTCCGGTATCGGTATGGCTTTTTAAGGAAATGGGCGTTATAATGGGAGAAACAATGAGGAATTGACGGTGGGAGAAAAATGGGGCAGCATAAGGCAGAGAAGGCCGGAGGATATGAGGCGGATATTGTGGAGCCTATAACAGAAAAACAGGGCGTGGCCGTAAAACACAGCAAGGCGGATGATTGCCGGGGAAGGCAGGAGGGTGTTTCCTGTTACATCTCAGATGATCCTGCGGCAGCAAAAAAAACTCTCCGGCGCAGGATCAGGGATCAGATCAGCTGTCTGGATCCTTCTTACTGCCGACAGGCGGATCAGAGGATCATCGGGCGGATTGTAAGCTGGGAGTGCTTTAGGCAGGCGGACACAGTATTTTGCTTCGTCGGAACGGATCGGGAGATCCATACAAAGCCTCTGATACAGGCTGCCCTTGATCTGGGAAAGAAAATAGCTGTCCCTAAGTGCGTTTCAAAAGGGATTATGGAGGCACGTCAGATAAGCTCTTTAAATGATCTGGCGCCGGGCAGCTATGGGATCGAGGAGCCGCTGGACACCTGCAGGATCATGCCCCCGGAGTCTGTCTCTCTGGCGCTCATTCCCTGTCTGACCTGTTCCAGGGATGGACGCCGATTGGGTTATGGGGGAGGATTTTACGACCGGTATCTGGAATCAGTGCCGGGTATCCGGGCTGTGCTCTGCAGGGGGAGTTTGATGGAGGAGCAGATTCCCTGTGAATCCCATGATTGTCTCATGGACGCTGTGATCTGGGAGGAGGGGATTCTGGATCTGCGTTTTCCGCGTTATACGGCAGGATCTGACGGGTAAGCGGCTGCCGATTTCATATCATATGTGAAATAAAGACCGCATACTGAAAAAATATTCTGCAAACAGTCATAATCATGGCAGAGCTGCTTATATTGTAAGTAAACACGGACTGTTTGAGGTTTCATATGGTAAAAGCTCAGGAAGCAAGTTCCAGAGGTTTCTTACAGATCAACGTAGTCAATATCCAGAACAATTTTCCCATTCAGAATGCAACCGTAAGCATACGCACCAAGGGAGAGCCTGACCGGGTGCTGGAGGAGGTAAAAACCAATTCCTCCGGCCAGACGGAACAGCTCTCCCTTCCTGCACCTCCGGTGGAATACAGCTTAAGTCCGGGGATCATTCAGCCATATTCCGAATACGACCTTATCATCCGGGCAGAAGGCTTTGATCCCCTTGCCATTTCCGGCACCGAGATCCTGGCAGATTCCAATGCCATCCAGCCGGCGGCCATGACGCCTGTGGGGCGGCAGCAGCCTCCTGAGGATCCGGTGGTGATCCCGGATCACACCCTTTACGGAAATTATCCTCCAAAGATTGCAGAGGATGAGATAAAACCGGTCAATGAAAGCGGTGAGATTGTTTTAAGCCGTGTGGTGGTTCCGCAGACAGTTGTAGTTCATGACGGAGTTCCAAGCGATTCCACAGCCAGAAATTACTATGTTCCCTATCGGGATTATATTAAGAACGTGGCCTCCAGTGAGATCTATTCCACCTGGCCTGAAAGCTCCATTACCGCCAACGTGCTGGCCATCATGTCATTTACCTTAAATCGGGTGTATACAGAATGGTACAGGAACCAGGGGTATGATTTTACCATCACATCTTCTACCGCCTTTGACCATAAGTGGATTTACGGCAGAAACATTTTCCAGAGTATCTCCCAGGTGGTGGATGAAATCTTTGACGCCTACCTTTCCCGCCCCGGCGTCCGCCAGCCCATCCTTACTCAATACTGCGACGGGAGGCAGGTTCAGTGTCCGGACTGGATGACACAATGGGGTTCCTGCGATCTTGGAGAGCGCGGCTACAGCCCTATTGAGATACTCCGATACTTTTACGGCGACTCCATCTACATCAACACCGCAGAGCAGATTTCCGGCATTCCTGCATCATGGCCTGGTTCCAACCTCACTCAGGGAAGTTCTGGCCCAAAGGTACGCCAGTTACAGGAACAGTTAGACGCTATCGCCGCTGTTTATACAGCCATTCCGCGTGTCACCCCTGACGGTATTTACGGCCCCCGCACCGCCGAAGCTGTGCGGGAGTTCCAGAGCATATTCGGGCTGCCCCAGACAGGTGTAGTGGATTTTGCTACCTGGTACCGGATTTCCCATATCTATGTGGGGATATCGCGGATTGCAGAACTGGTGTAACAGGAAAAATTTCTTTCACAATCCCATTTAAGAGAAATTTTACTATCCAATATCCCTAAAATGAGTTATACTGATAAAAGAACGCCGTGTGAGATGCGGCGCTTTGAGGCCGGAGCGGCGTTTCTTCCAAATTTATAGGGAAAGGAACTGCCGCCAGATGCAGGCAAGGTATGGTTTGGCCATACACGCCAGAGTCCATCCGTATTCCGGCACGCCAAGATGAATAAAGGGAATGATCACCTATATCCGGTTTTTACTGGCCGGACACAGGAGATCAGGAAAGGGAGAAATATGGGATTTTTATTTGGAAAAAAGAAACCGGATTTTATATCGCCAGCAGGAGGAACACTGATAGACATTACAGCGGTTGCGGATCCTGCTTTTTCCTCTAAGATGATGGGAGACGGCTTTGCCATTGACCTGGCAGAGGGAGAGGTGGTTGCTCCCTTTGATGCGGAGGTAACGGCAGCTTTTCCCACTGGTCATGCATATGGTCTCAGAAGAAAAGACGGGGTGGAATGTCTGATCCACATCGGTATGGACACCGTAGAGTTAAACGGAGAGGGCTTTGACGTAAAGGTAGAGCAGGGAGCCAAAGTAAAGCAGGGCCAGACTCTGGTAGTGGTAGATTTAGAGGCAGTACGGGCAAAAGGCAAATCACTGGTAACCCCCGTGATCTTCCCAAGTGGAGCCGCCTTTACCATGAACAAAAAAGAGGGAACGGTAGCAAAGGGCGAAGAAAATATTCTCAAATTTTCCTAATGGATATAACCGGGCAGAAGGCGTAAGACAGCACCTTCTGCCCGGTTTTTTGTTGTCATGTCACCGAAATATCGGGGATTTTTTCGGCAGACAGGTTTAATGCCAAAAAAGATTAGATCACAACAAAAAAATTTAGCCGTTGAATCCATTGAAAAATAAATTGAAATAAAGTATAATCTTTACAATTTGGGCTGACGCAGAAAGCTGGCCCTGGAAGGGTTTCAGATACGCCTTCCAATCCCCAAACAAACACACATAAGAAAGGACAGGTACCCCCCATATGAAAGCATACCTTATATTGGAAGACGGCACTGTATTCACCGGCACCAGCATTGGAGCGGAACGTGAAGTGATCAGTGAGATCGTATTCAACACCTCTATGACCGGCTATCTGGAAGTGCTGACAGACCCGTCTTACGCCGGCCAGGCAGTAGTTATGACCTATCCGCTTATTGGCAATTACGGAATCTGCCGTGAGGACATGGAATCAAAGAGAGCATGGCCGGACGCATACATTGTCCGCGAATTATCCAGGATCCCAAGCAATTTCCGCAGCGAGGACACCATTCAGAATTTTTTAAAAGAGTACGATATTCCCGGAATCAGCGGAATTGATACAAGAGCCCTGACCAAGCTTTTAAGAGAGAAGGGCACTATGAACGGGATGATCACTACCAAAGAGTACACAGATCACTCTGAAGTTCTTAACCGGATCAAGGCTTATTCCGTAGAAGGCGTTGTTTTAAAAACTACTACAAAGGAAAAATACGTTCTTCCCGGAAATGGAAAAAAGGTAGCCCTTATGGATTTTGGTGCAAAGCGCAATATTGCCCGTTCCTTAAATGAGAGAGGCTGCGAGGTTACAGTTTATCCCGCGGACACACCGGCAGAGGAAGTGCTGGCCGCAGCTCCTGACGGCATTATGCTTTCCAACGGCCCTGGCGATCCTAAGGAAAATACTGCTATAATTAAGGAAGTAAAAAAACTTTACGACTCCAATGTTCCTATTTTTGCAATCTGTCTGGGACACCAGCTGATGGCTCTTGCAAACGGTATGGACACTTATAAGTTAAAATACGGCCACAGAGGCGGCAACCATCCGGTAAAGGATCTGGAGACGGGACGTGTTTACATTTCCTCTCAGAACCACGGCTATGCGGTAGACGCAAAGACCATCTCGCCAGAGATCGCCGAGCCCGCATTTATCAATGTCAACGATGGTACCAACGAAGGCTTAAAATACACAGGAAAGAACATTTTCACCGTGCAGTACCACCCGGAGGCCTGCCCAGGCCCCTTAGATTCCGGATACCTGTTCGACCGTTTCCTTAAAATGATGGAGGTAAATGACTGATGCCAAAGAATCCTGAAATCAAAAAAGTTCTGGTACTGGGCTCCGGCCCCATCGTGATCGGCCAGGCGGCTGAATTTGACTATGCAGGCACACAGGCCTGCCGCTCCTTAAAAGAAGAGGGGATTGAAGTTGTGCTCTTAAACTCCAACCCTGCTACCATTATGACAGATAAGGATATTGCGGACCGGGTATACATCGAGCCGCTGACGGTAGAGGTAGTTGAGCAGTTAATCTTAAAGGAAAAGCCTGACAGTATTCTTCCGACCCTGGGCGGCCAGGCAGGACTGAATCTTGCCATGGAGCTTGAGGATGCAGGTTTCCTTGAAAAACATAATGTGCGCCTGATCGGAACTACAGCCCTGACCATCAAAAAGGCTGAGGACCGTGAGATGTTTAAGGAAACCATGGAAAAAATCGGCGAGCCGGTGGCTCCATCTGACATCGTAGAGGACGTAAAGACAGGACTTGAGATCGCTGCAAGGATCGGTTATCCGGTGGTGCTCCGTCCTGCCTACACCCTGGGCGGCTCTGGCGGCGGTATTGCCCACAACCCGGAGCAGTGCGCCGAGATCCTTGAAAATGGCCTTCGCCTTTCCCGCGTGGGACAGGTTCTGGTAGAGCGCTGCATCGCAGGCTGGAAGGAGATCGAGTACGAGGTAATGCGCGACGGCGCAGGCAACGTGATTACGGTCTGCAATATGGAAAATATTGATCCTGTAGGCGTACACACCGGTGACAGCATCGTTGTAGCTCCTTCTCAGACACTGGGAGATAAGGAGTACCAGATGCTCAGAACCTCCGCTTTAAACATCATCAGTGAGCTGGGAATTACCGGCGGCTGCAATGTGCAGTATGCGTTAAATCCTGACAGCTTTGAATACTGCGTTATCGAGGTAAATCCCCGTGTAAGCCGTTCCTCCGCTCTGGCTTCCAAGGCTACGGGCTATCCCATTGCAAAGGTAGCGGCAAAAATTGCTCTGGGCTACACGCTGGATGAGATCAAAAATGCCGTTACAAAGAAAACGTATGCGAGCTTCGAGCCTATGCTGGATTACTGCGTGGTAAAGATGCCGAGACTTCCATTCGATAAATTCATAAGCGCCAAGCGTGCGCTGGGAACCCAGATGAAGGCTACGGGTGAGGTGATGAGCATCTGCACCAACTTTGAGGGCGCTCTGATGAAGGCAATCCGCTCTTTAGAGCAGCACGTGGACTGCCTTCTGTCCTATGATTTTACAGAGCTTTCCTATACAGAACTTGTAAATGAGCTCTACAAAGTGGATGATATGCGCATCTGGCGAATTGCCGAGGCCCTGCGCCGCGGTTTCCCCTACGGCCTGATCCATGAGATCACCCGCATTGATTTCTGGTTCATCGACAAGCTGGCTGTGCTGGTAGAGATGGAGAAGGAGCTGAAAGAGGTAGGAGAAGGAAAGAAAGAGCTGACTCTGGAGCTGTTAGCAGAAGCAAAGCGCATTGAGTATCCTGACAATGTGATTGCAAGACTGACCGGAATGGAACAGAGTGCCGTCAAAAAGCTGCGCTATGACAACAACATTCGGGCCGCCTATAAGATGGTAGATACCTGTGCCGCTGAGTTTGCCGCTGAGACGCCATATTACTATTCCTGTTTCGGCAGCTTTAACGAAGCGGAAAAGACAGAGGGAAGAAAAAAGGTTCTGGTTCTTGGCTCCGGCCCCATCCGCATCGGCCAGGGAATCGAATTTGATTTCTGTTCCGTACACAGCACCTGGGCTTTCAGCAAAGAGGGATATGAGACCATTATCATCAACAATAACCCTGAGACCGTAAGTACGGACTTTGACATTGCGGATAAACTGTATTTCGAGCCTCTGACGCCAGAGGATGTGGAGAGTATCGTTGACGTTGAAAAGCCGGACGGCGCTGTGGTTCAGTTCGGCGGTCAGACAGCCATCAAGCTTACCGAGGCACTTATGAAAATGGGCGTCCCGATTCTGGGAACCGCGGCTGAGGACGTAGATGCAGCCGAGGACAGAGAGCGCTTTGACGCTATTCTGGAAGAGTGCGGTATTCCAAGACCGGCAGGCCATACCGTATTTACCGCCGAGGAGGCAAAGGAAGCGGCCAATAAGCTGGGCTATCCCGTTCTTGTGCGTCCTTCCTATGTACTGGGCGGTCAGGGTATGCAGATTGCCATCAATGATGAGGATATTGATGAATTTATCGGAATCATTAACCAGATTGCCCAGGAACACCCGATCCTGGTAGATAAATATATCATGGGCAAGGAGATTGAGGTAGACGCTATCTGTGACGGCACCGATATCCTGATCCCCGGCATTATGCAGCACATTGAGCGTACCGGTATTCATTCCGGCGACAGTATCTCTGTTTACCCTGCTCAGGACATTACAGAGAAAAATGTGGAAACCATCGTGGATTACACTGCCAAGCTGGCTAGGGCCCTTCATGTTAAAGGAATGATCAACATCCAGTTTATTGTGGACGGAGATGACGTATATATCATCGAGGTAAATCCGCGTTCCTCCCGTACCGTGCCTTATATCAGCAAGGTGACCGGAATCCCCATCGTTCCTCTGGCTACCCAGATCATCTGCGGCCATACCATTAAGGAACTGGGCTATACACCTGGTTTACAGCCTGCCGCTGACTATATTGCCATCAAGATGCCTGTATTCTCCTTTGAGAAGATCCGGGGCGCAGACATCAGTCTGGGGCCTGAGATGAAGTCCACGGGCGAGTGCCTTGGTATTGCAAAGACCTTCAACGAAGCCCTTTACAAGGCCTTCGAGGGCGCCGGAATCCGGCTGCCGAAGTATAAGAAAATGATTATGACGATCCGTGAAAGCGAGCAGGAGGAGGCCGTGGAGATCGCCCGCCGCTTTACAGAGGTGGGTTACCAGATCTTTGCCACCAGAGGCACCGCCCGCACCTTAAATGCACACGGAGTAAAGGCATATGAGATTCGCAAGCTGGAGCAGGAGTCTCCTAATATTCTGGATCTTGTGCTGGGCCATCAGATCGATCTGATCATCGATATCCCGGCCCAGGGCGCAGAGCGCAGCCATGACGGTTTTATCATCCGCCGCAATGCCATCGAGACAGGCGTCAACGTCCTCACTGCTCTGGATACCGCAAGGGCGCTGGTGACCAGTCTGGAAAACCGTGCCAAAGATATGACACTGATCGATATTGCTATGGTAAAGAACGCTTAAAACGCTCTTATGGGATTCCCGTTTTTGAATAATAAAATTTAAAAAGTAATACAAATCAGCGCTGATTTCAAGAGATAGATGCTTTTGAGATCAGCGCTTTTTGAGTTGGCTCCTTCTTTTTTGTGTGCAAAACGCCTGAAAATGTGTGTGTAAATATGGTAAAAAACTTACAAAAATGGAAAATCATGCAACAAAACGCTGATATTTTCGGGAAAAACGTGTTAAAATAAGAATATATGACGTAACAATTCAGCCACGGGCAATTTGTGGCGAAATATGTGCTGCAATCGGGCCTATACAAGCATATTTCTGTACAAATTTATATTTTAGCTGAATTGTTACTATAGGACAGGTTCTGCAGCGTTTTGCTGCAATAAAATAGCCAGGGGATAGATTGAGAGCATGGATCATTCGTTCTCCGACAGAATGTATCACAGAAAGCAGGCGAATTATGTATCAGAAAGGACAGTATATTGTATATGGAATAAGAGGAGTATGTGAGATCTCGGATATTATCACCATGGAGCCGCCGGACAGTCGTCAGAGGCGGCTGTATTACGAGCTCCATCCTTATTATCAGAAGGGCAGCCGTATCGTGGTTCCGGTGGATTCCGGGAAAACCGTGATTCGTCCCCTGGTCACAAGGGAAGAGGCGGTTCGCCTGATTGATGAGATTCCTCAGATCCGTGAGATGAATGTGGAAACGGACAAGCAGAGGGAGGCACGATACAAGGCAGCCTTAAATACCTGTGACTGCCGTGTGTGGATCAGCATGATTAAGGCGCTGTATGTAAGAAAGCAGGATCGTCTGCGCCAGGGAAAGAAAATGACGGACTTAGACCAGCGGTATTTCCGCACTGCCGGGGAAAATCTTCACTCGGAGCTGGCGCTGGCTCTGGGAGTTTCCAGAGAAGAGATGGCAGAATGTATCCGCAGCCGGGTAAAGGGAGAAAAATAGTACACAAAAAAGGGGCATTTTCATGCCCCGTAAAAATCTGCCTTTGAAAAGCAGACTATTCAATGGTTGTTCCGGCTTCTCCCTTTAATGCCTCCTCCGCCTTATCCAGAGAGGTGATAATCGCTTTGCGTCCCTTGCCGCACGCGAGGAAATCTATGGATGCGGAGATCTTGGGGAGCATGGAGGCAAACTCAAACTGTCCCTGGTTCATATAGTCCGTTGCCTGGGCAATGGTCATGTGTTTAATGGGCTGCTCCTGGTCAGTGCCGTAGTTTAAGGTAACATTGTCAACGCTGGTGAGGATCATCATTACATCCGCGTCTGTTTCCTTGGCTAAGAGCCCGGTTGCCAGATCCTTTTCGATGATAGCGCTGGCGCCCCGCAGATTATAGCCCTGCTCCATAACGGGAATACCGCCGCCTCCGCAGGCAATGACGATCTGGTCTGCAGCTAAGAGAGCCTTGATTGCATCGATTTCCACAATAGCTACAGGATGAGGAGAAGCGACGATTCTGCGGTAGCCGCCCTCGGTCTCCTGAACATGGTTACCTTTTGCTTCCTCTTCATCAGCCTCTTCCCGGCTCATAATACGGCCTATTGTCTTAACAGGGGTATAAAATGCCTCGTCATAAGGATCTACGGTCACCTGGGTCAGTACGGTGCTGACGGGCTTGTAGATGCCGCGTTTGATCAGCTCAGCCCGGATGCCATTCTGAAGATCATAGCCAATGTAGCCCTGGCTCATGGCAGAGCAGACTGACATAGGGGCGGAACTGTAGCCGTCATGCTGGCGGCCGAATTCATTCATAGCCGTGTGGATCATGCCTACCTGGGGGGCGTTGCTGTGTACAATAGCTACCTGCCAGCCCTCCTGAATAAAGTCAGCGATGACCTTTGCGGTGCGCTTTACGGCTTCCTTCTGTTCGGGAAGATTGGTTCCCATATCCTTGTGGCCCACGGCCAGTACGATTCTTTTTTTTGCCATAATTAAAATCCCTCTCTTTATATGCTGTAGGTTTCCGGACGGAGTGATTTTTGCCGGCCAGAGCCATCGGATCTGCTTTAAAAGCCCCATATCTCCGCCTGAAATGGTTACATCTGTTTTAAGATGCCGGGCCCGGGAGGCGTATTTTGCCTTTGATACCGGACTGCGCCGCATTCTGCGTCCTCAAAGTCCTTAAAAATATTCATGATCCGCCGGCTTTTTCGGGGAAAATGTCCCCTGCCCCGGTTGTCTGGCCCTGATATCATTTTAAGTTATTATGGAAAAAATTGCAACGGAAAAGAGAACACTGCCCGAAAAAAGATACTGGAAAAAGAAAGACACCCGTGATATACTGACTACATATAGTCTTGGGGGCAGGCAGCCGTTTGTCCTATGATGGCTTAAGTACATATAAAGGAATGAAATGATGACAGAAACGTCCCGCTTTCTCCCGCCTGGCTGGCCCCTGCGGGTTTCTGCCGCTGTTTTGGCGGCCCTTGTGGGAAATCTGGCGGTCCATCTGATCCCATGGCCTCAAAGCCTTATGGTTTCCCTGAATCAGGCCCAGGGAGCAGTTTTCATGAACCGTTCAGAGCTTTTTTACAGGCTGGCTCTTACGCTGTTCAGCGCTCCCCTGGCAGAAGAGGCTGTATTTCGCTGGGGGATCTACGGACTTTTAAGAAAGAAGCTTTTGCCGGTTTTGCCGGCCCTTATATCGGCCCTGGCTTTTGGGCTTTACCATGAAAATATCATTCAGGGGCTTTATGCCTTTGGCTTGGGGCTGGTTTTGGCCTGGGGGTACGAGGACAGTCCCTGGGGGAAATACAGGATGGCAGTGCTTATGCACGCTGCTGCCAACGCAGCGGCACTTCTGGTCTTTGGATGACTGTATATATCTGAAAAATAAAAGGGCGGACACAGGGAACAATCCCATGCTGCACATCAGGACAAGGAGGAACAGACAACGTGAAATTACTTTCGGTAGCAATACCCTGTTATAACTCAGAGGCTTATATGGAACACTGCATCCGGTCTCTTCTGACAGGAGGAGATGAGGTGGAGATCCTGATCGTAGACGATGGTTCCGCCAGGGACCGCACTCCAGAGATCGCAGATGAGTATGAGAGGCGCTATCCCGGAATCTGCCGCGCCATCCACCAGGAAAATGGAGGACACGGCGAGGCGGTAAACGCAGGTCTCAGGAACGCCACCGGCGTATTCTTTAAGGTGGTGGACAGTGATGACTGGGTCAATGAGGAAGCGTATCAGAAGGTGCTTGAAACGCTGCGCCGCTTTGTGTATCGCGGCGAGTCTCTGGATATGCTGGTGACTAATTTCGTATATGAGAAGGAAGGCGTCAGACGGAAAAAGGTCATGAAGTATCATACCGCCTTCCCAAAGGACTGCGTTTTTAGCTGGAAGGATGTAAAGTTTTTCATGATCGGCCAGTACATACTGATGCATTCCGTGATTTACCGCACCCAGCTGTTGAGAGAATGCGGACTGGAATTGCCTAAGCACACCTTTTATGTGGACAACATTTTCGTGTACCAGCCCCTTCCCCATGTGAAAAATATGTATTATCTGGATGTGAATTTCTACCGATATTTCATAGGCCGGAATGATCAGTCGGTCAATGAGTCTGTGATGATCGGCCGGATCGACCAGCAGCTGAGAGTGACCCGGCTGATGCTTGGGTACTATGATGCCACTAAGATCCCAAATCAGAAATTGCGCCATTATATGATCCAGTATCTGGAAATTATGATGACCGTATGCTCGGTGCTTGCCATTAAGTCGGGAACACCGGAGAATCTGGAAAAGAAAAAAGAACTGTGGAACACACTGAAGAAGCAGAATTTCCCCCTGTGGCTGCGTCTGCGCTGGGGCTTCTTGGGACAGGGCTGCAATCTGCCGGGAAAGGGCGGAAGAGAGCTTTTGATCCTGGGCTATAAGATCACCCAGAAATTCTACGGTTTTAATTAGCAAAATGCCGGAGCATTTACAGGCGCTCCGATCCAAGATGATAAAAACCGCTGCAGGCATATGAAAACGCCTGACAGCGGTTTTTTGCGGATCATGGTTATTCTAAGATTTTTTCGGCAACCTTTTTGCCTTGTCCTGCCGGGCTGTAGGCATATACCAGATGGTACATCATACAGGCCATGATGCCTGCTCCGGCTACATCGATTACAGAGTGCTGCTTTAAAAATACAGTAGAAAGGCAGATTGCTGCAGTCATGATGCCTGCTCCGGTCTTTATAAGCTTTCTGTTCTTAAAAAGAGAGCTTTTGCAGACTGCGATCAAAGTACCGATGGAATTATATACATGGATACTGGGGAATACGTTGGTGCAGGTATCGGTCTGGTAGAGAGCAGCTACGGCGGCAGAAAAAATATTTTTCTCCGGGTCAATCACCGGGCGAAGATCCGTACCATTTTTAAAAAAAGTACAGATGATCAAGCTGATGGTCATTCCGGAAAAGAGGAAGGCGCACATCCGGTAGTAATCTTCTCTGCTTCGGAACATGAAAAATAAAAGCGCACCTGCCACAAAGACAAACCAGGCAATATAGGGAATGATAAAATATTCATTAAAAGGGATCAGATCATCCAGAGGGGCGTGCATGATGTGATAGTCATGGGTAACGGTCCGCTCCAGATAACAGAACCAGGGCAGATAGATAAAGCCATAGGATAAAAGCCACATATGGCGGTATTTATAAAAAAAGGCCCGAATACGTTCCATAGATTACTTACCTTTCTGGGGGTGTGGATCAATATAAAGGAATTGTTAAAACTGATAGATGTGGAAGATTATAGCACGGCAAAAAGGGAAAAACAAGGGTCGGAGTGAAATCTTAATAAACTTTCGAGAGCTTTAAGAAATACTGGTTTTCTTTAAGAAATCCTTCGGTTGTACCCTTTTCATTTTACGTTTCCTGTGTTATATTGATGATATGAAATAAATTTACATATAAATGAAGGAATATGGTATGAATGAAACACGAAGTGTATTGGGAGTGATCTGCTCTGCCTATGACAGTTTTTTTGAAGCGGAAAAAAAGATTGCGGATTATATGATGGAACATAAGGCTCAGGCGGTGGATATGACGGTGGGAGAACTGGCAAAAGCCAGCGGCACCAGTGACGCTACGGTATCCCGATTCTGCCGCCGGTGCGGATTCAAGGGATTTCAGAATCTGAAGCTTGCTCTTGCCAGGGAGGTGCTGGAGGAAGAGCAGTCTAACCAGGAAGTGACCAATGATATTGACAGAGGGGATCTGTCTCAGTCATTGAAAAATATTCTTGCCAATAAGGTGGCGGAACTGACGGAGACAGTGAAGATGATGGATCCGCAAAGCCTGGAAGAAATTCTTAAGAAGCTGGAGCAGGCACGTATGGTACAGCTGGCGGCGGTGGGAAATACCATTCCGGTGGCGCTGGACGGCGCTTTTAAATTTAACCAGCTGGGAATTCCGGCAGTGGCGGGTGATATCTGGGAAACCCAGGCGGCCTATGCCTTTAACCTGGGGCCGGAGGATGTGGTGCTGATCATCTCCAACTCCGGTTATTCCAGACGGCTGAAAACACTGGCAGAGGGAGCCAGGGAAAACGGGAGTACCCTGGTGCTGATCACTAATAACCCGGATTCCAGCCTGGCCGAGGTCTGCGATTACAGGATCATAACAGCTACAAGAGAAAAACTCCTGACCGAGGAGTTCTGGTTCTCCAGGGTGACGGCTACAGCGGTAATCGAGATATTATATCTGCTTCTCAGAGCCGGAAAGAAGGATGCGATCGAGCATATCCGTCGGCATGAGGAAGCTATTTCACCGGATAAAACAGAATAGAATATAGTAAAAATGGACAAAAATAAGACGGCATCTGTGGAAATGAGGCTGTCTTTTTGTGTTAAATCACAAAAAGAATAAAGAAATATAATTTCACACAAAACAGTATTGACGAAAATGAAATATCGTATTATAGTATAAATAGATATGAAATAAAATTTCTTATAGATAAGGAGATGTGATACATGATTTACACAGTAACCTTTAATCCGGCTCTGGACTATGTGATCGCTGTGGATCATTTCACCCTGGGAAAGGTCAACCGCACCGTCCGAGAAAACATCTTCTGCGGAGGAAAGGGGATCAATGTATCCGCGCTGCTGGCGAATCTCGGATATGCGAGTACGGCTCTGGGCTTTGTGGCAGGATTCACGGGGACAGAGATTGAACGCGGCGTAAAGGAGCTTGGCTTCTCATCTGATTTTATCCAGGTGAAAAAGGGTATGTCCCGGATCAATGTGAAACTGAAATCAGATGAGGAGAGCGAGATCAACGGTATGGGGCCTGATATCCAGCCGGAGGATACAGAGGCGCTTTTTGGAAAGCTGGATCGGTTGAAGCAGGGCGACGTGCTGGTGCTTTCCGGCAGTATTCCGGCCGCTGTGGGAAGCGATATCTATGAGCGGATCATGGAGCGGTTAAGAGGCCGCGGCGTGAGAATCGTAGTGGATGCAGAAAAGGAGCTGCTGTCAGCAGTGCTTCATCTGAATCCCTTCCTTATTAAGCCAAACAATCATGAACTGGGGCAGATGTTCGGAAAAGAGCTTAAGACGGAAGATGAGATCATAGCACACGCCCGTATCCTTAAGGAGCGGGGGGCGGCAAACGTGCTGGTATCCATGGCTGGGGACGGCGCTGTCCTGGTGGACGAAAATGGGGAGATCCACAGGCAGGGCGTATGCCGCGGAAAGGTGCGCAATTCCGTAGGCGCAGGCGATTCCATGGTAGCCGGTTTCCTGGCAGGATATCTTAAGACCGGAGATTACGGCTACGCCTTAAAACTGGGAACGGCCAGCGGCGGCGCCACGGCATTTTCAGACGGGATCGGAACAAGGGAGCGGATTATGGAGCTGCTTGGACAGCTGGAAGAAAATGGAGGGAACTAGACTATGCGGATCACGGAACTTTTAAAGAAAGAGAGCATTGAGCTGGGCGTGACGGTATCTACCAAAGAGGAGGCCATTGACCGGCTGATCTCCCTGATGGATGCAGGAGGGAGACTGAAGGATAAGGCAGGTTATAAGGAAGGGATTCTTGCCAGAGAGCAGCTGGGGAGTACTGCTATTGGTGAAGGAATCGCTATTCCCCATGCCAAGGTCGAGGCTGTAAGGGAGCCTGGACTTGCGGCAATGGTAGTGCCGGAGGGCGTAGACTACGAGGCCTTTGACGGTTCTCTGGCCAACCTGATCTTTATGATCGCGGCACCGGCAGAAGGAGCAGACGTGCATCTGGAGGCTTTGTCCCGGCTGTCTACGCTGTTAATGAACCCTGGATTTAAAGAGGGGCTTCTTGGAGCAAAGACAAAGGAAGAGTTTCTGACAGTGATCGATGAGGCCGAATCAGACCGCTTTGGAGAGGAAAAGAAGGAAGAAAATTTTCAGGAAGAGAAAGCGGCGGCTCCTGTTTCTGAAACGCCTGCTGTGAATGCGGGCAGTTACCGGGTTCTGGCAGTTACCGCTTGTCCTACGGGAATTGCTCACACCTATATGGCGGCTGAAAATCTGGAGAATACAGGAAAAAAACTGGGGATTGCCCTGAAAGCCGAGACCGACGGTTCCGGCGGAGCTCAGAATGTGCTGACCCAGGAAGAGATTGCGGCTGCCGAGGCCATCATTGTGGCGGCGGACAAAAATGTGGAGATGTCCCGTTTTGACGGAAAGCCTGTGATCATGGTTCCGGTAGCGGACGGCATCCACAAGGCGGAAGAACTGATTAACCGTGCAGTCAGCGGTACAGTGCCTGTATACCGCTATGAAGGGGCGGCACAGTCTGTGACAGAAGGGGAGAATGACGGCATCGGCAGAACCATTTACAAGCACCTGATGAACGGCGTGTCCCATATGCTGCCTTTTGTCATCGGCGGCGGTATCCTGATCGCACTTGCCTTCCTTTTTGATGATTATTCCATTGACCCGTCGAATTTCGGTAAGAATACGCCCTTGGCTGCCTATTTAAAGACCATCGGCGAGCAGGCCTTCGGCATGATGCTTCCGATCCTTGCCGGTTTTATCGCTATGAGTATTGCGGATCGTCCCGGACTGGCTGTGGGTATGGTAGCCGGTATGGTGGCAAAGATGGGCTGCACCTTTGCCAATCCCGCCGGCGGTGATGTAAACGCCGGTTTCCTGGGCGCACTGTTCGCCGGTTTTGCAGGAGGTTATCTGGTGCTTGGACTTAAGAAGGTATTTTCAAGGCTTCCTAAGTCTCTGGAAGGGATCAAACCGGTGCTTTTATATCCGGTGCTTGGTATTTTCCTGGCAGCGGCAGTGACTACCTTTATCAATCCATATATGGGTATGATCAACGATGGGCTGACCCATCTGTTAAACGGAATGAACGGCGCCAGCCGGGTTGCTCTTGGTATGGTGCTGGGGGCAATGATGTCCATCGATATGGGCGGCCCGTTTAACAAGGCGGCTTATGTATTTGGCACCGCCCAGCTGGCAGAGGGAAATTTTGAGGTTATGGCGGCCGTAATGGCAGGAGGCATGGTTCCGCCCATTGCGATTGCCCTGTGCACTACCTTCTTTAAGAAGAAATTTACTGCAAAGGAACGCCAGTCAGGCATTGTAAACTATGTAATGGGCCTGTCCTTTATCACGGAGGGTGCCATTCCCTTTGCGGCACAGGATCCTCTTCGGGTGATCCCATCCTGCGCCATCGGCGCGGCGGCAGCGGGCGGCCTTTCCATGGCGTTTGGCTGTACCTTGAGAGCGCCTCATGGAGGCATCTTTGTACTGCCGACCATAGGAAATCCGCTGATGTACCTGGTGGCCATTGCGGCTGGCTCTGTGGCAGGCTGTGTGATCCTGGGGCTTTTAAAGAAAAATGTGTAACTGTTCAGGAAGATTCCCTGTCCTGAAATAGCTTTGTCAGTGCTGAAGGGGAGTATTTGACAGACAGATAAAATGATGTAAAGACAAAAAACAGCCCGGCCAGGGGAGAGATAAGGCCGGGCTGTTTTTTGTCAGATCCGCTCTGCGCTGTCCCGCATGAATTTATATTCTGCTACGGAACGGTCAAAGCCTTTGATGTGGTAATAGAGCCAGTCTCTTACATTTTCAGAGACCTTGGCAACGAAGGCATCAGTAGGGCCTTCTTCCTCGGTAAGCATATCATGAAGCTCCTGTACCGTATGGCGCAGTTCTCTGTGCTTTTCCTGGTGCTCCTTAAGGCCGGGATATCCAATCTCTTTCTGGAATGCTTCTTCCTCATTAAAATGAAATTCCGTATAATCAGCCAGATAATTTAACAGTCTGGCCGCGCCGCTCTGGTTGGAACGGTCTTCGCAGCTTACCAAAAGATCGTTGATCTTGCCGATCAGCTCTCTGTGCTGACCGTCGATCATCTCGTTTCCTGTGACGAGATCGTCTGTAAATTCTGCATACATGGCTTAAACCTCCTCCTGTGTTTGTAAAATGTGAAGCCTGTCAGCGGGATCGCTATAGGGAAAGTATACCACGGGGGAGACGGAAAGTCTATTGAGAATGTGAGGTATCTGCTTCGCGTGCTGCCTGGATGCAGCTTCTTTTTTTGAGAATCTTTTTTGGACAATTCAGCATAAGATAAAGAAAAGGAGATAAGAGTATGGAGATTTGGGGATTAGATGTAAGCAGCTTTCAAGGTACCGTAAACTGGAATAAGGTGGCTGCTGCCGGATATCGGTACGCCGTTTTGCGCTGTATAGCCCGCGTGGGGACGGACAGCCAGTTTGAGCGCAATTACACGCAGGCAAGAACTGCGGGACTGAAAGTGGGCGTTTATGTGTTTTCATACGCACTTACTGAAATGCAGGCGGTAAAGGAGGCAGAGCGGGCCGCAGCTCTCTTAAATGGACGTATATTGGAGCTTCCGATATATCTGGATCTGGAATGGGAGGAGCAGCGCAGGCTTGGCAAACAGAAGCTTACAGCGGTGGCGCAGGCATTTTTACAGACAATCAGAAACCATACATCTTATATGGTGGGAATTTACTGTAATACGGATTGGTATCATAATATTCTGGACACGGACGCCCTGCCTTATGACTACTGGATCGCCAGTTACGGGGACAATGATGGAAGGCCGGATAAGCGTCCGTCCATTAAAAACATGGCGGCATGGCAGTATACCAGTCAGGGGATTGTGCCGGGGATCTCCGGCCGGGCAGATCTGGATATCTTCTATAAAGAATATGGAAAGCCGCAGACAGCAGAAAAGAAAACCGGCTGGCAGCAGGAGAATGGCGGCTGGCGTTATTATCTGGGCAATACAGGGGAACCGGTCAGGAATGACTGGTACAGGGATAATGGCAGGTGGTACTGGTTTAACGGGGCAGGAATGATGGAGACGGCTGTCTGGTACAAATATCAGGGCAGCTGGTACTATCTTGGCGCTGACGGGGCTATGGCAAAGGGGCAGCAGACCATTGACGGTAAGTGGTATATCATGGGGGAGGATGGCCGTATGGTGACGGAACCGGTGACTCTGACGCCGGATCAGGATGGTGCGCTTCTGTGGCCGGGGCTGGCAGACATAAAATAACCTCATAAGCCTGTGCTTATGAGGTTGCTTAAGTAGCGGAAGGGAGATTCGAACTCTCATGGTCGCTCTCATATGCTTAGAAAAGAAAGGGTTTGCACATCCTCTTACACAAAGGTACTCAAAGAGGTACTCAAACTTATTCTGCAATATCTAGTGGTTTAGAAGAAAAATCTGTCAAGAATTTGTGATTACAAACGAAAGCTTGTTCTTGACAGATTTTTGTATGGTTGAGAATAACTCATAATACTAAAACGAGGTTGATAGACGCTTGTGTCCATCAACCTCTTGATTACAATCCATTCATAAATAGCATTTACTGTTTAATAAAAATTCTTGTTTCTGTATCTTCCTCATGAGTACCATTTGTGAAAATCTGATTTCCCTCAACTCTCATTGTTCCGATTGGCGGATATACTGCAAACTCACCATTTGATGTTGTTGCTTCTCCCTCTAAATGGTATTCATTTCCAACTTTTTTCATGGTAAATGTAAGCGTTTCATTGAAAGCAGATTCGCCTGCATCAGTATAAACTGCTTGCAGTGTTTCACTATCAATTACAGTAAGTGTCAATGTAGCTGTCAAATCTTGTGATTCATAACGATATGTTCCACTAATATCGCCTGTTTCTGCTGAAACAGGAGTATCGTTTCCGTTTGCTGGTGTTTCTGTTCCAGAGATTCCTGTTTCCTTCGTCATAACTACACCATTCTCAACCCATGCTCCGTCGCCATTCACAGAATAGTTATCTGGTGTTGTGGTATTAGTTAGTAACCATCCTTCTGCATCAAAATAATAACACTCAGCCAGACCGTCGTTATTTCCATCAATCCACTGCCAACCATTACTTGCGTATGTACCATTTCCGTTATCATACCACCAACGGTTCTCGTTGGGAACAGCTCCTTTCTGCCAAGTGCCTGCAAATGCCGTCATTGCATTACTTGCAACTAATCCGGCTACCCCCATAATACATACTGCTTTTTTAAAGTTTCTTTTCATTTTGTACCTCCTAAATTTTTTGATTTTTTGCGCTGTCCTATTACAGGACAATATTTAGCGTTATTTATCATACCATAGTTATTGTCCTATTACAAGACACAGGAGGTAACTATGCCAAGAATTATAGATGGTAACTCTATGAATATTACAGGAGTGAAAATTAAAGAGTTTAGAAAAGCAAAGCATTGGAGTCAACAGCAATTATCTATCAAGTTAGAAACATTGGCTATTTATGTTTGTCGTGGTTCTATTTCAAGGATTGAGGATGGAAGTCGAACAGTTACTGATATTGAATTAGCTGGATTTGCAAAAGTCTTAAATGTGCCTATTGAAAAATTCTTCTGAATTTCATTTTTTATTTGACTTTTCCGTGGAAATGTGATAATATACAAAAAATAAATTTTAACGATTTTTAATCGTCTATCTATACGGCCTGCGGCCATCAAGGGGGCACTTTTTGTGCCATTATCCGCCATGCGGATAAAAATTTTTTGAAAGGAGTTAAAAAAATCAAACACATTTTTGGAGCCTGATTATATTAAAGGCTTGGTTTGTTTTGTGTTTTGATTCCTCCTCCCCTTAGATGACTGCGGTTTTTTTGTGCACTTTTTTTCCGCTAACTTTTGAGGGGAGAGAAGTGCACTTATTTTTTGATTTGCAAGGAGGTGAAACACATGAAGCTGACAGCCAAGGTTGTCTTGATTGGAAAGGATGCAACAACATTCGTTGATGCGAATGGAAACAAGCGGACAAGCTATCTCGCTAATATTGCGCAGGAGCAGGGGCGTATTATTGACACTTTGCGGGTTCCGGAGGAATTGTTCTCTATTCTGGAAGCAGGGCAAGAATACCTCGTGGAACTGATTTCCTCAACAGGGAAAAACGGAACATACCTTCGAGTGATAAATATCAGCCCCGTTAAATAGGTAATAGGGAGAGAGGATTTTTCCTTTCTCCCCACATAGACGAAATGGAGAGTTTTATGAAATTGTGTATAAGATATACAGAATATCTGTATGATTTGTTTGAAGATAAACGGTGGTGGAAACTTTCAGGACATATCTTTTTGGTGTTTTTGGGTCTCCTGTCATTGGGGGCCTTTCTGGGTGGAGTATTCTCTATTTTTTTGAAATACTGGGAACAAATTATATCTGTGATTGGTGGAATTTGTTTTATTATTATGGCTATTATTGGGTTTTCTTCAACAAAGAAAGAAAACTCTGCTTTGCCAGAGCCGATACAGGCCAGCTATGACCCTGTTTTTTTGAACAGCACATATAGCTTGTTGAGAACAAACCTGGTTTCTGTACTTGCAGAAACTGCGGATATGCTCTGCCTGCGTGTCCCTTCTACCCCCAGCCAGATTGAAGCCCCTGTTCATCATGACATTGTAAGCAATGCAGCAATTTTTCATTTTCTGTGCGGAAAACAAGAGCCGTCTGTCAAAACAGACCCGTTTGAGGCTATGGGAATCATTCAGAGCGTATTAGAACGCCGTTTAAACAACCATGACTTAATGGGGATAACTCAAACTACCACCTTTTACAATGGAATGGCCTATCCTGCAATCATGGTAGATGGGGTTCAAGATTTGGGACGCTATATTCAAATTGATGTAGCGATTACAAACGAAAGCTACTTGCGGTATCGGACAAATCGGCTTTACAGTAACTTAAATGATGGCATTTCCTCCAACCCATACGATAGGACTTTCTAAGATGAAGTGCGAACTGTTTTTAGATGAAACATATCTAAAATATGGCATAGAAAAATATATTACTTGGGATACGGATGCGGCCCCTCATGGGGCCATATTCGGCACCACAGGCAGCGGCAAAACCTATGCAGAAAAGATTTTACTGGCACGGATTGCCCTCAAATGCCCCAGTAGTCAATTTTTTATCTGCGATTTCAAAGGAGATTCCGATTTTTTCTTTCTCACAGGTGCAGAAAGATTTTATCGTTATGCAGAATGTAAAAAAGGACTGGATAATTTTTACAGCTGTTTTCTGAACCGGCAATCTGGCAAAGATAATAACCGGAATTTTCTATTGCTGGTATGGGATGAATGGGCAAGCTATATCCTAAGCTTAGACAAGAAAGTTGCTGAAGAAGAAAAAAAGAAACTGGCTGTTTTGCTCATGCTCGGACGCTCGTTTAATACTCATGTGATTTTGTGTATGCAGAGATTGGATGTAGCCTACATCCAATCAAGAGATTGTATCAATCTGGTAATGGCTATGGGGAACCTTTCGGAGGAAGGAAAAGAAATGATGTTCCATGATTATAAAAAGCTGATGGAACCAAACCGCCGACAAGGTACAGGCTATTTAACTATCAACGGAACAAATTTTACTCCCTTTGTGGTTCCACAAGTAAGGAACCATGAATTATTAAATGAGTATATTCAAAAAGCAGTACAGAGATAACTGCCGCCTGCGTGCGAAGCGTAAGCAAGGCGGCATGATGGGCGGCTCTGCCGCCTGCCCTCTACTTGACTTAGTATCATAAAGTGACAGGAAGGTACTTCAAGATGGACAGAAATACATTCTATCCCATTTATGAAGGTACAAGGCCATATCAAAATAACATAGCTATTTTAAAGGACTATAACGGACAAAGACAGAAGTTGACCTACTGTTATAAGGTGCGCCAAAGTGGTGTTTGTGATGGAAGGGCGGCTCCTGCTGAAAAGAACACTGTCAACGAAAAGAAGCTGGAAAATAATTTGATTCGAGCCAGAAATACAGTGTATGAATTGGCATTGTGCAATGAATGGGATTGGTTTTTAACAATTACCCTTGATCCAGAAAAATATGACAGAGAAAATCTCCCTAAATTTAGGACGGATTTTTCACGGTTTATACGAGAGTATGGAAAAAGGCAGAGATTGAATATCAAGTATCTGGTAATTCCAGAACAGCACAAGAAGGGCGGATGGCATATGCATGGATTCCTAAAAGGTATTCCACCGGATTATTTAAGATTATTTTCCTTAGAAGAAAAACTCCCTCAATATTTACGAAAAAAATTGAAACAGGGTATGTATATTTATGACTGGCCAGCCTATCGTCAAAAGTTTGGATTCTGCGATATTGAACCAGTAAGAAATTTACAGGCAGCCTCAGCTTATGTTACCAAATACATTACGAAAAGTTTCGGTGCAGGTGTCCAAAATCTGGGAGGTCATTTATACTATGCTTCTCAGGGATTGCAACGCGCAAAAGTGGTAAAAAAGGGGAAAATGAATCCAGATTCCATTTACTGGGATTTTGAAAATGAATATGTCAAAATCAAATGGTTTGATGGTAAGGATATAGAGGTTTTAAATCTGGTGCAAGAAGATACCCACATCAAAGAACTTCGTCAAAAAAGAGATGTTCTGTATGAATCCAGAAAATGGGAACCAGAAGTAAACATAGAGACAGGGGAGATTTTATTTGACTCTCCATTCAAAGATTAAAAACAGGGTGTAGGGCTTCACTTAAATAAAACAAACAATTATAAAAACTACGAAAAATAACACAAAACAACAATTATATTGAAAACATATATTATTCCAAAATATTTTACATATAAAAATTCCAAATCAAAAAATCAATCAAAAATCTAATCATAATTCCAAAATCAAATATTATCGAATCCTTACACCACCAAAAGGTGGCGTAAATGAATAAAATAAGTGCAAAGGATATGGCGGTCTTGCAAGAGGCTCTTGCCAGTGGTATATTAAACATCGAGGATGTGCAACAGGTACTCAATATGAAAAAGGAAGAATATTATTTATCGTTGCACAAATATGACATATATGAGGGGAAGGACGGTAAATGGTACACATATCTGCCAGACAAGACCCAGAAGCAAGGGAGGCGAAAGCTGAAAAGAACTTCGGAAACAGCAATTAAGCAGGCTGTCATTGGCTTTTATAAAGACTGGGAAAAGCAGGAAAAAGGGAAAGAATTAACTCTTAGACAATTATATCCCATCTGGATAGAATGGAAAGGCGCTCATACACGCGCCACAGCGTCCATACGGCGTTTTAACTGTGATTGGAAGAAATTCTATCTTCCATATTCCAAACTCATAGACAAGCCTATTATAGAGCTTACAGTAACAGAATTAGACCTGTGGGCGCATAAGATGATTAAGAAACATAATATGACAAAGACCTGCTACTATACCATGACAATTCTGATACGGCAGATGTTAGACTATGCCGTTGACCCTCTTGGGATTATTTCGGAAAATCCATTCCGCCAAATTAAACTGCAAAAGAAAATGCTTAGAAAAACCGTCAAGAAAAATGATGAATCACAAGTGTTTCTCTTGGATGAAACGCCCAGAATTATAGAGGCGGCTTTGCAGGATTTTAATAATAATCCTCTGAACACTGCCCCCCTTACGGTTCCTCTTGGATTTCTGACAGGTCTCCGCTTGGGAGAGATGGCGGCTATCAAGGGTTCGGATATAATCGGCAATGTTCTCTATGTTCAAAGGATGGAGGAAGAAGTGTATGATTACTCCGATTTAGAACACATTCGCCTGATAGAACGGGCAGTTGTGGATAATGCAAAAACTGACGCTGGTATTCGTGAGGTTCCTTTGGTTCCGCAGGCTCTCAAACTCATTGAGGCGATTCGGGCATCCAATCAGATGAACGGATGGTCTAATAAAGAATTTCTGTTTCTGAATAATGGAGAAAGAATGACTACCCGTACAATCAAGTACCGGATTTCAAAATATTGTAAGCAGTGCGATATTATGGAAAAAAGTTTTCATAAGGTGCGGAAAACATATATATCCGCATTGATTGACAGCGGTATCAATATCAATGAAATTCGGAAAGCAGTAGGACATACGGATGAGCGTACAACATTTTCTAACTACTGCTACAATCGCATGGGGAAACAGGAGACAGCACAGCTTTTTGAAAATGCGCTGGTTAATGAAAATGGAATTGCTGATTGCAGGATAGCAATTTGAGGTACTCAAAGGTACTCAAACCAAAAACAAAGAAACCCTTGAAAAATCAAGGGTTTCAAAGTAGCGGAAGGGAGATTCGAACTCTCGACACCACGGGTATGAACCGTGTGCTCTAGCCAACTGAGCTATTCCGCCGTATTCAATTGGAATGGATGGGGCCTACAGGGCTCGAACCTGTGACCCTCTGCTTGTAAGGCAGATGCTCTCCCAGCTGAGCTAAGACCCCGTATCCAGTGCCTCGCTTGTGTCTCACTCGCGACTGCCTGTACAGTATATGATAAATTGTGGCAATTGTCAACACTTTTTTGAAAAAAATTAAAAAAAGATTTTTTGCCCTTATTTTAAGCGGTTTTACGGCCTTTTTGGCGGGAAGGAAATTGTTCTTTTTTTGATATTTAATAGAAAATTCCCCATTGCTTTATATTCATTTGAGGGTGGTCGTGGTATAATATCCACAGATGTTACTACAGGAAAGGACCCTACGCCTCTATGTACTATTTTATTGTGAACCCCAGCGCAGGCTCCGGCAGAGGCAGGAGAGTTTGGAAAGCGATCGCCTGTTATATGGACCTGCACAATATTGAATATGAAGCTATCTTAACCGGAGGAACCGGTGAAGCGCGGACAGCAGCCAGGGAGCTTACAAAGAAAAATCGTAAGCCGGGCCTTTTGATCGTGGTAGGAGGAAGCGGCACTATGAACGAGGTGCTGGATGGAGCCATGTTCCACGGCCTTCTGGATCTGGGCTACATTCCCGCAGGAACGGGAAATGATCTGTCCCGCTGCCTTCATATGCCCAAAAGCGCGGTGCGCTGTCTGAAGAACCAGCTCCATCCAAGACATTTTTCCATGGTAGATTACGGTGTTCTTTCCTGTGGCGAACGAGAGGTATCCCACAGGCGGTTTATGGTCAGCGCCGGAATCGGCTTTGATGCGGCGGTCTGTCATATGGCAGCCGGATCGAGAATGCGTGGCGTGCTGGGGCGTATGGGACTTGGAAAGCTGTCCAGCCTGTTTCTTGGCTTTCGCCAGTTCCTGCACTGCCGCTCCAGCCGTGGATACATCCTCTTAGACGGTGTAAAAAAGGTGGAATTTAATCACATCCTGTTTATATCCTGTCACATCCAGCCCTCAGAGGGCGGAGGTTTTCTCTTTGCCCCAAGGGCAGACGGCAGCGACGGAAGGATGAATATCTGCGTGGTAAGCCATTCCTCCCGGACAAAGCTTCTTAGGGTGATGCTTCAGGCTCTGACCGGCCGTTTTAAAAAGCATACGGGAGCCAGGAACTTTGAGTGCAGAGAGGTTTCCAT
The DNA here is from genome assembly GCF_013282095.1 of Enterocloster alcoholdehydrogenati. Taxonomy (GTDB): domain Bacteria; phylum Bacillota; class Clostridia; order Lachnospirales; family Lachnospiraceae; genus Enterocloster; species Enterocloster alcoholdehydrogenati. The sequence goes on from NZ_BLTJ01000003.1 coordinate 297,793, forward strand.
TCACACAGACGCCCCGCTTCCGGTCCATGTGGACGGAGAATTCTGCGGGGTACAGACTGAGCTGCGGGCACAGTGCATTTCCAGACAGATCCGTATGGTCATATGACAGGCAGGGGGATTTCCCCGCATACCAGAAAAGAAAAGGAGAACCATTGAAAATGAGAATCGGACAAGGCTATGATGTTCACCGGCTGACAGAGGGACGCAGGATGATACTGGGAGGAGTGGAGATTCCCTATGAAAAGGGTCTGCTGGGCCATTCGGATGCTGATGTGCTGGTGCACGCAGTAATGGATGCCCTTTTGGGAGCCGCGGCCTTAGGCGACATCGGACAGCATTTCCCGGATACAGATCCGGCATATAAAGGCATTTCCAGTATTGAACTTCTGAAAAAGGTAGGAGAACTTCTGGAGGGCCAGGGGTATGTAATCGAGAATATTGATGCAACCATCATTGCCCAGCGCCCCAAGCTGGCCCCATACCGTGCGCAGATGGCGGAAAATATCGCATCGGCCCTTCATCTGGATCCATCCAGAGTCAGCGTAAAAGCTACCACAGAGGAGGGACTCGGCTTTACGGGAAGCGGGGAAGGAATCGCTTCTCAGGCAATTACATTATTGACGGAGACGGCGGATTACTGCTATGATAATAGCATCATGTCAGAAGGCTGTCACGGCTGCGGAGGCTGCGGCCGGGAGCGATAAACAGTGTTCTGAATCATAAGCGAGGAGAAAGCGTATGAAAATATTTAATACATTGTCCAGAAGAAAAGAAGAATTTGTCCCCCTTACTCCGGGCGAGGTGAAAATGTATGTGTGCGGGCCTACGGTATATAACCTGCCTCACATTGGAAATGCACGTCCCATGATCATGTTCGACACCGTGCGCCGGTATTTTGAATACAAGGGCTATAAGGTAAGCTTTGTTTCCAATTTTACAGACGTAGACGATAAAATTATTAAAAAGGCAAACGAAGAGGGCGTAGACGCATCTGTCATTTCCGAGCGCTATATCAAAGAGTGCAAAAAGGATATGAAGGCCATGAACATAGAGCCTGCTACAGTACATCCCCAGGCGACCCAGGAGATCCAGGGCATGATCGATATGATCCAGACCCTGATTGATAAGGGGCACGCTTATGCGGCGGAGGACGGCACCGTCTATTTTAAGACGGGGTCTTTTGAAGAATATGGAAAATTATCCCATAAAAATCTGGATGAGCTTCAGTCCGGCTTCCGTGAGATTAAGGTAACGGGAGAAGAGGGGAAGGAGGATCCCAATGACTTTGTGCTATGGAAGCCTAAGAAGGAGGGAGAGCCTTACTGGGAGTCCCCATGGTGCCAGGGGCGTCCGGGCTGGCATATCGAGTGTTCCGTGATGGCAAAGCGTTATCTGGGAGATTCCATCGATATCCACGCCGGCGGTGAGGATCTGATATTCCCTCACCATGAAAATGAGATCGCCCAGAGCGAGTGCGCAAATGGCAAGCCATTTGCGGCCTACTGGATGCACAACGGTTTTTTAAATATTGACAATAAAAAAATGTCCAAATCCCTGGGGAATTTCTTTACCATTCGTGATATTGCGGAGAAATATGACCTTCAGGTACTGCGTTTCTTTATGCTCAGTGCTCATTACCGCAGCCCCTTAAACTTCAGCGCCGAACTGATGGAGGCCTCCAAAAATGGTCTGGAGCGCATTCTGACCTGTATGGATAAGCTTAAGGAGCTGGAGACAAAGGCAGAGGGCGGCCAGCTGACGGCAGAAGAAACTCAAAGAATGGCTCAGGCCGATAAGCTGAGAGAAAAATTTGAGGCTGCCATGGAAGATGATTTTAATACGGCAGACGCTGTTTCCGCCGTGTTTGAACTTGTAAAGCTGGCAAACTCTACGGCGGACAATTCCGGCACAGAGGCATATGTCGCCGGGCTCAGAGCCCTGATCGCCCGTCTGTGCGGCGTGCTTGGCATCATTACTGAGCGCAGGATAGAGGTTCTGGACGAGGAAGTGGAGGCTATGATCGCTGCCAGACAGCAGGCCAGAAAGGAAAAGAATTTTGCGCTTGCCGATGAAATCCGCGGGAAACTCCTGGATATGGGAATTGTATTAGAAGATACCAGAGAGGGCGTAAAGTGGAAGAGAGCATAACATTAAAGGACTTTCTTGCATACTATAAAGACGCTATGAGACTGGAACCGGTAGACGCCGGTTCCTATTCTCCGTTGGTTCTGGCCTACATCGGAGATGCGGTTTATGAGGTGATCATCCGCACCAAGGTCATCAACCGGGGCAGTATGCAGGTGAATAAGATGCACAAGAAAAGCTCGGAGCTTGTAAACGCCGGCGCTCAGGCGTGCCTGATCCGCGCGATGGAAGAGGAACTGACGCCGGAGGAGCACGCAGTATATAAGCGCGGCCGCAACGCCAAATCTGTCACTATGGCAAAGCACGCCACCATGGCGGATTACCGCACCGCCACAGGGCTGGAGGCTCTGGTGGGCTGGCTCTTTTTAAATGAGCGGTATGAGCGGCTTATCGAGGTTGTCAGCCAGGGTCTGGAGAGGATCGGGGCTTTTGGAGAGAACCGTTCCGGGGAAGAAACCCCTAAGAAATAAGAGTTTAAGAAACAGGAGAAATATTTTCATGAGATACGAAGAACTGACCATAGAGGGCCGCAACGCTGTGCTGGAAGCCTTCCGTTCTGGAAAAACCATTGACAAGCTGTTTGTGCTGGACGGCTGTCAGGACGGTCCGGTGCGCACCATTGTAAGGGAAGCAAAAAAGCATGACACCATCATCAGCTATGTGGCAAAGGAGCGTCTGGATCAGCTGTCTGAAACCGGAAAACATCAGGGCGTTATTGCATATGCGGCTGCCTACGAGTATGCGCAGGTGGAGGATATGCTGAAGCTGGCGCAGGAAAAGGGAGAACCGCCCTTTTTATTCCTGCTGGACGGCATTGAGGATCCTCATAATCTGGGAGCCATCATCCGCACGGCTAACCTGGCCGGTGCTCACGGCGTCATTATTCCCAAGAGACGGGCCGTGGGGCTTACCGCTACGGTGGCAAAGACATCGGCAGGGGCTTTAAATTATACGCCGGTGGCAAAGGTAACCAATCTGACTGCTGTTATGGAGGAACTGAAGAAACAAGGGCTGTGGTTTGTCTGCGCTGATATGGGAGGCGAAGTGATGTACCGCATGAATCTTACCGGCCCCATTGGCCTGGTGATCGGAAATGAGGGAGAAGGGGTCGGCAAGCTGGTGCGGGAACACTGCGATATGACTGCATCCATCCCTATGAAAGGAGATATCGACTCCTTAAATGCCTCTGTGGCAGCCGGGGTGCTGGCATATGAGATTGTGCGCCAGCGTATGGCAAAATAGCATTTGGAAAGAGAGTGAACATATGATCAGACGAAGCGGAAATAAGACGGGTACCGCGGCGGTGCTTGCAGCCATCGTGATCGGTGCGAACGGTCTTTTAGGGACATTTCCGGCGGGAGCGGCTCAGACGGCTGTTATTGAGGACGGCCGGGTTCCGCTGTACAGTAAGCCGGCGGGCAGCTATGTGCGGACTCCCATCGCTTCCGGCGTAACGGTCTATAAAAATGATAAGGCTACTCTGGATGCTTCTAACATATCCGAGGGCTATGTGATGGTAAAATACACCGGAAGTGTAGGAAAGATCAAGGTACAGATCACAAAAAGCGGATCCGAAACATATACGTACGACTTAAATAACAGCGGCGTTTACGAGGTATTCCCACTTTCTGAGGGAAACGGCTCCTACCAGGTAAAGGTATTTGAAAATATCCAGGGCAACCAGTATTCCCAGGCGTTCAGCCAGAGCGTGGATGCCTCTATTACAAACACCTTCGGCCCGTTTTTGTATCCGAACCAGTATGTAAACTTCAACTCCGCCAGCGCGGCAGTGAAAAAAGGCGCGGAGATCTCTGCCGGAGCCACAGACCAGCTGGGAGTGGTTTCCGCCGTTTACAATTATGTGGTGACAAACCTTACTTACGATACAGCCAAGGCTTCTTCCGTGCAGTCAGGATACCTTCCGAACGTAGATGTGGTTCTGGCTCAGAAAAAGGGCATCTGCTTTGACTATGCGGCCCTGATGACTGCCATGCTGCGCTCCCAGGATATTCCGACCAAGCTGGTAGTCGGCTATACCGGAAACCTGTACCATGCCTGGATCAATGTATACCTGGACGGCCAGGGCTGGGTAGACAACATCATTTACTTCGACGGAAACAGCTGGAAACTGATGGATCCTACCTTTGCTTCCTCCGCCAACCAGAGCAAGGAGATCATGCAGTACATAGGGAACGGCGCTAATTATAAGGCAAAATACAGCTACTAAAACCGGCCGGGAGGAAATGAGATGGGAAAACGGGGAGAGAAATATTACAGATACTTCTGTGAAGAACTGTCGGCCTTCTGCCTTCAGATTGCACTGCTGCTTGAGGCAGCAGTGCCTTTGGATGAGGGGCTGACCATTATGGCGGAGGATGCTGCGGATGAGAAGGAGAAGGCCATGCTTCTTTATATGGCAGAGGGTGCGGAACTTGGAGATCCCTTTTTTAAGGTGTTGGAGGATACGGGCGTTTTTCCTGCCTATGTAGTCCGCATGGCCAGGCTGGGCCAGCAGACGGGAACCCTGGATCAGATGATGAAATCTCTCTCCGGTTACTATGAGAAAGAGGACAGGCTGCTAAAGGCAGTGAAAAATGCGGCTACGTACCCCGCTATGATGATCCTGATGCTGTTAGTGGTTCTTTTTGTTCTCTTTGCAAAGGTAATGCCGGTATTTTCCAAGGTATATGAGCAGCTGGGAGCCAGCCTTCCCGCGGCGGCCTCCGCAGCCATCCGACTGGGCGGAATCTTAAGCGGAGCGGCCCTGGTTCTGGCGGCTCTGATCGCTGCAGCGGCGGCAGCTATCTGGACCGCAGCCCGGTTTGGAAAAAAGCTCTCCCTGGTGGAAAAGGGGATCACAGCAGTGAAAAACCGCAGCCGGATCGCCAGAGCCGTGGCTCTGCGCCGGTTTACCGCAGTTCTGGCTCTGACCTTAAAAAGCGGCCTGGAACTGGAAAAAAGCATGGAGCTTGCAAAGGAACTGGCTGAAAATGAGGCGGTGGCGAGGCAGATTGACGCCTGCGCCAAACGCCTGGAAGAGGGCAGCAGCTACTATGACGCAATGAAGGAGACGGGGCTGTTTTCCGGCTTTTATATCCAGATGATCAAGGTAGGAAGCCGAAGCGGACATCTGGATCAGGTCATGGAAGAAATTTCAGGGGATTATGAGGAGATGGCAGACTCTGCCATTGACCGTATGATAGCCCGGTTTGAGCCCACTATTGTAGCGGTGCTGGCGGTTTCTGTGGGACTGGTGCTTTTGTCGGTGATGCTGCCCTTAGTGGGCGTGCTGTCGGCGATCGGTTAGGAGGTCTTTGAGGATGAAAGTGAAGCGGGGACAGAACCGGGAAAGAAACGGCCTGGGCGGCATGGTTGCTTCTGCAGCCCTTATGGCCGCGGCGCTTGCTGCGTTTGCCCTGTTTTCGGTACAGTTTGGGAACAGAACCGGAGCACGGGATCAGGAAACCTTGAAAAAGGCCATCGCCAGAGCCAGTGTCCAGTGCTATGCCATTGAGGGACGCTATCCGCCAAGTGTGGAATATCTGGAAGAAAATTACGGAGTCATGATCAACCGGAAAAAGTATCATGTCTTTTACGACGGCTTTGCTTCCAATGTAATGCCGGATATCACGGTAGTGCCTGTAACGGCAGCAGAATAAGGGAGGAAGTCATGTGAATCAGAAAACAGGAAAGAAAGAGCAGCTTATGGGCGGGATTTTTACCATGCTGCTGTTTCTTGTATTTGTCCTGAGCGCCCTTTTTACGGTGCTGACAGGAAGCCGTGTTTATGAAAACATCACTGTCCGCAGCGACCGGAATTTCAGCGGTTCCACAGCCTTAAGCTATATTGCCAACAAGATACGCCAGGGAGACCAGGCGGGAATGGTGGATGTAAAAGAAGTAGAAGGAACGCAGGTTCTGGAGCTGCGCCAGCAGGTGGGCGGAACAGAGTATGTGACCTGGATCTACTGGCGGGATGGAAGTCTTAAGGAACTGTTTACCGATGCAGGCAGCGGCCTGGGACTGGCAGACGGACTGGAAATACTGGAATGTGAGGGGATTTCCTTCTCAAAAGAAGATAACCTCCTGTGCATCAGCGCTCAGGGCGAAGGGGGCGGCAGTCTGGAACTTTCACTGCGAAGCAGCAGTGGGGCAGTGGCCCCAGGCTCTGGCGGGACCAGAACATAAAGGAGCCGGAACAGATGAATAGAAGAAGCGGGTCCGGTTCAGGACCATTTTTGATGGAAATGCTGGTGGTGGTGGGATTCTTTATCCTCTGCGCCAGCATCTGTGTTTCCGTCTTTGCAAAGGCAGACCGGCTGAGCCGTGACGCAGACCGGCTCAACCATGCCGTCCTTGGGGCGCAGAGCGTTACCGAGGAAATCAAGGCGGGACGGGGGGAAAAAGAACTGTCAAGAGTCTGGGATAAGGCATGGAACTCCTACACGGAGCAGCAGGCAGAAACGGCTGGAATTCAGGCAGCCTACCGGGCAGATATAACGGTAGCCAGGGAAGGCTCCATGACGAAGATTCGGGTGGATATCATGGACTGCGGTGCCGGGGTTAGCAGGGGAAATGACAGAGGTTCCTGCGAAACGGTGATCTACAGCCTGGAAAGCAGCCAGTATGAGCCGACTTTGGGACAGTAGATAAAGAGGAAGAAAAATGGCAGGAGAAACATTCAGAAATAAAGTGAATATCGGACTTTCATCCTTAATACTGATCTTTATCGTACTCTGTCTGTCTACCTTTGGGCTTCTCTCATTAAGCAGCGCCAGAGGAGATCTGGAGCTGGCAGAGAGGGGAGCAGAGGCGGTAAAAGCATATTATGAGGCAGACTCCAAAGGGCAGAAGTGGCTGGAAAAAACGGACTCCCTTCTAATGAAGATGGAGGGGAAATCGCTGGCAGAAAAGTATGCGGCTCTGGCAGCAGAGCCTGGGAATGTCTATGATGAGGCAGCCGGCTGCATTTTTACAGATATTCCCATGGAGAAAGGACAGTCTCTGCGGATTGAGGCGGTGCTTACAGAGGGGAGCGGAAGGTATGAGATACGCGCCTGGTATGTCTACGACAGCGGCGAATATAACATTGATGACGCTATGCCCGTTTGGGACGGAAAAGGAGAGACTGAGAGTACAAAGGCACAACAGGAGGAATCAAAATGAAGGTAATGGAGCTTCTTACGGCAGCAGTGGAGCAGGAGGCGGCGGATATTTTTCTGGTTCCCGGACGTCCGTTTTCCTATAAGATCGGAGGAAGGATTCTCTGTAATGGGGCAGACAGGATCATGCCGGATGAGATGGATGATATGATCCGGCAGATTTATGAACTGGCCGGCGGCAGGAGCATGGACCGGGTACTGAATGAGGGGGATGATGACTTTTCGTTTGCTGTTCCAGGTGTGTCGCGTTTCCGTGCCAATATCTTTCGCCAGAGAGGCTCTCTGGCCGGGGTAATCCGGGTGGTGCGCTTTGAACTGCCAGATGCAGGCGCTCTTCATCTGCCGCGGGAAATCGTGGATATTTCAAGGATGACCAAGGGCATGGTGCTTGTGACAGGGCCTGCAGGAAGCGGAAAGAGCACTACGCTGGCCTGTATCATTGACGCCATCAACGAGGCAAGAGAGGCCCATGTGATCACGCTGGAGGATCCGATCGAATACCTTCACCGCCACAAAAAGAGTGTAGTGACCCAGAGAGAGATTGCCACGGATACAGGCAGCTATGTGACGGGCCTTCGGGCATCGCTGCGTCAGGCTCCGGATGTGATCCTTCTGGGGGAAATGCGTGACTATGAAACCATCAGCATTGCCATGACGGCTGCGGAGACAGGTCATCTGATCCTGTCTACCCTTCACACCATCGGGGCGGCCAATACCATTGACCGTGTGATCGATGCATTTCCTCCGGCCCAGCAGCAGCAGATCCGCACCCAGCTTTCCATGGTGCTGAATGCCGTTATATCCCAGCAGCTGGTGCCTACGGTAGACGGAGGCGTACAGCCGGTATTTGAGATCATGTTTTTGAATAATGCCATCCGCAATATGATACGGGAATCCAAGATTCACCAGATCGACGGAATCATCGCCACCTCCCAGGAGGAGGGTATGGTTTCCATGGACAACAGCCTGATCCGTCTTTTCCGTCAGGGAACCATCACGAAGGAAACGGCTGTAACCTACAGCAGCAACGGAGAGCTGATGGAAAGAAAGCTGGCAAGATAATCTGGATAAAAGTCTCTTATGGAGGGGATAGTACCATCAGCAGCTGCCTTTGGGGCACGAAAGGAGACACATATGAAGCTTGATAAAAGAAAAGTAGTCATTGTCGGTGCAGGTATGGTGGGGATGAGTTATGCATACAGCCTTTTAAACCAATCGGTCTGCGATGAACTGGTACTCATTGATGTGAATAAAACACGGGCGGAGGGGGAAGCCATGGATCTGAATCACGGCCTTGCCTTTGCGGGCGCCAGCATGAGGATCTACGCGGGAAACTATGATGACTGCCGGGACGCGGATATCGTGGCTATTGCTGCGGGGGTGGCTCAGAAACCGGGAGAGACCCGGCTGGATCTTCTGAAACGCAATACAGAGGTGTTCCGCTCCATTATCGAACCTGTGACGGCTTCCGGGTTTAACGGCATCTTTCTGGTTGCCACGAATCCTGTGGATATCATGACAAGGATCACCTGCGCCTTATCCGGCTTTAACCCAAGAAGGGTGCTGGGAAGCGGTACGGCCCTGGATACCGCCAGACTGCGGTATCTGGTGGGAGAGTATCTGAAGGTAGATCCCAGAAATATTCACGCCTACGTGATGGGCGAGCATGGCGACAGCGAGTTTGTTCCCTGGAGCCAGGCCCTTCTGGCTACCAAGCCAATTTTAGAACTGGGAAAGGAAATAGGGCCGGAATTCAGCCAACGTCTGGAGGACATTGAGGATGAGGTGCGCACAGCCGCCTATAAGATCATTGAGGCAAAGAAGGCCACCTATTACGGCATTGGTATGGCTCTTACCAGAATCACGAAAGCGATTCTTGGGGATGAGCACAGTGTTCTCACCGTGTCCGCCATGCTAAGAGGCGATTATGGCCAGAGAGATGTATTTACGGGGGTTCCCTGCATCATCAATCAGGATGGGATTCAGAAAGTGCTTCCGCTGTCTTTGACGGATGAAGAGATGGAAAAGTTCGCCCGGTCCTGCGAGACGCTGCGGGAAAGCTTTGAGGGGATTTTTTAAAAAAGAACAGGGAAATACAGGTCTGAAGAGACGCTTTTTGCCGGCTGGTCTCAGCTGGAAAGGCGTCTTTTTTTGATAGATCTTTTTGTCCCATAATATAGGGGTTTTAAGTAAAAATGTCAATTTTACCTTGAATTTTCGATTATCCCCATAAACACTATACTTTCAAGCATTTTGAAGTATAGTAAAACACCCATTTTACCACGAATTTGAAATCAACTCATTAGTTTTTATTCTCTCTGTCAATTCAAGTATTTTTGCATGGATTGAGTGGATTGTTTTTGAGAATTCATCATCACTTTTCCCAGTAGGGTCATTCAAGCCCCAATCCTCTCTATATTTGCATGGTATTGTAGGACAATTTACATTGCACCCCATTGTAATCACAATATCTACCTGCGGTATTTCTGATAACAGTTTAGAATATTGTGTTTTCTCCATATCTATATGATACATTTCTTTCATTAGACGGACTGCATCTTGATTGATTTGTGGCTTTGTTTCTGTGCCTGCAGAATAACTCTCAAAAATATTTGAAGAAAGATACTTCCCCAATGCTTCTGCAATTTGACTGCGACAAGAATTATGAACACAGACAAAGGCTGCTTTAGGTTTTGTCATAAACAAATTACCGCCCTTTCTTCGTTTTATTACTTACTCAATAGTGCTTTCACTTCGTCTACGGTCAATACCTTTCCATAGGATATAACTTCTCCATTCAATACCAATGCAGGTGTAGACATTACTCCGTAACTGGCGATTTCTGCAAAATCTGTAACGTGGGCAATCTCATAATCTAATTGAAGTTCAGATATTGCTGTTCTGGTTGCTTTTTCTAATTCCATACATTTTGCACAACCAGAACCCAGTATTTTGATACCTTGCTCTTGTTTTTTGCTTTCTGCATTTTGCATTGTTTCTGATGTGCAATTCCCGCCACAACAGCATGATTTTGTTTCTTTTTTCTTTCCAAATAATTTCATTTCTTATTCGCTCCTTTTAAATAAATATCGTACTAAAAATATTAAAGAGATAACCTACAATAATAATACCAAACGTACAAATGGCAATAAATAAGGTCAATAATTTAGGCTTTACTGCCTTTTTCAGCATGATTAAAGATGGTAAACTCAATGTTGTTACAGCCATCATAAATGATAAGATTGTACCTAATTGTGCCCCCTTTGAAAGTAATGCCTCTGCTACTGGAATTGTTCCAAAAATATCAGCATACATAGGAACTCCGACAAGAGTGGCTAAGATAACACCAAACGGGTTATTACTTCCCAAAATACTTTCAATCCATGTTTCAGGTATCCAATTATGGATAATTGCTCCGACACCCACACCAATCAAAATATATGGGAATACTTTTTTGAATGTTCCTATAACTTGTTCTTTTGCATAGCGAACTCTGTCCTTTTTGGTTAAAGCAGGAGAACTAATATCAACGTTACTTGCATTTTTCACAAAATCTTCCACATATTTTTCCATGTGTAATTTTTCAATTAAAGTACCGCCAATTACAGCGATTATCAAGCCTACAATCACATAAGCAAAGGCAACTTTAGCCCCGAAAATACTCATTAGCAATACAAGACTTCCCAAATCAACCATAGGAGAAGAAATCAAAAAGGAAAAAGTTACCCCTAATGGCAATCCTGCACTTGTAAAGCCTATAAACAACGGGATAGAAGAACATGAGCAAAATGGTGTAACCGTTCCTAACAATGCGGATATAATATTTGCTCCGATACCATGAAAACGTCCTAAAATTTTCTTACTTCGTTCGGGTGGAAAATAACTTTGAATATACGAAATAAAGAAAATCAGTAAACATAATAAGATTGTGATTTTGATTACATCGTATAGAAAGAATTGAATACTTCCACCGAAACGACTGTCAATGTCTAATCCTAGCAGTGACAGTCCATTACCAATTAAGCCATTCAACCATTTCATACCTAATATTTGGTCTTGGAAAAATAACCATATTGAATTTACTACGTCCAAAAAAGTCCCTCCTTTACACAACATATCAACTTTTTTTGATGTGATAAAGTTTTATAAAAGCCATCTTTCGATGACCTTTATTTGCAACAATTTGATTGATTTTCAGTATTTGGCGTTGTTAATTCTAACAATCGTTTTGACGCATATTCACTTCCGCTTTTACTTAAACTGTAATGCGTCCATTTTCCCTCTTGTCTTGCATTGACAATACCAGAGTCGCAAAGTATTTTCATGTGATATGATAAAGCCGATTGTCCTATGTTCATATTTTCAATCAGAACACACGCACATTTTTCCCCACTCTTTAAGTAATCTAAAATAGTAAGTCTTTTTATATCACAAAGAGCCTTAAAAATTTTTGCGTCTTTAGAAAAAACAGTCATTGTTATCACTCCTCACATCAAATTATTTTGATATATACATCATAAAACTTACAACGTAATTTGTCAATACATCACATCAAAATATTTTGATGTATTCTTATTTCTTCCTCTTGGCTATCAAACACAGAAAAGAAAAAGCCCTGTCAAGAGCCTTGCCACCATTGGTGGTGCTTTGCACTCTTTACTGGTCTTTTTGTTTGCTGTATCTTTCATTCAAGAGGAAAAAGGTTACTCGTCCTCATCATTTGTATTCCTGGTCATATTTACGTGCCACTTTGAATACCTCCTTGTTCTCTTGATTTTATTATGAAATCCTTGAGAACAAGCAGTCAACTTTTTTATACCACATCATCTTGTGAAAATCCAGGCAGATGGAACGGTGACCGGGCTGGAATAGTAGTCATTTCACCTGAAAGAAAATACGTTCTGCTTGCGGCAAAAGAAAAAACCCTTGATTCTACAAGGGTTTTCACAGCTACTGACGGGAATCGGACCCGTGACCTCCGCACTACCAATGCGACGCTCTACCGACTGAGCCACAGTAGCAACTTTCTTTTTCTGCCCCGCGAGAAGTCTTGTCTCACGCGACTTCGATATAATATCATATGTATTTTATTTTTGCAATACTTTTTTGAAAAAATTTTAAAAAATTTTTTGAACCAGGAACATATAGCATACGGTTCCCAGAGCAATGCTGGCCAGCGTATTTCGTTTCCACAGGTGTACTGCCGCCACAACAGCCACAGAGATCAGCTCCGGCAGTCCGTAGGGCCAGGTAAGAGGCGTGATATCTTTAAGGCAGTAAACTACCAGCACAGCCATAATGGCCGGAGGGAGCGCGGCGCCCAGATAACGCACCAGTTTTGGTACCTGACGTTTTCTGCCAAAGAGCAGAAAGGGCAGCCACCGGGTGATCTGGGTGCAGAGGGCGCAGATTAGAATTGTAATCAGTACATAGGATGGTTCAGCAGGAGTCTGGGTCATGAGGGATCCTCCATTTTTTTCTCAATGGTATGTTTAAAAATAAGAAGCAGGGCTACCGTGGCCATGAGGGCCGGAAGGATAAAGCCGGAAGAGCGGATCAGAGCCAGAAAAAGGAAACCGCAGAGAAAACCGGCTCCGGCGGGCAGGTGAGTCTTTGCAGCCAGCCATTGATTGACGCAGATTACCGTAAAAAGAGCAGTCATGGCAAATTCAATGCCTGTGGTGTCAAAGGCGATCATTTGTCCCATGACTGCGCCGATGACGGATCCGGCCACCCAGTAGCATTGGTTAAAGAGGGAAATAAAAAGGAAGGCAAGCTTCCACTGGCGGTCCGTAAAGCCCCTGGGGCGTGCAACAGAGCAGAGCAGGGAATAGGTTTCATCTGTGAGGGAGAAAACCATGTAAGGACCTGCGCCCTTCATTTCCTTAAAACGGTCGATAAAGGTCAGGCCGTAAAAGGCGTGGCGGCTGTTGATCAGCAGGGTCATAACGGCGGTGGTGAGATATCCCAGACCGCCCGTGAGGATGCCCGCCAGGGCAAACTGCATGGATCCGGCATAGACCAGAAGGCTGATAAGAAAGGCCCATAACACTCCAAAGCCTGCTTTCTGCAGGAGAAGGCCAAAGGCAATCCCAAGAAAAATATACCCCAGGAAAATGGGAATGGTTTTTATTAGGGCGAAACCGGCCGCTTTTTTCATAGTCATCACTTCCTGTCAAGATATTTTGTCCGTACGCTTTGATGCGTTACTAAAGTATAGCAGACATGGGCCGGTATTTCTACCCTTAAGTTGCCGTTTTTGTGGTATTTCCCCCTTTTCTACCTGTTAAAAGTGTGATATGATTATCCAATACACTGGAATTATCTTAAAAAGATTCACAGATGAGAGAAATGTATGGAGGAGCGATCATGGCAGAAAAAGACATGGTATTGGAGACAGAGGAAAAAGAGACTGTTTCCAAGAATTTTATAGAGCAGGAAATCGATAAGGATCTGGCAGAGGGGGTATATGATAATGTGCACACCCGTTTTCCGCCGGAGCCAAACGGATATCTGCATATCGGACACGCAAAGTCCATCCTTTTAAATTATGGGCTGGCTCAGAAGTACGGCGGCACCTTTAATCTCCGTTTTGACGACACCAATCCCACCAAGGAAAAGGTGGAGTTTGTGGAGTCTATCAAGGCGGATGTAAAGTGGCTGGGCGCTGATTTTGAAGATCGTCTTTTCTTTGCCTCTGATTATTTTGAGAAGATGTACGAGTGCGCTGTGTTTCTGATCAAAAAGGGCAAGGCCTTTGTCTGCGACCTGTCTGCAGAGGAGATCAGGGAGTACCGGGGCGACTTTAACAACCCCGGAAAGGAGAGTCCTTACAGGAACCGCCCGGTTGAGGAGAACCTGCGTCTTTTTGAAGAGATGAAGGAAGGAAAATATAAAGACGGCGAAAAGGTGCTCCGCGCCAAGATTGATATGGCTTCTGCCAATATTAATATGAGAGATCCGGTCATTTACCGCGTGGCCCACATGGAGCATCACAATACGGGTGATGCGTGGTGCATTTATCCTATGTATGACTTTGCCCACCCCATCGAGGATGCCATTGAGCATATTACCCATTCCATCTGTACGCTGGAGTTTGAGGATCACAGGCCTCTGTATGACTGGGTGGTAAGAGAGTGTGAATTTGAGAATCCGCCCCGTCAGATCGAATTTGCCAAGCTGTATCTTACCAATGTAGTCACCGGCAAGCGCTATATCAAGAAGCTGGTAGAGGATCATATTGTAGACGGCTGGGACGATCCCCGTCTGGTTTCTATCGCGGCTCTGCGCAGAAGAGGCTATACCCCCGAGTCCATTCGCCGTTTTGTGGAGATGGTAGGCGTTTCCAAGGCAAACAGTTCTGTAGACTATGCGATGCTGGAATACTGCATCCGTGAGGACTTAAAGCTTAAGAAGGCACGTATGATGGCGGTTTTAGATCCCGTAAAGCTGGTGATCGACAACTATCCAGAAGGCCAGATGGAAGAACTGGACGTTCCGAACAACCTGGAAAATCCGGAGCTTGGAAGCCGCAAGGTGCCTTTTGGACGCGAGCTTTATATCGAGAGGGAGGACTTTATGGAAGAGCCTCCTAAGAAATATTTCCGTATGTTCCCCGGAAATGAGGTTCGTCTCATGGGAGCTTATTTTGTAAAGTGTACCGGCTGTGAGAAGGATGCCGATGGAAATGTAACCGTTGTTCATGCCACTTATGATCCTGAGACAAAGAGCGGTTCCGGCTTTGAGGGCAGAAAGGTAAAGGGAACCATCCACTGGGTAGCGGTTCCTTCCGCAAAAAAGGTGGAATGCCGCCTGTACGAAAACATCGTTGATGAGGAGAAGGGCAAGTTAAATGAGGACGGAAGTCTGAATTTAAATCCCAATTCGCTGACTGTGCTTACAGACTGCTATGTGGAGCCGGCTTTGGGCGAGGCGGAAAGCTATGACAGTTTCCAGTTTGTGCGCAATGGCTATTTCTGCGTGGACTGTAAGGACAGCACAAAGGAAAAACCTGTATTTAACCGGATCGTTTCATTAAAGAGCTCCTTTAAGCTTCCGAAATGATCCTCTGAAAGCCTGGATAGAAGGAAAACCGGCATCTGCCGGGAAAGGAACAGGAGGAGACTCTCTGGAAACAGGGGGTCTTTTACTGTTTTAAGGCCCCAAAAGGAGGTGCGGGAAAATGGAACTGATGGTGCCCATTGACAATCAGAGCAGGAGTCCTCTGTATGAGCAGATTTATCAATATATGAAGGAGGAAATACGCGGCGGACGTATGGCCGCGGGCAGCCGTCTGCCCTCCACACGGATTCTGGCGGCAAATTTAAAGGTAAGCCGCAGTACCACCCAGATGGCCTACGAACAGCTTTTGTCTGAGGGGTATATAGAGGCCCTGCCCTGCAGGGGATATTTTGTCTGTCGGATCGAGGAACTGGTAGAGGTGCACAAGAAAGAGGAAAGCCCATTTTCAGAGAAGCAAGGACAGAGGAAAGAACCATATCTGGTGGATTTTTCCCCCAGAGGCATTGATCTGGACAGCTTTCCGTTTAATACCTGGCGCAAGCTGAGCCGCAATACGCTGGTGGATGATAATAAGGAGATGTTCGCCGTGGGGGATCCCCAGGGGGAATACGGACTGCGGGCAGCTATCGGTGATTATCTTCACTCGGCCAGAGGGGTCAACTGCCGTCCCGAACAGATCCTGATCGGAGCAGGAAGCGAGTACCTTCTGATGCTTTTGTCTCAGCTTCTGGGTCGGGGTACAGGGATCGCCCTGGAAAATCCTACCTACCGTCAGGCGTACCGGGTATTAAAGAGTTTGGGCCATCAGGTGTTTCCTGTGAAAATGGATCGATATGGCATGGAAATAAGCGCCCTGGAGGAGAGCAAAGCCATGGCTGCCTATGTGATGCCGTCCCATCAGTATCCCACTGGTATCGTGGTGCCGGTAAAAAGGCGGCAGGAGCTTTTAGGCTGGGCCTGCAAAAAGGCTGACCGGTATGTGATTGAGGACGATTACGACAGTGAATTCCGTTATAAGGGCCGGCCGATTCCGGCGCTGCAGGGGATGGATCAGGCGGGAAAGGTGATCTATTTGGGAACATTTTCTAGATCAATCGCCCCGGCGATCCGTGTGGGATTTATGGTGCTTCCGGAACCCCTGCTTGCCAGATACAGGATGCAGGCAGGCTTCTACGCCTGCACCGTGTCACGGATCGATCAGAATGTGCTGTATCATTTTATCACAGGGGGGTATTATGAGAGGCATTTAAACCGGATGCGGGCCGTATACAAAGGGAAGCATGACGCCCTTCTGGGGGGACTTAAGGAGCTGGAAAACATATTCCAGATCCGGGGGGAATACGCGGGAATCCATGTGCTTTTGACCCACAGGAAAGGGATGGAAGAGGAAAAGCTGGTAGAACGGGCTGCACAGGCTGGTGTAAAGGTTTATGGTATGTCAGGATCTGTGATCGGAGAAGAGAAGGATCTGGTTCCTTCTACGGTGATCTTGGGCTATGCCAGCCTGAAGGAAGAAGAAATATGCAAAGGCTGCAGGCTTTTGAACGAAGCCTGGAGGTAAAAGGCTCAGGAAAGACAGAGAAAGGAGCTGCGATGGAGCATGAAAATAAGAAATGACCGTATTTTGTGGATTGCGGCCGCGGCGTTTTATGCGGTGGTTCTGCCGGTGAGCGGCTGGATGGGAATGGCAGTGGAAAATAGTAAGGCAATACAGGCTGAGAGCGGGATGCTCCAGGAAACAGAAGCAGGGGATGGAATAGATATGGCGAAAGCAACACCTGCGGCTGCAAAGGGCAGCGGGGAGGTTTCCGGTATCGGCGAGAATGGGGAAGAAAACCCTATGGAGGAGACAGGGGCGGAAGGGGCAGGGGACTCATCCGACGTTATATCCGGGGAACTGACTCTTACGCCGGAGCAGCTGGATGCAGTAAAACGGATCGATTCTGCCCTGAGCAGCCAGGACATGGAGCAGGCAGCCAGGATCCTTGATAAGGAGCAGGACATTCTGGCGACCCTTTTTTATGAAAATATGGCGGGAAGCCGCTATCTTTATACTCCTTCAGGCTTTACCAGCCAGATTGAAGGAGAGGGGATGGTATTTACCATGCCTGGAACCGTATTTTACGGCTTTTTCAAAGACGGGAAGCCCAGGGGGGAATGTCTGGCCCTGCAGTTTATCAACGTAGACAGTCCCCGCTATAATTATTCCTATGGTATCTGGCGGAACGGGAAAATGACCGGTTATGGGAGCACTGGCTATTGCTACTATGAAAATGTCCCTCTGGGGGAGAACGTGAAAACAGTAAAGCAGGGGAATTTCAAGGATGATCTTTTAGAAGGTGAAATTTCCTACGAAACAAAAGACATAGACGGAACTATTTCGCACTGGTATATGGCAGTATCAGAAGGTGTTACGGTCATAGATACGCGCTGGACGCGGTTGGAGGAATCAAAGGAGTATCAGCTGATGTCCGCTGACGCCCAAAGCCACGCCTATCTCATAGGCGATGACCAGATCGGGCAGGTGATGTGGATGAACCTGCTGGGATGGGATATATGAGAACCGGCCCATTTGGGACAGCCCGTGTTTAGGGTTTTCGTAAAATAAAAGAGGAAGCGCAGAGGCTTCCCCTCAAGAGACAGACGGATGTGCAGCAGGCTGCGGCACCTTATAAAACAGGATCGTCCTTAAAACCATCGGGTGTATCTGCAGATGGCTCCATATCATCTGCATCTTCAGCCACCTCGACGGAGATCACATCATCCGCATCATCAGCCGTCTCTTCCACTACAGATACGTCCGGCTGTTCTGCATGGACGTCTTTTTCGGAATAGGAGGGCTCGCTGTCCAGACGTTCATAATCATAGAGATCGTCGTCATCTACATAGTCATCATCCAGATAACCTTCATCTTCCGGAAGATCGTCCTGAGGAGAGACGGGTTCTGCTTCATGCTCATCCCTCCACTCGTCCTTTTTTGTCTTCATGGAGTTCAGTGCAATATGCGCCGTGTCTACTGCTGCGGACATGGCCTCATGGGCGGTGTCGGAAAAAAGACTGCCTGCATCGCGGAGCACATTGCGGGTAGCCTGGGCCATATCTCTGGCAGCCACCTTGAACTCATCCTTGCTGGAGGTGAGGGAGATATAGTTGCGGTTAAATTTTTCCTGATCAGCGGGATGCTCTCTGCCGGTCTCTGACGCCTTATCCTCTCCGTCCTCATCCTCCTCAAATTCTCTGAAATCTTTTTCCAGTTCTTTATGATAGGTCTTATACTGGAGCACATAGGAAACACCGGCCGCTACGGCTCCTGACACGGCCGCCAGAGCCATCAGTTTCCCCAAACCTTTTTTCGCCATATAAATTCCCCTTTCTTTCATGTGTTGTCTGATTATGACTGGTTGCTATTATTGTAATACGGATGGGGAAAAAAATAAACATGAAATGCTAAAAAAAATATTAAATAAAAAGAAAATGAATAAAATGGGATAAGATAAACCATTACCGAAAAATAGCTGGTAGTTTATTGAGGCTGTGGGGAGATGTCTTTTTGTGGTGGTGGGGTGTGATGGTAGGAACACCATTTAGTAATGGAATGGCCTTTATACAGGATGTATTACAATAGAGCGTATCCATTTTTCATCAGGGATCAAACAGCTTGGTTTTTATCAAATGGTTTGCCATATGCAGAGATTCCCTCCCTCTTTGGGCAGCTGCTGTAGTTTGCTGTCCAAAGAGGGAGGGAATTTAAAATAAAACAAAACTAATCTTCTGTCTGGTCAAAATTCTTCGAATTTTTCATAGCTTCATATAATGCTTCATCTGTCATATGATGCTGCGTGATTGCTAACAGACGTACTTTTCGGTCTGCCTGAGGGCGGACAAAGTCTTCATACCAGTCCGCCAGTCGGGCATCATCTCCGATTACACGGATCAGGTGCATGACGGACCAGATTATATAGGAAGTGAAACGAATGTCAGTGAGGCAGTCGTTTTCATAGAAACCCTTCCATACGCCGTATTCAGCCTGATGCATGGCTTCATCGGCAGCAGTAAAGAGATCGGCACCTTTTCCAAGCAGATAAAAGCTTTTCTGATAATCCTCTTTCCAGAATTTCAAAATTCCTTTACAGAAATAGATGGCGCCCTGACAGCAGAAGTAATGAATTTTTGCTTGTAAAAGAACCGTAGCATCAAAAAGCTGTCTGTTTGCTCCTGTGAGTGTGACAGAGGTTTTTTGACAGCGCTCATAGTAGGCGGTGATGGCAGAGCTCCCCTTTTTGTGGATATCCAGGATATGTTCTGTCTGTTTATGAAGGGAAAGAGGGCCTGTAAGCCACAAAAGCTCTTGGGCAGTCTCGGCTCTATTTCTAATGAACTGACGAGCCAGAAGGCGCACGCAGTAATTGTAAAATTGTTCTCCCGCGTGCTGGTCCTCATAAGGGCCATACTGAAGAAGAGCGGAGGCGTAGTGTTCCAGACAGTCAGCGACCTGCATCTTTCCCAGATAGTAAATATGACTAAAATCATTGGCGTGGCCCGAATCGGATACGTATTCTCCATACCACAGTTTCCGAACCGCATCCAGATAGTAGACATGAGGGCGGATGTTGGAGGAGTTGATGATCCAGTAATCGCGGATCCCTCGATCCCAAGCTGTGTTCAGCTCACGGCTTACAAAATCTACTGTGTTTGGAAGTGTAGTCATATGACTGGCCGCCTGAAGGTCATGGAAGGAAATGTGATAATATACTCCATGAGGGCCTGCGTCCTGCGTCTGCGGCAGAGAACATACCCGAGCGTCATGATTACCTTGGCGTCGAGTACACATATGTCCGTATCCATTATCTGCCCACACCTTGATAATGTCGGGATGGAGGGTAATAAAGCCTTGATTATATAGTTCCATGATTTCACCATAAAGATTGGTACAGAAAATGGGATTTTTTACATACCGGCAGACGATTTTTCTTTGATGTTCAATCAATTCGCTGATAAGACGGCCACGCTTTTGGGGAGTGTCAAAGCATTCTTCACCCTGGCTTTCCCAGAATGGGCAGTCTCCCTGACCGCGGAACCCCAGTGTCCATATTACTTTCATATCTTTCTGGCGCTTGGCAGCTTCCTCCCAGAGGCGAATAAAGCACTGGGGGTTTTCAGCCCAGGAAGGAGCACGGTCAGGATAAGCTCTGGCAAAGATCTCTGCTCCCAGAGGCTCTGCATGATGGTGTGTGATCCAAAGACCGTACTGAAAAGCCAGATCTGCATACTGGCGGCTGCTTTTATCAGTTCCGGGGATTACCATATTTCCTCCACAGCGAAGCAGGGCTTCAAAGGCCATGCTCCAAGGGAAGTTTTTTGGAGCTCCGTTATTCCAGTGAATGAAAAGTACCTCATCGTTTAGAAACCATCCTCGGAAGTGTACCCGGGGGACAGGAGAACAAATGCTGGTATCTGTTGAAATAGAGATGAACGGCTGCTTTTTAAGTTCCTGATCCATCCAGAACCAGAAGGGGCTGATTTTCAGAAACGTTTCGCTGATTTTAAGCAGACCATAGATAAAACCAAGGTCATCTCCGGCAGTAATAAGCATAAGAGATGGATCTGCTACGATAATGCGGTAGCTTTCTGTAGCCATATTCTCTTCCTCTACCAGACGGATGGCATTATGGGGAGCGTCTTTGTCTGTAAGACAGGCGTTCATATCTCTCCGCAGAATGGAAACTGCATTGGAAACAGAAGCCGAAAGTACAGAACACAGGATGTTTGTATTCAGACCTAAGATAAAATTCATTTCGATCCTTCCTTTCACGATGTGTTATACTCAAAAGTATAAAGCAAAATTATTCAAAAGTATTTTATAATCTTGCTTAAAAAAGATAAAAATATAAATATATTGATATCCTGTGTGCTGAAACGGGGCAGATATTAAATGTTCCGATACTGAGAGGGGGTTAGATTTAAGGTGGCTTTAAAGAGCTTGCAGAAGTACATGGTGGAATTAAAGCCGCATTCTAATGCGATATCTGTAATGTTTTTTTCAGTATCATGAAGAAGAATACAGGCCTTTTGTATTTTTAACATATTGATATATTGGATGACCGTGTATCCGGTAAGCTGTTTAAAGGTACGGCACAGATGGCTAGGCGTAATATAAAAGGTATCCGCAATTTCTTTCAAGCTGGCAAGTGTCAGAAAGTTTTCGTGTACATAGGAAATCAGAGGGGAAACTGCATGAATTTCTGTAGAATGCATATCGTTTTCTTCCTTTTGAACATTATCTGGTGGAAAGTCACGGATATTTTTGGAAATAATCTGCAAAAGCTCTGACAGGAGAATATAGGCAGAAGCTGTGGGATGATGCCGGTCAATCTGGCTCATTTCTTTTATAACAGCTGCTGCACGATAATAGTTTTCAGAAGAAAGAGACAGGCATTCGTAGCGAAAGGGGGAAAGCAGTTCACTCACCGCGAATTCTGCAAAAAAGGTATGGAGAAATTCAGGGGTAAAATAAACGATCGTCCGGGTGTGAGTATCCGGGCTGATGGATTGATGGAGCATATGTGGTTTTAAAAGCATAATGTCATGAGGCATTAGTTTATAAAATGTATTGCTTACAACATGATCTCGACTTCCAAGATCCTGAATGTAGATTTCGTAGAAGTCATGATAGTGCATTTCGGGCATAGTGTGTCGAACTTGTTTGGCAATTTCTACTTTAAATTCAGAATCAATTTTGGATTTACTGGCTTTCATTTTATTCCTCCTATGGAATATCAATATTATACAATAAAAAAGAAAAATAGAGCAAAATAAATGAAACATTTTGTATAAAATTGTTCTATGATGATTCTATCACAGACAGCAATTGAATTGCAAGATGGGAAAATAGGAGGAGAAGATACTATGACAAAGAATTTGATCAGAACATCTGGATTTCTGACTGCTGCAGTTATGACGGCAGCACTGACTGCCTGCGGGGGAGATAAAGAAACAGCAGCAGAAAATAAATCGGAGGCAAAAACAAAAATTATTTCAACCGATCAGAACGGTGAAAGCAAAGGCGGGGAGGGAGAAATTACCTTTGCATGGTGGGGCGGTGATTCCAGACATGAGGCTACAGAAAAGGCGATAGAGGCTTTCATGAAAAAATATCCAGATATCAAGGTTACACCAGAATACGGAGCATGGAGCGGATGGGAACAGAAACAGTCGCTGGCTCTTTCTAGTGGTACAGGCGCCGATATGATGCAGATTAACTGGAACTGGATTGACAATTACGGAAAGGATGGAACAACCTTTATGGATCTGAATCAGTTCAGCGATATCATTGATCTGACACAGTTTCCAGAGGACGTTCTGGAACAGTGCAGCATAAACGGAAAACTGATGGGAATTCCTGTTTCTAATACAGGCTGCCTGTTTATGTGGAATAAGACTACCTTTGATACTGTAGGCTGTGAGATCCCAACAGACAGAGAGTCGCTGTTTGAGGCAGGAAAGAAATTTAAGGAGTACGATGAAGGTTACTATCCACTTGTGATTGATGGTGGCTACAGCCGCATGATTTTTATGGTTTATTATCTGGAATCCGTCTATGGAAAGCCATGGGTAGAAAATGGAGAACTTCAGTATACAGAGACTGAGATTCAAGATGGCCTAGAATTTATGACTGAGTTGGAAGAAGGCCATGTGATTCCTACTCTGGCAGTGACCTATGGAGATATGTCTGATTCTACAGACAAAAATCCGAAATGGATCGATGGAAAATATGCAGGCATATTTTCCTGGGATAATACGGTAATCAAGATGGAAGATGCCATTAAGGAGAGTATCAATGTAGCTAATCAGGAACTGGTAATTGGAGAATTTTTAAAATTTGGCAAGTACCAGGGTGGTTTCACTAAGGTATCAATGGCATATGCGATTCCATCGACCTGCAAAAACCCAAAAGCTGCCGCTACACTGATTAACTATCTGTTGAATGATCCGGAAGGTATTGAAATCTGCAGTCTAGAGAGAGGGATCCCGCTGTCTGCAGCGGGCGCATCTGTAGTCGAAGAGAAAGGGCTGGGAGACCAGAGATTGATTAAGGCCAATAAAGACGTGCTGGCATACTCTAAATTTCCTTTAGATCCCAAATTCGATTCCGGTATGTTAAAGGCAACTCCGGACGGCGTATATGAAAAGATATTTGGAAAACTTTCTGCAGGAGAATACGATGCGGTTCAGGCAGCAAAGGCACTGATTGATGGAATCAATGAGGCATTAGCGGAATAATACAATAGGTATACTGTAAAAAATATGTGAGGAAGAAAGAATGGAGGTAACTATATGAGACAAAAGAAAGGATTCTGGGCGCTGAATTTTGGCATTCTTTATATTCTGCCCTGGCTGGTTGGTTTTATCCTGTTTAAGGTATATCCCTTCCTCTCATCCCTTTTCTACAGTTTTACAAACTATGACCTTTTCAATGGCATTACCAAGTACGGGCTGATGAACTATGAGAAGATCTTTACAGATCCCGACATCATCCGTGCTTTTGTGGTAACATTCAAATATGCCATTTTTGACGTGCCCTTAAAGCTGATGTTCGCTTTGTTTATCGCCTACATTCTGAACTTTAAGTTAAAGGGCGTGAATTTCTTCCGTACCGCATATTACATCCCTTCCATCCTGGGAGGATCCATCGCCATTGCGATCCTGTGGAGAGCCGTATTTAACACAGATGGCCTGATCAATACTGTTTTAGGCGTGTTTGGCATTCCGGCAATCAACTGGATGGCCGGCGACATGAGCGCCCTGATGGTAATCGTGCTCCTGCGCGTATGGCAGTTCGGTTCCGCCATGGTTATCTTCCTGGCAGCCTTAAAGGGCGTGTCTGA